>NZ_LMGU01000001.1:0-1200000 GCF_001427525.1 Microbacterium sp. Root61 | reverse complement strand
CCGCATCCACGAGGACGATGTCCGCCCGCGCGCCGACGACCAGGTCGTGCACGTCGCGCCCGACGAGTCCCGCTGCCGAGGAGGTGGCGAGCTCGACGACGCGGCGCAGCTGCTCGTCGCGGACGATGCTGGAAGACCGGGCGTACTGCCACGCGATCCCGAGCATGTCGCCGGTCCCGTAGGGGCTCCACAGGTCGCGGATGCCGTCCGTACCGAAGCCGAAGCCGACTCCTGCAGCATCCAGCTCCTCCAAGGGGAGCTGGGGGAGGCGCAGCGGCGCCACGGTCGTCAGGGTGACCTGGAGCGCCGCCATCCGCTGCAGGAGGTCGCGGCGACGTGCGGCATCGACCTGCGCGAGGGCGAAGCCGTGCGCGATGTTGACGCGCCCGGTGAGTCCGAGGCGCTCGGTGCGGTCGAGGATGAGGTCGAACTGGAACGCACCGAGGTCGGCCGCATCATGCAGGTGGATGTCGATGCCGGTGCCGTACTCGGCGGCGATCGCGAAGATCGCGTCGAGCTGACCGACCGGGTCGCGGTCGATGCTGGCGGGGTCGATGCCGCCGATGTGCTCGACGCCGGCGCGCGCGGCATCCGTCAGCATTTCGATGACTCCGGGGCGCCGCAGCACGCCGTCCTGCGGGAACGCGACGATCTCGGCCGTGATCGCCCCGTCGTACTCGGCGATGGCCTCGCGCACCGCCTCGATGGCGGAGAGCCCGACGCCCGGATCGACGTCGACGTGCGTGCGTATCGCGGTCGTACCGTGGCGGACGAACTCCGCCAAGACCGCACGCGTGCGCTCGGCGCTCGGGAGGCCGAGATCGCCGCGCCGTTCGCGTTCGTATGCGATGCGGCCTTCGGTGCCGCCTGCGCCGCCGTACGGCTGCCAGGGCAGGCCCCACCATGATCCGTCGATGTGGGCATGGGTGTTCACGAGCCCCGGGATCGCCAGCAGCCCGCGCCCGTCGACCTCGCCCGGCGCGGATGCTGCAGTCGCGTCGGTGGGAGTGATCGCGGTGATCAGTCCGTCGGAGACGTGGATGTCGGACGCATCACCGCCCCAGGGCCGGACGTTGCGGAGCAGGGTGACGGGGGAGAGCGGATGACGCATTCCTCCATCCTCTCCCGCCGCGGCGTGTGCGGGAAGCGTTCGCGACCCCTCCGCGCGGCGTGATAATCTAACGGAGGTTCTTGGGCCTGTGGCGCAGCTGGTAGCGCACCTCGTTCGCATCGAGGGGGTCAGGGGTTCAAATCCCCTCAGGTCCACCAAAACCACGAAAGACCCCCGCGTTGTGCGGGGGTCTTTCTGCGTGTGTGGCGCGTGGTCGAGGTCGCGGTCGAGGCCGAGAAACAGCATTCCGGCTCGGAAACGGTGCGTCGCACTGTTTCCCGGACGGGATCTCGTTTCTCACCGGCGGGTGGCCGATATCGTCTGCGCACCGTGGGGCGACTCCCGCAGCGAGCCGCGGTCGGGCCGTGAGACTGCACCGGTGCGTCGAAACCGTGGGCAATACCCGCAGTCTCGACGTCCTGGTGCAGTCTCGCGTAGCTCCGGTGGAAGACGGTTCGGGATGCTTCGGAACTCTGTCGGCGGGGATGACGCTGGTTGGAGATCGCGATGACGGGACTGCGTGGACCTGGTCGGATCAGACAACAGTCCGGCGTGAATGTTCATGCTAGTTTGAAATGAGACGTGAGTTCGATTCAGTCGGGCTGACGCTGGTCCCTGTCCCTAGCTCGGCTTCCGAAAGTGGTCTGCGTTGTCCTCGTACGTGAAGTCCCTCCGCGCAACGTCGCGCAATGTCCTGGTCGGCGTGCTGATCGCCGCCACCGCCGTCTTCACCTTCGGGGCGGTGCCGATGGCGGCGCACGCCGCATCCGTAGGCACGATCGGTGACCTGCAGGCGGCTCTCTCTCCCGGTACGGATGCGACGGTCACGCTCAGTGCCGATATCTGGGCGTCCACCGAACCACTGGTGATCGACAGGGATGTCACTCTCGATCTTGATGACCATGTGCTCTTCGCCAGCGACATCACGGTGAACGAGGGCAAGACACTCACCATCATCGCCAGCCAGTTCAATCGCAGCGGGACCATGAACATCCACGGGACGCTGGTCCTGGCGGAGGACATGACCATGCAGAACTACGCCGAGGTGACGGTCGGAGCGACAGGCAGGATCGTGTCGGATGCGACTCCGCGCACTCTCGCCGGGATGTACTCGATCGCAAACGGAGGCACCATCACGACGGCGATCAGCCCGACTGTCGAGGTGAGCGGAAACAACTCCACCGTCCGGTTCGTCGACAACCTGGCGGACTCCAGCTGGGTGGATGTCACGATCTACGCACCCACGATGGCCGCCGCCGGCATCGCGTTGCCCGACTTCGTGCGCACCCATGCGACGATCGCGTCCTGGAACACGATGAGCGATGCGAGCGGGTCGGCCTTCACGGAGGCCACCGTCCTGACTCCGGGGTACCAATGGGCGTTCGCGCAGTGGGCACCCGTCGGAATCACCAGCATCGCGGTCACCTACGAGGGCAGCCCGGATGCCGCACCGGCCGGCGACTACATCGACCTCGTCGTCACAGACACGAGCCCCGGCGGCGGCGCCGACATCACCGATCTCGTCACCTTCACCAGCAGCCATCCGAAGGATCGCATCAGCTACTTCGGGTTCGAGGTCTACCTGGCGGCGCACCTCGTCGGGGATCGTGTCGTGACGGCGACGCTCAAGGGCTTCCCGGCAGTCGTGAGCAGCGTCGAGGTTCCCGTCACGCACTCGGGTTACATCTCTGACGCCGAGCTGAAGATGACGCCGGACACCGTCGTCACCGGGGGGACATCGTCGGCCTACCTCAGTGCCGTCGATGAGTTCGGCAACAGCTTCGCCCGTAACATGATCGACGGACTGGACTGCAACTGGTGCTGGATCACCCTGAGCAGCAGCGACCCGACCGATGTCATCGATCCGGACACCGGCGTCATCGCCTTCACCACGCTCGGGCCGCATACCATCACGGCGTTGATCGAGCAGGGTGAGGGGGGCAGCTTCGAGGTCACCGCGATCGTGAACGTCGTCGCCGCGCCCGTGACGCCGACGCCCACTCCGATCCCGGTGCTGCCGAAGACGCTCGCCGCGTCCGGCTCCGACGTCAGCCCGACTCCGTGGGTCGCCATGATGCTGACGCTGCTCGGCCTCGGCGCGGTGCTGGTCGCCCGCCGCCGCAGCCGCGCGTAGCCTGCCACCCGACCCAACGCCCCTCGACTCTCTCGGTCGAGGGGCGTTGTTCCGTCCTATCCTAAAGAAGTCTTGCGAAAGGAGTCTTTAGAATCTAGCCTTGCTGCGTGACCGAACCACAGACCGACCACGCCGGCCGGGCGCGCATCAGCGATCCTGCGCGTCTTCGGGCGTTGGCGCACCCACTGCGGCTGCAGCTTTTCGACATCTTCACGGAGCGCGAGGAGGTCACGGCGACCGAGTGCGCGGAGATCCTGGGGGAGTCGGCTGCGAGTTGCTCGTTCCACCTGCGCACGCTGGAGAAGTACGGCTTCATCGAGCGCGCGCCCGGCCGCGGCCGGGAGAAGCCGTGGCGCGCCGTCGCACATTCCTGGGACATGCGCCCCGACCCCGAGCAGCCGGGTTCCCTGCGGGCGACGCAGGAACTCGCCGTCCTCGGCCTCGACAGCGAGTGGCAGCGCACCCGCGCGTTCTTCGGTCAGGCCGACGCGGAAGAGGACCGCTGGGTGCAGGCATCCACCTTCACGCGCAGCTCGTTCTGGGCGACGGAGGAGGAACTCGCGCAACTCAGTCGCGACCTCCAGGACATCACCGAGCGCTTCGCCGGACGCGCCGCCGATCCGTCGAAGCGACCGCCAGGGTCTCGGTTCTCCCGCATGGTCGCCGTCGCCAACCCGGAGCCGTTCTCCAGCCCCTACGCGGGCATGACCCCTGACACGGACGAACGATGAGCAGGGAGAAGAACCAGGTCACCGCCTGGGGGATCCCCGGCTTCCGGCAGCTGACGGCGGCGTGGGTCTTCACCAACCTCGGCGACAGCGCCCTGTTCCTGATGGCGGCCGTGTGGGTGAAGGACCTCACCGGATCGGATGCCGCGGCCGCGGCCGTCTTCATCGCGCTGGGACTCCCCGCCATTCTCGCCCCCTTCCTCGGGATGCTCGCCGACCGCTTCTCGCGCAAGCGGCTGCTGATCATCGCGAACATCCTCATCGTGCCGATCGTGCTCGCTCTGCTGCTGGTGCAGCCGCTCGACGCCGTCTGGCTCGTGTACGTCGTGATTTTCCTCTACGGCTGTATCGGCTATCTGACCGCGGCCGCGCAGTCGGGCCTGATCCGCGACATGATCGAGGACGACCGCCTCGCCTCCGCCAACGGCGTGCTCACGACGATCGACCAAGGGTTCCGGCTGATCTCGCCCCTGATCGGCACTGCGCTGTATGTGTTCGCCGGGCCATCCGCGGTGATCGCGCTGACCGCCGTGAGCTTCGCCGTGACCGCCATGCTGATGTCACGCGTTCGCGTCGTCGAATCACCCCACGAGAAGCCCACCGAGGGCTCGCACTACTGGCGCGATCTCGGCGCGGGGTTCACCCACCTCTTCCGCACTCCGGTGCTCAACCGCCTGACGCTCGCGATGGCCATCGCCTTCGGTGCGATCGGCCTCATCAATGTGACGGTGTTCCCGACGCTCGAGCAGGGGTTGAACGTGCCGGCCGCGACCCTCGGCGTCATCGTTCCGCTGCAGGGCGTTGGCGCCCTCATCGGGGGCGTGTTGTCGGCGAGGATCGTCCGCGGCATCGGCGAGGGCCGTGCCGTGGGCCTCGGGATGGTGCTGATGGCGATCGGATGCCTCCCCACGGCGTGGAACTCGATCGTGCTGGTCGCGGTGGGCATGGCGCTCGTGGGGTTCAGCATCCCGATCATCGTCGTCGGCTTCGCGACGCTGCGCCAGAAGGCGACCCCGGCGAGCCTGCAGGGGCGAACGTCGGCGGCGAGCAACGTCGCGGTGAACGTGCCGCAGACGATCGCCACGATCGTGGGTGCCGCCATCATCGCCGCGGTGGACTACCGCGTGCTCATCTACCTGACCTTCGCGGTCGTCCTGTGCGCGGGAGTGTTCGCTGCGACCGGCCGGAGACCGGTCGCAGCGACTGTCGACGAGGTCGTCGCCGACTGACCCGCGTCAGCCGGCGGCCACCTCGCGGGCGCGCAGGTCCTTGCGCAGGATCTTCCCGGCCGTCGACTTTGGGATCGCGTCGATGAACTCGACGCGCCGGATCTTCTTGTGCGGCGCGACGTTCTCGGCGACGAACGCCATCACCTCCGCGTCGGTGAGGCCCGAATCCGGCGCGGCGACGACGAACGCCTTCGGGATCTCCTGGTTGTCCTCGTCGAGCACGCCGATGACCGCCGCATCCATCACTTTCGGATGCGAGAGGAGCAGCGCCTCGAGCTCGGCGGGCGCGATCTGGTAGCCCTTGTACTTGATGAGCTCCTTGACGCGGTCGACGATCGAGAAGTAGCCGCCCTCGTGGTAGACCGCGATGTCGCCGGTGTGCAGGAAGCCGTCGGCGTCGAGGGTCTCGGCCGTCGCGTCGGGCTTGTTGAGGTAGCCGAGCATGACGTTGGGGCCCTTGATCCACAGTTCGCCCGGAGCGGTCTCGCCGTTCTCGCCGAGCTCGGTGATCTCCGCGCCGGTCTCGGTGTCGATGAGCTTGCACTCCTGATTGGGGAGCAGCGTGCCGACCGAGCTGACCGGGATGTCGTGACGTGCCGACTGCATCGCGTGCGAAACGGGGCTCAGTTCGCTCATCCCGTAGCCCTGCATCATGCGGGCGTGGATGCGGCGACCCGCCGTCTCGGCGGTCTCGCCGTCGAGCGGCGCGGCGCCGGAGAACACCGTGTGCACGCTGGATATGTCGTACTGGTCGACGACGGGATGCTTGGCGAGTGCGACGGCGATCGGCGGAGCGATGTACAGGTACGTGCACTGATAGGTCTGGATGTTCGTCAAGAAGTCGACGAGATCGAACCGCGGCATCGTGACGAGACTCGCGCGCTGCCGCAGGGCCAGGTTCAGGAGCACGGTCATGCCGTAGATGTGGAAGAACGGCAGCACCGCGAGCACGCGGTCGGAGGCGAGGAGCTCGATGTTCGCGCGGGACTGCTGCACGTTGGCCACCAGGTTGCGATGGCTGAGCATGACCCCCTTCGGGACGCCGGTCGTGCCGCTGGAGTAGGGGAGCACGGCGACGTGCGTCGCCGGCTCGAAGGAGACTTCTGGGGCGGGGGCCTGCTCCGTGAGGAGCTCCCGCAGGTTCGCGTGGCCTTCGGCGCCGTCCAGGACGATGAGGTGGTCGTCGGGGATGCCGCACGCCGCGGCGGCGGCCTTCGCGCCGGGCAGCAGCGGCGATACGGTGACGAGCCAGGTGGCCCCGGCATCCTTCAGCTGCTTCTCGATCTCACCGGGCGTGTACAGGGAGTTCACCGTGGTCACGGTTGCTCCGGCTCGCAGCGCGCCGTGGAACACGGTCGCGAACGCAGGGACGTTCGGGCACAGCAGCCCGAGAACCGTGTCGGTGTCGACGCCGCGCGCCGCCAGGGCGCCCGCGAACGCGAGCACCTGCCCGCGCAGCGCGCCGTATGTCGTCTCGGCACCGGTGGCGGGATCGATCAGGGCGATGCGACCGAGTTCATCGTCGGTGAGCGACGCGAAGAGGTAGTCGTAGATGCTGACATCCGGGATCTCGACATCCGGGGTGGGGCTTCGGAACATGCGGTCTCCTTTGACGCGCTGACACTGACAGGGACATCCTGTCAGTCGTGCGATCAGGTGTCACGCCCCGCGAGACCGAGTCCCGCGGGGCGTGAGACACGGACTCAGCCCGCGAGGGCGTGGTGGCGGTCGCCCGCGGCGAGCCGCGCCGCGGCCAGAGCCTCCGCGGCGGCCAGCGGCGTGATGCCGCGCGCCTCGGATTCGTCGAAGATGCGGCGTACGGTGTCGCCGATCGCGGCGACGCGGTGCATGATCTCCGGCCGCGTGCCGAGCTGCTTGGCCTCGAGGTCGAGGTAGATCACACCCCCCGCGTTCACGACGAAGTCCGGTGCGTACAGGATGCCGCGTGCCGCGAGTCGCGCGGCGCCCTCGTGGGCTGCCAGCGGGTTGTTCGCAGGGCCGCACACGGCGGCGGCGTCGAGCTCGTCGATGACCGCGTCGGTCAACAGCCCGCCGATGCCGGCCGGGACGAAGACGTCCGCGGGGACGAGGTGCTCGGTGCCCGGGACGCACCACTGCGCGCCGAGCTCGACCGCGAGGTCGCGCTTGTCGGGATTGACGTCGGTCACGGCGAGGATCGCGCCCTCGGCGGCGAGCCGGACGGCGAGTCGGCTGCCGACCTGGCCGAGGCCCGAGATCGTGATGCGGCGGCCGGCGACGTCGGCCGCCCCGGTGACGCGCTCGAGCGTGGCGCGCAGTGCTTCGTAGACGCCGACGCTCGTGGGTCCGGCGGGCTCACCCGAGCCGCCACCGGCCTCGGGAAGGCCCACGACGTGCGACGTGCGCTCGCTGACCACGAGCATGTCTTCGGTCGTCGATCCGACGTCCTCGGCGGTGCGGTACAGACCGCCCAGCGACTCGACGGCGTCGCCGAGGTCGAGGAAGGCGGCGCGGCGCCGGTCCGCGTCCAGCGTCATGCCGGGCTCGAGTCGGATGACCGACTTGCCGCCTCCGGCGTCCAGCCCTGCGGCGGCGTTCTTCAACGTCATCGCGGCAGAGAGGCGGAGCGCGTCGGTGAGCGCGTCGCTCCACTGGGGGTACGTCCACAGGCGGGCTCCGCCGAGGGCGGGGCCGAGTACGGAGGAGTGCAGCGCGACGGCGATGAACAATCCACTGCGCCGTCCGGTGATCACCTCCACGCGCTCGTGGGTGAAATCTGGCAGGGGCAGGGCGTGGGTCATCGCGATCCTCTTTCGGCTGGCCTTTTGGGCTATGCGCTTCCGGAGCCGCGGCGTTGCGGCATCCTCCTTCTATTGTGCATCAGCTCTCTCCGGGGTGGGGAGCGGAGTCGCCGACGCGCTCGCGGGCAGCACGGGCGGACGCCCGCCCAGCGCGCGGAGCGCGTACAGGATGGTCGCGAGATCGACGAGCTCCTGGATGAGCGCTCCGGCGACGGCGGGGATGACGCCGGTCGCGGCGATCAGCATGAGGCCGATGCTCAGGGCGATGCCGATCCAGATGGCCGTCAGCGCCACGCGCAGCGTGTGTCGGCCGATGGCGACCGCGTCGACCACCTTCGAGAGCGAGTCCTTCAGGATGACGGCATCCGCGGCGTCCCCTGCTGCCGTCGACCCCTTCGCGCCCATCGCGATGCCGATGTCGGCCGCCGCGAGTACGGGTGCGTCGTTGACGCCGTCGCCGACCATCAGCACCGGGCGCGGGCGCAGGTGCGCGGCGAGCTGGACCTTGTCGGGCGGGAGGAGCTCGGCGTGCACCTCATCGATCCCGACCGCGTCCGCGATCGCGCGCGCCGTGGTGTCGGCGTCGCCGGTGAGCATGACGATTCGCGCGACGCCGTTGCTCCGCAGCCAGGACACCACCGAGGCCGCCTCCGGACGCGGGTCGTCGGCGAGTACGAGGCCACCGGCGAAGCGACCGTCGACGGCGACGTACGCGGCCGCTTGGCCGGGGTCGAGCGGCGTGCGCTCCGTGTCTGCGGCGACCGAGGCGACGTAGGCGGGCTTGCCGACCACGACGACCCTGCCGTCGATGGTCGCTGTGACGCCGTTGGTCGCCACCTCGCTCGCATCGCGCGCGCGTCGGATCGGGATGCCGCGTGCGGCGGCGGCGCGCCTGACGCCGTCGGCCAGGACATGACTGGAGTACTGCTCGGCGGAGGCGGCGAGTCCGAGGAGCTCGTCGGCGGTGAAGCCGGCGGCGGGTCGCACCTCGACGAGGTCGGGGCGACCCTCGGTGAGGGTTCCGGTCTTGTCGAAGGCGGCGGAGCGCACGCGGGCGAGCTGCTCGAGGACGGCGCCGCCCTTGATGATGACGCCCGTTTTCGCTGCCCGGGACAGACCGCCGAGGAAGGCCACCGGCGCCGCGATCAGGAGCGGACACGGCGTGGCGAGGACGAGCACCTCGGCGAACCGCGTCGGATCGCCGGACAGCCCCCAGGCGGCGCCGGCGATCACCAGCGACACGGCGGTGAACGGGATGGCGAAGCGGTCGGCCAGGCGCACGGTCGGTGCGCGGGACTCCTGGGCATCCCGGACCAGCGCGACGATCTGCTGATACTGACTGTCTCCGCTGCGACGCAGGGCTCGGATCCGGACCGCGCGGGAGCCGTTCACGCTGCCGGAGAGCACCTCGTCGCCGGCCACACGTGCGACGGGCATGCTCTCGCCCGTGAGGGATGACTCGTCGAACGATCCGGAATCGGAGAGGAGGATGCCATCGACCGGGACCACCTCCGAGGGGCGGACCAGCAGGACGTCGCCGATCCGCACATCGTCGGCCGCGGCATCCTGCACGTCGTTCGAGTTCTCGTCCGCAGGATGCAGGACGACGTGCGCGACCTGAGGAGAGCGGTCCAGCAGAGCCGTGAGCTCGCGCTTCGCACGCCGGCCCGCATAGTCCTCGAGCGCCTCGCCCCCGGAGAGCATCAGCACGATGATGAGCGAGGCGACGTACTCGCCGACCGCCAGGGTCGCGATCATCGCGACGACCGCGAGGATGTCGAGGCCCACGTGGCCTTTCAGGACGTCTCGGATCATGCCGACGAGCGTCCACACGATCACCGCCGATACGTAGACCACGGCGATCCACTGCCCGGCACGCTCGGCACCCGTGACGCTGAGGACGATCACCGTCGCGCCGACGAGGAGGGTCAACCACACGATCGGGTAGCGCAGCAGCCAGCGGAGGACACCCATGTCCACCACAATGCCGGTCGGCGTCACCGCGCGCCACCGGTCCGGCGCCTCCTCATGGCGGCGATAGCCTCAACCTATGTCGACTGAGAAGTACACCCACGGTCACCACCCGAGCGTGCTGAGTTCGCACGAGTGGCGCACGGCCGAGAACTCCGCCGCGTACCTGCTGCCCTCGCTCAGGCCTGGGCAGACCGTGCTCGACGTCGGCGCCGGCCCGGGCACGATCACGGCCGATCTCGCGGAGATCGTCGCCCCCGGCGCGGTGACGGGCGTGGACTACTCCGCGGAGATCGTGGCCAAGGCGAACGCGCTCGCTGCCGAGCGGGGGCTCGACAACCTGACGTTCGCCGTCGGCGACGCGTATGCCCTCGACCTCCCCGACGACAGCGTCGACGTCGTGCACGCGCACCAGGTGCTGCAGCACCTGGCGCGGCCGGTCGAGGCGCTGCGGGAGTTCCGTCGGGTCGTGCGCCCAGACGGCGTCGTCGCGGCCCGCGACGTCGATTACGAAGGCGTCATCTGGTACCCCCAGGTTCCCGCGCTCGACGAATGGCTCGAGGTGTACCTCCGCGTGCACCGCGGGGTCAGCGGCGAACCGGCCGCCGGCCGTCGCCTCAAGACCTGGGCGCGTGAGGCGGGGTTCACCGACATCACCTCGAGCGCGGCGCTCTGGCTGTTCGAGACGCCGGAGGATCGCGCGTGGTGGGGCGGCGCCTGGGCCGAGCGGGCGGTGTCGTCGGCGTTCGCCGAGCACGCGGTCTCCCTCGGCATCGCCGACCACGCGACGCTGGCCCGCATCGCCGAAGGATGGCGCACCTGGGCCGCCGACCCCGACGGCTGGCTGCTCATGCCCCACGCCGAGGTGCTCGCCCGCGGCTGAGATGGACCTCGCCTGCGGCCGAGGCGGACCTCGCTCGCGGCCGACCCGCTCGCCTGCGGCTGACCCGCTGTCGGACTGCTCCGCGGCGGCGTACCGTGTGCGCCAGGGGGAGAGGTCCTTCCCTGAGATGAGGGCGAAATGTTCGAGAATGCACGAGGCGCCGCCGTGATCGCGGCGTCAGATCTTGCCCGTGCTCGATCGTTCTACGAAGGCGTCCTGGGGCTGACGCCGGATGAGGTGCAGGACGACGCGGAGGCGGTCTATTACAAACTCGGCGGGGTTCCGCTGATGGTCTATCGCTCCGGCTACGCCGGGACGGCCCAGAACACCGTCTTCGCGCTGGAGACCGACGACCTGGCGGGAGCCATGGCGTCGCTGCGCGAGAAGGGCGTCTCCTTCATGGAGTACGACTTCCCCGGGCTGACGACCGTCGACGGTGTCGCGGAACTGGCCGGTGAGCGCGCGTCGTGGTTCACCGACAGCGAGGGCAACATCCTCGCGCTGAGCCAGCGGACCTGACGCCGGAATCGCCTCTATCCTGGGCTCGTGACCGAACACCTGCCCACTCGCAGCCGCATCGTCCATGACGCCCTCCGCTCCGCGGGGATCGAGGGCGCGATCGTCGTGCTTCCGGATGCCGCGTCCACCGCGCCCCTGGCCGCTGCGGCGCTCGGAGTCGAGGTCGGCGCGATCGCGAACAGCCTCGTGTTCTGGTCGGACGACGAGCCGCTGCTGGTCATGACGAGCGGCGCCCATCGCGTCGACACCGCGGCGCTGGCCGAGCGCCTCGGCCGCGGGAAGATCGCGCGCGCCACCCCGGAGCAGGTGCGGGATGCCACGGGCCAGGCCATCGGCGGAGTCGCTCCCACGGGGCATCCGTCGCCGCTGCCGACCGTGATCGACGAGGCGCTCGCCGCCTTCCCGGAGCTGTGGGCCGCGGGAGGCACACCGCACACGGTGTTCCCGCTCACCTACGACGAGCTCGTGCGCCTCACCGGCGGGACCGTCGCCCAGGTCGACTGACGACGGGGCGCGGCCGATGCGACCGCGCTTGTCACGACTACGGTGCGTTTCGTCGGAGATAGCCACTTCGTCGGACGCGAGTGCGGAGTGGCGATCCGACATGGTGCGGATCTCCGACCTTGTGGCTGCCGGCGAGGCGAGGCGAGGCGAAGGCCGGCGTTGCGTTGCGAGGAGTCGCGAGGCGAGGCGAGGCCCGGCGTTGCGTTGCGTTGCGAGGATAGGCGCTGCGAGGCGAGGCGGGTCGGTCGAACCGTCGTGCGCTGAGGCGGCTCCGGGTCTACGCGCGAACCCCGCCGATCCGGCGGCCGAGCTCGCGAGCGGTGCGTGACACGTCGGTGACGAGCGCGTCCAGGTCGAGCGCGCGGTCGTCCGGGAAGGTCACGGCGAACGCGGCAGCGGGCCATCCGGCGTGATCCAGCACTGCGACGGCGACCGAGCGCAGCCCGAGACTCACCTCGCCGTCCTCGACCGCGTACCCGTCGGTGCGCACGCGACGCAGCTCGTCCCGCAGCTCACGCGGGTTCTGCGGGCCCCGGCCCGTCCGGTCGGCGAAGGACGAGGCATCCGGATACAGTGCGCGCACCTGCTCGCGTGAGAGGGCCGCCAGCATGGCGCGGCCGGTGGCGGTGAGGTGTGCGGGAAGTCGCACGCCGACGTCCGTGACGAGTGCGGGTCGGCGGGCAGCGCGCTCCTCGACGATGTAGAGCACGTCGCGCCCGGTCATGACCGCGAGGTGAGTGCTCTCGCCGATGCGGTCCGTGAGGGCGCCGGCGAGGGGCCGACCGAGCCGCGCGAGGGGCTGCTGGCGGGCGAAGCCGCCGGCCAGCTCGAATGCCGCCGTGCCGAGGCCCCACCGCCGTTCGGCAGCCAGATGGACCACGAACCCGTGCTGCTGCAGAGCGTCCAGCAGGTGGTAGACGCTGGAGCGGGGGATCTCCAGCGTCGTCGCGAGCGTCTGCGCGGAGACCGGACCGGGCTGACGGGCGAGGTGGGAGAGGATGCGCAGCGTCTGATCGGCGGCGGGCACCTGAGGGCGACTGTCTGACATCACAGACACAGGATGTCACGGCGCGCTGTCGCACGCGAACGGTTCGGTGTGGAATCGAGCCATGAATGCGCCCGCCGTCACCCATCAGCTCACGGATGTCGTCGTGGGAGGCACGCCCCTGCGGCCCGACGACGTGGTCGCCGTCGCCCGCTACGGCGCGCGCGTCCGGATCGATCCCGCCGGTCTCACCCGCATCGCCGAGGCCCGTGCCCTCGTCGACGCCCTCGCAGATGACCCCGAGCCGCACTACGGAATCTCGACGGGCTTCGGCGCGCTCGCCACGACCTTCATCGCCCCCGAGCGCCGGATGCAGCTGCAGGAGAGCCTCATCCGCTCGCACGCGGCCGGCACCGGACCCGAGGTCGAACGCGAGGTGGTGCGCGCGCTGCAGCTGCTGCGCCTGCAGACGCTCGCCACCGGACACACCGGCGTCCGCCCGGTCGTCGTCGAGACGTACGCCGCGATGCTGAACGCCGGCATCACCCCGATCGTGCGCGAGTTCGGCTCGCTCGGGTGCTCGGGCGACCTCGCGCCACTCTCGCACGTGGCCCTGGCCGCGATGGGCGAAGGCGACGTGCGTGTCGCGGACGGGGACGTCGTCGCGGCATCCGAAGCCCTTGCCGCCGCTGGAATCGCGCCGCTCGTGCTGCGCGAGAAGGAAGGTCTCGCGCTGATCAACGGCACCGACGGGATGCTCGGGATGCTGCTGCTCGCCGCGTACGACCTGTCGGTGTTGCTGCAGACCGCGGATGTCGCAGCGGCGATGTCGATCGAGAGCCAGCTGGGCACCGACGCGGTCTTCGCAGCGGACCTCATGGCGCTGCGCCCGCAGACCGGCCAGGCCGCGTCCGCCGCGAACCTGCGCGCCTTCCTCGGCGACTCGCCGATGGTCGCGAGCCACAAGGGCCCCGAGTGCACACGCGTGCAGGACGCGTACTCGCTGCGCTGCGCCCCGCAGGTGCACGGCGCCGCGCGCGACACGCTCGATCACGCGCTGCTGATCGCCTCGCGCGAGCTCGCGGCGGCCGTGGACAACCCGGTCATCACCGACGACGGCCGGGTCGAATCCAACGGAAACTTCCACGGGGCGCCGATCGCGTACGTGCTCGACTTCCTCGCCATCGCCGTGGCCGACGTCGCCTCGATCTCGGAACGCCGCACCGACCGCGCGCTCGACCCGGCCCGCAGCCACGGGCTGCCGCCGTTCCTCGCCCACGAGGTCGGTGTCGATTCGGGGCTGATGATCGCGCAGTACGCCGCGGCCGGGATCGTCTCGGAGCTCAAGCGACTCGCGGTCCCGGCATCCGTGGACTCCATCCCCTCCAGCGCGATGCAGGAGGACCACGTCTCGATGGGGTGGGCGGCCGCTCGCAAGCTGCGCCGCTCCATCGACGGCCTCGGTCGCGTGCTCGCGATCGAGGTGCTCACCGGGGCGCGCGCGATCGACCTGCGTGCACCCCTGCAGGCGGGCCCCGCCACCGGCGCCGTGCACGACCTCGTGCGCACCGTCGCCGGCGGCCCCGGCCCCGACCGCTTCCTCTCACCCGAGATCGAGGCCGTGACCGCGCTCGTCGCGTCCGGCGCCATCGCCTCCGCCGCCTCGGCGGCCGTCACGAAGGACAACGCATGACCACGACATCCTCCCGCGTCATCCACGCCGCCCGCGGAGCCGAGCGCACCGCGAAGAGCTGGGGCGCCGAAGCAGCCAAGCGCATGCTGATGAACAACCTCGACCCCGAGGTCGCCGAGCACCCCGAAGACCTCGTCGTCTACGGCGGCACCGGCAAGGCCGCCCGCAGCTGGGAGGCGTTCGACGCGATCGTCCGCACCCTCGACGAGCTCGAACCCGACGAGACGCTGCTCGTGCAGTCGGGCAAGCCGGTCGGCGTCTTCCGCACGCACGAGTGGGCACCGCGCGTGCTCATCGCCAACTCCAACCTCGTGGGCGACTGGGCGACGTGGCCCGAGTTCCGCCGACTCGAAGAACTCGGCCTCACGATGTACGGCCAGATGACGGCCGGATCCTGGATCTACATCGGGACGCAGGGCATCCTGCAGGGCACGTACGAGACGTTCGCAGCGGTCGCGCGGTCCCTCGCCGAGAAGCAGGGACGGGATGCAGCCACGGCGAGCCTCACCGGAACGCTGACCCTCACCGGCGGCTGCGGCGGCATGGGCGGAGCGCAGCCGCTGGCGGTCACGATGAACGGGGGAGCGGTGCTCATCGTCGACGCCGACGAGTCGCGCCTCGCCCGCCGTGTCGAGCACGGCTACCTCGACGAGTACACGACCGACCTCGATGTCGCGATCGAGCGGGCCGTCGCGGCGCGCACCGAGGGGCGGGCGCTGAGCGTCGGCGTGCTCGGCAACGCGGCGCTGGTGTTCCCCGAACTGCTGCGCCGCGGCATCCCGATCGACGTCGTCACCGACCAGACGAGCGCGCACGACCCGCTGGCCTATCTGCCGGTCGACGTCGCGTTCGAGGACTGGCGGGCCGAGGCGGAGCGCGATCCCGCAGGCTTCACCGAGAAGGCGCGCGCCTCGATGGCGGCGCAGGTCGCGGCGATGGTCGGATTCCAGGATGCCGGCGCCGAGGTCTTCGACTACGGCAACTCGATCCGCGCCGAGGCCCAGCTGGGCGGCTTCGCGCGGGCATTCGAGTTCCCCGGGTTCGTGCCGGCGTACATCCGCCCGCAGTTCGCCGAGGGACGCGGACCGTTCCGCTGGGTGGCGCTGTCCGGCGACCCCGAGGACATCCGCAAGACCGACCAGGCCGTGCTCGAGCTCTTCCCGCACGATGAGGGGCTGCGCCGCTGGATCGAGCAGGCGAGCGAGAAGGTGCACTTCGAGGGACTTCCGGCCCGCATCTGCTGGCTCGGGTACCAGGAGCGCCACCTCGCCGGCCTCAAGTTCAACGAGATGGTGGCCTCCGGCGAGCTCTCCGCGCCGATCGTCATCGGGCGCGACCACCTCGACTCGGGTTCGGTGGCCTCGCCGTACCGCGAGACCGAGGCGATGGCAGACGGATCCGACGCGATCGCGGACTGGCCGCTGCTCAACGCCCTCCTGAACACCTCGAGCGGTGCATCGTGGGTGTCGATCCACCATGGCGGCGGCGTCGGCATCGGCCGCAGCATCCACGCCGGGCAGGTGACGGTCGCCGACGGCTCCGCCCTCGCGGCCGAGAAGATCGCGCGCGTGCTCGTGAACGACCCGGGTTCGGGCGTCATGCGGCACGTCGACGCCGGGTACGACCGCGCCAAGGAGATCGCGCGCGAGCGCGGCCTGAAGGTGCCGATGCTGTGAGCACCACGCTGATCACGAACATCGGTGAGCTGACCACGAACGTCGCGGTCGACGGCGACCGGTTCGGGACCCTCCACGATGCCGCCGTGCTGGTCGAGGGCTCGCGCATCGCCTGGGTGGGCCCGGCAGCCGAGGCCGAATCGCAGGGTTTGGGGCGCTCATCGTCCGTTGGGGCGCACCGATCACGCCCCAACGGACGGATCGCGCCCCAAACCCCGCAGACCGAGGCCGCGGAGGCCGGCGGGCACGAGGCCGCCGAGACCGGCGAGATCGAGATTGTGGATGCCCGGGGCCGGGCCGTCATCCCGGGGTTCGTCGACAGCCACACGCACCTCGTGTTCGGCGGGGATCGGGCCGACGAGTTCGAGGCGCGGATGACCGGCGTGCCGTATGCGGCCGGCGGCATACGCCGGACCGTCGCGGCCACCCGTGCAGCGAGCGACGACGAACTGCGCCGACGCCTGCGCGGATTCGTGGCCGAGCTGCACGCGCAGGGCACCACCACGTTCGAGATCAAGACTGGCTACGGACTCACCGTCGAGGACGAGGAGCGCCTCGCGCGCCTCGCGGCCGAGGTCACTCCGGAGGTCACATTCCTCGGTGCGCACGTCGTACCGGCCGAGTACGCCGACCGTCGCGACGAGTACGTCGACCTCGTGTGCGGCCCGATGCTGGCGGCCTGCGCCCCGCACAGCCGCTGGATCGACGTGTTCTGCGAGCGTGGGGCGTTCACGCCGGACGAGGCGCGCCGCATCGTGGCCGCCGGCGTGGTGCACGGGCTCGAGCCGCGGGTGCACGGCAATCAGCTGGGGTTCGGCGAAGGGGTGCGGGTCGCGGTGGCGATGGGCGCCGCCTCCGTCGACCACTGCACGTACCTCGACGACGCGGATGTCGCGGCCCTGGCCGCGAGCGACACCGTGGCGACGCTGCTGCCCGGCGTGGAGTTCTCCACCCGCCAGCCGTACCCCGATGCGCGTCGGCTCATCGACGCCGGGGTCACTGTCGCGCTGGCGAGCGACTGCAACCCGGGGTCGAGCTTCACCAGCTCCATGCCGTTGATGATCGCCCTCGCCGTACGCGAGATGGGCATGACGACGGCCGAGGCGGTCTGGGCGGCCACCGCGGGCGGGGCCCGGGCCCTGCGGCGCACGGACATCGGGGCGATCGCCCCGGGAATGCGGGCCGATCTCGTGCTGCTGGATGCGCCGACGCGCACCCACCTCGCCTATCGTCCCGGTGTGCCGCTCATGGCGACGACCTTCAAGGACGGCGTCCCGGTCTGACGCGCGCGGTCAGTGCGGCGAGTGGAAGGTCCACTCGGCCGGCTCGATGGCGTCGATCACGGCCCAGTCGTCCTCGTCCCAGCGGAAGGTCGCGACCGCGCACGTCGGCATGTGGGTGATGCGGCCGCCGGAGAGCGTCTCGGCGAGCTCGGTCAGGCCGGGGTCGTGCGCGACGAGCACGACGCTGTGCGCGCCGCTGGCGGCGGCCCGCTCGAGCAGCGTCCGGGCGGAGGCGCCGTACAGCAGCGGGTCGAGGTCGATGGCCAGGCGCAGCTCGGCTGCGAACGCCTCGGCCGTGGTGCGTGCACGGAGCGCCGTGCTGGAGATGATCACGTCGGGGCGGAAGCCGTGGTCGAGGAACACCCCGGCCATGTGCGGGGCGTCGCGCTCACCGCGGTCGTTGAGCGGGCGGTCATGATCGGGCAGCTGCGGGTCGCCCCAATCGGACTTCGCATGCCGCACCAGCGCGAGCCGGATCACGCGGGCACCGCTTGGCTGGTGAGGAGATATCCGGCTCTGTGGCCGACACCGAGAAGCATCACAACGTAGACGCTAGTCGCTCGACGTCACCGTGCGACGTAGGCCCACGCGCTCCGTCCGGTGGCCAGTACGACGGCGACGCGGCGGTAGGCCTCGACCTCGTATTCGTCGGCGGCTTCGAGCTCGTCGACGCTGACCCGAAGCACCTTGCCCATGACCTTGTCGAGCCGGTTGCCGGTGCGGCGCAGGATCGCGTGCGTGCCGAGTCCGGACACCCCCACGACCCGTGGGTCCGCTATGTCGACGTAGTCGACGGTGTACCCGGTCAGCACGTCGTCGTCCCCGGTCAGGAGGCGCCCGAACGTGTCGAGTTGCACTGCGGGGAGCTGAAGCGTCCCGTAGCTGAAGAGAAGCTCGTCGGCAGTCTCGGCCACGCCCTCAGGCTAGCCGCTCAGGGGATCAGCGCGTGAGCGATCGAGAAGATCGCGACCCCGGCCAGCGCACCGACGATCGTGCCGTTCAACCGGATGTACTGCAGGTCGCGGCCGACCATGAGCTCGATCTTCTCCGTCGTCTCGGCGGGGTCCCAGCGTTCGACCGTGTCGGTGATGATCGAGGCGATGTCGTGCCGGTAGCGGTCGACCAGGAAGACCGCGGCCTGCGTCACCCATTCATCGACGCGATGCTGCAGCGCGGCATCCGTCGTCAGTCGTTCGCCGATCTCGATGAGCGCCTGTCCGATGCGCACGCGCAGGGAGCTCTGCGGGTCGGCGAGCGAGGTCAGCAGTCCGGACTTGGCGGTGTTCCAGGCGGATGCCGCGAGCTCGCGCACGCGCGGACTGTCGAACACGCCGATCTTGGCGTCCTCCAGACGACCGATCGTCGCCGGGTCGTGCTGCAGCCCGTCGGCCAGGCGCGCCAGGTACCCGTCGATGGCCCGCCGGGCGGGATGCCGCGGATCGGCGCGCACCGCGGCGACGAACTTGACGGCCTCGCTGTAGGCCGTGTCGTCCACGAGCCGCTGCGCGATCGAGGGCACCCACGACGGCAGACGGCGGGAGACGAGACCGTCGAACGCCACGCGGTTGTTGCCCAGCCAGGTGGCGATGTTGTCGGCGGCGAGGTCGACCGCGCCGTGGTGGGCACCGGCGGCGATCACGCGTTGCAGCCAGCCGCCCAGCGGCGGCCCCCACTCCGGAGCGATGAGGTGCTCGCGGGCGAGGTCCTCGATGATCTCCTGCACGTCGTCGTCGCTCAGGGCGGTCAGAACGCCGGCGATCATGGTGGATGCCTCGGCGCCCACCCGCTCGGCATGCACCGGCACGCTCAGCCACTCGCCGAGCCGCGCCGCGATCGGCGTCCCCTCGAGCTTCGCTCGCACCACGGAGCCTTCGAGGAAGTTGGTCTCGACGAACTCGCCGAGCGTGCGGCCGATCTCGTCCTTGCGAGTCGGGATGATCGCGGTGTGCGGGATCGGGATGCCCAACGGATGCCGGAACAGCGCGGTGACGGCGAACCAGTCCGCCAGGGCGCCCACCATGCCGCCCTCGGCGGCGGCGCGCACGTAGGCGAGGGCGGGGACGGACTCCTGCCAGGCGAACGCGACGACGAACACGACGGCCATGAACAGCAGGGCGCCGAGCGCCACGCCCTTCATCAACTGGAGGGCACGGCGGCGCTCCTGGTCGGCCGGACTCAGCAATGCCGTCGGGGTGCGCGCCATTCCGCCATCCTCGCACGGCGCATCCCCGGCTACGGGCGGTAACCTTGCCGCGTGATCGAAGACATCAAGAAGCGCGCGCTGCACCGCACCAGCATCCTCGAGGGGCAGATGCGGGGGCTGGCGAAGATGATCGAGAACGAGGACTACTGCATGGACATCATCGGTCAGTCCCGGGCGATCGAGAAGGCGCTCGAATCCCTCAACCGACTGCTGCTGGAGAACCACCTGCGCACGCATGTCACGCACATGTTCGAGCAGGGCGGCAACGACCGCGAACAGGCCGTCGACGAACTGCTGAAGGCGTTCGCGTTCGACAAGAAGTAGTCGCTCAGCCCTCGAGCGGTCCGAGCCAGGCCGTCGCGACGGTCGAGTGCGCCGACTCGGGGTCGGACGGGTGGAACATGCCCGCCAGCACGTCGCGATACAGCCGACCGAGCTCGCTGGCACTGAAGTAGGACGAACCGCCGGCGACGAGTACGGCGTCATCGACGACCCGCTTGGCCATCGTCACGGCGCGGTGCTTGAGCCCCGACAGGAGCGCGAACCACTGCGACCCATGATCGGCAAGCCGGTCCACGTCGCCCGCGAGCGCCGCGAGCTGCGGCGGGAGGGCGTCGTACGCGAGCGCCATCTCGGCGATGCGCCAGCGGATGTCGGGGTCCTGGCTATACGACGCCCCCGTGCGCTTGGACCGGCGCTTGCCGGCCGTCTCCACCGCGAGCTCGAGGGCGCGCCGCGCGATGCCGGTGTAGACCGATGCCAGCAGGATCTCGAACACGCTGAAGATGCCGAACACGATGGGGTCGGGGTTCGGCCCCGGTGCCACGCGCCGCACGATGCGGTCCGCGGGGGCGACGGCGCCGTGCAGTTCGGTCGTGCGGCTCTGCGTGCCGCGCATGCCCACCGTGTCCCAGTCGTCCCGCGTCACGACGGCGTCGGTGCGAGGGACGAAGGCGTAGACCATCTGCGGTCCGTCGGGGGAGGTGGTGTCCAGGCCGTGCAGCCCCAGCTGGGTCCACACCGGCGCGAGCGAGGTGAAGATCTTGGTCCCCGTGAACGCGTACGATCCGCCCGGCCGGGGCGCGGCATCCGTATCGCTGCCGAACAGCACGAGGTCGTTGCCGGCCTCGCTGATCCCGAAGGCGAATACCTCTCCGACCGCCGCGCCGGTCTGCACGAAGGCGAGGTCGTCGATGCCGCGATCCTGGAGGACCTTCGCGACGCCGGTCCACACCAGGTGCATGTTGATCGCGAGGGCGGTGGCCGGGGCGGCGCCCGCAAGCCGCTGCTGGAGGACGGATGCCTCGGCCAGGCCGAGCCCGGCGCCGCCGCGGTCCTTCGGCACGAGGATCGCGAGATAGCCCGCCGCGGTCAGCTCCGCGAGGTCGTCGTCGGGAAAGGTGTTCTCGCGATCGTGGACCGTCGCCCGGGAACGGATCCGCTCGAGAAGGTCGTCGGGGAGGTACGCCGCAGGATCGAAGTCGGTCACGGCTCCATTCTTCCGCCTCGGACTCCGGTGCGGGGTGCGGATCGAGAACCGGTCGGGACACGGTACCTCTTGCCCGGGCACCCGTGCCACGATGAACGCAACCGCAGCGAGGAGACCACATGTCCCGCCTCACCCAGACCCTGATCCCGCGTTCTCAGCGGCAGCCGGTCGACGCCCTCAACGACGCGCTGGATCTCGGCTACGGCGACACCGTCGGCAAACGCACCGGGTTCCTCATCATGCTGACGCTGGCCGGGATGATCGCCATCGCGGGCGTGCTGACCGACTCCACCGCCACCGTCATCGGGGCCATGATCATCGCACCGCTCGGCACCCCGATCCTGGGCATCGCGCTCGGCATCGTCACGGGGCACCTGAGCCTCGTGCTGCGGTCGATCATGTGGGTGCTGATCGGCCTCGTGATCGTCATCGTCCTCGGGCTCATCTTCGCGGTGTTCGTCGCGACGCCGGAGAGCCTGGCGACCAACTCCCAGGTCGTCGGGCGCACCTCGCCGAGCCTGATGGACCTCGTCGCGGCCCTGGCGACCGGCCTGGCCGGAGGGTTCGCGATGTGCCGGAAGGACCTCAGCGCGGTGCTCCCCGGCGTCGCCATCTCGATCTCGCTGGTGCCGCCGCTCGGCGTCGTGGGGGTGTGCGCCGGTCAGGGACAGTGGGAGGACGCCTTCGGCGCGCTCGTCCTGTTCCTCTCCAACGTCGTCGCCCTGGTGATCGCGGGCAGCATCGTCTTCACGATGGGCGGCTACGCCCGGGACCCCGGATCCTCGCCGAGCGCGAACCGGCGCCGCGCGTACACGGTCGTCACCGTGCTCGCGCTCATCGTCGCCATCCCGCTGGCCGCCAACTCGATCGTGTCCGTCGCCTTCGCCCGATGGTCGGTGACGGTCCAGCAGGAGACCGTCCGCTGGCTGGCCGACGTGCCGGGCGCGCGCGTGTACAACGCGGACTGGGACGGCCTGTCGCTCACGCTGAACGTCACGACCGAGGACGGGAAGCTACCCCCGATCGACGCGCTGCAGAAGCAGCTGTCCACCGCGGTGCCGAGCTTCATCGGCGTCGTGATCGATGCCGGACAGGCCGTCGAGTACGTGGTGCGGTGATTCTTGTGCGCAGCGGTCAGGCGGACAGGACGCGCAGGACCTCCGCGATCGTCTCCTCGGGCTTGTCCCGGTGCGGGGAGTGCCCGGCATCCTGAATCACCGACATCGAGACGACCGGGTTGCGCAGCACCTCCTCTGCGAGAGCACCGGTGAAGATGGAGTGCACGAGCGGATCTGAGCCGATGATGTGCGTCGGCACGCGCAGACGGGATGCCGCGTCCCGGATGTCCCAGGGATCGTTCTGGGCGCTGGTCTGATCCACGGCCCAGCGGCTGGCCTGCTGCGTGGCGAGGGCCTTGAGCTCGATGTCGGTCTCGTGCCAGTGCGGATGCTCGGCACGCACCGCCGCGATCGAAGGGTCCTCGAACGACTGCTCCTGGCTCGAGCGCACGATCTCGCGATCGCTGTCGGCGAGCTGGATGCCCGGGTCGATCAGGAGGAGGCGTCGCGTCCACTGCGGATCGGCGGAGGCAGCGAGCGTCGTGGTCGTGCCACCGAGCGAGTGCCCGATCACGAGATCCCACGGACCGCCGTGCTCCGGAGTCGTGGCGGAGAGGTCTGCGGCGTACGCGTGGACCGAGTAGTCCAGGGTGCGCGGCGCGGTGCCGTGTCCGCGCAGGTCGACCGCGTCCGCACGCCAGCCGGCCTCCGACAGCGCCACCCCGTAGCGCCACATCAGCGCTCCGGTGGAGCCGAGGCCGTGCACCAAGAGGGCGCGGAGCGGGGCGGACGGACCGCCCCACGACAGACGGGGCAGGGTGACGGGTGCGGTCATGCGCTCAGCCTACGATCCGACGCCGGGGCGCAGCATCCGGGGGCAAGATGGGGACATGATCTCGACCGAACTCGCCCGCGCGCTGCGCGAAGCCGGGCTGGTGTGGCACCCGCAGCCGGGCGACCGCTTCCAGCTGGACGAGCCGGAGTTCGAAGCGGATGTCTTCACGGTGAGCGAGATGACAATCGAGGCGCGCAGCTATTCGACCGGATCGGTCCTGGCATTCAACGGTACGACGGAGTGGGCGCTGGACTCCGTGGCGCTGGAGGACGCACTGTGGCTGCCGCACGAGGCGCAGCTGCGCGAGATGCTCCGTGGCACGTTCCGGTCGCTGCGGCGACTCGCCGACACGCACGAGGTCGAGATCGTCGTGCACGCGACCGCAGGTGTGGTGGGGGAGACGCTCGTGTTCGAGCATCCCGAGCCCGCGGACGCCTACGCGCTCGCCGTGCTGGAGCTGCTCCGCCGGATCGCCTGAGCGCTCACACGCCGATCGTCAGCGCCGCGGTGTAGCCCTGGGCGACCGAGCCGGACATCGTCGCGAGCTGGCGGATGGCGCCGTCGTCGCGGAACACGTTGTCGTTCTGCAGCGTCACCTGGGCGGCGTTGCGCACGCTCTGCTCGTAGCCGGCGGTCGCGTACACGGTGTCGTTCGTCTCGGCGGGCAGCGCGATCTGGGAGGTCTTCACGATAGGCCCCGAGGCCACCGCGTTCGCGACATCGTCGTACACCTCGAAGTGGATGTGCGGCCAGCGTCCCGAGTAGCAGGCCGGGTAGATGGAGGTGAAGGCGACGGTGCCGTTCGCGTCGGTCTCCTGCACGCCGCGCAGGTAGTTCTCGTCCTCCACGCCTTGGCTGTACAGCGAGTAGTTGCCATCGCGGTCGCAATGCCAGAGGTACACACCTTTACCTGCGAGGGCCCGCCCGGTCGCGGCATCCCGCACGGTGAGGGCGATCGTCAGCGGAATCCCCGCGGCGACGGTCGTGGACGACCCGAAGCTGGAGCGGATGTCCGCGCGCACGATGCCCGAGTCATCGAGCACGTTGACGCCGTTGGAGCCGTCGGCCGGGTACGGTCCGCCGGTCTCGTCCGGAACCTCTGCGAGGGGTTCGGATGCCGAAGCCGACGCCGACGCCGAGCCGGTGGGAGTGGGAGTGGCGTTGGGGGTGGCCGAGGCATCCGTCGTCGGATTGACGCCGCACGCGGCCAGCAGCGAGGTGAGCGCGACGCCGCCGAAGATTCCGAGCGCGCGGCGACGGTTGATCATCGTCCGTACGTCGTAGACGAGTCCGCGGTCGTCCTCGTCGATGACGGTGCCGTCGGCGTTGATCCACTGCGGGTCCAGGGGAGCCGTGGTGCGGTCCGGGGTGTTGTGATCCTGGGTCATGCGCCCTACTGAACCACCGGTCGCTGTGCGCCGTCGATGAGCGGACTATGCGCTCCCGAAGCTCAGCGGGGCAGATGCACCGGCTCGGTGTCGGGCAGCGGGCTCGGGTCGCGGTGGCGCAGGTCGGGGAAGCCGCGCACGAACACGATCGCGACGATGAGCCCGAGCACGCAGAACGCGGCGGCGGCGAAGTAGGCGCCCTGCGGGCCCACTCCGTCGATCAGGAACCCCGCGACGGCGGAGCCTGCGGCTGCGCCGATCAGCTGTCCGGTGCCGACCCAGCCGTAGGCCTCGGCCGTCTCGCTGAACTTCACGCTCGCGGAGGTCATCGCGAAGATGACCGCGAGCGCCGGGGCGACGCCGATGCCGGCCAGCAGCAGCGTGCCGCCGAGCCACCAGACGTTCAGCGAGAACATGGTCAGAGTGAGCCCGATCGCGACGATCGCGAGGCGGCGTGCCATCGCCCACGGGCCGATCGGGGTATGCCCGAAGGTCAGCCCGCCGGCGAGGCTGCCGAGCGAGAAGACCGCGAGCACGAGGCCGGCCTCCAGGCCGCCGTGCGAGAAGGTCGCGACCACGCCGGCCTCGACCGCGCCGAACGAGCCGACCAGCAGGAACCCGATCGCGGTGGCGAGCATCACGGGCGGCTTGGTGAGCACCTTGCCGAGCCCGCGGCGGCTGCGCGGGATGCGCACGCGTCCGACCTCGGGGGAGAGGATGAACCACGCGCCGCCGCCGATGAGGATGACGACGATCACGAGCAGCGCAGGGACCGTGCCGGCCTGGGTCGCCACGAAGGTGATCAGGACCGGTGCGAGGATCCAGATGATCTCCTGGAGCGAGGCGTCCAGTGAATACAGCGGCGTGAGCTGCCGCGAGTTGACCATCTTCGGGTAGATCGTGCGGACCGCGGACTGCACGGGAGGGGTGGAGAGGCCGACGAGGGCGCCGACCGCCATGGCGTACGGCACCGGCATCGGCACGAGCGCGAGGGTGGTGAGCGAGGCGGCGCAGATCACCAGGGTGATGGTGAGCACGCGTCGCATGCCCCACACGCCCATCCAGCGGCTGGTGAGCGGGCCGGCGATGGCCTGCCCGACCGAGGTCGCGGCCAGGACGAGGCCGGCGGCCCCGTACGAGCCGGTGACGTGCTCGATGTGCAGCAGGATCGCGAGGCTCGTCATGCCGTTGGGGAATCGCGCCGTCAGCTGGGCGGCGATGACGCGGCCGACACCTGGCGTGCGCAGTAGTTCTCGGTAGCCTGCCACCCCTCAACGGTAGTGCCGACGACCCTCCGGCACGATGACGATCGTGGGGTCGTCGCGACACGCCGCGACACGCCGAAGCGCAGTTTCCACAGGCTGGGGGATGTCGGAACCCCCCTTTAGCGTCGTGCCTGTGGATGGATGTGGCCGCGGCATCCGATTCTCCCGTCTTTCAGCGCTTTTCCAGGTTCCGAATCCGAGCCCGTCCTGTGGATGAATCGGTGGACAACCTGTGTTGTACCTGAGGAGAACGGTGGATAATCACATGGATGTAACTACTACCCCTTGTGGTGCTAACGAATGTCGGTACCCATATGTAGTATTGAACTCCCGGTGGGGGGCCTACCGGGTTAGAGCTAGAAGAAGTGAGGGGAGACGGGTCTTATGACGATCACGGTCTACACCAAGCCCTCTTGTGTCCAGTGCACGGCGACCTATCGCGCGCTGGATTCCAAGGGAATCGAATACGAGATCCAGGATCTCTCGCAGGACCCCGCGGCCCTCGAACAGGTCAAGGCGCTGGGCTACCTTCAGGCGCCCGTCGTGATCACGGACGAGGACCACTGGTCCGGCTTCCGCCCCGACAAGATCGACGAGCTGGCCAGCCGCCTGGCCTGATTCCGATCAGCTCAGGGACGTCGCCATGAGCCTCGCCGCCATGCACGCGAACGCAGGGCGAGAATCGGAAGCTCGTCCCTCGACATCGACTGCTCCGCTGCTGGTGTACTTCTCCAGCGTGTCGGGCAACACGGCACGCTTCATCGAGAAGCTCGGGAAGCGTGCCGTGCGGATCCCGCTCCGTTCGAGCGAACCTCCCTTGCGGATAGATGAGCCGTACGTGCTCATCACTCCGACCTACGGAGGCGGCGAAGGCCGCGGCGTCGAACGGGGAGCGGTCCCCAAGCAGGTCATCCGATTCCTCAACGACGAGCGAAATCGTCGCCTGCTGCGTGGAGTGATCTCCACGGGAAACACCAACTTCGGCGAGTCATTCGGACTCGCCGGCGACATCATCAGCCGCAAGTGCCACGTGCCGCACTTGTATCGGCTTGAAGTTTTCGGCACGCCGGAAGACGTAGATCGCGTGAGCGAAGGATTGGAACGATGGTGGAAACTGCACTGACTCAGGCGCAATTCAAGACCGAGTCGCGGTTCGAGGGCATGGACTATCACGCCCTCAACGCGATGCTCAACCTGTACGACGCCGACGGCAAGATCCAGTTCGACGCCGACAAGCGTGCCGCGCGGGAGTACTTCCTGCAGCACGTCAACCAGAACACGGTGTTCTTCCACTCGCTCAAGGAGCGCCTGGACTACCTGGTCGAGAAGGAGTACTACGAGCCCGAGATGCTCGCGAAGTACCCGCTCGAGTTCATCCAGAAGATCAACGACTTCGCCTACGGCAAGAAGTTCCGGTTCGAGACCTTCCTCGGCGCGTTCAAGTACTACACGAGCTACACGCTGAAGACGTTCGACGGAAAGCGCTACCTGGAGCGGTTCGAGGACCGCGTCGTGATGACGGCGCTCGCGCTGGCGGACGGCGACCAGGAGCTCGCCATGCAGCTGGTCGACGAGATCATCTCCGGTCGCTTCCAGCCGGCCACGCCGACGTTCCTGAACACCGGCAAGGCGCAGCGCGGCGAGCTGGTCTCCTGCTTCCTGCTGCGCATCGAAGACAACATGGAGTCGATCTCCCGCGGCATCAACTCGTCGCTGCAGCTGTCCAAGCGCGGCGGCGGCGTCGCGCTGCTGCTCTCGAACATCCGCGAGGCGGGTGCGCCGATCAAGCAGATCGAGAACCAGTCCAGCGGCATCATCCCCGTGATGAAGCTCCTCGAAGACAGCTTCAGCTACGCCAACCAGCTCGGCGCACGTCAGGGCGCGGGCGCGGTGTACCTGCAGGCGCACCACCCCGACATCCTGCGCTTCCTCGACACCAAGCGCGAGAACGCCGACGAGAAGATCCGCATCAAGACGCTCTCGCTCGGTGTCGTCATCCCCGACATCACCTTCGAGCTCGCCAAGAACGACGAGGACATGTACCTGTTCTCGCCGTACGACGTCGAGAAGGTCTACGGAGTGCCGTTCGGCGACATCTCCGTCACCGAGAAGTACCGCGAGATGGTCGATGACGCGCGCATCAAGAAGACCAAGATCAACGCCCGCGAGTTCTTCCAGACGTTGGCCGAGATCCAGTTCGAGTCGGGCTACCCGTACATCATGTTCGAGGACACGGTGAACGCGGCCAACCCGATCAAGGGTCGGATCAACATGTCCAACCTGTGCTCGGAGATCCTCCAGGTCAACACGCCGACCACGTACAACGAGGACCTCTCCTACGCCGAGATCGGCAAGGACATCTCGTGCAACCTCGGCTCGATGAACATCGCCCTGGCGATGGACGGCGGCAACCTCGGCTCCACGGTCGAGACGGCGATCCGTGCGCTGACCGCGGTCAGCGACCAGAGCCACATCGCCTCGGTCCGCTCGATCGAGGACGGCAACGACCGTTCGCACGCGATCGGCCTCGGGCAGATGAACCTGCACGGCTACCTGGCGCGCGAGCACGTCTACTACGGCTCCGAAGAGGGCCTGGACTTCACGAACATCTACTTCTACACGGTGTTGTTCCACGCGCTGCGCGCGTCGAACAACATCGCGAAGGACCGCGGTGAGTCCTTCGACGGGTTCGCCGACTCGACGTACGCGTCGGGCACGTTCTTCGACAAGTACATCGAGCAGGCCTGGGTTCCGCAGACGGCCAAGGTCGTCGAGATGTTCGCCGGCATCCCGATCCCCACGCAGGAGGACTGGGTGGCGCTGAAGGCCAGCATCCAGGAGCACGGGATCTACAACCAGAACCTGCAGGCGGTGCCCCCGACCGGCTCGATCTCGTACATCAACAACTCGACGAGCTCGATCCACCCGATCGCGTCGAAGATCGAGATCCGCAAGGAAGGCAAGCTCGGCCGCGTCTACTACCCGGCGCCGTTCATGACGAACGACAACCTGGAGTACTACCAGGACGCGTACGAGATCGGCTACGAGAAGGTCATCGACACGTACGCCGCGGCCACGCAGCACGTCGACCAGGGCCTGTCGCTGACGCTGTTCTTCAAGGACACCGCGTCGACCCGCGACATCAACAAGGCGCAGATCTACGCATGGCGCAAGGGCATCAAGACGATCTACTACATCCGCCTGCGGCAGATGGCGCTCGAGGGCACGGACATGTCCGAGTGCGTCTCGTGCATGCTCTGATCGCCACACCAGAATCGAAGACGGAAGAGTCATGACCCCCGAAAAGCTCAAGCTTGTCGACCACGTGCAGGCGATCAACTGGAACCGCATCCAGGACGACAAGGACCTCGAGGTCTGGAACCGCTTGGTGAACAACTTCTGGCTGCCCGAGAAGGTGCCGCTGTCCAACGACATCCAGTCGTGGAACACGCTGACCCCCGACGAGCAGACGCTGACGATGCGCGTGTTCACCGGACTCACGCTCCTGGACACGATCCAGGGCACCGTCGGCGCCGTCTCGCTCATCCCGGACGCGATCACGCCGCACGAAGAGGCGGTGTACACGAACATCGCGTTCATGGAGTCGGTGCACGCCAAGAGCTACTCGTCGATCTTCTCGACGCTGTGCTCGACGAAGGAGATCGACGAGGCCTTCCGCTGGTCGGTCGAGAACCCGAACCTTCAGAAGAAGGCTCAGATCGTCATGGAGTACTACCAGGGCGACAGCCCGCTCAAGCGCAAGGTCGCCTCGACCCTGCTGGAGAGCTTCCTGTTTTACTCCGGGTTCTACCTGCCGATGCACTGGTCGTCTCGGGCGAAGCTCACGAACACGGCCGACCTGATCCGCCTCATCATCCGTGACGAGGCCGTGCACGGGTACTACATCGGGTACAAGTTCCAGAAGGGCCTCGAGCGCGTCACCGAGGCCGAGCGCGAGGAGATCAAGGACTACACGTTCTCGCTCCTGTACGAGCTCTACGACAACGAGGTGCAGTACACGCAGGACCTTTACGACGGCGTCGGCCTGACCGAGGACGTCAAGAAGTTCCTGCACTACAACGCCAACAAGGCGCTGATGAACCTGGGCTACGAGGCCATGTTCCCGGCATCCGTCACCAACGTGAACCCGGCCATCCTGTCGGCGCTCTCGCCCAACGCGGACGAGAACCACGACTTCTTCTCGGGCTCCGGCTCGTCGTACGTCATCGGCAAGGCCGAGGCCACCGAAGACGAGGACTGGGACTTCTAGAGTCCCGGATCAAGCCCGGCCCGTAAAACGGCTGCTGAGAGGCCCGGACCCGCAGGATTCTGCGGGTCCGGGCCTCTTTTCGTGCCTTCTCCTCGACGGGCTCGCCGTCTTTCGGGCCGCAGCATCCGGTGTCCTGTGGGCTTGGGGCGTATTCGGTCCGTTGGGGCGTGATGCTTGCGCCCCAACGGACGGATCGCGCCCCAATCTCCGGGTGGGGGCCGTTCGACGGCGGAGGCCCACACCCATCCGCCGTCGTTCGGGCCGCAGCATCCGCTGCCCTGTGGGCTTGGGGCGTATTCGGCCCGTTGGGGCGTGATTCTTGCGCCCCAACGGACGGATCGCGCCCCACACTGCGAGAATCGGATGGATGGTGAAGTCGGACGGATGCTGTGGCCGGGGTCCATTCGTCGTGGTGACACCGGATGCTCTGTCCCCCGAAGAGGGGACAGACACCCCTCTTGCGGAGCACGTATCCTTGACTTAGCTCCCGCAGCTCATGAGTCATCGCTTTCCCCAGAAGTGAGTCGAACCCCACCCCCATCGGGTTCGCGCCGATTCATGCGGTGAGCACGAGGCCCTCTCGAGTCGACCGCCCCCCAGCGAGTGACTCGAGAGGGCCCCACTTTTTCATGGGCCTTCTCGAGCGTGCCGGTCGTCGGGTGGTCAGACGGTGGCCACCGCGCGATTCGCGGCGCGGGCGCGCACGTGGGCTGCGATCCACTCGATCACGAGCCACAGCCAGCCGCCGATCCAGACGAGTCCGGCGGCGAGGCTGATCACGGTCGAGATGTCGCCCAGCGCGACGTTGCCGGGCGCGCCCACGATGTACATGAACGCCGATCCCCAGTCCTGATCGCCGCCGTCGACCATGAAGAATGCGCCGACGAGAACCCCGCCCGCGCTCAGCCAGGAGGCGAGCAGCGCGCGCCGTCGTACGGTCGGCGCCCGCAGAACCCCGCGCGGCCGCAGCAGCCCGTTCGCCGCGATGACCACCTGCAGCGCGTAGCCGACTGCCAGCCCGGGAGAGACGATCACCAGGATGAGCGCGAGCCACCCCATCCACGTGAACTTGATCACGACTGCGAGCAGCGGCAGCACGATCAGCGCGATGCCGGCCCAGAAGGCGGCGCGGTCAGGGGCGGAGCGGGTCGCGCTGTCGGTCATCCTTCGAGTGTGGCAGAGCACGCAGAGAGCGGCGCAGGGCGGATGTCGCGGCATCCGCCCTGCGCAGAACTGCTCAGTCGCGCACGGGGAGCTCCTGCAGGGTCCATGTGTTGCCGTCGGGGTCGTCGAACGTGACGAAGCGGCCCCACGCCTGATCGTCGACCCCGGCCGCCTCGACACCGAGGCCGCGAAGGTGGGCGAGCGCCTCATCGGCGTTCGGGACCACGACCTGGATGGTGTTCTGCTGCCCGGGCTCGAGATCGACGCCGAGGCCCTCGCCGAAAGCGATCGAGCACGCGGATCCCGGCGGGGTCAGCTGCACGAACCGCAGTCCCTCGAACGGCACTTGGTCGTGGTCGAGGTGGAACCCGATCTTCACGTAGAAGTCGCGCGCGCGGTCGACATCCGTCACCGGTACGAAGATGAGTTCGATCTTCCAGTCCATGGTGTCCTCCTAATCGCGGGGCGTGGCCGCCCACGGAACCAGGGTAGAAGCGAATGCGGGCGCATTGTGTCCGCAATCGAGAATCCGTGTCGGCCCAGCGCGAATCCGCGTGAGGCGGGGAAGCGGTTAACATGGAGGGCTGAACGCAGCATCGAGCAGGGGAGATGGCATGGCCGGCGAACGACCTCCGTTCAGCCCCGTGATCGCGCTGCTGACCGTGTCGGCGGTCTGGGATGCGCAGCTGAACACGCTGCTGCGCCGCGTCGGGCTGACCACGCGCAAGTACGCGCTCCTCGCGCACATCGAGGCCACCCCCGGCATCTCGTTCAGCGAGCTGGCGAGGCGCTCGCAGATCACCGTGCAGACCGCGCACACGGCCGTCCGGTCTCTCGCGGACGAAGGCATGGTGACGGATGCCACGGCCCACGCCGGTGCGGCCTCCGACCTGCGCGTCACCGACCGCGGCACCGCCGCGCTCCGCGAGGCCGATGCGCGCCTCGGCGACCTGGACCGCACATTCGGCGTGGGCGCACCCGCGCTCACGAAGGCGCTCGAGGGGCTGCACGAGGAGCCGTTCGAAGGAAACCCTCAGGATCGTTGACCTCCTTCAACTAGACTGAAGGTTGTCGTCGCCGCGTCTCTGAAGCGGCATCCCGAGACATCTATCTGCGCCCTCCTCGAGGAGTCCCGTGTTCCGCACGCCCCTGTCCCTGTTCCGCACCCTGGCGATCGCCGAGGCGATCACCTGGACGCTGCTGATCGCCGCGCTCATCACGCGTGCCGTCACCGACATCTCCGTCGTCGTGACGATCGCCGGCGGCATCCACGGCTTCATCTTCCTGTCGTACGGCGCGACCGCGATCCTCGTCGCGATGAACCAGCGCTGGGGCGTATGGCCGGCGGTCGTCGCGATCGCCAGCGCGATCATCCCCTACGCGACCATTCCCACCGAGCTCTGGCTGCACCGCTCGCACCGACTCGAGGGTGCCTGGCGCCTCGAGCAGACCGATGACCCCCGTGACGCCGTCTGGTACGACAAGTGGATGCGCTGGTTCCTGCACCGTCCCTGGGCGCTGGGCCTGCTCATCGCGGTCGCGATCGTCGCGCTGTTCGTGGTGCTGCTCATCCTCGGTCCTCCGGGTGGCAGCCGCTCTTAGCGGGTGCGGCGGTGTGACGATCTCGTGACATCCGCCCACAGCGCGGATTCCCGCGCCAGTATGGAGGCGTGAGTCGGCCCTCCCTCCTTTCCGAGCGTGCCGAGCCGGCGCGCGCCCCCGCGTCGAAGCGCAAGAAGAAGCATCCGTCCGGGGACCGCCTCTCGGCCGCGCTGATGCTGATCGCCGTCGCGATCGCGATGGTGTGGGCGAATCTGCCGGACGGCGGCGGCTACGAGGCGTTCTGGGGGATGCCGGTCGGCCTGTCGATCGGCGACTTCTCGGTGTCGTTCACGCTGCATCAGCTCGTGAACGACGCGCTGATGACGCTGTTCTTCTTCCTCGTCGGGCTCGAGGTCAAGCGCGAACTGACGATCGGGGAGCTGACGGACCGTTCGCGCGCGATCGTGCCGATCGTCGCCGCGGTGGCGGGCCTCATCGTGCCCGCCGCGATCTTCGTCCTGTTCGCCCTCTCCACGCCCGAGGTCGACGCGTGGGGCGTGGTGATCTCCACCGACACCGCATTCCTCCTCGGCGCGCTGGCGCTCATCGGGCCGAAGTTCCCGGCGCGACTGCGCACCTTCCTGCTCACCCTCGCCGTCGTCGACGATGTCGGCGCACTCCTGGTGATCGGCGTCTTCTACAGCAGCGGCTTGAGCCTGGTGCCGTTCCTCGCCGCGGTGGTGCTGATGGTCGCCATCGGGTTCGTCCGATTCCTCCCGGCTGGCCGCGGCCTGAGCTACGCGCTGCTCGGCGCTGCGCTGTGGGTGGCGGTGCTCCTGGCCGGCATCCACCCCACGCTCGCCGGTGTCGCGGTGGCGCTGCTCATCCCGGTGTTCTCGCCCCGTCGCACCGATGTGGAGCGCACCGCCGTGCTCTCCCAGGCCTTCCGAGAGTCCCCGAATCCCGCCTACGCCGCCGCGGTGACCCGGAGCCTGCGCGACTCGCTGTCGATCAACGAGCGGGTCGACGCCGCGTGGCGTCCGTACGTCGCCTACGGCGTGCTGCCGATCTTCGCGCTCGCGAATGCCGGCGTACATCTCAGCGCCGAGACGCTGCGGGATGCCGTGACCTCGCCCATCGCGTGGGGCATCGTCGTCGCGCTCGTGGTCGGCAAGTTCGTCGGCATCACCGGCGCGACACTGCTCCTGCGGGTGCTCGGCAAGGGGCAGCTCGCGCCGGGGCTCGGGCTGCACCGCATCGCCGGGGGAGCCGCGCTGTCGGGTATCGGCTTCACCATCGCCCTGTTCATCGTGCCGATCGCGATCACCGACCCCGCGACGCAGAACATCGCGCGGGTAGCGGTGCTCGCGGCATCCGTCATCGCATTCCTGGCGGGATGGGCGATCCTCTCGATCGGCGATCGGATCCGGCCGCCGGAGCCGGTCGGGGCCACTCTGGCGCGACCGATCGACCCCGAACGGGACCACTTCAAGGGCCGTCCCGCCGCGAAGTACACGATCGTCGAGTACGGCGACTTCGAGTGCCCGTTCTGCAGCCGCGCCACCGGGTCGGTCGACGCGGTGATCGAGCACTTCGGCGACGAGGTGCTGTGGGTCTGGCGGCACCTGCCACTGGATCAGCCGCATCCGCACGCGCAGGCCGCTGCGCAGGCCGCCGAGGCCGCGGCGCTGCAGGGGCACTTCTTCGAGATGGCGCAGATGCTGTTCACGCACCAGGACCACCTCGAGCCGGCCGATCTCTGCGGGTACGCCGACGCGCTCGGGCTGGATGCCGACCGGTTCGCCGAGGACTTCTCCGCGCCCGCCGTGCTGCGACGCATCCAGGACGACCGCTGGGACGCCGAGGTGATGGACCTGCAATCGACGCCCACCTTCTTCGTGAACGGGCGTCGCCATGTCGGGCCGTACGACTCGGCGAGCCTCATCCGGGCACTTCAGGCACAGGTGGGGGAGGCGCGCCACCGCTGAATCCGGGGTGCGCGACACTGCTGCGCGAAACCGGGAATAGTCTCCACGTCTGGTCGTTGAAGTTGATACGACAATGCTCAAGTTCTAAAGTTGAGCTATCAGGACTCAAGTTTCATGGAGGCCATACATGCCTGAAGACTTCACCCCGCAGGACGGGGCAGAGAACAACGGAAGCCCGTTCGACGACTTCATCGCGCGCTACCTCGCCGGCGAGCGCGCCCGCGAAGAGCGCTCCATCGACCTCAGTCGCTTCCTGAGCGCGCGCACGCAGAACATCCTGCAGGAGGCCGGGCAGTTCGCACTGCGCCGCGGCCAGCGCGAGCTCGACGCGTTGCACGTGCTGCGCGTCATCGTCGAGGAAGAGCCCGCCCGCGACGCCGTGCGTCGCATCGGCGTGGACCCGGGAACCATCGCCCGTGCCGCCGAGGAGCGCCTTCCCGCGCCGACACCGGGCACCGCCGTCGACGCCGCGATGATCGCGCCGTCGGTGCAGCGCGCCCTGTTCCACGCGTACCAGGTCGCCCGAGCGTCTGGTTCGACCTACGTCGACCCCGAGCACCTCTTCTTCGCGCTCGTCATCGGACAGGACGCCCCGGCGGGTCAGGTGCTGGCGCGCGCCGGCGTGACCGCCGAAGCCCTCACCCAGGGCATGCGCGAGACCGTCGCGGCCGGTGGCGTCACCACGCAGCCGGCGGAGACGGATGCCGCGGCATCCGAGACCCCGATGCTCGACAAGTTCGGCACCGACCTCACCGAACTCGCCCGCAACGGCGAGCTCGACCCCGTCATCGGCCGTGCCGACGAGATCGAGCAGACGATCGAGATCCTCAGCCGTCGCACCAAGAACAACCCGGTGCTGATCGGCGAGGCGGGCGTGGGCAAGACCGCGATCGTCGAAGGCCTGGCCCAGGCGATCGTCGACGGCGCCGTGCCCGAGCAGCTGCGCGACAAGCGCGTCATCGGACTGGACCTCCCGGCCATGCTCGCCGGCACCCGCTATCGCGGCGACTTCGAAGAGCGGCTGACCGCGACGATGGACGAGATCTCCGCCCACAAGGGCGAGGTCATCGTGTTCATCGACGAGGTGCACACGGTCGTGGGCGCCGGTGGCGGTGGCGAGGGGGCGATGGATGCCGGAAACATCCTCAAGCCCCGTCTCGCGCGCGGCGACCTGCACCTGGTCGGCGCGACCACGCTCAAGGAGTACCGCGTCATCGAGAAGGACCCGGCGCTGGAGCGTCGCTTCCAGCCCGTCCGGGTGGGGGAGCCGTCGCTCGAGGACGCCGTGCTGATCCTGCGCGGACTCCAGCCTGCGTACGAGGCGCACCACGCGATCACCTACACCGACGAGGCACTGCGGGCTGCGGTGGAGCTCTCCGACCGGTACCTGCCGGACCGGGTGCTGCCCGACAAGGCGATCGACCTCATCGACCAGGCCGGCGCGCGACTGCGGCTCCGGCTCGGCGTGCAGGTCGACGTGAGCGCGCTGATGGCGCGTCTGGCCGAACTGGAGGCAGACAAGAACGCCGCCGTCTCCGCCGAGCACTACGAGGAGGCGTCCCGCATCCGCGATGCGATCGCCGAGGTGCAGGCACGCATCGAGGAGGCGACCACGCGCGGCGCGGTGACCGACACCGGCGCTGTCGTCGATGAGGCGCAGATCGCCGCGGTGATCAGCCGGGCCACCGGCATCCCCGTCAACCGTCTCACCGAGACCGAGCGCGAGCGTCTGGCCACCCTCGAGGACGAACTGCACGGTCGGGTGATCGGACAGGAGGACGCGGTCACCGCTGTCGCCAAGGCCGTGCGTCGCAACCGCACGGGCATGGGCGACGCGCACCGCCCCGTCGGCTCGTTCCTCTTCCTCGGTCCGACCGGTGTCGGCAAGACCGAGCTGGCCAAGGCCCTCGCGGGGTCGCTGTTCGACGACGACACCGCGGTGATCCGTTTCGACATGAGCGAGTTCGGCGAGCGGCACACCGTCTCGCGGCTCGTCGGTGCCCCTCCGGGATACGTCGGCTACGACGAGGCCGGTCAGCTCACCGAGCGCGTCCGCCGCAACCCGTACTCGATCGTGCTGTTCGACGAGATCGAGAAGGCGCACCCCGACGTGTTCAACCTGCTGCTGCAGGTGCTGGATGACGGACGCCTGACCGATGGGCAGGGCCGCACTGTCGACTTCCGCAACACGGTGATCGTGATGACCTCGAACCTCGGTTCGGAATTCCTCGCGTCGCGCTCCGGCGCCATCGGCTTCATCGCCGACGGCGGCGGCGCGACCGGATTCGGCAGCGAGAAGGACCTCCGCGACCGCGTCATGGGCAAGCTCCGTGAGGCGATGCGTCCCGAGTTCCTGAACCGCATCGACGAGATCGTGCTGTTCCGCAAACTCGACAAGGAGCAGCTGCGCCTGATCGTGCGTCTGCTGCTCGGCGCCACCGAGAAGCGGCTCGCCAAGCGCGAGGTGACCATCACTGTGACGGATGCCGCCGTTGCCTGGCTCGCCGAGCACGGATACGAGCCCGAGTACGGTGCCCGCCCGCTGCGTCGCCTGATCCAGCGAGAAGTCGACGACCGCATCGCCGAACTGTTCGTCGACGGACGTCTCGTCGACGGTGGCGCGGTGACGGTGGATGCCGCGAACGACGAGCTCATCGTCGCGACGGCCGCTGCCGAGGTCATGGCACAGCTGGCCGCGTAACGACTGTTCCCGAACGCCCGGATTCCACGGAATCCGGGCGTTCGGCGTTGCCGCGGGCCTTCGCCCGGGGTGCGCACGGGCGTTGTAGGGTCCAGAAGGTGACGGCATCCATCCTCATCCTCACCGGCCCTCCGGGCGCCGGGAAGTCCACGGTCTCCGGTCGACTGGCCGCAGCACGGGATCGGGCCGTGCACCTGCACACCGACGACTTCTACGGGTTCATCGCGGCGGGCTACATCCCGCCGTACCTGGCCGAGGCGGATACCCAGAACCACACGGTGATGGAGGTCGCCTTGGGCGCGGCCTTCGCCTACGCCGACGGCGGCTTCGACGTCGTGGTCGACGGCATCGTCGGACCGTGGATGCTGGACCACTGTCGTCGCCGGGCCGCGGCACATCCCGATATCGCGGTGCACTACGTGGTGCTCCGGCCATCCCGGGAGACGACGCTCGGTCGAGCGCAGGCGCGATCGGCACCGGATGCGCTTGTCGAACGCGAGCCCATCCTCGGGATGTGGGACGCCTTCGCGCAGCTGGACGACCTGGAGACGCACGTGCTTGACACCTCGGAGCTGAGTGTGGACGACACGGTCGAGGCCGTCGAGGCGATCCTCGGGTCGGGGCGGCTCGCGCTCGTGTGAATCCCGACGCCGCGGCGTTTCCAACGGCCGCCGTGGATGGTGCATGCTCGGAGCATGACTGTGCGCAGAGGCAATGTGTCGATCGGAATCGCGGGGGCGCTCGGCGCCGACGCCGCCCGGATCATCGCTCCCGCGGTGGAGCAGGCGGGCTTCCACGCGCTGTGGGTCAATGACACGCCCGGCGCGGATTCGCTCGAGGTGCTCGCTGCCGCCGCCGCTATCACGACTTCGCTCGTGCTCGCCACAGGGGTGATTCCGCTGGATCGCCGACCGGCGGACGATGTCGCCGCCGCGGTCGCGCAGCGCGGGCTGCCGAGCGAACGGCTCGTGCTGGGCGTCGGCGCCGGGGGAGCCCGGGTCGGGGCGCTCGCCCTCGTCGAGGAGGGCGTCCGCACGCTGCAGGACCGCACGGGTGCCCGGGTGTTCGTCGGAGCTCTCGGCCCGCGGATGCGGCGGCTTGCGGTCGACCACGCGGACGGCGTGCTGCTGAGCTGGCTTTCGCCGGCGGCCGCGGCCGAGCAGGCGCGCGAGTCCGGCGATGCCGAGGTCGCGCTGTACGCGCGGACGGCGCTGGACCCTGCCGCGGTGGCGCGACGCGATGAGGAGGCCCATCGCTACGCCGGCTACCCGGCCTACGCTGCGAATTTCGCCCGGCTGGCGCTGGATCCGCTCGACACGCTCCTTCCACTTCCCGGCGATGCCGGGATCGGTCCCGGCGTCGCCGCCTACGCGGCCGTCGTCGACGATCTGGTCCTGCGCGCGATCACCCCTGCCGACACGGTCGAGGAGTATCTGCGCTTCATCGAGCAGGCCCGCGTGGCGCTCGCTGTGACGGGCTGACGGATCAGCCTGCTGCGACGGGCTGCTCCACCCGCGCAGCGTCCTCATCCGCCAGGATGTCGAGCAGTCGCGGCGCGAGCGTCGTCGCGTTCGTCAGGACCGCGGAGACGATCCAGGGCGGCGCAGCCGGCAACGGAAGCGCCACGAGTCCCGAGGCTTCGGGCTTCTGGGCGACGTGCTGGGGCACGAGAGCGATCCCGAGTCCGCGCTGCACGAGGTCGATGAGGGTGTGCACGTCGTCGACGCTGAATCCGACCTGTCGATGGATTCCGTGGGAGGCGAGCGCCGCATCGTTGAGGCTGCGCACGCCCCACGACGGCCGGAAATCGATGAAGTCGCGATCGCGCAGATCCGACCATTCCGCAACGGTGCGGGCGGCCAGCGGGTCATCCGGGAGCACGAGGAGGCGGAGTTGTCGTCGACCGAGCTCGACGGACGACACTGCGCTCGGGGTGTCGGCGGTGGCGACGAAGGCGATGTCGAGCTCCCCCTCGCGCACCCGGGCGATGAGGTCGTTGGACCCGGCCTGGATGAATTGGATGTCGACCTCGGGGTAGCGGCGGTGGAATCTCTCCAGCAGCATTCCCACATCCACCGCGCCGAGACACTGTTCCGAGCCCACGCGCAGTTCTCCGGAGAGGGCGTGGCTGGCGCGGATGACGGCATCCCGTCCGGCAGCGGCTTCGGTGAGGATCGTGCGTGCGTGCGCGAGCAGTGCGAGTCCCGCCGCGGTCGGGACGACGCGTCGCGTGGTGCGGTCGAACAGCACCGAGTTGAGTTCACCTTCCAGTCGGCGTATTGCCGCGGACAGCCCCGACTGGGACACCCGGCAGAGCTCGGCCGCCCGCGTGAAGTGCTGCTCGTCGGCGAGTGTGACGAAGTACTCCAGTTGGCGAAGATCCACTGATCGCATCCTGTTCTCAATGTCATCAATTTGAGTTGTTGGACTTCTAGCTTTGCCCGATCTAGCGTGGAAATCAATCCCGACGGCGCCGAAACGCAGGGCCGTCTCCGCTCAAGTCTGGAGCCCCGATGAAGACGATCACCCTCCCCGGCATCGACCGGCCGGCACCGAACGTCGTGCTCGGTGTGATGCGCATCGGCGAGCTCGATGACGATGCCGTCCGCACGCTCGTCGGTACGGCACGGGATGCCGGCATCGACTTCTTCGACCACGCCGATGTCTACGGTGCCGACCTGCACGGCTGTGAGACCAGGTTCGCCGAGGCGCTCCAGCTCACGCCGGCGGAGCGGGCCGAGATCACTCTGCAGACCAAAGCCGGGATCGTGCGCGACGGCCCCTACTTCGACTACTCGTACGAGCACCTGATGGCCTCGGTCGAAGGATCCCTGCGTGCGTTGCGCACCGACTACATCGACATCCTGCTGCTGCACCGACCGGACGCGCTGGTCGAGCCGGAGGAGGTCGCGCGCGCGTTCGCCGATCTGGAGGCTGCCGGAAAGGTCCGAGCGTTCGGCGTGTCCAATCACACACCGCGCCAGATCGATCTGCTCAAGAGCGTGGTGACTCAGCCCCTCGTGGTCAACCAGCTGCAGCTGTCGATCACCCATGCCCCCATCGTCGCGCAGGGGGTGGCGAGCAACATGCAGGGCACCGAGCAGTCGACCACGATCGACGGTGGCGGCATCCTGGACTACTGCCGTCTCCATGGCATCACGATCCAGGCGTGGTCGCCGTTCCAGGCCGGGTTCTTCACCGGCGTCTTCCTGGGATCGCCGGAGTACCCCGAACTCAACGCCGTCATCGACCGCCTCGCGGCGCAGTACGACGTGCCGGCGATCGCGATCGCGACGGCCTGGATCACGCGTCATCCCGCGAACATGCAGGTCGTTCTCGGTACGACCAACCCCGAACGGGTCGCCGGCGCCGCGCAGGGTTCGGACATCCCGCTCACCCGCGCGGAGTGGTACGAACTGTTCCGTGCCGCGGGGTACCGGGTCCCGTAGAGGCGACGCGGTGGCTTTCGGCTGCGTGACAGACTGAGGCCATGAGCCGTCGCCCGAGCCGAACGCCCGCCGTCCGACTCGCCGCGCGCATCGCCCTGGCCGCGCTGCTGGTCGTGGCCGGCCTGTCCCACCTCACATGGGGCCGCCGCGGCTACCGGATCGTCGTGCCTGACTGGGCGACAGGGCTCCTCCACACCGACAAGGACACGATAGTGGTGGCATCGGGGGTCGTCGAGGTCATGCTCGGCACCGCCCTTGTCGCGCTCCCGAAAGACCGCGGGATGATCGGAGCGGCGATCGCCGCGTTCTTCGTCGCCGTGTTCCCGGGCAACCTGCACCAGTGGCAGACGGGTCGCTCCGCCCCGATGCTCGACACCGACCGCAAGCGGTTCGTGCGGTTGCTGCTGCAACCACTCCTGGTCGTGTGGGCGCTGTGGAGCGTGCAATGACGCAGACGGCCGTGATCGCCGGCGGCTCGGGATTCGTCGGCGGCGCGCTCATCAGAGCGCTGCAGGCGGATGGCTGGACTGTTCGGCAGATCGGGCGTTCCGGGCCCGACGCCCGATGGGATGATCCGGAGTCGCTCGCGCGGACGATGGACGGCGCCGACCTGCTGATCAACCTGGCGGGCAAGTCGGTCAACTGCCGGTACACCGAGGCCAACCGCGATGAGGTCTACCGCTCCCGCATCGACACGACGCGGGCGCTGCGCGAAGCCGTCATCGCCGCGGCATCCCCGCCGTCCCTCTGGCTGAACGCCAGCACCGCGACGATCTACCGCTACGCGCTGGACCGGCCGCAGACCGAATCGTCGGGGGAGCTCGGCTCGGGCTTCTCGGTGGATGTCGCCCGGAATTGGGAGGCGGAGTTCTTCGCCGACGATCTGCCCGCGACGCGTCGCGTCGCGCTGCGGATGGCGATCGTCCTCGGCGACGGCCCCGCGAACGACCTGCTGTTCCGCCTGGCACGGCTCGGCCTGGGCGGTCCACAGATCGACGGCTGGTGGTTCCCGCATCGGCGGTACCGGGGAACCGGACCCCACCCGAGCGGCGACGGCAGGGCGCCCTGGCATCGGTCGCACGGGCGGCAGCGCTTCAGCTGGATCCACATCGACGACGTCGTCGGCTCCGTGCGGTTCATCCACGATCATCCGGAGCTCGACGGCGTCGTCAACCTGGCCGCCCCGCATCCGAGCGACAACCGCGGCCTCATGGCGGCGCTGCGCCGGACGGTGGGCATGCCGGTCGGGCTTCCGGCCTGGCGGTTCATGCTCGAGCCCGCGATGTGGGCGCTGCGCACCGAGCCCGAGCTTCTCGTGAAGAGCCGCTGGGTCATTCCCGAGACGCTGACACGCGCGGGCTACCGCTTCGTGCAGCCCGACCTCGAACCGGCGCTGCGGCACATCTGGGCGTCGCGTCTCATGAGATCTCGAGAGCAGTGACGCCAGGCATCCCGAACCAGGCGCGTCCGTCGTCGGCACGGACGATCACCGCGAGCACGCCGGCGCACGTCATGCAACGGGCGACCGTGCCCATCGCGGTCGCGTAGACCATCGCGGTGGCGACCGGCGCGGTCGCTCCGCAGTGGGCGCAGCGCGCCGTGCGGTCCGTCGGGTCGAAGCCGAGCACGTCGGCCAGGGGCCCGGCGAGCATGTTGCCGTCGATGTGGGTCATCGGGTGCCTCCGAATCTCTCGGTGCGGATGCGCTCCGCCGCATGACCGGCCGCCTGCAGCCAGTCGGCGACGGTCTCCACGAACGCCGTAGGCCCGCACACATAGATGAGGGGCTCGGATGCCGCGTCCCAGGCGCGCGCCGTCAGCACCTCCCGCGTGAGCCGTCCCGCGGGGGCGGGCCAGTCGCGCGGGGCCCGGCGCGTGTAGATGTAGTCGAGCCGCAGCGCCCCGATCGCGAGGGCGGTGAGCTCGGGCCGGAAGAAGACGTCATCCGGGGTGCGCACCGAGTAGAGCAGGCGAAACCCGGTGTCGTCCCCCGCCCGCGCGTGCGCATCGGCCATCGCGAACAGGGGGACCACACCGGAGCCGCCCGCGATGAGCTGCACGGGGCGTGGCGGGAGCTGGTCGGTCGGGGTCCAGACGAAGAATCGGCCGAGGGGGCCGTGCAGCTCGAGCCGATCACCGACTTGGAGATCACGGACCAGGAACGGCGAGACCTCGCCGTCGGGAAGTTCATCCACGGCCAGGACGACACGATGATCGTCGCCCGAGGAGGCGAGCGAGTACGAGCGGGTCGCCTGATACCCGTCCGGCGCGGTGAGGCGCACGTCGACATGCGCGCCAGCGTCGTTGCCCGGCCAGGTCGGCACGTCGAACTCGATGCGTCGGGCCGTGCCGGTCTCAGGACGGGTGGAGGTGACGGTGGCGGTGTGCCACGACGCGGGGCGCCGCGTCACCAATAGCGCTCCTCCTGCCACGGGTCGCCGTGCAGGTGGTAGCCGTTCTGCTCCCAGAATCCGGGGTCGTCGGTGGGCATCGTGACCAGCCCGCGCACCCATTTGGCGCTCTTCCAGAAATACAGATGCGGCACCAGGAGCCGCGCCGGCCCACCGTGCTCCGGATCGAGCGGCTCGCCGTCCGCCTCGAATGCGACCCAGGCTTTGCCGTCGAGCAGATCGTCGAGGGGCACGTTCGTCGTGTAGCCGCCGTAGGAGTGCGCCATGACGTAGTCGTGGTCGGTCTCGACCTCGGCGAACACCCGATCGAGCGGCACTCCGCGCCACGGCATTTCCAGCTTGGACCAGTGCGTCACGCAATGGATGTCGGTCGTGATGTCTTCGATGCCGAGCGCCCGGAAGTCGTCCCAGCCCCACCGATGCCGCCCGTTCTCGGTGGTGACGACGAACTCCCACTCGGCGGGCTCGATCTGCGGCGTCGGCCCGGCGGACAGGACCGGCCAGTCCGACACGATCGTCTGGCCCGGTGGCAGCCGCGGATCGCGATCGCGGGATCTACCGGTGAAGCCTCGGGTGATGAAGGACATGCGACCCCTTCCGTCGGGGATCACACTAGCCACGGGCGGTCCGGCGCAACAGCCTGCTTCTCGGTGCGTGTCGGTTTCTCCTGGCAGAGTGGGACTATGCGACGCATCGGTGCGATCTTCACTCCCTCCTTCCCGCCGGAACACCTGCGCGCGGCCGCGCTGGCCGCCGAAGCCGCGGGCGTGCCGGAGCTGTGGCTGTGGGAGGACTGCTTCCGCGAGTCGGCGTTCGCCGCGGCATCCGCTGTCCTCGCCTGGACCGAGCGGCTCACGGTCGGCATCGGGGTCTCGCCGATGCCGCTGCGCAACGTCGCCCTCACCGCGATGGAGATCGCGACGATCGAGCGGCTGTTCCCCGGGCGCCTCATCCCCGGTGTCGGGCACGGCGTGCTGCCGTGGATGGGCCAGGTCGGCGCCCGTGTCGCCTCACCGCTGACGCTGATGCGGGAGTACGTGCCGGCGCTGCGTGCCCTGCTGGCCGGTGAAGAGGTCACGACTGCCGGTCGATACGTCACGCTCGACCACGTGCGGCTGGACTGGCCGCCGGTGCAGGCCCCCGCGATCATCGCGGCGGGTGAGGGGCCCAAGACGCTGCGCCTCACGGGCGAGGTGGCCGACGGCACGGTGCTGCCGGCGGGGTGGTCGCCGCGACGCATCCGCGAGGCCCGCGAGCTGGTCGGGCAGGGGGCGGATGCCGCGGACCGCGGTGGCGATCGACCGCTGGTCGTGTTCCTCATCTGTGCCTTCGGCGACGGTGCGCAGGAGCGCGCGGACGCCGAGGTCACGCGGTGGAAGGTCGAGCCCGAGCCCGGCCTCGTGGTGGCCGGGACGCCGGAGGAGGTCTCCCGTGCAGTGCTGCCGTTCTTCGAGGCGGGCGTGACATCGGTGATCCTGCAGCCGACCGACGATGAACCCGGACTCGAGGAGTTCATGGCCGGTGTCGGCGAGGTCGCGCGACTGCTCGGCTGACACGCGGGGTTGCGGGTCGAGGCCTGCACGCCCTGCAGAGCTCGCGTCTGTCCGACCCCGGTGCGAGAATCCGAGGATGCTGCTCACCGAGCTCGTCGCCGCGTCCGAGGTGGTGGCCGCCACGGCCTCGCGTAAGGCCAAGGTCGCCGCGCTCGCCGACGTGCTCTCCCTGCTCGAGCCCGAGGAGATCCCGGTCGCGGTCGGCTTCCTCATCGCGAAGCCACGGCAGGGGCGGGTCGGAGTCGGATGGCGCGGACTCACGACGCTGGAGGTCGCGCACGCTGCGGAGCCCACCCTGACCATCGGTGAGGTCGACGCCTTCCTCGCCCGGCTGGTCGCGGCATCCGGATCAGGATCGGTCGCGGTTCGCAGTGAGGAGCTGCGCGCTATCGCTTCGCGCGCAACGGCCGACGAGTGGCGGTTCCTGACCCGCGTCATCCTGGGCGAGCTGCGCACCGGCGCCCTGGAGGGCGTGATGATCGACGCGATCGTCGCGGCATCCGGGAGGGATGCGGCGACCGTCCGGCGTGCGGCGATGCTGTCCGGCGACCTCGGCGAGACCGCGCGCCTCGCCCTCACCGGCACCGCGGAAGAGCTCGCGGCGGTCGGTCTCGTCGTCGGCCGGCCCGTGATGCCGATGCTCGCCTCCACCGCCCCGACCGCCGCCGCGGCGATGGAGATCACCGGTCTCGCGTCGGTCGAGTACAAGCTCGACGGGGCGCGCATCCAGGTGCACCGCGACGGCGACGAGGTCCGCGTCTTCACACGCAACCTCGCCGACATCACCCACCGGGTGCCCGAGATCGTCGAGGCGGCGCGCGCGCTGCCCGCGCAGTCGCTGATCCTCGACGGCGAGACGCTGTCGCTCGACGAGGACGGCGGCCCACGTGCGTTCCAGGACACGATGGCGCGGTTCGGTTCGGAGTCCTCACGTGATCTGGTCCTGCGCCCGTGGTTCTTCGACATCCTGCACGTCGACGGACGGGACCTGCTCGATGAGCCGCTGTCCGTGCGGCTCGCCGAGCTCGACCGTGTGGTCGGCCCACTGCGCATGCCCGGCATCGTGACGGACGATCCGGATGCCGCGGAGTCGCTGTCGCGCGAGGCGCTGGCGGCCCGCCACGAGGGCGTCGTCGTCAAGGCCCTCGATGCGCCCTACGCCGCCGGACGGCGCGGCGCGAGCTGGGTCAAGGTGAAGCCGGTCCACACGTTCGACCTGGTGGTGCTCGCGGCGGAATGGGGGTCGGGACGCCGGGTCGGCTGGCTGTCCAACCTGCACCTCGGCGCGCTCGACCCCGTCGGCGAGTTCGGCGAACCCGGCGAGTTCGTGATGGTCGGCAAGACCTTCAAGGGGCTGACAGATGACCTGCTGCGGTGGCAGACCGAGCAGTTCCCGCTGATCGAGACCGCAAGCACGGCCCACACGGTCCACGTCGCACCGGTGACGGTCGTGGAGATCGCGATCGACGGCGTGCAACGCTCGTCGCGCTACCCGGGCGGTGTCGCGCTGCGGTTCGCCCGGGTCAAGACCTATCGACCCGACAAGTCCGCAGCCGAGGCCGACACGATCCAGACCCTGCGGGCGCTGCTGCGGGAGTGAGTCCCTATCGCCTCGTCGAGGCGGTGACGGTGAACTTGGCGTTGCGCACGATCTGCCGCGTCGGACCCACGATGCGCTCCAGTGCGGCGCGGTACTGCAGCGGTGAGTTCCACACCGTCCACAGCTCGCCGCCCGAACGCAGCACGCGTGCGGCATCCGTGAAGAGCGGGAGCGCGGCACCCTCGTGGATAGCGGCACCCACGTGGAACGGAGGGTTGAGCGCGATGAAGTCCGCGCTCGCATCCGCTCGCAGTGATAGCGCATCGTCGCGCACGATCGTGACCCGGTCCGCGACGCCGTTCGCGGCGACGGTCGCGGCCGTCGAGGCCACTGCCGCGGCGGACTGGTCCGTCGCGTAGACGCGCACGTCGGGGTTCCGCAGCGCCATCATCGCCGCGACCACGCCGGTGCCGCACGCGAGGTCGATGGCCTCGGCGGGCAGCTGCTCCGGCAGGTTCTCCACGAGCAGCCGCGTGCCGATGTCGATCGAAGTGTCGGCGAATGCTCCGCCGAACGCGCAGACGGTGAGCAGACCCGCATGCTGCTGCATCCGCGGTGCCGGATCGACACCGTCGTGCGGTCCGCGGGCGATCAGCACGCGCGACTTCTGCCGGGCGTGGGTGACATCGACGGTGGTGAAGAACTCGCGCAGCACGTCGTTCATCGACGTCGTCATGTGCTTGAGTCGCCCGCCGGCGAACACGACGACATCGGAATGCGCGTGCGCGGCGATCAGCGACGCGTAGTCACGCAGCGCAGCCAGAGAACGGGGGAGTCGCAGCAGCACGACCCGTGCACCGGCCACCAGCGAGGCATCCAGGGGCATGCTCGTGAAGGTGCCGGTCAGCTCGGTGGTCACGGCATTCGCGGCGAGCGCGCGCTCGGCGCTCAGCATGTCCTGGTGGACGCGGATGCCGCGTGCACCGTCGTATGCGGCCGCCAGGGTCAGTGCGCCGTAGTGATCGCCGAGGACGACGATCTCGCCGGGAGCCGTCGCATCGCACGCGTCGACGGATTCGTCGAGGATGAGGCGGTCGGCGGCGTCCGACGCCAGCAGCTCGGGGGACTCGTGGTCGGGCCAGCGGCTGAGGTCATCGAAAGGGAGAGGCACAGCAACGACGGTACCCCGCGTGGGGGTCCGCTGCGGACGACGGAGTGCCAGGATTGTGTGCATGACGCGTGCGCAGGGGCCTGGCACCGAGCTGTCCTTCCGGATCTTCGGAACCCCGGGGGCGGCCCGAACCGTTTTCGTGCTCCGCACCGGGCCGGCCGCGATCCTGGATCCCGATCCCCCGACCACGATCCGAAGGGACGTGCGGATCATCGCCGTCCAGGTGACGCCGGCCGAGCTGTCGGACCCGGGGGCCTACCGCGGAGAGACGCCGGCCGAGCTCGCGGTGGCGAGCCTGGACGAGCTCGTCGTCGAGGAGGTGCCCGACGGAGCGACGGTCGGCGTCGTCGGCGTCGGGGCCGCGGCCGCCTTCAGCGCGCTGTTCGTGTGCGAGCTGGGCGAGCGCGCCGACCGCTTCGCGCTGGTCGGGGTTCCGGCTCCGAGCAGCGCGCTCGATCGGGACGAAGGCGCCGGGATCCTCGCGCGCGTACGCGCCAAAACCCTCCTCCTCAACGGCCAGGGGGATGGCGACGCGGGGGCGGCCTCGGCATCCTGGCACCGGGATCATCTCTCGGACGCCCGCGTCGAGATGGTGCCGCGCGCCGGTGCCGGCGCGAAGGCGCTGGGTCTCACGGAGGTCTGGCCGCGCGTGCTCTCGCACGTCGCCCCGGGCACCATCCGCGGCACCTAGGACCACGTCAGGTCGTCGCGGACGCCTCGACCAGGACGTACGTCACGCCGTCGTGCTCGAACAGCGCGGTCTCGCGCATCCCCATGCGGCGATGCGCGGCGCGGGATGCCTCGTTGTCCTGGCGGATGAAGGCGCAGACGGCGGCGTGGTCCATGACTTCACGCTGTGCTGCGAACAGGAGCGCCGCGACGCCGCGGCGCCTGTCGGCCTTCGCGACGCAGATCGGGCCGTGCACATACGCGTCGGGGTGCGGCTCGGCACGGAGCATCGCCTGAATGATCGGCACGTGCGACTGCGCGTCGCGGGACGTGAACGCGACGTAGCCGGCGATGTGGTCGTCGCATCGGGCGACGATGAGAGTCTCGTTCGCGATCGCCTGCGCGAACCACTCCGGTGTGAAGCGCGCCGAGAGACTGCCGCCGTTCTCGGGCAGATTCTCCTCCTGCACGTCGAGGATGCCGGGGACGTCGGCGGGCGTCGCGAGACCGACGTCGAGAACGGGGGAGTGCTGCATCCTTCGTGTCTACCAGAACGACGAGGGGCCGGATCGCGCGCGACCCGGCCCCTCGTCTCTTGAGCGCAGCTAGGTGCGCGCCCCACCCGAGCGCAGTCGCGACAGGGCGTCGACGGTCGCGGCCAGGATCAGCACACCGCCGGTGACCAGCAGGTTGATGCCGGCCGGCAGGTTGAGCAGGCCCAGACCGTTCGTGATGACGGCGATCACCAGCGCACCGATCGCCGCGTGCAGCAGTCGACCGCGTCCGCCGAACAGGCTGACACCGCCGACGACCGCCGCCGCCACACCGCTCAGGACGATGTCGCGTCCGACGGTGGCATCCACGGATCCGACGCGCGCGACGCTGAACAGAGCGGATGCGACAGCGAGGCTCGAGCAGATCACGAACGCCCACCACTTGACCCAGCGCACCTTGACGCCGGAGCGGCGGGCCGCCTCGGCGTTGCCGCCGATCGCGTAGATGTAGCGCCCGAACTTCGTGCGGTCCAGCACGAAGGTGCCGATCCACAGGATCACCAGCACGATCGGCACGATCACCGGCACGCCCTGGACGGCGTTCACCGACTGTCCACGGTCCTGATTCAGGATGTAGACGACGGCGCCGCCGAGGACGGCGATCACGCCCAGCTTGATGAAGACGAGCGACACGGCGCGGTTGGGCACGCCGGCCGCGGTGCGACGTGAGCGATCCCAGAAGGATGTTCCGGCCGAGACGAGCAGCATGACGGCGAGCATCGCCCAGCCCGCCCACACCGGGAGGTTGCCGTTCTGCAGTGCGACGAGCTCCGGCACCTCGAGGCGGTAGAGGCCGCCGGGACCGATGATGACGAGCGCGAGGCCTTGGAACCCGAGGAACAAGCCCAATGTCACGACGAACGACGGGATCCCGATCCTGGCCACGAAGAAACCTATCAACGCGCCGGTGAGGAAGCCGAAGCCGAAGCCGATCAGCAGGGCGAGCGGCCAGGGAATGCCGAACTGCGCGTTCAGCACGACGAACAGTGCCATGCCGACACCGCCGGTGACGCCCGCGGACAGGTCGATCTCGCCCAGCAGCAGCACGAACACGAGGGCCATGCCGAGCACGACGAGACTCGCAGCCTGGTTGAGCAGGTTGGCGAAGTTGCGCTCGGTGAGGAAGAACGGGCTGAGGATCGAGAACAGGATGCCGAGGACGACGAGTCCGCCGATGGCCGGCAACGCGCCCATGTCGCCGCCGCGCACGCGCTGCCACCAGGCCTGCATCTGGTCGGTCAGGCCGCCCTCGACACCGCTGCCGATCAGATCGCCCACAACGGGATCCGGGCCCGCTGCGGTGCGGGTCGCATTGCTGCTCATGCCGCCCCTCCTGTCACGATCGTGGATGTGCCCATGTGCTCGATGCCGCCCATGGTCTTGGTGCCGGTGATGTAGCCGACGACGTCGTCGCGGGTGGTGTCGGCGGTCGCGATCTGTGCGACCATCTGCCCCAGGAAGAGCACCGCGATGTCGTCGGCGACGGCGAAGACGTCGGCGAGGTTGTGGCTGATCAGGATGACGGCCACGCCCTGCTCCGAGAGCCGCTGCACGAGGTTCAGCACCTGCTCGGTCTGCGCGACGCCGAGCGCCGCGGTCGGCTCGTCGAGGATCACGACGCGTGCCTTCTTCAGTACGGCACGCGCGATCGCGACGGTCTGGCGCTGGCCGCCGGAGAGCGACGACACTTTCTGGCGGACCGACTTGACCGTGCGGACCGAAAGCGAGCGGAGCGTGTCGGACGCGTCCTTCTCCATCCGTCCCTCGTTGAACGTGCCACCGGTCAGCTCCTCGCGACCGAGGAACATGTTCTGCACGATGTCGAGGTTGTCGCACAGGGCGAGGTCCTGGTACACCACCTCGATGCCGAGGCCCGAGGCATCCCGGGGCGCATGCAGATCCCGATGCACACCGTCGATGAGGACTTCGCCCTCGTCGTACGGTTGGACGCCGGCGAGACCCTTGATGAGCGTCGACTTGCCGGCACCGTTGTCGCCGACCAGCGCGGTCACCTTTCCGGGGTAGACCTTCAGGTCGACGCCCTTCAGGACGCTCACCGGACCGAAGGCCTTCTTGACGCCGACCAGTTGGATGATCGGCTCTGTGTGTGTGGTCGTTTCTGACATGCTCGCTTCCTTGCGATGGGTCTCTGTGTCGAGCACGCAAGGGCGCCGCGTCCGTATGACGCGACGCCCTCGCGGCTATGACCGGTCGGCTACTTGGTGACGCCGTACTGCTCGCAGGCTGCGAGAACGTCCGGCGTGCAGACGTCGTCGTAGGCGGCATCGCCGGCGGCGACGACGTCCTTGACCTTGTCGGGGCCCACCAGGATCGGCGTGACCTGGATGTACGGCGTGCCGTCGTCGAGCTTCGCGCCCGCCGACGGGGTGTCGCCCTTCAGCAGTGCGATAGCCGTCGTGACGGCGGCGTCGGCCTCATCCTTGACCGGCTTGTAGACGGTCGCCGTCTGCCAGCCGAGGAGGATGTTCTGCAGGCCCGCGACGTTGGCGTCCTGGCCCGACACGGCAACTCCGGTGAGGTTGTTGTCCTGCAGCACCTTGATGACGCCGGCCGCGTTGGTGTCGTTGGCCACCCAGACGCCGTCGACCTTGCCGCCGAGCGAGGTCAGCGCCTGCTCGAAGTTGGTCTGCGACTTGGCCTGGTCCCAGACCCCCGGGGGCTCCGCCGCCGGCTTGATTCCGGCAGCTTCCATCACGGTGGCAGCACCCTCGTGGAACATGGCCGCGTTGCCGTCGGTCGGGTCGCCGCCCATGTACACGACGACAGCGGTCGCCGGGTCCTTGCCGGCGGTCGTGAGGCCGTCCAGGACTGTCTGGCCCTCGAGCTCGCCGACCTTGACGTTGTCGAACGACACGTAGTAGTCCGCACCGGTGAAGGGGCGGTCGTACGCGATCACGGGGATGCCTTCGGCCTTGGCCTTGGTGGCGACCGCCTCGGCGGCGCCCTGGTAGTCCACGAGCAGCATGACGCCGCAGCCCTGGGTGAGCTGCTGGTCGGCGATCGTGGAGTACTTGTTCACGTCGCCCTGGGCGTTCTGGATGTCGACCTCGAATCCGGCACCCTCCAGACCCTCCTGGAGGTACTTGCGGTCGAAATTCTCCCAGCGCGGCGAGGAGGCCGCGTCGGGAAGGATGACGCAGGCGCGCTGTGCGGCATCGCCGCCGCCGCTTTCACTGGGGCTCGCGCCACCACCGCCGGAACACCCGGCGAGCAGCATCGCAGCGGCGCCGGTGACGGCGGCCGCGGCGAGGAGGGAAGACTTCTTCATCATTCACCTTTCGTCTATGAAATGTGCGAGCTCGAGGAGCGTCGCGGGTTCGCACCTGAGGAAGATCTTGACTCCATCCATCCTTGGCGTCAAGACTTGAACGTAACGCTTTCGCATCGTGGGGAGGGGCCGGCAAGCTGCGAACGAAGCGCGCGCGCCAGCGTGGCATCCATCGTGCATAATGGTGCAGTTCTCGACTTCGAAGGGCGCATAATGCCTATTCGGACGCGTACGGACGACGACACCATCCGGTTAGCGTTCGCCAACTGAACTCAGCGGAGTGGTTTCGCTGCCGCGGACACGGCGCGGATCAGGCTGCGCGCGCTATGCGCGACCGGACGCCGCGCGCGAGCGGCGGGAGAGCGAATCGACAATGACCGCGAGCACCAGGACCACTCCGGTGACCATGAAGCGCACCGAGGAATCGAGGTTCAGCAGCGACAGCCCGGACGAGATCGACTGGATGACGAAGATGCCCAGCAGTGCGGCGAAGGCGGTGCCACGGCCGCCGAAGAGGCTGGCGCCGCCGATGACGGCGGCTGCGATCGCGTTGAGATTCGTGTCGCCGGCGCCGGAGCTCTGATTCACGGCGGCGAGCCGCGCGGCGGCGAGGATGCCGCCCACCGCGGCCAGGCTGGAGCAGAGGGCGAAGACCGACAGGTAGATGCGATCGACCGGGATCCCGGCACGTCGCGCGGCCTCCTGTGACCCACCCACTGCGTAGACCGCGCGCCCCCAACGGGTGCGGGTCAGGGCGAAGTTCATCACCACGACCAGCAGCAGGAAGAACAGGAACATCACCCCGACGCCGCGCGAGAGATTCAGGTACCAGGCGGCGACTGTGAGCAGTGCGAGCAGCACCCCGGCGCGGATGGCGATCTCGCGGTAGCCCTGACTGACGAGATTCGCTGCGGCGCGTCGTTGCGCCTCTCGCACGCGGGTCCAGGCGTACGCCGCCACCGCCAGCGCGACGACGAGGTACGACGCCCACGCGGGGAGGAACAGGTGCTGCGCGAAGATCACGATCCACGAATCGAACGGGAGGTTGATGGATCCGGTGTCGCCGAGCACCCACAGCTGCAACCCGAGGAAGCCGAGCAACCCCGCGAGGGTGATCACGAAGCTGGGCACGCCGAAGCGCGTGTACAGGAAGCCGTACAGCAGCCCGGCCGCGCAGCCGATGCCGATGGCGGCGATCAGCGCGAGTGCGAGGTTCCACTGCAGCTGCACGAACGTGACGGCCAGCACCGCCGCGGCGAGACCCGAGACCGACCCCACCGACAGATCGATCTCGCCCACCAGAAGCACCATCACCACGCCCAGTGCGATCGTGCCGATGGCCGCGCACTGCATCGTGAGGTTGACCAGGTTGGTGCTGGAGAGGAAGACGGGGTTCAGCGCCTGGAACACCGTGCCGATCAGGACGAGTCCGACGATGACCGGCAGCGAGCCGAGGTCTCCGCCGCGCACCCGGGTGAGCAGCAGCGAGAGCGTGCCGCGGAGGCTGCCCCCGCTGAGGAAGGAGGCGTCGCTGTCCTCGATCGTGACCGGCGCCGTGGCGCGGTCGTCCCGCCCCGAGTTCATGCGTCGCCGTCCGTCGGCTGGCCCTTGGCGCGTCGTGCGGCGACGGAGGGCAGATCGATGATGTTGCGGTCGGCCGGCTCCGGATCGGGCTGGCGTGCGGCCCGCAGGCTCGCGGCGTTGTCGATGGCGCCGGTGATGGCGGCGATGAGGGTCTGGGTGGTGACGTCGGCGACGTTGTATTCGCCGTTGTTGCGTCCGAGCCGCAGCACCACCACCCGATCGGCCACCGCCATGACGTCTGCCATGTTGTGGCTGATCAGCACGACCCCGTGCCCGCGTTCGCGCAGCCGCTCGATGAGGTTCAGCACCTCCGCCGTCTGGGCGACGCCCAATGCGGCGGTCGGTTCGTCGAGGATGACGACGCGGGGGTCTCCGATGAGCGACCGTGCGATCGCCACCGTCTGCCGTTGGCCGCCGGACAGGGACGCGACCGGGATGCGCACCGACGAGATCTTGGCCGAGAGTTCACGCAAGAGCGCCCAGGTGCGCTGCTCCATGTCGACCTCGTCCAGTCGCGTGCCTTCGACCAGCTCGCGCCCGAGCCAGAGGTTGGCCACGACGTCGAGGTTGTCGCACAGCGCGAGGTCCTGGAACACCGTGGCGATTCCGAGGTGCTGGGCGTCGGCGGGGCTGGAGATCTCGACCATCTCGCCGTCGAACTCGATCGAACCCGCGTCGGGAGGGTGCACACCGGAGAGCACCTTGACGAGCGTGGATTTGCCGGCGCCGTTGTCGCCGACGAGCGCGACGACCTCGCCCTCGTTGACCCAGAAGTCGACGTCGGTGAGGGCGCGGACCGCACCGAAGCGCTTGCCCACCTTGTGCACGGTGAGCACCCGTTCCCTGGCGCGTCCTGCGCGCGGATACGTTGCAGGCATCGTCGTCACCGTTTCATTCGTCAATGCCTAGCGGATGCCGGCGGCTGCGCACGCGTCGGCATATGCGGGAGTACAGATATCTTGGACGCTCCAGAAGCCATCCGCAACGACGGTGTCCATGATGTTGCCGACGGTGACGGCGACGGGCTCCAGCAGGGTCGAGGGGATGCCGTCGATCTTCAGCGGTGCGGTGACCTCCTCGCCGCGCAGCAGCGCGACGGCCACCTCGGCGGCGAGCTCGGCCTGCTCCTTGATCGCCTTGTAGACGGTCATGAACTGGTCGCCCGAGACGATCCGCTGGATGGCGGACAGCTCGGCGTCCTGACCCGTGACGAGCGGGAGAGGCGTGATGTTGGCCGCCTTCAGTGCGGCGATCGCGCCGCTCGCGGTGCCGTCGTTGGCCGCATAGATGCCGGCGATCTCGTCGCCGTGCTGAGCGAGCTGGGAGGCGACCCACTCCTGTGCCTTGTCCGGACTCCAATCCGGGGTGTCGTACTCCGCCAGCACGCGCAGGTCGCTCGTGTCGAGCACGCTCTGCGCGCCCTCGCTGAACCGGGCGGCGTTCGGGTCGGTCGGTGATCCGTTGACCACGAGGATGCCGGCGGAGCCGCGGCCGTCGGCCTCCAGCGCCCCGACCAGCTGGGAGGCCTGCAGCGCGCCCACCTGTTCGTTGTCGAATGAGACGTAGTACGCGATGTCTCCACCCGCGATGAGGCGGTCGTAGGAGATCACCGGTACGCCGGCCGCGTTGGCCGCGCTCACGATGGTCACCGCAGCACGGGCATCCACGGGATCCAGCACCAATACGTCGGCGCCGGCCGTCAGCGCGGACTCCGCCTGCTGCTGCTGGGTCGCGGCATCCTGGTCGGCGTTGGAGTACAGGACCGCGTAGGGGCCGAGCTCAGCCACCCGGCGTTCGAACATCGGTCGATCGAAGGTCTCGTATCGCGCCGTCTTCGCATCGGGCAGCAGGAGCGCGATCTTCCCGGCATCGTCGCCGGCCGTGGTCCCGCAGCCGGTCAGGCTCGCCGCGGTGAGTCCGAGCGCCGCGAGCACGACGAGGGCGCGCTGCGCGAGTGACCGGGGTCCTCGTCGCCAGGGTGCTCGCATAGACGGGTCCGGCCTAGGCCGAGAAGGGGAGCGCTTCGGCGTCGACGGTCACGTGATCCAGCGCGATCGCGATGGCGCCGCGCGTCTCGGCCCAGCTGCCGAAGGAGGCGCCGACGATCTCCGGGAGTCCCTCGGCGGTCGCCAGCGCGCTGCGATCCAGCGAGTGCCGCATCGGCGCCATCAGGATCTCGCCCGCCTCGGCCAGCTCTCCGCCGACGATGATCAGCTCGGGGTCGAACAGGTTGCAGAGGCTGGCTGCGGCGATGCCGATGTGACGGCCGGCATCCGCGATCACACGGCGAGAGCTGCCGTCACCCGCTTCGGCGGCCTGGATCAGGTCGCCGAGCCGCTGCATCCCTTCCCCCGGAGGGAAGAGGGAGAGCAGCGCGGGACCGCCCGCGTAGGTCTCGAGGCAGCCGCGGTTGCTGCACCGGCAGATGGGGCCGTTCTCGTCGATCGTGACGTGCCCGATCTGTCCGGCCTTGCCGTTGAACCCGCGGAACAGGTCGCCGCTGACGACGAGTCCGGCGCTGATCGTGTGCCCGACACGGATGAAGACCGACGACGACACAGCGCGCCCGGCGCCCTCACGCGCCTCGGCCAGTCCACCGAGGTTCGCCTCGCTGTCGACGTAGACGGGCCGTCCGATCCGTGCGGTGAGGCTCTCGGCGACGTCGATGCCCTCCCAGCCGCGCAGCAGCCCGGGGGTCGAGACCATCCCCGTGCGCGGGTCGATGGGCGCCGGCAGAGCGAGCCCGACGGCGAGCAGATCGGTGAGCGAGCCGCCGAGTGTGTCCATCATGTCGCTCAGCAGGATGGCGAGCCGGTCCAGCTCGGCGTCGTGGCGATGGTCCAGCGGTAGCGGCAGCGAGGTCTGGGTGACGACCGTGCGCGTGGCATCGGCGATCGCGATGTGCAGCTGCCGGGAGCTGAAGTGCACCCCGGCGACCAGTCCGAGCTGCCGGGCGAGCGACACGAGGGTCGCGCGGCGGCCGCTGCGCGACGTGATCGAGGTGTGCAGCAGACCGGACGCGGTGAGCTCCTTGACGATGTTCGACACCGTCGCCGGAGAGAGCCCCGTGCTGCCCGCGAGCTCGACCTGGGTGAGGCGCCCATGTCGTTTGAGCGACTCGACGAGTCGGGCTCTGTTCGCTTCACGGAGTGAAGACTGCGAGCCTGGCGGGGCGTTCAGTCGTGCCACGGACGACACTTTACTTCACGGGTGCCCGGAATGGCGCTGTGCGTCTAGTGTTCGCGCAGTCGGACCAGGCGCTCGTGGCCGGTCTCTTCGAGCTCGGCGATCGATTCGCGGGCCTTCACGAAGTCCGAGAACGAGCGGTAGCCGAGCCCCTTCTCGCTGAAGGACGGGTCCATCCGGCGCATGTGGGTCTTGACCGCGGAGCTGTGCAGCCACTCGGCGTCGTCCTTGTCGTGGCCGAGGCGCAGGGCGCGTTCGAGCAGCGCGGTCGCGGTCTCCTGCGGGTCTTCGACGGGCTCCTCGGCACCGCCGTCGTCGAACAGGTCGCCGCTGCCGTCCTCGAACACGAGGTCGGTCGAGGGCGCGATCGTCTTGGTCGTGACGCGACGGTTGGTGCGCTTGGGCGGGGCGACCTCGTCCAGTGCGTCGACGAGGGATGCCTCCACCTCGGCGGACGCGGGTGCCTTGGCGGGCGGCGCCTCGGTCGCCGCATCCTTCGCGGGCGTCTTGCTGCCGGCGCGGCGGCCACCCGTGGCGCGCGTCTTGGGCGCCGCGTCCGGAGCGGCATCCTTCGCGTCTGCGGCCTTCGCTTCGGTCGTCTCCGCGGCCTCGGCGGCCTTCGCGGCGGCGGCCTTCGTGCCGGATCCGCGGCGGCCGCGTGCCGGTGCAGCGGCGGGCACGGTCGTCGCGTCGCTCGCGGCGTCCTTCGCTTTTGCGGGCTCCTTCGCGGGCTGCTCCTTGGCGGGGGCGCGCACGATCGGCTTGACGCCCGGGAGCGAGTCGTAGGCCTCGAACTCATCGCACGCGGCGGCGAGGGACTTGGCGGTGGAGCCGGCGACGCCGACCCCGATGACGTAACGGCCGAGGCGCTTGCAGCGCTGCGCGAGCGGCACGTAGTCCGAGTCTCCGCCCACGATCACGACGTGCGTGAGGTCGGGCAGGCGGAACATGTCTTCGACGGCGTCGACGGCGAGACGGATGTCGGCGCCGTTCTTCGCGTAGGCGGCCGCCGGGAAGAGCTGCACGAGGTCGACGGCACGGGCCACGAGCTGCGTGCGGTAGACGGCGTTCACGGGCGAGGACCAGTCCGCGTAGGCACGGGTCAGCACGAGCGTCCCGAATGATGCCGCGTAGTCGATCACGGCGCCGACGTCGATCATCGCGTGGGCCAGGCGATCGGCGATCTCCGGGTCGTTCGGCTCTTCGATGATGCGCTGGCGGTCGCGGCCGTACGAGTTGCGGCCGTGCACGCGGTCGTACCAGCTGATGACGATGTTGTCGAAGTCGAGGTAGACCGCAACGCGGCCGGCGGATGGATCAGGCATGGTGGTTCTCCCCGGGATAGGTCACGCCGATCTGACTGCGCACTTCATCGAGCGTACCCATGATCGCGACGGTCTCGTCGAGGGGGAGGACGTCGCTGTCGCGGAGTCCGTCGGCGATGAAGCGTTCCGCGGCCAGCGCTTCGAACTGCATCCCGCGCCCGTCGATGTCCGACACGTAGGTTTCGAGCACGGTGCCGTCGGGCGCGGTGAGGCGGAACGAGGTGGCGTTGTACCAGACCCGGTCGATGTCGATGCGGGCCAAGGTGCCCACGATGTGGGCGGTGTTGGACCCCGCCGCGCGGGACGACGACAGCGTCGTGGACAGCGCGCCGGAGGCGTGCGTGAAGATCGTCGCGACCTCGGTGTCGGCGCCGGTCTCGCCCAGGCGTGCGGAGGCGACCACGGAGGTCGGGGCGCCGAGGATGTCCCACGCGAACGAGATCGGGTAGATCCCGAGGTCGAGCAGCGCGCCGCCGCCGAGGTCCATCGCGTTGAGGCGGTGCTCCGGGTCCGAGGTGAGGAGCTGGGTGTGATCGGCGCTCACCGCACGGATCTCGCCCAGGGCACCGGACGCGACGAGCTCGCGGATGCGGATCATGTGCGGCAGGTACCGGGTCCACATGGCTTCCATGGCGAGCAGGCCGCGCGCGCGGGCGAGGTCGCGGATGGCGGCGGCCTCGGCGGCGTTGAGGGTGAAGGGCTTCTCGATCAGCACGTGCTTGCCGTGCTCGAGGAGCATCATCGCGTTCTCGGCGTGCATCGGATGCGGCGTCGAGACGTAGACGATGTCCACCTCGGGGTCGGCGGCGAGCTCTTCGTACGACCCGTGCCAGCGCGGAATCCTGAATTCGGCGGCGAAGCGCTCGGCGGACTCTGCCCGCCGGGACCCCACGGCTGTGACGGTGCATCCCGCCGTCCGAAGATCGTGCGTGAACGCGTGAGCGATTCCGCCCGTGGCAAGGATTCCCCAACGCAGTCCGGTCATGCTTCGAGCGTACCGACGGCGGGCGCCGCGCGCGGACCGGTTCTCGTTCGGTGGCGTGGAGGAGACGCCCGAAATGCCGCGGGTAGGCTCGTGCCGTGGCATCCTCCCTCGAGCGCTTTCAAGAGCTCCTGCGCATCCCGACCGTCTCGCACGCCGACGAATCGCTCATCGATTGGGCCCGGTTCGACGAGTTCGCCGCGGCCTTGGAGCGCCTGTACCCCGGCATCCACCGCGTCCTGGTCCGCGAAGTCGTCGACGGCCATTCGCTGCTGTTCCGCTGGGCGGGTCAGGAGAGCGCCGAACCGCTCGTGCTGATGGCGCACTTCGACGTGGTGCCCGTGGTCGAATCCGAGTGGACGCACCCGCCGTTCGGCGCGGAGATCGTCGGCACCGGAGCCGAGGCCGCGATCCACGCGCGCGGCGCGATCGACGACAAGGGATCGCTCGTCGCGATCCTGGAAGCGGTCGAACAGCTGGTGGGCGAAGGTTTCGTACCGCGCAACGATGTCTACCTGTCTTTCGGTCACAACGAGGAGACCGCCGGCGGGGGAGCGCAGGCGATCGTGGCGCTGCTGCGCGAACGCGGCGTGCGCCCCGCGCTGGTGCTGGACGAGGGTGGCGCCGTGGTCGAGGGAGTGCTGCCCGGCGTGAGCGCGCCGACCGCGATGGTGGGCGTCGCCGAACGCGGCGTCATGACGCTGCACCTGACCGCGCGCGAGCAGGGCGGGCACGCGTCCACTCCGCCGGTGCTTCCGGCGACCGTGCGGCTGGCCCGAGCGATCGATCGGCTGCACCGTCGTCCGTTCCCGCGGCGCATCTCCCCGCCGGTGCGGGCGATGCTCGCCACGATCGCTCCGCATGCCCCGCAGCCGCTGCGCGCGCTGTTCCAGAACCTCGCGCTGACCGGTCCGCTCGTGGCCCTCGCCTTCGCGAAGCTCGGCCCCGAGACGAATGCGCTCGTGCGCACCACCGCGGTGGCGACCGAGCTCAGCGGCGCACCCGGCGAGAACGTGCTCGCAACTGCGGCTCGGGCATCGGTGAACATCCGCCTGCTGACAGGCGACACCGTGGACAGCGCCACCGAGCACGCGCGCCGGGCCATCGGCGACCCGGGCATCGAGCTCGAGGTGCGCCACGGCTCGAACCCGTCGCCGGTGTCGCCGTGGCGCGGCGAGCCCTGGCAGCGGATCGCCACCGCGGTGCGCGACACCCTCGGCGCGGACGTCGTCACGACCCCGTACCTGCAGCTCGGCGCGAGCGACAGTCGCTGGTTCACTGCGATCAGCGAGAACGTCTACCGGTTCACGCCGTTCTCGATGAGCCGCTCTGAGCGCGACGCGCTGCACTCGCACAACGAGCGCATCCGGGTCGACGCCTGGCTGCGCGGCATCGAGTGCTACCGCGCGCTGGTCGCGGCATCCTGATCCTGCGCCGACGCTAGACGACGTCGAGCGCCGCGCCGAAGTCGCGCAAGATGTCGCTCGGGTCTTCCAGCCCGACCGACAGGCGCACGGTCGTCGAGGTGATGCCGGACTCGGCCAGCTGCGTCGGCGTCATGTGGCTGTGCGTCATCGACGCCGGGTGCGCCACGAGGCTGCGCGCGTCGCCGATGTTGGCCACGAGCCGCGAGATGTGCAGACGCCCGATGAACTGCTCGACGCGCTCGAAGTCCGCCGCGTCGTCGCCCGTCGAGTGCAGATCGAAGGAGAAGACGGATGCCGCGCCGCGCGGCAGGTACGTCTCCACGAGTCCGTGCCAGTCGCTGGAGGGCAGCCCGGGGTGGTGCACGCGCGCCACGGCGGGGTGCGCCTCGAGGAACTCGGCCACCAGCTGCGCGTTGGCGCTGTGCCGCGACATCCGCAGGTCCAGTGTCTCCAGACCCTGCAGCAGCTGGAAGGCGTTGAAGGCCGACAGCGACGGGCCGAGGTCGTGCACGTACTTGGTCTTGACGAGGGCGATGTAGGGCGAGGCCTTCTCCCCGAACCGCTCGACCAGGCTGCCGCCGGCGACGCGGCGGTACGGCTCGGTCAGCTGCGGCCAGCGGGCGGGCTCGGCGCTGAAGTCGAACGTGCCGAGGTCGACGATCACGCCGCCGAGGGAGGTGCCGTGGCCGCCGATGAACTTCGTGGCGGAGTGCACCGAGATGTCGGCGCCGAAGTCCTTCGGGCGCTGCAGGTACGGCGTCGCAACGGTGTTGTCGATCACGACCGGCACTCCCGCGGCGTGCGCGATGTCGGCGACGGCGCGGAGGTCGAGGATCTGGGCGATCGGGTTGGTCACCGACTCGGCGAAGAACGCGCGGGTCTCCGGACGGACAGCGTCCGCCCAGGCCTGCAGGTCGTCCTGATCGACGAACGTGACGGCGATGCCCCAGTCGGCGAAGGTGTCCTGCAGCAGGTCGACGGTGCCGCCGTAGAGCTGACGGGCGGCGACGATGTGCTCACCCGACTTCGCGAGGGCGAGCAGCGAGAGCGCGACCGCAGCCTGGCCGGAGGCGACGCCGGCCGCAGCGATGCCGCCCTCGAGCACGGCGACGCGCTCTTCGAAGACGAGCACCGTGGGGTTGGCCGCACGGCTGTAGATGTTTCCGTCGCGGCGCAGCGCGAACAGATCGCGCGCCTCGGACAGTGTCGAGAACTCGAACGCGTTCGACTGGTAGATCGGCGGAACCGCGGTGTTCTGGGCGACACCGGAGACGAACCCCGCCTGAACTTGCGCCGTCGCGAATGACTGCTCGGGAGGGGTAACTGGCATGTATCCATTCTCCCGGGCGCATGCCCGGGACACCGCGTCGTGTGTCGTTCTGTTGCGGGGAGGACTGCCTCCCGGGCGCCGCGCGGAGGCACCATGGGGACATGCCCCTGCTGATCACCGCGTCCGAACTCGCCACGCTGCTCGCCTCCGATGCGGCCCCGCGTCTGCTGGACGTGCGCTGGCGGCTGGACCGGCCGGAGGGGCGTCCCGAGTACCTCGAGGGCCACCTGCCGGGTGCCGTGTACGTCGACCTCGATCACGAACTCTCGCGCCGGGGCGAGCCGTCCGAGGGGCGGCATCCTCTTCCCACGCGGGAGCAGCTGCAGGAGTCCGCCCGGCGCTGGGGGCTGAAGTCGGGCGACGCCGTCGTGGTCTACGACGATGTGCAGTCCGTGGCGGCTGCGCGGCTCTGGTGGCTGCTGCGCGGCGTCGTCGATGTCCGGGTGCTGGACGGGGGACTGCGCGCCTGGACGGATGCCGGGCTGCCCCTGGAAACCGGCGACGTGCTCCCGCCGCGCGGCACTGTGGAACTGCCCGTCGAGCCGTCCTACGACGTCGCCGATATCAACGATGCCGCCGCCTGGCCACGCCGAGGCGTGCTGCTGGACGTGCGCGCGCCGGAGCGGTATCGCGGTGACATCGAACCGCTCGATCCGATCGCCGGGCACATCCCTGGGGCGATCAGCCTCCCGACCGGAGTGCACCTGAACTCCGGCCGGTTCCACGAGCCCGTCGTCATCCGAGCGTCGTTCGCCTCGGCCGGCGTCACGCCCGGCGTGGCGACCGCCGCCTACTGCGGGTCGGGCATCACCGCCGCCCACACCGCGCTCGCCGGAGCCATCGCCGGGATCGACGTGGTCGTGTTCCCCGGGTCCTGGAGCCAGTGGTCCAACACCCGCGGGCGTCCGATCGCCACCGGTCCGACGCCGGCAGGGGTCGTGTCGCCCGCCTGAGACGCTCTCCATCGAGCCCGACGCCCTTCGGTCGCACCAGAACGCCCGATCACGCACCTGCGTGATCGGGCGTTCTGCATTACGCGCTGTGACGCACGGTGTCCCGGCTGGTCGTGCGGTTGCTCGCGGTGACGTGGTCGTTCGCGGGCACTCGGGACCTCTCCCTAACGTGGCGACACACCTTCCCGCGCACACCCATCCACCAGGAGAGACCCCATGTCCCGTTCCGTTCTCCGCGCCGCGGCAGGCGCCGTCGCGATCATCGGCATCGCCTCGCTCGCCGCCTGCGCGAGCACACCATCCCCAGGAGGCTCGGCTTCGCCGTCCGGTGAGCCGGTCGTCGGCGGCACGCTCACCTTCCTCGAGTACCAGTTCCCGACCTGCTTCTACGCCGGGGGTGGTGGCTACTACCCGGTCGCCACGATCCTCAACCAGATCGGCGACAAGCTGACGTATCAAGACCCCGAGACCCGCGACATCGAGCCCTGGCTCGCCGAGTCGTGGGAGATCAACGAGGATGCGACGGAGTACATCTTCCACCTCCGCGACGATGTCACCTTCTCCAACGGCGACCCGCTGACGGCGGAGGTCGTCGCGGCGAACTTCGATCACTTCGGTCTCGGCGACAAGGAGCTGGGCCTGGCGGCGCAGGAGTTCGTGAGCAACTACGAGTCCTCCGAGGTGATCGACGACAGCACCGTCGTCTTCCACTTCACTGCACCCTCGCCCGGATTCCTGCAAGCCACCTCTGTCGTCGGCTCGGCGATCGTCGCCCAGGAGACGCTGGAGCTGCCGTACGAGCAGCAGTGCCAGCTGGAGAACTTCATCGGCACCGGACCCTTCACGGTCGGCGACGTGGTTCCCGAGCAGGAATACACCCTCAACGTGCGCAAGGACTACGACTGGGCCCCGGCCGAGATCGAGCACCAGGGTCGTGCGTACCTCGACGCGATCCACGTCATCGTCACACCGGAGGACAGCGTGCGCATCGGCGCGCTGAAGTCCGGTCAGGGCGATGCCATCCGCACCGTGCAGGCCTACGACGAGGGCGGGCTCGAAGACGCCGGGTTCGAGGTGTACGCGCCGCAGACCAACGGAGTGAACCCGCAGCTCGCCCTGCGCTTCACCAACCCGCTGCTGGCGGACATCACCGTGCGCAAGGCGCTGCAACTGGCGACGAACCCTCAGGAGATCACCGACACGCTCTTCTCCGACAACTACAAGCCCGCGACATCGGTGCTCAGCTCGGGGGCGACCGGCTACGTGGATCTCTCGGACAAGCTGATCTACGACCCCGAGAAGGCGAACGAGCTTCTCGACGACGCCGGCTGGGTCGCCGGAGCCGACGGGATCCGGGAGAAGGACGGACAGCGACTGTCGTTCACGACCTTCGTGATCGCGGTCTTCCCGCAGTCGCAGCAGACCAACGAGATCATCGCCCAGCAGTGGGAGAAGGTCGGCGTCGAGCTGAAGATCGAGACGCCGGACCCGGCGACGAGCACGGCACGTCAGAAGGACGCGAACGACATCGGCGTGATCACCACTCACGTCGGTCGCGTCGACCCCGACGTGCTCAAGAGCAACTTCTGGAGCAAGGGCTCGCGCAACGCGCTGCTCTCCGACGACACGGTGCTTGATGACCTGCTCGTGCAGATCTCGACGCTCCCGTCCGAGGAGGAGCGCTACGCCAAGGCCGCCGAGGTGCAGAACTACCTGATCGACAACGCCTACACGATCCCGCTCTACGAGCTGCCGCAGACATACGCGGCCGCACCGTACGTGCACGGATTCGGGTGGGAATCCGTCGGGCGGGCGTGGCTCTACAACGCCTGGCTGGACAAGTAGGAACGGGCGGGAGGCAGGGGAATGTCCCGGCGCATCGTCACTCGTATCGCACAGTCGCTGTTCGTCCTGTGGGCGGCGTACACCGTGTCATTCCTCCTGCTGAACGCGCTCCCCGGCGACGGCATCATGATCAAGTTCGAGAACCCCGAGATGGGGCTCTCGGCCGAGCAGGTCGCCGTCATCCGCGAGTACTACCGTGTCGACGATCCGCTGCTCATCCAGTACATACACGCGCTGCTGGGCGCGCTCCACGGCGACTTCGGCTACTCCATCGAGAACGCGGTGCCGGTGATCGACCGGGTGCAGGCGGCATTGCCCTCGACGCTGGTGCTCGCCGGGCTGGCGTTCGTCGTGGCCGTCATCCTGGCGCTCGGCGTGTCCCTGGCCGCCGTGTACTCGCGCTCGGGGTGGCTGCGCAACGCGCTCATCGGGGTTCCGTCGCTGCTGATCTCGATCCCGGCCTTCTGGCTGGGCATCGTGCTGATCCAGGTGCTGTCGTTCCAACTCGCGTGGGTCCCCGTGATCGGCGGGGAGGACTGGCAGAAGCTCATCCTGCCGGTGATCACCCTGGCGATCCCCGTGTCCGCCCCGCTCGCACAGATCATCCTGCGCACACTGGACGACGTCGCGACGAGCCCCTTCATCCACGTCGTCGAGGCGAAGGGCGCATCGCGGTGGTGGACTCTCACGCGCCACACGGCGCGCAATTCGCTCCTGCCGGTGCTGACGATCAGCGGACTGATCTTCGCCGAGCTGATCTCCGGATCCGTCGTGGTCGAGACCGTCTTCGCCCGCAACGGCATCGGCCGCCTCACCAACCAGGCCGTGACCGCGCAGGACATGCCCGTCATGCAGGCGATCGTCGTCATCGCCGCGGCCGTCTTCGTCCTGATCAACCTCATCGTCGATCTGCTCTACCCCGTCCTGGATCCGCGATTGCGTGCGCGCGGCCGGACACAGACCACAGACAAGCACTCGCCGGTGCGCGAGGCAGCCGGAGCGTAGGAGGATCCATGACCATCGCAACCGAGCGAGAGCTCGACCCCCACAGGCCGATCGAGGTCGTCGGTGACGTCCTCGTCGACGAACAGCCTCCCGCGCTGCCGACGTCATCGACGCCGACTCGTGCGCGGCACGCCGGTCGCCTCCTGTTCGGCATCCGTCGACCGTCCGTGACGTTGGTCCTCTCGTGGGTCATCGTGGTGGTCGTGGTGCTGTGGGCGATCGCTCCCGTCCTGTTCGCACCGTACGACGCCTACACCAGCGTGGTCACAGGGCTTCAGGGACCCAGCTGGCAGCACCTCTTCGGCACCGACTCCGTCGGCCGCGACCAGTTCTCGCGCGTCGTCTACGGCGCATCCGAATCCCTCCTCGGCGCATTCGTCGCCGTCACGGTCGGCATGGTCGTCGGCACCGTCCTCGGCGTGGTGAGCGGATCCCTCGGCGGATTCGTGGATGACGCGGTGATGCGCTTCGTCGACGTGCTGCTGTCGATCCCGGGCCTGCTGCTCGCGCTGACCATCGTGATCCTGCTCGGACCGGGGACCATCAACGTCGCTATCGCCGTCGGGATCGGATCCGTCGCCACCTTCGCCCGTCTTGTGCGCAGCGAGGTCGTCCAGGTGCGCGGGACGGAGTACGTCGAAGCGGCGTTCGGGTCCGGCGCGCGGTTCATCGCGGTGCTGTGGCGCCACATCCTGCCCAACTCCACCCGGCCGGTCGTGGCGCTGGCCGCGATGCAGTTCGGCATCGCCATCCTCGCGCTCTCCACGCTCGGCTTCCTCGGCTACGGGGTCACGCCGCCGGATCCCGAGTGGGGCATGATCATCGCGCAGGGCCGCGACATGCTCGGTGCCGCGTGGTGGGTGACGACGCTTCCGGGCGCGGTCATCGTGGCCGTGGTGCTCTCCGCCAATCGCATCAGCCACGCACTGGGAGGCTCGAAATGAGCCTGCTGAGCATTCGCGACCTGGTCGTGGACTACGACACCCGTGAGGGCGGAACCCACACGGCGGTGGACGGGGTGAGCCTGTCGGTTGCTCCCGGTGAGGTCGTCGCCATCGTGGGGGAGACAGGGTCGGGCAAGACCACGACGGCCCTGTCGGTGCTGGGGCTGCTCGCGGGCAACGCGCGGATCCGCAGCGGAACGATCGCGCTCAACGGCACCGAGATCCAGGGCTGGTCACGGCGCCGCCTCGAGACCATCCGCGGGAAGAGCGTCGGTCTGATCCCGCAGGACCCGGGCAGCTCGCTCGACCCGCTGAAGAGTGTCGGCTGGCAGGTCGGCGAAGCGCTCCGCATCCATGGTGAGAAGGACCGATCTGCGGTTTCGGCCCGCGTCACCGCGCTGCTCGATCGCGTGGGACTGCCCGGTGAGCGGGTGGCGCGCGCATATCCGCACGAGCTGTCCGGGGGGATGCGGCAGCGGGTGCTGATCGCGGCGGCGCTCGCGTTGCAACCTCGGCTGCTCATCGCCGACGAGCCCACCAGCGCCCTCGATGTCACCGTGCAGCGGCGCATCCTCGATCTGCTCGATGACCTCCGTCGGCAGGACGGCACCGGCATCCTCTTCGTGACGCACGACCTCGGTGTGGCGGCCGAGCGCGCCGATCGGATCATCGTGATGAAGGACGGGCGTGTGGAGGATGACGGGTCCGTCGCCGCCGTGCTGGACTCGCCGTCGAGCGGGTACACGCGTCGGCTGCTCCTGAACGCGCCGTCGCTCAACGACCGCGTCTTCCGAGGGCCCCCGACGGTGATCGCCTCCGCAGAAGAGGACGCCGCGCCCGCCGTGCGTGTCAGCGGGCTGCACAAGCAGTTCCGCCGCGGAGGATCACGCGCGACGACGGTGACGGCGATCGATGACGTCTCCTTCGAGGTCGCCGCCGGCACGACCCATGCGATCGTCGGGGAATCCGGTTCGGGCAAGTCGACGACCGCCCGCATCCTTCTCGGATTCGAGACCCCGGATGGGGGAGAGGTCACCGTCGCGGGCAACGACGTGGCGGGCCTGCGCGGCGAGGCGCGTCGTCAGTTCCGACAGACCGTGCAGCTCGTCTACCAGAATCCCTTCGGCTCGCTCAACCCGCGCATGTCGGTGCTCGACATCGTCGCCGAGCCGCTCCGCAACTTCGGTCTCGGCGGACGCCGCATCCGGCGCGAGCAGGCTGCCGCGATCCTCGATCGGGTCGCACTGGGGACGGCCGTGCACACCCGCCGCGCCAGAGAGCTCAGCGGAGGGCAGCGTCAGCGAGTGGCCATCGCGCGTGCGCTCATCCTGGATCCGCGCGTCGTCGTGCTCGACGAGCCGGTGTCCGCCCTGGACGTGAGCGTGCAGGCCCAGATCCTCGATCTGCTGGCCGAACTCCAGCGTGAGCGCGGGCTCACGTATGTCTTCATCTCCCACGACCTCGACGTCGTGCGGCAGGTGTCCGACACCGTCACGGTGCTGCACCACGGCCGTGTCGAGGAGGCCGGGCCGACCCGGCAGATCTACCTCCACCCGCAGAAGGAATACACCCGAGAGCTGCTGGAAGCGATCCCGCGGCGCGTCGACCGGCAACGACAGAAGGAGACGACGACATGACGATCAAAGGGGTCGGGTTCTTCACCCGCGTGCTCGATGAGGCGCCCCCCGCCGAGCGGTACCGATTCGCGCTCGAACAGGTCACCCGCGCCGAGCGCGCCGGCTTCGACTCGGTGTGGGTCGCCCAGCATCACTTCCACGAGAAGGAGGGCGGGCTGCCGTCGCCTCTCGTCTTCCTCGCGCACGCGGCGGCACTCACGGAACGGATCCGACTCGGCACCGGCATCATCACGCTGCCTCTCGAGCACCCGGTGCGCCTCGCCGAGGATGCGAGCGTGACGGATCTGGTCTCCGGCGGACGCCTCGAGCTCGGGTTCGGCTCCGGGGGCACACCCAGCTCGTTCCCCAGCTTCGGCACCACCTTCGACGCGCGACGCGAGGTGTACGACGCCCATCTCGCGACGGTGACCGCGGCGCTGCGAGGGGACGCGATCGCGGGGTCGGACAATCGCCTCTACCCGGCGTCCGGAACCCTCGCCGACCGCATCTGGGAGGCGACCTTCTCGAAGCGCGGTGCCATCGCCGCAGGGAGACGCGGCAACGGCCTGCTGCTGTCGCGCACCCAGCCGGCCACCCCCGAGACGGTGGGCCTGTCGCTGAGCGACATCCAGAACGACATCATCGACGGCTACCTGGAGGCGCTGCCGTCCGGCGTCGCGCCCCGCATCCTCGCGTCGCGGACCGCCTTCGTGGCGGACACCACCGAAGAGGCGCGGCTGTGGGCCGCGCGGGGACTCGAGAAGTTCCGTGCCGTGTTCGCCGCACAGGGCCTGGATGCTGCGACCGGCGATCTCGACGACCTGATCCGCGCCAGTGACACGCACCTGGGCACGCCGAGCGATGTCGCCGAGCAGCTCGCCGCGGACACCACCCTGCAGCGGGCGACCGATGTGTCGTTCCAGGTGCACTCGGTCGATCCTCCGCACGAGCTCATCCTCCGTCACATCGACCTGCTCGCGTCCGAGGTCGTACCCGCTCTGAACTGGCGCGCGCAGTTGGCCACCGCATCCCGCTGATTCCTCGATCCATCCTCACCCCTACCGAAGGAGAACACATGTCCACCGACACCGACATCATCGACAGGCTGGTGGGCGTCGCGCCCGGCAGTCGCATCGATGTGCTGCGTCGCCGCCGTCCCGAGACGCGGGAGCAGAGTCAAGCGAGCTACGACGCCCTCTTCAGCCCGCTTGATGACGGCGACGCCAGTCTCGCCGAGCGCCGGCTGGTCGCCGCGTTCATCACGCGCCTCGCCGCCGACACGGCGACCGCCGCGCACCACGCCGCCCAGGCCCGAGACGCGGATGCCGCGCTCACCGACATCGTGGTGAGTGAAGCGGCGGCTGCCTCGACCAGCGGCCCGTACGGTCACTACGCCGAAGAGGGACTGCACGCCGAGAGCACCGATGGACTGCGGTATCACGCCGCCGAGAGCGTCCGCGAGAGCATCGGGGCGCGCCTCACCGCGGCGCTGGAGCACGCGCACCTGCTGGTCTATCGGCCGCGCGAGGCCTCCGGAGACTCCATCCAGGCGCTGCTCGACGCGGGCTGGACGCCGGACGGCATCGTCACCCTCTCGCAGCTCGTCGCCTTCATCTCATTCCAACAGCGGGTCATCTCCGGACTCCGCGTACTCTCCGAGGAGGTAGCAGCATGACCGACATCACCCAGCTCGTCGCCGTCCGGACGCACGATGCCCCGCACCCTGAGGCGTTCACCCGCGAGGGCGTCGGGTGGCTGCCGTGGCTCGACCCCAAGCCCGAAGCCGAACTCACCGAGCGGCACTTCGCGGCCGCGATCGATCGCAATCGACTCAAGTCGGACTACTTCCGGCTGCTCGTGCGCGATCCCGAGATCCTGGCGGCACGCACGCGGACCGACAACGACATCTTCTACAACGTCGCCGAGGGGCTGCCTCGAGCGGAGCGCGAGCTTGCGGCGACCGCTGCCTCCCGGGAGAACGGGTGCGTGTTCTGCGCATCGGTCCACTCCCGTTTCGCGGCGCACTACTCCCACCGGCCCGACGATGTGCAGCGTCTGCTCGACGACGGCGTCACCGCCGAGCTGGGCGACCGCTGGGACGCCATCGTGGCGGCGGCCGTCGCGGTGACCCGCACCCCGTTCGGGCTCACCACGGCCCACATCGCGCGGCTCCGCGAGGTGGGGCTGGACGACCTGTCCATCTCGGACGTGATCCACGGCGCCGCGTTCTTCAACTGGGCGAACCGGCTCATGCTGTCGATCGGCCGCGCCGTCGCGCCCGCGGAGGCGTAACCGCGCGGAGGTGGTGCCACTCCTCAAGATCCGGCATCGGGTACCCGTCTTCGGACGGGTACCCGATGTCGGCTCAGCCGGTGAGGACTGCGGCACCGCCGCACCCGCTCGGTTCAGGGGATGAGTACGAGTTTGCCGGTCACGCCGGACTCGAGGAGGCGGTGCGCCTCGGCCGCGTCGGCGAGGGGGAGCGACGGGCCGATCTCGACGGAGAACTGACCGGCCGACATCAGGGCGAGCGCGACCGGCACGGCCTCTGCGCGCCACACGCTCTGCTGTCGGGTGAGCGGTTCGGGGCTGCCGCCGGCGAAGGCGCGGATGCCGAGGCCCGCAGCATCCCGTCCTCGCACGATCGTCGCCACGCGCGACAGATCATCCACGAGTTCGATCGAGCTCTGCAGTGCCTCATCGGTGCCGGCGGCGTCGATCGCGACCGTGATGCCCTGCGGGGCCGCCTCCCGCACGCGATCGGCGAGGCCGGGTCCATAAGCGACCGGGATGGCGCCGAGTTCGCGAAGTCGGTCGAATCGCGCAGGGGAGCCGGTGGCGACGACGCTGGCGCCCCAGCGGACGGCGAACTGGATGATCGACTGACCCACGGCACCGGAGCCGCCGTGCAGCAGCAGGGTGTCACCCGACCCGACGGCCATCGAACGGGCGACCTGGTATGCCGTGCCGATGGGAATGCCGATCGCCGCGCCCTCGGCGGCGGACACCTGGGGCGGCCGGACCCACGCGCGCGCGGCCGGCACCACCGCATCGGAGGCGTACGCCCCCGCGACTCCGCTCAGCACGACGGGATCGCCGACGCGGAACCCCTCCGTGCCCGCGCCGATCGCGGTCACGACACCGGCGGCGTCGGAGCCGACCCTGCGCGGTTCGTCGATCGCGGCTGAGGCGCGGAGACCGCTGCGCAGCTTCGCGTCGATGGGGTTGGCACCCACCGCCTCGATGCGCACCGCCAGTTCGCCGTCGCCGGGGACGGGGTCGGGAACGTCGATCAGGGTGAGGACTTCGGGTCCGCCGAACTGGGTGTACACGATCGCCTGGGTCATGTCTGTGTCAACCGCCGTTCCGTCTCGTCGTATTCCGCCGCGGACATGTCAGCCTGCGAGCGTCTTCGTGATCCGCTGCAGCGAGACCGGCTCGCCGGCCCCCACGCGCTGGGCGAACAGGCTCATCCGGTACTCCTCCAGCAGCCATCGCGCGTGCACGAGCGATGCCGGCGCATCCGGCGGGGGAGGGATGACGCCGCCGGCGTCGGCGAACAGCGCGGCGGCGCGTTCGAACTCCGTCATCCGCTGTCGATCGCGGCCGGGGTTGTCGGCGAGGCCGCTCAGTCGTTCGAGCACGCCCTGGAGGTAGCGCGGCAGTTGCGCGAGTCGGGCGAGGCCGGTCTGCGCGACGAAGCCGGGGAAGACGAGTCCGGACAACTGCCCGCGGATGTCGTTGAGTGCACCGAGCAGGACGAGCGAGTTCTGGCTGCGCACGGCACGGTCGGCGTCCCGCGCGAGGATCAGGATGCGCGCCGTCAGCGACACGGTCTTGAACACGTCATCGACCACGCCGGCGGAGAAGGCGTCGCGGACCCGCGCGAACTCGGCTCGCGTGCGGATCACGCCCGTCGGGCTGAGGCGAGCGATCACGGCGTCCGCGACGGCCGTGCGGCAGTCCTCGATGAGCGCCTTCGCGGACGGATACGGGGATGCCGCGAGCGCCAGCTTCTCGTTCGCGGTGAGGTGCTCGAGCACATACGCGGCGGCCGACGGCACCGTGAGGAGAAGCAGTCGGCGGGCGCCGGCGCGGGTCTGCCGCGCCGCTTCCTCCGGCGTCGTCTCGATGCGCACCGAGACGGTCGCGCCGTCATCGACCAGGGCGGGGTAGCCGCGCACCACGCCGCCGGCGACCTTCGTGTCGACGACTTCGGGGAGATCGTCGAAGGTCCAGTCCGTGAGGCCCGTCCGGGTCAGCGGGGCAGCGGCAGGGCCCTGAGGACCGGACGGCGGCATCGGCCCTGTCTTGCTACCCGACTCCGGTGCGTTCGAACGCTCTGCGCCGCGCTGCAGCGAGCGCTCCACCGTGGTGCGCGCGCGGTCGGCGAGCCGGGTCTGCAGAGCGAGCAGATCGCGATCGGATGCCGCGGCCCGGCCACGTTCGTCCACGGCCCGGAACGAGACCTGCAGGTGCTCCGGCACTCGGCTCATGTCGAAATCGGCCGCGGTCACGGGCTGGTTCGCCACCCGCTGGACCAGCCGCGCGAGCGTCTCGCGGAGCGTCGTCGCGGGCAGGCCGTTGTGCGCCTCCGGGCCGAGCCCGGCCAGTTCGTCGGAGAACCGGGCCGCCCAGTCCGCCGCGGGCACGACGTTGCGGCGGATCGCCTTGGGCAGTGCGCGGAGCAGGGCGGTGACGAGCTCGGCCCGCATCCCCGGCACCTGCCAGTCGAATCCGTCCGGGCGCAGCTGCGCGAGCAGTGCGAGCGGCACGATGACCGTGACACCGTCATCCGGCGCCCCCGGCTCGAAGCGGTACGCCAGCGACAGCACCTGATCGCCCTGCTGCCAGCGCGCGGGGAAGTCGCGGGCGTCGCCGCGGGCGGCCTCGTCGACGAGGTCGGCCTCGGTCAGATCGAGCAGTCGCGGGGTGCGGGACGAGGCATCGCGCCACCAGGCTTCGAAGGAGCGGGCATCGAAGACGTCCTGCGGGACGCGGGCGTCGTAGAACGCGAAGACGGCTTCGTCGCCGACGAGGATGTCGCGGCGGCGCTCGCGCTCCTCGATCTTCTCCAGGCGTCGTCGCTGCTCGAGGTTGCGGCGGAGGAAGGCGGTGAGCTGCTTGTCGAGGTAGGACGGGTCCCAGTCCTCCTCGACGAGGGCGTGCCGCAGGAACAGCTCGCGGGCGAGGGGCCGGTCGTACCGGGCCAGCTGCACGCGGCGGCGCGGGATGATCTCGACGCCGAAGAGCGTGACCTTCTCGGACGCGACGGCCGCTCCCGCGGTCTTGGACCAGTGCGGATCCCCGAGCTGCCGCTTCGCGAGGTCACCGGCGAGCGGCTCGGCCCAGGCCGGATCGATCGCCGCGACCGTGCGGGCGAACAGGCGCGAGGTCTCGACGAGCTCGGCGGCCATCACCACGTCCGGGCGCTTCTTCTTCAGTCCGGATCCGGGGAAGATCGCGAACCGCGCGCCGCGGGCACCGACGTACTCGGCCGCCGGCTGGCGCTTCGTGTCAGTGCGCGCGTTCGACGCCCGGGCGGAGCTGCGCTCGTCGAGCATGCCGATGTGCGAGAGCAATCCGGACAGGATCGCCTTGTGGATCTCGTCCGGATCGGCCGAACCGCCGGAATCATGCCGTTCGCCTTTGTCGGAGCGCGAGACGAGCGAGCGCAACTGGCGGTGGACGTCGACCCATTCCCGCACCCGCACGTAGTTGAGGTGCTCGGCACGGCAGAGGCGCCGGAACGCGCTGGATCCCAGCTCGGCCTGCTGCTCCTGAAGGTGGTTCCAGAGGTTGAGCATGCTCAGGAAGTCGCTGGTCGGATCGGTGAAGCGCGCGTGCAGCCGGTCGGCCTCCTCGCGGCGCTCCTCCGGACGCTCGCGCACGTCCTGGATCGACATGCCCGCGACGATCGCCATCACATCGGACAACACTCCGGTCTTGCGCGCTTCCAGCAGCATGCGGGCGAATCGCGGGTCGATCGGCAGGCGCGCGATCTCCCGGCCCAGGGGAGTGAGCGCCGGCCCCTTCGGCTGGTCGCCCGACCGCGTGCCGCGCTCGGCGGGTCGCACCGCGCCGAGCTCGAGCAGGAGGTCGAAGGCGGCCTTCACCCCGCGTGAATCGGGCGGGGTGAGGAACGGGAAGGCGGTGATGTCGCCGAAACCGAGCGCCAGCATCTGCAGGATGACGGAGGCCAGGCTCGTGCGCAGGATCTCGGGCTCGGTGAACTCGGGGCGCTTCTCGAAGTCCTCCTCCGAGTACAGCCGGATCGCGATGCCCGGGGCGGTGCGACCCGCACGGCCGGCGCGCTGCTGGGCGGAGGCCTGCGAGATCGCCTCGATCGGCAGCTGCTGGATCTTGGTGCGGACGCTGTAGCGCGAGATGCGTGCCGTGCCGGTGTCCACGACGTAGCGGATGCCGGGAACTGTCAGGCTCGTCTCGGCGACGTTGGTGGCGAGGATGACGCGGCGACGCACGCCGGCGACGGTGGAGCGCTCGAACACGCGATGCTGCTCGGCGGCGCTCAGTCGGCCGTACAGGGGGAGCACCTCGGTGGGTGAGGTGTCCTTGGCGTAGGCGCCGCGGACGGCGTCCGCGGCATCCCGGATCTCCGCCTCACCCGGAAGGAAGACGAGCACATCGCCGGACGGCTCGCGGTCGAGCTCGCGCAGGGCCGCGACGATGGCGTCGACGTCGTCGGGGGTGTCGTCGCGCTTGGTGACAGGAGCCCGCTTCGGTCGGGCAGTGGCCGGTTCGCGGTTGGATCGAGCCGATCCTCCCTCGTCCGCAGCGCCGTCAGTCGCGACCTCCTCGACCTGTCCGCGGTAGCGGATCTCGACGGGATACGTGCGTCCGGAGACCTCGATGATCGGGGCGGGGTTGCCCGCGGCATCCGCGAAGTGCTTCGCGAAGCTCTCCGGATCGATCGTCGCGCTGGTCACGATGACGCGCAGATCCGGGCGCTTCGGAAGGATGCGGCGCAGGTACCCGATGAGGAAGTCGACGTTCAGGGACCGCTCGTGCGCCTCGTCCACGATGATCGTGTCGTAGCGGCTGAGCAGCCGGTCGCGATGGATCTCGTTCAGCAGGATGCCGTCGGTCATGAGCGTGACCCGGGTGTCCTCGGTCACCTTGTCGGTGAAGCGGACCTTGTAGCCGACCGTGGTGCCGAGCGGCACCTCGAGCTCTTCGGCGATGCGCTCGGCGATCGTGCGGGCCGCGATGCGGCGCGGTTGAGTGTGCGCGATCTTCGTGCGACCGAGCTCGAGGCAGATCTTCGGCAGCTGCGTGGTCTTGCCCGAACCGGTTGCGCCGGCCACGATCACGACCTGATGGTCGCGGATGGCGAGCGCGATCTCGTCCCGCGCGGCGCTGACGGGCAGCTCCGGCGGGTACGTGATGACGGGTTCGGGAGAGGGCATAGCCCTCCATCGTAAAGTCTTGCGGGACCGACTTGACCCTGACACCGTGTCAGGGCCCACCGTGGAGTGATCATGTACACCATTGGAGAGTTCGCTCTGTACGGACGGGTGAGCGTTCGGATGCTGCGGCACTACGACGCGATCGGGCTGCTCAGGCCCGCCCGGGTCGACGCGAGATCCGGGTACCGGTCGTACGACGCCGCGCAGTTCGCGACGCTCGGGCGCATCGTGGGCCTGCGCGATCTCGGCCTCGGACTCGAAGTGATCCGCGGAGTGATCGACGGATCGACGGATGCCGCGGGCACGCGCGCCCTGCTCGCCTCCCGTCGAGCCGAGCTGTGCGATCAGATCGCCGCAGACCACGAGCGCATCCGCCGCCTGGACGAACGCCTCCGCATTCTGGAAGGAAGCACCATCATGTCCGCTGCCGTCGAAATCAAAACCCTTGCCCCCGTCGCGGTGCTGGAGGCATCCGCCGTGGCCCCGGGGCCGGGACCGGAGAACGTTTCGCCCGTCATCGGGCCCCTCTACGACCGGCTCGCGGCGGCGATCAGCGCCGCCGGCCTGGCGGTGCGGGAACCGGCCTATGCGCTGTACGAAGCGGTCGATGGTGAGAACGAGGATGCCGGGCTGCGCGTGCGCGCGGGCTACACGGCGGCCGACGGAGATCGCGCCGCGGATGGGTTCGATGTCGTCGTGCTGCCCGCCGTGCCGCTGGCTGCGACGATCGTGCACCACGGTGTGATGTCGCGCATCGGTGAGACGTGGAACGAGCTCATGGAGTGGATGCCGGCCAACGGTTATCGTCCGTCCGGCCTGTGTCGTGAGGTGTACCTCGTCACCGACCCGCTGCCGCAACAGGAGTGGGTGACCGAGCTGCAGCAGCCGGTCGAAAGGATCTGAGCACGGAGAGGCCGACCGGCACCCACCGGTCGGCCTCTCATATGCCGAGAGACGCAAACCTATTGCGCTCGCAGACTACTTTGCGGTACAAAGTAGATATGAACGCAACACAGGATGACCCCATCTCCGGAGATGAAGCGCTATCGCCGGAGCAGATGCTCGCCCTGCTGGATGACCAGCGCAAGAGCGTCGAAGGGCAGATGGCCGCCTTCGTCCCGATCCTCGTGACGACGTGGGGTGTCGCGTGGCTGCTCGGCTTCGGTGCGCTGTGGCTGATCGACGGGTTGAAGCCGACGTTCTCCCTTCCGTTGCCGATCGCCATCGCGATCTTCGTGCTGCTCCTCGGCGGCGCGATCGCGATCTCGACGGTCCTCGGCATCCGCTCCGGTCGCGGTATCCGGGGCAACAGCGCTGCGGCCTTCACCGGCATGGTCTACGGAATGACCTGGATGCTGGGCAGCCTCGCGATCTTCGGCTTCGCGCAGGGGCTGGTGTTCAACGGCATGGATCGCGACCTCGCGAACCTGTTCTACCCGATCGCCTTCGTGCTGTTCGCCGGGATCATGTACGTGATCTCGGGCGCCATCTGGCACGCGGTGCCCATGATCGTGCTCGGCGTCTGGACCATCGTGGTGGCGATCGCGGCGCTGTTCTTCGGCTATCCGACCCACTACCTCGTGCTGGCGATCGGGGGCGGCGTCGCCTACCTGCTGCTCGGCATCCTGTCCTTCGTCCACCTCGCCCGGCTGCGCAACCGGGTCACGCGGACGGCGGCCGGCCGTGGATGAGCTCGACCCGGTCATCCACGCGCAGGCGCGGCTGCGGATCATGGCGACGCTGGCGACGATCGACGCGGGCGACCAGATCTCGTTCGCACGGCTCCAGGAGCTGCTGGACATGACCGCGGGCAACCTCTCCACGCATCTGCGGAAGCTGGAGGATGCCGCGTACGTCGAGGTCGTCAAGACCCACAAGGGCCGCACGCCCATCACCTACATAGCCCTGACCAAGCAAGGCCGTCGCGCCTTCGAGGACTACATGGACGCCCTCCGCGGCGTCCTGGGAGCATCATCATGACCCTCGCACCGCTCGCCTCCTTCGACCACGTCACCCGCCGCTACGGCGACATCGTGGCGGCGGATGACGTCACGCTCGACATCGCGCCCGGTCAGATCGTCGGCCTGCTCGGCCCCAACGGCGCCGGCAAGTCCACGCTGCTCTCCCTGCTGCAGGGGCTGCGGCGCCCGACCTCCGGGACGGTCCGCCTCTTCGGCGGCGACCCGCGGGACGTGCGCAATCGGCAGCTGCTCGGCAGCACGCCGCAGGAGACCGCGCTGCCGGAGGCGCTCAAGGTGGGCGAGGTCATCGACTTCGTCGGCGGTCACTTCGCTCACCGGGTGTCCACGGCCGACCTCGCCGCCCAGTTCGGGCTCGGGGATCTGCTCCGCCGGCAGACCGGATCCCTCTCCGGCGGTCAGAAGCGTCGCGTCAGCGTCGCGCTCGCGTTCGTCGGAGCGCCGTCCCTGGTGGTGCTCGACGAGCCGACGACGGGACTGGATGTGGATGCGCGCCGATCCCTGTGGGACGCCATCCGCGCGCAGCACGCCGCGGGCGTGACCATCGTCGTCACCAGCCACTACCTCGAAGAGATCGAGGCGCTCGCCGAGCGTGTGGTGGTGGTCGACCACGGCCGGATCCTCGCCGACGACACGATCGGCAGCGTGCTCGCCCACGTCGGGCGCAGCCGAGTGCGCATCCTGACGCCGGACCCGGTCGCCGTCGCACGGCTCGACCCGTCCGCTCACCATGAGACCGACGGAGACGGTGAGCTGTTCACGATGACCGACGCGGACGGATTCGTCCGCGCACTCGTGGGCAGCGGCATCCCGTTCCAGGGACTCACGGTGCGCGGCGCCACCCTCGAGGAAGCGTTCCTCGCCCTCACCGACTCGACCGACCGAAAGGCCTCCGCATGAGCGCCATCACGCTGGACCGCACGGGCGGAAGTACCCCGAGCATCGTCCGGATCACCCTGCTGCACGCCAAGTACAACCTCATCGAGACGTTCCGCATCCCGGTCGCCGTCATCGGCGCGATGGTCTTCCCAGCGCTCGCCCTGCTCTTCTTCGTCGTGCCCAACCGCGCCGTGGCCGACAACCCGGAGTTCGCGACGCAGGCGGTCATCTCGCTGTCGGTGTTCGCCGTGATGTCGAACGGCCTGTTCAGCTTCGGCCTCACGATCGCCGAGAGCAGGGAGAAGCCGTGGGATCCGTACCTGCGCACCCTCCCGGCATCCGGGCTCGCGCGTGTGCTCGCCCAGATCTTCTCGACCGGGGCGCTCGGAATCGTCGCGATCATCCCCGTCATCGTCGTGGGTGGCCTCTTCACCGCGGCCACCGCATCCCCCGGGCGTATCGTGCTCGGGTTGTTCGCGCTCGCCGTGTCGGCGGTGCCGTTCATGCTGATCGGCATCTGCATCGGCTACGCGATGCCGATGAAGGCCGCGATCGCCGTCGTGCAGGTCATCATGTTCGGGCTGGCGTTCGGCGGCGGACTGTTCCTCCCGCCGCAGATCTTCGCCGACTGGCTCAACACGATCTCGCAGTGGTTCCCGTCGCGCCAGGCGCGGGAGTTCGTCATCTGGGCCGTGCAGGGCGGCGATCTGGAGTGGTGGGTGTGGGTCGGCATCGTCGTCTGGACGATCGTCTTCCTCATCCTGGCGCTCGTCCTGTTCCGTCGTGACGAGGGCCGCCGCTACCGCTGATCCGGAACGTAGGCTGGAGACATGACGACGGTTCCCTCACTTCAGCTCAACGACGGCAACAGCATCCCCCAGCTCGGCTACGGGGTGTTCAAGGTGCCGCCGGCAGACACCGAGCGTGCCGTCAGCGAGGCGCTCGAGGTCGGCTACCGCCACATCGACACCGCCGCCATCTACGGCAACGAGGAGGGCGTCGGCGCGGCGATCGCGGCCAGCGGACTGTCGCGCGACGAGCTGTTCATCACGACCAAGCTCTGGAACGACCGCCACGATGGCGACGAGCCGCGCGCCGCGCTCGGGGAGAGCCTCGAGAAGCTCGGCCTGGACGCCGTCGACCTGTATCTCGTGCACTGGCCGACCCCGGCGCGCGACAACTACGTGCATGCGTGGACCAAGCTCATCGAGCTGCGGGATGCCGGGCTCTCGCGCAGCATCGGCGTCTCGAACCACCTCGTGCCGCACCTCGAGCGCATCGTCGCCGAGACCGGTGTCGTCCCCGCCGTGGACCAGATCGAGCTGCACCCGGCGCATCAGCAGCGCGCGGTGACCGAGTGGGCTGCCGCCCGCGGCGTCGCGATCGAGGCCTGGGGGCCTCTCGGTCAGGGCAAGTACGACCTGTTCGGCACCGCGCCGGTGACCGCGGCATCCGTCGCCCACGGCAAGACTCCGGCACAGGTGGTCATCCGCTGGCACCTGCAGAAGGGGTTCGTGCTGTTCCCCAAGTCGGTGCGCATCGAGCGCCTGCGCGAGAACCTCGACGTCTTCGACTTCACGCTGACCGACGCCGAACTCGCCGCGATCGATTCGCTGGACCAGCCAGACGGCAGTGGCCGCGTGAGCTCGGACCCCAACGAGGTCAACTGACGGTGTGACGCCCCGTGTCGCGCGGCGGGGCGGAGACGGACGCCGCGGCTAGCGTCGTAGGCATGACCGAGTCCGCTCCCCGCACCCCGCTGCGCGTCGTCGGGGTGTCGGGCTCGCTGTCGGCGCCGAGCCGCACGACGGCCTTGGTCGCGGCCCTCATCGAGGCGCTCGCGGACCGTTCGGACATCGATGCGCGGATCATCGAGCTGACTGACATCGGACCCGACCTCGCCGGTGCCCTGCGCCGCGAAGACCTCTCGCCGCGGGTCGAGGACGCGCTCCTCGCGATCGAGAGCGCCGACCTGATCATCGCGGCGAGCCCGGTGTACCGCGCGTCTTTCACGGGACTGTTCAAGCACCTCTTCGACTTCGTCGGGCAGTACTCGCTCGTAGGGAAGCCGGTGCTGGTCGCCGCCACGGGCGGGGGCGAGCGGCACGCCCTCATCCTGGAGCATCAACTGCGGCCCTTGTTCGGGTTCTTCCAGGCACTGACGCTGCCGCTCGGGGTGTACGCGAGCGACGCGGCGTTCGAGGGATACACGGTCACCGATCCCGCGCTGCTCGCCCGCATCGACGAGGCCGCATCCCGGGCGCTCCCGTTGGTAGAGCAGGTCGCCCGTCAACACATCTCGGAGTACGTGTCGAGCTGGTGAGTGCGGGCATAGCCTGGACGCATGGCCTCTCGTCTTGCCGACGCGTCAAGTCCCTACCTGCGCGCGCATGCCGACAACCCCGTCGCGTGGTTCCCGTGGGGTCAGGATGCGTTCGATGAGGCCCGGCGCCGCGATGTGCCCGTGCTGGTCTCGATCGGGTATTCGACCTGCCACTGGTGCCACGTCATGGCCCGGGAGTCCTTCTCGGATGACGTGACCGCCCGCGAGATCAACGACGGTTTCGTCGCGATCAAGGTCGACCGGGAAGAGCATCCGGAGGTGGATGCCGCGTATCTGGCCGCCGCGGGAGCCTTCACCGGCAGCCTCGGCTGGCCGCTGACCGTTTTCACGACGCCCGACGGACGCCCGTTCTACGCCGGCACATACTGGCCGCCCGAGCCGCGCCCGCCGCTCCCGGCATTTCGGCAGGTGCTCGCGGCCGTCCGCGAGGCGTGGGAGGAGCGCCGCGACCAGGTCGACGAGACCTCGCAGCAGCTCGCGGAGGCTCTGCAGCGTCTCGGTGCCGTGCGGCCGCCCGCCGACCGTCTTCCCGGCTCCGACGAACTCATGGATGCGGCACGGCGCCTGGCCCGGCTCGAGGATCGGGAGTATGGGGGCTTCGCCGCGGCATCCGTCGGTATGGACACCCCGAAGTTCCCGACCGTTCCGGCCTTGCGATTCCTCCAAGCGACCGCGGCACTGGGCGACGGCGGGGAGCCGGAGGTCGCGCATCGTGCGCTCGCAGCGATGGCGACCTCGCCGCTGCGAGACCCCGTCGATGGCGGCTTCTTCCGCTACGCGACCCGTCGTGACTGGACCGTGCCGCACTACGAGCGCATGCTGACCGACAACGCCGGGCTGCTCGAGGTCGCCCTCGACGACGGCGATGCTGCTACGGCCCGGGGCATCGCCGCGTTCCTGCGGGAGGTCATGCAACTGCCGTCCGGCGGGTTCGCGGCGGCGCAGGACTCCGAGTCGATGGTGGACGGGCGTCGGTCGGAGGGCGGGTACTACGTCCGGGATGCCGCGGCACGGGCATCGCTGGATCCTCCCGCGCTCGACGGCAAGGTCATCACCGGCTGGAACGGACTCGCCATCGCCGCGCTGGCCCGCGGCGGGGTGCGGTTGCAGGAGCCGACGTGGATCGAGGCGGCGCGCTGGGCCGCGGACTGCGTCCTGGTGGACAACATCGACGCGAACGGGATGCTGCGGCGCGCGTCGCTGGATGAGATCCCGTCGCGGGCAGCGGGAGCGCTGGAGGACTGGGGGCTGCTCGCCTCCGGTCTGCTCGGCCTCGCCGCCGCGACGGGCGATGTGCTGTACGCGACGAAAGCCCTCGACCTGATCGACGCCTGCGTGCGGGACGGAGCGCTGCGCACGCCCGGTGGCGGTGATCCGGTGCTGGCCGCACAGGGCGTGCCGATCACGACGGATGCGGCCGACGGAGACCATCCGTCCGGACCGGCGTCCGTGGCCGCTGCGGCGCTGGCGGCGTGGCGGCTCGGTGCGGGGGAGCGCTACCGGGAGATCGCGGCCGGGGTCGTGGCATCCCATTCGTCCATCGCGCTGGATCATCCCGTCGGCTACGGCGCGCTGCTGGAGACGGCGGTCGGACTGGCCGCGGCGCCGCGGCAGGTCGTGGTGGTGGCACCCGGGTCGGATGACCCGCTCGTTGCGGCGGCAGGTGCGCTACGTGCCGACGTGATCGCCGTCGTGACGCCGGAACAGGCGCAGGAGTGGGCCGAGGCCGGGTTCGAGCTGTTCGAGGCGAAGGCGCTCGTCGGCGGTCGCGCGGCGCTGTACGACTGTCGCGGCTTCACGTGCCGCCTGCCCGTGACCGAGGCATCCCAGCTCGCGGAGAGCTAGACCCAGGTCGGGAACCAGTTGTGCGCGCGCCAGAAGTCGTACGGGACGGAGGTCGCGGTGAGCACCGGGTACCAGAACGCGGAGAGCACAAGCACGAAGGCGAGGAACACCAGCACCACTCGTTGCCCCGATTTTCGCCGGTCCGGATCGGTGCTGCCCGATCCGGCGATATCTCGCAGGGCGAAGGCCAGCGCCAGCAGCATGAACGGGAGCATCGCGATCGTGTAGAACTGGAAGATCGTGCGCTCCGGGTACAGCAGCCACGGCACGTAGGTCGCGGCGAAGCCGGTCAGCACGATCGCGTAGCGCCAGTCGGGCTTCACGATGAAGCGGATGACGAGATAGACGATCGCCGCGATGCCGGCCCACCAGATCAATGGGTTCGGCATGCTGTAGACGTTCTGCACGCACCCGTTGGCCGTCTCGCAGCCGAGCTGACCGAGCTTGTCCTGGTGGTAGTACATCGACGTCGGCCGGATCAGGAACGGCCATTGCCAGGCCGCACTGCGGTAGCCGTGCGGCGAGGTGAGACCGACGTGGAACCCGTACATCGCCTCGTGATATGCCCACAGGTTCTGCAGCGGCAGCGGCACCCACGACCAGAATCCGGTCGCAGGTGAATCGTCCACCGCGTGTCGGCCATAGCCGTCATCCGTGACGAGCCAGCCGATCCACGACGCGACGTAGACCACGAGCGCGATGGGGACGAGCAGCAGGAACGACGCGATGCCCTGCCGGAACGCGGCATCCGTCGGCCAGAACCCGACCCCGGCGCGTCGACGGGCCAGCGCGTCCGAGACCACGACGTAGATGCCGATCGCCGCGAGCACGTACAGTCCCGACCACTTGACCGCTGTCGCGGCGCCGGCCGCCGCCCCCGCCGCGATGAGCCAGGGGCGGTTCCACAGCACCGGCCCCCACGCGGGCGGCGTGCCGCCGAGCGATCGGGCACCGATCACGGCGGCGAGATTCGCGAGATGTCGGCGGCGATCCAGGATGACGAACCAGAACGAGAGCAGGGCGAAGAAGGTCAGGAAGATGTCGAGGAGCGCGACCCTGCTCATCACGATGCCGAGGCCGTCGACCGCGAGCAGCAGCGCTGCGACCGAGGAGAACACCGTCGATCCGGTCAGTGACCGTGCCACGAAGTAGAGCAGCAGCACCAGCGCGGTGCCGAACAGCGCGGTGGTGAACCGCCATCCGACCGAGGAATCGGCCCCGAACAGGCCCATTCCCGCGCCGATGATCCACTTGCCGAGCGGCGGGTGCACCACGAAGCTGCCGACAGTGGTGAAGGTGTCGGTGTTACCCGCGACGAACAGCGCGTCGGCGCGGTCACCCCACGTGGATGGGTAGCCGAGGTTCCACTGGCTCCAGGAGTCCTTCACGTAGTACGTCTCATCGAAGATGAAGGCGTGCGGATGCCCGAGGTTCCAGAAGCGCAGGATGCCGGCGATGAGGGTGATCAGGGTCGGCGCGAGCCAGCCCCACACGCGGCCTCGGCGCGGATCCGCAGCCACCCGCGCGCGCCAGCGGTCGTACACGGACGGCCGAGTGCGCGTCGCAACGGCCGGGGGCAGGAGTGGCTCGGCGATCGTCACGCGAACAGCCTATGGGGGTCGAGTGCGAGACTGGGCGCATGCTGATCCTCGCCGCCACCCCGATCGGCAACCTCAAGGATGCCTCGCCCCGCCTCGTCGAAGCGCTCGAGACCGTGCGCGTCGTCGCCTCCGAAGACACCCGGACGACACAACGCCTGCTCGCCGCGCTCGGCGTGACCAATCGCCCGCGCCTGATCGCCTTCCACGACCACAACGAGAAGGAGAAGGCCGCCGAGCTGGCCGCCCTCGCTGCGCAGGAGGATCTCCTCGTCGTCAGCGAAGCGGGGATGCCGACGGTCAGTGATCCCGGATACGGACTGGTCGCCGCGGCCGCCGCCCTCGGCGTCACGGTCACCGCGATCCCCGGACCGAGCGCTGTCGTCACCGCGCTCGCCGTCTCCGGGCTGCCGACCGATCGCTTCACGTTCGAAGGATTCGTGGCGCGCAAGCCGGGGGAGCGGGCCGCTTCCCTGCGCGCCCTCGCGGCCGAACCCCGCACGATGGTGTTCTTCGAAGCGCCGTCGCGGGTGGCGACCACGCTCGCCGACATGGGGAAGGCGTTCGGCGACGATCGTCGCGCGGCCGTCTGCCGTGAGCTGACCAAGATGTTCGAGGAGACCAAGCGCGGCACCCTCGCCGAGCTGACCGCCTGGGCCGCCGACGGCGTTCGCGGCGAGGTGGTGCTCGTCGTCGAGGGAGCCGCCCCGCGCAACGTCGCATTCCCCGATGCCGTGACGCAGGTGCTCGAGCTCGTGCGCGCCGGCACGCGACTGAAGGATGCCGCATCCGAGGTCTCCGCCCACACCGGGCACTCCTCGCGCGAGCTCTACCAGGCCGCGTTGGCCGTCAAGGGCTGACCCGTCCGCGTCACATGTGACGTTTCGGCTTGCGCAAGACCGTTTCGGCCGGGCGATCGTCACAGGCCGAGGCGAGGCATCCGGCCAAACTAGACTCGACGGGTGAGTAACGGGAGTTCTTTCTACATCACGACGCCGATCTACTATCCGAGCGACGTGCCCCACATCGGCCATGGCTATACGACCGTGGCGGTGGACACGCTCGCGCGCTGGCACCGCCAGGCGGGCGATGACACCTGGATGCTGACCGGCACCGACGAGCACGGCCAGAAGATGCTCCGTGCGGCCGTCGCCAACGGCGTCACACCGCAGCAGTGGGTGGATCGCCTGGTCGGCGAGTCATGGTTCCCGCTGCTGACGACGCTGGACGTCGCCAACGACGACTTCATCCGCACGACGCAGGAGCGCCACGAGCACAACGTGCAGACGTTCTTCCAGACCCTGTACGACCGCGGCTACATCTACGCGGGCGAGTACGAGGCGCTGTACTGCGTCGGCTGCGAGGAGTTCAAGCCCGAGTCGGAGATCGTCGACGGCACGGGTGCCTTCGAGGGCCTCAAGGTCTGCGCCATCCACTCCAAGCCGCTGGAACTGCTGCAGGAGAAGAACTACTTCTTCAAGCTCAGCGAGTTCCAGGACAAGCTCATCGAGCTCTACACCTCGGTGCCCGACTTCATCCGCCCCGAGTCTGCGCGCAACGAGGTCATCTCGTTCGTCAAGCAGGGCCTCAAGGACCTCTCGATCTCGCGCTCCACGTTCGATTGGGGCATCAAGGTCCCGTGGGACGAGGCGCACGTCATCTACGTGTGGGTCGACGCGCTCCTGAACTACGCCACCGCGGTGGGCTACGGCTCCGACCCGGAGCAGTTCGCGCGCCGCTGGCCGGCATTCCACGTCGTGGGCAAGGACATCCTGCGCTTCCACGCCGTCATCTGGCCCGCGATGCTGATGGCTGCAGGGCTCGAGGTGCCGCGCGGCGTGTTCGCGCACGGCTGGCTGCTGGTCGGCGGCGAGAAGATGTCCAAGTCCAAGCTCACCGGCATCGCGCCGACCGAGATCACGGACGTCTTCGGCTCCGACGCGTACCGGTACTACTTCCTGTCCGCGATCGCGTTCGGCCAGGACGGCTCGTTCTCGTGGGAGGACCTGTCCGCCCGCTACCAGGCCGAGCTCGCCAACGGCTTCGGCAACCTCGCCTCGCGCACCGTCGCGATGATCGAGCGGTACTACGAGGGCATCGTCCCGCCACCGGGGGAGTACACCGACGCAGATCTCGCGATCCAGCAGGTCGTGGCCGATGCCGCGGCCACCGCCGACGCCGCGATCGAGCGTTTCCGGATCGACGAGGCGATCGCCGCGATCTGGAAGATCGTGGACGCGCTGAACCTCTACATCACCGAGAACGAGCCGTGGGCTCTGGCCAAGGACGACGCCCAGCGCGGCCGCCTGGGCACGGTGCTGTACACGGCTGCCGAGGGACTTCGCGCCCTCGCGACCCTGCTGTCGCCGGTCACGCCGGTCGCGACGGAGAAGCTGTGGATCGCGCTCGGTGCCGCCGAGACCCTCGGACGCCTGCAGGACCAGCCCATCCGCGCCGCAGGGAAGTGGGGTGCGCTCAAGCCCGGATCCTCGGTCAACGGCCTGGCGCCGCTGTTCCCGCGCGTCGAGCAGACGGTGTGATGACCGACCCCAGCAACTACGTGCGGGAGCGGTACAACGACGGCTCGCGCGATGTGCGATGGCCGGCGGCGCCCGAACCGCTCGCGGTGCCGGTGTACGACAACCACGCTCACCTGGAGATCGCCGACGGTGACGAGCTGCTGACGGTCGCCGATCAGCTCGATCGCGCCGCGGCGGTGGGCGTGATCGGCGTCGTGCAGGCGGGCGGCGACATCGAGTCGAGCGTGTGGTCGGCGGAGGCCGCGGCATCCCATCCCCGTGTGCTCGCTGCCGTCGCGATCCACCCGAACGAGGCTCCGGCGTATGCCGAAGCCGGCCGTCTCGACGAGGCGATCGCGGTCATCGACGAGCTCGCCGCGCAGCCGCGCGTGCGGGCCATCGGCGAGACGGGTCTGGACTTCTTCCGCACCGAGGCCGACGGCATCCCTGCGCAGTACGTGTCTTTCGAGGCGCACATCGCGCTGGCCAAGAAGCACGGGATCGCGATGCAGATCCACGACCGCGATGCGCATGACGCCGTCCTGGAGACGCTGGCGCGTGTCGGCGCCCCGGAGCGCACGGTGTTCCACTGCTTCTCGGGCGATGCCGACATGGCGCGTATCGCCGCCGATGCGGGGTACTACCTGTCGTTCGCGGGCAACGTGACGTTCAAGAACGCGCAGAACCTCCGCGATGCTCTCGCGGTCACGCCGCTGGATCACATCCTGGTGGAGACGGATGCTCCGTTCCTCACGCCGACGCCGCATCGGGGTCGCCCGAATGCGCCGTACCTGATCCCGGTCACGCTGCGCTTCATGGCGGCCGAGCTCGGTCTGGACGTCGACGAGCTGAGCGCTCAGGTCGCCGCCAACACCCTCGCTGTCTACGGGGCTTTCGAGGACTGAGACATGGACGGCGAACTCTGGGATGTGACGGATGCCGCCGGCCGGCCTGTCGGCAGGACCCATCGCCGCGGTGATCCAGGGTTTCCGGCCGGCTTGTTCCATGTCGTTTCGGCCACGTGCGTCGTGCGCGATGACGGGCAGGTGCTGCTGACGCAGCGCGCCGCGATCAAGGATTGGCCGTTGGCGTGGGAGTTCCCCGCGGGCAGCGCCTTGGCCGGTGAGACGAGCGCGGAGGCGGCGTCGCGCGAACTGTTCGAGGAGGCGGGGCTGCGGGCTGAACCGGAAGCGCTTATCTTCGTCGGACGCTTCACGGAGGTGAACGCGCTGCTCGATCTGTACGTCGCGCATGGTGTGGATGTCGGCACGCTCGAGCTCGATCCCACCGAAGTGCGCGACAGCGAGTGGGTGTCGCTTGCGGAGGTGCGCGATCGGTACCGTGCGGGTGGAATGGCAGGGCCATGGGTCGATCGCCTCGAAGCGCTGTGGGAGCGGTTGGTTGCTGCCGTGCGCGGAGCGGATGCGGCGGATTAGTAGTCGCACTCGGCGACTCACGATGCCGAGAGCGCCGATCGACGTCGCTGATTCGCTGAGCGGGGCTCAGCGGCCGATGGCTGAGCGGAGACTCAGCGGTCGATGATCGGCAGACCATCGACACCGTGCGCAGGATCGGTCGCGAGACGCGCGTGGAGCTCGACATCAAAGCGCTCGGTGCCGTACCGGAGCTTCTGTCGTTCGATCCCTTCGGGGATGAATCCGGCGCGGGTCGCGACCCGGCACGATGCGGGGTTGTTCACGCGATGGCCGAGTTCGAGCCGGAAGATGTCTTCGCTGAACGCCAGATCGGCGACGGAGGCTAGGGCGCGGGTCATGAGGCCCCGGCCGCGTGCGGCGGAGGTGAGCCAGTAGGAGATCCATGCGGTGCCGTGACGATGCTCGATGGCCGAGACGCCCACGTTTCCCACCGCAGTCCCGTCGTGTACGACAGCCCAATTTCGCGCATTCGCGCGCGCGCTCAGCTGCGTATCGATGAAGGATGCGGCTTGCGCGACGGTGCGGAGGTCCGCTCCGCCCAGCTGGGTGTCCAGACCAGGAGTCGACAACACCGCGGCGCGCAGGGCGTCGGCATCCGTCGCGCGCCAAGGACGGAGGTGGAGGTCGTCGAGCATCGATCTATGCTTTCATGTCGGCGGCGACCCCGGAGATCGGGCCACCGAGAGCAGCGGCGGCATCATGTCGTCGGCACGCATCATGTCACCGGCACCGCGCCACCGCGAGAACCGCGCCGCCGGCCCGCATCACGCCGCCGGCCGAAGCCGTTTCGGTGGTGGATCGACGTCGCGCCACGCGTATCGCAGAGCGAGCCGCGCTCCCAGGACGATCGGATCTCCTCGCCCGGGCGGCGGGTGCAAGACGAAGTCGGCATGACCGTCGCGGGTGATTCTCCACCCACCGTGATGCAGCTGCATGTGGTGATAGCGACATAGGAGTATCCCGCGATCGATGTCCGTGGAGCCGCCCTCGGCGTAATGGTCGATGTGATGGGCTTCGCAATACGAGGCGGGGCGGTCGCAGCCTCGCCACCGGCATCCGCCGTCGCGCACTGCGAGAGCGATGCGCTGTTTCGAGGAGAAAAGTCGCTCTTCGCGCCCGAGATCGAGGGGATTTCCTTCGCGATCGACCGTGCACCGGACGGTTCCGGTGTCGCAGACCCGCTGGGCGATCAGCCATGCCGGAAGCGCGAGCTGATCATCCTCGGTGAGGCTTGTCGCCGGGGATTCCTCGAGACCGGCCTGCAAATCTTGTGCCGTCACGAGAACACGCACGCCGGCCTGACGCGTGCCGAACACAGCCGTGGCGTCGGCCAGCGCGCCGGCGCGGAGCACATCGAGGATTAGGTCATACGCGAGCTGCTCATTGGTGCGTGCATCCTCGACGAGTTTCTCGGCCTGCGCCTTTTCCGTCGGATCGACGAAGCGCGGCCCTCCACGCCGTGGCCGCAGCGCGCTCGCGACGATCGTCTGAACCCACGCTCCGCCGAGGTCGTCGAAGGTGAGGGACGCGCGTCGCACCCCGTCGGCGTCCGTCCACAGGCGGAACGACCGACGTTCGGAACGTTCGTCGTATCGGCGCTGAGCACCCTCTGGATCGAGTTGGTCTCGCACTGTTCGCGCCGCGCGTGCCAGCTCTTCCACGGTGCGGTCCGCAGCTTCACGGCCGAGCTGTTCCGCGGCGAGCGACCATGCCTCCGCGAAGTAGGCCGAGTGTTCATCGGTGTCGGGCGGCTCACCGAGCCCGCGAAGGATCGCCTCGTGCTGCGCCGAGCTGATGGTGCCGTCGAGCAGCGCGCGCCCGAGCGCACCGTGCCAGGCCTCGCGGATGGGGTCAGTGTCGCTGTGCGTCTCGTGGTCGAGCCGAACCTCGACATCGCCTCGTCCGGCGATCCCAGCCCCCGTCAGCAACGACTCGCCGAGTCGTACGTGCTTGATCGCGTCGGCGCGTGTGGCGCCCGTCAGCTCTTGGATGAGCGCGACGGGGGAGTGATGCCCACGCGTCTGGGCCAGCCCGCCATGACCGCTCTCGCGAGTGCTGCGGACAGCGGCGATTCCGGACGCCGTGATCCGCACCTTCTCCGCTGCGCGGATGATGCCCGACGCGGCGGTGATCACGACGACGACGGCATCGTCGTCGAGCGCGGCGACCTGGCTCGGCAAGACACCTGATGCAGTGTCAGCTCCGAGAGCATCGCGCAGCACTTCGAGGTGCTCGAGAATCTCGGAGAAGATTGCCATGGTCTATTCTCCCAAAGGCCTCCGACATTCGAACGGAAGGATCACCCAGTTCGGGAAACTCCCCGCACCTGCGTGCATGTGGAGGAACGATCGAGCCGCGCCACTGAGTTTTGAGGCCTGGCTGCGTCGGATGCCAGGCTGGAATGGGGATTTTCCGAGCGATGGTTGGATGTGGGGGTGAACAATCGACCTCTCGCCGTCGCCATTGGCCGCTCGCGTGACAGATAACCGACTGCGGGAGAAGTACACCGTTGCGGCGCTGTTCCACACCATCGCCGAGGGCGTCGAATTCGACCGCGGTCATTGGCCCGCGCACGTGACGCTCGTGTCGAACTTCGTCACCGATGCGGACCTCGCCGATCTCGTTGCCGCCGTGCGCGGCGCGGATGCTCTGACCGGGCCTCTGGCCGTCGAGTTCGCCGGCTCGGCGCTGTTCGGACCGGATCGTGATGTGCCCGTTCAGCTGGTGCGGCCCACACGGCTCGCACTCACCCACGAGCGCCTGGCCGATCGGATCGAATCGCTCTCGGGGTTCGCGGCCGATGTCCCGGCCTACTGGCGGAATGGCTACCGACCGCATGTCACGCTCTTTCCGGGGCTCGCGGTCAGCGAGGGAGCGCAGCGCGTCGTACAGTGCGTCGTCATCGCGCGGCTCAGCGGAACTGCGGCGACGGTCGTTGCCGCGTTCGAAGTCCCGGACTGATCGGCCAGCGCGAGCTGAGCTCTCCCGGAACAACCCGTTCACGGCTGCGAGAACCGTTCATGCGATCAGGCATCCCCCAGTCCTACCCCGCGTTCTCCGCCACACCGTCTTCCACGACCGGCTTCGCGGCCGCGATGTTCGAGATCGAGCGCCACACCAGCAGCAGCGTGATGGCCGAGCCGGCGAAGGCGAACCACCACGGCGCGGTGAGGCCCCACGCCTCGGCGAGCAGCCCGCCGATGAGCTGACCGATCACGAGACCGCCGAAGACGCCGACCATGTTCACCGAGGCGATGCGTCCCTGCAGGGGCATCGGCACCAGGCGCTGCCGCACAGTGGTCGAGATCGTGCCCCAGATGAAGGCGTACGCGCCGAATCCGAACATGACCACGAAGGCGACGATGTCGGACGTGTTGAGGGCGAAGATGAGGTGCATCAGCACTTCGAGCGAGAGGCACACGCGCATCAGCGTCGCGAACGACACGTGACGCTCGAGCCAGCCGAAGCAGCCGGTCGAGATGAGCCCGCCGAGCGCGGCCGCTGTCGTGAGGGCGCCGTAGCCGATGACGCCGAGGTTGAGGTGCTCGGTGGCGTAGAGCACGAGGATGCTCCAGGGAGCGGCCCACGTCACATTGAAGACGAGGATGATGATGACGAGCGTGCGCACCGGTGCGTTGCCCCTCAGCCAGCGGAGGCCTTCGCGGATCGGTTGGGCCTTCACCCCCGGGACGACGGCAGCCTGCTCGGGGATCGGAGTCCGTGCGATCCGGGAGATGAGGATCACGGCGAGGGCGACGCAGAGTATCTGCACCAGGAACGGCCAGAACGACCCGATGGCGAACAGGAACGCACCCAATGGCGGGCCGGCGAGCTGGTTGCCGACGAGGTAACCGGCCTGCAGCCGCGCGTTCCCGATGCCCAGATCGGAGGGACGCACGACCATCGGCAGCAGCGTGCTCCCCGCCGTATCGGCGAAGACTTCCGCAGTGCCGTAGAGGAAAGCCGTGGCCAGCACGATCCACACCGTGACGTTGCCGGTCGCCAGGAAGACCACGAGCCCGAGCACGATCACCGCGCGCGATCCGTTGGCCAGCATGACCAGGCGGCGGCGATCGTGGTGGTCGGCGATCGAGCCGGCCAGCAGTCCGAACAGCAGCCACGGGAGGAACTGCATCATGGCGCCGGCGGCGACCAGGAGCGGCGACGAGGTCAGCGACGCGATGAGCAGCGGGGCGGCGGACAGTGCGATGCCGTCGCCGAGGTTGCTGGTCCACGAGGATGCGAGCAGCCAGCGGAAGTCCGCGCCGAGGCGGCGGGGCGCGATGAGTTCCCCGAGCGATGGCATCCCGCCATCCTAAAGGGGGCGTCCGACGCGATCGGCCCTACGACTTCACCTTGGGCGGGTGGGTGAAGAGGGTCTCGGTCTTCTCCAGCTCCATGCCCTTGGTCTCCGGGATCTTCCACCACACGTAGAAGAACGAGAGCGCGGCGAACATGGCGTACATGCCGTAGGTGAGGGGCAGCGACCAGCTCGACATCGCCGGGAAGCTCACCGTGATGAGGAAGTTGGCGATCCACTGCGCGCCGGCGGCGAGGCCGAGGGCCTTGCCGCGGATGCGGCTGGGGAAGATCTCGCCGAGCAGCACCCACACCAGCGGGCCCCACGAGGCGCCGAACCCGATCACGAACACGTTGGCGGCGACCAGGGCGATCGGTCCCCACGGTGCATCCAGCGTGACCGCGCCCGAGGCATCCGTCGTCGAGAACATGAACGACACGGCCATCAGCGACAGCGACACCGCCATCATCACCGAACCGGTCAGCAGGATCGGCTTTCGACCTACACGGTCGACGAGGAAGATCGCGACCAGCGTCACCAGCACGTTCGTGATGCTCGTCACCACGCTGATGCCCAGCGACGCGCTCTCCGGGAAGCCGACCGACTGCCACAGCGTGGTCGAGTAATAGAAGATCACGTTGATGCCGACGAACTGCTGGAACACGGACAGGATGATGCCGACCCAGACGATCGACTGCAGACCCAGGACCGGTCCGCGCAGCGACACCCCGGAGTTCTTACGGTCGGACTCGATCGCGTTGGTCAGCTCGCGCATCGTCTGGTCGAGGTCGGCGGGCGGCACGAGCCGCGCGAAGATCTCCTTCGCCTCCTTGGTCCTGCCCTTCGCGATCAGGTAGCGCGGGGACTCCGGGACCGTGAAGGACAGGATGCCGTAGACCGCGGCCGGGATGACGCCCACGAGGAACATCCACCGCCACGCCTCCAGACCGAACCACAGCGGCTCGGACGCGCCGCCGGCGCCCCAGGCGAGCAGGGCGTCGCTCAGCAGCGCGGTGAAGATACCGAGGGTGATGGCGAGCTGCTGGAGGGACGCGAGGCCACCGCGGATCTGCCGGGGCGCGATCTCGGCGATGTACGCCGGGGCGACCACCGAGGCGATGCCGATGCCGAGACCGCCGATGACGCGCCACAGGATCAGGTCGCCGACGCTGAAGGTCAGTGCCGAGCCGATCGAGCTCACGAAGAACATCACGGCGCCGAGGAACATGACGCGCAGGCGCCCCCACCGGTCCGACAGGTTGCCCGCGATGATGGCGCCGACGGCACAGCCGAGCAGCGCGACTGCGACCACGAAGCCGGTCACGACGGCGTTCAGCTCGAAGTTGTGCTGGATCGAGTCGACCGCTCCATTGATGACAGATGAGTCGAAGCCGAAGAGGAATCCACCGACCGCCGCCGCCACGGAGAGTGCGACGGCACGGCGCCCGTAGGGACCGCGGAGGGTGAAGGAGTTCGTGGGAATCGTGCCGGCATCCGTCATGGCGCCACACTATCGATCCGGTGTCGTCAGTGACAGGGGACGTGACTCCCCAAGGCAGCGAATACAGTGAGGGGATGCCCGTGACACTGCTCGGTGCGGCCGAGATCCGCTCCCTCGCCTCCGAGTTGGATGTGACCCCGACCAAGAAGCTCGGACAGAACTTCGTCGTCGACGCCAACACCGTGCGCAAGATCGTGCACGTCGCGGGTGTGCAGGCGGGTGAGAGCGTGGTCGAGGTCGGCCCGGGGCTGGGGTCCTTGACCCTCGCGATCCTGGAGACCGGCGCGTCCGTCACCGCCGTCGAGATCGATCACCGGCTCGCGGCCCGTCTGCCCGAGACCGCCGCCGCGCACGGCGTCGCGCCGGGGGCACTGACCGTCGTGGACGCCGACGCGCTGCGCATCACCGAGCTGCCCGGCGACCCCACGGTGCTCGTCGCGAACCTGCCCTACAACGTGTCGGTGCCGGTGCTGCTGCACTTCCTCGAGCACTTCCCGCACCTGCAGCGCGGCGTCGTGATGGTCCAGGCCGAGGTGGGGGAGCGGCTCGCCGCACCCCCAGGGTCCAAGATCTACGGCGCTCCCAGCGTGAAGGCGGCATGGTACGGGCAGTGGCGGCTGGCGGGCATGGTCTCCCGCCAGGTGTTCTGGCCCGTCCCGAACGTCGACTCGGTCCTCGTGGGGTTCGTGCGGGATGCCGCGACGCGCGGCACCGAGGAGGAGCGTCGTCGCACCTTCCAGATCGTGGATGCCGCCTTCCAGCAGCGGCGCAAGATGCTGAGGCAGGCGCTGTCCGCAGTGCTCGGAGGATCCTCGGCCGAGGCATCCGCTCTGATGGAGAAGGCCGGCGTGGATCCGACCGCGCGCGGCGAGCAGCTCTCGATCGACGACTTCGTCCGCATCGCACGAGCCCGCTGAGGCACCTGCGGACGGCGGGCGAGGCGCGCTAGCCTCGAAGCGTGACTGACGCGCCTCGCTTCACTACCGGCATCCCGGAGATCCATCGTCCCTACGCCGCCGCGACCGGCCGTTACGACCTGACCGAATACCGCCAGGTCGGCAGCTCCGGGCTGTTCCTGCCGCCGATCTCGCTCGGTCTGTGGTGGAACTTCGGCGACAACGTGCCGTTCGACCGTCAGCGCGCGGTGCTGCGACACGCGTTCGACGTCGGCATCACCCACTTCGACCTGGCGAACAACTACGGCCCCCCGTACGGTTCGGCCGAGACCAACTTCGGCCGCATGATGCGCGAGGACTTCGCGCCGTACCGCGACGAGATGATCCTCTCCTCGAAGGCCGGATACGACTTCTGGCCCGGCCCGTACGGCAACTGGGGGTCGCGCAAGTACGTCCTCGCCAGCGCGGAGTCGTCGCTGAAGCGGATGAGTGTGGACTACGTCGACATCTTCTATTCGCACCGCGTCGACCCCGTGACGCCCATCGAGGAGACCATCGGCGCGCTGGACACCCTGGTGCGCCAGGGCAAGGCGCTCTATGTGGGGATCTCGTCGTACAGCGCCGAGCGCACCGCGGAGGCGTCCGCGGTCGCCCGCAGCCTCGGCACTCCGCTGGTGATCCACCAGCCCGCATACTCGATCCTCAACCGCTGGGTCGAGGACGGCCTCACCGGTGTGCTGGCGCAGGAGGGCATGGGCGCGATCGCGTTCACCCCGCTCGCCCAGGGCCTGCTGACCGACAAGTACCTCGGAGGCGGGCCGGCGGACCGCTCGCAGCAGCGCTCGTCGCTGCCGACGAGCGAGCTGTCGGAGAAGGGGCGCGCCACGATCGAGGGGCTGAACGTCATCGCCCGTGAGCGCGGGCAGACGCTCGCGCAGATGGCGATCCAGTGGGTGCTGCGCGACCCGGTGGTGACCTCCGCGCTGATCGGAGCATCCCGTGCCGAACAGCTGGACGAGAACATTGCCGCCCTGCAGGGCCCCGCGTTCGACACGGAGGAGCTCGAGCAGATCGACGCGCTGTCGGACTCCATCGACGTCGACCTCTGGGCCGAGTCGGCGGCGCGGTGAGGCTGCGCATCGACGGGGCGTTCGCTGTGCCTGAGACGGCGGTCGGCGGATGAGCATGGGCGCGCGCGGACCCGCTCGGGTGCACGTGCGGGCACCGGGCAAGCTGAACCTCTTCTTCGAGGTCGGCGACGTCCAACCCGACGGATATCACGACGTCGCATCCGCCTACCAGGCGGTGTCGCTGTACGAGGACCTGTGGGCGGAGGATTCCGACGAGTTCACCGTGTCGGTGACCGGCTCGGTCGATGTCAGCGGAGTGCCCGAGGACGACCGCAACCTCGCGCTGCGCGCGGCGCGCCTGGTCGCCAAGGAGATCGGCCACTCCGGCGGCGTCCACCTCGAGATCGTCAAGCACGTTCCGGTGCAGGGCGGGATGGGCGGAGGATCAGCGGATGCCGCGGCCGCCCTCGTCGCCTGCGACGCGCTGTGGGGAGCAGAGTTGGGTTCGGCCCGGCTGCAGCGCCTCGCGGCGCGGCTCGGCGCCGACGTGCCGTTCTCGTTGATCGGGGGCACCGCCGTCGGCACCGGGCGCGGCGATCAGCTGAGCCCGGCGCTGGCGAAGGGGCGGTTCGACTGGGTCCTCGTGGTCGCGGACGGCGGGCTGTCCACACCCCAGGTCTACGAGCAGCTCGATCAGCTGCGCAGCGGGTCGACGTTCGACATCGCGCCGCGCGCGCGGGCGCCGCGCATCGATCCCGCCGTGCTTCAGGCGCTGCGGGCGGGCGATGCTCCGGGCCTCGCCGCCCACGCGCGCAACGACCTGCAGGTCGCCGCGCTGTCGCTGCGCCCGGATCTGCGCGCCGTGCTCGAGCTCGGCGAGAAGGCCGGGGCGCTGGTCGGCATCGTGTCGGGCTCCGGCCCGACCCTCGCGTTCCTCGCCGACGGCTCGGAGTCCGCCCTCGAGCTCCAGGTGACCCTGACCGCGTCGGGCCGAACCGCCCTGCACGTGCACGGCCCGGTGGCGGGTGCCCGGGTGATGTGACGCTGCGCGGCTCGCGGGCCGTGTTCTTTCGGGATTCCGACCCCGTGTCCGAGGGCTCCTGTAGCGTTGAAACGCTCGCCGGCGGCTCCTCCGCCCGTGATCGAAAGGTGTGACATGAAGGCACTGCTCGACGGCACGGTGATCGCCGAAGCGCCCACCGAAGATCTGATCCACATCGAGGGCAACTGGTACTTCCCGCCATCCAGCATCACTGCGGGGGTGCTGGTACCCAGCCCCACGCAGTACACCTGCCCGTGGAAGGGCGAGTGCCAGTACTTCACGGTCGTGGGCGGCGATTCGCCGTTGGCCGACCGGGCCTGGTCGTATCCGATGCCGTTCTCGAGCGCGGTCGACCGAGTCGGCCGTGACTTCTCGGACTACGTCGCATTCTGGAAAGAAATCAGCGTCGTCGACTGAGCGCCGCCCGTGCGGCGCGTGACAACCGGACCTGACGAGGAGACGTCGTGATCGAATTCACCCGGGTGGTCAAGCGATTCCCAGACGGCACCGTGGCTGTCGACGAGTTCAACCTCGTCATCCCGTCCCGCAAGACGACGGTGCTGGTCGGCTCGTCCGGAAGCGGCAAGACCACGCTGCTGCGGATGATCAACCGGATGGTCGAACCGACCGGCGGCTCGATCGCGATCGACGGCGACGATGTCGCCACGCGCGACCCGGTGCAGCTGCGGCGCAGCATCGGCTACGTCATGCAGAACTCGGGGCTGCTGCCGCACCTCACGGTCGCGGACAACATCGCGACCGTCCCCGTGCTGCAGGGCATGAAGCGGGCTGCGGCCCGCGCCCGCGCGCTGGAGCTCATGGTCACGGTGGGGCTGGACCCGGCTACGGCCGATCGGTACCCCAGCCAGCTCTCCGGTGGACAGCAGCAGCGTGTCGGTGTGGCCCGCGGTCTCGCGGCCGACCCGAACATCCTGCTCATGGACGAGCCGTTCGGTGCCGTCGACCCCATCGTCCGCGCCGAGCTGCAGCAGGAGCTGATCCGCCTGCAGCGGGACATGGACAAGACCGTCGTGTTCGTCACCCACGACATCGACGAGGCGTTCCTGCTGGGGGATCAAGTGGTGATCCTCGAGAAGGGGGCGCGCGTCGCGCAGGTCGGCAGCCCCAGCGAGATCATGGAGAACCCGGCCTCCGACTTCGTGGCGAGCTTCATCGGCGCCGACAAGGGCAAGCGCGCCCTGCGCCTCAAAGAGACTCCGCGCGGCACAGTCGTCGTGGATGGCGAGGGTCGCACCCAGGGGGCGCTGATCCGGGATGCGGTGACATGAACTGGGTGATCGACAACCTCGGTCTGATCTGGTCCCTGTCGCTGGAGCACCTGCGGCAGAGCGTCATCCCGATCGTCCTCGGTTTCGTCATCTCGGTGCCGCTGGGCTGGCTGGCCTGGCGCTACCGGCCCGTGCGCGCCGTACTGCTGACCGGAACGGGCCTGCTCTACACGATTCCCTCCCTCGCGCTGCTGGTCCTCCTTCCGCCCCTGCTGGGCGTCGGCATCGTCAGCGAATTGAACCTCATCATCACCCTGACGATCTATGCGGTGGCGCTGATGGTCCGCGCCGTCGCCGACGGGCTGGCATCCGTGGACGAAGATGTCCGCCTGGCCTCGACGGCGATGGGATACGGGGCCTTCCAGCGCTTCTGGGGTGTCGAGTTCCCACTCGCCGGACCCGTGATCCTGGCGGGTCTGCGCGTCACGGCGGCCAGCACGATCGCCCTGGCGACCGTGGGCATCCTCGTCGGGGTGAGCAACCTCGGCTATCTCTTCACCAACGGGCTGCAGCGCCGCATCATCCCCGAAGTCGGTGCCGGCATCGTCGCGGTCGCGATCATCGCCCTCCTGGTCGATCTCGTCCTCGTCTTCGCCGGCCGGGTGCTGCTGCCGTGGGCGCGCGCCACGAGATCGCGCTCGCGTTCCCGCACGGTCCAGGTCGGACTCGAAGCGGAGGCAGTGGCATGAACCTCTTCCTCGACGCGATCGCGTGGATCTTCTCTCCCGACAAGGGAGTGGGCGTCAGCTCGGTGCCGGTCGCTCTGATGCAGCACCTGTCCTATACGGTGATCTCGGTGCTGGTGGCGGGCGTCATCGCCGTTCCGCTGGGCTGGCTGATCGGGCATACCGGCAAGGGACGCGATGTCGCGGTGGCGATATCCGGAGCAGCCCGCGCGGTGCCGTCGTTCGGCCTGCTGATCCTGCTGGTGCTCCTCTTCGGCGTGCTGCACAAGCCCGAGGCGGCGGTCATCAGCTTCGTGCTGCTCGCGATCCCGTCGATCCTCGCCGGCGCCTACGCCGGGCTCGAGGCCATCGACCGCACCGTCATCGACGCCGGCCGGGCGATGGGCATGACCGAGTGGCAGATCCTCTGGCGCATCGAGGTGCCGCTCGGGCTCCCGCTGTTGGTCGCGGGGCTGCGCTCGGCGACGTTGCAGGTGGTCGCGACGGTGACGATCGCCGCATACGTGGGCCTCGGTGGGCTCGGCCAGTACATCATCGCGGGGATCCCGCTCCGCCGCTACGACATGGTCCTGGGCGGCGCGATCCTCGTCGCGGCGCTCGCCCTCATCTTGGACGGCCTGTTCGCGCTCGCCCAGCGCGGCGCCGTGCCGCGCGGGGTCCGGCCACCGCGATCCGATCGACGTTCCGTTCCGAACAATGCCGTGGACGCCGCATCCGTCCCCTCGGAGCGCCCCCGCGCCGAGGCCACCGTCACCTGACTTTCCGCATCCGTGTGTCCCGTCCCGTCAACAAGGAGGATCATCACCATGTTCACAGCCAAGAAGCGGCTCCTGGCCGCCACCGCCGCCCTCGCCGGCGCGGTCGTCCTGCTCGCCGGCTGCTCGTCGGGCAACCCGCTCGATACCCCGTCCGACTCGGCCGGGGGTTCGGGCGACACCATCGTCGTCGGCTCGCAGGCGTACTACTCGAACGAGATCATCGCCGAGATCTACGCCCAGGCCCTCGAGGGCGCCGGGTTCGACGTCGAGCGTCAGTTCAACATCGGCCAGCGCGACGCCTACATGCCGCTGATCGGAGACGGCTCGATCTCGCTGTTCCCCGAGTACACCGGCAACCTGCTGCAGTACTTCGACGAGACGACGGAGGCGCGCACGCCCGAGGACGTCTACGCGGCGCTGCAGGAAGCCCTCCCCGAGAATCTCACGGTGCTCGACCAGGCGACGGCGTCCGACCAGGACTCGTACACGGTGACCAAGGCGTTCGCCGACGAGTACGGGCTGACGTCGATCGCCGACCTCGCGAAGGTCACGGTGCCGCTGACTCTGGGAGGGCCGCCTGAGCTCGCCGAGCGCCCGTACGGCCCCACGGGCCTCCTCGACACCTACGGCGTCGAGGTGGCGTTCTCCGCGACCGGCGACACCACGGTCGAGGACCTTGTCGCCGGCACGGTCAACGTCGCGAACGTGTTCACGGCCGACCCGCGCATCCAGACGGATGACCTGGTCGTGCTGACCGACCCGGAGGGCCTGATCCTGGCCTCGAACGTCGTGCCGCTCGTCAACAAGGACCTCGCGCCGAAGATCGCCGACGTCATCAACGCGATCAGCGCCAAGCTGACGCCCGAGGCGCTCATCGCGATGAACGTGCAGAGTACCGAGGACCAGAAGTCCCCGCAGGACATCGCCACGCAGTGGCTGTCGGAGAACGGCCTGGACTAGCCGGAACGCAGAAGGGGGAGGATGCCGCGGCATCCTCCCCCTTCTGCGTCCACCGGGTCAGTGCCCGAGGATGTCGCCCAGTTCGAGCCAGCGCTCTTCGAGGGTGTCGACTTCGCTCGCAAGGGCGGCGCGTTCGGACTGCAGCTTCTGCAACGCGTCGTAGTCGTCGTGGAACTCCGCGAGCTTCACGTCGAGGGCTGCCATGAGTCCGGACAGCTTCGCGAGGCGCCGATCGATCGCCGACAGCTCCTTCTGCGCGGTACGCCGATCGGCCCCTGACAGCTCGGAAGCGGCGGCCGAGCTGGACGCGCCCGACGGGGGCCCGCTCTCCGCGGCCTTGCGCTGCGCTGTACGCAGGCGGAGGTATTCCTCCACGCCCCCGGGGAGGTGGCGCAGGTGGCCGTCCAGGAGCGCGTATTGCTGGTCGGTGACGCGCTCCAGGAAGTAGCGATCGTGCGAGACGACCAGCAGGGTGCCCGGCCACGTGTCGAGGAGGTCCTCGATGGCGGCGAGCATGTCCGTGTCCAGATCGTTGGTCGGCTCGTCGAGGATGAGCACGTTCGGCTGGTCCAGCAGGATCAGCAGGAGCTGCAGTCGTCGCTTCTGCCCACCGGAGAGGTCCTTGACCGGCGTCGACAGCTGCGCCGAGGCGAATCCGAGGCGTTCCAGCAGCTGGCCGGGCGTGATCTCGCGCGCCTTCGAGCCGTCTCCGAACGTGTACGACGTGCGCAGCTGTGCGAGCACGGTGCGCACGGGGTGATTCAGATGCTCTTCGAGTTCGTCGAGACCCTGCGCGAGCGTGGCGATCTTCACCGTCGTGCCCCGCGTGACGCGCCCGGTCGTGGGCTGACCCGTGCCCGAGATGAGGTTCAGGAGAGTGGATTTTCCGGCACCGTTCACGCCGAGGATGCCGGTGCGCTCGCCCGGTGCGATGCGCCATTCGACGTCCCGCAGCACGGCACGGTCGCCGTATGATACCGAGACGTCGAGCAGATTGACGACCTCCTTCCCGAGTCGGGAGACCGCGAGCGAGCGCAGGGCGATGGGATCGCGCAGCTCGGGCACATCCGCGATCAGCTCGTTGGCGGCCTCGATGCGGAACTTCGGCTTCGCGGTGCGCGCCGGTGCTCCTCGGCGCAACCAGGCGAGCTCCTTGGTGGCCAGATTCTGGCGGCGCGCTTCGATCGTCGCGGCCTGACGGTCACGCTCGACGCGCTGCAGGATGTAGGCCGCGTAGCCGCCCTCGAACGGATCGACCACACGATCGTGCACCTCCCACGTAGTGGTGCACACCTCATCCAGGAACCACCGGTCGTGCGTGACGACCAGCAGCGCACCCGAGCTCTGCGCCCAGCGCTGCTTCAGATGGCCCGCGAGCCACGTGATGGCCTCGACGTCGAGGTGGTTCGTCGGCTCGTCCAGCGCGAGGATGTCGTGGTCTCCGGCCAGCAGCTGCGCCAGCGCGACGCGGCGACGCTGACCACCCGAGAGCGGTCCGATCTTCCCGTCCCAGGGCAGGTCGCTCAGCAGCCCCGCGATGACGCTGCGGATACGGGGTTCGCCGGCCCAGACATGCTCGGGAGCATCACCCACCACCGCATTGCGCACGGTGTCGTCGTCGTCGAGCACGTCTCCCTGGTCGAGCACGCCGATCCGCACTCCGCTGCGCATCGTCACGCGGCCGGAGTCGGGGGTGAAGCGTCCCGCCAGCAATCCGAGCAAGGTGGACTTGCCGTCGCCGTTGCGACCGACGATCCCGATGCGGTCGCCTTCTTCAACGCCGAGCGATACGGAGTCGAAGACGACTTTGGTCGGGTACTCGAGATGTAGGGTTTCTGCCCCCAGAAGATGTGCCATAACACCCCCAGGCTACGTGCCTTGGATGGATGTCGATGGCCGCAGCCCGTGCGGGACGAACCCTCAGGCGTCGAATCCGAGGCTGAGCTTGCGCAGCAGGCCGGCGAGGCGGTCGCGGTCGCCGCGCGACAGTGCGCCGAGCAGCAGCGATTCTGCATCGACGAGCCGCGTGATCGCGGCATCCACCCGCGTTCGTCCGTCCATCGTGATCGTCACCAGAACACTGCGTCCATCCCCGGGATCTGCTTCCCGACGTACGAGTCCGCGGTCCACCAGTCGGTCGATGCGGTTTGTCATGGTGCCGCTGGAGACCAGCGTCTGCTGCAGGAGCTGCTTGGGGCTGAGCTGGAACGGCTCGCCCGCACGACGCAGCGCCGACAGCACATCCCACTCCCAGGGCTCCAGGTCGCTGCGCCGGAATGCGTCGCGACGGGCGCGGTCCAGATGCCGCGACAGGCGGTCCACGCGGGACAGCACTTCCAGCGGCGAGAAGTCGAGATCGGGCCGCTGCGCGATCCACGCTCCGACGATGCGGTCGACTTCATCGGTCTCGTGTCCCATCCACCCATTATCGACTGGCAGACTTGATGCTGGTCACGTGCCCCGGTTCGTGGCGATCCGCCGTGGTGTAATGGCAGCACGACAGCCTTTGGAGCTGTTAGGTCTAGGTTCGAATCCTGGCGGCGGAGCATGTCCGAGAACACCGAAAGCGGTCGTGCCGACGCCGACCTCGCCATCATCATCCTGGCCGCAGGGCAGGGCACGCGCATGAAGTCGCGCACGCCCAAGGTGCTGCACCGCATCGGCGGACGGTCGCTGGTGGGTCACGTGCTCGCCACAGCGGCCGAGCTCGTTCCCGCCCATACGCTGGTGGTGGTCCGGCACGAGCGCGACCTCGTCGCCCAGTCCGTCGCCGACGATGCGCCGCACGTCGTGGTCGTCGACCAGGACGAGGTGCCCGGAACCGGTCGCGCCGTCGAACTGGCCCTTGCGCAGCTGGACGGGTTCTCCGGCGATGTGCTCGTGCTCTCCGGCGACTGCCCGTTGGCGGATGCCGGGACCCTGACCGCCTTCGTCGCCGCCCACCGCGCGGCCGATGCGGCCGTCACGTTGATGACCGCCGTCGTGGCCGACCCGACCGGCTATGGCCGCGTCATCCGGGATGCCGACGGGGATGTCTCGCGCATCGTGGAGCAGAAGGACGCGAACGACGCCGAGGCGGCGGTCCGCGAGATCAACGCCGGGATGTACGTCTTCCGCGCCGACTCGCTGCGCACGCACCTGCCGGCGATCGGCATCGACAACGCCCAGGCGGAGAAGTACCTCACCGACGTGGCCGGCCTCGCCCGTGTCGCCGGCGACCGGGTGGCGGCATCCGTCGTCGAGGATGTCACCGTCACGTACGGCGTGAACGACCGGGCTCAGCTGTCGGAGGTGGGTCGCCTGCTCAACGCGCGCACCGTCCGCAAGTGGCAGCTCGCCGGGGTCACGATCATGGACCCGGCGACGACCTGGATCGATGTCACCGCGACGCTTGCTCCGGATGTCACCGTGCTGCCCGGCACCCAGATCCTCCGCGCCACCTCGATCGCGGAGGGCGCCACCATCGGTCCCGACACGAGCCTCGTCGACTGCGAGGTGGGGGAGAACGCGATCGTCACCCGCACGGACGCCACGCTCGCCGTCATCGGCGCCTCGGCGACGGTGGGACCGTTCGCCTACCTGCGTCCGAACACGATCCTCGGCGCCAAGGGCAAGATCGGCACCTTCGTGGAGATCAAGAACACGACGATCGGCGAAGGCAGCAAGGTGCCGCATCTGTCGTACATCGGCGACACCACGATCGGCGTCGGCGTCAACCTCGGGGCCGGCGCGATCACCGCGAATTACGACGACATCGCCAAGCACCGCACCGAGATCGGCGACCACGTGCACTCCGGGTCGCACAACGTGTTCGTCGCGCCCGTTAGGATCGGAGCAGGAGCGAAAACCGGCGCAGGGGCAGTCATCCGCAAGGATGTCCCGGCGGGAGCGCTCGCCCTTTCGGTGGCGCCGCAGCGCAACGTCGAAGGCTGGGTTGAGAAGAATCGCGAGGGTACGGCGGCAGCAGACGCCGCTCGCGCACAAGCCGACGAATAGGCGGGTCATGGCACGCAAGACCAAGAAGACGCAGGCCGATCTCGAGCGTGACATCGCCCCCGGGCTTGTCGCGAAGACGAAGAAACGACTCGTCGTCGTTGCCGGCAGCTCCCACCCCGCGCTGGCGACGCAGGTCGCCGAAGCACTGGGCAGCGAGCTGGCTCCGACCGAGCACCGCACCTTCGCATCGGGCGAGCTCTACACCCGCTTCGAGGTGAGTGTCCGCGGCTGTGACGTGTTCGTCATCCAGTCGTTCGGTCGTGGCGTCAACGAGTGGATCATGGAGCTGCTGATCATGGTGGATGCGCTCAAGCGCGCCTCCGCCAAGCGCATCACGGTCGTCGCCCCGTACTACCCGTACTCCCGCCAGGACAAGAAGGGCCGCGGTCGCGAACCGATCAGCGCCCGCCTGGTCACCGACCTGATCAAGACCGCCGGTGCCGACCGCATCATGAGCGTCGACCTGCACGCAGCGCAAATCCAGGGCTTCTTCGACGGCCCCGTCGATCACCTCTTCGCGCAGCCGGTGCTGCTGGAGTACTTCCGCAACGAGCTGAGCCCGGAAGACCGCGAGAAGCTCACGGTCGTCTCGCCCGACATGGGCCGGGTCCGCGTCGCCGACAACTGGTCCGACAAGCTGGGCGCACCGCTGGCGATCATCCACAAGCGTCGTGACCCGAAGGTCGCCAACCAGGTCACCGTGCACGAGATCGTCGGCCAGGTCGACGGCCGCGTGTGCCTCCTCGTGGACGACATGATCGACACCGGCGGCACCATCGTCAAGGCAGCGCAGGCCCTCAAGGCCGCCGGCGCCGAGCGCGTCATCGTCGCGGCCACGCACGCGATCTTCAGCGATCCCGCGCCGATCGTGCTGCAGGACTCGTCGATCGACGAGGTCGTCGTCACCGACACGATCCCGCTCGCGCCGGAGCACCGGTTCGAAGGCCTCACGATTCTGCCCATCGCGCCGTTGCTGGCGCGTGCGATCCGCGAGGTATTCGAGGACGGCTCCGTCACGAGCATGTTCGACGGCGCCGCCTGACACACCGAAGGGATGCCATGACCGGACAGCTCGCCGAGGCATCCCTGACCGTCGCGCAGCCCTTCGCGCTCGACGTCCCCGACGTCGAAACCGCTCTGGGTACGGATGTCGGCGGTCTCACGAGCGCGGACGCCCGGTCGCGTCTGGAGATCGCCGGACCCAACGTCCTGCCGGAGCCGCCGCGCAAGCCCGCGATCCTGCAGTTCCTCGCGCACTTCAACGACACGCTGATCTACATCCTGCTGGGCGCCGCGGCGATCAAGGCGATCATGGGCGATTGGCTGGACTTCTGGGTCATCATGGCCGTCGCCATCATCAACGCGGTGATCGGGTACGTCCAGGAGGGGCGCGCCGAGAAGGCCCTCGCGGGCATTCGAGGGATGCTGTCCTCCGATGCGAGCGTCCGCCGCGACGGCGCGTGGGCGACGATCCCCGCCGCCGACCTCGTTCCCGGTGACGTGATCCGACTCGCCCCCGGCGACAAGGTGCCCGCCGACGTGCGGCTCTTCCAGTCCTTCCAGCTGCGCGTGGACGAGTCGGCGCTGACGGGGGAGTCGGTGCCCTCCTCGAAGGGTGCGGACCCGGTGACCGCCGACGCCGGCATCGGCGACCGCGCATCGATGGCGTTCTCCGGCACGATCGTCTCGGCCGGGCAGGCGCGGGGCATCGTCACCGGCACCGGCGCGGACACCGAGATCGGCAAGATCCAGGCGCTGGTGGGCGATGCGGGATCGCTCGCGACGCCGCTCACCAAGCAGCTCGACGACTTCGGCAAGAAGCTGACCCTCGTCATCCTGGGCATGGCCGTCCTGATGCTCGCGATCGGGCGCTTCGTGCACGGGATGCCGTTCGCCGACCTCATCTCGGCGACCATCGGCTTCGCCGTCGCCGCCATACCGGAGGGGCTCCCCGCCCTCGTCACGATCACGCTGGCGATCGGCGTGCAGCAGATGGCCCGGCGCAACGCGATCACCCGCAAGCTCCCCGCCGTCGAGGCGCTCGGCTCGGTGACGACGGTGTGCTCCGACAAGACCGGCACCCTCACCAAGAACGAGATGACGGTCCGCTCGATCGTCACCCCCGTCGCGCAGTACGCCGTCACAGGGCTCGGCTACCAGCCCGAGGGAGACATCATCCCGGAGGACGGTGCCACCGCCGGCGCCGACCTCGCCGCGATCCTGGCCGTCGCCACGCTCTGCAACGACGCGCACATCGTCCCGCAGGAGGATCAGTGGACGCTCGTCGGTGAGCCGACCGAGGGGGCGCTCAAGGTCGTCGCCCTGAAGGGCGGGGCGAGCACCGACGGGATGCGGCGGCTGGACGTCGTCCCGTTCGATTCGGCGAACAAGCTCATGGCGACCCTGAACGAGGCGCCCGACGGCTCGCGCGCCATCCTGGTGAAGGGCGCCCCCGACCGGCTGCTGGAGCGCTCCACGGCTCAGCGCGGCGCGGCCGGACGCGAACCCCTGGACATCGTGCGCTGGGAGGCGGTCATCGCCGACCTCAGCGGTGAGGGTCTGCGGGTGCTCGCGGCGGCGCGGCTCCCTGTCGACGCCACGCGCGAGGGCATCGAGCTCGAGGACCTCGAAGGCCTCGAGTTCCTCGGGGTCTGGGGCATCCTCGACCCGCCGCGCCCCGAAGCCATCGAAGCGATCGCCGACTGCCACGCCGCCGGCATCCGCGTGAAGATGATCACCGGCGACCACGCCGGCACCGCCCTCGCCATCAGCCGCGAGATGGGTCTGGTCGATTCGGACGATGCCCGCGTGCTGACCGGGGCCGAGCTGGAGGCGCTCACGCAGGAGCAGCTCAAGGCCGTGGTGCAGGACGTGGACGTGTACGCGCGGACGAGCCCCGAGCACAAGATCCGGATCGTGCGCGCGCTGCAGGCGCACGACGAGGTCGTCGCGATGACCGGCGACGGTGTCAACGACGCGCCCGCACTCACCCGCGCGAACGTCGGCATCGCGATGGGCATCAAGGGCACCGAGGCGACGAAGGAAGCCGCCGAGATCGTGCTCGCCGACGACAACTTCGCAACGATCCGCAGCGCGATCCGCGAGGGCCGGCGCATCTACGACAACCTGCGCAAGTCGGTCGTCTTCCTGCTGCCGACCAACGGCGCGCAGTCGCTCGTCATCCTGGTCGCCGTCGTCTTCGGACTGGCGCTCCCGTTGACACCCGTGCAGGTGCTGTGGGTCAACATGGTCACCGCCCTCACCCTGTCGCTCGCGCTGGCGTACGAGCCGGCCGAGCGCGGCATCATGAGCCGCCCACCGCGTGCCACCGGTGGCTCGATCGTGTCGGCCCGTGAGCTCGGCTTCGTTCTGCTGGTCTCGGTGCTCATCGGCGGAGCGACCTTGGGTGTGTTCTACACGGTCGCCGCCACCGGGGTCGACGTGGACTACGCGCGCACCGAAGCTGTCGCGATGCTCGCGCTGGGCCAGCTCGCCTATCTGTTCAACTGCCGATTCCTGAGCCGCTCGAGCCTGACCTCCGAGGTGCTCCGCGGCAATCCGGTGGTGTGGTGGTCGGCGCTCGCCCTGCTCGGGCTGCAACTGATCTACACGTACGTGCCGTTCATGAACGATCTGTTCGGCTCCCGCCCGCTGGCCATCTGGTCGTGGGTGCTGCCGCTCGTCCTGTCGATCGTCATCTTCCTGGCCGTCGAAGGGCTCAAGGCGATCCGCCGGCGCGGCGAATCGCCCACAGCAATCTCGTAGACCGACCACAGGTGACGCCTCAACCCCGTCGCTACTGTGAACCCACATCGCCCCAGACCCGCGCCGGACCGGCACCCGTACGAGGAGAACCACTCATGATCCGCACCACCACCGTTCCCCGTCCTGCACGCGTCGCCGCCGCGATGGTCGGCGTCGCAGGAGTCATCGCGCTGGCGGGCTGCTCGACGGGCGGGGAAGCCGGCGATTCCGCCGGTGCTCCCACGACCGATTCCGGGGCATCGACGGCTCCCAGCACGTCGGATGCGGCTTCGTACGCCGACGGCACGTACACCGGTGAGGGCTCCTACGCCACGCCCGAGTCGGTGGAGACCATCACCGTGACCGTCACGCTCGTCGATGACGTCATCACCGAGGTCGAGGTCGTCGGACAGCCGCAGAAGGCCGAGTCCAAGCAGTACCAGGGCCAGTTCGTCGGCGGGATCTCAGAGGTCGTCGTCGGCAAGGACATCGACGAGATCTCGGTGAGCCGCGTCGCGGGATCGTCTCTGACGAGCGGCGGATTCAACCAGGCGATCGAGCAGATCAAGTCCGAAGCGGCCGTCTGATGTCCGCGCCGGAATCGCCGGCGCACGCCACCTGGTGTTTCGACGCCATCGGCACGTCGTGGGAGATCGAGACGACGGAGGCGCTGGGACCCGGCATCCGTGCCCGCGTCACCGAGTGCATCGCGCAGTTCGATCGGGTCTGGTCGCGGTTCCGCGAGGACTCGCTCGTCACCTCGCTTGCGCGCGACCCTCGCGAAGTGGGCGCGCCCGCTGACGCCGCCGAGATGCTGGACGCCTTCGTGGCGCTGTCCGCGGCCACGGCCGGCGCCGTCAACCCGCTGGTCGGGCGTTCGCTGGAGAGCCTCGGCTACGACGCGGCGTACAGCCTCGTCGACCGGGGTGCCGCACCCGCGCCGCTGGAGTGGGTCGATCAGCTGACCTGGACGGGGGAGCGGATGAGGCTGACCGCACCTGCCCTGATCGATGTCGGCGCCCTCGGCAAGGGCCGCCTGGTGGACCTCGTGCTCGCGGTCCTGTCGCCGGCGGTCCCCGGTGACATCGTGGTCGACGCCGGCGGTGACATGGCCCTGCGCGGCGGACCCGTCCGCATCGGCCTGGAGCATCCGTACGACGCCCGCCGAGCGATCGGGGTGTGGGAGGTGACGGATGCCGCGCTGTGCGCGTCGGCGACCAACAGGCGCGCGTGGGGCGACGGCCTGCACCACGTCCTGGACGCCCGCACCGGCCGGCCCGTCACGACGTATGCCGCGACCTGGGCCGTCGCGGCCACGGCGATGCGAGCGGACGCCATCGCGACGGCGTTGTTCTTCGACGGTGGCGTGGAGCTCGCCCACGGGTGGGGCGTCGAGTGGGTGCGGATGACCACGGACGGCCGGGTGGAGTGGTCTCCCGGCTGCGCCGCCGACCTGTTCACCGGGCCGGATATCGTTGACGTATGAGCGATCCCGTGACGGGTGCCCGTGTCCTCGCCGTATCCCGTGACGACCAGCACCGCTTCAGCAAGCCCACCATGCGCAGCATCCGGCTGGTCGAGGGGGTCGGCGTCGAAGGCGACGCGCACGCGGGCGAGTTCGTGCAGCACCTTTCGCGGGTGAAGCGCGATCCGAGCACGCCGAATCTGCGCCAGGTGCACCTCATGCACGCGGAGCTGTTCGCCCAGGTCGCGGAGCACGGCCACGAGGTCGCACCGGGACAACTCGGCGAGAACATCACGACCGAGGGCCTCGACATCCTCTCGCTGCCGCGCGGCACGCGTCTGGCGCTGGGTCCGGATGCGGTGATCGAGGTCACCGGCCTGCGCAACCCGTGCACCCAGATCAACGGGCTGTCGTCCGGGCTCATGAAGGAACTGGTCCACGTCGATGACGCCGGGGAGACCATCCGCCTGGCGGGCATCATGTCCACCGTCGTGCACGGCGGCGTCGTGCACCCGGGCGATCCGATCGGTGTGCACCTGCCCGCCGAACCGCACGAGAAGCTGGGACCCGTTTGATGCTCGGCACGCTCACCTCGCTCTGGAACCGGGTCTTCGCGGTGCTCGGACGCGTCTCGATGTACCGCCTGGTGTACCTCGCACTGGCGACCCTGGCCGTCATCGCGTTCCTGCTGTCCTTCTTCGAACTGGTCGCTCCGTCGCCCCTCGAGCTGGTCGTCACCCTCGCGGTCCTCGTGGCGGTGTGCTCCGCGGTGGATGCCGTGGCCCAGCGCATCGTCGGGCTGCCGTGGCGCATCGAGTCCTCGCTCATCACGGCGCACATCCTGCTGTTCGTGCTGCGCCCGTCGCTCGATCTGACGGCGCTGGCGGGCATCGCGCTGGCCGGAGCCGTGGCATCCCTCTCCAAGTACATCCTGGCGTGGCGGGGTCGGCACATCTTCAACCCTGCGGCGGTCGGTGCGACCGTGCTGGCGCTGTGCGCCATCGCGGTGCCGGCACTCGGCACGCCAGCGTGGTGGGTCGGCACCCCGGCGATGGCGCTGCCCGTGGTCCTGTGCGGACTCGCGGTCCTGTGGCGCACCGAGAAGGTCCGCGTCATCGCGGTCTTCGTCGTGATCGCCGTCGCCGTCGCCGTGCTGCGCACCTCGGCGCAGTACCAGGCGGCCGGGATCACGGTCGAGGGCGTCACCATCTTCTGGCAGATCCTGCTGTCCTCGCCGTTCCTGTTCCTCGGCGCCTTCATGCTGTCCGAACCGCTGACGCTGCCGCCGCGACGCTGGCAGCAGTTCACGGTCGCGGCGGTCGTGGGCGTGCTGGCCGGCTGGCCGATCGACCTGGGCGTCATCAGCCTCGGCCAGGAGCGCGCGCTGCTCGTCGGCAACCTCGTCGCGTTCGCCCTGGCCTTCACGGTGCGCGCGGCCGTGAAGCTGACGCTGGTGTCCCGCACCCCGCTCACTCCGACCGTGAACGAGCTCACGTTCCGCGCGAAGCGCCCGCTGCCGTTCCTGCCCGGACAGTACGTCGAGCTGGAGGTGCCGCACCACCACCCGGATGCCCGCGGCACCCGTCGCGAGTTCAGCATCGCGTCCGCCCCGGAGGACCTTCCCGAGCTGCGGATCGCGTTCCGCGAGAGCCCGGCCGCAGCCGGTGGCAAACCGCAGAGCAGCTACAAGAAGGCCCTCGCCGAACTCGACACCGGCGGGGCCCTCGCCGCGACCGGTGTGTGGGGCGACTTCGTCCTGCCGAAGAGGACGACCAGCCCGATCCTGATGGTCGCGGCGGGCATCGGCATCACGCCGTTCGCCGCCCAGCTGCGCCACCAGCGCCTTGCGGGCGAAGATCGCGACGTCGTGCTCGTCTACGTCGCCTCGGAGGCCGCCGAGCTGGCCTTCCGCCCCGACCTCGAGGCATCCGGCATCTCCGTCGTCGTCTTCACCCGCGACCGTCCCGCCGACCTGCCCTCGCACTGGCTGTGGGCGCAGGGCGTGCGACTGGACGCCGAGGGGCTGCAGCGTGTCGTCCCCGATCTCGCCGGACGTCACGCGTACATCTCCGGGCCTCCCGGACTGATCGCCGACTTGGCGCCCGCGCTGGAGAAGGCGCGGTCGATCACGACCGACGCGTTCAGCGGATACTGATCGATCGCGCCCGGGCTCAGTGCGTGAAGGAGCTCACCATGCCTTCGACGGGCATCGGCGACTCGAGCGCGTCGAGGTAGGCCACGGCTTCCCGGATGTCGGAGAGGAGGCTCTCCGCGAGACTGCGGCTCAGGCCGTTGCGCACGACGATCCGCTGCACGACGACATCGGTGAGGTCATCGGGCATCGGATAGGCGGGGATCAGCCAGCCCTTCAGCCGCAGGCGCTCCGACAGGTGGTACAGGTTCCACTTGTCGGTGTGGCCGGGCGTCAGCTGCCACGCGAACACCGGGATGTCGGTGCCGTCGTTCCACAGGTCGAACGCGTCCATCGCGCCGATCTCGCGCGCCAGGAAGACGGCGACATCCTGAGATGCCTGCTGCACGCGGCGGTAGCCGTCGAAGCCGAGGCGCAGGAACAGGTAGTACTGCAGCAGCACCTGTGAGCCCGGTCGTGAGAAGTTCAGGGCGAAGCTCGGCATGTGCCCGCCGAGGTAGGTGACGTCGAAGACGAGCTCCTGCGGCAGGTCGGCGACCGTGCGCCACACCACCCAGCCCAGACCCGGGTAGACGAGCCCGTACTTGTGGGCGGAGGTGCTGATCGAGGCCACGCGGGGGAGGCGGAAGTCCCACACCAGGTCGGGCTGCAGGAACGGCGCGATCATGCCGCCGGACGCGCCGTCGACGTGGATCGGGATGTCCAGGCCCGTGCTCTCCTGGATGCGGTCGAGGGCGGCGGCGATGTCGGCGACCGGTTCGTACATGCCGGTGTAGGTGACGCCCATGATCGCGACGACACCGATCGTGTTCTCGTCGACGTACTTCTCCAGGTCGTGGCCGTCCAGTACCTTGTGCTCGTCGCTGATCGGCACGTACCGCGGCTCGACGTCCCAGTAGTTGCAGAACTTCTCCCAGCACACCTGCACGGCGCTGGAGAGGATGAGGTTCGGCTTCTCGGTGCTCTTGCCCGCCGCCCGGCGGGCCAGCTGCCACCGACGCTTGAGCGCGAGACCGCCGAGCATGCACGCCTCGGACGAGCCGATCGTCGACGTGCCGATGGAGTCCTCCGCGTCCGGCGAGTTCCAGAGCGAGGCGATCATCTTCCAGCAGCGTGTCTCGATCGCGGCGGTCTGCGGGTACTCGTCCTTGTCGACCATGTTCTTGTCGGCTGACTCGCTGTAGATCTTGGTCGCGTGCGGATCCATCCACGTGCCGACGAACGTGGCGAGGTTGAGCCGGGAGTTGCCGTCGAGCATCGCCTCGTCGTGGACGATCTGATAGGCCGTCTCGGGCAGCGACTCGCTCGGCGGCAGCCGGTCGATCGGGAAGTCGGTCGCCTCGCCGGGCCGGGCGAAGATCGGGTTGAGTTGATCTCGGGCGGAATCGCCGACGTGGGCGGTGGCGGGGGTGAGACGACGGACAACTGACATGAGGGACCTCCTCGGCTCCGAGGCCGGGGCGGCTCGGTCGGTCCCAGTCTGGAAGCGGCGACTGGTCGCGTCAACCGCCTGCCGACACCTCACCCGACAGTTCACCCGCGTCGGGTGAGACGCGGGGCGAGGCGGCGATCGGTGCTACGCGGACGCCGGTGAGTCGTCCGCGTCCAGGTCGTCGGCGTCGAGCGTGGGCTCTTCGGCGCGCTCGACGGCGTTCGGTGGCGTGGCCGGGAGCGTCACAGAGAACGTGGTGTCCCCAGGCGCGCTCTGTACGGTGAGTGTGCCGCCGTGAGCCTGGACGATCGCGCGGGCGATGGAGAGGCCGAGTCCGGTGCCGCCCGTCTTGCGCGCCCGGGACCGGTCCGCCCGGGAGAACCGCTCGAAGAGCTCCTTCTCGACGGCGGGATCCACACCGGGCCCGTCGTCGTGCACGCTCAGCACGGCGTTGTCGCCGTCCTGTCTCACGGTGACGGTGACGGTGGTGCCGGCGGGGGTGTGGATGCGCGCGTTGGCGAGCAGGTTCGCGGCCACCTGGTGCAGTCGGGCGGCGTCGCCGGCCACCACGATCGGTGTGTCGTCCACCTCGAGCACCCAGTGATGGTCGGGACCCGCGGGGCGTGCGTCGCCGACCGCCTCGAGGGCGAGGCGCGTGAGGTCCACGCTGCCGTAGACGAGCTCCTGACCTTCGTCGAGGCGGGCGAGCAGCAGCAGGTCCTCCACGAGCGTCGTCATGCGCAGGGACTGAGCCTGGATGCGCTCCAGGGATGCCTCGGTGGTGTCGCTGAGCGAGGGGTCGCGCAGCGACAGCTCGGAGTAGCCGCGGATTGACGCCAGGGGAGTGCGCAGCTCATGGCTCGCGTCGGCGACGAACCGCCGCATCCGTTCTTCGTTGCGCTGGCGGGCGTCCAGCGACTCGCCGACGTGGTCGAGGAGCGAGTTGAGGGCCTCGCCGACGCGCCCGATCTCGGTGCGGGGATCAGCCTCCGGTGCCGGCACGCGTTCGGTGATGGAGACCTCGCCCTGATCGAGCGGCTGCCGGGAGACGCGTTCGGCGGTGTCGGCGATCGACCGGAGCGGTGCGAGGCCGGCACGGATCGTCCATGCCGTGGCGGCGGCCAGGAGAATGAGGCCGCCGAGGGTGAGGAGGCCGATCGTGGTGAGCATCTGACCGATCGATCGGGCCACCTCGTCGCGCGAGATGCCGACGACGACCACCGAGCCGGTGACCTGTCGCCCTTCCACTCGGAAGGTGCCGATGTCGTCGATGGACACGATGAGGGGGCCTTCGCCCTGCAACCCGGCTGCGAGCTGATTGATCTGATCCTCATCGAGCGCCACGACGTCGTGGTTGGGCATCGTGACGGCCGCGGTCGGCGCCGAAGGCACCGTCTCGACGGCGAGGAGGAACCCGGGCTGCTGCGGCTGCTGGCGGAGGATCTCCTCTGCGGTCAGCCCGGCCAGCAGGGCCGGACGCAGCTGCGCGGAGGTGCGTTCCAACGCGCTGGCCACCTGGTTGTTCAGTCCCGCTTCGAGGACGCCGCCGAGGATGGCGCTGGTGGCGACGCCGACCAGCACCAGGATGAACGAGGTGATGCCCACGACGGTGACGATGAGCTTGTTCTGCAGCGTCCACGGGCGGCGACGGGATGCCGCGGCGGGCGCCGCGACGGCCGCTTCCTCGTCGAGAGCGGGGGCCTCGACCTCGCTCATTGCGGGGCTTTGATCATGTAGCCGACGCCGCGCACCGTGTGGATGAGCGGCTCCCGACCCTGGTCGATCTTCTTGCGCAAGTACGAGATGTAGAGCTCCACGACGCTGGAGCGCCCGCCGAAGTCGTAGTTCCAGACCCGGTCGAGGATCTGCGCCTTCGACACGACACGGCGCTGGTTGCGCATCAGGAAGCGCAGCAGTTCGAACTCGGTGGCGGTCAGCTCGATCTCGGTGTCGCCGCGCATCACCTCGTGGCTGTCCTCGTTCAGCGACAGGTCGCCCACGTGCAGGATCGGCTCCGCGTCGGCGGCGAGCGCGGTCCCGGCGCGACGCATCAGCCCACGCAACCGCGCGACGACCTCCTCGAGGCTGAACGGCTTCGTCACGTAGTCGTCGCCGCCCGCGGTGAGGCCCGCGACCCGGTCGCTGACCGCATCCTTCGCGGTGAGGAAGAGCACCGGCACATCGTTGCCCGAGTGACGAAGGCGCTGCAGTACGGCCATGCCGTCGAGGTCGGGCATCATGATGTCCAACACCATCGCGTCGGGGTCGAAGTCGCGCGCGGCCTGCAGCGCCTCGAAGCCCGAAGCCGCCGTCTTCACCTCCCAGCCCTCCATGCGCAGGGCCATCGACAGCAGGTCCGTCAGCATCTGCTCGTCATCGACGACGAGCACGCGCAAGGCGGAGCCGTCGGGGCGTTGGAGTGCGGGGGCGGGTGCGGTCGCGGTCATGCCTCCATTGTGCGCCGTTATCTATGGGTCTCCTATGGCATGCGCTATGCGGTGGCTGTGAATCCGGTGGGGTCGGGCTGAGCGACCCATAGGGATCTCAGAAACTGCGCACCAGCCCCGCATAGTGGCCGTCTTTAGCGTCGGTGGCGGCCCGACAGATGTCGCGGCGAGAGGAGAGACATGTATTGGACGTACCTGCGACGGGAACTCGCCGGACGCAAGAAGCAGACGATCATCGTGGCCGCCGGACTGGCTGTCGCGATCGCATTGGTCATCATCGTGAATTCGCTGGCCGCCGGGGTGCGCGATGCCCAGGCGGAGGCGCTTCAGTCCGTGTACGGCGTGGGCACGGACCTCACGGTCACCGGTGCGGCAGCCGAGCCCGGCCAGGGCGGCGGACCGCAGTTCGAGTTCGAGGACGGTGCCGGCGAGAGCACCGACGGCACCACGACCCTCAGTCAGTCCCGTCTGATGACCGATCGGATGCGGGGGACGATCGATGCGTCGAGCGTCGACACCGTCACGGGGCTCGACGGCGTCAGCGCGGCATCCGGGGCCCTCAGCCTGACCAACACGACCTTCTCGGGCGAGATGCCCGACCGCTCGCAGACCCAGGTGCAGCCGGAGGCCGGCGCCGCGCCGCCGCAGGGCGGACCCGACGGCGCGGGCGGGAGCGCCTTCGATCTGAACTCGTTCACCGTTCTCGGCGTCGATACGAACGCCGCCACGGTCGGACCGCTGTCCGCCGTCACGGTGCCGGAAGGCCGTGCCCTGACTGCGGAGGACGCGGGACAGAACGTCGCTGTGCTCGACGCGACCTACGCATCGACCAACTCGCTCGCCGTCGGCGGCACGATCGACGTCGGCGGCTCCGAGATGGAGATCGTCGGGATCGTGGCGTCGGCCTCCGATACGGCCGACACGGCAGCCGACGTCTACATCCCGCTCGGCGTCGCGCAGAGCCTGGCCGGCGTCGAGGATGTGATCTCGACCGTCTACGTGCAAGCAGCCTCCGCGGGAGACATCGGCGCCGTTCAGGCCGCTATCGAGGAGAGCCTGCCCGACGCGACCGTCAGTTCGCAGTCGGATCTCGCCTCGACCGTGTCGGGGTCGCTCTCCAGCGCGTCCGCCCTCATCTCGAACCTCGGCACTTGGCTCTCGCTCATCGTGCTCGGCGTCGCCGTGCTTCTGGCCGTCCTGTTCACGATCTCCGGCGTATCGCGCCGCACCCGTGAGTTCGGCACCCTGAAGGCCATCGGCTGGTCCAACGGACGCGTCGTCGGGCAGGTCGCCGGCGAATCGATGGTGCAGGGACTGATCGGCGGAGGGATCGGGCTCGCGCTGGGCCTCCTCGGGATCTGGGTGATCAACGTGATCTCGCCGACGATCTCCGTGGCGTCGGAGACCCCGGGTCGGGGAGGCCCGGCCGGGGGAGCATTCCCCGGCGCGCTGCAGGCCGCGGCATCCGACATCGTCCTGCACGCCTCGTTGACCGCGTGGGTGATCATCGCCGCGATCGGCCTCGCGATCGCCGGCGGTCTCATCGCCGGAGTCTTCGGCGGATGGCGCGCGGCCCGACTCAGCCCGGCCGAAGCACTTCGCTCGGTGAACTGACATGGAACCTTCGACAGGAGAAGAACAGATGACCACGATGACGGATGCCGCGACCGGCGCGGCGGGATCGCCGAGCACCGCACCGGACCAGCCCCTCTACCGGCTCACCGGAGTGACCAAGCGTTACGCGCAGAAGGGGCGTACCGTCGACGCGCTCGCCGGCGTCGACCTGGAACTGGCGGAGGGCGACTTCGTCGCGATCCAGGGCCCGACCGGCGGGGGCAAGTCCACGCTCCTGCAGTTGCTCGGCGCGCTGGAGAAGCCCACGACAGGCTCGATCAGCCTGGGCACGACCGAGCTGTCGCGTGCGACGGCGAGTCAGCTCGGCGCGCTGCGGGCACAGGCGATCGGTTTCGTGTTCCAGGGGTTCAACCTCATCCCCACCCTCACCGCGATCGAGAACGTGGAGATGGCGCTCGAGCCTCTCGGCGGCTCGCGTGCGGACCACCGGCAGCGTGCGGCGGAAGCGCTCGCGGCGGTGCAACTGGCGGATCGCCACGATCATCTGCCGTCCGAGCTCTCCGGCGGGCAGCAGCAGCGCGTGGCGATCGCCCGCGCCATCGTGAAGAATCCACGGGTGCTGCTCGCCGATGAACCGACCGGCAACCTCGACGAGCAGACGCGCGACGAGATCATGGCGGTGCTGACCGACCTGAACCGCACAGGGCTCACTCTCATCGTCGTGACGCACGACTCGCATGTCGCGCGGATGGCGCACCGCCGGCTGCGCCTGAAGCAGGGCACGGTGACCGAGCTGACGCGCTGACAGCGGCGATCGCGTCGGGCCCGGGCCGCGGCATCCCCTGCACCTAGAGTGGGATGTCGCGGCCTCGGGGCCGGGGAAAGGTAGGTGCCGCATGCCCCTCGTGGACTTCGGTGTGTATGTCGACGGCGCTCGGACCCCTGACCCCGCGACCCTCACCGACACCTTCGAGGTGATGCGCGAGCGGCACGGCATGGCGTGGATCGGTCTGTACCGCCCCTCCGAGGACGAGGTCCGCGAGATCGCGGCGGAGTTCGACCTGCACCCGCTGGCGGTGGAGGACGCGCTTGTCGGGCACCAACGGGCCAAGCTCGATCGCTACGGCGACACCGAGTTCATCGTGCTGCGGCCGGCGCGCTACGTGGACTCGACCGAGGAGGTCGAGTTCGGCGAGGTGCACGTGTTCGTCGGCGTCGACTTCGTCGTCACCGTGCGCCACGCCGAATCACCCGATCTCGCGCGCGTGCGGCACCGCATGGAGGAGAACCCCGAGCTGCTGGCACTCGGACCGCAGGCCGTGCTCTACGCGATCCTGGACGAGGTCGTCGACGAGTACTCGCCCGTGATCGCGGGTCTCGAGAACGACATCGACGAGATCGAGGATCAGCTGTTCGACGGCGATCCCGGCGTCGCCCGGCGCATCTTCGGGCTGTCCCGCGAGGTGATCGAGTTCCAACGCGCTGTTCAGCCGCTCGTGCCGATCCTGGAGACGCTCCGCGGTGACGAGCAGCATCCGATCGATCTGGAGCTGCGCCGCGCGCTGCGCGACGTGCTCGACCACGCGCAGCGTGCCGTCGAGCGGGCCGATGGCTACCGGGCGATCCTGGAGAACGCGCTGCTGGTGCACTCGACGCTCGTCGCTCAGGCGCAGAACGAGGAGATGCGACGCATGACCGAGCACAGTCTCGGCCAGAACGAGCAGGTCAAGAAGGTGTCGTCGTGGGCCGCGATCCTGTTCGCTCCGACGCTGGTCGGGACGATCTACGGCATGAACTTCGACTTCATGCCCGAGCTGCACTGGGTGTTCGGGTATCCGATGGCGCTGGGGCTGATGGCGGCCACCAGTATCACGCTGTACTTCGTCTTCAAGCGCCGTCACTGGCTCTAGCGGTTCCGCGTGTCGGCGGCGCGCGCTATCGTGCCGCGCATGGATATCGCACAGCTCCGTCACGCCGTCGCAGGACCGGTCATCGCCCAGGGCGATGCCGAGTGGGATGACGCACGTCTGTTCCACTCCGGCATCGGTGAACCGGAGCTCATCGTGCGCGTGCGGTCGGTCGCCGACGTGCAGGCCGCCGTGCGGTTCGCCGCCGAGGGGCTCGTGGTGGGCGTGCGCGGCGGCGGGCACAGTGCGTGGGGCACGCTTCCCGGCGGGCTGATCGTCGATCTGTCGGCGCTCGACGACGTCGAGGTGGATGCCCCGGCGGTGCATGTCGGCGGCGGCGCGACGTGGGGGAGTGTCGCCGAGACCCTCGGCGCGCACGGGCTCGGGCTGAGTTCGGGCGACACGGCGTCCGTCGGTGTCGGCGGCTTGACGCTGGGTGGCGGGATCGGCTGGATGACGCGCGCCTGGGGTCTCGCCTGCGACCAGCTCGTCGGCGTCCAGCTCGTGACCGCGGCCGGCGACGTCGTCGAGGTCACCGCCGGCTCGCACCCCGAGCTGTTCTGGGCGCTCCGCGGCGGGGGCGGCAACTTCGGCGTCGTGACCCGCTTCGACTTCGAAGCGCACCCGTTGCCGGGCGTCGTGTGGACGACCCTGTCGATCGACGGCGATGCGGCACCGCTGCTCGCGCGACTCGAGGACGTCATGCGTGACGCGCCCCGGGCGCTCACCGTCACGTACATGGACGTGCCCGCGATGGACCCGAGTGCCCCTGCGGGCGCCTCGTTGTCGGCGTGCTGGGTCGGTACCGACGTCGAGGCCGCGCGGGCGGTGCTCGCCCCACTCCTCGAGATCGACGGCATCACCGAGGTAGAGGGCGGAGTCCGTCGCTACCGCGACGTGCTGCTCGAGGCGCCGCCGTTCGATCCGGCGATGCCGATGCCGGGCTTCGTCGGGGGCAACACCCTGCTGCGCGTGCTGGACGCCGAACTGGTTTCGCTGCTGACCGGCTTCCGCGAGCGGTACCCGGCATCCGTCCTGATGCTGCGATCCGTCGGCGGAGCGTACGGCGACGTGGCCCAGGACGACTCCCCGTTCCCCGCGCGAACGGCCACCTGGTTCGCCATGGCCGGTGCGTTCGACATCCCGGGGTTGCTCGACGCGGAGGCGCGTGCGGGCGCACAGCGCGACTGGGACGCGATCGAGGCGCACGGTGACGGCATCTACACGAACTTCACGGTCTCCACGGATGCGGAGATCGCCCGCAAGGCCTTCCCGCCGGCGACGATGGCGCGACTGGCACGGGTGAAGCAGGAGTGGGATCCGCAGAACGTGTTCTCCCGCAACCACAACGTGCGCCCGGCCTGAGCCGAGCGCACGTGTGAAGACCGCTTGAGGTCAGTGCGTGTCTTCGGCCTCGATCTCGGTGCGGTCGCCCGACCACAGCGTGTGGAACGTGCCCGGCTTGTCGATGCGCTTGTACGTGTGCGCACCGAAGAAGTCGCGCTGTCCCTGGACGAGGGCGGCCGGCAGCCGGTCGGCACGGATGCCGTCGTAGTACGACAGCGAGGACGAGAACGCCGGAGCAGGGATGCCGGTGGTCGCGGCGGTCGAGACGATCCGGCGCCACGAGCCCTGGGCGCGGCCGAGGGCCTCCACGAAGTACGGCGCGGTCAGCAGCACCGGCAGATCGGGGGTCGCCCCGTAGGCGTCGGCGATGCGGTTGAGGAACTGCGCGCGGATGATGCAGCCGCCGCGCCAGATCTTCGAGATCGCGCCGAGGTCGATCTTCCAGTCGTACTCGGCTGCGCCGGCACGGATCTCGTCGAAGCCCTGCGAGTAGGCGACGATCTTCGAGGCGTAGAGGGCGAGGCGGACGTCTTCGATGAAGGCGTCGGCGTCGGGGGCGAACCCGGCGGCCTCGTCCGGTCCGGGCAGGTCGCCGGAGACGGCGCGCTGCTCGGGGTGGCTGGAGAGCGAGCGGGCGAAGACGGCCTCTGCGATGCCGGAGACCGGCACACCGAGGTTGAGGGCGGTCTGCACGGTCCAGGCGCCGGTGCCCTTGGCGCCGGCCTGGTCGAGGATGACGTCCACGAGCGGGAGGCCGGTCTCGGCATCCACCTGGCGGAGCACCTCGGCCGTGATCTCGATGAGGTAGGACTCCAGCTCGCCGCGGTTCCACTCGGCGAAGACGTCGGCGATCTCGGCCGGCGTCTTGCCGGTGCCGCGGCGGATCAGGTCGTAGGCCTCGGCGATGAGCTGCATGTCGGCGTACTCGATGCCGTTGTGCACCATCTTGACGAAGTGGCCCGCGCCGTCGTGGCCGACGTGCGTGACGCACGGCTCGCCCTCGGCGATCGCCGCGATCGACTTCAGGATCGGCCCGAGCGTGACCCACGACTCGTCCGAGCCGCCGGGCATGATCGAGGGGCCGAGGAGGGCGCCCTCTTCGCCGCCGGAGATTCCGGCGCCGACGAAGTTGATGCCGGTCTCGCGGACCGCCTTCTCGCGGCGGATCGTGTCGGTGAACAGCGCGTTGCCGCCGTCGACGATGATGTCGCCGGGCTCGAACACGTTCACGAGCGCATCGATCACGGCATCCGTGCCCGCACCCGCCTTCACCATGATGATCGCGGTGCGCGGCTTCTGCAGCGACGCGGCGAACTCTTCGTAGGTGGCGGCCGGGATGAATCCGGCCTCGGGGTGCTCAGCGACCAGATGCGTCGTCTTGTCGTGGCTGCGGTTGTAGATCGCGACCGTGTTGCCTTCGCGGCTCGCCAGATTGCGCGCCAGGTTGGAGCCCATCACTGCCAGGCCGACGACTCCGATATTGGCTGCTGCCTCGGTCACACGTTCTCCTCTAGTTAGCGCTGGGGGTTCACATCCAGCCTAGAGTCTGACGGCGCTCTCCGGCACGCGGTCCGCGCCGTCCGGCGACGGCGGTCGCGCCTACTCCTTGCGGTAGGCGGAGCGGCCCAGCGACCAGAAGGCGCCGACCGTGCCGAGCAGGCCGACCAGGGCCAGTAGACCGATGATGCCCAGCAGAATGTCCGAGGCGAGCTGGCTGTCGATCATGGGTCCTCCGAGGTCAATGGGCGTGCGTCATCATCGTAGCGGGGGCGCTGGTAGACTGGGCGACTGTACTTCGGCGAGGGATGTCTCACGCCGCCTCCCGGGCGGTTCCGACATCCGTGATCGACGCAGTGATGCAGGCTTACGGCTTTCCTCACGCGCTCGCGTTCGAGTCGAACCAAAGACCCCATACCAGGGCCCGTAAGCCCTCAAGGAGATCCAACATGTCGGAAGACAACAACAAGGTTCACGCCGAGCTGCGTGAGAACTTCGGCAAGGGCTTCGCCCGTCGCCTCCGCGCCGCCGGCAAGATCCCGGCCGTCATCTACGGTCACGGTGCCGAGCCCAAGCACGTCGCGCTGCCCGGACACCAGGTCGCCCTGCTGATCCGCAAGGCCAACGTCGTCCTCGAGCTCGACGTCGCCGGCTCGCACGAGCTCACGCTCGTCAAGGACGTCCAGCGTGACCCGGTGCGCCAGATCATCGAGCACATCGACCTCCTCGTCGTGAAGAAGGGCGAGAAGGTCCAGGTCGACGTTCCCGTCGTCGTCATCGGCGAGTCCGCTCCCGGAACGATCGCGAACCTCGACGCCGTGTCGATCCTGCTCGAGGTCGAGGCCACGCACATCCCCGAGAAGATCGAGCTCGACATCGAGGGCCTCGAGGATGGCGCGCACGTCACCGCCGCCGACCTCAAGCTACCCAAGGGCGCGACCCTGATCGCCGACCCCGAGACGCTGATCATCGGCATCACCGGTGTCGCCGGCGACTCCTCGATCGAAGAGGCTGACGCGGCCGTCGCTGCGGCTCAGGCCGAGGTCTCCGAAGAGGCTTGATCGACTGAATTCCGACGAAGGGGTGCGCGTATGCGCACCCCTTCGCTGTATCCGGGAAGATGGACGTATGGCAGAAACGTGGCTCGTGGTCGGTCTGGGCAATCCCGGTCCGCGCTACGAAACGACCCGGCACAACGTCGGCCAGATGGTGGTGGACGAACTCGCCCGGCGACGCGGCGAGGTGCTGCGCTCGCACAAGACCAACGCCCGCATTGCCGAGACGTGGCTGCGTCCGGGTGCGGCCAAGCTCGTGCTCGCCAAGCCGAACTCCTTCATGAACGTGTCCGGCGGGCCCGTGTCGTCGCTCGCCAAGTTCTACGGCGTCGACCCCGACCACGTCGTGGTGATCCACGATGAGCTGGACATTCCGTTCGACACGATCAAGCTGAAGATCGGCGGCGGCCACGGCGGTCACAACGGTGTCCGCGATGTCGCCAAGGCCCTGGGCACCCCCGAGTTCCCGCGCGTGCGGGTCGGCGTGGGGCGTCCGGTCGGCCGACAGGACCCCGCCGACTGGGTGCTGGACCCGTTCGGCGCGACCGAGCGGCAGAACCTGCCGGTGCTGATCTCCGACGCGGCCGATGCGGTCGAACAGCTTGTCGGCGAGGGACTTCTCGCGGCGCAGCAGCGCCATCACGCGCCGCGCGTGTGACCTCGGGCGGATTCAGCCGCCGATCGAGGACCCCGCCGCGATGCCCGCGACCAGCACGGCGTACGCGACGAACGTGTAGACGAACGGACCGAGTGCGGCGATCACGACCGCGCCGATCCCGGCACCGCGGCCGCGGCGCGAGACGATCGCGACGATGCCCTGGATGATCGCCCAGATGCCCAGCGCGCTGCCGATCCAGAACGAGATCTCCAGCCACAGCACCGAGTCCCGCACCGGTGAGAGGTAGCTCAGGTCGAAGTCGGACGCGATCGGCCGCAGCGCCATTTCGTGGCCGATGCCGATCCCCGCGCCGAAGCCGGCGACGCCGGCGATGACCGATGCCACGACCACGGCCAGGATCGCCAGCACGAGCGCCGTGACGCCGAGGCCGGCCCCGCGGGGAGCCGGTGCAGCGGCATCGAATCCGCCGCGGGCGGGTGCGGTGTACGGTGCCGCGAACTCGCTGGGCGCGTTCGGCGTCTGGCCCGGGTAGGGCGCCTGTCCGGCGTAGTGGGGCGGTCTCGCGTACTGCTGCGGCGCCGGATAGGCCTGCGGCGTCGCGTACTGCTGCTGCCCGGGATACATCGGCTGGCCGGGGTGCGCGGGCTGACCCGGGTACGGCGGCTGAGCGGGGAACTGCGGCTGCTGCGCCGGGTACGCTGGCCGGCCCGGGTAGGCTGCCGGAGCGGCGGGCGGCTGAGCGGCACCGGGAGGAGTGAACGGCGCCGGGGGCTGCGGTGCTCCGGGGGCTTGCTGCGGGGCCGCGACAGGCTCCCGCGGCGAGTCGGCCGGCGGGGTCGGCGGCGCGACCGGCGGCACCGCCGGCTGCGCAGGCTCGGGCGGGGTCGGCACGACAGGCTCTTGCTCGCTCACGTTGCCATCCTAGGAGCCCGATGTCCGTCCGCGCCCGTAGACTCGTCCGGTGACAGTTCCCGGGATCGTGCGCGCCCTCGAGCAGGCTGAGTCATTCCGGGATGCTGTGGCCGCAGCATCCGTCGACGCAGACTTCTCCCTCGTCGAAGGGCTCGATGCGCCGCTGCTGGCCGCCTTGCTCGCTCACCGTCGTGCGCACGGTCGCGGTGGGGTCCTGCTGGCGATCGCCCCGACAGGCCGCCGCGCCGAGACGCTCGGGCCCGCTCTGCAGGCGGTCATCCCCGGCGCGGTGTCGCTGCACTTCCCCGCGTGGGAGACGCTGCCGCACGAGCGCCTCAGCCCCAGCCCGGAGACCGTCGGACAGCGCCTCGAGGTGCTCCGTCGCGTCGCCCAGTGGGACGGCGAGACGCCGCTGATCGTGACCGCCTCGGTGCGCGCGGCGCTGCAGCCGCTCGCCGGCGGGCTGAACGACCTCGCACCGATCTCGCTGACGATGGGCGGCCGAGGTCACGACCTCGGCGAAGTGACCGAGCGACTGGTCGAGCTGGCCTATCACCGTGTCGACATGGTGTCGCGGCGCGGCGAGTTCGCACTGCGCGGCGGGATCCTCGACGTGTTCCCCCCGGTGGCCGACCACCCGTACCGCGTCGAGTTCTTCGGCGACGAGGTCGACCAGATCCGCGCGTTCAGCGTCGCCGACCAGCGCTCGCTGCCCGGCGACATCGCGGCGGTGGAGCTGGCCGCCAGCCGTGAGCTGCTCCTGACGGAGGCCGTGCGGTCTCGTGCGCGAGAGCTGAAGGACGAGTTCCCCGGCATCCGGGGCATGCTCGAGAAGATGTCCGAGGGTATTCCGGTGGAGGGCATGGAGTCCCTCACCCCGGCCCTCGTCGACGAGGTCGTGACGCTGGTGGACTACCTCCCGGAGGGCACCGCGATCGCGCTGGTCGACCCCGAGCGGGCCGTCACCCGTGCCGTCACGCTGAGCGACACGAACCGCGAGTTCCTCGAGGCGGCGTGGAACGCCGCGACGGCCGGCGCGAAGACCCCGGTCGACCTCGGTGCGGGCGACTTCGTCACGCTGCCCAAGCTGCGCGAGGCGTCGCAGGCCCGCGGAGACGTGTGGTGGACGCTCAGCACCTTCGACTCGGGTGCCGCGGACGCCTCGGCCGAGGGCCTGCTCGACCCCGACATCGATGTCGCACTGCAGGCCTCCGCCGTCATCCGGCTGCGCGGAACGGCCGTGCCGTCCTTCCACGGCAACGTCGACGGTGCGACCGCGCACATCGGCGAGCTCCTGGCCGACGGCTGGCGGGTCGTGGTGGCCGCGTCCGGCCAGGGTCTGGTCGAGCGCGCGCGCGATGTGCTCGCCGAGCGCGGCATCGCCGCCCGCCGGGTCGACTCCGTGCTGGATGCACCCGAACCGGGCGTCGCCTACGTGGTCGCGACCACCCTGGAGCGCGGCTTCGAGCTGCCCGAGGCCAAGTTCGCCGTGCTCACCGAGACCGAGTTCTACGGGCGCACGATCGGCGGCGACTCCCGCGTCGTGAAGAAGCTCGCTTCGCGCCGCCGCAATGTGGTGGACCCGCTGCAGCTGAAGCCCGGGGATTTCGTCGTGCACTCCACGCACGGCATCGGCAAGTTCGTCGAGCTCACGCAGCGCGAGGTCTCCAGCGGCGGGCGCAACGCGGTCAAGACGATCCGCGAGTACCTCGTCCTCGAGTACGCGCCGTCCAAGCGCGGCTACCCCGGCGACAAGCTGTTCGTGCCGACCGACCAGCTCGACCTGCTGTCGCGCTACGTCGGCGGCGAGGCCCCGACGCTGTCCAGGATGGGCGGCAGCGACTGGGCGCAGGCCAAGGGCAAGGCGCGCAAGGCCGTGCGCGACATCGCGGTGGAGCTCGTCAAGCTCTACTCCGCGCGCATGGCGGCCAAGGGGCACGCTTTCGGCCCCGACACCCCGTGGCAGCGCGAGCTGGAGGAGGCGTTCCCGTTCGCGGAGACGCTCGATCAGCTCCAGACGATCGATGAGATCAAGGCCGACATGGAGAAGCCGATCCCGATGGATCGCCTGCTCTCCGGCGACGTCGGCTTCGGCAAGACCGAGGTGGCCGTCCGCGCCGCCTTCAAGGCCATCCAGGACGGCAAGCAGGTCGCGATGCTCGTTCCGACCACCCTCCTGGTCAAGCAGCACATCGAGACCTTCACCGAGCGGTTCGCCGGCTTCCCCGTGCAGGTCCGCCCGCTGTCGCGCTTCCAGAGCGACAAAGAGGCCAAGGCGACTCTCGCCGGCCTGACGGACGGCACCGTCGACATGGTCATCGGCACGCACCGCATCCTCACCGAGAAGGTGATCTTCAAGGATCTCGGCCTGATGATCATCGACGAGGAGCAGCGGTTCGGCGTCGAGCACAAAGACGCGCTGAAGAAGATCAAGACCAACGTCGACATCCTGGCGATGAGCGCCACGCCGATCCCGCGCACGCTGGAGATGGCGGTCGCCGGCATCCGGGAGATGTCGACGCTGCAGACTCCGCCGGAGGACCGGCATCCGATCCTCACCTACGTCGGCCCGCGCAATGACAAGCAGATCGCCGCGGCGATCCGGCGTGAGCTGCTGCGCGAGGGCCAGGTCTTCTACGTGCACAACCGCGTGCAGTCGATCCAGCGGGTGGCCGCCGAGCTCGCCGAACTCGTGCCGGAGGCCCGCATCGCCGTCGCGCACGGCCAGATGGGGGAGCACGCGCTGGAGAACGTCGTCGACGACTTCTGGGAACGCCGCGCCGATGTGCTGGTGTCCACCACCATCATCGAGACCGGCCTCGACATCGCCAACGCGAACACGATCATCATCGACCGCGCCGACAAGTACGGGCTCTCGCAGCTGCACCAGCTGCGTGGCCGCGTCGGGCGCGCGCGCGAGCGGGCGTACGCCTACTTCCTGTACGACGAGATGAAGCCGCTGTCCGAGACAGCGGCCGATCGGCTCGAGACGATCGCGGTCAACAACGACCTGGGCAGTGGCATGCAGGTCGCGCTGAAGGACCTCGAGATCCGCGGCGCGGGCAATATGCTCGGCGCCGAGCAGGCCGGGCACATCGCCGGCGTCGGGTTCGACCTGTACCTCCGGATGATCGGCGAGGCCGTCGCGACCTTCCGTGGCGAAGACACCGAGACCACGACCGAGCTGCGCCTGGAGCTGCCGGTGGATGCCCGCATCCCCGAGTCGTACATCGACAGCGAGCGGCTGCGCCTGGAGGCGTACCAGAAGCTCTCGGCCGCGGCATCCGCGACCGCCAAGCCGGATGCGATCGACCTCGTGATCGAGGAGATGCGCGACCGTTACGGCGAGCCGCCCGCCGAGGTGGACGGGCTGATCGCGGTCGCACGTCTGCGCCGCCGCGCGGCGCGGGTCGATCTCGCCGATGTGGTCGCGATGGGGCCGAACCTGCGCATCGCGCCGGCGCACCTGGCCGATTCGATGCGGGTGCGACTGCAGCGGCTCTACCCCAAGGCGAAGCTCGTCTCCAACGGCGACGCCCTCGTGGTGCCGCTGCCGACCGCAGGCGGCGACGCCGTGGAGGATGCCGCGCTCATCGCGTGGGTCGCGCAGCTGCTGGACCAGCTGTTCCCGGAGCCGCCGGCACCGGCGGGGGAGCCCGCACAGGCCTGAGGTCGGCGCGCTACGCTGGCACCGATCCAGGAGGCACCGTGCAGTTCGAGCACCTCGGGGCGAGTCCCCGCATCCATCCCGACGCCGTCGTGGCCGCCACCGCGGTGATCAGCGGCGATGTCACCATCGGCGCGGACAGCCAGGTGCTGCACGGCGCGGTGATCACCGCCGAGGGCGGCGCGATCACCATCGGCGCGAACGTGATCGTCATGGAGAACGCGCTGATCCGCGCCACGACGGCCAACCCGGTGCACATCGGCGACCACACGCTGGTCGGTCCGATGGCGAGCATCTCGGGCGCGACGATCGGCGACGAGGTGTTCCTCGCGACGGGCACGCGCATCTTCAACGGCGCACGCATCGGTGATCGCAGCGAGGTGCGGATCAACGCCGTCGTACACCTGCGCACACACCTCGCCGAGGAGACGGTCGTGCCGATCGCGTGGGTCGCCGTCGGCGAGCCGGTGCGCCTGCTCCCGCCCGACCGGCACGAGGAGATCTGGGCCGCGCAGCAGGAGCTGGACTTCCCGGGCTACGTCTTCGGGCTGGACCGGGAGACCCCCGACCTCATGGTGCAGCTGACCGAGCGCTACGGGCGCAGTCTGGCGCGGCACGCCGAGGACCGCCGGCTCGACTGACCCCGCCGCACGCACGACGAAGGGCCGGTCGCAGCAGCGACCGGCCCTTCGTGCGGACTGGCTAGATGACGCCCTGGGCGAGCATCGCGTGTGCTACCCGCTCGAAACCGGCGCAGTTGGCACCGACGACGTAGTCGCCCGGATGTCCGTAGCGCGCGGCGGCGTCGAAGGCGGACGCGTGCACGTTCGCCATGATGTGGCGCAGCTTCTCCTCGCTGTCATTGAAGCCCCAGCGCTGACGCGCGGCGTTCTGGCTCATCTCGAGGGCGGAGGTCGCCACGCCACCGGCGTTGGCCGCCTTCCCGGGGGCGAACAGCACGCCGGCCTGCTGGAACACCAGCACGGCTTCGGGGAGGCAGGGCATGTTCGCGCCTTCGGCCACGGCGCGCACACCGGAGGCGACCAGCGCCCGCGCGTCGTCGCCGTCCAGCTCGTTCTGGGTCGCGCAGGGGATGGCGATCTCGCCCGGAACCTCCCACACGCGCGCACCCTCGACGAAGCGCGCGCCGGGCTTGCGCGCGGCGTACTCCGAGATGCGTGCGCGTTCGACTTCCTTGACCTGCTTGAGCAGGGCGACGTCGATGCCGTCCTCGTCGATGATGTAGCCGGACGAGTCGGATGCCGTGATCGGGATCGCGCCGAGCTGCGTGGCCTTCTCGATCGCGTAGATCGCGACGTTGCCCGAGCCCGAGACGATGACGCGCTTGCCGGCGAGCGACTCGCCGTGCACGCCGAGCATCTCCTCGATGAAGAACACCGAGCCATAGCCGGTCGCCTCGGTGCGGACCTCGGCACCGCCCCAGCTGACGCCCTTGCCGGTGAACATGCCGGACTCGTGGCGGTTGGTGATCTTGCGGTACTGGCCGAACAGGTAGCCGATCTCACGGGCGCCCACGCCGATGTCACCCGCGGGGACGTCGGTGTGCTCGCCCAGGTGTCGGTACAGCTCGTTCATGAACGACTGGCAGAAGCGCATGATCTCGCCGTCGCTGCGGCCGTGCGGGTCGAAGTCGGACCCGCCCTTGGCGCCGCCGATGCCCTGACCGGTGAGCGCGTTCTTGAAGATCTGCTCGAAGCCGAGGAACTTGATGATCGACAGGTTCACCGACGAGTGGAAGCGCAGGCCGCCCTTGTACGGGCCGAGTACCGAGCTGAACTGCACGCGGAAGCCGCGGTTGACCTGCAGCACGCCCTGATCGTCGATCCACGGTACGCGGAACATGATCTGGCGCTCGGGCTCGACGAGGCGTTCCAGGATGCCGGATTCGGCGAATGCCGGGTGCTGCTCGACGACCGGAACGATCGACTCCAGCACCTCGTGCACGGCCTGGTGGAACTCAGGTTCGTGCGGGTTGCGCTTCAGGACCGCGTCGTAGACGGGGCGGACGGTTTCGGGCAGGACGGAGTCCATGAGGACGGTGTCGGTCACGGTGTGGCTTTCTGTGACGAGGGAGACGTTGAGCGGCTTCGAGATCGTCGCGCCTGAACTCAATCGCCTGCCAGCTTACCGCGCCCGGAGGTCACCCCGTGTTCTGCAGGCCGGCTGCGACTCCGCTGACCGACAGCAGCAGCAGGCGCTGCTGCTCGACATCGGGCTGTTCGGCGGCGCGCAAGGCACGCAGCGCGCGCAGCTGCAGCAGCGAGAGCGCGTCCACGTACGGGCTGCGCATCTTGACCGCTCGCTGCAGGACGGGCTTGTTCTCCAGCAGCTCGGTGCCGCCGGTGAGGCGGATCACCCACGAGCGCGTGAGGGTCATCTCGTCCATGACGAGCTGGGCGAGGTCTTCTCGGTCGCCCAGATCCAGGTAGCGCCGTGCGATGCGGCCGTCGGCTTTCGCCAGGCTCATCGCCACGTTGTCGATCATCGTGCGGAACAGCGGCCAGTCGGAGTAAGCCCGGATGAGGCGCTCCTCGTCGCCGACCGCATCCAGCGCCGTGCCCAGTCCGAACCAGCCGGCGAGGTTGATGCGGGCCTGCGTCCACGCGAACACCCACGGGATGGCGCGCAGATCCTCGAGCGATTCGACGGACAGGCCGCGTCGTGCCGGACGCGAGCCGAGAGCGAGGAGGCCGACCTCCTCCATCGGCGTGACGCGTGCGAACCACGCGGCGAAGCCGGGGGAGTGCACCAGGGCGAAGAAGCGGTCGCGGGATGCGGTGTCCATCGTCGCCGCGACGTCGGCGTAGCGCCCGGCGGCGTCACGATTGCGGTTCTGGATGGAGGGCGCGGAGGCCATCAGGATCGCCGCGGCCACCTGGTCGATGTGGCGCATCGCGATCGCCGAGTCGCCGTACCGGGCGAAGATGACCTCGCCCTGCTCGGTGAGCTTGAACCGGCCGTCGACCGAGTGCGGGGGCTGCGCCAGTACGGCGGAGTTCGCCGGGCCGCCGCCACGGCCGAGTGCGCCGCCGCGGCCGTGGAAGAGGGTGAGCTCGATCCGGCTCTCCTGAGCCCAGGCGGCGATGGCGGCCTGCGCCTCGTACAGCGCGAGGTTCGCGGCGACGGGACCGACGTCCTTGGACGAGTCGGAGTAGCCGAGCATGACCTCGAGGCGGCGCCCGGTGGCGTCCAGACGGGCAGCGAACTGCGGGTGATCCACGATCTCGGCGAGGATGCCGGGCGCGGCGCGCAGATCGGCGAACGTCTCGAACAGGGGCACGACATCGAGCACGGGCGGGGTGCCGTCCGGGCCGACCGCGTAGCGTGCCAGACGGTGCACGGCCGCGAGATCCTCGGCGGAGCGCGTGAACGACACGATGTAGCGTCCGGCGGCGCGCGGTCCGAACCGCTCCTGGATGAACGCGACCGCGCGGAAGACCTCCAGCACCTCGGTCGCGAGTTCGCTGGGCTCGGTGCCGGGAGCAGCCGTGTCGAGTTCGGCGAGGACCTTGGCGTGCACGGCCGAGTGCTGCCGCACCTCGAGCTCGGCGAGGTGGAACCCGTACGTCTCGACCTGCCACACGAGCTGCTGCAGGTGACCGTAGGCCTGGCGTGCCGCACCGGCCTGTGCGAGGGAGTCCTGCACCACGCGCAGATCGGTGAGGAGGTGCTCGGGGTCGCGATAGGCCAGGTCCGCGTCGCGCGTGCGGGTGGCGGTGATCTTGCGTGCGATCAGCAGCAGGATGCGGCGGTGCGGCTCGTTGGGCGAGCGCTTCGCGATCTCGGTCGCGGCATCCTCGTCCGCCGCTTTCAGGCGCTGCCAGAGCGCCAGCAGGGCGTCGCTGGGCGGGGTCGTGGTCGCGTCCAGCGTGAGGCCGCGGCCGATGCGGCTCGCCGCGTGCTCCAGGCCGAGCAGCACGTGCTCGCTGGCGATCGCGGCCGCCTTGCGGGTGACGGATGCCGTCACGAACGGGTTGCCGTCGCGATCGCCGCCGACCCACGAGCCGACTCGCACGAACGGCTGGACGATCGGCGCGCGGGCGCCGGCCGCCGGTCCCTGGAGGGCATCGTCGACCCGGCGGTAGACGTGCGGGACGGCCGTGAACAGCGTGTCGTCGAAGACGGCCATGATGGCGCGCACCTCGTCGGTGGGGGACGGCTTCTCCGGACGCAGCGGCGCCGTGCGCCACAGCCCGTCGACCTCTTCGAGCATGCGTCGCTCGGCACGGCGCTGGTCGGCGCCGCCCTGGCGGGAGTCGTCGTACTCCTGCAGCAGCGTGGCGAGGCGACGGATGCTGGTGGACACCGCGCGACGGCGCGCCTCGGTGGGGTGCGCGGTGAAGACCGGGTGGAAGCGCATCTCGCGCAGGCGGCGCAGCGCGGTGTCGTCGCCGACCTCGGCCGCGAGGGTCATGAAGGCCGCCGCGACCGAATCAGCGGCATCCTCCTTGTCGGGGCGTCCGTCGCGCTCGCGCAGGACGCGCACGCGCTGGTGCTCCTCGGCGAGGTTCACGAGGTGGAAGTAGCAGGTGAACGCCCGGGCGACCTCGTCCGCGCGTTCGATGGTGAAGCCGTCGGCGATGGCCGCCGCGCGCTCGAACGCCTCCGGCGTCTCGTCGGTGTAGGCCTGGATCGTCGCGGTGCGCAGGCGCTCGACGTCGTCGAACAGTCCTGCCGAGCCGCTCTCGCGCAGCACGCGACCGAGCAGGGCCCCCAGCATCCGGACGTTCGCCCGCATGTGCTCGGGGATCTCTTGGCCTGCTTCGAACCGTCCGACGAGGTCGATCGCTTCGGTGTTGGTGAGTTCGTGCATGACTCCAACGGTAGCCCGACCGTGTTTCCTGAAAGTGACGCGGGAGGGGTGCAGGTCGATACGATGGGCGGCGGAGTGCCGGGAAGTCTGGTCGGCGTCGGCGATCGTCGCCGTCTTGGCGGCGTCGAGATTGCCCGCCGATCGAGGAGGTCCTTGGATGTCACTGCTGCGCTCCGCCCGATTCCCCGCCTTCCTGCTGCTGGGAGCGGCCATCGCGGGACTCGTCGTCGCGAATTCGCCCATCGGCGCCGCGGTCCTCGACTTCTCGCACACGCACGTGGGGATCCCGGGCACGGCCGTCGATCTCTCGCTCGCACACTGGGTCTCGGACGGCCTGCTGGTGGTGTTCTTCTTCGCCGTCTCGATCGAGCTGCAGTACGAGCTGACGCGGGGCGAGCTGCGCAGCTTCCGCCGGGCGATCCAGCCCGCGATCGCCGCGGCCGGCGGCGTGATCGTGCCGATCGCGATCTACCTCGCGATCGCCGCCGGCAGCGGCGTCGAGCAGGGCTGGCCGATCCCGACCGCGACCGACATCGCCTTCGCGCTGGGTGTGCTGGCCGTCTTCGGCCGTGGCCTCCCGCCCGCGGTGCGCATCTTCCTGCTCGCGCTCGCGATCCTCGATGACATCGTCGGCATCATCTTCATCGCCGTGCTGTTCGCCACCGACGTCAACTTCGGGCTGCTCGCGATGGCGCTCGTCGCGGTCATCGCGTTCGCCATCCTGAGTCGCAACCTCGACACCCGGGCGCGTCCGCTGGTCATCGCGCTGCTGTTCGTGCTCGCGATCACGACATGGGTGCTGGTGCTGGCCTCGGGCGTGCACGCCACGATCGCCGGCGTCGCCCTCGGCCTGGCGATGTCGCAGGGTCCGGCGCTGCGCGTGCGGCACGCGATCGAACCGTGGGTCAACGCGGTGATCCTGCCGATCTTCGCGTTCACCGCGGCGCTGGTGCCGATCCCGATGGTCGGCGGATCGGGCCTCTCGCCCGCGTTCTGGGGCATCCTGATCGCCCTCCCGGTGGGCAAGGTGATCGGGATCGCCGGTGCCGGCTGGATCGCCCAGCGCGTGGCCAGCGGCGAGCATCCCAAGATCCCGCTGCCGGATCTGCTGGCCGCCGGCGCCCTCGGCGGTATCGGCTTCACCGTGTCGCTGCTGCTGTCCGACCTCGCCTTCGCGGGCGAGGGGCTGGTGCGCGACGAGGCGGTGCTCGGCGTACTGGCCGGCTCGCTCGTCTCCATGGTGCTCGCGGGCATCCTGGTGTCGGCGCGCGCACGGCACTACCGGCGCCTCGCGCCGACGGCCCCTGTGGAGTCCGCATGACCGAGCAGGACCCGCTGCGCGAGGCGGCCGAGACCATGCGGGCCGTGCGCGACCGCTGCGTCTGGTCGCAGGCGATCGACCACCGTGCGCTTGTGCCGTACCTCGTCGAGGAGAGCAGCGAGCTGATCGACGCCGTCGAGGAGGGCGACCGCGCCGAGCTTCGCGAAGAGCTCGGCGATCTGCTCTGGCAGGTGCTGTTCCACGCCGAGATCGCCTCCCGTGACCCGGATGATCCGTTCGACATCGACGACGTCGCCCGCGGGCTGACCGACAAGATGGTGCGCCGGCATCCGCATGTCTTCGCCGGCGAGGTGGCGAACACGCCCGAAGAGGTGCTGGTGCTGTGGAACGCGGCCAAGGCCGCGGAGAAGCACCAGCGCACCAGCGTCCTGGACGGCGTCTCCGAGCGGATGCCGTCGCTCGCGCTCGCGCAGAAGCTCCTCGGCAAGTCGGCACAGGTGGGGGTGCAGCCCCCGGTCGTTGAGCGAGTCGCAACGCCCGCCACCGAGGCCGAGCTCGGCGATGCCCTCCTCGCGCTCGTGGTCCACGCCCGCACACAGGGCTGGGATGCCGAGCGCGCGCTGCGCGAGCGGCTGCGGGTGCTCACGACCGAGGTGCGCAGCGCGGAAGCATCCGCGAAAACAGGACAAGACGCGGAAACAGGACCCTCGGGCCGGGAATCGTCCTGATCTCGCACGATCTCCTGCATCCGTTTCGTCCGTCTGCCCATGACGAACCTGGAAAGATGGTGCCGTGGCATCCGTGAACCCGCCGCGCGGCATGCGCGACTTCCTCCCCGCCGAGAAGGCCCGTCGCGAGCGCGTGCTCGCCGTCATCCGTGAGCGCTACCGCGCGCACGGGTTCGACGAGATCGAGACCCCGGTGATGGAGGACTACGACCGTCTGCACGCCGGCATCGGCGGCGACAACGAGAAGCTCGCCTACAACGTGCTGCGCCGCGGCCTGGACGCCGCGGCGATCGCGGCGGCCGGTGACGACCCGTCGGCGCTCGCGGACCTGGGTCTGCGCTACGACCTGACCGTGCCCCTGGCGCGCTTCTACGCGAGCCACCGCGCCGAGCTGCCGACCGTGTTCCGCTCGGTCCAGGCGGCGCCGGTATGGCGCGCGGAGCGGCCGCAGAAGGGTCGCTACCGCCAGTTCGTGCAGTGCGACATCGACGTCATCGGGGATGCCTCGACCCGCGCCGAAGCCGAGTTGATCGTCGCGACGCTCGATGCCGTCGATGCGCTCGGGCTCGAAGGGGCGAGTGTGCGCATCAACGACCGTCGCGCGCTGGACGCGATGCTCGACACGTTCGGTTTCGCCACCGAGGAGCGCCCCGGCGTGCTGATCACGATCGACAAGCTCGACAAGATCGGGCCCCAGGGCGTCGTGGACGAGCTGCGCGAGCGCGGGGCCTCCGGCTCGGCCGTCGACGCGTTCCAGTCGTTCATGTTCCGCCCGCAGACCATGGAGTACAACCCGTACGGCGAGCGCCAGATCCGCAAGGCGCTGCCCGACGGCGTGCCCGACGAGATCGTCGCAGACCTGGTCGCGATCGGCGAGGCCGTGGCATCCGTGCGTCCGGGCGAGACCGTCAGTGGCCCGCCGCTCGTGTTCGACCCGTTCCTCGTGCGCGGCATGGGGTATTACACCGGCACGATCTTCGAGCTTGCGCACCCCGACGTGTCGTACTCGCTCGGCGGCGGTGGCCGTTACGACGGCATGATCGGCCGCTTCCTCGGCACCGACGTACCGGCGGTCGGGTTCTCGATCGGCTTCGAACGGCTGGTCGACCTGCTGGAGACGACGACAGCGGATGCCGCGGCATCCGTCGTCCTCGTCCACGACGCCGACGTGCCGCTCGCCGAGCTGCTCACGCTCAAGTCCGCGCTCATCGGCGAGGGCACCCGCGTGCGCCTGGAGCGCCGCACGAAGAACCTCAAGGCCCTGCTCGAGCGCGCCGCGGCCGACGGCTTCGGCGCCTTCGCGACGGTCTCGGCGGGCGCCTCCCGCGACTCGCTCGAGATCAAGCCGCTCGGCTGACGCCCCGCCTGTTTGCGCGAGACTGCACCGGCGCGTCGAGACGGCGGGCAATACCCGCAGTCTCGACCACCGGGTGCAGTCTCGCGGTCGAGAAGAGCGCGCGAGCGCCGGGTCAGCTCGGGCTGTACGACGCGGCCCACTCGGCCACGCGGGCGGCGCTCTCCTCCTCGGAGAGGTCTTCGACGCGGGTCATGATCGACCACCGCACGCCGAACGGGTCGCGGATGCTGGCGAAGCGATCGCCCGACACGAAGGTGGACGGCTCCTCGCGCACGGTCGCGCCCGCCGCCACGGCGCGCGCGGTGACGGCGTCCACGTCGGAGACGTAGATGCCCATCGAGTAGCAGTCGTCATCGCCCTCGCGCGCGGGCACGAGGCCGTAAGCGGGCGAGGGCTCGCCGATCTGCAGCAGGCCGTTGCCGAAGTCCAGGCCGGCGTGGGCGACGAGCCCCTCGAACTCGGTCACATCGGTCACACGGGCGCCGAAGACGTCGCGGTAGAAGTCCAGGGCTTCCTTCGCGCCGCGGATCGCGAGGAACGGAGTGAGGCTCGTCGCGGAGTTCGGGCGGCCGTCGGTGGTGTGGGCGCCGGTCGCGCCCGTCGTGTTCGTGGTCATGCATCCAGCGTCGCGCCACCCGTGCATCGCGGACTTGAAGATTCGCGACAATCTGTCGAGGTCAGCGGCCCTCGCTAGCGTGGAGCCCGTGACCGATACGACGCGCGGCGTGCTCTTCCCCGAGCGTCTTCCTCGGTTGACGCGTCTCGCGCCGCCACCCGCGGCTGCCGAGCTGACCGCGTGGTTCTGGATCCCGCAGTGGGACCTGCCCGAGGGCATGGAGTCGCGGCAGCAGGTGCTCAGCTACCCCGCCGCCAATCTCGTCATCGAGCCCGACGGCGTCACGCTGTGGGGTGCGACGACCCGCGCGACCGAGCGGGTGCTGCGGGGGAGCGGCTGGGCGGTGGGCGCGCTCCTGCGTCCGGCAGCGCTCGCGCGGCTGTCGAGCGCGCCGAGCGACCTCGTCGACCGATTCATCGCGCTCGACGAGCAGAGCCTGCTGGCGGCGGTGAGTGACGCAATGCCGGACGGCGCTGCGGCGGCGGCCGTGGTCGCGCGCTGGTTGGTCGATCGTGTCGGCCCGGTGACCTCGGAGGGCCGGCTCGCCAACACCATGGCGGATGTGCTGATGGGTGTTCCGGCGCCGACGTCGCCCGCCATCCTGAGGCTCGATGACGCGGCCGAGCACCTGCGCGTGTCGGTGCGCACACTGCAGCGTCTCGCCCACCGCACGGTCGGACTCTCGCCCGCGGCCATGATCCGGCGGCGGCGCCTGCAGGAGGCGGCCCAGCGGGTCCGCGAAGACACCGACGCGTCGCTGGCCGATATCGCCGCCGAGCTCGGCTATGCCGACCAGGCCCACCTCGCGAACGACTTCCGTACCGTGCTCGGACTCAGCGCGTCGGAGTATCGGTCGCGCTCCTGACGGCGTCGCGCCTCACACCGCGGCATCCGTCACGCGCTTCTTCTCGCGCACGTACACCTCGCGGCGCACGTGGGCCACGACATCCCCTGTCGCATCCGTGATGTCCGTCTCGAACCACTCGAGCACTTTCGCGCCACCGCGGGCGCGCTCGCGCAGCTCCTGCGCCTTCGCCGAGGGCACCGAGAAGTGGGCGGTCAGCACACCGCGTCCTGGCTTGACGAACTCGATCTCGCCGCGGGTATCCCACACCACGTAGTCGCGGCCGAGCTGGTGCATCACGAGCATGAAGAAGTACGGATCGGTCATCGCCGACATCGATCCGCCGAACGCGGTCTTGACGAAGTTGCGGGTGATGAGGTTCACGTGCAGCTCGACCGTCGCGGTGGTCCAGTCCTCCGTGAAGCGCTTCACGCGGATGCCGCTCCAGAGATTCGGTGCCCACAGGCTCATGCCCCAGGCGAGGCGGCGGGGAGTGATTCGCATGCTCAGCAGTGTGTCGGATCCTCCGGTGGTGACCGGTAATCGGTTGTGTGATCTCGACAAGGGACGGCGGTCGCCGGGCCGAGCAGAGTGTTCTAGTTGTTATAGAATCAAACCATGCTCGTCAAGATCGATCCCACCAGCGATGTGCCGCTGTTCGCGCAGATCGCCGCGTCCGTGCGGGCGGATGCCGCGGCCGGGCGCCTGCGCCCCGGCGACCGTCTCCCGGCGGCGCGCGATGTCGCGGCATCCCTCGGCATCAACCTGCACACGGTGCTGCGCGCCTATCAGGAGCTGCGCGACCAGGGCCTGGTCGACATGCGTCGCGGCCGGGGCGCGGTGCTCACCGCGGCGGCCGCGCCGCTCGCACAGCTGGCCGATGACATCCGCGCCCTCGTGGTGCGGGCACACCACCTCGGCGTCACCACCGACGCCCTCGCCTCTCTCGTGAAGGAGACCTCCGTATGACCATCGACCGCGGCCACGCCGCCGCCATCTCGCGCTTCATCTGGGTGGGGCTGATCGTCCCGATCGTCGTGCTGGCCGTCGGCGTCACCCTCCAGCTGCTCTGGCTGCCGGAGCTGCCCGATCCCGCGGCGACGCATTGGAACGGCGTCGGCCAGGTCGACGGATTCGGTCCGGCGTGGATGTACCCGCTGCTGACCGGCGTGCTCGGCATCCTGATCGTGGCGCTGATCGCCCTGCCGGCACTCGCGGTCATGCGGCGCGGCGATCGCGGCCCGTACTTCCGCTTCATCGGTGCATTCGCGCTGGGGTTCGCTGCGTTCCTGTCGATCGCGCTGACCTGGTCGGTCGCGATCCAGCGGGGACTGACGGATGCCGCGACCGCGCCGAACGTGCTGCCCGGGCTGATCGTGGGGGCCGTCGTCGGGCTCGCGCTCGGGTTCGTCGGCTGGCTCGTCTCGCCGCGCGAGGAGATGCGCACGCTCGCCGCCGACCGGATCCGCCCGATCGAGCTGGACGCCGGGCAGAGCGCCGTCTGGCTGCGGACCGCGACCCTGTCCCGGGGCGCGGCCGTGCTGATCGCCGGCGTCCTGATCCTGCTCGTGGCCACCGCCATCGGCATCGGCTTCACCGGATCCGGATCGGTGTGGGTGCTCGGGATCGTGGTGCTCCTGGTGCTCGTGCTGGCAGCCACCACCACCGTGTTCCATGTGCGGGTCGACGCGCAGGGTCTGACGGTCCGCAGCATCCTCGGCATCCCGCGCTGGCAGATCCCGCTGACCGACGTCGTGTCCGTCTCCTCCGTGGAGCTCTCGCCCCTGGCCGAGTTCGGGGGATACGGCATCCGATTCGGCGCCGGCGGACGCTTCGGCGTCGTGCTGCGCAAGGGCGCGGCGATCCAGGTGGAGCGTGCCGACGGCAAAGTGTTCGTCGTGACGGTGGAGGACGCCGAGACCGGGGCCGGCCTGCTCGCGGCCCTCGCCGACCGCGTCCGCAGCTGACGGGGGTTCGCGCCCACCTCGCCCTTGACGCGCTCGCGTCGGCGGGTGAGAGTGGGCGCGTGCCCACACCCACTCCGGACGCGTGGCGACGCGTCGATGCGTACCTCTCCGAGACCCTCGTCGGTCACGATTCCGGGCTCGAGTCCGCGGTCGCCGAGCAGAACGCCGCCGGGCTTCCCGCGATCGAGGTGTCGCCCGTCTCGGGCAAGCTCCTGCACCTGCTGGCGCGCATCAGCGGCGCCCGTCGCGTGCTCGAGATCGGCACGCTCGGCGCCTACTCGACGATCTGGATGGCACGCGGGATCCCCTCCGACGGCCGGGTCGTGACGATCGAAGCGGAGCCGGCGAATGCGGCGATCGCCCGGGCCAACCTCGATCGCGCGGGTGTCGGCGACAAGGTCGAGATCGTGGTCGGGCGGGCCGCCGACGTGCTGCCGACGCTCGAGGGACCGATCCGCAGCGGCGACACGGCGCCGTTCGACCTGGTCTTCATCGACGCCGACAAGGAGTCCAACACGATCTACCTCGACTGGGCCGCGCGCCTCGGGCATCCCGGCACCGTGGTCGTGGTCGACAACATCGGGCGCGGGGGAGAGGTCGCCAACCCGGCGACAGTCGAGTCGAACGTCATCGGCACCCAGCGCGGGCTCGAGATGCTCGCGCGGGATCCGCGCTTCGACGCGACGGCGTTGCAGACCCTGGATCTCAAAGGCTGGGACGGCATCGCGATCGCCGTGGTGACGGATGCGGCCGCCACCGGCGACGGCACGTCCGAGCCCGGTCCGCACCGCGCCGCGTGACGATCGACTCTCACCGGCGGCATCCGCGTCGATAGACTGACCGGCGGACCGATGTCGCTCCATCCGCACCACCTCTTCACCAGCAAGGAGCACTCCTGTGGCACTCATCGAGGCAGTAGGCGCGCGCGAGATCCTCGACTCGCGCGGAAACCCGACCGTGGAAGTGGAGGTGCTCCTCGACGACGGAATCGTGCAGCGCGCCGCCGTTCCTTCCGGCGCATCGACCGGCGCCTTCGAGGCGTACGAGCTGCGTGACGGCGACAAGACCCGTTACAGCGGCAAGGGCGTGCTCAAGGCCGTCGCCGCCGTCATCGACGAGCTCGGCCCGGCCCTGGAGGGCATCGAGGCGAGCGAGCAGCGCATCGTCGACGAGATCCTGATCGAGGTCGACGGCACCGAGAACAAGAGCCGCGTCGGCGCCAACGCCATCCTCGGCGTCAGCCTGGCCGTGGCCAAGGCCGCCGCCGACAGCGCCGACCTGCCGCTGTTCCGCTACCTCGGCGGAGCCAACGCGCACGTGCTGCCCGTCCCGGCGCTCAACGTCATCAACGGTGGCGCACACGCCGACACCGGCGTCGACATCCAGGAGTTCTTCCTCGTGCCGCTCGGCGCCGAGACGTTCGCCGAGGCGATGCGCTGGGGCACCGAGACCTACCACGTCCTCAAGGGCGAGCTGAAGGCGGGCGGCTTCGCCACCGGTCTCGGCGACGAAGGCGGCTTCGCTCCCGACCTGCCCAGCAACCGCGGCGCGCTGGACTTCCTCATGGCGGCCATCGAGAAGGCCGGCTACAAGCCCGGCGTCGACATCGCCGTGGGCCTGGATGTGGCGGCGACGGAGTTCTACTCCGACGGCGTCTACCGCTTCGAGGGCAAGGAATGGTCGGCCGCCGACCTGACCAAGTACTACGAGGAGCTCCTGGCCAACTACCCCCTCGTCACCATCGAAGACGCGCTCAGCGAGGACGACTGGGACGGCTGGAAGGCCCTCACCGACGACATCGGCTCCAAGGTGCAGCTCGTCGGCGACGACCTGTTCGTCACCAACCCGGCGCGCCTCGCCGACGGCATCAGCCGCGGCGTCGCGAACTCGCTGCTGGTCAAGGTCAACCAGATCGGCACGCTGTCCGAGACGCTGGATGCGGTCAACCTCGCGACACGCTCGGGCTACACCTCGATGATGTCGCACCGTTCCGGTGAGACCGAGGACACGTTCATCGCCGACCTTGCGGTCGCGGTCAACTGCGGTCAGATCAAGACCGGTGCGCCTGCTCGCAGCGAGCGCATCGCGAAATACAATCAACTCCTGCGCATCGAAGAGGAACTGGGCGACGCCGCGGTCTTCGCGGGGCGCTCGGCATACCCGCGCTTCAAGGGCTGAGGACCGTCCGGCGCAGCCGTGACGTAGAACGAACGAGGGGGAGCCGTGGCACGACAGACGGCTCCCTCTCCTCGTCCGCGCCGACAGGGCGCCGACGGCGGGCGCCGCAGTGTGGACGTGCGCGCCTGGCTCGGCGGCCTCCGTCTGTCCGGCTTCATGGTGATCATGATGGGGCTCGTCGTGCTGGCCGCCTTCGTCCTGGTCCCGACGGTCGGGCTGTACGTCGATCAGCGCCAGCAGATCGCGGCACTCCGGCAGGCGGTCGAGGTCAGCCAGGACGAGGTCGACGCCCTCGAGGCCCAGCGCGAGCGCTGGAAGGACCCCGCCTACATCACCACGCAGGCGCGTGAGCGCCTCTACTACGTCAAGCCGGGCGAAGTGGTCTACCTGGTCGACAACGACCTGACGGCGGCGCAGGAGCCGCACGAGCCGGGTGAGGTCAGCGACACCGTCGAGCAGACCCGCACCGATTGGATGCGCCAATTCGTGCGCACGCTCACCGAGGCGGGGCTTGCGCAGACCGTCACCGCGCCGACGATCGGTGTCCCCGATCCGCCGGCGACCCCGCCGCCGACTCCGTGACGCGGATGGCCCGGTCCAGCGGCGTCCCAGCCGCTCCCGGTACCCTGGCGAGGTGACGACCCCGCCATATCCTCCCGTGACCGCCGCCGATCTGGCCGTGCTGCAGACGCAGCTCGGACGCCCCGCGCGAGGTGTGCTGGGGGTCGCGGCGCGCTGCGTCTGCGGCAACCCGACAGTCGTGGCGACCGCGCCGCGGCTGCCCGACGGCACGCCGTTCCCGACGTTCTACTACCTCACGCATCCTGCCGCGACGATCGCGATGTCAGTGCTCGAGGCCGACCACGTGATGCGCGAGCTGTCCGATGAGCTTGCCGCCGACGAAGAGATCGCGGCCGCGTACCAGCGCGCGCACGAGGCCTACCTGCGCGACCGTGAGGCGTACGGCGATGTGCCGGAGATCGCGGGGATCTCGGCCGGCGGCATGCCCACCCGGGTCAAGTGCCTGCACGCGCTCGCAGGGCACGCACTGGCCGCGGGGCCCGGCGTCAACCCCATCGGCGATCTCGCCCTGGAGCGGTCCACCTGGTCCCCGATGCGGTGCGTCTGCGCAGAGCCGGGAGCCTCGGGGTGAGCCGGCGGTGGGTCGCCGGAGTCGGTGCCGTGCTCGTGGGCGCGCTGGCCTCGACGCTGCTGACCGGTGCGACCACGCCGACGCCGCCCGCACCCGGTGCGGATCCGGTCCGCGCCGCCCAGTACTGGCTGGACGACTACGGCATCCGTGACGCCTGGAAGACCAGCAAGGGCGCCGGCGTGCGCATCGCGGTGATCGACACGGGCATCGGCAAGGGGCCGGTCGAGTTCAACGGTGCCGTCGTCGGTGGAACGGACGTGTCGGGCTCCGGCACGCCCGACGGCCGCACCCCGGTCGGTGCGGTGGACGCGAACCACGGCAGCTGGGTCGGATCGCTCGCCGGATCCCGGGGCACGGGACCGGGCACCGGCATGATCGGCGTCGCGCCGGAGGCCGAGCTGCTCTCGATCTCGGTCGGCTTCGGCACCTCGGCGAAGGTTCCGTTCGCGGAGCAGATCGCCGACGCCATGCGCTGGGCCGTCGACCACGGCGCCGACGTGATCAACCTGTCGCTGACGACCAACATGCCGGACTGGGACACGAGCTGGGACAGCGCATTCCTGTACGCCTACGAGCACGACGTCGTCGTGGTCGTAGCCGCGGGCAACCGCGGGAGCGGCACCACGAGGGTCGGAGCGCCGGCGACGATCCCCGGCGTCCTGACCGTCGCCGGAGTGGACCCCCAGGGCAAGGCCAGCGTCGAGGCCTCGACGCAGGGCATCACGATCGGCGTCGCCGCCCCCAGCGAGGACCTGCTCGGAGTCTCGGCGGACGGGCGGCTCGTGCAGTGGGACGGCACCAGCGGTGCGGCCCCCATCGTGGCGGGCATCGCCGCACTCGTGCGATCCGCACATCCGGACATGGACGCGAACAACGTCATCAACCACATCATCCGCACCGCGCGACCCGCCGCCGGCGCGAAGACCGTCCCCGATCCTCTCTACGGGTACGGATTGGTGGATGCGGCGGCCGCCGTGACCGCGGATCTCCCCACCGTCGCCACCAACCCGATGGGCAGCCTCAAGGACTGGATCCGGCTGTATCGCCGGGCAGCCGTGGAGCCGGCGCCCGAGACCACCCGTCCGCCGGTCACGATCCCGCCGTTGCCGCGCGCCGATTCCGTCACACGTGCGACATCCCCCCTGCTTCCGTCGACCGACACCCTGCTCTACGGGAGCCTGCCGCTCATTGCACTCACCCTCAGCGCTATACTGGTGGCGCTCGGCGTCACCGCAGCTGTCCGACGCATCCGATCGGCGCGCACGTCTCGCGCCGAGCCGTTGATCCGCAAGGAGACCTCCCCATCGTGACCACCACCGTCACTAATGCTGTGCCCAAGATCCTCATCGTCGGTGGTGGGTATGCCGGGTTCTACACCGCCTGGAAGCTCGAGAAGCAGCTTCGCAAGGGCGCGGCCGAAGTCACCGTCGTGGACCCGCTGCCGTACATGACGTATCAGCCCTTCCTCCCCGAGGTCGCGGCCGGCTCGATCGAGGCGCGTCACTCCGTGGTCGCGCTGCGCCGTCACCTGAAGCGCACGACGGTCCTGGCCGCGAAGGTCACCAAGATCGACCACGCGCACAAGGTCGCCACGATCACCCCGAACGAGGGCGAGCCGTGGGAGCAGGAGTACGACCAGATCGTCGTGACCGCCGGCGCCGTCTCGCGCACCTTCCCGATCCCGGGCATCGCCGACAACGCGATCGGGCTCAAGACCATCGAAGAGGCCGTCGCGATCCGTGACCGCCTGATGTCGAACTTCGACCGCGCATCGACCATTCCTCCGGGACCGGCACGCGACCGCCTGCTGACCGTCGTCGTCGTCGGTGGCGGCTTCGCCGGCATCGAGGTGTTCGCCGAGCTGCGCTCGCTGGCCTCGTCGCTGGTGAAGAACTACCCGCAGATCACGTTCGACGACACGCACTTCCACCTCATCGAGGCGATGGGCCGCATCATGCCCGAGGTGTCGCTGAAGACGAGCGAGTGGGTGCTGAAGGATCTCGCCAAGCGCGGAGCATCCGTGCACCTGGACACGCAGGTCACCGGGGCCGTCGACGGCGTCGTCGAGCTGTCCACCGGCGAGGCGATCCCGACCGACCTCATCATCTGGACGGCCGGCGTCATGGCCAACCCGACCGTGGTGCGCGGCGGCGACCTTCCCGTCGAGGAGCGCGGCCGCATCCGCACCCGCGCCGACCTCCGTGTCGGCACCGCGGACGAGGTCGTCGAAGGCGCCTGGGCCGCCGGTGACGTCGCGGCCGTGCCCGACCTGACCGGTGGAGGCGTCGGCGGCTACTGCGTGCCCAACGCCCAGCACGCCGTCCGTCAGGCCAAGCTGCTGTCGAAGAACATCATCGCCGTCATGCAGGGCGAGGTGCCGCGCGAGTACTTCCACAAGAACATGGGTGCCGTCGCAGGCCTCGGCCTCTACAACGGTGTCTTCCAGTCCGGTGGACTGGCGCTGAAGGGCTTCATCGCCTGGCTCGCGCACCGCGGCTACCACGGCCTGGCGATGCCGTCGTGGGAGCGCAAGTGGCGCGTGCTGTGGGGCTGGTGGAACAACCTGTGGCTCGGCCGTGACATGGTCAATCTCGAGGCCGTGCAGAACCCGCGCTACGTCTTCGAAGAGTTCGCCGCACGTCCGCGTCCGCCGCAGCCCGTCGAGGCGGCAGCACCGGTGGCCAAGGCCGCCGAGCCCGTCGTCGAGAAGACGGCAGCCGCACGCTGATCTGAGTGACTCTCGAGCGGAGACGGCTTCGGCCGTCTCCGCTCGTTCTCATTTCCCGGTCGTTCGCCGCGGAGCGGTGATCGATGCCCGGTATCGTGGGGCGACGAGCCCCGCATGCGCTGGCGCTCGCCCCCGTAGCCCAACCGGCAGAGGCAGGCGACTTAAAATCGCTTCAGTCCGGGTTCGAACCCCGGCGGGGGTACATCACTCGGCGGCAGGTTGCGGCATCCGCCCCAGGCGCATCAGGATCGCGAAGCGATCCGGCACGCCCCAGTGCTCGACGATGCGCCCGTCCCGCACACGGGCGATGTCGATGACGGTGAAGTGCACGGCGTTGCCGGTGGGGGGACCGAAGAACGGACCGGTGTTGGTGCCTTCGCCTTCGGCGCGGACCCACACGATGTCGTCGTTCTCGGCCCAATCGCCGATGGTGAACCGGAGGTCGGGAAAGCCGCGGTGGACATCGCCGATGCCGCGCTTCACCTTCGCGATGGCGTCCGGACCCGTGCCGGAGAGGCCGAACTGATGCTCGATCAGATCGGGGGAGCACAGCTCGTCGACGATGTCCTGGTTCCCGGTGGCGAACCCTTCGTGCAGCATGCGCTCGAGCACGCGCAGCGCGTCGGTGGCGACTCGTTCAGTCTTCATGGCAGCTCCTGATTCACGTTCGACAGTGATAATGCACTGACTGCAGTGACACTGCACCCAATGCACTGGCTAGTGTGATCTCCGTGGACCACGACGTCAAGACCCCGAAGTCGTCGTACCGTCAGGAGCAGGCCGAGACGACGAAGCTGCGCATCGCGGATGCCGCGCAGCTCAGGTTCGCGCGTGACGGCTACAGCGTCACCAGCATGGAGTCCATCGCGCGGCAGGCCGGCGTCGGGACCCGGACGGTGTACGCCGCGTTCGGCGCGAAGCGCGAGATCCTCAACGTCATCTGCGAGCGCTGGCTGGAACGCGCCGGTGCGCGCACCCTCGCCCGCGAGATCCTGGCAGCCCCGGAGCCGCGCGCACGTCTGCGGGGTGCGGCCACATGGCTGACCACCCTGTACTCGGCGGGGTTCGACGTCGTCCGCATCCTGGATGCGGCGATGGACGAGGATGCCGAGACGCGGGAGCTGCTGCACTCCAAGCTGCGCGGGCGCAATCGCATCATGGATGCGCTGATCGCCTCCGTCGACACCGAGCTGGCGGTACCGCTCGAGGACGCGCAGGCGATCTACCGCGCGTTCGCCGCGGTGGGCGTCTACGGAGCACTGGTCATCGACGCGGGGTGGTCGCCGAAACGCTTCGAGGAGTGGCTCGCCGACACGCTGAGTGCACAGCTCCTGGCCGTGTGACGGACAGGCCTGTCCGGAGTCGTAGGCTGTACCGCATGTGTGCTGACGCACGGCGGGCCCGATGAGCCTCGACCTCCTGACCACCCCGCAGGCGGGGACATCCGAGCCATGGCGCTCACCGGCCGCGTATTGGCACGGGATGACGAAGGCGCTCGCCGATGTCTCCGGTCCGGTCGCCGCCCTGAACCTCCCGGCACTGCGCTACAACGCGCTCGACATGGTGGTGCGCTCCAGTGGCGTGCCGATCCGGGTGGCGAGCAAGTCCGTGCGCGTGCGCGAGGTCATCGACGCGACCCTCGCGTTGGCCGGCTACCAGGGCATTCTGGCGTTCACCCTGCCGGAGGCGCTGTGGCTCGCCGAGACGCACGACGATGTCGTGCTGGGGTACCCGACGGTCGATCGCGCGGCCCTCGCGGCCCTGGTGAACGACCCGGTCGCGGCCGCCCGCATCACGCTCATGGTCGACGACCTGGCGCAGCTCGACCTGGTGGATGCCGTGCTGCCGCCGTCGCAGCGCGAGGTCATCCGCCTCGCCATCGATGCCGACGCCTCCTGGCGTGCGCCCGGACTCGGGCACATCGGCGTGCACCGGTCGCCCGTGCACGACCCGGCCGAGGTAGCGACCCTCGCGCGGGGCATCGCGGCCCGCCCCGGCTTCACCCTGGTCGGACTGATGATGTACGAGGCCCAGATCGCCGGGCAGGGGGATGCCACCGGGTCGGGCGACGCGGTCATCCGTTGGATGCAGCGCCGTTCCGGCCACGAGCTGCTCGAGCGTCGCGCCGCCATCGTGGCGGCCCTACGCGACATCGCTCCGCTCGAGTTCGTCAACGGCGGCGGTACCGGCTCGCTCGAGCTGACCGCATCCGACCACGCCGTCACCGAGGTGACGGCCGGCAGCGGGCTGCTGGCAGGGCACCTGTTCGACGGCTACCGGGCGTTCGACCTCGCTCCGGCCGCGGCGTTCGCGCTCGAGGTTGTGCGTAAGCCGCAGGCCGATATCGCCACCGTGCTGGGCGGCGGCTGGATCGCCTCCGGCCCGCCGGTCGCATCACGTCAGCCGCTGCCGGTGTGGCCCCCGGGGTTGAAGACGAACTCCCGCGAGGGCGCCGGTGAGGTGCAGACCCCGCTGCAGGGCGAAGCGGCCCGCAGCCTGAAGGTGGGGGACCGTGTCTGGTTCCGCCACTCCAAGAGCGGTGAGCTGGCCGAGCGGGTGGAGAACTATCACGTGGTCGATGGCGACCAGATCGTCGGCACGGTGCCGACGTATCGCGGTGAAGGAAAGGCGTTCCTGTGACACGACCCGGTGGACAGTGGCAGAACTGGGGTCGATCGGCGAAGGTCCGTCCTCAGCGCGTCGAATTCCCTTCCAGCACTGCGGCCGTACAGCGTGCCGTGCTCGCCGCGGGAGCGCGAGGCATGCGGCTCAAGGCGGTCGGCGCGGGCCACAGCTTCACCGGGATCGCTGTGGCGCCCGGCGTGCTGCTGGATCTGACCGAGCTCACCGGACTGGTCGAGGTCGACCGCGAGCGGCAGCGCGTCCGCCTGCGCGCGGGCACGCGGCTGCACCAGATCCCGCACATCCTCGCCCCGTACGGCTTGGCCATGCCCAACCTCGGCGACATCGACCGTCAGTCCATCTCGGGCGCCATCTCCACCGGCACGCACGGCACGGGCGCGAACTTCGGCGGCATCTCCACGCAGGTAGTCGGCGCGACGCTGATCACCGCATCCGGTGAGCTGCTCACCGTGAGCGAGACCGAGAATCCGGAGCTGCTGCCCGCCGTCGCGCTCGGCCTCGGCGCGCTCGGCGTGCTCGTCGACGTCACGCTGCAGTGCGTTCCCGCCTTCGTGTTGGAGGCCATCGAGCAGCCGGAGCCGCTCGCCGCTGTGCTCGCGACGCTCGAGGAACGCGTCGCGGCATCCGATCATTTCGAGTTCTACTGGTTCCCGCACACGGACGTGGCGCTGACCAAGGTCAACAACCGGCTGCCCGAGAGCGCCGTGCGCAAGTCGCTGCCCAAGGTGGGGAAGTGGATCGACGAGACACTGCTCTCGAACGGCATCTACCGGGTGCTGTGCGGAGCAGCCACCGCCGCGCCTGCGATCGTGCCGCCGTTCTCCCGGCTCGCGGTGAAGCTCACCGGCAACCGGGAGTACACCGAGATCTCGACGCGGGTGTTCACACAGTCCCGCACGGTGCGCTTCCGCGAAATGGAATACGCACTGCCCGCCGAGAACGTCCGTCCCGCCTTCGAGGCCGTGTGTGCGCTGATCGAGGAACGCGGCTGGAAGATCTCGTTCCCGATCGAGGTGCGCTTCGCCGCCTCGGACGACCTCTGGCTGTCCACCGCGCATGGCCGCGCATCCGGGTACATCGCCGTGCACCGCTACTGGCGCGAGGACCCGACAGAGTACTTCGAAGCCGTCGAGCGGATCATGCTCGCCCACGGCGGGCGCCCGCACTGGGGCAAGATGCACACGCTGGATGCCGGCATCCTGCGCGAGCGCTACCCCCGCTTCGACGAGTTCGTCGCTCTGCGCGACCGACTCGATCCGCAGCGTATGTTCCAGAATCGGTATCTGGAGCGCGTCCTCGGTGAGTAACGGCTGAGAGTCCCCGCCTGAGCCTCATCCCGCCGGGTGCCGCTCGCTAGGATGAGGTTAAATCTCGAACGGAGTCGCACGCATGTGGGAATGGCTGATCCCGGTACTGATCGTCGTCGCGCTGATCCTCATCGTCGGCATCTACCTGTGGGCGACGTACAACTCGCTGGTGCAGTTGAATGTCCGCGTCGATGAGGCGTGGAGCGACATCACCGTTCAGCTCAAGCGTCGAGCCGACCTGCTGCCGAACCTCATCGAGGCCGTCAAGGGCTATGCCGCGCATGAGAAGGCGGTCTTCGAGAACGTCACGCGAGCCCGAGCGGAGACTCTGACGGCGGGAAGCCCTGCCGATGCGGGCGTCGCCGAGGGGCACATGCAACAGGCGCTCAAGTCGCTGTTCGCCGTGGCGGAGGCCTACCCGCAGCTTCAGGCGAGCCAGAACTTCCTGCAGCTGCAGCAGTCGATCGTCGACACCGAAGACAAGATCCAGGCATCCCGCCGGTTCTACAACGGCGGCGTGCGCGAGCTCAACACGAAGATCAAGGTGTTCCCGAACAACATGTTCGCGCGCAACCTCGGCTTCCACGAGCGTGAGTTCTTCGAGGTCGTCGACGGCGCCGCGATCTCGGAGCCGCCGCGCGTCCAGTTCTGAGCTGACGCGTGTACAGCGCCATCGCGAGGAACAAGCGCAACACCTGGTTCATCCTCCTGGCATTCGTGCTGCTGCTCGGCGCGATCGGCCTGCTCGCGGGCTGGCTCGCCGGCAACAACTGGTGGATCACCGCATTCATCCTGGTCTTCGCGGCCGGATACGCGACGTTCCAGTACTTCTTCGCCGACCGTGAGGCCATCGCCCTCTCCGGCGCGACCGAGGTGACGAAGGCCGATGCGCCGCGGTTTTACCGTCTGGTCGAGAACCTGTGCATCACGACGGGCACCCCGATGCCGCGCCTCTACGTCGTCGAGGACGCGGCGCCGAACGCATTCGCGACCGGCCGGAAGCCTGAGGAAGCCTCGATCACCGTCACGACCGGGCTGTTCGAGTTGATGACCGACCGCGAACTCGAGGGTGTGCTCGGCCACGAGCTCGGACATATCCGCAACTACGACATCCGCGTCTCGCTCATCGTGTTCGGACTCGTCGTCGCCGTCGGCATCCTCGCCGACATGCTCATGCGGGTCGCCTTCTTCGGCGGCCGCGGCCGGGGCAACGGCAATGGTCAAGCCCAGCTGTTCCTGCTGATCTTCGGCGTCGTCGCCGCGTTGGTCGCCCCGCTGCTGGCGGGGGCCGTGCAGGCCGCGATCTCGCGGCAGCGCGAATACCTCGCCGACGCGACGAGTGCGATGACCACCCGCGACCCCGAGGGCCTCGCCTCCGCCCTCGGCAAGCTCGGCGAGTACGGCCGGCCGTTGCAGCGCGCCAACACCTCGATGGCGCATCTGTGGATCGCCGATCCGCTCCAGCCGAACGCGCTGGCACGCATGTTCGCCACCCACCCGCCGATCCCGGACCGCATCGCGCGGCTCGAGAAGATGGGCGGCACGTTCTAGCGACCGGATGCCGCGGCCCACGTCGGCAGCGGTCGGTACTCTCGCAACCATGGTCCTTCGCCTGAGTCCCCAGGACGCGCGGCGCATCGCCGTGCGCGCGCAGCTGCTGACGGCGCAGCGGCCGGGCGGCATCGTCGAGACGATCGACGAGCTCACCGTGCTGAACATCGACCCGACCGTCGCGATCGCGCCGAGCGCTGATCTCATCCTGTGGAGTCGGCTGGGGTGGCCGTACCAGCCGGCGGACCTCCGCCAAGCCGTCGAGGTGGACCGCTCCGTGTTCGAATGGGGTGGCTTCTACCGGCCGATGACCGACCTCGCGCTCTATCTGCCGGATATGGCCGCCTGGCCGTCATGGGAGAAGCAGCGCGCGTGGATGGTGGCGAACGACGGGTTCCGCGTGGAGGTGCTGGATCGGCTGCGCGCCGACGGACCGCTGCGCACGGGCGAGATCCCGGATACGAGCCGGGAGCCGTGGCCATCGTCGGGATGGACGAACAACCGCAACGTGACGCAGATGCTCGAGTTCCTCACCGCGCGAGGCGAGGTGGCGATCTCGGGCCGCGAGGGCAAGGAACGGGTCTGGGATGTCTCGGACCGCGTCTACCCGCAGGACGTGGCCGCGCTGACCGCCGAGGAGGCGCATCAGCGTCGTTCGGAGCGCCGCCTCGGCGCGCTCGGCATCGCCCGGGCCAAGGCGGTCGCGCAGCCGGTGGAGCAGCTCGGCGTCGGTCTGGTGGGGGAGGAGGCCGTCATCGACGGCGTGGAGGGCATCTGGCGGGTGGCGCCCGGACTGGTGCAAGGGCTCGACGACTTCGCACCGCGCACCGCCCTGCTCTCGCCCTTCGATCGGCTGGTGTTCGATCGGGACCGCACGCGGGACCTCTTCGGGTTCGAGTACATCCTCGAGATGTACAAGCCTGCGGCGAAGCGGCGCTGGGGGTATTTCGCGCTGCCTATCCTGCACGGCGACAGTCTCATCGGAAAGCTCGATGCGAGGGCCGACCGCAAGGAGGGCGTGCTGCGGGTCACGGCCATCCACGAGGACGAATCGTTCCGTCCGGAGGCGGCCGACGCGGTACGCGCCGAGATCGCCGATCTCGCGGACTGGCTGGGGCTCGGCGTCGTCGGTCTGGACTGAGGTCAGTGGACGGCGAGGTCCATGCCGCCGTCGTCGAACGACACCCTGCCGCGCAGCGCCCAGTCATCCGCCCGATAGGTGAATGACGCAGCCGCACCGGCGCGGTCGGTGCCGGAGGCGGTCGCGACGATCACTCCGTCGGTCGCGGCGAACGAGGTGCCGTCCTTGCCGAGAGCCACCGTCGGGTACTCCTCGATCCGGAATGAGATCGAGGTCAGCGCGGCGAGATCGGCCGCCCACGGCACGCGCAGGCCGCAGTGGGCAGGTACCGATGCCGCGGTGGCTGCGCAGGCGTCGGCGTAGGCGTCGAGCTGCGTCTGCGCCTGCGCGGTCGCCTCCGGTGCGACGGATGCCTCGACCAGCACCTCCACAGGAAGATCGGGCAGGGCAAGGGCCTCGGCGGTACCGGAGAGCAGCGCTTCGGGCGCCGCACGAACCGGGTAGACCGAGGGAAGGACGCCCACCGGTTTGCCGGCGGGTACGACGGCGGCGCCGATCTGCACGACGTCGCCGATCGTGGTGTCGACGGTGACGGTCGCGAGTGTCTCTCCGACGAGCTGCCAGCCGTCCGGTCGCGGGGTCAGGGCGAAGTCCATCCGCCGACGTTCGCCATCCAGCTCCGCCGTCGCACGCACGACCTGCGTGCGCTTGACGGTCGTGATCTCCTCGATCCGCGCCTCGGACGGCAGCTCGGTGGCCCCATCGAAGGCGGCCTCGATCGCGGCGACGTGATCCGGGTCGAGCGTGGGATCGAGCATGTCCTCGATGGTCGCGAAGTCACCGGTCGACAGGGCGTGCAGGTACCGCTGCGCCGCATCTTCCGCACTCGGCGTGCGGGTCATCGACCACCACAGGCCCAGACCGCCGGCGATCAGGACTGCCGCTACTGCGGCGACCGCAATGACCGCTCCGCGTCTCACGCGACGAACTCGCTGACGCCTTCGCCTTCGACGGGTGCCGGGTCGCCGACGCCGGGACGCGCCTCGTGGCGGACCGCGTCCGGCATCACGACGGCCAGGTCGGCGACGGCGTCGCCCCAGCCGGAGATCGAGATGTGCTCCAGCCCCTGCCACTGCGCGGCAGTGCGCAGCTCTGCCGCGACCCTGGCCGCGGCATCCGCCGGTCGTCCGTGCTCCCACCACGCCGACTGCACGCGCAGCGTCGAGTTCGCCCGATCCGCCTTGAGGTCGATGCGGCCGACCAGGTCGTCGCCGACGAGGACGGGCAGGGAGTAGTACCCGAACCGCCGCTGCGGCGCGGGGGTGTAGATCTCGATCCGGTACGCGAAGTCGAACAGGCGCTCGGCGCGGTCGCGGAACCAGACGACGGGGTCGAACGGCGTCAGCAGGGCGGTGGCGTCGATGCGGCGGGGAAGCGCCGCGTCGCGGTGCGCCCAGGCGCGCGCGGGGCGTCCGGCGCTGGTCCAGCCCGCGACCGTGACCGGGACGAGCTCGCCCGAGTCTTCGAGCTCGCCGATCGCCGCCGTCACTCCGGCGCGGTCCTTGATCCGGAAGTAGTCGGCCAGGTCGGAGGCCGTGGCCACTCCGTACGCCTGTGCGGCGCGGCGGATGAGCTCGCGGATCGCGTCGTCGCGCGGCACCGGGTTGGCGAGGGCGTGGGCGGGGATCACATGCTCGGCCAGGCCGTAGCGCCGCTCGAATCCGCGGCGGCCGGCGATGGCGACGTCGCCGAAGAGCCAGAGGCGCTCGAGGGCGTTCTTGACCACATCCCAGTCCCACCAGGGGCCGCGTGCGGCCTGCTTGGCGTCGTGCTCGATCTGCGCCGGCCGCAGCGGACCGCGGGCGGCCAGCTCGGCGAGCACCCAGTCCACGATCTCGCGGTGCTGCTGGAACCACGTGTCCGACGCCGTGCCGTACTTCGCGCGGTTGTCGTCCATCCGGAAGCGGAACAGTCCCCAGTCGGCGGCGGGGATGAAGGCCGCCACGTGGGCCCAGGACTCGACATAGGCGGGCTTCGGGGTGAACAGGAGACGATCCAGAGCGGTCGTGTCGTACGCGCCGAGCCGCGAGAACAGCGGCATGTAGTGCGACCGTGCGAACACGTTCACGGAGTCGATCTGCAGCGTGCGCATCCGGGACAGCGCGAGGTTGAGCTGTCGCGTGCCGGGATCGGCCGGGCGCGCGCGGGCGAAGCCCTGCGCGGCCAGCGCCATCCGACGCGCTTCTGCGGCGCTGAGGGTCTCCTTCACGCGGGCAAGCCTAGCGGCGGACTCCGACACCCGATCGGCCTCGAGCCCGTGCACCGCGCACCTAGACTGGCGTGATGAGCGGCCCCGACGAGAAGCCCCGTGCCTCGTTCCTCGACACCATCCGCAACCGCACGGTGTCGACCGAGCTGTCCGGTTCGATTCCGCACGGTCTGCGTGTCGCCACCGCCTATTCCTGGCGCATCCTGGTCATCGCGGCAGCGATCGCCCTGGCTGTCTGGCTGGTCATCCAGCTGAAGCTCCTCGTCATCCCGCTGATGGTCGCCATCCTGATCACCGCGCTGCTCTGGCCGGTCTTCTCCTGGATGCTGCGGCGCCGGGTGCCGCGCTGGCTCGCCATCGTCATCTCGGTCGTGGGCACGTTCGCCATCGTGGGAGGCCTCCTATGGCTCGCGATCTGGCAGATCACGCGCCAGTGGAGTTCGGTGCAGGCGAGCACGGCGGAGGCGCTCGAGCATTTCCGTCAGTACCTGATCGACGGACCGCTGCAGCTCACCGAAGCGCAGATCGACGGCTTTCTCGGCCAGACGTGGACGTTCATCCAGCAGCAGGCCGAGCTGCTCTGGTCGGGCGCCCTGGCGATCGGCTCGACCGTCGGCCATGTCGCAACGGGCGCCGTGCTGGCCCTGTTCATCCTCCTGTGCATCCTCGCGGACGGCGCCGGCATCTGGCGCTGGACCGTCCGACTCTTCCCGAAGCAGGCGCGTCCGGCCGCCGATGGCGCGGGCCGTGCCGGCTGGGTGACCGTCGTCAACTACGCACGCACCCAGCTGCTGGTGGCCTCCATCGACGCCGTCGGCATCGGGCTCGGCGCGTTCCTGCTCGGCGTGCCGCTGGCCATTCCGGTAGCTGTGCTGGTGTTCCTCGGCGCGTTCGTGCCGATCGTCGGTGCCGTCGTCACCGGAACCGTCGCCGTGTTCCTCGCCCTGGTCTACAACGGGCCGTGGATCGCACTGTGGATGCTCGTGGTCGTGCTGGGCGTCCAGCAGCTCGAGGGCCACGTCCTGCAGCCGCTGCTGATGGGATCCGCCGTGAAGGTGCACCCGCTCGCGGTCGTGCTGGTGGTGGCCGGCGGCGCGATGATCGCCGGCATCCCGGGCGCCCTGTTCGCCGTACCTTTGGCCGCGTTCGTGAACGTGGTCGCCGTCTATCTGGGTTCGCGGTCGTGGAAAGAGGGCGCAGCCCCACCAACGGGCGACCTCATCTGGAGCACCGTCCCACGTCCGAGGAGGACCACCGCGTGACCATCCCCACACTGGCCGAGTTCGAGGATGCTGCGGCCACGCTGCGAGGCGTGATCTCGCACACTCCGCTCGAGGAGTCGCAGCACCTGTCCGAAGTGCTCGGCGTGCCCGTCTCCCTCAAGCTCGAGAACCTGCAGCGCACCGGATCCTTCAAGATCCGCGGAGCGACGTATCGGCTGTCCCGGCTGACCGCCGAGGAGCGCGCCCGCGGCGTCGTGGCGGCGTCGGCCGGCAACCACGCCCAGGGCGTCGCCCTCGCCGCACAGAAGCTCGGGATCGCGGCGACGATCTTCATGCCGCTCGGGGTTCCGGTGCCCAAGCTCCTGGCCACGCGCGGGTACGGCGCCGAGGTCGTGCTCGAGGGTGCGACCGTCGAGACGCCGCTGCGCCTCGCGGCGGAGTTCGCCGAGCGCACCGGCGCGGTACTGATCCACCCGTTCGACCACCGCGACATCATCGTCGGCCAGGGCACGCTGGGTCTCGAGCTCTTCGACGACCTGCCCGAGGTCGAGACCGTCCTGGTCGGGATCGGCGGGGGAGGCCTGGCTGCCGGAGTGGCGGCCGCCGTGCGCGCCCGCGCCGCCGCCGTCGGCCGCACCGTGCACATCATCGGCGTGCAGGCCGAGAACTCGGCGGCGTACCCCAGCTCGCTGGCGGCAGGTCGTCCGCTCGAAGTGGCGACCCGTCCGACGATCGCCGACGGCATTGCCGTCGCGCGCCCCGGTGATCTGCCGTTCGAGATCATCAGCCAGCTGCTCGACGACGTCGTCACGGTCACCGAGGACGACATCGCGCGCGCCCTGCTGGTGCTGCTCGAACGTGCCAAGCAGGTCGTCGAACCGGCAGGAGCCGTCGGCACCGCCGCCATCCTGGCGGGCAAGGTCCCCGCGCTCGGCCCGACGATCTCGATCCTCTCCGGCGGCAACATCGACCCGTTGCTGCTGCAGCGCGTCGTCGCACACGGGCTGGCGGCATCCGGTCGCTACATGTCGCTGCGCATCCCGCTGCCTGACCGTCCCGGTCAGCTCGCGCGTGTGTCCGAGCTGCTCGCGCAGGCGGGGGCGAACGTGATCGAGGTGCTGCACACCCGGCATGGCCAGGGGATGCAGATCAGCGAGGTCATCCTGCAGCTCAGCGTCGAGACCCGCGGCGAGGACCACCGCGCGCATGTCATCGAGACGCTGCGGGCCGCCGGCTTCGAACCGTCCGTCGTCGTCGACTGACACCGTCGACCGCACGCGAAACGCCCTGCCGGATCGGCAGGGCGTTTCTGCGCCGTCTGGCGGCGTGCGGGCTCAGCCCAGGTATGTGTCGACCTTGACGATCTCCACCGCGATCTCGCGGCCGTTGGGGGCCGTATAGGAGGTCTTCTCGCCCACCTTGAGGCCCAGGATGGCCGAACCGAGCGGGGAGGCCTCGCTGTAGACGTCGAGATCGGTGCCGACCCCGATCTCGCGGTTGCCGAGGAGGAAGCGCTCTTCGCCGCCGGCGACCAGCGCGGTCACGACGGTACCGGGCTCGACGATGCCGCGGCTGGCGGGCGCCTCGCTCACGGTGGCGGTCTTCAGCAGGTGCTGGAGGGTGCGGATGCGCGCCTCCTGCTTGCCCTGCTCGTCTTTGGCTGCGTGGTAGCCGCCGTTCTCCTTGAGGTCGCCCTCTTCGCGCGCGGATTCGATCTTCTTCGCGATCTCTTCGCGCCCCGTCGTGGACAGGTGCTCGAGTTCGCCGGCGAGGCGGTCGTACGCCTCCTGGGTGAGGAACGTCACCGGGGCATCGCTGGACACGTCGGTCTCCTTCGGTCGGCAGGTCGTCGATATGTCAAAACGCCCCGGCTAGATGCCAGGGCGTAGATCGACTGAGGTTCCGGCCAGACTACGTCACCCAGCAGGAGTTGACCAAACCGTTGGTCGCGGCTGCGATCGTGGGGATCGTCTCGCGGAAGGCCCGCGCGTGCAGGTCGGAGGCCTCGATCTCCACGATCCGCCAGCCCACGACGCCGTGCTCCTCGTCCTGCGCCTCGAGCGCGCACGCGACGGTCGCGCCGCGCGGAGCGCTGATCTGGAAGTTGACGGTCACCGAGTGCTCGTCGTTGATGCTGTAGGCGGTGTCGTCGACGCCGACGTCATCCATCGCGTTGGAGACCGTGAGCCAGGAGAAGCCGCCGACCGCGAGCACGGCCAGGGTGCCGAGCACGCCGATGGTCCACCGGCGCGCCGCAGAGCCGGTGCGCCCGTAGCGTTCGTCGAGCTGGTCCTGAGTGGTCATGTCGCCCCATCGGCAAGTGCGGTGTGTCGGGAAGATTAGGCTGGAGACTCCAGGCTATGCGCTTCTGCGCGGAACGAGGACATCGATGCACGCAGTGTTCGGCGCGCTGACGGCTTTCGCGGCCACCGCGACTCCCACCCCGGAGCAGACGGTCGACCCGCAGCTCGTGACCCCGGGTCCGTGGGGCTTCGTGGCGATCGCGCTCGTGGCGCTCGCCGTGGTCCTGCTGGTCTGGGACATGCTCCGCCGGATCCGGCGCGGACGCTACCGCGACGAGGTGCGTGAAGAGCTGGACGCCGAGGAGCAGGCCGCGCGCGCCGTCGCGGCGACCGAAGTCGACGACGAGAATGCGGATGCCGCGGACGACGTCGCCGGTCAGGACGACGGCCCGGAGACGCCCCGGCAGTAGCAGGGTTCGGCTCAGCCGGGGAGGCCCAGCGACGGGCTCAGCGGCTGCAGCGCGATCAGCAGGCACGCCGTCCAGTGGCAGAGGAACGCCAGCAGCGTGCACACGTGGAAGATCTCGTGGAAGCCGAAGTGGCCGGGCCACGGGTTGGGCTTCTTCAGCGCGTACACGATCGCGCCGCCGGTGTAGAGCAGTCCGCCGACGGCGACGAGGATCATCATCGCCGCGTTCGCGGCGAACAGGTCGCCGAAGTACATCACGGCCGCCCAGCCCATGACGAGGTAGAGCCCGACGTACAGCCAGCGCGGTGCGTTGATCCAGAAGACACGGAACAGGATGCCGAGCAGGGCGCCGCTCCACACCAGGATGAGCAGCAGCGTGCCCTTCTCGGGCGGGAGCGCCAGGACGGCGATCGGGGTGTAGGTTCCGGCGATCAGCAGGAAGATGTTGGCGTGGTCGATGCGCTTGAGCACCGCTTTGGTCGTCGGTCCCCAGTTGAAGCGGTGGTAAAGAGCGGAATTGCCGAACAGCAGGATCGAGGTCGTCATGAAGACGGCCGACGCCCACTTCGCGGGCGTGCCCTGGGCGAGCACGATCAGGACGATGCCGGCCGCGATCGCGACCGGGAAGGTCGCTGCGTGGATCCAGCCGCGCCACGTCGGTTTGACCTCGACCTGCGCGTCGGCGGCGGCGTCCTCCATGAGGGGGAGCTCGGGCATCTCGACGCCCTCAGCGGGCTTTGCACGGCGGGACATGGTCAGAGCATATGTCCCTGCGCATGCCCCCGCGGGCACGTGAACGCCCGCCTGAGCGAAGCCCAGGCTGGGCGCGGTACGTTAGGCGTGTGACGCGCGTCCAGTCGAACGAGGGAAGAGGGCCCCTCTACCGGCTCTACATCAACCGGCTGCGCCGCCGGCTCGACCCCGATGCCGTGCCCCACCACATCGCGATGATGATCGACGGCAACCGCCGTTGGGCCCGCCAGCTGGGATATGAGACCGCGGCCCACGGGCATCGCGCCGGCGCGGCGAAGATGCGGCAGTTTCTGGAGTGGTGCGACGAGATCGGCATCAAGGTGGTCTCGCTCTACCTGCTCTCCACCGACAACCTCTCCAAGCGCGACTCGCGCGAGCTGTCGGATCTGATCGAGATCATCGCCGAGCTGGCGGATGAGCTCTCGCACGACCGGGACTGGCGTGTGCAGCACGTCGGCCGGGCAGATCTGCTGCCGCCCGACCTGGCGCGCTGCCTCGCGGAAGCGGCGGAACGCACGCGGGAGAACACCGGCATGCACGTCAATCTCGCGGTCGCCTACGGCGGGCGCAGCGAGATCGTCGACGCCGTGCGCAGCATCATCGCGCAGCACGATCGTGACGGCGGGTCGCTCGAGGAGCTCGCCGCCAGCCTCACCCCGGAGCAGATCGGCGAGCACCTGTACACGGGCGGTCAGCCCGATCCCGACCTCGTGATCCGCACCTCGGGGGAGCAGCGCCTGAGTGACTTCCTGCTGTGGCAGAGCGCGCACAGCGAGTTCTACTTCGTGGAGGCCCTCGGACCGGATCTGCGCGAGGTCGACTTCCTGCGCGCGGTCCGCGACTTCACGTCGAGAGACCGTCGCTACGGCAGCTGAAGCCCGACACTCCGGGGGCGTCGCCGTCATGCCAGACTATGACGGTGTCAGACAGTGCTGTAACGGATCTGGATCCCTATTTCGCCTCGTTCGACGGGGAGCCGGGATACCTCGACTGGGCTGCATTCGGCCCCCTGTCGCCGCTGGTCCGCAGCGAATCCGCCGCGGATGCCGAGCTGCTCGGCTCGGGTCGCAGCTCCAGCATCGACCTGGTCGCCGACCACCTCCGTGAGGCGCGGGTGACGCTGGCGGCACTGCTGGACGGTCAGGAGGACCAGGTCGTCCTGCAGCCCTCGACGACCTACGGTCTGATGCAGGCGATCTACGGACTGTCCGGCGGACTGATGCTCTCCCGTGCCGAGTTCCCGAGTCTCACGATCGCGGCGACCCGCGCCGAAGAGGCGCTCGGCGCGATCCAGGTGCAGTGGTTGGAACCCGACGACGGCTGCGTGACGCCCGAGGCGGTCCGCGAGGCGCTCACCGACGACACGCGCGCCGTGGCGGTGAGTCTGGTGGATTTCCGCACCGGTTACCGGGCCGACCTGTCGGCGCTGCGCGACGTGATCGGCGATCGTCTCCTGATCGTCGATGCCGTGCAGGGTTTCGGCATGGTGGAGGCCGACTACGCCGCCGCCGACGTCGTCTGCGGCAACGGCTACAAGTGGCTGCGCGCCGGGCGCGGCACCGGCTTCGCGTGGTTCGGTGAGCGTGCACTGGAGCGGATCACGCCGGTGCTCTCCGGCTTCGCGGGTGTGGAGGGTGACCTCCCACTCGACGTCGTGCCGCTGCCCGCGGCATCCGCTCGCGCATTCACCGTGAGCGGCTTCGATCCGCTGGCCGCAGCGCGCCTGGCCACGGGCCTGCGTGAGGTGCACGATGCCGGCGTCGCCGCCATTGAAGCCGAGCTGAGCGAGCGCACGCGCGACGTCATGTTCTTCGCTGACCGCTACGAGGTCCCGGTCATCACGCCGCGTGATCCCGCTCGCCGCGCGGGCATCGTGACGCTCGCCCCCGCACCGCAGGACACCGCACCACTGGCTGCCTCGCTGGCCAACCACGGACTGACCGTGACCGTGCGCGGCGGCCGGGTGCGCATCTCCCCGCACGTGGGCACCGGCGCCGACACGTTGCGTCTCTTCGGCGACGCGCTGGCGGCGTTCTCATCGACGCGCGTTTGGTGAAACCCACCCGAATCACAGAGTTCATCGACGCTTAACGTCGATGTCGCGTGTCTCGCGCGATTCTGTCGGTGCCCGGACGTACCTTCATCTCATCGGGCAGAGCGCCCGGTCGGGTCGGCCTTTCGGACCACGACTCGTGACCCCCTGGTCGACTCGAGACTGCCGGGATACACCCGGGTCGGGAGTGGGTTGTGACCACACGAGCACCAGAGCAGTTGCACAGCCAGGACATCCAGGACGAGAGCGCGCAGGATCTGCGCACCTACGTGCTGGACACGTCGGTACTGCTGAGCGATCCGCGCGCGTTCTTCCGCTTCGCCGAGCACTCCGTCGTGATCCCCCTCGTGGTGATCACGGAGCTGGAGGGCAAGCGGCACGATCCGGAGATCGGGTACTTCGCGCGTCAGGCTTTGCGGTTCCTCGACGAGCTGCGCATCGAGCACGGCCGACTGGATTTCGCGGTCCCGGTCGGCGAGGGCGGCACGCTCCGCGTCGAGCTGAACAACACCGATTCCGGCGTCCTGCCCTCGGGCATGCGACTGGGCGACAACGACAGCCGCATCCTCGCGGTGGCGATGCATCTGGCGCAGGACGGACAGGAGGTCACGGTCGTCTCCAAAGACCTGCCGATGCGGGTCAAGGCGGCCTCGCTCGGCGTGACGGCCGAGGAGTACCTGGCCGAGCAGGCGGTGGATTCCGGATGGACCGGCATCGCGCAGCTGGATGTGTCCGGCGACGACCTCAGCGACCTGTACGAGAGCGACGTCGCGACCAGCGAGCAGGTGCGCGGGCTGCCGGTCAACACCGGGCTGATCATCCACTCCGAGCGCGGTTCGGCGCTGGGCAGGGTCACGGGTGACGGCGCCTACCGCCTGGTCCGCGGCGACCGCGAGGTGTTCGGCCTGCACGGTCGTTCGGCCGAGCAGCGCATCGCGATCGATCTGCTCATGGACCCCGACGTCGGCATCGTGTCGCTCGGCGGCCGTGCCGGCACGGGCAAATCGGCTCTCGCTCTGTGCGCGGCGCTGGAGGCCGTCCTCGAGCGCCAGCAGCAGCGCAAGATCATCGTCTTCCGCCCGCTGTTCGCGGTCGGCGGGCAAGAGCTCGGCTATCTGCCCGGCGACCAGGGCGAGAAGATGGGGCCCTGGGGGCAGGCGGTGTTCGACACGCTCGGATCGGTCGTCTCGGGCAATGTCATCGAAGAGGTGATGGCCCGCGGCATCCTCGAAGTCCTTCCGCTCACCCACATCCGCGGACGGTCACTGCACGATGCGTTCGTCATCGTCGATGAGGCGCAGTCGCTCGAGCGGAACGTCCTGCTGACGGTGCTGAGCAGGATCGGGCAGAACTCCCGCGTCGTGCTGACCCACGATGTCGGGCAGCGCGACAATCTGCGCGTCGGCAGGCACGACGGCGTGGCCTCGGTGATCGAAACGCTCAAGAACCACGAGCTGTTCGGACACGTGACGCTGATGCGCTCCGAGCGTTCGGCGATCGCGGCACTCGTGACCGAATTGTTGGAAGCAGGGGAGCTGGCCTGACCTGACGATGAAGGGCCGGGATGCCGCATCCCGGCCCTTCATCGTCGCTCCCGGGTGCGTATGAGAAGAGTCTCATCAGATCCTGCACCCCTTCTCAGAGAGCTCTGCCACGATTGTCTCTGGGCCGGATACAGGCCCCATGAGATAGGTGGACATGGACGGGCGCACGAAGCTTGCCATCGGTGGCGTCGCCACGCTGGCGATGAGCGTCGCTGTCGTGTGCGCGGTCGCTGTCAGCAATGCTGCCGCCCTCTCCGACACGGCGGGTGCGCCCCTGGCGCGGGCTACGGTTCAGCTGCCGCCGGCGGCCTCGCCGACGGCCAGCAGCACCCCGCAGAGCACCGCACACGGTACGACGGCCCCCGAGACGGTACCCGCCGCCGAACCCGCCGTGATCCCTCCTGTCGCGCCCGCACTCCCGGCCGCCCCGGCAGCGCCCCCCGCACCCGCACCCGCCCCTGTCGCGGATGCCGACGAGTCGAAGATCGCCGCGGACGCGGTGGCCTCCGGTCGGTGGGCGGATGCGCTCGAGTGGGCGCGCAATCACGGGTGGAGCGAGGCCAAGGCCCAGGCCTGGGCCGCCTGGCTCAAGGCCCAGATCGACGACAAGTCCGGCTACGACCGGCATCAGCCACCCGCGAATGCGGGTTCCCCATCCGACGACGACCAATGGTCGAGCGTCGGATCGAAGAAGGACCAATCGCGCGACGTCCCCCCGCGCTGGCGCGATTGATACGGCCGGAGTCCCCGCTCCGAGCCCTTCCCAGCCCCCGGCGTTTCCCCCAACGCCGGGGGCTTCTTCGTGCCTTCGGTGCGGCGGGCGCGGGTCACTCCCAGCGGTAGCCGGCGCCCCGAACGGTGCTGATGTGGTGCGCGCCGAACTTGCCGCGGAGGTAGCGCACGTACACGTCGACGACGTTGGACCCGGGGTCGAAGTCCATGCCCCAGACCCTGCTGAGCAGCTGCTCCCTGCTCAGCACCTGCCCCGGGTGGCGCAGGAACTGCTCGGCGAGGGCGAACTCGCGCGCGGACAGATCGATGTCGCGGCCGGCCACGCTGGCTCTGCGGGCCAGCACGTTCAGACTCACGTCTCCCCATGTGATCGTCATCCCGGTTGAGGCGGTGTTCTCCCGCAGCCGTGAGCGCACGCGTGCAAGCAGCTCCTCGAACTTGAAGGGCTTGGCCACGTAGTCGTTGGCCCCGGCATCCAGTCCGTCCACCGTGTCACGAGTGCTCGTGCGCGCCGTCAGCATGATGACAGGCACCGATGAGCCCTGCCCACGCAATCGTGACAGCACCTCGAACCCGTCCATCGTCGGCAGGCCTACGTCCAGGAGCACGAGGTCGACACCACCCTGCAGGATGACCTCCAGTGCCTCGGCGCCATCCTCGACGATGACGGTAGCGTACCCGGCCGTCTCGAGGCCGCGGCTGATGAAGGACGAGATGCGGCTCTCGTCTTCGACAATGAGGATGCGGTTCACTCGGCGGCCTCTCGTTGGAGTACGACATCGCCGGCCCGCACGGGAGCGGGCAGCGTCTCAGGGGTGCCGATGGGCACGTGGATGGTGAAGGTCGCACCGCCGCCCGGGGTGTCCGTGACCGCGCAATGCCCGCCGTGGGCCTTGCTGATCGCATCCACGATCGCCAGGCCGAGCCCGGAGCCGCCGACCGAGCGTTTGGTCTGTGCCCGGTCGAAGCGCCGGAAGATGCTGTGTCGCGATGCCGGGGCGATGCCCGGCCCATGATCGCGCACCCACAGGCGTACCTCGGTCTCGTCGGCGGCGCTCCCGATCTCGATCGGAGATCCCGCCGGGGTGTACTTCGCCGCATTGTCGGCGAGCTGCAGCCAGGCCTGCAACAGTCGATCCTCGTCGGCGGCCACCTGCGCCTGCCCGTGCGCCTCGATGCGCCACGAATGGTCCGGGATCACGGCGACGAGTTCGCCGACGCGGTCGGTGAGCATATCCACCTCGACGTCTGCCATCGAGAACTGGTCGCCCTCCGCGGCGGCGAGCAGGTCGATGTCTTCGACGAGTCGCGTCATCCGATCCAACTCAGCGATGCCGATATCGCGAGTGTTGGCGACGTCCGCGGCATCCTGGGGATCCATCAGCTCGAGATGGCCGCGCACGATCGTGATGGGTGTCTTCAACTCGTGGCGCACGTCATCCAGCAGCTGACGCTGCACGTCGACGGAACCCTCCAGGCGGTCCAGCATCGAGTTGACGGTGCGGGTCAGGTCGGTGATGTCGTCGTTGCCCTGTGCCGGCAGTCGCGCGCCGAGATCGGCGAGCGTGATCGAGTCGGCGGTGTCGCGCAGCTGTCGGATGGGGGAGAGCAGCCGACCCGCGACGAACCACCCGACGATGCCGATCGCGACCAGCACCGCACCGGCGGCGAGCGAGTAGGTGATGATCGACGTCGTCACCGGTTCCAGCGCCGCGCCGAGGTCGACGGCGCGGATGTAGATGCCCGTCGCGTCGTCGCCCTCCATCGTCACCGGAATCGCGATGTAGCGCAGCGAGCCGTCGTCGGTCATCGCTGTGCCGATCACCGTCTCGCCGGTGAGGGAGGTCTCAGTGATGGCGCGGTCGATGAGCTGGCGATTGGTGGAGATGTCGAATCCGGACAGCGTCTCCGGTCGATAGCGCGCGTGACCGTCCACCACGGCGACCGAGCCCTCGTTCCGCGCGGGCACCAGACGAGCGACGACCGCCTTCAGATAGTCCGCAACGGTGTCGTACTCGGCGGCGATCAGTGGTTCGGTGGCCGTCGTCGTACCCGTCTGCGCCGGGTCCGACGTCTCGTTCTCCGCCCCCGCCACATCGCGCAGGCTGGAGACCTGCGCGTGCAGCCGCTCATCGATCTCGCCCAGCACCCGTTCGCGCTGTACGAGGAAGGTGACACTGCCCACGATGGCCATGCCGATGCACGCCACGGCCAGGATCGCCCCCAGGATCCGGACGCGCGCCGACACAGGTCTGGGCGAGCGAGTCACACGACGATTATCGCGCCGTAATGCTGTGGATACGGCGTGATCAGCCCGGACGGGTCATCGAGAGCAGATCGAGCTTGTCATCCAGCTGCTCGAGAGTCAGATCGCCGCGCTCGATGTAGCCGAGGTCGATGACGGCCTCACGGACCGTGATGCCCTTCGCGACGGAGTGCTTGGCGATCTTGGCGGCCGCCTCGTAGCCGATCAGCTTGTTCAGCGGTGTGACGATCGACGGCGACATCCCGGCGAAGGCGGCGGCGCGCTCGAGGTTGGCCTCGAGCCCGTCGACGGTCTTGTCCGCGAGCACGCGCATCGCGTTGGAGAGCAGTCGGATCGACTCCAGCAGGGCGGTTCCCATGACCGGGATCGCGACGTTCAACTCGAACGAGCCGGAAGCGCCTGCCCACGCCACGGTGGCGTCGTTGCCGATGACCCGTGCGCACACCATGAGGACGGCTTCGGGGACGACCGGGTTGACCTTGCCGGGCATGATCGAGGAGCCGGGCTGCAGATCGGGGATGTGCAGCTCGCCCAGGCCCGTGTTGGGGCCGGAGCCCATCCAGCGCAGGTCGTTGTTGATCTTCGTCAGCGACACCGCGATCGTGCGCAGGGCACCGGATGCCTCGACCAGGCCGTCACGGTTGGCCTGGGCCTCGAAGTGGTCCTTGGCCTCGGTGATCGGCAGCTCGGTCTCGGCGGCCAGCAGCGAGATGACCTTCTGCGGGAATCCGAGCGGCGTGTTGATGCCCGTGCCGACGGCCGTTCCGCCCAGGGGCACTTCGCCGACGCGGGGGATGACGGACTGCACGCGCTCGATACCGAGGCGCATCTGGCGGGCGTAGCCGCCGAACTCCTGGCCGAGCGTGACCGGGGTGGCATCCATCAGATGGGTGCGGCCGGACTTGACGGCGTCTTTCCACAGCTCGGCCTTCGCCTCCAGCGCGACCGAGAGGTGATCCAGCGCGGGGATGAGGTCGTCGATGAGCGCCTGCGTGACGGCGATGTGCACGGAGGTGGGGAACACATCGTTCGAGGACTGCGACGCGTTCACGTGGTCGTTCGGATGCACTGGGGCGCCGAGCTTGCGGGTCGCGAGTGCGGCCAGCACCTCGTTCATGTTCATGTTCGAGGACGTGCCGCTGCCGGTCTGGTAGGTGTCGACCGGGAAATGATCGTCGTACGCACCGGTGACGACCTCATCGGCGGCCGCCGCGATCGCGTCCGCGATGGCGCCGTCGAGCGTGCCGAGCTCCTTGTTGGCGAGGGCCGCGGCCTTCTTGATACGCGCGAGGGCGGCGATCTGCGTCGACTCCAGCCCCTTGCCCGAGATCGGGAAGTTCTCCACGGCGCGCTGCGTCTGAGCGCCGTACAGCGCGTCCTTGGGGACGCGTACTTCGCCCATCGTGTCGTGTTCGATGCGGTATTCGGTGTCGGTCACGTCTGTGTTCCTCCTGAGTGAGACGGCTGAGCGTCAGGCGTACGCGTCCGTTGCGTCGCCCACGATGATGTCGGGTACGGCGGTTCCCTCATCGAGCCGGTAGTTTGCTCCGACGATGGCGAGGCGGCCTTCGGCCACGGCCTCGCTGATGAGTTCTGAAGAGTGCAGCAGTTCGCCCACGGTGTCGCGCAGGTGCTCGCGACCGACGGCCTCGGAGTCGATGCGCTCGGGCACGACACCGTCGACGGTGGACTCGCGCATGACCCGGCGCACGGCCGGCACGATGGGGGAGATGAGCCGCCAGATGTGCGGGGGCAGGACCGGTGCATCGGCGCGGGTGCTCTCGATCGCGGCACCCACCGCACCGCACTCGTCATGGCCGAGGACCACGATGAGGGGCACGTTCAGAACGGCGACGGCGTACTCGAGGCTGCCGATGACGGAGTCGGAGATGACCTGCCCGGCGTTGCGCACGACGAACAGGTCACCCAGGCCCTTGTCGAAGATGATCTCGGCGGCCAGTCGCGAGTCGGAGCAGCCGAAGAGCGCGGCGCGCGGCGTCTGTGCCGCGGCCACCAAGTGGCGGCGCTCGACGTCCTGACGCGGGTGATCGGGTTCGCCGGCCACGAATCGGGCGTTACCGCGCTGCATCTCATCCCACGCCTTGCGGGGGGACGGGCGCTCTTCACTCATTCGACTCCTCGCGCAGTGCGCGTACATCATCGGCGACGGCGGATGCGGCGGTGCGCAAGGTCGCGTCGGAGGCGGATCCGTAGATGAGGACCACGTCGGTGCCGGCCGGGGTGCTGAGGGCAGCGCTGACGTTGCCGGCACGTTCCGGGTCGGAGATCTGGTAGCTGTCCCATTCGATCCCGTCGATCGTGACGGTTTCGTGGACAGCGGCACCGTTCAGCACGCGCGCCGGCCACGCGGCATCCGCATCGAACCCCTGCGCGATGCGCAGGAAGCCGGTCTCGCCCTCCGGGGCGTACACGATCGTCCATGCTCGGGAGGCATTGCCTTCGACCGCGGCGCCGTTGACGGACCACTCGGCGGGTGCGTCGGGGACGATGACGGTGCGGTCGAGTGCGGATTCGACGGATGCCGCGACCGCGGTCACGTCGATCGCTGCGCGCGGCGGTGGGGTGCCACGGGGGACCGCGAAGATCACGACGGCCACGACGGCGACCGTCACCAGCAGGGCGGCGATCAGGTTGCGGGTGGTCTGACTCCCGCGGTACACGCGGGAGGACTCGGCCTTGCGCGCGGCGGTCTCATCCGGGGTCTCGGGGCGGCCGAGTTCGGCTACGACGCGAGGCTCGACAGCCATCACTGCTCCTGACCGGTGGCGGACGTGCGGGCGGCATCGAGGCGGCGCTTGGCGCCGAGCAGCCAGTCTTCGCAGCGGGCCGCGAGGGCCTCGCCGCGCTCCCAGAGCGCCAGGGACTCCTCGAGGGTCGGTGCGCCCTGTTCGAGTTCGGCGACCACGCGGACGAGCTCGTCGCGGGCCTGCTCGAACGACAGAGTCGACACGTCAACGACGTTCTCGTGCGACACGGTCATGCCTTCCATCTTAGAGCGGGCTCCCGGTCGCTCCGGTCGCCGCAGAGTCCTGCGGCGACCCATCGTCGGGTCCGGACGCCGATTCGAGCAGCTCGCCCTCCGAGCGGGCGGCGAGCGATCCGCGGCCGACGGTGACGATGAGGGGGGTTCCGGCGGGGGCCTGCGTGGCATCCCGCACGATCACGCCGCCCGGCATGTGCGCGATCGCGTAGCCGCGCGCCAGCGTCGAGGCGGGGGAGAGCGCGCGCAGGGTGGCCCGCAGCTCACCGGTGCGGCGGGTCTGCACGTCGAGGCGCCGGTCGATGATGTCGCGGCCCCGAGCCACGAGCAGCCACAGCTGCTGCGCACGGGCGTCGAGCATCGACTCGGGCGCGCGCAGCGCCGGGCGGGAGCGCAGCTGCTCGAGCTGGGCGATGTCGTGCGTGACGCGATGAGTGAGCCGCATCGTCAGGCGGGAGCGCAGCTGTCCGACGAGCGCGCGCTGCTCGGCGACATCCGGCACGACCCGCTTCGCGGCATCCGTCGGGGTCGATGCGCGCAGGTCGGCGACGTCGTCGAGGAGAGGGTGGTCGTTCTCGTGTCCGATGGCGCTCACCACGGGGGTGGATGCCGCCGCGACGGCGCGCAGCAGGCGCTCGTCGCTGAACCCGAGGAGCGTCTGCGGATCACCGCCGCCGCGGGCGATGACGATGACGTCGACCTCGGGGTCGGCATCCAGCGCCTTCAGCGCACCGATCGTCTCGGGCACGCAGCGATCGCCTTGCACGGCGGCGTACGCGGTGCGGAACCTCACCTGGGGCCAGCGCAGCTCGGCGTTGCGATGCACGTCCTTCTCGGCATCCGACTTCTCACCCGTGATCAGGCCGATGACCTGAGGGAGGAAGGGGAGCGGCTTCTTGCGGGCGGCGTCGAACAGGCCTTCGCCGCGCAGCTGAACGCGCAGCTTCTCGAGCTTCTCGAGCTGATCGCCGAGACCCACGTGGCGCATGGCGGAGACGGCGAAGGTGAAGTCGCCGGTCTTGACGAAGTAGTCGGCCTTGACGCACGTCACGACGTGGTCGCCGACCTTGAGGTCTTCGGGCAGGCGCTGTCGTGTGCTCGACCAGATGCGGAACGAGATCGTCGCGTCGCTGGAGCCGTCCTTGAGCCGGCCGAACACGTTGCCGCCTCGCACGTTCCAGGACGTGACCTCGCCCTCGACCCAGACCGAGCCCCACTTCTCGACGAACCCGCGGATCGTCTCGTTGAGCCGGGAGACCGACGTCGGCGCCGCTTGGCTCGACTCGCGCGGATGCACGGAATCCGGCGGAGGGGCCTGACCGGGCTGTACGTCCGGCTGGAACGTCGTCATCGGATCCTCTCGGGGGACGGTGCGCGGGGCGCGCGGTGGCCGCTCACGGCCTGCTCACGGCGCCGACGCCTAGACTCAAGGGGTGAGTACACCGGCTGTTCGACTGCCCGTTCCCCGCGTTCCGCGGCGGCGCGAGCGCCTCCAGGATATCGCTGTCGATGGATCGAAGCGGGTGCTGCTGGCCTCCCCACGTGGGTATTGCGCCGGAGTCGACCGCGCGGTCATCGCTGTGGAGAAGGCGCTGGAGCGCTTCGGCGCTCCCGTCTACGTCCGCAAGCAGATCGTGCACAACATCCACGTCGTCACGGAGCTCGAGCAGAAGGGCGCGATCTTCGTCGAGGAGGTCGACGAGGTGCCGCCGGGCTCGCACATCGTCTTCAGCGCGCACGGGGTGTCTCCGGCCGTCGTGGGCGCGGCCTCCGATCGCGGACTGATGGCGATCGACGCGACCTGCCCGCTCGTGACGAAGGTGCACCGCGAAGCCGTGCGCTTCGCGCGCGACGACTTCGAGATCCTGCTCATCGGCCACGAAGGACATGAAGAGGTCGAGGGGACGGCGGGCGAGGCGCCCGATCACGTCACGATCGTCAACTCTCCCGAGCATGCTGATGTCGTCGAGGTCCGCGACCCCTCGAAGGTGGTGTGGCTCTCGCAGACCACGCTGTCGGTCGACGAGACCATGGAGACGGTCCGTCGCCTGCGTGAGCGGTTCCCGCACCTGCAGGATCCGCCGTCGGACGACATCTGCTACGCCACCCAGAACCGTCAGGTCGCGATCAAGAAGGTCGCGAAGGATGCTGATCTCGTGATCGTGGTCGGCTCGGCGAACTCCTCCAACAGCGTGCGCCTGGTCGAGGTCGCGCTCGAGTACGGCGCCAAGGCCGCGTACCGCGTCGACTACGCCGACGAGATGAAGCAGGAGTGGCTCGAGGGCGTCCAGACCGTCGGCGTCACCAGCGGCGCCTCGGTGCCGGAGATCCTCGTGCAGGAAGTGCTCGAAGAGCTCGCCGGTGCCGGATACCGCGACGTCGAGCAGGTGCGCACCGCTGAGGAGGACCTCATCTTCTCGCTCCCCAAGGAGCTGCGTCAGGATGCCTCGGGCAAGCGCGACGAGCGTGCGCTCGGCGGCCGGGGGAACGCGTGACCGAGGAGACGCACGGCTCGCGGGGGAGTGACTCCTCCGGGGACGAGCCCCGGTCGTACGGTACGGATGAACCACGGCCCCGCCCGCAATATGGCGAGTACGCGACTCCCGAGGAGCAGCGGGCCCGGATCCAGTATCCGGATGCGTCCTATGCGATCGAGACCGGGCAGGCGCCCGACCCTGTGGCCAGGGCTGCCGCCGCGGAACAGCTGGCGGCCGGTCGACCCAGTCCCGCGCCGGACTGGATTCCGCTGCCGCCACACGTCGATGCCGCAGCCAAGACGAACCCGGGTCGACGCCGCGTCGATCTGATCATCGCGCTGGCACTGCTGGGCTACGGCCTGGTCAACGTCATCCTGACGATCGTGCAGATCCTGGACTTTCCCGCGTTCGCGCAGCAGTTCATGTCGATCTCGGGCATCGATGGCGAGTTCACCAACACCGCCGCCGGGCAGCTGTGGGGCGGGATCGCCGCGGTCGTCTTCGCCGTCGGCTGGCTGGTGACCGCCCTGTTCGTGTACCTCCGCGCCCGCCGCGGCAAGCGCGTGTGGTGGATCCCGATCGTCGGTGCCGCCGTCACGTTCATCCTCTTCACCGTGTGCGTCACGGTTCCGCTGATGGGCGACCCCGTGATCTTCTCCTTCTTCTCCACCCCTCAGCAGCCCTGACCCTGCCCCACTCCCGCGCCCAGGCCCGCGAGACGGAGCGCGGCTCGCAGACTGCGGGATCGGTTCGCCGAGCCGGCCGCAGCCGACCGCTCAGCCCGTCAGTAGGCCGCCCCACACGGCGCGCGCGCCCGATTCGCCGATCAGCAGCAGCACCGTCATGGTGCCCGCACCGACGACGACGCTCAGTACGGCCAGGATGACGGATGCCGCGCGCGCGGCCCCGGGCGCCCGCGTGCGCACATCCTCGGCGAAGAACCGGAACCACACCCACTGCGCGGCCGTGACGATGAACAACGCGATCGTCCAAGGGAGGAGCATTCGGCCCAGCGCCTCGTGGTGCAGGACCGCGGGGATCGGCCCCACCTCGTCGCGCAAGGACTCGCCGGCGAGCACCGTGATCGGCACCAACACGAGCACGGCGAGTGCGGCGAGTGGTGTGACGAGGCCGAGCCGTCGGCGAGCCGCGGGCCAGAACGTGCCGAGCAGCAGAGCGAGGACGGTCAACGGCGTCAGGACGACGACGACGTGCACGATCAGCGGATGCAGCGGCAGGCCGGCGATCTGGAAGAGGTCGGTGTGTGGCGTCATACTCTGAACAACGGCGGCGGGCATCCGCGGGTTCACCCGCACGGTGAACCGATCGTGTTCCATCGTCGTTCTCCTCATGAGGAGGTGGTCGGATGCCACCCGACGACGATGCGCGCCTGGGCGCTCTGTACGACGCCCACGCGGCACCGATCTGGCGATACGTCGTGCGCCTCACGGGCGACCGTGCGGCGGCCGATGACGTCGTGCAGGAGACGATGCTGCGCGCCTGGCGAAGCCCTCGCATCATGGAGCAGGGGCCGAGCTCGACCCGATCATGGATGCTGACTGTGGCGCGCCACATCGTGATCGATGAGGCACGCAGCGCCCGGCGCCGGCACGAGATCGTCGTGGAGGAGACCCCCGAGGTCGCCCGCGACGATGGCTCCGACGCGCTGTTCTCGGCCATGATCGTCGAGGACGCGCTCGCGGCACTGACTCACGAGCACCGCGAGGTCATCGTGCGCGCATACTTCGGCGCTCGCAGCGTCGCGGAGGTCGCCGAGGAACTCGGCATCCCCGAAGGGACCGTCAAGTCCCGGCTGCACTACGGACTGCGTGCCCTGCGGCTCGCCCTGCAGGAGAAGGGAGTGACGCGATGAATCCCGATCACGCGCATTTCGCGGAATGGGACGCCGCATACGTCCTGGGTGCCCTGTCATCCGCTGACCGCCGCGCATTCGAGCAGCACCTGGAGACGTGCGACACGTGCCGCCGCGCTGTCGCCGAGGTGGCACCACTGCCCGGGCTGCTGTCGCGGGTCGATGCCGACCGCGCGCGCTCGCTGACGGGCGACGAGCCCGATGGGGTTGGTCTGCCGTCGCCGACGGGGCGCGCCGACGTGGTTGCCGCCGCGCGGCGGGCGCGGCGTATCCGGCGTAGCCGTACCTGGTGGATCGCGGGCGTCGCTGCGGCGGCGGCCATCGCCCTCGCCGTCGCCATTCCGTTCGCAGTGGTGCAGTCATCGTCCACCGACACGCGCGACTTCGCGCTCGCCGCTGTGGGAGACATCCCGCTCACCGCTGACGTGGCGCTGACCGGAGTGGGATGGGGCACGCGCATCGAACTGGACTGCGCGTACCCGGAGGTCGAGGGGCTGGACGTGCCCGATGGCGGTTGGCCCTACGTCCTCGTCGTGACCGACGAAGACGGCGTGAGCGAGACGGTGTCGAGCTGGCGTGCGTGGCCGGGGGCGTCGGCGCGCCTGAGCGCCGCCACGGCGCTCGACGTCGACGACATCCGCTCGATCGAGATCCGCGCCGCGGCGACGGGAGCGGTGCTGATGCGCACCGATGTCGGCTGACGCGTGAACCTTGCCCGCCGCTGCGTCGTGTTCCCTTCGACCGCATTTCGCGATCACTGGACACCGGGGCCGCGGTCCCGGGGAAGGGATGCGCCATGTCCTCGAAATTCACCGTCGGGGTGGCCGCCGCCGCGCTGCTGTTGATCCTGTCGGGCTGCACCGGAACGACGGGCGGCTACACCGGGCCGGTCGATACGCCGTCGGCCAGTGAACCCGCCCCATCGCCCGCGGCTGCGGACGCCGAGCTCACGACCGCCGACTCGTCGCTGGGCGAGATCGTCGTCGACGGAACCGGGATGACGGTCTACATGTTCGACAAGGACACGCAGGGAGCCGGCGCCAGCACGTGCGCCGGTCAATGCGCTGCGAACTGGCCCGCGGTCACGACCGACTCGACCGAACCGGTGGTCGAGGGCGTCACCGGCGAGATCGGCACGATCACCGGCCTTGACGGCTCGACGCAGGTCACGCTGAACGGCTGGCCGCTGTACTACTACGTGGGCGACGCTGCCGCAGGCGATGTCAACGGCCAGGGCGTGCAGGACGTGTGGTGGGTGCTGACACCCGCGGGGGAGCGCATGGCCGGCTGAACGCGGCCCGCGTCTCGCCAGAGGGCGCGACGCACAAGGGCCGAAACAGCGGATGCCTCGACCCGTGGGGGTCGAGGCATCCGCTGTTTCGCAGCAGAAGCGATCAGCCGAGCGACTTGCCGGCCGAGCCGAGCTGGCGGGTCGCCTCGACGACACGCACCGCCATGGCGGATTCGGCGACCTTGCCCCAGGCGCGCGGGTCGTAGGCCTTCTTGTTGCCCACCTCGCCGTCGACCTTGAGCACGCCCTCGTAGTTGGAGAACATGAAGCCGGCGACGGAGCGCGTGAACGCGTACTGCGTGTCGGTGTCGATGTTCATCTTGATGACGCCGTTCGCGACCGCCAGGGCGATCTCTTCCTGCGTCGAGCCGCTGCCGCCGTGGAAGACGAGGTCGAGCGGCTTCGGACCGGTGCCGAAGCGCGCCGCAATGCCGGCCTGGATCTCGCCGAGCAGTTCGGGGCGCAGCTTGACGTTGCCCGGCTTGTAGACGCCGTGCACGTTGCCGAAGGTGAGGGCCGAGATGTAGCGGCCGTTCTCGCCGAGTCCGAGGGCCTCCACGGCCTTCGTCACATCGGCGACCGTCGTGTAGAGGGCTTCGTTCGAGCCCTCGTGCTCGACGCCGTCCTCTTCGCCGCCGACGACGCCGATCTCGACCTCGAGGATGGCGTTGATGTTGCGCAGGCGGGGGAGGAGGTCCTTGGCGATCTCGATGTTCTCATCGAGCGGGACCGCCGAGCCGTCCCACATGTGGGACTGGAAGATCGGGTTGCGGCCGGCCTTGACCTCTTCTTCGGATGCTTCGATCAGCGGCATCACGAAGCCGGGAAGCGCGTCCTTGGGGCAGTGGTCGGTGTGCAGGGCGACCGTGATCGGGTAGTTCTTGGCGACCTCGGTGGCGAACTTGGCGAAGGCGAGAGCGCCGGTGGCGCGAGCCTTGACGCTCTGGCCGGCGAAGTAGTCTGCGCCGCCGGTGGTGACCTGGAGGATGCCGTCGGATCCCGCCTCGGTCAGGCCCTGGAGGACGGAGTTGATCGTCTGCGAGCTCGAGACATTGATCGCGGGGTAGGCGAATCCGCCTGCCTTCGCGCGGTCCAGCATGTCGGCATATTGCTCTGGGGTAGCGACGGGCATGTCTGCTCCTAAGTCGTGGCGGGCTTCGTTCTCCAGTCTACCGAAGGGCGTCAGACGGGTCGGATGCGGCGATCGGCGTGCACGTTTCGTCCGCGTTCTTCGTCTCTGTAAAGAACGTCGATTCCTTCGGGCCGAGATGCCCTTAAGGCGCCGGTGAAGCGCATCGCCGTGGCTACTGTGGGACGTATGGTGAGCATCACGGGGGACATGAGCCCTCTGCATCCCGACCGAAACCTCGCACTCGAACTCGTTCGTGCGACTGAAGCGGCCTCGATCCGCGCCGTACCCTTCATCGGGCGCGGAGACAAGAACGCCGCCGACGGCGCCGCCGTCAACGCGATGCGCGCCTTCCTGTCGACGGTGAACTTCGACGGAACGATCGTGATCGGCGAGGGCGAGAAGGATGACGCCCCGATGCTCTTCAACGGGGAGAAGGTCGGCAACGGCAAGGGCCCCCGGTGCGACGTGGCCGTCGACCCGATCGACGGTACCTCGCTCACCGCGGCGGGGCGCCAGAACGCACTGTCGGTCATCGCCGTCTCGGACGCCGGGACGATGCTGGATGCCTCGACCGTGTTCTACATGGACAAGCTCGTGACCGGCCCGGCGGGTGTCGGCGTCGTCGACATCCGGCTGCCGATCGGCGAGAACATCCGCCGCCTGGCGAAGGCGCTCGGTAAGCCGGTCGACGAGATCGTGGTCTCCGTCCTGAACCGCCCGCGTCACGAGAAACTCATCGAGGACATCCGCGAGGCGGGCGCCGGCACCCGCCTGATGTCCGACGGCGATGTCGCCGGCGGCATCAACGCCGCACGGCACAACGCCCGCACCGACATGTGCGCCGGGATCGGCGGCAGCCCGGAGGGCATCGTCACGGCATGCGCGATCAAGGCGCTCGGCGGGCACATCCAAGGGCGGCTCTGGGCGCGCGACGACGACGAGAAGCAGAAGGGCGTGGACTCCGGGCTCAAGATGGACGGCTACGTGTATGAGGCCGACGAGCTCGTGACCGGCAAGAACACGATCTTCGTCGCGACAGGTGTCACCGATGGCCAGCTCGTCGCCGGCGTCAGCCGCGAGGGCGGCTACGTCTACACGGAGAGCGTCGTGCTGCGCGCCGCCTCGGGGACCCTGCGACGGATCTCGTCCGAGCACCTCGTGTCGAAGTGGCTGTAACGCGCTGAATCCCTCGGGCGAGCCGATCTGTGATCGCCCAGGCTTCTCTGGCACAATCGAAGGCGGAGTCAACGGCGACGCAGTCAATCAGTTCGAAGCCCAAGGGGGATGACCGATGTCCGCACAGGTGGGTGGCTCTGCGCCGCAGACCGGCGCGCATGCAGTGATCGCCGATGCGGTGGATCCGGCGCGACGGCCCGATGTTCTCTTCCGCGTACGCCGCGATGAAGGACACCAGATCAGCGCGTGGTGGATGATCGGCGCGTTCGTCGGCGTGTCCGCCGCGGTGATCCTGCTGTTGAGCTTCGTCCCCGGCGGCGCGTGACCGAACCCTCCTTCGGCGCTAGTCCGGCGGAGGCGTGAGTCGATCGCGCAGATCGCCCACGTCTGCGGTCAACGGCGTCTCATCGTCGGTAGCGAGATCGTCGGTGTCGAGGCCTGACAGCAGCTCCGGAGCGGTGAAGCGCCGCGGAGCGCTCTGGATCAGCGACGGCGCGGCGAGGGCGTCGAGCTTGGTCTCATCGATGCCCGGGAAGCGGCGCGCCGTGACGAGCACGCGGGATTCGAGCGAGCCGACGAACCGGTTGTAGCTGTCGACGGTGCGCTCCAGCGCGCGCCGCAGGTCGTCTGCGTGACCGGCCAGGCCGCCGAGCCGTTCGTGCAGCTGCGTGCCGAGTTCGAACAGAGCACGTGCCTCCTGAGTGACGTCCTGCTGCGTCCACGTATAGGCGACGGTCTTCAGCACCGCCCAGAGGTTCACGGGGGAGGCCAGGGCGACGCGCTTGCCGAACGCGTAGTCCAGCAGCGACGGGTCCTCCTCCAGCGCGGCGGCCAGGAGGGACTCGCTCGGGATGAAGCAGACGACGAATTCCGGGCTCGAGTTCAGCCCGCGCCAATACGTCTTCTTAGCCAGGGCATCGACGTGGGCGCGCACGGCCTTGACGTGGCGCTCGAGCAGGAGCTTGCGCCGCGCGCCCTCCTCGCCCTGCGCGGTGAGCGGAATGGCGGACGCCTCGAGGTAGGCGTCCAGCGGCACCTTCGCGTCGATCGCCAAAGACTTGTCGCCGGGCAGTCGCACCACCATGTCGGGACGGCCGGCTCCGGCATCCGAGGTCACCGAGGTCTGGGTGTCGAAGTCGACATACCGCGTCAGGCCGGCGGACTCGACGACCCGGCGCAGCTGCGTCTCGCCCCAGACGCCCCGGGTGCTGCCCGACCGCAGCGCGCCGGCGAGCGACTCGGTGGTAGCCCGCAGCGCCTCGCCGGACTCGTGCGTGCGCCGCAGCTGTTCGCTGACCGCTCCGAACTGGTTCTGGCGGTCGCGTTCGAGGTCGTCGACCTTCTGCTGCATGGTCTGCAGCGTCTCCTGCACGGGTGCCAGGGCCCGCAGCACCGCCTGCTCGCGTCGTTCGCGCTCCTCGCGCGCGGCTTGGTCGGTGCGCGCCTGGCCGACGAGCTCGCGGTACAGCGCCACCTGTCGATCGAGCTCGAGCCGCAGCGCGTGCCCGGCGGCGTTGGAGGCCGCCAGCTGGGTCGCCAGCTCGGTGCGGTCGTTCGCGGCGCGGGCCGCAGCTCGGGCGCCGCCGGCGAACCACCCGGCGAAGACGCCGAGGACGAGGCATCCGATCACGACGGCGGAGAGTGCGAGTGGGTCCATGCGTCCAGGATGACGCCCACCCCCGACATCGCGCGGGAGACCCGCGGTCGGCGTCAGGCGACGGCGGCGACCGGCAACGCGGGCACCGGCATCCCCTCGACCTCGGACACGCGGATCTGGGAGACCCGGATGCCGAGGATCTCGGCCATCGAGGAGATGTCGGCCGCCCCGACACGGCGGGCGGCGTCGATCATGATGTGCGCGCAGGCGAGGGCGTCCGCGGTCGCGTCGTGGTGCGGGAAGTCGGTGAAGCCCGCCTCGGCGGCGACCGACGGCAGCCGGTACGAGTCGAGGTCGTAGACCTTGCGTGAGACCTGCAGGCTGCACGCGTAGCGGTACGGTGGGCAGCTGTCGCCGGTGGCCTCGCATGCGCGGCGCAGGACGGTCATGTCGAATCCGGCGTTGTGCGCCACGAGGATGTCGGCGCCGGCGAATGCGGCGATGTCGCCGAGCTGTTCGCTCCAGGTCGGCGCGCCGACGACGTCCTCGGCGTACAGGCCGTGGATGCCGCTGTTCAGCTCGAAGAAGCGATCGTGTCCGGGCGGCGGCTGGATGAGCCAGCCTGCGGTGGCCACGACCCGACCGTCGCGCACGCGCGTCAGTCCTACGGCGCAGGCGGAGGCGCTGCTGGAGTTCGCCGTCTCGAAGTCGATCGCGGTGAAGTCCAGTGGCACAGTTCGAGCTTCGCCCGCCTGCGCCGCGGCCCGCCTGAGGCGCGCCGCGCGGAGCGGAAGCAGTCGGTCCGCCGATCGCGCGCGTGCCGCCTGAGCTGGTGCACGGCCGCGTGAAGCCGCGCGCCTGCGTCCGAAGGCAGCGTCGTAGGCTCGAGCCATGGTCAGCCGCGAAGACATGTCGACGTCGTTCGGACGCGCAGCCGAGGAGTACCAAGCCGGACGGCCGGAATACCCCGCAGCGGCAGTCGAATGGATGCTGCAACCCGTCGTCCGCGCCGACCATCGCCCGCGCGTGGCCGACGTCGGTGCCGGGACGGGCAAGCTCACCCGCGCGCTCGTGGAGGTCGGGACCGAGGTCGTCGCGGTCGATCCGGATGCCGAGATGCTCGCTGCCCTCCGCACCGACGTGCACGGCGTGCCGACGTTCGTCGGGACCGCGGAGAAGCTGCCGCTGCCGGACGCGTCGCTCGATGCCGTCGTGCTGGGGCAGGCATGGCACTGGGTGGATCCCACCGCAGGGTCCGCGGAGGTGGCTCGTGTGCTGCGCTCCGGCGGTGTGCTCGGGCTGATCTGGAACATCCGCGACGACCGTGTGCCGTGGGTCGCGCGCATGACCGAGATCATGCACGGCAGCAACGCCGAGATCATGATCGCCGAGGGCGGCCCGCACATCGAGGCTCCGTTCGGCGATCTCGATGCAGCGAAGTTCGAATGGTCGCGGCCGATGACGGCCGAGCGACTCCTGGCCATGGCGCGTTCGCGCAGCTACCTCATCACGGCGGCCGACGCCGATCGCGCGCGCATCGAGGGCGCGCTGCTGACGCTGTTCGCCGAGCTGCCGGAGCTCGCCGACGGCGGTTCGATCGATCTTCCGTACATCACGCACGCGTTCCGCGCGGTCCGGCCGTAGGGCTGACGCCAGCGCCTTCGCGGGCTAGCGTGTCGGGCATGCGCACGCTCACCGTCTGCAACTTCGTCACCGTCGATGGCCGGTACGAGGACGACGACCATGACATCGCGTCGTTCTTCGAGCACCATCATCCGGACTACGACGGTGCCGACACATTCGACCATTACACGACCGGACTGCTGCGCGAGTCCGACACCGTGCTGCTGTCGGGGCGGCGGTCTGCGCTCGGCAACCTCGGATACTGGGCGGGGGTGCGGACCAACCCGGATGCCACAGCCATCCGTCGCGAGTTCGCCGAGCTGTTCCTGACCGTCGAGAAGATCGTCGTGTCCGACACGATCACCCCGGCCGATCTCGAGCCGTACCCGAATACGCGGATCCTCCCGGTCGCGGAAGCCCGCGCCGAGGTCGCAGCGCTCAAACAGGGTGCGGGTCGCGGCATCCTGATCCTCCTGGGCCGGCTGCTCTGGAATCACCTGATGCGCGCGGGGCTGGTCGATGAGCTGCATCTCGTGACGTTCCCGCTCATCGGAGGTGGGGGAGTGTCCCTCTTCGACGGGCGGCCCGCGGTCGCGCTGAAGCTGGTCGAGACCCGCACGTGGGAGGAGTCCGGCAACGTGCTGATGCGCTGGCGCGTCGACCCCGATTGACTGCCACTGCTCGTGCGCCGGGTCGAGCCTCCGGGTGAGGGCGCCCACCCACGTAGACTGGCTTCCCGTGGCTCTCACTATCGGCATCGTCGGCCTGCCCAACGTCGGCAAGTCCACCCTGTTCAACGCTCTGACCAAGAACGACGTGCTCGCCGCGAACTATCCGTTCGCGACGATCGAGCCCAACGTCGGGGTGGTCAGCCTGCCCGATCCGCGGCTCGAGAAGCTCGCCGAGGTGTTCGGCTCAGAGCGCATCCTGCCCGCGACGGTGTCGTTCGTCGACATCGCCGGCATCGTTCGCGGTGCGAGTGAGGGTGAGGGGCTCGGCAACCAGTTCCTCGCGAACATCCGTGAGGCCGACGCGATCGCGCAGGTCGTCCGCGGGTTCGTGGACGAGGACGTCGTGCACGTCGAGGGTGCGATCAACCCCAAGAACGACCTCGAGACCATCAACGCCGAGCTCATGCTCGCCGACCTGCAGACCCTCGAGAAGGCGGTCCCGCGTCTCGAGAAGGAGGTCAAGGGCAAGAAGGCCGACCCGTCCGTGCTCGAGGCGGCCGTCGCGGCGAAGGACGCGCTGGAGCGCGGGATCCTGCTCTCGCACTCCGGACTGGACCTCGCGCCCATCAAGGAGCTCGGTCTGCTCACCGCGAAGCCCTACATCTACGTGTTCAACGTGGATGAGACGGTGCTGACGGATGCCTCGGCGAAGGCCGCTCTCGAAGAGTTGGTCGCTCCGGCACATGCCGTGTTCCTGGACGCGAAGATCGAGTCCGAGCTGATCGATCTGGACCCCGAGGACGCGGCCGAGCTGCTCGCCTCGACCGGTCAGGAGGAGTCCGGCCTCAACCAGCTCGCACGCATCGGCTTCGACACGCTCGGGCTGCAGACCTACCTCACGGCGGGTCCGAAGGAAACGCGTGCATGGACGATCCCCCAGGGCGCGAAGGCGCCGCAGGCGGCCGGCGTCATCCACACCGACTTCGAGAAGGGCTTCATCAAGGCGGAAGTCATCTCGTTCGCCGATCTGATCGACGCGGGGTCCGTGCTGGAGGCACGCCACCGCGGCAAGGCCCGCCTCGAGGGCAAGGAATACGTGATGCAGGACGGCGACGTCGTCGAGTTCCGCTTCAACGTCTGACGTACTCCCCGGTCGGCTGTCACGTCCGGCGTACCGGCCCCCACGATCGGCACCCCGGTCCCACGACCGGCATACGGCGTCGGCGGCGAAAAGACTGCTCTGTTTCGCACCTGGGTCGGTGAGGTCGACGAGTCGCCAGGCGGCGTCGGGACTGGTGGCACACGGCGGTGGAAGGCAGCTACTCTGGCACCGGTGGCTCGCGCCACCGATCGCACTTCCACATGCAGACCATGTGAATCATTGCGGAGAGGCCTGAGCTGATCAGGACATGTCCGGGTGGGGTGCGGCGCATCCATGCGCCGACTTCGCACCGCCGATACTCGAGATCGGCTGACGGAAGGACCTGACATGTCAGTGAAGGACGAAAAGAACCTCGCCCAGGTGATCGACAAGATCGCGACGATGGAAGAGCCTCGACGATCGACCATGCACCGCGTGCACGAGGTGATCCTCGCTGCGGCGCCTGTGCTCAAACCGAGGATCTGGTACGGGATGCCCGCCTACGCGACGTCCGCGAGCTCGCCGGCGCTGGTGACCCTGCGCAACGACGAACGCCTGAATCTGGCGATCACCGAGAAGGCCGATTTCAGACCCGCGGGCGGTCAGGACGGGGCGTTGATGCCGGCGGCCTGGTATTTCGAGTTCCTCGATGACGATACCGAGCGCCGTATCGTCGAGATCATCCGTTCGGTCATGCTCTGACCATCGCGCGGCGGGCTTCCCCGACGACGACGCTCGGGAGCGCGCCGTCGGGGAGTTCGCCGCGAGACCCGCTCACGACCTATCGAGTCCTTGCGAGCGATCGGGTGATCAGCGGCGACGGCGAGGTCTGCGGTATTCAGGTCGCCGGACTGGATGATTCCGGGTACGGCGGGCGCATTGTCTATTCTTGAAACCTGGCCTTTCGGCGCCATGGGTCTGCGCGATCGCGCGCCGAGACGCCACCATCGCCGCGACGTCGTCGAGGCGAGATGCGCCGTCTGAATCCGTACGTGAGAGGACTCCCGACATGACCGAACCCCAGATTTTCGAGCCCGAAGGCCGTGCCATCCCGTTCGTCGTCGAGGGAGAGGGGCCGGTGTCGTTGGTGCTGCTGCCCGAGGGAGAGATCAGGGCCGACGGGCTGGGAGTCATCTCGCACTACCTCGTCGAGGAGGCGGGGTTCCACGTCGTGCTGATCGGTGCCCGAGCGGCGTCGGCCGGTGCGGACGAGCAGGTTGACGACGTGGTCGCCGTGTTGGATCACCTCGGTCTAGAGCACACGTGGATCGGCGGACACGGCGCCGGCGGAACCGTGGCCCGCGCGTTCGCGGCCGCCCACCCCGAACGGTCTAACGGGCTCCTGTTGTTGGGCGTCGAAGAGACGCAGACGCCCCTCACCCCGCTCATCCCGGTGTTGATCATCCAGGGCGCGGACGACGAGATCACGCTTCCGGCCAACGGCGACGCGCTGCAGGCCACGGCCCCCGAACGTGCCTCCGTCAAGACTCTCGACGGTGCCGGCCATTCGTTCCCGCTGACGCATCCGATCGAGACCGCGTTCATCATCGAGGAGTACCTCGACTGGGACTGAGCCTGCGCTGAAGTGCTGGCGGCCCGGTGTCGCACCGTGGCGGAGAGGCTTCAGTGGCCGACCATCGCGAGGCATCCGCCGTCCATGATGTAGCCGCCGACCTCGACGGTCGCCGCCTCCGCGGTGACGCCCCCGAAGATGCAGCCTCCGCCGGCTACCGCCGCGCCGAACGCGATGGCGCCCTCGGACCCGGTCGTCTGGATGTGCTCCTCGGCCACGCCCGCGGCGGCGAGTGCGGCCCGGACGGCGTCATCCGTCAGCTCGGCACCCGATGAGCGCAGACCGGTCAGGGCTGTGGTGACGGGCTCGAGCAAGGCTTCCCCGGCGATGCGGCCGGCTTCGGGCTGGGCCATGCGCTCCCGGTAGGTCTCGTTCGAGGCCATGTTCTGCTCGGGGTCGTACACGACGCAGCCGGCCGGCGGCTCGACGCCCGGCTGTGCGGCGACAGCGCACGTGGGGGTGGGTGACGCGCTCGAGGCTGTGGGCGTGTCCGCAGGGGACGCGCACCCGGCGAGGACGACCGCGAGAAGCATCACCGCGGCGCATCCGCTCAGGGCTGTGCGCATGTGTCGGCTCCGTTCGTCGGGGGAGTCAGTCCCGAGAGCGTAACCCGCCTCACGCGGGAAGGCGGGAAGCGACGTCGGTGCTCGACCCGGTCGGAGGAGACCAGAACTGCGGCGGCGCGGAGTGCACCGCCGTCACGATGGCCTGGTGAAACCAGCGGAGGGCGGCGCTTTGCGGGCTCGTCGATCGCGAGTAGAGCCTGACATGGATGGGCGCGAGGTCGACCGGAAGCGGTCGCGTGACCAGCGGCCACATCGGCATCCAGTTCTCGGCAAGGCTTGACGGGACGACGGTGATCCACGGGCCCGCATGAAGCAACCCCGGCAGTGCCGATGTGTGGCCGACCACCAGCTCGGGGGTGATCCGGACGCCCGCGCGCTCCAGCGCCGCTTCGACACCCGGCGCCGCCGAATCGCTGGATGTCATCAGATACCGGGCGTTCGCGAATGACTGCCGCGTGATGGACTTCCGGGTCGCGAGCGGATGGGTCGCGGACATGAGGAGCACGTAGCGCTCGGACTTGAGGATCGGCCCGGTGAACTCGCCCGGTGGTGGTGTCGAGGCGATCGCGAGGTCGACCCGTCCGCGCGCGAGCCATTCCGGAAGAGCGCGCACGTCCAGGGGGACGACTTCGACTTCGATCCCGGGAGCGGAATCGGCGAGAGCTCGCAGGATGGTCGGGAGGAACCCGACTTCGCCCAGTTCGGACAGAGCGAGTCGGAACCGGTGCTGGGCTGTCGCGGGGTCGAAGTCTCGGAGCGCGGCGACGGCGGATTCCACTCTGCTGAGGGCGGCGTGGAATTCGGGATAGAGCGTATGTGCGGCCGGGGTGGCGCGGAGCGCCCGACCGTCTCGGCCGAAGAGCTGATCGCCCAGTTCGCGTCGCAGCCGCGTCAGGGACTGGCTGACGGCTGATTGCGTCACGAATAGGCGCTCGGCCGCGGCCGTCACCGTTCCCGTTTCGTAGACGGCGACGAAGACCTTGAGCAGGTTGAGGTCCATGCGTGTCCACCGAGTCTTCCCGATTGCCAGTACGTATTAGTGACGCTAATGCATCACTTAATAAGTCGTAAGTACCGGTTGCAGATTGGGTATCGCATACTTGCCGGAGTCGTCGGCGATGGAGCCGGCGGCGGAACACGTTCGATCAAGGAGGCTCGACAGATGACGAAGCGATCATGGATGGCGCGGCTGGTGACAGCCGCCGCCGTCGGCGCGGTGACGACGACTGTGCTGGCAGGGTGCTCTTCGGGCGATCAGGCCGCTCCCGCACAGAGCGGAGACGCGGAGATGCGGACGGTGAATGTGGCAGTTCTGCCCACCTCGAATATGGCGGCCGTGTACCTCGGCGAGGCGGAAGGCTTCTTCGCCGACGAAGGCCTCGACCTGAACATGACTACGGTCGGCGGGGGAGCGGAGATGATCGCCGGCCTGCAGGCAGGTTCATTCGACTTCATTGTCGCCGGCTATGTGCCGCTCTTCGCTGCGGCCGCGAACGGGCTGCCCTTGGCCATCATCGCGGCCAACGATGTCGGTGGCGGGACCCCGGATGAGGAGTGGCAGGCGCTGCTCGTCGGGGCGGACTCCACGGCGAAGACCGCAACCGACCTCGAGGGCGCCAAGATCGGTGTGAACGCGCTCAAAGGTGTGGCCGAGGCGACGATCCGCGCATCCCTCAGGCAGCAGGATGTGGATGACACGACGGTGCAGTTCGTCGAGATTCCGTTCTCCGAGGTGCCCGCAGCACTCGCCAACGGCACCGTTGACGCCGCGTTCGGCTCTGAGCCCTTCATCACCGGCACGCTGGCAGACGGGGGGCGAGTCATCGACACCCCGTCGTACAACCTCGGCGCCAACTTCCCCAACGGCGCGTGGGCGACTTCGGTGGACATCACCGAGAACGAGGCAGATCTCGTCGATCGGTTCACGAGGGCGATCACCGCATCGATCGAGTTCGCGGCGGAGAACGACGACGCGGTCCGCGCGATCCTCCCGACCTACACCGCGCTGACCCCGGAGTTGGCCGAGCAGATCCGCCTGCCGATCTTCCGATCCGCGCTCGACCGGGCACAGCTGGACACCCTGGCCGATCTCCTCGTCGAGTTCGAGGTCGTGGCCAAGGCGCCCGACCTGGATCAACTGATCCAGGGCTGAGGAACAGGCTCATGACCGCGCCGCCGCCCGTCCGCCCGCTCCGCGCGAAAGTCGACGAGGAGTCCGCCCTTCGACGCAGCGACGGCATCCTCGCCAGAGTGTGGCTACGGGTGAGTTCGCTCGGCGGCGCGCTCGTGATCATCCTGGTGCTGGAGCTGGTGACGCGACTGGAGATCCTTCCGTCGCGTTACCTGCCCCCGCCGAGCGTCGTGATCGGTCGCCTCTTTGAGCTGCTGACCGAGCCGGTTGCCTGGCAGGCGATCGGGATGACGCTGCTCGCCTGGTTTCTGGGCCTCCTGATCGCGGCGGTGGTGGCTGTACCCCTCGGCCTACTTCTCGGGACGAGTGAGCTCGCCTATCGCGCCACTCGGCCGATAGTGGAGTTCCTGCGGCCGGTCCCCTCCGTGGCGTTGATCCCGGTCGTGTTCCTCATCTTCAAGCCCGGTTCTCTGGAGGGCACCGTGTTTCTCGCGGCGTTCGCGGCGACGTGGCCGCTGCTGGTTCAAGTTATCTACGGGGTGCGGGCGATCAACCCGGTCCAGATGGCCACCGCGCGATCGTTCCAGATCGGCGGCGCGCAGACCTTCCTCCGCGTGGTGCTCCCCGGTGCCACACCGTATTTGTCGACCGGCCTGAGGATCTCCTCATCGGTCGCGTTGATTCTGGTGGTGACCGGGCAGATCATCATGGGCGCGCCCGGAATCGGAATGGAGATCAACCGTGCCCGCGAAGGTGCCGATGTGCCCCTCATGTATGCCTACGTGATCATCGCGGGAGTGTTGGGGCTGCTGCTCAACTCCGTCTTCGCAGCGATCGAACGTCGTGCCTTGCACTGGCACGCCTCACAGCGGGTGAGTGTGCGATGAGGCTCAAGAATGGTGTCTACGTCGCCGCGGAGATCCTCACCCCGATTCTCGTCGTCCTCCTGATCCTCTGGTTGACCAACGCCGAGCCGAGCTTCTTCCTGCCCCCGCTTCAGGATGTGTTCGTCGCCTTTGCGGACAATTGGCTCTTCGCGCTCGTCCCGACTGAGCTCGTCCCCAGCCTCTACCGGCTGTTCTCCGGGTACGCGATCGCGGTCGTCGTCGGGGTAGGCGCCGGCATCCTGATCGGGAAGAACCCGCGGATACGCCGCCAGGCCGATCCTGTGATCGAGTTCGTCCGCGCCATCCCACCGCCGGCGCTGCTTCCCTTCACCCTGATCGCCTTCGGCACGGGAGACGAGGCGAAGATCATCCTGATCGCCCTGGTGTGCGTGTGGCCGATCCTGTTGAACACGGTCGACGGCATCACGGGCGTCGACGCCACGCTGCGTGAGACCGGCCAGAGCTACCGGATCGGTCGCTGGGACACCCTGGTCCATGTGGATCTGCGCGCGGCGAGCCCGCAGATCTTCGCCGGAATGCGTGCCGCTCTGCCGCTGGCACTGATCATCATGGTCATCAGCGAGATGGTGGGCGCCACCAACGGGGTCGGGTTCGTCATCGTGCAAGCGCAGCGGACGTTCGCGATCGCCGATATGTGGTCCGGGATCATCCTGCTGGGCATCCTCGGATACCTGCTCAACCTCATCTTCACCGTCGTCGAGCGACGGGTCCTTGCCTGGCACCACGGCGCGCGCGCCCGAGTCCACTGACTTACGGAGTCCAACATGCTCTCTCTAAAGAACGTCACCAAGCGCTACGGCGACGCCGGCACCGGCACGCTCGCCGTGCAGGATCTCACGTTCGAGATCGGCGGCAACGAGGTGGTCACGATCGTCGGGCCATCGGGCTGCGGCAAGACGACCGTGCTGAAGCTCATGGCCGGTCTGCTGGAGCCGACGAGTGGTTCGATCACGATCGACGGCGATGCCGTGACTCGGCCGCCCAAGCAGATCGCGCTCGTGTTCCAGGACTACGTGAACTCGCTCTATCCGTGGATGACCGTGGAGCAGAACGTCGATTTTCCCCTCACCCGCAAGGTGCGCGATCGGACAGCACGACGCGAGCGGGTGATGACGGCGATCGAATCGGTGGGACTCATGGGTTTCGAGAACCGATACCCGTGGCAGCTGTCCGGCGGAATGCAGCAGCGAGTCGCGATCGCCCGCGGGCTCGCCTATCAGCCGCAGATGCTGTTGATGGACGAGCCGTTCGGCGCGCTCGACGCGCAGACCCGGGCGGACCTGGAAGATCTCGTTCTGCACGTCCGTGACACCTTCGGCATCACCATCGTCTTCGTCACTCACGACATCGACGAAAGCGTGTACCTCGCCGATCGAGTTCTCGTGATGGGGCCCCGGCCCACCTTCATCGAAGCGGATCTTCCCGTCTCGCTGCCCTCGCCTCGAGACCAGATCGAGACCAAGGAGCTGCCCGAGTTCGCGCGCGTGCGCAGTGACGTGTACCGGCGAATCCGTCGATCCAGCGAACTCATGCGCACGGGCGGCAACAAGACGGTGACGGCGTGAGTCACGCGGTCGAATCGACAACCGAGGACAGGGAGCAGCGAATGGCGACGGAGACGATGACGGTTGCGGAAGCGGTGGGACGCGCGCTGGCAGAACGGGGCGTAGCCCACGTGTTCGGCGTGGTCGGCAGCGGAAACTTCCAAGTCACCCATGGCCTCGTCGCGGCCGGCGTGGAATTCACCGCCGCCCGGCATGAGATGGGTGCCGCCTGCATGGCGGATGCCTATTCGCGATTGACCGGTCGCGTCGCCGCGGTCAGCGTCCACCAGGGGTGCGGGCTGACGAATGCGATGACGGGCATCGGCGAAGCCGCGAAGTCCCACACTCCGATGCTGGTCCTCACCGGCGACACCGCCGTGGGCCAGGAGGTCGGGAACTTCGTGATCGACCAGGACGCGCTCGTCGCGTCGGTGGGCGCGATCCCTCGGCGCATCCATTCCGCGGCGACGGCGGTCTCCGAGGCAATCGCCGCCTATGACATCGCGGTTCGCAACCGCGCGACGGTCGTGCTGTCGCTGCCGGTGGATCTGCAGGCCCAAGCGTGTCCGGCGCAGCAGGCGATCGCGCCGGCGACGCGGATCATCCCTGCGGGGGCATCCGCGGAAGCCATCGCCGAGTTGGCGCGGATCCTCGCGGATGCCGAACGCCCGGTCATCCTCGGCGGCCGCGGTGCACGGCACGCAGGGGCTCAACTGCGCGCTCTCGGTGCGCAGATCGGAGCGATTCTGGTGCCGTCTGCCGGTGCTCGCGGCCTCTTCTCGGGCGACGAATGGGCGCTCGATGTCATGGGCGGGTTCGCGACACCCGGCGCGCGGGAGATCATCCAGGAAGCGGACGTGCTGCTGACGTTCGGGGCGGCGCTGAACCAGTGGACCGCCCACCACGGCACGCTCACCGCCCAGCCGACTGTCGTGCAGATCGACGACCAGCTCGAGGCGTTCGGGAAATACCGTGACGTCACGGTCGGCATCCTCGGTGACACAGCGGCGGTCGCTGCCGCGGTCACAGAACTCCTGGCGTCCGGCGGCGAAAGTCGCGTCGGATTGCGAACCCCCGAGACGGGCGAGCGCATCCGCCGCATCCGCTACTGGGCGGAGAATCTTCCCGAAGAGCGGGAGCAGCCTGGCCGCATCGGCCCTGGTGCCCTCACCGCCGCGCTCGATGCGATGCTGCCGGAAGAGCGCGTCGTCGTCCCTGACGGCGGCAACGTCAACATCTATCCCGGAGCATTCCTCCGCGTACCGGACGAGCGCGGCTTCGTGATGCCGCTGTCGTTCCAGGCCATCGGCCTGGGGTTGGCCAGCGGTATCGGAGCGGCGATCGCCCGTCCCGACCGTATGGCCGTCGTGGGCACCGGGGACGGCTCCTTCCTGATGGGCGCCGTCGAACTCGACACCGCGGTGCGCGCCGGACTCGGGATGGTGGTCGTCGTCTACAACGACGATGCGTACGGTGCCGAGGTTCACCTCTTCGCTGACGAGCCGGAGAAGCACGGCATCGTTCGGTTCCCCGATACCGACATCGCGGCCATCGCGCGGGGATGGGGATGCGACGGTGTCACGGTGCGCTCACTCGACGACCTCGCCGGTGTCCAGGCCTGGCTGGACGGCCCGCGAGACCGACCCCTTGTCATCGACGCGAAGGTGATCGGCGACCCGTCGCCGCTCATGGCCGAGAACCTGGCGCACTGAGTGCGCCACGGTGCGCGTCAGTGCGTCTCGTACGGGTTCGGTTCGGCGAGTGCGCGCTCCAGCAGAGCGCGTAGCGAGTCCCGGTTCACGTCCGTCAACCGCGTGATGTAAAGACACACCGTGCTCGCACGGTGTTTGCCGAGGTCTGCCATGAGTTCGGGCCATCGCTGCGAGAAACCCTCGGGAAGGTAGATCGTGTGCTGCTTCGGCCCGGGGGCGAACGCGAGACGGGGAGAGCGGCCGGTGCGTCCGCTCTCGTAGCGGTACTCGTACTCCCCGAAGCCGATGATGCGGCCGGCCCACACGACCGGGGGCTCGCCGCTGACCTCGGCGAAGAGCGTCAGCAGCTCGTCGGCCTCGGCGCGTCGGGGCCCTGTGGCGCGATCGATGACGATCGAGATCGGCAGGTCGGACGGCGACATCGCGGGCTGCTTCTCGGCCATGGGATCTCCTTCGGATGGTGCGCACGTTCAGCGTACTGACGGCGTCCCGGGCATCCGCAATACTGGGCGGCATGGCCGTCTTCGATCATCTCGGCATCACCGTCGACGACCTGCCGCGCGCCGTCGCACAGTTCGACGCTGTCTTCGCGGCCCTCGGATTCACTCGTTTCGACGCGGACAACGGAGCCTCCTGGCAGCGAGAGGGTGAGCCTGAGTTCATCGTGTTCGCGGCTCGTGAACCCGGCACGGGGCCGCACAGACATGGACGCGTGGGCTGGCAGCACTTGGCCCTCGCCGTCGATTCGCCGGACGAAGTCGATCGTCTGCATGCGATCGCCGTCGATTCCGGGTGGACGGTGGTGCGTGCGCCGAAGAAGTACCCGCGCTTCACCGATCGCTACTACGCGTCTTTCGTCGAGGACGCCAGCGGCATCCGGATCGAGTTCATGTTCAACCCGCCACGCGAGGCGGCGGCGGACTGATCCACCCTCAACACGCTGACAGATCGATCAGGATCGGAGAAGTGGACCGGGCCCGTTTCTCGTAGCGTGTGTTTCGAGGGGTCGAAGCGACCCGCTGCGTACCGACGGAGGAGCATCAGATGGCTGAGAAGACCGAGGGACTGTCCAAGGAAGAGCGCGACGCGGTCAAGCAGCGGGCTGCCGAGCTGCGCGCGCAGGAGAAGGCCGGAAAGTCCCGCGCGGCGGGGGAGCAGGCCGTCCGCGAGGCGATCGCCGCACTGCCAGACGACGACCGAGCGCTGGCGGAGGGCATCGATCGCATCGTGTCCGAGGTCGCCCCGCAGCTGGTGCCCAAGACCTGGTACGGCTTCCCGGCCTACACCGACGCCGACGGAAAAGTCGTGGTGTTCTTCAAGGCCGCCTCGAAGTTCACGACGCGCTACGCGACGCTGGGGTTCGAAGAGTCCGCCCAGCTCGACGACGGCGACATCTGGGTGACGTCGTTCGCGCTGCTCAAGCTGACCCCCGAGGTTGAGAAGACGATCGCGGACTACATCCGACGCGCCGCGGGCTGACCTCGAGGGGCGATCATCGGATGAAGCCGGTCTGGAGCCTTCTGCCGGCGGAAGTCAGGGAGTCGAGCCCCCGGCATCCGCGATCCACACCCCGACTTCGTCGCCGCGCAGCACGAAGCGCACAACGCTGTCGATGGCGAGGTCGCCGACGAGCGCGGACCGTACTTGGTCTCCGACGCGCAGGTCGATCGATGGCTGCAGAGGAGCGGGCGTGCAGCCGACCTGGAACACCCCGTCACTGTCGGATCGAACGAGTAGGCAGGTCACGCCGGACGGGCTCGTCGCCGACCACACCGAGAGCTCACGGAAATCCGCGAACGGCTGCAGACGGGAGCCGACCATGCCGAAGGAAGCGAGGTCGACCTGGTCGATCAGGTCTTGACGTTCCTGCGCTGTCGACTGTGTCGCGGCCAGCACGATGTCACCCCGAGGAGTGAACAGCGCGCTGGCCGCCCACCCGAGAGCGATGATCGCGGCGACCGCAACGGCGGTGCCGGTGAAGGGCGACGCCTGGCGTCGGTCTACGCGCTGCGACGAATCATGGCGGACCGGATCGAGCAGCTCATCCGACTCGACGACGAGCGTCTCCTGGGTCGGCCGCTCCGCCATGAGCTGGCGGGTGGCGGTGCGTTCCGCGGAACCCACCTCGACGCGAGAGACGACACCCGAGAAACGGGCCGCAGGGTGCAGCGCCGCTTCCAGCTCGTCGAGACGCTGCAGCGCCATCGGGTCGGCGTCGATGTCGGCGTCGAGCCCGTACGCCCGACGTCTGAGCACCTCGAGCTCACGGATGAGCTCTGGCGGGATCGACGACGCGTCCACGACTCCATCATCCTCCCGCTTCCGGCGGTCGGCCAGGGGGCGACCGAACGGCTAGGCGAGTGCGGTCGCCCACACCCGGGCGTGCTGCGCGACATAGGCCGCTGCGGTGCGCCAGTGCTCGCCGTGTCCGCTGCGGTACATCGATCCCCACGGCTCGCGTCCGGAGGCATCGGAGGCGCGCAGGAGGTCATGCATGGCCTGTGCGCGCTGCGCCATTGCCGCGGGGAGCGCGATCCTCATCTCTGCGTCGGCACCGTAGCCGTCCACGAGCGCCGCGAGTCTGTCACCGGCGGCCGGGGGTGGTTCCGACACGTCGTTCAGAGTGAATGCCTGGGCGGCATACGCGAGGTCCCACAGTCGCGTGCTCGGACCCGCGCCATCCCAGTCGATGAAGACCCAGCGCGGTCCCATGATGAGGTTCCAGGGTGCGAGGTCGTTGTGGCACAGGAGATCCGCGTCCGCGACGGGAATCAGCGTGTCCCACGCGGCGTCCGTCCTGATCTCGATGCCTTCGCTGGCGTCATGGATGCGGCGGATCATTCCGCCGATTCTCGCGAAGTCCGTCACGGCCAACGGCATCGTCTCCATGGCGGGGCGTCCGTCGATGAACTCGATGATCCGACGCCCCTGCTCGTCTCGACCGAGCGGCGCAGGGGCATCGACGCCTCGGGCGCGTAGCAGGCGCACGTAGTCGTTCACGGCCGCGGTGGATGCCGTCCACGGCTTGCGCACCGTCGTGCCGATCCTGACCACCGCGTCCGTGGCGTTGCCGCCTTCGAGAGCCCGTTCGTCATCCATCACGCATCACCGTATCGACATGGCACGCCCTCGAGGTGCGAGGATTCTCGCGTGCCTTCTCCCCAGTCGCTGAGTGAAGCCGATCGACGTCTGGTCGCGGCGTGGGCGGCGGATTGCGCCGAGCGGGTCTTGAGGCTGTTCGAGACGGATGCTCTGACCGACGACCGTCCTCGCGAAGCGATCACCCGTGCCCGGGCGTTCGCGCGGGGTGAATTGGATGCCGCAGGGGAGATCCGACGGCGTTTCGTCGCCGGCCGCGCCGCACATGCGGTCACTGCCCCTGCAGCCGTCGCGGCCGCCCGGGCGGCGGCACAGGCCGCCGGGGTCGCCCACATGGGCGCGCACGCACTGGGCGCTGCCGCGTATGCCGCGAAGGCCGCCGCGCTCGCCGCCCCGGGCCAGCCCGGGGCGACGGACGAGGAACGCTCCTGGCAGCTGGCGCAGATGAGCCCCCAGGTGCAGGCGGCGCTCCAGCGGCTGCCACCGCTGGGTGAGGACTCGTCCGGTCCGCTCGGTGCCGGGCTCCTCGCCTCCGGGGCGTTGGGAGCGCACATCCGGGCGATCCAGGCCGTCATCGGCAGCACGCCGGTCCCGAACGACGACCGGTAGCAGGCTACCGGGGGAGCGCTCAGTCGATCCCGTCGACCGTGTAGCGACGCTCGATGCCTGCCGTTTCGCGACCCCAGTCGCTGGTCGCGGCACGCTGCTGATGCGCCCGAAATGCCGTGGCATCCCGAAAGCGCTCGGCGACCTGCCACACGAGCGGGTCGTCCGTCGGCGCCACCTCGAACGAGAGGCATCCGTCCTCAGCGCGCGTCGACAGTATGTGAAGGGGCAGCTGTCGCACGACGATCGCGACCTGCGCGGCGCTATCGCAGACGAGCTGACCGCTGAGACGAACTTCACCCATAGCGCCATCCTGACAGCCAGCGGCGGCCGATCGCGAACTCCGAAATCCGATCGGCTAGGCTCCCCGCGTGGAACAGGGAGAACTGATCGAATTCGTCCGCACGCACGGCGACGCGGTTGTCGCGACCGTCGGGGCGGACGGTCATCCGCACGCCTCGTACGTGAGCATCACCGCGACGGACAGAGGTGAGCTCGTCTTCAACGCGCGGCGGGGATCCCGGACCGTCGCGAATATCGCGCAGCATCCCGAGGTCGCCGTCGTGGTCGGCGGCCGTGAGCTGTTGACGCTGCAGTGCGAGGGTAGGGGCAGCGAACCCGAGGAGACGGACCGGGATCGCTGCGTGGCCGCCTATGTCGACGCGTTTCCACAGTTCGCGGCCTCATCGACGATGCCGGGAATCGTGTTCATTCGCGTGACGGTCGCCCGCGCGCGGCTCAGCGACCTCCGCTCACAGGCGCTGATCGCGTCCGAGTGGGCCGGTGCTTTCTGAGAGTGGCAGCTCCCGCGCGTTGCGCGCGGTACACTGGAGGGGATAGGCGGACTCTCATCCGTCTCGCCCCGGCCGCGTGGTAACGGTCGGGGCTTCTTCTTTCCCTGGGATGCTCGGGATCCGGGCCGCGCGATCGTCTCTGGGCTCAGACGCTGGCGTCGACCCAATGCACGGGCAGGAACGGGCCGTAGACGTAGATGATCTTGTCGTTCTTCCGCTCGATCTCGATCGTCCCCTGACCGGCGGTCATCGCACGGAGGATCTGTGATCGGACGCTCTCCCACGTGTGCGCTTCATCGAAGTGGTACTTCGCGTGGTACGGGGCGGTGCCGACGTAGAGCGTGACGTTCGTTGCCATGACAGGCACCCTACGCGTCGACGCCGTCGAATTCACGCCGGAGGTAGCGCGGCGCCTGAACTCGCCACGCCTCCGTGACGAGCTCGGCGAGGTGATCGTCGTCGATGCTCGCCATGCGGAACGCGATCTTCGGCCCACCCCACGACGTCGTGGGGTGCAGGAAGACATCCGGAGCCATCTGCACGAGTGCGAGTGCTTCCAGCTCGTCGCTGAGCTTGACTCCGACGACGAGCTCGGCGGCGATGATCTCGCGCATGTCGGCGGGGATGCTCGGCCACGGGTGGCATTCCCATGCGTAGAGCTTGTTGCGCACGAACCAGGCGGCTCCGCCGGTCATCGCACGCTCCTCGCTCCCGGGGAGTCCCGCGACGGCTCTGCGGAGATCGTCGAGAGTGGCCACAGATCGAGCGTATGCCGCGCCCCCGACACGACGCTCGCCTGCAACGCACGTCAGCTGATGCACGAGGTGAAGAAGCGGTTCGCGAACTCGCGGACTTCCTGTGGGTCCTTCTGCGGCATCGCGGTCTCAAAATGCTCGGCGGCGAGCATCTCATCGCCGACGAATCGATGGAGGATGGTGGGAGCGTCGCCGGTGCCGAGCTCGCGAGTGACGGCCTTGGCGGCGATCAGGTCCGACGCGGCGTCATGCACCGAGCGCGGAACGCTGCTCTCCTGCAACAGCGTCGGGAGATCCATCGGTGGCACGGCTTCGTCGGGATGGACGGCGAGCCAGCGCAGCGCGATAGCCGGCCGCAGCACGTAGAAGAACCGTTTGAGCGTGGGTCTTCCGGCCTGCTGCCGGCGCGCGACGTGAAGGTAGTGACGGCCGATCGCTCCTCGTTCGACGACATGCCCGGCAAAAGACAGCAGGGCATCTCTGAACGCGGCATCCCCCGAGTAGACGATCGGCGATCGGAGCCACTCGATCGCTGTGGCGTTGCCCTTGGCGATCAGCTTGATCACTTTCGCCAGGTCCCAGCCGTTCACGTCGAAAGTAGCGTCGAGCGGGGTGTCGAGGACATCGCGGGACGGCCATAGATCGAGATAGCGCTCGCGGCCGCGTACGAAGATGAACCGGCAGTCGTAGTCGCTGTCGGGCGAGGGGAATCCCCACGCGCGACTGCCGCTTTCGATCGCCCACGGAATGCGCACCGCGTGATCGATGGTCAGAGCGCGGAGACGGCGGTCGATCTCGGCGACGACGGTCGGATCGAGAGAAGTGGGAATCTCGCGCATCGCTCGACCCTATCGCCGTGCATGTCCGTCGGCGGGACCCGACAGGGGGCGGCGAAGCGTGATCACGCGCACCGCTCTATACACTCGGCAACGGCGCGATATCGCGTCCCGAAGGAGTCGCCGTGAGAGGTCCGGGTTCGTCGACGGCGCTTGCGGAGAATGGACCGCGGATGATGCATGAGGTCGAGAGTCACCCCGCGGATGCCGCATCCCGTCGTCGCATAATCGTGATCCGCGTCTCGTTGGCGATCGTCATCGCAGGCCTGGTCGTGAGCGGCGTGACCGCGTTCCCGTTGCGGGAGGAGCTCCTGCTCGCACGGGATGTGCTCCTGCGGACCGCCATCGGGGCGACCTTTCCCGAGTTGGCCACGTGGGTGCAGCGCGTCGCAGAAGGACTCGATGCGACCCACGCGGCCTATCCGTTCATCGCCTATGGAACCGACTGGCTGGCGTTCGCGCATCTGGTCATCGCCGTCGCGTTCCTCGGCCCGCTGGTGGATCCGGTGCGCAATGTGTGGGTGACGATCTGGGGCCTCATCATGTGTGTGGGCATCATCCCGTTGGCGGTGTTCGCCGGTGCCGTGCGGGGGTTCCCGCTCGGCTGGCAGCTCATCGACATCTCGTTCGGAGTGGTGGCAGCGATACCGCTGACGGTCGCGCTCGTGCTCACGTGTCGGTTGGAGCGGTCACGTGAGCGAGTCGTGGCCGATGACGTGCCGGTGCGGCAATCCGCCGCCGCCGCCGATGACAAGATTGACTGATGACCGCAACTCTCGTGGCCCAGGGCCTGGCCGGCGGGTACGGCCATCGCACCCTCTTCGACTCGCTCGATCTGACCGTCGCTCCGGGCGATGTGGTGGGGGTCGTCGGGGCTAACGGCGCGGGAAAGTCCACGCTGCTCCGCCTGCTCGCCGGCATCGATGAGCCGCAGGCGGGGACGATCAGGCTGTCGCCCGCCGACGCGTTCGTCGGGTGGCTGCCCCAGGAGCACGAGCGCGTCGTCGGCGAGACCGTGGCCGAGTACATCGCCCGTCGTACCGGGTGCGCGGAGGCGACGAGAGACATGGATGCCGCGGCATCCGCCCTCGGTGATCCGTCGCTCGCCGCACCGGGCCTCGATCCGGCGGATGTGTACTCGAACGCGCTGGATCGCTGGCTCGCCAGCGGCGCGGCCGATCTCGACGAGCGCCTCCCCGTCGTGCTCGCCGACCTCGGGCTCGGTGGCGCAGACGTCGAGACGGCCCTGATGACCTCGCTCTCCGGTGGGCAGGCGGCCAGGGTCGGCTTGGCCGCGTTGCTGCTCTCGCGGTTCGACATCGTGCTGCTGGATGAACCCACCAACGATCTCGACCTCGACGGCCTCGAACGGCTCGAAGCCTTCGTGCGCGGGCTCCGCGGCGGGGTGGTGCTGGTCAGTCACGACCGCGAGTTTCTCGCGCGCTGCGTGACCCGGGTGCTCGAGCTCGACCTGGCGCAGGGCTCGAATCGGGTCTTCGGCGGTGGCTACGACTCGTACCTGGAGGAGCGTGCGACGGTCCGCCGCCATCAGCGCGAGAAGTACGACGAGTTCGCCGACAAGAAGGCCGATCTCGTCTCGCGGGCCAGGGTGCAGCGGGAGTGGTCGAGCCAGGGCGTGCGCAACGCGATGAAGAAGTCTCCGGACAACGACAAGATCCGGCGCAAAGCGGCCACGGAGTCCAGCGAGAAGCAGGCCCAGAAGGTCCGCCAGATGGAGAGCCGGATCGCGCGCCTCGACGAGGTCGAAGAGCCGCGCAAGGAGTGGGAGCTCCAGTTCACGATCGGTGCCGCGCCGCGCTCGAGCTCTGTCGTCTCGACCCTCAGCTCGGCGGTGTTCACCCAGGGATCGTTCGCCCTCGGGCCAGTGTCGCTGCAGGTCAATGCCGGCGACCGCATCGGGATCACCGGACCGAACGGTGCCGGCAAGTCGACGCTCCTGCGTGCGCTGCTCGGGACCCAGCTGCCCACCGAGGGCACGGCGAGTCTCGGGGCCAACGTCTCGATCGGCGAGATCGATCAGGCGCGCTCGCTGCTGGCGGGATCGCAGCCTCTGGCGACGGCCTTCGAAGAACTCGTCCCCGACATGGCCGCCGGCGAGGTCCGCACGCTCCTCGCCAAGTTCGGGCTCAAGGCCGATCACGTCACCCGCCCCGTCGACGAGCTCTCACCGGGGGAGCGCACGCGGGCGGGCCTCGCCCTGCTGCAGGCGCGTGGGGTGAACGTGCTGGTGCTCGACGAGCCGACGAACCACCTCGACCTGCCGGCGATCGAACAGCTCGAGCAGGCGCTGGAGTCCTACGAGGGAACGCTGCTGCTGGTGACCCACGACCGGCGGATGCTCGACACAGTGCAGACCGACCGGCGCTGGCGGGTCGACGCGGGCATCGTCACCGAGCTGTAGCGGGACGGATGCCGCGGCCTAGCGGCCCTGGCGCTTCTTGTACGGCTTCGGCTGTCCTTTGACGGCCGGAGTGCGGCCCTTGCCCTTCGAAGCCTTCGCCTTGCCGCCGGCCGGAGCCACTGTCTTGGCCGCGGGCGGGGGTGCCGCGGCGATCCGCTCCTTGGCCTCCACGAGCAAGAGCTCCCCGGTGTGGGTCAGTCGCGTTGTGGCGCGATCGCGCACGAAGAGCGGGTGCCCGATCTCGGTCTCGAGCTTCTCGATCGAGGAGTACAGCGCGGCGAGCGGGATGTCGAGTTCCTGTGCGGCACGCGGAAAGTGCAGCTCCTCGGCTACTGCGACGAACCGTCGGAGCAGGGTGATGTTCACAAAGAGCCTTTCGTCGGCCCGCGCTGATCGCGGCCGGTCGGCCCGGCTCGCGGGCCTCACCTACCGTACTCCAGACAGCTGGGGGACTCCCCGCCGACGACCGGTCATGCCCGGGCGAACGCAAAGGCGCCCGTGTCTGTCGACACGAGCGCCTTCACGAAGCTGTTACTCCCAGGACCAGCTGGCGAGCACCGAGCCGGCCACCGCATCACGGTCGGCGACGGAGACGGTCGGGCTGAAGGAGAACGTCACGACGTACGTCTGTCCGTCGGACGTGACGTAATACTGCTCGATCTGGTACGTCGCACCACTGGAACTCAGGCCGGCCGACAGGTGAGCCGACTCTTCGCCGCCGAGCGTCACGCGGTCGCGGACGGTGACATCTGTCGCCCCCGCTCCCTCGAGCTCCTCGACGCCTGCGGTCTCGACCAGCTCCGGCGTGACGTTCGTGGCGGGGGACAGGATGACGTTGACATTGTCGGAGAACCCGTCTTCGACATCGGTCATGTCCGCCGCAAGGGTGTCGGCGTCGCTCGCGCCCGCGGCAGCTGCGGCGTCGGCCCAGCCCTCCGGAACGGCGTAGCTGTAGCCGGTGCCGACGATGCGGTCACCGGTGGCGGCCGTGTAGGTCTCCTCGATCGCTTCGGCGGAGGAGTCCGAGGAAGGGGTTTCAGTCGACGGCGTGCTGGAGCAACCGGCGAGGGTGAATGCGGCGACGACGGCCAGGACAACGGCTCCACGAATTCGAGACATCCGTCAAGCCTATCCGGCCGTGGTCGCTCCTCGATTGGGTGGTGACGGCGCGGACGACGAGGCGACGCGGCGATTCATCCTCGTATGTCGGGAATGCAGACCGAGTCGATCACAACGTCAGATCCAGCTCTGCGAGATCCACGCCCTCGCGAATGCGAGGCTGCTCCTGCTGCAGCACGAGTCGGAGGAGAGCCTCTCCCTGTTCGACCTTCTCGATCGACCCGCCCATGACGAGCTGTACGGCCAGTCCTTCCCACGCGGCCTCAAGCTGTTGGGCGACGGTCGGCGAGTACAGACGTTCGATCGATGCACGCGTCACCTGGGACCAGTTCGCCGCCAGTTCGTGGTAGTTCGAGTCTCGGACGGTCTGGGCGTAGAGCTCGTACAACAGGATGCGGTCGTTTTTGTCACCGTGTTGGGCGGAGATGATGCTGACGGCGGCCTGCAGCACGTCTTCTTCGGTCTTCGCGCTCAGGAATCGTGCCTCCCACTTGGCGCTCATCCGCGAGACCCAGAGTGAGAACGCCTCCAGCAACAGCTCGTCGATGCTCGCGTAGTGATAGCTCGTGACGCCGAGCGCGACGCCCGCCTGCTGGGCAACGCGTCGATGCGTCACGCCCCGCACCCCGACATCGGCTGTGACCTGGAGCGCAGCCTCCATCAGGGCGACGCGAGTCGCCTCGGAACGCTCATTGTTCCGCGCCATTCATGCCTCCTTGGGGGAGTCGGCCCCCGCCGTGTCTGTCTGCAGTCTATTTCGAACGATCGAACCTCGAAACGACACTCGATCTTCGCGGAGGTCAATGCTACAGTCTGAACAATTGTCCAGATTCAACGAAGGAGTTCCCATGGTTGCAATTGAGCATCCGCTGGTCGATTCGTTATCGATGCGCCAGGCGCTGGGTCATTTTCCGACCGGCGTGGTCGTCATCACGTCCATGCACAACGATGTGCCGGTGGGGATGACACTGCAGTCGTTCGTGTCCCTGTCGCTTGATCCGCCGCTCATCCTCCTGTCGGTCGCGCGATCATCGACGACCTGGCCGCTGATCGAAAGGTCGGGCCGCTTCGTCGTCAACGTGCTGGCGCAGGAACAGGATCTGGTAGCCCGTCAGTTCGCGCGATCCGGTACCGACAAGTTCGCCGGAGTGGACGCATTCCACGTCAACGGACTGGGCGGTTCTGTCATCGCCGGGGGAGTGGCGTGGATCGACTGCAGTGTTCAGGACGAGTTCGACGGAGGGGATCACATCATCGTCGTCGCCCGAGTGCTCGGTCTCGATTGCCCATCGCGCAACGGCGAGGTCCTACCTCCGCTCGTCTTCCACAAGTCGGGCTTCCAGACGCTCGCTGCGCCCGCATCCCCCGCCACTCAAGAGAAAAGGTAGCTCCATGAAATTCGGCATCTTCAACATCCCTTACGCCTCGCAGTATGCCGCGGGCAAGCGCACTGTGCGCGAAGTCATCGACTGGGACCTCCAGCTGACCAAATGGGCTGACGAGTACGGCATCGACGAGGCGTTCTTCGCCGAGCACTACACGCTGGGCGGTGAACCGAGTCCGGCGCCGGACGCGATGATCGCGGCGGCGTCGCAGATCACCACCAACATCACGCTGGGGGCCGCCGCCCACCTTTTGGCTTATCACAACCCCGTCGCCTTGGCTCACCGGATGATGTGGCTGGACCACATGACGGGCGGTCGCTACATCGCCGGCGTGGCCCCGGGCGCGTATCCGAGTGATGCCCAGCTCTTCGGGACGGGCAAGGACAACCCCAAGATGATGGTGGAGGCTCTCGACATCCTCGAGGCCATCTGGAACAAGACAGGTCCTTTCAAGATCGATGGCGAGTTCTTCTCTGTGGACATGCCTGCATACAGCGAGGACATCGAGGGCCCGCATCTTCGTCCGCTACAGGCAGGCGGGATCCGCCTCATGATGACGGGGATGCAGGCGAAGTCGCCCACCCTCACGGAGGCGGGGAGGCGTGGCTGCATTCCACTCAGCCAGGAAGTCCACGAATCCGTCCTGGTCCAACACTGGGAAACCTATGCCACCGCAGCTGTGGAGGCTGGGCACACACCGGACCGCGCCGACTGGCACATCTGCCGCGACATCTTCGTGGCCGACACGGACGAAGAAGCTCGCGACAAGGTGCTCAACGGCGCCATGGGCACCCTGTGGCGCGACTACAACATCCCCACCTTCGTGGAGAAGCTGCACATCGGCGACCTCCTTTCGGGCGGGCAGATCGCTCCCGAGGAGCTCTCGATCGAGTGGATGCTGGACAACTTCCTCATCGTCGGCTCTCCGGAGACCGTCGCAGCCAAGGTCGAGGCGCTCTACGACAGCGTCGGCGGATTCGGGAGCCTCGTCACCTTCGCCCACGAATACCAGGACGATGCGGATTCGTATCGCCGCAGCTTCGAGCTGCTCGGCCGCGACGTTTCGCCTCGGCTCGCGCACCTGACCGGTTCGACCAAGTAGCACCCCACCCACGCGGGATCCGTCCCGGAGTCAAGGAGAAACACCATGTCCAGCATTCGCAAGTTCGACCCGAAGACCATTGCTGTGGAGTCCAAGCCGCGCGATGACAGCGACGCCCAGGTGTGGGCGAATCGCTTGTACACCAGCGCCGACGAGAAGCAGTTCCACGGCGTATGGCAGGCCGCTCCCGGCGTGCACGCCAATCTTCCCGGGCAGGAGACGGTGGTCGTGCTCGAAGGGCGCGCCACCGTGACCGGTCAGAACGGGGCGAGCATCGACGTGGCGGCTGGAGATCTCGTGTTCGTCGACGCAGGCGAGGTCGCGACGTGGACCGTGCACGAGCAGCTTCGGAAGGTCTTCGTCATCAACACCCCATAGGGCTATCGAGGATGCGGGGTGTCCGGCCGATCGGCCGGACACCCCGTTGTCGGCGGGCGTGAGCCTGTTCAGTGGGCATGCCGAAGAGCCGGTACTCGAGGGAGGCCGGCTGTGGGGGATGCCGTCGTTGTCTCGCGGGTGGGGTCTGTCCGTCGTGGGCGGACCCCACCCGCGATGGCCGGCTACTTCTTCCGGTTGAGGATCATGTGCCCGCCATCGACGGGGATGACGGCCCCGGTGACGGTGCGCGACAGCGACGAATTGAGGAAGACGGCGGCATTGGCCACCTCGTCCGGCGAGATGAGGTCGATGCCGTCGAGGGCGACGAAGTCCTGGGCGTACTCGATCAGGTGCTGCGGGGTGCCGGCGCCCTCCTCACCGGCGAGGAGATCGTAGAAGGCCTGGCTCTGCACCATGGCGGTGTCGATGAGTCCGGGGGCGATGCCGTTGACTCTGACACCGAACGGGGCCAGCTCGAGTCCGACATACTTCAGCAGGCCCAGGATCCCCGTCTTCGAGACGCCGTAGGCCGTCGAATCGACCTCGGGGTCGTAGCCGTCGACTGATGAGATCATGACGATCGACCCCCCGTCGTTCTGCCGGATGAAGTGCGGGGCCGCCGCCTTGGCCGTGCGCCACGCTCCTTTGAGATTGACGTCGAACACCGCGTCCCAGTCGGATTCCGAGGTCTCCCAGAAGGGCGCGCTCCGATGGATGCCGGCATTGAGGATCACTCCGTCGATTCGCCCGAAAGCGTCGACGGCGGATTGGAACGCCGCGTCCAGCTCTGCCTGGTCTGTCACGCTCACGCGCAGCGGAAGGCAGGCTCCGCCGTAATGCTCGACCAGCGCGATCGTGGTCGCGAACGCCGCCGAATCGAGCGGAGCAAGATCGAGCAGCACCACGTCAGCGCCTTCGCGGGCCGATGCGACGGCGTGCGCTCGGCCCTGTCCGTTCGCTCCGCCGGTTATGACGATGACTTTCTCATCAAGCAGTCCCATGAGGCATCCCATTCTCGTTGAAGTATCTGGACGTTTGTCCAAATACTGACTTGATGGGAATCCTAGGCTTCCGTGCCGCGCGGCCGCAATCCTCTCCATCGGGTGCGAATCGTGTCCACCCTCCTGCGGCCGAGCGTCTTTCGAGACTGTTCGACGCTTGCCATTGACGCCGTCGTGTTTCTGCTCTTATAGTGACCTCACATTGAACAAATGTTCAGATTGGTTTCGAACTCGAAGGAGTCACGATGGCGTTCACGAATCGACTGCTCGGGCGCATCGCCTACGTCTCCGGCGGCGCCGGCGGCCAAGGCGCATCGCACGTGGAGCGACTCGCGCAGGAGGGTGCCATCGTCGTCTTCGGCGATGTGAGCACGAACGCGGGGTTGGAAAAGCAGAACGCTCTGCGATCTGCAGGCCTCAACGTAGAGTTCATCACCCACGACGTCCGATCGCTCGAACAGTGGATTGCTGTTCATGACCTGATCGAAGCGCGCTTCGGTCGGCTCGACATCCTCGTCAACAACGCCGGCGTTGTCGACATGCGCGGTGCTGAGGAAGCGACCGAGGAAACGTGGCAGCGAACGATCGACATCAATCAGAAGGGCGTGTTCCTCGGAATCAAAGCCCTCGTGGACCTGCTTCGAAAAGGCGTCAGCCCATCCATCGTGAACACCGCATCGATATACGGCATCATCGGTGCGCCGGACTACATCGCGTATGTGGCCTCGAAGGGGGCCGTCGCCTCGATGTCCAAGGCCGCGGCGCTCACCTACGGTCCCGACGGCATCCGGGTGAACAGCATCCATCCCGGCTACGTCGAGACCCCCATGCTCCGCGAGGAGTTCGCCGCGCTGCCCGAAGGCTCCAGAGAAGCCGGCCTCAGTGCTGTACCTCTTCGACGATTCGCGGCAGCCGAAGAGATCTCCTCCGTGGTGGCTTTCCTTGCGTCCGATGACGCGTCATACATCTCCGGATCCGAAATCGTGATCGACGGCGGGCTCTTGGCCGGCCGCTGATCCCCGACGGGCGCGTGCCCGTCGACCCGCACCACCCTGCACCACCGCGTCGTCTCTCGTTTGGCAGTGTCGCCTTTCCAGTTGATGCTGTCCTGTATCAAAGGACAACCCGAAATGATCAACGCTGAATCCGCGGAGCCGAGGCTCCCGATCACACTCCTCGCGTCGGCCGACGCTCCGGGCCGACCGGGGGAGCAGCTTCAAGGGAAGATGGGCACGCTCAAGCTCATCCTCACCGTTCTCGCCATGTCTGCACCACTCGGCGCCGTTGCCGGAGTGATGCCACTCGTCATCTCGGAGGGCAATGGTGCGGGAGCGCCGGCCACCTACTTGGTCATGGGCGTCATCCTGATGCTGTTCGCCGTCGGGTTCACGACCATGGCACGCAACTTCCCGCGCGCCGGCGCGTTCTACGCCTACATCACTGGGGGCCTCGGAAAGCCCTTGGGCCTGTCGTCGGCGTTTCTGGCGCAGTTGGGCTACATGACGTTGCTCGTCGGCACCTACGCGTTCTTCGGTGATCAAGCCGAAGTTCTGATGACCTCGCTCTTCGGATTCTCACCCGTTCCGTGGTGGGGCTGGGGAGCGGCGCTCTTCGTCGCAGTGACGATGCTGGGCCATTTCAATGTCGAGCTCTCCGGCCGTGTGCTCAGCGTCATGATGGTGATCGAGGTCTGCATCGTCCTCATCTTCAACATCCCGATGCTCGCGACGGGCGGACCGCAGGGGTGGCAGGTCGAGTCCTTCACGCCGGCCGCCTTCACTTCCGGCTCGATCGGACTGGCGATCCTGTTCGCGAGCGCGACATTCCTCGGCTTCGAAGGCACTGCGATCTACCGCAACGAGGTCAGGAACCCCGACAAGACGGTCCCACGGGCGACCTACCTGGCCATCGGCTTCATCGCGGTCTTCTATGTGTTCTCTTCGTGGGCCCTGGTCACGTTCTACGGGACGGACAACGTCGTCGCGGTCGCCCAGGAGAACCCGTCCACCATGTTCGCGTCAGGGCTGTCGTATTTCGCCGGGCCGGTCGTCGCCGAGATCATGACGTGTCTGGTGGTGACCAGCCTGTTCGCTGCCACGCTCTCCGCGCACAACCCGATGGCGCGCTACACGTTCGCCTTGGCGCGCGACGGCGTTTATCCGGCGATTCTCGGACGCGTCCACGGCACGCACAAGTCGCCCGCAATCGCGTCTGCCGTCACCTCAGCGCTGACGCTCGTCATCATCGTGCCCTTCATCCTGGCGGGCGTGGGGGCGGTCACGTTCTACTCCTGGATGTTCGGGCTCGGCACGTACGCGCTCCTCCTGTGCATGGCGATGGCCTGTCTCGCCGTCATCGTGTACTTCCGTCGCGTGACGCATACCGAACGACGATGGAACACGATCATCGCCCCCGCACTGGGGTTCGTCGGCCTCGCAGTGATGCTCGGAATCAGCAGCTTCTACTTCCCGCTGTTGATCGGAGGAGATGTCGTGCTCGCGGGCATCTTCCAAGGGTCCGTCTTCGCACTGATCATCCTGGGCATCGTTCTCGCCCTTGTCTGGCGCCGCACTCGACCCAGCGTCTACTCGCGGATCGGCGGCGAAGAGGACACATCCACGCTCGCTTGAGCGGAACAGGGCTCGAGTCCAGGCCCGCAATGGCCTGGACTCGAGTCCTGATGCGGACTGGCGGTGAGATCGATGGTGCTTCGGCTGGTGGCTGAAGCCGGCGCTGCACGGTCGCAGAGTGGTTCGGCGACACCGCGAGGCTCAACTCACGTGCTGAATCTCGCAGTCGGACCCGGGTGCGAGGAGTGCCTCGTGGCCGTCGTCGTAGCGGACCACGAGCAGCGGATCCGCATCCGTGCCGCGCACCTCGATGACCACTCCGTCATGCTCTGCGGAACCCACGGTGCGTCCGTGGACGCGGACGCGATCGCCTACCTGTGCGTGCATCTTCGCTCACCTCAGGCTCAGGATAGCCCTCGCCCGTGGGCTGCACGAGGGGCGGCGAGGTTCCGCGATTTGTCGGGCGAGATGGATAGGATCGCCGTACACGGACGAATTGGGGACTCAGGTCCCTCGCGTCGGGGGACAGAATCCGGGGATTCTGGGAGTGGATTCGTGCGTCGCTGGTTGGGCGCGCCGAACGTCGAAGGCGATGGGGGACAGCTGCGATGAGTGGGGTTAAGGGCGGCGGCAGGCGCTATGCCCTCGTCATGACGTTGGCGATCGCCGCCACCGTTGTCGTGTGCGCGGCCGGCGGCGCGGCAGTGGCTGCACTCGTCGTGACGACGACGACGGCGACGCGCGCAGAAGCCCCTCATCCCTCCTCGTCCCCGACGGACCCGACGGATGATCCCGCGGCCAGTCCAGCTCCGACGCCGACGGCGGTCGAGCCGCCGCCCCCCGCACCAGTCGAGCCGCCCGCACCCGTCGTGCCGGTCTCTCCCGCCGATACTCCCTGCACCGCCAACGTGACTATGTCGGTGTGGGCGCACTACGACGACGATCTGCTCTTCATGAACCCGCAGCTTCAGGAGGCGATGACTGCGGGAGACTGCGTGCGGACGGTGTTCCTGACGGGCGCCGACGCCGGTCGCGGCTGGGGATACGCGCAGGGGCGCGAGCTCGGCATCCTTCGCGCCTACAACACGATGCGGGGACAGACCGGATTCTGGTCGGAGAAGAAGGTCACGCTGCTGGCCGGCATGGTCGCGAGCCAATGGTCACCGCAGGACGATCCCGATATCACGGTCACCTTCCTCCGCCTCCCGGACGGCAACCTGACGGGGCACGGGTTCCCCTCGACCGGCAATGTGAGTCTGCCCGCACTGGTGAGCGGCGCGATCGCGACTATGACGCCGACCGACGGCGGGCCCCCGGCGTCGCTCGCGGGTCTGGTGGCCAGCGTCGGCGAGCTCATCACGGCGTACGGTGCGGACCGCCTCTTCACGGAAGTCCCGGCGGAGTCCGCCGAGTGGGCACCCGGCGACCACCCCGACCACTCCGCGACGGGGACGATCACGCGTGCCGCATGGCGCGGCGTGTCCTACCCGCCGGATCTCGTGAGATACGTCGTCGGCTATCCGTCGCTCAACCTCGGCCCGAACGTGGGCGGGGATGCGCTGGCGCGCAAGGTCGCCGCCTTCCGGGTCTACGCCGCGGAGGACCCGGTGGTCGGATGCGTCACAGACGCCGCCTGCCTGGCCAAGCCCCGATACGGCGGATGGCTGGAACGGCATTACGCCAAGACCGAGCCGGAGCTTTTCCCCAACGGCTGATCCGGCGATCCGGTCAGAGGGTGCGACCGCACATTCCGCATACGCCGGTGGCGGAGACCTCGACGTAGCAGTCCGGGCACATTGCGCGCGGGGGACGGTCCGCGATCGGCGTCGGCTTGCGCATCGGCGCGGCGCGCGGCTCCTTCTTCTTCGCGGGTGCCGCTCGCTGAACCTCGACGGGAACAACGGGAGCCTCGAACACAGGGACGTGCTCGGCGCAGTAGAAGCGGACGAACCCGCCGTGGTCGTTGGGGTGCCGGTGCTTGACGGCCCAGAGTTCGGTCCGCGGCAAGGCGTCGGACTCGCTTCCGCAGCCCGTGCAGCGCGCCGGGTCGCCCGGCGCGATCTCGGCGACCGGCATCGGGGTGTCGAACTCGATGGCGTCTCGCCAGTCCGAGGATGCGACGACCTTCATGGAGTGTCCTTCCTGCGGCGTCGGATCGGGTTCCCACGCGCAATTCTCCGGAGCGCACCCGAGATCCGGGCGCGTGTCCGGGTTCAACGGTAAGCGACTTCTCGGCCGCCGGTAACCACGTGCGCTGCACACGGTGCTGGTGGACCCGCCCCGCATCGGTAGGCTGGCGCCCGATGCGGGTGTCCGCGCGCGGCGAATAGGGGTGTCGGTGGGGGAGGACAGGACGATGCCCGCACCGCAGCCCAAGCCGCGTTCGGTCTATCAACGGGTGCTCGGCGAGCGATTCTTCGACCTCGATCCCCGCTTGCAGCAGTACTTCGGACCGCTTCCGGTCGGAATGGTCGGGCGCGGACACGGCGTCTACGAGATCGCAGGCTCACGGCGCCGGATGCTGCGACCACTGCTTGCCTGGATGGCATGGAGACGCATCCTGTTCCCGGAGTTCGGTCGAGACGTTCCGTTCACCGTCGTCAATACTCTCGGGGCCTCGGGCGGCCTCAGCGCTGTCCGCACCTTTTCGTTCCCCCGCCGCGAGCGGTTCATGGAGGACACCATGACCGTTGCGCACGGGCACCTCATCGACCGCCTCGGGCGGCGTCGCGGACTGGAAGTCGCGCTGGCCGTCTCGGTGCACGAGGGCGGATTGCGGATGCGGTCAGGTTCCTTCTGGCTGCACGTCGGGCCCGTGCGCGTACCGCTGCCGAGGGTCGCGACTCTGGTGCTGGACGAGCGCACGGACCCCGCCGACCCCGGTCGACAGCGCGTGGACGTGCGCATCATGGCTCCGCTGCTGGGCGAGGTGTTCCGATACGCGGGTGCCTTCACCTACGAGGTCGTGCCGGGGTGACGCCATGTGGCCGTGTAGCGCCAGAAGAGTCCGCGCCGGATCCTCGCCCCGGGTAGCTCGGTGCGGAGGACGCGCGCGATCTCGGCGAACGTCTCATCCGGCTCCGAAACGGGAGCTGTCATGTGAGACGGCGTCGCCAGCGCGGGTCGCGGGTGCACCGCCAATCCCACCAGCGGGTTGAGTACGAGCGAGAGAATCGACCACGGCCAGTCCTCGGGCTCGTCGCGAGCCACACCGACGATCACGACACGGCCACCGGGCCGCAGGAGCGCTCGAACGCGGCGCAGCGTCTCTTGCAGGGGCAGGTGGTGCAGCACGGCCACCAGCGTGATCAGGTCGTACTCCTTCTCGCCGACGTCCGCGAATGCGACGGTGCGCACCTCAGCGTTGGCGACATTCCGCAGGTGCTGCCGGGCGCGAGTGGCAGTGGGTTGATCCGGTTCGATCCCCGTCACGCTCTCGAACAGGGGCGCGAGCCGCGCGAGCAGGTTGCCGGTGCCGCATCCCACGTCCAACGCCAGGGTCCCGCCGGTGTGCCGCACCTGCCGTGCCTGACGCAGAATCCATCGCGCGTAGGCGTCGTTGTGGGACCACGGATGGCGGTCGTTGAACCTTCCGAGCGCGAGCAGGGCCGAGTAGACGAGACGGGACATTTCCCGCGAATCTATCTGTGGGCGCGATGTGCCGGGGTGACGCCATCCCGCGTGTCGGCAGCGGGTGGGACGATGGGCGCATGACCCGGTACGCGATCGACGCCGCTGTCGCCCTACGCCTTGTGCGCGAAGGCGTGGAGGTGGCCGAGCGACATCAGCTCGTCGGACCGTCCGTGCTCCGGTCGCACGCTCTGTCGATGATCTACCGCGACGTGCGCGCGGGGCACCTGGAGGAGAAGACCGGGTTGAAGCAGCTCGACGGCCTCGCCGGGCTGAAGATCCGTCTGCTCGGCGATCGCGTCTCGCGGTCCACCGCGTTCACGCTCGCCACCGGGCTGGACTGGGACGACACGGCCGTGGCGGAGTACCTCGCCGTCGCCGTGCTGCAGGCGGACGTCCTGGTGACGGAGGACGAGCGCCTGGGCGCGGCCGCCGAGGGACGGATCACCCGTGCCACGTATGCCGACCTGGTGGCCACGACCGCTCAGAGCGCTTCGTAGCCCTGTCCGTGCGCCCCGACAAGGGCGACGGGTGTGCCGTTCACCGCGAGGATCGTGCGTCCATCCGGTCGCCTGGGCACCTGCGCCGTGATGCGCGGCAGCACGTCGAAGCCTTCGTTGCTGATCCACGTGATGTCGGTTCGCGCTGTCATCATGTCGACGAATCGCGCCCGGCGCTCGGGGTCGAGATAGACGAGCACGGCGCTGTGGAAGACGACGACGTGCGACCCGGCGGGTGCGTCATCGATCAGCCGCGGAACCGTTTCGAGGAGGTCGCCGCGTATGAGCCGAGGGGGGTCGGACGCGACGAGGCGCGCCGCCGCGTGCAGGCGTGTCCGGCGCGCTTCGTGCTCCGGCCACACCAGCGTCTCGAGCCAGGTCACCTGATCCGGATCGCCCACATCGAGCGGATTGAGGTCGACCCCGGTGCGGGAGACGACCGTCGGGACCCGGGTCGGAACGCTGCCGGCGTCGATCGTGCACGGAATCTCGACGTCGCTGGGGCCGTCGACCGGGTCGAGCGACGTGGTGACTCCGCCCGCGTCGTAGCGGTAGCTGTAGCGGTCCGGATAGAGGCACAGGCCGGCGGATGCCCCCGCCTCGATGAGCGCCAGCGGTCCGGGCAGTCGGCTCAGGATCGGCAGCAGGACGGCGCAACGCGCGGCCTCGTTCGTCTGCGTCGCGTGCGACAGTGCGATCGGCACGAGCTCGGCCCAATGCTGCTGGAGCCACGCCCGAAACGGCGGGTACGGACCCACGGGAGCGCCGGCAGCTCGGGCCGCCGCGAACACGAGGTTGGCCTGCCGCTTAGCCCGGGGCAGCTGGGCGATCAGGTCGAGCACGGCCGGGTCACCCGCGACGCCGACCGCCCACTCCTCGTAGGTGTCCGATACGCCCTGCGCTTCCAGCTCCGCGAATCGTAGATAGGCCTGGGCAAGAGCGGTGTCCATTCCGTGAACCTATCAATCCGCGACGAGCTCGATCTTGAAGCGTTCGTCGTTCTCGATGAAGGCCGCGTAGTGGTCGGGACCCCCGGCCCAGGGGTGCCGGTCTTCGTAGAGATGGCGCCAACCGTGCTCGGGCGCCGCCGACCAGAGTCGATCGACGTCACTCCGCGTCCCGGCGTGGAACGCGAGGTGGTTCAGCCCGGCCCCTCGGCGATCGAACGTGTCCGGCCGTGGCGCCACCGCGACCACGATGTACGTCGCCCCGCGACGCCAGCTTCGCCTGCCCGGCCAGTCCTGGAACTGCTCGTACCCGAGCTCGCCGAGCAGCCATTCGAACGCCGGGATCGCCGCATCCGGATCGTTCGTCTGCAGCTCGACATGGTGCAGCGTTCCTGGCTCGGTCATTCATCGATGATCGCAGGCGCAGGATCGGGCGCCTCCTGCGAAAGCTCAGCGGTGGCCTGCATCTGCGCGCAGCGGGCGGCGAAGAGGATGGTGTGCATCAGCATGATGTCCTCACCGCCCGCGGTTCGGGCGGACGTCGCCCAGTGCGAGGTAGTCGCTGCACGGGACCGCGACGAGATCGCCGACGCGCAGATCATCGGGCAACAGCACGTCGCCCGCTCCCGCCGGCGACTGCAGGCCCCACACGCAGAATCGCGCTTCTCGGGCGCTCGAGATGCGCCCGATCAAGCGGCATTCGCCCCACGCGGGGTGGCAGTTGTCGAACGCGGCATCCACGCGCACGCCCTCCGCGCCGATGCTCACGACCGAGGCGATCACAACGCTGGCCGACAGCGTCGGGGACGGTACCCCGCCCGACATCGGGATCACGCGTGGCGCGGTGTGGATGCAGGGTGTTCCGCAGAGTTCGACGAGTCGCAGCAGCGAGACGCCGGACACCACGACGTCATCCAGGGTCGGATGGGCTCCGACCGGCCAGGTGTCGCGATCGAACGGGGAGGGGATGCTGTGCCGCAGGGTGGGGAGGAGGGAAGTGAGCGTCATGTTCCCGGTCTACGCGTCGAGTCGTGCGGGTCCCTTCGTCCTCACGGAGCCCGTGCGGGTTCTCGTCGGGTCCTCACGGGATGTCGTCGCCGCGTGGAATCATGGGGCCATGCCCGAGTCACCCGAGGTCCAGGCGCTCGTCGACTTCCTGTCCGACCGCATCCCCGACCGCACCGTCACCGGGTTCGACGTCGTGCTGGGCAAAGCCCTGAAGACCCGGCATCCGGAACCGAGTGACCTGATCGGATGCCGCGTGGTCGCGGTCGCGCGCTTCGGGAAGCTGATCGATGTGGTCGCCGAGACGCTCGAGGGCGGCGCCGTGCACCTGATCGTGCACTGGGGGCACGACGGCTGGCTCCTGTGGCACGACGCGGCACCGGACGGACTGAAGCGGGCAGGAGACGCGACGCTGATGGCCCGGCTGCGGTTCGACGACGGCTCCGGGTTCGATCTGACCGACTCCGGGCAGTGGAAGGCGCTGTCGATCTTCCTCGTGTCCGACCCGCGTGACGCGCCCGCGATCGCCAAGCTCGGGCCCGACCCGCTGGCGGAAGACGTCAGCGTCGCCGCGCTGGCCGGTGTCCTCGGCGGACGCCGCAAGCAGCTCAAGGCTCTCCTGCAGGACCAGACGGCACTCGCCGGGATCGGCAACGCCTACTCCGACGAGATCCTGCACGCCGCGAAGCTCTCGCCGGTCGTGCACGCGGCCGTCTTGACGCCCGCTGAGATCGAGCGGCTGCATTCCGCGATCGAGGGCATCCTGCAGCATGCCGTGGCCGCACGACGAGGTCTGCCGCCGGAATCCCTCAAAGACGAGAAACGCGGCGACATGCAGGTGCATCGCCGGCCGGGCGAGCCGTGTCCGGTGTGCGGCGGCACCATCGCCGAGTTCACGTTCTCCGGCGCCGCTGCGCACTACTGCCCGACGTGCCAGACGGCGGGAGTGCTGCTGTCCTGACCGGTACGGACTCGCCGTAGTCTGAACCCGTGCATGACGCCTCGACCGACGCCCTCTCGCCCGTTCAGCGGATCGCGCGCGCTCTCTTCAGCGAGGATGCGATCTACGGACTGATCCTCGTCTCCGGACTGATCGTGGTCAGCGGCACCCTGACCGGCGAATCGGTGGGAGCGTTCGTCACCGTGTTCGTCACGGTCGCGGTGTTCTGGGCCGCGCACGTCTACGCGCGCACGCTGTCGCAGTATTCGCGTGCCGGCGTCGACCATAACCTCCGCCTGGCGCTGGTCGCCGCGCTCCGCGAGTCGTCCGGGATGCTCATCGTCGCCGTTCCGCCGCTGCTCGTGTTGCTGGCCGGCCTCACCGGGATCCTGCCGGATGAAGCCGCGATCATGGGCGCGCTGGTCCTGGATGTGCTGCTGCTCGCGCTCGTCGGGTGGATCGCGGTGGCGCGGTGGTCTCAGAGCACGATGGCCCGCGTAGGTGGAGCGCTGATGACGGCGGCGTTCGGTGCCGTGCTGATTGCCGCGAAGGCGCTCATCCACTGACCCGCCCCGGCATCACGCGGCGACCGCCGCCGCCCTCTCGAGCCAGCGCACGGGGTCGTCGCGGTGGTAGAAGCGCTCGTCCGGTTCCACGCGATCCAAGAAGCCCTGATAGACAGCTGCCTGTCGCAGGGCGGCGATGGGGGAGAGCAGGGTCATCGCGCGGGTGGCATCGCTTCCGGGCACCGTGCGCGCCCACACGTCGGCCCAATGCGCCCGCACGGCATCGGCCTCGGGTCGCGGCATCCGCTCGGTGAACGCCGCCTCATCGAGCAGCGGGTGGCCGATGCCGCTGTCGCCCCAGTCCAGGAGCACGAGCTCGCCACCGGATCCGCGGACGTTGCCGGGGTGGAAGTCGCCGTGCACAAGCATGTCGGAGAGGCCGCACGCGTCGAGGTCCGCGGTGCGGCCGTCCCACCCTGCGAGCACGGAGGCCACAGCGGCGCGGTCCGACGCGGGCAGCGCGTCCGCGTACCGCTCGAACACGGGCGTGACCGCGTCGCGCAGCGCCGGCATCCGCCAATCGGGGAGTCCGAGCCGGAACAGCTCTGCGAGGTACGACCGCTGGTCGCGCTGGATGTCCACGAGCAGGTCGACCATCGCGCGGGCCTGGGCCGGCTCATGGTCGTAGAGGTCGTCGCCGGGGATCTCGGCCAGCAGCACGGCACCGGGGGAGCGGGCCAACACGCGTGGCACGGCGTGGCGCGCGAGTCGCTCCAGGAGGGCGCCCTCGTGCGCGAAGAACGGCGGCACCGCCTTGAGCCACACCGTTCCCTGCGTGGTCGGGAGGCGCCACAGGGTGGAGAGGTTCCAGGTTCGCTGCTGCGCCGCTTCTCCGGTGAGCTCGATGCCCTGCACCGCAAGCGCCTGCGCGGCCCAGCCCAGGAGCGCGGCGGGTCCGCCGACGCTGGCCCACGGCATCCGGTGCGGGACGGGCGCGAGAGGGTCGCCCGTGACGGGGCGCAGTGCAGCGGCGGGCGGTCGCGGAATCTCGGCAAGGTAGCGGGTCAGGTCGGGCTGGCCGTCCGGCCGGGCGACGAACTCGAGGATCCGCAGGATCGTCGGCCGCTCGCCGAGCAGCACGGTTGCGGCATCGCACACCGGAGCGACCTCCGGAGCCCACGGCGACGTGACCGCGAACGACGGGGTGCTGCCGAGCACAGTGCCGTCGGCCAGGCACAGAACCAGCTCAGCGCGGCGTGCGTCGGGTCGGCCCATAGTCGACGACTGTAGTCGTCGGCTAGGGGGCGGCGTGCTCGGTCGGACTCAGCAGTGCGGTGCGCAGCCGCGGTGAGAGCCCGGGTACCTCGTCCACCGGCACCGCGAGCGCCTGGAGTGCGCGGCTGAAGAAGTTTCGCGCCGCCGCGGCGAGCGTGATGTCGACGATCTGGCGGTCGGAGAATCCATGATCGCGCAGCGACCGGCTGTCCTCGTCAGTCATGGACGCGGCATCCGTCGACAACTTCTCGGCGTACGCCATCATCGCGACCTCGGCCTCGCTCAGGCCTGCGGCGCGGTAGTCCTCCGCGAGGTCGGCCAGTTGGTCCTCTCCCATCACCTCGGCGCGCAGCGTGCGGCGACCGTGCGCGAGCAGGCAATGCGCAGAGCGGATGCCTCGGGCTGCCGCGAGCGTCACGAGCTCGTAGTTGCGGAACCCGATCGACGGGACGACCGCGCGGACGAGTGCTTCGAACGCCTCGTGTGCCTCGGGATTCACCGCCATCGCTTGTGTGTGGGCGTAGACGAACCCGTCCACCGTGTGGTCGCCGGCATACATGTCGGCGACGTGTCCGGTGGCCTGATCGACGGTCGGCGGCGCGATGATCATGTCGAATCCCTCCGCGCGGGTGCTGCAACCGCGCAACGGGAGTGAGTCTGCCACCTCGGTCGCTGATACGTCAGGGGGAGGGAATCGTCCCGCACGACCTGCCGAGGGCTACGCTGGAGCCATGACCACTACGCAGACCAGCCCCCTGACCGTTCTCCAGCCGGTTGCCGAGGAGCTCAATCTCCTCGCCCCCGCCGCAGAAGGCGGTTGCTGCGGCGGCGGTAGCTGCTCGGTCTGAGACGCACAAGAGAAATGCCCCGCGGCCTGAGCCGCGGGGCATTCTCTGTCAGTGCGCGAAGTGCGCTCCTTCGAGCTGATCCGCGGGCTTGCGCACGAAGAACGACCCGGCGACGCTGAGCAGCGAGATGATCGCGCCCAGCAGGAAGGCCGCGCGGACTCCGGCAGCCTCGGCCGCGACGGTTTCGGCGCCGCCGCTGATCGCGCCGGCCGTGACACCCGACATCACGGCGATGAACACGGCGATTCCCGCGGCGCCGGCCACCTGCTGCACGGTGCCCACGATGGCGCTGCCGTACGAGTAGAAGCGCTTCTCGAGCGAACCCAACGATGCGGTGAACAGCGGCGTGAACGACATCGCCAGTCCCAGCGACAGCGTCACGTGCGCCGCGACGATGACCCAGACCGGCGTGGTCTCGCCCACCGTGGAGAAGAACCACAGCGCGGCGCTGGCGATGATCGACCCGGGGATGATCAGCACCTGGGTGCCCCAGCGGTCGTAGATCGATCCGATCAGGGGGCCGGTGAAGCCCATGATCAGCGCGCCCGGGAGCACGATGAGTCCCGTGTCCAGTGGCGAGAGGCCGAGGACGTGCTGGAGGTAGAGCGGCAGCACGGCGAGCGTGCCGAAGAAGGTCAGCGACAGGACGAGCATCTGTCCCATCGCGATCGAGAAGTTCTTCGACCGGAACACGCGCAGATCCAGCAGCGCGTCGTCCTTGCGCTGCAGGATCAGCTGACGCCAGATGAACAGCCCGAGCGCGACCACGCCGACGCTCAGCGCGACCCACATCGTCATCGTCGCGATCTCGGCGGCGGCCACTGCGACCGCGGAGGTGCCGTGGGCCGAGGCGCCGCCGATCTGACTGAGGCCGTAGACCAGCCCACCGAAGCCGAGCGCGGACAGGATGATCGAGAGCACGTCGATCGGAGCGCGGGTCGTCTCGCCGACATTGGTGACCCACTTCGCCCCGATGAGCAGCATCACGATCGCGATGGGCAGCACGACGCCGAACATCCAGCGCCAGCCGAGCGTCTCCAGGATGATGCCGGACAGTGTCGGGCCGATTGCAGGTGCGACCGAGATCACGACCGAGACCATGCCCATCATGCGACCGCGGGCGCGCGCCGGCACCAGCGTCATGATGGTGGTCATCAGCAGCGGCATCATGATGGCGGTACCGGATGCCTGGATCACACGTGCGACCAGTAGCACCTCGAATCCGGGGGCGAAGGCCGCGACCATGGTGCCCAGGCTGAACAGTGTCATTCCGCCGATGAACGCCTGACGCGTGGTGAAGCGCTGCAATAGGAAGCCGGTGATCGGGATCACCACGGCCATCGTGAGCATGAATGCGGTGGTCAACCACTGGGCGGCCAGAGCGGTGATGCTCAGGTCGATCATGAGATGCGGGATCGCCACATTCATGATCGTCTCGTTGAGGATCACGACGAACGCGGCACCCAGCAGCAGCCAGATGATCCGCGATTCGCGAGGAGTCAGTTTCGTAGGTGCGGCAACAGTCCGCAAAGTGTCGGTATCGGCGGTCATCAATCGTCTCCAAGGCATCTCGCGCCATCCCCCGCAGAAGGCACTGTTCGACCCTAACGGCGTGCGCCGACAGGGAATTCCCTCATCCATGACACGATTCGGGCATGGCTGTTCGTTCTGGTCCGATCACCCGCTTGATCGTCGGTGCGATCGGAGGCATCGCGACGGGCGTCGTGGTCGGGCGGATCGCCGGACTCGCCGCGGGGCTGCTGTCCGGCTGGGGCATGGGCGCATTGATCGCGGTCGTGTGGATCCTGGTCGTGGTCTGGCGGATGGACGCGGTGGCGACACGTGCGCACGCTCAGCGCGAGGACCCTGGACGGCGCGTGGCACGGGTCATCTCCGTGATCGGCAGTGTCGCCAGCCTCGCCGCGGTCGCGGCCGTGCTGCTGCAGGCCTCGACGCTCGGACGCGTCGAGGGGTTCGTGCTCGCGGCGATCGCGGCCGGCAGCGTCATCGCATCATGGGCGCTGATCCAGGTCGACTACATGCTGCGCATGGCGCGCGAGTACTACGCCGAGCCGGTGGGCGGGATCAGCTTCAACCAGGCCGAGGACCCCATGTACACCGACTTTGTCTACTTCTCGGTCGGACTCGGGATGACGTACCAGGTCGCCGACACGAACGTGCAGACGAACCAGATCCGTCGCCTCGTGATCGCGCAGACGATGCTGGCGTACCTGTTCGGCGCCGTCATCCTCGCGACCGTGATCAACCTGGTGTCGAACCTGGGCTGACGCGGCGCGCGAGCGTCAGCTACTCGGCGGGTTCGTCACCCTCGGTGTCGTCCCAGTCCTCCGAGCCGATGGCGTCGGTGGGTGCAGGCGTCGGCTCGCGCTCTTCCAGTGCGTGGGGAAGGGGATTGAGCATCTCCTCCTCCGGAATGGCCTGCAGTGCGTCGATCTCGGCGCGCAGTGCGGCGAGGTCTTCTCCGTCGAGGGGCTTGTCTGCTGTTCCGGCCATGGACCGAGCCTATCGCGACTGCCCGCGCTGTCCATCGCCGGGGTTACGCTGACCGGATGAGCATGGGACATCGCGGGACACGACCGGCCGGAGGCGGCGGCGGAGGCGGTGGAGGCGGCGGTCGCCGCATGGTCGATCCCAAGGCGCAGCGCGCGCTGAACAAGGCCGCTCCCAAGATCCCCGACCTCGGCAAGCGCGTGATGGCGCTGTTCCGGCCGTACAGCGGACGCTTGACCGTCACCGGCGCGCTCGTGATCGTCAGTGCGGCGCTCGGCGTGATCCCCGCACTCGTGATCGAGCGGATCTTCGACGAGGCCTTGTTCCCGCCCAGCGGCGGCCCCGATCTCCGGCTGCTCGGGCAACTCGTGGCGCTCATGATCGGACTGTTCGTCGCCACCGCCGCGCTGAACATCATCCAGACGTGGCTGACATCCTCGGTCGGCAACCGCATCACCGGCGACCTCCGGCTGAAGCTGTTCTCCCACCTGCAGCGGATGGACCTGGCGTTCTTCACGCGCACCAAGACCGGCGTCATCCAATCACGGCTGCAGAACGACGTCGGCGGCGTTGCGGGGGTCCTCACGACCACGCTCACCAGCATCCTGGGCAATCTCGTCACCGTGATCGCCTCGCTCGTCGCGATGCTGCTGATCGACTGGCGGCTGACGATCATCGCGGTCATCATGCTGCCGATCCTGGCGATCGTGCAGCGCCGTGTCGGCATCGTGCGGGCGCGCATCGCCGCCGAGACGCAGGAGTCCCTGTCGGAGCTGACGGCCATCACCCAGGAGACGCTGAGCGTCTCGGGCATCCTGCTGTCCAAGTCGTTCAACCGTCAGCAGACCGAAGAGCAGCGCTACGCGACCGAGACCGCCAACCAGGTGCGGCTGCAGGTGCGTCAGACCATGAGCGGCCAGTGGTTCTTCGGCGTCGTGAACGTGCTGATGGCGTCGGTCCCCGCGATCATCTACCTGGTCGCCGGGTTCATCCTCACCGGCGGCAACGCCGACATCACCGCAGGTGTGATCGTCGCATTCACGACCGTGCAGGCGCGTCTGCTGTGGCCGTTGATGTCGCTGATGCGCATCGCGCTGGACCTCCAGACCTCGCGCGCGTTGTTCGCCCGCATCTTCGAGTACCTCGATCTGGTGCCGGCGATCAGCGATGCGCCGGACGCGATCGATGCCGCGCACGCGCCTGAGCGGCTGGGCACGGTCGAGTTCCGCGATGTGGTCTTCCGCTACCCGGATGCCGCGGCCGACAGCCGCCCCACGCTGGACGGCGTCTCGTTCCGGGCCGAGCCGGGGCAGCACGTCGCGTTCGTGGGGCCGTCCGGCGCCGGTAAGACGACGGTGCTGTATCTGACGCCGCGCATGTACGAGGCATCCGCGGGCAGCGTGCTGTTCGCGGGAGCGGATGTCCGTCACCTCACGCACACCTCGATCATCGACGCCGTCGGCATCGTGTCGCAGGAGACCTACCTGTTCCACGCCACGATCGGCGAGAACCTCCGATACGCGAAGCCCGGCGCCACGCAGGAAGAGCTCGAAGCGGCGTGCCGCGCCGCGAACATCCACCACGTGATCGTCGGCTTCGAGCACGGCTACGACACCATCGTGGGCGAGCGCGGCTACCGGCTATCCGGCGGCGAGAAGCAGCGCATCGCGATCGCGCGGGTGCTGCTGAAGGACCCGCCGGTGCTGCTGCTGGACGAAGCCACGTCGGCGCTGGACACCGTCTCCGAGCGTGTCGTGCAGGAGGCGCTGGATGCCGCGGCCCGCGGCCGCACGACGCTGTCCATCGCGCACCGGCTGTCCACCGTCATCAACGCCGACGTCATCCACGTCGTCGACGGCGGCCGCATCGTCGAATCCGGCACACACGCGTCGCTCCTGGCTGCAGGCGGGCTCTACACCGAACTCGCGGCGCAGCAGCTCGCGGCATCCCGCATCCTCGCCGTGGAAGAGGCGCAGCCGGGTCCCGACCATCCTGAGCGTCGTGCGGATCGCCCGCCGGTCGGAGCGGCCGACGAATCCGTCGTCGCGCTCGTCCCGCTGCCCGGAGTGGACACAGAGCCCGCCTGGGCGCGCGTCGACCGCGCGGACTGAGCGGGCTTCAGCTCACCAGAGCAGCGCTGCGGCGATATCGGGAGGAGAGCCCGCGTCCGTGCCGCGGGCATCGAGCTCGCGCACGAACGCCCCGAGCGCACGTCGGTACGCGTCGTCGGGGTGGGTCTGCGCGATGCGCACCAGCGGCGGAACGTCCATCGCGAGGATGAGGCGAACCCGGGCGGCAGCGGCGGCGGACTGGTCGGCGGCATCCAGCACTTCGAGGCCCCCGGCCAGGGCCTCCAGGTAGTCCCGCAGCACGGGGAGCGCCTCCTTGTGCTGCGTGATCGAGCTGCCGTCGGCCCGCTCGCGCCACTCCACGACGACGTCGGGGATGACATCGAAGCTGCGCGCCCGCGTGTACATCTGCTGGGCGACGACCTGGTCTTCGTAGAGCTTCCCGTCGGGGAAGCGCAGGCCGGTGCGCCGCCAGAAGTCGATGCGGCTCACCTTCGACCACGCCACGATGTTGCCGGATGCCTCGGGGTGCGCCTCGAGGGTCGTGCCCACGAGTGCGGGATCGGTCGCCGCGGCCACCCACGGCTGCACGTCGCCCGCGCTGTAGCCGCCGCCGGCGTCGGGTCGCAGGCGCACGTACGCGCCGAGGGCGAAGTCGCTGCCGCTGTGCACGACCGTATCGATGAGCCGCTCCAGGGCCCGAGGCGAGAGACGGTCGTCGGCGTCGAGGAATCCGACGAACGGTGTGGTCACCAGATCCAGTCCGGTGTTGCGACCCGCGCTCAGTCCGCGCTGCCGATCGTGGTGGATCACTCGGAATCGCGGATCGGCGGCGGCCGCCGCGTCGAAGATCGCGCCCGTGCGGTCGCTGGAGGCGTCGTCCACGAGCACGGCGACCCAGTCGGTGAGCGTCTGCGCAAGGAGCGAGTCCAGCGCCTCCTGCGCGTAGTCCTCGACGTCGAAGCCGGGCACGATCACGGTGACGACAGGCGGGTTGCTCACCCGCCCGATTGTACGGCGGCGACGGATGCCGCGACCGCCGCCGCGACGCTGTCCAGCGGTTCGCGGAGACCGTGCGGGATGGTGAAGCGCACCGCGGTCTGCGCGACCTCGGGCGCGATGCCCAGGGCGAGCAGGACGTGCGAGGGCTCCTCGCTGCCGGCGGCGCACGCCGAGCCGCTGGAGGAGACGACCCCGCGCCGCTCGAGTTCGAGCAGCACGGCCTCGCCGTTGGTGCCCGCGAACGTGAAGCTCGCGGTGCCCGGCAGCCGGTGCACCGGATCGCCCGTCAGCGCAGCGGTGGGGACCCCCGCGAGCACGGCGGCGATGAACCCGTCGCGCAGGACCGCGACCCGCAGGGCATCCTCGGTGCGCTCGGCGTCGGCCAGCTCGAGGGCGGTCGCGAATCCCACCGCTCCGGCGACGTTCTCCGTGCCGCTGCGGCGGCCGCGCTCCTGGCCCCCGCCGTGCAGCACCGGCTCCAGCGGCACGCGTCCGCGGATGCCGAGCACGCCGATGCCCTTCGGGGCGCCGAGCTTGTGGCCCGCGAGCGAGATCGCGTCGTACCCGAGGTCGGTCGCGGAGAGGGGCAACCATCCGGCGGCCTGCACGGCGTCGATATGGATCGGGATGCCGCGCCCGCGGGCGGCGGCGGCGATGCCGGCGACATCCTGCACCGTCCCCACCTCGTTGTTCGCGTACCCGACGCTGACCACGGCCGTGTCGTCGCGCAGGGCGTCGGCGATCGCGGCGGCGGTGACCTGCCCGAACGCGTCGACGGCGACGGGCGTGACCGTGAAACCGTGGATGCGGGCGAGATAGTCCGCCGACTGCAGGATCGACTCGTGCTCGATCGGCGTCGTGACCAGATGCCGCGCGCCACGGCGCTGCTGCGCGGCGATCGCGATGCCCTTGACCGCGAGGTTGTTGGCCTCCGTGCCCCCGGAAGTGAAGATGACGTCGCTGCGGCGCATGCCGAGCACCGCGGCGACCCGGGCGCGGGCATCCTCCAGCGCGCCGGCCGCCGCTTCGCCGACCGTGTGGTGGCTGGACGCGTTGCCGAACCACCGGGTCAGGAACGGGGTCATCGCCTCGAGCACCTCCGGCCGCACCGGGGTGGTGGCCGCGTTGTCGAGGTACAGCATGCTCATCGCCGGGCTCAGGCGGGCTGTGCGCCCGCGTCGATGCGGATGTCGAGCCCGAGGTCGAGCGCGCGTGCGGAGTGGGTCAGGGCGCCGACCGAGATGACGTCGACACCCGTCTCGGCGATCGCCCGGACGGTGTCGAGGTTGACACCGCCGGACGCTTCGACGGTGGCCCGGCCGGCGATTTGGGCGACACCGGTCCGCATGTCTGTGAGCGCGAAGTTGTCGAGCATGATCGTGCCGATCCCGGCAGCCAGGACGGGCTCGATCTGGTCGAGGCGATCGACCTCGACCTCGATGTGCATCGTGTGGGGCAGCCGCGACTTCGCCGCCTGCAGCGCCTGCGTCACCGAGACGCCGTTCTGCGTCAGCATCGCGAGGTGGTTGTCCTTGGCCATGACCGCGTCGGACAGGCTGTAGCGATGGTTGTGGCCGCCGCCGTTGCGCACGGCGTGCCGCTCGAAGGCACGCAGGCCGGGAGTCGTCTTGCGGGTGTCGGCGATGCGTGCCGCCGTGTGCGCAACCTCGGCGACGTAGCGACCCGTGAGCGTGGCGATTCCCGACATCCGCTGGGTGAAGTTCAATCCGACCCGCTCGGCGGTCAGCACGGCGCGCGCCGGTCCCGTGACGACGGCCAGCACGGTGCCGGCGTCGAACCACGCGCCGTCCTCGACGATCAGGTCGACGCGGATGCGCGGATCGGTGAGGCGGAAGGCGGCGGCGAAGACCTCACCGCCGCTGAAGACGCCCGGCTCACGGGCGATGAGCTCGGCCGTCGCGATGGCGGTCTCGACGATGAGGGTCTCGCTGGTGATGTCGCCCCACGGTGCGTCCTCTTCGAGGGCAGCGCCGACGACGCGATCGATCGTGGCGGCGGTCAGCATGCGGGGGCTCCTGAGATCGACTCGGCCAATGCCGGTGCGGGACGTGCGGTGGTCGGATCGTCGCTGCGGAAGTGCGCGCCGACCGACTCGCGTCGCTCCAGCGCAGCAGCGACGAGTGCGGCGCCGACGAGCAGGAGGTTCTCGTCCTCGTACTCCGACTCGGCGACGGGGGTGCGGGCGTGCGCGCGCCAGTCGGCGATGACGGATGCCGCGTGCTCCAGCCCGTCGGCATCACGCACGAGTCCGGCATCCTCCCAAAGCAGCTCCTGCAGCGCCTGCCGGGTGAACGGCCCGTGCTCACCTGTCGCATTCTTCCCGTGTGCGGGAGCGGATTGTGACGGGGGAGCGGACGGAGCAGCGGATTCCTCGGGCCAGTCTCCGGACGCGGCATCCGCAGCGAGGACCGTGCCGGTGCGGGCGCCGAAGACGGCGCCCTCCAGCAGCGAGTTCGAGGCGAGACGGTTGGCGCCGTGTACGCCGGTCCGCGCGACCTCGCCGACGGCGTACAGGCCGGGGATCGTGGTGCGGCCGAAGAGATCGGTCGTTACCCCGCCCATCAGGTAGTGCGCGGCGGGCGTGACGGGGATCGGGTTGCGCGCCCAGTCCAGCCCGCGGTCGTGGACGGCCCGGTCGATCGTGGGGAACCGCTTTGCGAGGAACTCTTCGCGCTCCGCGACGGTCGGGCGCAGTCCGGTCGCGTCGAGCAGCACCGGGCGTCCATCCTGCGCCTCCATCTGCTGGGCGATGGCGCGAGCGACGATGTCTCGCGGGGCCAGTTCCCCGTCGGGGTGCGCGTCGAAAGCGAAGCGGCGACCATCGGTGGAGATGAGGGTGGCGCCCTCTCCGCGCACAGCCTCTGAGACGAGGAAGGCATCGCCGATCGCCAGCACGGTCGGGTGGAACTGGAAGAACTCCAGGTCGCGCACATCGGCGCCGGCGCGCATGGCCGCGGCGATGCCGTCGCCGGTGGCGACCGGCGGGTTCGTCGTGTGGGCGTACAACTGGCCGGCGCCGCCTGTGGCCAGCACGACCGCGTCCGCCGCGACGGTCTCGCGGCGACCCGTCACGCCGGGGGCGTCGTCGATGAGCAGCTCGACGCCGCGCACGCGGCCGCCGTCGAGCACGAGGTCCACCAGGAACGCGTGCTCGATGACGCGCACGTGCGAGGCGCGCAGCCGGGCGACGAGGGCCTTCTCGATGGCGGTGCCCGTGGCATCCCCGCCCGAATGCAGGATGCGGGGATACGAGTGCGCCGCCTCCAGGCCCTTCACGAACGCGCCCGAGGGGTCGCGGTCGAAGCCCACGCCGAGCTCGACGAGTTCGCGGATGCGGACGGGCCCCTCCTCCACGAGCACGCGGACGGCCTCGGGCTCGCTGAGGCCGGCTCCCGCGGTCAAGGTGTCGCGCACATGGTCTTCGAGACGGTCGTCCTCGAACATGACACCGGCGATGCCGCCCTGCGCGAAGCGCGTGTTGGCGTGCTCGAGCACGTCCTTGGTGACGAGGGTGACGCGGCATCCGCTCTCCACCGCGTGCAGCGCCACCGTCAGCCCGGCGATGCCGCTGCCGACCACCACGACATGGGTGGGCTCGGTCATGAGGCGTTCTCCCACGCGGCCGCCGGGGCCGCCGGAGGCTTGGCGGCGAGCATGCGCTCGAGGGCGAGCCTGGCGGGGTCGGCGACGTCGGCGGGCACCGTGATGCGGTTGCGCACCTCGCCCTCGACGAGCCCCTCGAGCACCCAGGCCAGGTAGCCGGGGTGGATGCGGTACATCGTCGAGCACGGGCACACCACCGGGTCGAGACAGAAGATCGTGTGCTGCGGGTGCTCCGCCGCCAGGCGCTGCACGAGGTTGACCTCGGTGCCGATCGCGAAGGTCGTCGGCTCGGTGGCGGCCTGGATCGCTTTGCGGATGTAGTCCGTCGAGCCGGCCTCATCGGCGGCGTCCACGACGGCCATCGGGCACTCCGGGTGCACGATCACGCGCACGCCGGGGTGCTCGGCTCGGGCCTTGTCGATCTGCTCGACCGTGAAGCGGCGGTGCACCGAGCAGAAGCCGTGCCACAGGATGACCCGGCTGTCGGCCAGCACGTCCTCGTCGTTGCCGCCGAACGGCTTGCGCGGGTTCCACATCGGCATCTGCTCGAGCGGCACACCCATCGCCTTGGCGGTGTTGCGGCCGAGGTGCTGGTCGGGGAAGAACAGCACGCGGCGGCCGCGCTCGAACGCCCACTCGAGCACGGTGCGGGCATTCGACGAGGTGCAGACGATGCCGCCGTGGCGGCCGACGAAGCCCTTGATGGCGGCCGACGAGTTCATGTAGGTGACCGGGATGACCGGCACGAGCCCGTCGGCGTCTACAGCGTCCATGTCGCCGCAGATCTCGGCGAGTTGCTCCCAGCACTCCTCGACCTGGTCGATGTCGGCCATGTCGGCCATCGAGCAGCCCGCCGCGAGGTTCGGGAGGATCACGGCCTGCTCGGGGCGCGAGAGGAGGTCGGCCGTCTCGGCCATGAAGTGCACGCCGCAGAACACGATGGCCTCGGCATTCGGGTGCTCGAGCGCCGCGTTCGCGAGCTGGAACGAGTCGCCCACGTAGTCGGCGTGCTCGATGACCTCTTCGCGCTGATAGAAGTGCCCGAGCACGACGGCGCGATCACCGAGGGTGGCCTTGGCCGCGCGGATGCGGGCATCCAGTTCTTCATCGGATGCCTCGCGGTATGCCGCCGGGAGTTCGCCCTGGCGCGGCGAACCGGTCGGGATGACATCGCCCATCGACGAACCCGGACCGTATCCGGGGCGGATGTCGAAGTTCCACGGCCCCTCGGCGAGGTCCGTGTTGCAGGTCTCGGCGGTCGAGCCGCCCGAGACGATCGCCTGGATCTCGTGATCGACCGACGGGTCGACGGGGCGGGGCTGCAGGGTCAGGAGGGTCTCGGTCATGGCGTGCTCGATTCAGTGACGAACGATGACGGGCCCGCGGTCGGCGAGTTCGACATCCCGGTTGTAGCGGTACAGACGTGCGGGGCGGTGGCTGCCCGTGCGGAAACGGTCGGTGGGGATGAGGGTGTCGGAGTTCTCCGCCTGGCGACGGAAATTCGCCGGATCCAGGCGTCGGTCGAGGATCGACTCGTACACCTCGCGCAGTTCGGCGAGAGTGAACTCGTCGGCCAGAAGCCCGTGCGCGATGCGGCTGTAGCCGACCTTGTTTCGCAGTCGCCACAGGGCGTACTCGACGATGTGGTTGTGATCGAACGCGAGTTCGGGCAGCGATTCGGCGTCGAACCAGCGCACGTTCTCCTCGGCCGTGGAGGCGTACACCTCGTCGGGCCGAAGGAGCGCCCAGTAGACGATCGACACGACACGGGTGGGGGAGCGGTCGACATCGCCGAACGCGTACAGCTGCTCCAGATAGCTCGGGGCGAGTCGCGTCGTCTCGGCGAGGGTGCGGGATGCCGCGGCGTCCAGACTCTCCGTCGCATCGAGCCATCCGCCGGGCAGCGCCCAGCGGCCCTCGAACGGGTCGCGGGTGCGGCGCACCAGGGGGAGCACGAGAAGGGGCCGTCCGTACGCGTCGCGGCGCAGACTGAAGATCACGGTCGACACGGCGACGCGCGTCACATCACCCGACGGCGTGGCCGGGGTGTGAGGCTGGGGATTCACCGTTGTTTGTGTCATGTTGACTCTAACTCGCTGACTCGATCTTAGAGTCACTTCGACCTGAAGGCAAACCGGGTCGTGCGCGAGGGCCGATACACAGCTGGGATGCCTACGCTGGTGCCCGATCGGAAGGAAGGATGCCGCGTGCTCATCGTCGACATCGTGCTCTGCGTGATCCTCGTGATCGCGCTGATCGCCGGCATCCAGCGCGGGCTCCTGGCGAGCCTGGGTGTCCTGCTCGGACTGACGGCCGGAGCGCTCGCCGCGTTCTGGCTCATGCCCGTCGTCAATGACGCCTGGCCGTGGCAGGAGTGGCGTCCGGTGATCGTGGTGGCGACCGGAGTCGCGCTCCTCATCGCGGGAGCTGCGATCGGCGGTGCCATCGGCGCGGTCCTGCGGCGCGGGGTCGACCGGATCCGGCTCAAATGGGTGGACCGTGCTCTCGGCGGCGTCGCGAGCGTCATCGTCGCGGCGCTGGCTCTGTCCCTGGTGGGCTCGAGCGTGGCGGCGACCGGAACCCCGTTCCTCTCGTCCGCGCTCGCCTCATCACGGGTGCTCGGACTGATCGATCAGGTGACGCCGACCCCTGTTGCCGCCGGCATGGCGCAGCTGAGGGCGACCGTGCTCGACCAGGCGATCCCGCAGCTTGGAGCGCTGCTGGACCTCGACGTGCAGCCGACCGCGCCGCCCGTCGCACTCGATGATCCGCAGCTGGCGGAGGCCGCGGCATCCGTCGCCCGCGTCTCCGGCGTCGCGTACGCGTGCGGTCGCAGCTCGACGGGGACGGGATTCGTGATCGCCCCCGACCGCATCGTCACCAACGCCCACGTCGTCGCCGGGGTCACGACCCCGATCGTCGAGCTGCCCGGCCGATCCGCACGGGAAGGGACGATCGTGTACTTCGATCCGATCGTCGATCTCGCCGTCATAGCCGTGACCGACCTGGACGCCGCCGTCATCCCGGTGGTCGACACGCTCGCGCCGGGGACGCCCGGCGTCGTGCAGGGGTACCCGTTCGGCGGACCGTTCACGATGATTGGCGCCGAGGTGCTGTCGGTCGGGACCGTCCCGGTGCCGGACATCTACTCCGGCGCCGCGTCGCTGCGCGAGGTGTACGCGCTCGCCGCGACGGTGCAGCCCGGCAACTCCGGCGGACCGCTGCTCACCGCGGACGGGGATGCCGCGGGTGTCGTGTTCGCGCGGGCCGAGGATGACCCCGACCGCGGGTATGCGATGACCACGGCAGAACTCGCCCCGGTCGTCGCCCAGGCGGGCGCTCTGTCGGCCGCGGTCGACTCGGGGCGCTGCACCACCTGAGTGGCAGCCGGCTTCGCTATGCTGGACCGGAAAACTGAAGACAGGCCGAATGTCGCGTGCGGGAGAGCCCCGTCCCCTCGGGGAACGGGCACCGAAGGAGCAAGCCTCCCCGCCAATCTCTCAGGTCCGCGTACCGCTCGCGTCCGGCCGCTCTGGAAAGTGATGGGACGTCCGTCGTCCCATCCGCCCACGGTGAAAGCCGCGCCTCCGCAGTTCTGCGGGCCGCAGCGAAGCTCTCAGGCCCAAGACAGAGGGGGAGTTCACCAGTCGTCGATCGACGACTGCCCGCACGACAACGGGAGAACTCATGTCCGACCCCCATTTCGTTCCGCCCCTTCCTCGTTCGACGGTGCTGCGCGCCCGTCACGAGGACCTCGGCGCGTCCTTCACCGACTTCGGCGGTTGGCTGATGCCGGTGCGCTACACCTCGGATCTCGCTGAGCACCACGCGGTGCGCACCGCGGCGGGACTGTTCGACATCTCGCACATGGCCGAGTTCTTCGTCTCGGGTCCGGATGCCGGTGCCTACCTCGACTACGCGCTCGCCGGTCGCCTCTCGACCCTGCCGATCGGGAAGGCGAAGTACTCGCTCCTGCTCGCCGAGGGCGGCGGGATCATCGACGACGTGATCGTGTACCGCCTGGACGATGACGCCCGGCCGTACCTGGTGATCGCGAACGCGGGCAACCGGGATGCGGTGGCTCCGGCTCTCGCCGAGCGGGCGGCGTCCTTCGACGTGCAGGTCACCGACGCCACCGACGAGTACGCCCTCGTCGCGGTGCAGGGGCCGTCGGCTCGTGCCGTGCTGGATGCGACGGCCGGTCTCGCCGGGTTCGGGCATCCGCTCGACGACCTCCGGTATTACGCCTCGGTGTCCGCCGCGTTCGAGGGACAGCCGCTCCTGATCGCCCGCACCGGGTACACCGGAGAGGACGGGTACGAGCTGCTGATCCCGAACACGCACGCGGTCGCCCTGTGGGACGCCGTGCTCGCTGCGGGCGCTCCGCTCGGGTTGGTCCCGGCCGGCCTGGCAGCCCGCGACACGCTGCGCCTCGAGGCGGGCATGCCGCTCTACGGCCACGAGCTCTCGCTCGACATCGTCCCCGCGCAGGCCGGGCTCGGTCGCGTCGTCGCCGCGGACAAGGCCGACTTCGTCGGTCGCGCCGGTCTCTCCGCCGTGGTCGCCTCGGACGCACCCGTCCTCGTCGGACTGGTCGCCGAGGGCCGACGTGCCGGCCGCGCCGGCTACGAGGTCTACGACGGCGACGACCGCGTCGGCGAGATCACCAGCGGGGCGCTCAGCCCCACCCTCGGATTCCCCATCGCGATGGCCTACGTCGCACCCGCACTGAGTACGCCCGGCACCACCCTGTCCATCGACGTCCGGGGGACACGAATCCCCGCGACCGTCACCGCTCTGCCCTTCTACCGGAGGAACAAATGACCGACCTGACCAGCCTCAAGTACACCGCCGAGCACGAGTGGATCGCCCTCGACGGCGACGTGGCCACCGTCGGCATCACCGACTACGCCGCCGACAAGCTCGGCGACGTCGTCTTCGTCGAGCTCCCCGGTGTGGACTCCGGCGTCTCCGCCGGACAGGTCTGCGGCGAGATCGAGTCGACGAAGTCCGTCGGCGAGCTCTACGCCCCGCTGACCGGTGACATCATCGCGATCAACAGCGCCGTCGTGGACGACCCTTCGCTGGTCAACAGCGACCCGTACGGCGAGGGCTGGCTGCTCAAGCTGCGCGTGGACACCTCCGCGCCCGCCGAGCTCCTCGACCGCGAGGCCTACATCGCGCTCACCGGAGGCGACGCGTGAGCATTCCCGCACCCGGAGGACGGGGCGAATTCGCGGCACGGCACATCGGGACGGATGCCGCGGCCCAGCGTCAGATGCTCGACACCCTGGGCTACAACAGCGTCGATGCCCTCGTCGAGGCGGCGGTGCCGGCATCCATCCACGTCACCCCGCGCAGCACCAGCGACATCCCGCCCGCCGCGACCGAGGCCGAGGCGCTCGCCGAGCTGCGCGTGCTCGCGTCGCAGAACCGGGTCGCGCGCCCGATGATCGGGCTCGGCTACTACGACACGTTCACCCCCTCGGTGATCTCGCGCAACGTCCTGGAGAACCCGTCCTGGTACACGGCGTACACGCCGTACCAGCCGGAGATCTCGCAGGGGCGGCTCGAAGCGCTCATCAACTTCCAGACGATGGTGACCGATCTCACCGGCCTGGCCACGGCGAACGCGTCGATGCTCGACGAGTCCACCGCCGTGGTGGAGGGGATGCTGCTGACCCGTCGTGCCGCCAAGACCACCTCGAACGTGTTCGCGGTGGACTCCGACGCGCTGCCGCAGACCAAGGCGCTGCTGCGCTCGCGCGCCGGAGCCGTCGGCGTCGAACTCGTCGAGGTCGACCTCGCCCGGGGCGAAGCACTGCCCGCGGAGCTGTTCGGCGCGTTCGTGCAGTACCCCGGAGCATCCGGTCGGGTGTGGAACCCGACCGGCACGATCGACGCCGTGCACATCGCCGGCGGACTCGTCGTCGTCGCCGCCGACCTGCTCGCGCTGACGCTCATCGCCTCGCCGGGTTCGCTCGGCGCCGATGTCGCCGTCGGCACCACCCAGCGCTTCGGCGTGCCGCTCGGCTTCGGCGGACCGCACGCGGGCTACATGGCCGTGCGCGCCGGTCTGGAGCGGCAGCTGCCCGGACGACTCGTGGGAGTGTCGCAGGACGCGGCGGGGCATCCCGCCTACCGTCTCGCGCTGCAGACGCGCGAACAGCACATCCGTCGCGAGAAGGCCACGTCGAACATCTGCACCGCCCAGGTGCTGCTGGCCGTGATGGCCGCGATGTACGCCGTCTACCACGGGCCCACGGGGCTGCGCCGGATCGCCACCGAGGTGGCCCAGAAGGCCGAGGCGCTCGCCGAGAAGCTCCGATCGTTCGACCTGCATCTGGTGTCGGACTCGTTCTTCGACACGATCCGCGTCGTCACGCCGGGTCCATCGGTGCAGGTTATCGATCGCGCCCGCTCGAAGGGCTATCAGCTCTTCTGGGTGGACGACGCGACCGTCGGCATCGCTGTCGACGAGACCACGACCGCCGCCGACCTCGCCGTCATCGCATGGGCGTTCGGGCTGCCCGACGTCGATGAGAACGGCGAGCGTCAGGTGCCCTTCGCGGATGCCGCCGGGCTCGCCGGAGTCGATCGGTCGCTGCTGCGCACCGACGAGTACCTGACGCACCCGGTGTTCCACGCGCACCACAGCGAGACGGCGATGATGCGCTACCTCAAGCAGCTCGCCGACCGCGACTACGCGCTGGACCGCGGCATGATCCCGTTGGGCTCGTGCACGATGAAGCTCAACGCGGCGACCGAGATGGCGGCCGTGTCGTGGCCCGAGTTCTCGCGCGTGCACCCGTTCGCCCCCGAGGCGGACGTGCACGGCTACCTCGCGATGATCGAGCAGCTCGAGACCTGGCTGGCGGAGGTCACCGGGTACGACGCCGTGTCGTTGCAGCCCAACGCGGGCTCGCAGGGCGAGCTCGCCGGGCTCCTCGCGATCCGCGGATACCACCGTGCCAACGGCGAACTGACGCGTACCGTGTGCCTGATCCCGTCGTCGGCGCACGGCACGAACGCCGCGTCGGCGGTGCTGGCCGGCATGAAGGTCGTGGTCGTGGCGTGCGACGAGGTCGGCAACGTCGACCTCGCCGACCTGCGGGCCAAGATCGCGCTGCACGCCGAGGAGCTGGCCGCGCTGATGATCACGTACCCGTCGACGCACGGTGTGTACGAGCACGATGTGCTGGAGATCACCCAGGCCGTGCACGACGCCGGGGGACAGGTCTACGTCGACGGCGCCAACCTCAACGCCCTCCTCGGGTACGCCCGGTTCGGCGACCTCGGTGGCGACGTCTCGCACCTCAACCTGCACAAGACGTTCGCGATCCCGCACGGTGGCGGCGGACCCGGCGTCGGTCCGGTCGCGGCCAAGGCGCATCTCGCACCGTTCTTGCCGGGCCATCCGTTCTCCCAGCGCCGAGACCACGCCGGAGGCTTCACCTTCGACGGAGGCGCCGTCTCGGCGGCGCCGCACGGGTCGGCCGGCATCCTGCCGATCTCGTGGGCGTACGTGCGGATGATGGGCGCGGAGGGTCTCCGGGACGCCACAGCGGCCGCCGTGCTCTCGGCGAACTACATCGCGGCCCGCCTCCGCGAGCACTACCCGGTGCTGTACACCGGCGCGGACGGGCTCGTCGCGCACGAGTGCATCCTCGACCTGCGTCCGCTGCGCGAGGAGACCGGCGTGACCGTCGACGATGTGGCCAAGCGCCTGATCGACTACGGCTTCCACGCTCCGACGATGTCGTTCCCGGTCGCCGGGACACTCATGGTCGAGCCGACCGAGTCCGAGGACCTCGCCGAGCTCGAGCGCTTCATCGAGGCCATGATCGCGATCAAGGCCGAGGCGCTCGCCGTGGCCGCGGGGGAGTGGCCGGCTGACGACAACCCCCTCGTGAACGCCCCGCACACGGCCTCGTCCGTCATCGAGGGCGAGTGGACGCACCCGTACTCGCGCGAGCTCGCGGTGTACCCCGTGCACACGCTGGTCCGCACGAAATACTGGCCTCCCGTGCGCCGGATCGACAACGCCTACGGCGACCGCAACCTCGTGTGCGCCTGCCCGCCCATCGAGGCGTTCGCCTAGGGCAACGGCCGGGCCGGGCGGGCGAGGCTGTGCCCGGCGCGTCCGGCGCGTCCGGGCCCGGCGCGCCCGGGCCCGGAAACACCGAGACTGCATGAGGGCGTCGAGACTGCGGGTAATTCCCTCAGTCTCGACGCCCCGTTGCAGTCTCGCGATCGGGGGCGCGGTCGCGGCCAGACGCGTGTCGTCTACCGAGTAACGTCGACAGGCTCAGCAACTCGCGCGATGTCTCGGGCGCGACGGGTCGTAGTCCGGCGTGGTGAAGCGCGTCGCGCAACGGAGCCACGCGTGCGACATCCGACCACCCCCAATGGCCGATGCCAGACGCATGGTGGCGCAGCCGCCGGTCGCGGTCCTTCTCCTTCCTGATCGCCTCGGCGGACGGCTGCAGAGAGCCGTCGTACTTGATATCGCCATCGGCCTCGCCGATCACCCGAGCCTTCTCCCACCACATGTCGCTGCGGTCGAGAGCACCACCCGTGCGAAACGCCACCTGCAGCGTCGGATCCTCGAATCCGAGCCATTCGATCGCGGCGCGGCTGACCGACTCGAGGGGTGTCTCCGCCAAAGCCGTCGCCCGATGGAGTGCCCACCTCGCCACGCGTCGACCGCGAATGCTCGCCCGGGACTCGTTGGCGGCCACGAAGGTTTCGACGCTGAGATCCGGGTCAGCGCGGAGCGCGGCATCCGCCACGGCCAATCCGACTGCGCCGTGGCGCGAGCGGGCAACATCGATCACCGTGTCGATCATCGAGGTGGCGAGGATTCCGCCGACCTGGACGATCGCACGGTCTGCATGCGTCGTGTGCACCCGGATGCCTCCGTGCAGGCGAGCGGTCGCCGTTGGTGTGTCGAGCACATGCACATCGGCCGGTTCGCCGAAGATCGGCAAACCGAGGACCACGGCGGCGGACTCGCCGCACATGACCACGCCGGGACGCAGCAGAACGACCGCGTGGATACGGGCGACATACCGCTCCCACGGCTTGAGCTTCGCCCACTGCTGCGCGGGCGCGAGCACGCCACGCCGAACCCTCACGAGCTCACCGTTCGCAATCCGCCGATCGGCATGCGCGACGTCGCAGGAGCGAATCAAGGCGACGGGACACGCGACCCCGATCTGTGGGGCAGGACTCGGATCGATGCTCAGCGTCATATGTCGACCGTGCCGACCTCGCGCCGTGCGAACGCGTGTACTCCGTGCGTTCGTGGAGAGCCGCCCGGGGTGGTGCCCCTGTGCAGGAATCGCTGGTCGGCGCGTACTCTGCGTCGCGCCTTGCCAAGCCCCGTCTGCGCACGCGAGGCCACGCTGCGGTCCGCGAGACCGCGCAGCACGCGAGACGGCAACCGTACGTCGAGACTGTGGCTATTTCCCGGAGTCTCGACGTCCCGGTGCAGTCTCAGCGGTGAGGAACGGATGCGGCGGCCAAGGGTGCCGGCGCCGCCCACGCGTTCGGCCACCTGACCTTGCCACCCCGCCCCACCCGGTCCTGCCGGCGCCCAGATCCGCGAGACTGCAACCGTACGTCGAGACTGTGGCTGTTTCCCGCAGTCTCGACGCTCCGTTGCAGTCTCGGTGCCGGTGGAGCGGATGCCGCGACCCAACGCGCTCCGCAAACCAAGGCCCCGGCGACCCCGACCCCACCCGCCACTCAGGGCGTAGGCGACCCCGAAGGCCCCGGCGACCCAGACGGCCCCGGCGACACAGGCCCCGAGGGCACCGGCGCCGGGCCGAACACGCCGGGCCACAGGGCGGCGGCGATGGGATAGCCGACGAAGGCGACGACGTCCAGGAGGGTGTGGGCGATCACGAGCGGCATGACGCGGCCCCAGCGTTTGTAGCACCAGCCGAAGACGACGCCCATGACGAAGTTGCCGACGATCGCACCGATGCCCTGGTACGCGTGGTAGGCGCCGCGCAGCGCGGCGGTCGAGAGGATGATCGCCCACCAGGACCAGCCGAAGCGGCGCAGCCGGTCGAACAGGTAGCCGATGAAGATGACCTCTTCGACCAGCCCGGCGCGCACAGCCGACAGCACGAGCAACGGCACCGCCCACCACGCGGCATCCAGCGGCGACGCGCTCACGTTCAGCGTCACGCCCAGCATCCGGCCGACGACGTAGAGTCCCAGGCCGGGAATGCCGATGACGGCGGCGAGCAGGATGCCGCGACCGAGGTCGCCGCCGAAATGCCGGAAGTCCAGCCCGATGCGGCGGAGCGCGTTGTTGCCGGGCTCCCACAGCAGGTACACGACCAGCGCCACTGCGGCCAGTGCGAAGAACACGTCGAGCAGCTGATACAGGATGTCCCAGAGGGCCAGCGTGTCCCGTGCCGGGTTGAGCGAGGTCGACTGATCGCTGAGGTTCTTGCCCTCTTCGAGCGCCCGGAGCGAGGAGCGGATCAGCGACAGGACCGAGTACAGCGCTGATCTGCCGACCGTCACGGCGAGCACGAGGGCGACCTCCCACGTCAGCCGACGGCGGTCGTACGGCGCGAGCGCGACGGGGTCCGTGGGTTCCCTCCTAGGGAAACGGGATTCTGGCCGGGACACCTTGTCAGATTGCCACATCAAGGCACGGTTGAGTTAAGGGTATGTAACGTTTTGGCCCGAGGTTTTGACCATCGCTAAGCATTTACTTAGGGTTTCGATATCCGCGACACGACGTACCCCTGGGTTCGGCGTGCCGCATTCATCCCTTGCACAGGAGGAAACACAGTGTCTGCAAAGACCTGGCGCGTACGCGCCCTCGCAGTAGCAGCAGGAGTCGGCGTCACCGCCGTCGCCCTCGCGGCCTGCACCAGCCCCGGCGGTGGTGGCAACACCACGCAGCCCGTCGTCGACACGCAGGTTAGCCTCGCCGAGACGAACGAGCTCTCGAGCTTCAACCCGAACACGCCGCAGGGCAACCTCGACATCAACTCCAAGGTCAACTACGCGACCCACGACACGTTCGCGTACATCAACGACAAGATGGAGGTCGTCCCCAACGAGGGCTTCGGAAAGATGGAGAAGGTCTCTGACGACCCGCTCACCGTCAAGTACACCCTCAACGACGGACTGAAGTGGTCCGATGGCGAAGCCATCACCACCGACGACCTTCTGCTCGGCTGGGCGATCGCCTCGGGCTACTTCGATGACGCGACGTTCAACGACGACGGCGAAGTCACCGCAGGCACCCAGTACTTCACGATCGCCGGCTCGACCGTCGGTGTGAACGACACCGACGTCCCCGAGGTCTCGGACGACAAGAAGTCCCTGACGCTCGTCTACGAAACCCCCTTCGTGGACTGGAACCTCGTGTGGCTGCTCGACCAGCCGATCCACGTCGTCGCCGACAAGGCCGGCGTCACGGTGGACGAACTGGTGAAGGCCATCACGACCACCCCCAAGGGTGACGCCGACGCTCCCGCCGAGCCCAACGCGACCATCAAGGCCGCTGCGGACTTCTGGAACACGGGCTTCGACGTGACGTCCCTCCCGGACGACCCGTCGCTGTACCTCTCCAACGGCCCGTTCATCGTCAAGTCGTGGGAGCCCACGCAGTCGATGACGCTCGAGGCGAACCCGGAGTACACCGGTGACCACAACCCCGCGTTCTCCACGCTGGTCTTCCGCTTCGTCGGTGACTCGCAGGCGCAGGTGACGGCCCTCCAGAACGGTGAGGTCGACATCATCAACCCGCAGGCCGGTGGCGACACGCTGACCCTCCTCGAGGGCCTCTCGGGCATCCAGATCCTCTCGGGTCCGCAGCTCGCGTACGACCACGTCGACATCTCGTTCAAGGGCGAGTTCGCCGACCCGACCGTGCGTGAGGCCTTCATGAAGGTCATCCCGCGTCAGCAGATCGTGGACACCGTCATCAAGCCGGTCAACCCCGACGCCGAGGTGCTCAACTCGCAGATCTACGTGACGTCGCAGACGGCACCGTACGCGGAGACCATCAAGACCAACGGGTCCGACGCCTACGCAGACGTCGACGTCGAGGGCGCCAAGACGCTCCTCGCCGGCAAGACCCCGACCGTCCGCATCCTGTACAACATCAACAACCCGAACCGCGTCGCGGCGTTCGAGGCCATCCAGGCAACGGCTCAGGAAGCCGGCTTCGTGGTCGAGGACATCGGCCGTGAGGACTGGGGCGCACAGCTCGGCAGCGACATCTACGACGTGTCCATCTTCGGTTGGATCTCGCCCGGTGTCGGCAACGCATCGATCCCGCAGATCTTCGCCTCCTTCGGTGGCGGAAACTACAACGGCGTCAACGTGCCGGAGATCGACCAGCTCGCCAACGACATCCAGGTCATGACCGACCCGGCTGACGTCGAGACGGCCAGCATGCAGGTTGACAAGCTTCTCTTCGAGAACTTCTACGGCCTGCCGCTGTTCCAGAGCCCCGGTCTCGAGGCTCACACCGACCGCGTCAAGGGCGTCACCTTCATGGCGAACCAGACCGGCCCGGTGTGGAACTTCTGGGAGTGGACTGCTGAGGGCACCGAGTCGAAGTAGTTTCGACCGCGTCTGACGTATAGACCCCGTATGGGGCGTCGGGAAAAACACTCCCGGCGCCCCATACGCGTGCCAGTCCTCACGCCTTGCAGAGCGCCTCCTCGTGATCCGACGGATGCAGCGCCCTGCCTGGTATCGTTTGTCCATGAAGGGGCAACCCAGTGCTTAGCTATGTCCTTCGGCGCATCGGGGTTTCGATCCTCATCCTGATCGCGGCGTCGTTGCTCATGTACGTCCTCGTAGCGTGGTCGCGTGACCCGCTCCAGGATCTGTACGCCTCGAGCAGTCCGAACAAAGAGCAGCTGATCCTCCAGCGGATCCAGTGGCTCCACCTTGACCAACCCATCATTCTCCGATGGCTCAACTGGCTCGGCGGTGCCGCACGGTGCGTCGTCCCGTTCGCCGGTTGCGACCTCGGTGTCACCATCCAGAACCAGTCCGTGCAGGTGCTCCTCGCCCGCGCCGTCGGCTCGACCCTGCAGCTGGTCACCGCCGCGACCGTCCTCGCGATCGTCCTCGGCATCACGGTCGGCATCGTGTCGGCCCTGCGCCAGTACAGCGCCGTGGACTACACGTTCACGTTCGCGAGCTTCTTCCTCTACTCGCTGCCGTCGTTCCTCATGGGCGTCCTGCTCAAGGTGTTCGTCGCCATCGGGTTCAACGACTGGCTCCGAGACCCTGTGTTCTCGTGGGCCGTGATCATCGTCGTGTCGTTGGTGGCGGGTCTGTTCTGGCAAGCCGTGATAGGTGGCAACAGGCAGCGTCGCCTGACCGTCTTCGCGGCATCCGTCATCGTCACCGGACTGATGATGTACCTGATGTCCGTCACGTCGTGGTTCCTGAACCCGTCGCTCGGACCGATCCTCTCGCCGCTGCTGATCATCGCGTTCGGCGCCGGAATGGTGCTGCTGATCGCCGGAACGCGGGCGCGCTTCGCGTGGCGCACGGCCGGTGCGGTGGCCATCGTCCTGGTGGTCGCGTACTTCGCGCTGCAGCCGTTCCTGCCGGCATTCAACGGCTGGGGACTGTTCCTGCTGTTCGTCCTCGCACTGGGCGTCGGCCTGCTCGCCGGCTGGCTGCTCGGTGAGCACGACAAGGGCCAGGCCATGCGGATCGGTGCACTCACCGGCCTTCTGGGCATGGGCGTGATCATCCTCGATCAGTTCATGCGCAACTGGAACGCGTACCTGACGAACCCCCGGGTCAACGGTCGTCCGATCGCCACCGTGGGATCGCAGACGCCGAACCTGCAGGGCGACTTCTGGATCCAGGGGATCGACACGTTCACGCACCTGTTGCTGCCGACGATCAGCCTGATGCTCATCTCGTTCGCCGGGTACACGCGCTACGCGCGTGGCGGCATGCTCGAGGTGCTCAACCAGGACTACATCCGCACCGCGCGCGCCAAGGGTCTGCCTGAGCGCACGGTCGTCGTGCGCCACGCGTTCCGCAACTCGCTCATCCCGATCACCACGATCGTGGCCGCCGACGTCGGTGGCCTCATCGGTGGCGCGATCATCACGGAGCGCATCTTCGCGTTCTCCGGTATGGGCGCACTCTTCAACACGGGCCTCCAGGCCGGTGACCCGAACCCGGTTATGGCGTACTTCATCGTTATCGCGATCTTCGCCATCACCTTCAACTTCATCGCGGATCTCGCCTACTCGGCGCTCGACCCGCGAGTGAGGGCCAAGTGATGACCATCCCCATCGATCCCAGTTTCGAGTCCCCGGGCGCGCCCGCCGCAGAGGGCGGCGCCGTCCTGACCGCAGAGGACCGTGGCGTCAGCCAGGGTCGCCTGATCCTGCGCCGGTTCCTGTCGCACAAGCCGGCGCTGGTCAGCATCGTGCTCTTCATCTTCGTGGTCGGCTTCGCGGCCTCCGCGACGGGCGTCTTCGGTCTGCCCGGCTGGTGGAAGTACAACTACACGCAGCTCATGCCGCCGGTCAACGGCGGTGCACCGACGCTGTCGATCATCCCCGAGTTCCTCGGCGGCCCGGGCATCCAGTGGGGCGACCACCCGTTCGGCCAGAACAACGTCGGCAAGGACTACTTCGCCATGACGATGCGCGGACTGGTCAACTCGGCGTACATCATGTTCATCATCGGCCTCATCGCCGCCTTCATCGGCGTGGTGGTCGGCGCCATCTCCGGGTACTACCGCGGGTGGGTCGACGCGGTCCTGATGCGCATGACCGACATCGTCATCGTCATCCCGATCATCGTCATCGGCGCCGTCGTCGGTGTCGCGGTCGGTGGACTCGGACCGGTGCTGCTGGCGATCTTCCTCGGCTTCGTCGCGTGGACGGGCATCGCCCGTCTGGTGCGTGCCGAGTTCCTCAGCCTGCGCGAGCGGGAGTTCGTCGAAGCGGCGCGCGTGGCCGGTGCATCCGACATGCGCATCATCTTCAAGCACATCCTGCCCAACGCCATGGGTGTCGTGATCGTCTCGACCACGCTGCTGATCGCCGCGGCCATCATCCTGGAGACTTCGCTGTCGTTCCTCGGCTACGGCGTGAAGTCGCCCGAGGTGTCGCTGGGTCTGCTGATCAGCCAGAACGAGTCCGCGTTCCAGACGCGGCCGTGGCTGTTCTGGTGGCCCGCCGCGTTCATCGTGATCCTGTCGCTGCTGGTCAACTTCGTCGGTGACGGGCTGCGCGATGCGTTCGATCCGCGGCAGAAGCGCATCGTCTTCCGTCGCGTGAAGGATCTCCCCGAGGATGCCACCGTCGTCTCGGTGGACGGCACCGTGTCGGACGTTCCCGAGGGCGCCATCATGACGTCATCCGGGTACGCCACAGAGGTCGGCATCTCGAGCCAGGACCCGAAGGAAGACAGCGCGGAGCCGAACCGATGACTCCCGTGGTGCGGTCAGCCGTTCGTAGCCAGCAGCCAGCCGGTCGCGATGATCAGCGCCACGGACGCGGCGGCTACGGGCAGGTCCCAGTGGCGCGACACGGGGACGGCGTCGGCACTGCCGGCGTCGACACCGCCGCGTTCGACGCGCGCCTGCCACTGTTCGCGGACCACCGTGGCGGCGTTGCCCGACTCGGTGCCCAGCAGGTCGCCGGGCCGAAGGGCCGAGCCCGTCGCGCGGGCCTCGCGATTCGCGGCGCTGCGGCCCGCGAGCGAGGACGACAAGATTCCGGGGGCAGGAGCTGCCCACGCGGCGAACTTCTGTCCGGGCGTGTAGAGGGTCAGCGCGTACCGCGTGTCGACGTGAATGAGGGCGGACCACGGGATCTCGACGCGATGCGTCACGTTCTGCAGGGTCACGCCGGAGTCATCGACGCGCACGTAGGGACGCCACAGGCCCGCCCAGGCGAAGAAGGCCACCAGCAGAGCGGCGGGGTACACCCACGCCAGGCGCAGGTCACCGCTGGTCATGCCGCCGATCACCATCAGTGCAGCCACCACCCACAGCGCGATCGCCATGATGCGGTTGAACCGCGAATGCAGCGTGATAGCCGGGTAGTCGCTCATTTTCCCATTCTTCCAGTGCACGACGTCAGGAACGACCGATGAACCAGCTGCGCGGCCGCGACGGCTACAACGGACCCCTACTCGAGGTGAACGACCTGTCGGTCGACTTCGCCGTGGACAACTTCTGGGTGCCCGCCGCCAAGAAGCTGCAGTACTCCGTCGAGGGCGGCAAGGCCCTCGCGATCGTGGGCGAGTCCGGCTCGGGCAAGAGCGCCAGCTCGATGGCGCTGCTCGGCCTGCTCCCCAAGAACGCCCGCGTGCGGGGGAGTGTCAAGCTCGCCGGTCGCGAGATCCTCGGACTCAAGCCCGACGAGCTGCGCCGCGTGCGCGGCAGTGAGATCGCGGTGATCTTCCAGGAGCCGATGACGGCGCTCAACCCCGTCTACACGGTCGGCTTCCAGATCATCGAGACGCTGCGCATCCACTTCGGCATGACACCCAGCCAGGCCAAGGCCAGGGCGCTCGAGCTGCTCGATCTCGTCGAGCTGCCGGATCCGCTGAAGGCGTTCAACTCGTACCCGCACCAGCTGTCCGGCGGTCAGCGTCAGCGCGCCATGATCGCGCAGTCGATCTCGTGCGACCCGTGGCTGCTGATCGCGGATGAGCCGACCACGGCGCTGGATGTGACCGTGCAGGCCGAGATCCTCGACCTGATGCGCGACCTGCGCCACCGCCTCGACTCGGCGATCCTCCTGATCACGCACGACATGGGCGTGGTCGCCGACCTCGCCGATGACATCGTCGTGATGCGTCAGGGCGAGATCGTCGAGCGCGGCACCGTCGAGGGCGTCTTCGCCGCTCCGCAGCACGCCTACACGAAGCAGCTGCTTGCGGCCGTGCCGCGCATCGGCGAGGTCGGCGGGGAACGGATCGACACGACTGCGGCCCTCAGCGGTGACACGAGCTCGATCCGTCTGGCGGAGGTCGCCGCGGTCGAGGATGCCGAGCGTCGCTCCGGACTGGTGCCCGTGCTCCAGTTCGAGGACGTTGCGATCGACTACCCCAAGAAGGGGCGCGTCCCGGCGTTCCGCGCCGTCGAGCACGCCAACTTCACGATCTACCAGGGCGAAGTCACCGGCCTGGTCGGCGAGTCCGGCTCGGGCAAGACGACCGTCGGCCGTGCGGCCATCGGTCTCCTGCCGATCGCGGAGGGCAAGGCGTCCGTCGTCGGCCACGACATCTCCCAGGCCGACCGTCGTCTGCTGCACAAGGTGCACAAGGACGTCGGCATCGTGTTCCAGGACCCGTCGTCCTCGCTGAACCCCCGTCTGCCGATCGGCCAGTCCATCGGCGAGCCGCTGCTGCTGGCCGGCGAGGCGAAGGGCCGTGCGCTCGACAAGCGCGTCCAGGAGCTCCTGGATGCCGTGGAGCTGCCGAGGGCGTACCGCAGTCGGTATCCGCACGAGCTCTCCGGCGGTCAGAAGCAGCGTGTCGGCATCGCACGCGCCCTCGCGCTCGAGCCCAAGCTGCTCATCGCCGACGAGCCCACCTCGGCGCTCGACGTGTCGGTGCAGGCGACGGTGCTCGAACTGCTCAAGCGCCTGCAGCGCGACCTCGGGTTCGCGTGCCTGTTCATCAGTCACGACCTCGCGGTCGTCGACACGCTGGCCGACCGCATCATCGTGATGCACCACGGTCACATCGTCGAACAGGGTGCCACCGGTCAGATCCTGCGCGCGCCGAAGGAGGCGTACACGCAGCGCCTCATCGCCGCCGTGCCGATCCCCGACCCAGCCGAACAGCGGGTGCGTCGCGAGGCGCGTGCCGCTCTGCTCGAGGCCGAAGCGGCCGAGGCACAGGCCCGAGGCGGCGACGCAGCCTGACGCGAATCGCGTGAATGAGAAGAAGAGCGGATGCCCCGGCATCCGCTCTTCTTCGTCGTTATGGAGGGGCGGTCAGAAGTCGGTCAGGTCGAGTCGGCTAGAATGGACCGCCCGACTCCGGGCATCACCCCGATCTTTCAAGGACTCTCATGGCGCACGCCCTCCGGCCCGACCTGCGAAATGTTGCGATCGTCGCGCACGTCGACCACGGCAAGACGACACTTGTCGACGCGATGCTGAGGCAGACCGGCTCTTTCGGCTCTCACGAGCACATGGAAGAGCGCGCGATGGACTCGAACGACCTCGAGCGTGAAAAGGGCATCACGATCCTCGCCAAGAACACGGCGATCACGTACAAGGGTCTGCACGCCACCGACGGCCCCGTCACGATCAACGTGATCGACACGCCGGGTCACGCGGACTTCGGCGGCGAGGTCGAGCGCGGCCTGTCCATGGTCGACGGCGTCGTCCTGCTCGTGGACGCGAGCGAGGGCCCGCTGCCGCAGACCCGCTTCGTGCTGCGCAAGGCGCTGGAGGCCAAGCTTCCCGTCATCCTGCTGGTCAACAAGACCGACCGTCCCGACGCGCGCATCCCCGAGGTCGAAGAGGAAGCGCACGATCTGCTGCTCGGCCTCGCGTCCGACCTGGTCGATGACGTCCCGGACCTCGATGTCGACGCGCTGCTCGACGTGCCGGTCGTCTACGCCAGCGGTCGCGCCGGCGCTGCGTCGCGCAACCGCCCCGAGAACGGCAGCCTGCCCGACAACGACGACCTCGAGCCGCTGTTCGAGGCGATCCTCCAGCACGTGCCCGCGCCGTCCTACGACGACGAGGCACCGCTGCAGGCCTGGGTCACCAACCTCGACTCCAGCCCGTTCCTCGGCCGCCTCGCACTGCTTCGCGTCTTCAACGGCACGCTGAAGAAGGGCCAGACCGTGGCGTGGGTGCGTGCCGACGGCACTACCAGCAACGCGCGTATCACCGAGCTGCTGAAGACCCGCGCCCTGGAGCGCTACCCGGCCGAGAGCGCCGGCCCCGGTGACATCGTCGCCATCGCCGGCTTCGACGACATCACGATCGGTGAGACGATCGCCGACCCCGACGACGTGCGTCCGCTGCCGCAGATCCACGTCGACGACCCGGCCATCTCGATGACGATCGGCACCAACACCTCGCCGCTGATGGGCAAGGTCAAGGGACACAAGCTCACCGCCCGCATGGTCAAGGACCGCCTCGACCGCGAGCTCATCGGTAACGTCTCGCTCAAGGTCGTCGACATCGGGCGTCCGGATGCGTGGGAGGTGCAGGGCCGCGGTGAGCTGGCTCTCGCCATTCTCGTGGAGAACATGCGCCGCGAAGGCTTCGAGCTGACCGTCGGCAAGCCGCAGGTGGTCACCAAGCAGATCGACGGCAAGACGCACGAGCCGTTCGAGCACCTCACGATCGACGCCCCCGAGGAGTACCTCGGCGCGATCACGCAGCTGCTCGCTGCCCGCAAGGGCCGCATGGAGGGCATGTCGAACCACGGCACCGGCTGGGTGCGCATGGAGTTCGTCGTCCCCTCGCGCGGCCTGATCGGCTTCCGCACCGAGTTCCTCACCACGACCCGCGGCACCGGCATCGCGAACGCGATCTCGCACGGCTACGAGCCCTGGGCGGGACACATCTCGACCCGTCAGAACGGCTCTATCGTCGCCGACCGCATGGGTGTCGTCACGCCGTTCGCGATGATCGCGCTCCAGGAGCGGATGTCGTTCTTCGTGCAGCCCACGCAGGAGGTGTACGAGGGAATGGTCATCGGCGAGAACTCGCGCGCCGACGACATGGACGTGAACATCACCAAGGAGAAGAAGCTCACGAACATGCGTGCGGCCAGCTCCGACACGTTCGAGTCGATGACCCCGCCGCGCGTGCTGACGCTCGAGGAGAGCCTCGAGTTCGCCCGCGACGACGAGTGCGTCGAGGTCACCCCCGAGGTCGTGCGCATCCGCAAGGTGAACCTTGCCGCCTCCGAGCGTGCCCGCGCCACCGCGCGCCTCAAGCGTCAGGACGCCTCGTCCTGAGTCGGCTGAGCTGAAACGCCGCTGCCGTCCCGCCCTGTGCGGGACGGCAGCGGCGTTTCTGCGTTCGCCGTCGACGGAGGGCGCTCGCTAGGCTCGTCCGGGTGAGCACCGCATCCGACCCGCACGCACGTCGCGCGTGGCGCGACGGCATGGGCGTGGCGCTGGCCACCAGTGCCTACGGGATCTCCTTCGGCGCGCTGTCGGTCGCGGCGGGGCTGGATGTCTGGCAGACCTGCGTGCTGAGCCTGTTCATGTTCACCGGCGGGTCGCAGTTCGCCTTCGTCGGTGTGATCGGGGCCGGGGGACTGGCGGCCGCCCCGGCGGCGATCGCGTCCGCATCGCTGCTGGGCGTGCGCAACATCGCCTACGGCATGCGGATGTCGCCGGTGATCGGCGCCGGCGGATGGCGTCGCGCCGCCGCCGCGCTGTTCACGATCGACGAGTCCACGGCCGTGTCGCTCGCGCAGGAGACCCGGCGAGCCCGGCTGATCGGCTTCTGGGTGACCGGCATCGGGATCTACGTCGGGTGGAATCTCTCGACGCTGGCCGGTGCGCTGCTGGGCGATGTGCTGGGCGACCCTCGGGCGTATGGATTGGATGCCGCGGCCGCCGCGGCCTTCCTCGCGCTGCTGTGGCCTCGTCTGAAGCAGCGGCAGGCGATCGCCGTGGCTGCAGCGGCGGCCGTGGTCGCTGTCGTCCTCACGCCCGTGCTGATGCCCGGGCTGCCCGTGCTGGTGGCGGCGGTCGTCGCGATCGTCGTGGGGTGGTTCAACTGGCTGGGCCGCGACACCGCGCCGTCGGGGGAGCCCGACGACGTGCCCGAACGGGAGGGGCTGCCATGACGCTGTGGACAGCGGTGCTCGTGGCATCCATCATCTGCGTCGCCCTGAAGACGCTGGGCTACCTCGTGCCGCCGCGCGTGCTCGAGGCGCCGCGACCCGCGCGCATCGCGGACCTGCTGACGGTCGCCCTGCTGGCGGCCCTGGTCGCCGTGCAGGCGCTCGGAGTCGGTCAGGCGATCGTCGTGGACGCGCGCATCCCGGCGCTGCTCGTGGCGGCGGGACTGCTGATGCTGCGGGCACCGTTCCTGGTGGTCGTGGTCGCGGCGGCCCTCGTGGCGGGCCTGCTGCGGCTGTGGGGCTGGGCGGCCTGAGCACTGCCCCAGGTTCGCGATCTAGACTGGTGCGGTGACATTCTCCTGGTCCCGTGTCGGCACGTGGGTCATCGCGCTCCTCGTCGGCGCCGTCTACGGCTTGGCCGGCACCATCGCGCAGAGCTTCATGTGGGGTTGGTTCCCGCTCGGGCTCGTGCTGGCGATCATCGGCAGTGGTGCGCTGCTCGCGGCGGTGCGGCTGCTCACCGGCGACCGCTGGGCCGCCCTCGCCACGGGCCTCGGCATGATGTTGGCGACCATGGTCTTCTCGGGCCGGGGTCCCGGCGGGTCGGTCATCGTTCCGCAGGCGGCGGACGGAGCCTTCAGCCCGGGCGTGGTCTGGACGATCGCCGTGCCGATCCTGGTCGCGATCGTGGTGTCGTGGCCGGACCTGTCCCGTATGCGCGCTCTGTCGGAGAACCAGCGTCCCCAAGCGAACTAGACTTGTTCGTGTGACGTATGTGATCGCGCTTCCGTGCGTGGATGTGAAAGACCGTGCCTGCATCGACGAGTGTCCGGTCGACTGCATCTATGAAGGCGACCGGTCGCTCTACATCCACCCGGACGAATGCGTCGACTGCGGTGCGTGTGAGCCGGTCTGCCCGGTCGAGGCGATCTATTACGAGGACGACCTGCCTGAAGAGTGGTCGGACTACTACAAGGCCAACGTCGAGTTCTTCGACGACGTGGGATCCCCGGGCGGAGCCGCCAAGGTCGGCTCGGACTACTACAAGGCCAACGTCGAGTTCTTCGACGACGTGGGATCCCCGGGCGGAGCCGCCAAGGTCGGCGTGATCCACAAGGACCACCCGATCATCTCGGCGCTCCCGCCGCAGGCACCGTAGGCGCCGCGGGATGGGTGTCTCCGACCTCGCCGATTACCCGTGGGATGCCGTCGCGCCGTACGCGGCCCGGGCGCGCTCCCACCCCGACGGCATCGTCGATCTGTCCATCGGCTCGCCCGTCGATCCGACGCCGCGCGTCGTGGCCGACGCCCTCGCGGCAGCGACCGATGCGCACGCCTACCCGCAGACCGTGGGCACGCCCGCGCTCCGGGAAGCCATCGTCGACTGGTACGCGCGACGTCGCGGTGTGCCCGACCTGACCCCCGCGCATGTGCTTCCGACGATCGGCTCCAAGGAGCTCGTCGCCCTGCTGCCGCTGCTGCTCGATCTCGGCGCGGGAGGCATCGTCGTGCACCCGCGTGCCGCGTACCCCACGTACGAAGTGGGCGCCCGTCTCGTCGGTGCGACGCCGTTCGCGAGCGATGACCCCGCCGAATGGCCGGCGGGCACCGCGCTGATCTGGCTGAACTCTCCCGGGAACCCTGACGGCAGGGTGCTGGATGCTGCAGCCTTGGCCGCCGCGGTCGCCCGCGCGCGCGAACTCGGGGCGATTCTCGTCTCGGACGAGTGCTACGCCGAGCTCGGCTGGGACGGCGTGTGGGCGGACGAGCCCGTGCCCAGCGTGCTGGACCCGCGGGTGACCGCCGGCGACGTGCGCGGCATCCTGTCGGTGTACTCGCTGAGCAAGCAGTCGAACCTGGCCGGCTACCGTGCGGCGTTCCTCGCCGGCGATCCGGCACTCGTGGAGCGTCTGCTGACCGCGCGCAAGCACCTGGGGCTGATGCCCCCCGCGCCGGTGCAGTCTGCGATGATCGTCGCGCTCGGTGACGACGCGCACGTCGCGGCGCAGAAGGAGCTCTACCGGGCCAGGCGCGCCGTGCTCAAGCCGGCGGTGGAGGCCGCAGGCTTCCGCATCGATCACAGTGAAGCCGGTCTGTACCTGTGGGCGACCGAGGGCCGTGACGCGTGGGAGAGCATCGACCGTCTCGCGAGCGTCGGAATCCTCGCCGGACCCGGTCATTTCTACGGCGAGCACTACCCGCAGCACATCCGTCTCTCGCTCACCGCGACCGACGAGCGCATTGCCGCGGCCGCCGCACGACTGGCCGAGCTTCCGCGCGTCTGACGGGATGCTGCCGGCGCGGGAGAACAGGAGGATTCCTCCAGTGGAATCCCCAGGCGTTTGGCTGGTGCGGCAGTAGGCCTGCCCGCCCACTAGGCTGTAGGGACGCGGCGGTGCGGTATCTCCGACCTCCGTACCGGCACTCGGACCGCACCTCCATGGGGTTGTCCGCTGGACCGACGACACCCCGAACCGACCAGAAATCGCAAGGAGGCGCCGTGAGCGACGCGGACATCCAGCAGGAAAAAGCCACCCTCACCATCGGTGACAAGACGGCCGAATTCCCGTTGCTGCGCGGCACCGATGGGGCGCCGAGCATGGACATCTCGACCTTCACGCGACAGACCGGACACACGACGCTGGACTACGGCTTCGTGAACACCGCAGCGACGCGGTCGGCGGTCACGTTCATCGACGGCGACCAGGGCATCCTGCGGTACCGCGGCTATCCGATCGAGCAGCTGGCGCAGAACAGCACCTACCTCGAGGTCGCCTGGCTGCTCATCTACGGCGAGCTGCCGACGGCCGACGAGCTCGGCGAGTTCGACGAGCGCATCCGCCACCACACGCTGCTGCACGAGGACCTCAAGCGCTTCTTCTCCGCGCTGCCCCACACCGCCCACCCGATGTCGGTGATCTCCTCGGCGGTGTCGGCGCTCTCCACGTACTACGAGAACCAGTCCGACCCGCACAACCCCGAGCACGTCGAGCTCAACACGATCCGCATGCTCGCCAAGCTCCCCGTGATCGCGGCCTACGCGCACAAGAAGAGCGTCGGTCAGGCCTTCCTGTACCCCGACAACTCGCTGAGCTTCGTTGACAACTTCCTCAAGCTCAACTTCGGCGTCCTGTCCGAGCGGTACGAAGTCGACCCGGTCATGTCCCGTGCCCTCGAGCGTCTGCTCATCCTGCACGAAGACCACGAGCAGAACGCCTCCACCTCCACGGTGCGACTGGTCGGCTCCACCGGCGCCAACCAGTTCTCCTCGATATCCGCGGGCATCAACGCCCTATATGGCCCGCTGCACGGCGGCGCCAACGAGGCCGTCCTCGACATGCTCGCCCGCATCCGCGAGTCCGGCGAGAGCGTGCAACGCTTCGTCGAGCGGGTCAAGAACAAGGAAGACGGGGTCAAGCTCATGGGCTTCGGCCACCGCGTCTACAAGAACTACGACCCGCGGGCCAAGCTCGTCAAGGAATCGGCGGACGAGGTGCTGTCCGCCCTCGGCGTGAGCGACCCGCTGCTGGACCTCGCCAAGGAGCTCGAGGAGATCGCGCTCAGCGACGACTACTTCCGCGAGCGCCGGCTGTACCCCAACGTCGACTTCTACACGGGAGTCATCTACAAGGCGATGGGCTTCCCGACCCGCATGTTCACCGTGCTGTTCGCGATCGGCCGCCTTCCCGGCTGGCTCGCGCACTGGCGCGAGATGCAGTCCGACCCGCAGACCAAGATCGGCCGCCCGCAGCAGCTGTACGTCGGCGCCGCGGAGCGGAACTACCCCGGAATCTGATCGGATGCCGCGGCTCCTGGTCCGTCGCCCCTCACCGCATCTCGCGGACGGCGAGCTGACGCACCTCGACCGGGTACCGGTCGATCCGGCGCTCGCGCGCCGGCAGTGGGACGCGTACATCGAGGTCTATCGCACGCGCGGCTGGCAGATCATCGAGGTCGACCCCGTCGATGACCAGCCCGACGGTGTCTTCGTCGAGGACGCGGTCGTCGTCTTCGGCGACCTGGCGGTGCTGTGTCGTGCCGGTGCCGAATCCCGGCGCGGAGAGGCCGCCTCGGTCGCCGCGGCAGTCGCGGCATCCGGGCTCGAGACGACCGCGATCGAGGCGCCCGGAACCCTCGATGGCGGCGATGTGCTGAAGGTCGACCGCAAGGTCTATGTGGGTGCCTCTTCGCGTACGAATGCCGCCGGGATCGCGCAGCTGCGCGCGGCGCTCGGCCCGCGTGGATGGACGGTCGTCGAGGTGCCGGTGACGAGAGTGCTGCATCTGAAGTCCGGCGTGACCGCGCTGCCGGACGGCACGGTCGTCGGGTTCGCGCCCCTCGTAGACGACCCCGAGGCATTCGGACGGTTCCTCGGCATCCCCGAGGAGCACGGCACCGCCGTGGTCGTGCTCGATGCGGGGACGGTGCTGATGTCCGCCGATGCACCCGCGACCGCGGCGCTCTACCGCGATCGCGGGCTCGAGGTCGTGACGGCCGAGGTGACCGAGTTCGAGAAGCTCGAAGGCTGCGTCACCTGCCTGTCGGTGCGCATCCGCGACTGACGTCGGGCATTTCTCAGCCGTGCTCTGCCGATCTGAGAGCGGCGTGACGCGCTTCGACTTCGGCGGCGTGGTCGGGGACGTGCGTCGTCCAGTCCCGTGGAGGCCGCACATAGCCTCCCGACTCGGGACGCGGGGGAACCTGGATATCCGTGCGCTCCACGAGCTCGTACGGCACCTGGGAGAGCAGGTGCGCAATCATGTTGATGCGGCTGCGACGCTTGTCGTCGCTGTCCACCTCGAACCAGGGCGCTTCCGGAATGTCGGTGTGCACGAACATCGTGTCCTTCGCGCGCGAGTAGTCCTCCCATCTGGTGATCGACAGCACATCGTTCGGGCTGAGCTTCCAGCGCCGCATCGGATCCTCCGCGCGGGAGCGGAACCGGGCCTCCTGCTCGACATCCGAGACACTGAACCAGTACTTCAGCAGGATGATGCCGTCTTCGACGAGCATCCGTTCGAAGATCGGCGCCTGGTGCAGGAACCGGTGGTACTGCTCGTTCGTGCAGTAGCCCATCACGTGCTCGACACCCGCCCGGTTGTACCAGGAGCGGTCCATCAGGACGATCTCGCCGGCCGCGGGGAGATGCGGCACGTAACGCTGGAAGTACCACCGGGTCTTGTCGCGCTCACTGGGCGTCGGCAGCGCCACCACCCGAGTGACCCGCGGGTTCAGGTACTCCGACACGCGCTTGATGGTCGACCCCTTGCCCGCGGCATCCCGGCCCTCGAAGATCACCACGATGCGCGCGCCGGTCTGCTGGACCCAGGCCTGCATGTCGACGAGACGCGCCTGCAGTTCCTTCAACTCGGATTCGTAGAGCCTCTTGCGCATGCGCTTCGTCACGGATGCCGCCTCCTCGCGTTTGCGGTGATCCTACGCGTGCAGCGCCTCGTTGAGCGTGACGCCGACGCCGGCGCGCTGGACTGCCTCGACCGCGCCGGTGAGCGAGTTGCGACGGAACAGGATGCCGTCACGACCGGACAGCTCTGACCCCTTGACGGTCGGACGCGAGCCGTCGTGCAGGGCCGGGCCGTCTGCGAGCACGATCTTCGACCCTGCGGTGACGTACAGGCCCGCCTCCACGACGCAGTCGTCGCCGAGCGAGATCCCGATCCCGGCATTGGCGCCGAGCAGTGTTCGGGCCCCGACCGACACGCGGTGCGTGCCGCCGCCGGAGAGCGTGCCCATGATGGAGGCGCCGCCGCCGATGTCGCTGCCGTCGCCGACGGTGACGCCCTGCGAGATGCGGCCTTCGACCATCGAGGCGCCGAGGGTGCCGGCGTTGAAGTTGACGAAGCCCTCGTGCATGACGGTCGTGCCGGGGGAGAGGTACGCGCCCAGGCGCACGCGGGAGGCATCGGCGATGCGCACGCCGACGGGCGTCACGTAGTCCAGCAGACGCGGGAACTTGTCGAGCCCCTGCACCTGGATGCCGTCGCGCTGCAGGAACGGACGCAGACGCGTGTAGTCATCGGGATGCATCGGCCCGGCGTTGGTCCACGCGACATTGGGCAGGAAGCCGAAGATTCCGTCGAGGCTGACCTCGTTGGGGGCCGCCAGGCGGTGCGACAGGGCGTGCAAGCGCAGGTAGGCATCCGAGGTGGAGGTCGGCGCGGCGGCCAGGTCGATCTCGATGGCGACCGTCTCGACCGTCACGGCCCGGCGTGTGTCGGGCACGGCGAGCTGCTCCAGCGGGGCGGGCGGCATCGCCGGGTCATAGCCCAGCGGCAGTCGGCCGGACAGGGGCTCGGGGAACCACGTGTCCAGCACCGTCCCGGGGGCCGATCCGGACTCGTCGCACACCGTCGCGAGGCCGACGCCCCAGACCCATCGTTCATCGCTCATGACTCAACGCTAGCGAACCGGCGCCGAAGCCGGTGCTCGATAGACTCGGAGGATGCCGCAGCTCGATCTCTCCGCCAGTTCCATCGATCTCACGCGGGCGATCTGCGACATCCCGAGTGTCTCCGGTGACGAGCAGACCCTCGCCGATGCGATCGAGGCCGCCGTGCGCGACCTTCCGCACCTGGACTTCTACCGCGACGGCGACACCATGGTCGCCCGCACGCAGCTGGGCCGCGCCCAGCGCGTCGTGATCGCCGGTCACATCGACACGGTGCCGATCAACGACAACCTGCCGACGCGCGACATCGAGATCGATGGCGAGCCGTTCGTATGGGGCCGCGGTACCGTCGACATGAAGGCCGGTGTCGCCGTGCAGCTGAAGCTCGCGGCAGAGCTGACCGATCCCCGCGTCGACATCACCTGGATGTGGTACGACCACGAAGAGGTCGACGCCGACCTGAACGGACTGACACGGCTGGCGCGCACGCGCCCGGACCTGTTCGCCGGCGACTTCGCGATCCTCGGAGAGCCGTCCAACGGCCAGGTCGAAGGCGGCTGCAACGGCAACCTGCGGGCTCTCGTGCGCACGCACGGCGTCCGGGCGCACAGTGCCCGCGCGTGGGTGGGCGAGAACGCCATCCACCACGCAGCGCCCATCCTGGCGCGTCTGGCGGACTATGTGCCGCAGGAGGTGGCGGTGGAGGGACTCGTCTACCGCGAGGGACTGAACGCCGTGCGCATCCGCGGCGGGATCGCCGGCAACGTCATCCCCGACCTGTGCGAGGTCGAGGTCAACTACCGCTTCGCGCCCAGCACGAGCGCGGAACAGGCCGCGCAGTACGTGCGCGAGGTGTTCGAGGGGTTCGAGGTCGAGGTGGTCGACCTCGCCGACGGTGCACGGCCGGGGCTCGACGCGCCGCTCGCGCAGGAGTTCGTCGCCGCCGTCGGTGCCGAACCGCGCCCCAAGTACGGCTGGACCGATGTCGCGCGCTTCTCCGCGCTCGGGGTTCCCGCGGTCAACTACGGCCCCGGTGACCCCCAGCTCGCCCACCACGACCAGGAGCGCGTGCCGCACGCGCAGATCGTGGATGTCGAGCGCGGACTCCGATCGTGGCTGACGGCGCTCTGAGCGTCGCCCCCTCCCGCGGGGCATGGCGGTCGTTGCCCATCGCCGTGCGCATCGGCATCCTGTATCTGGCTGCTCGCCTGGTCACCACCGTCTTCCTGCTGATCGCGGCCGAGTTGTCCGGCGTCGGATCGCGCTTCGGCGACGGCGCCACCATCGCCGACCTCATGCTCGGCTGGGACGCGCAGTGGTACTGGTTCACGGCGGTCCACGGCTACCCGGACACGCTTCCGTTGACCGACTCCGGCCTCGTGGCGGAGAACCAATGGGCGTTCATGCCCATCTACGCGTACCTGTCCGCCGCGCTCGGGATGCTGCTCGGCTCATGGGGTGCCGGCGCCGTGGTGATCTCGCTCGTCGCGGGCTACCTGTCGTGCCTCGTGCTGTACCGGATGCTGCGACCGCGCACCGATGATTCCACCGCGCTCTGGGCGGTGCTGTTCTTCGCGGCGGGCCCGCTCGCGGCGATGTTCCAGGTCGGATACGCCGAGTCGCTGTTCCTGCTCTGGCTCTACCTGTCGCTCTGGATGGTGATGCAGCGACGGTACGGCTGGCTGTACCTCCTCATCCCGCTGATGGGATTCACCCGCCCGGGTGTGCTGGCGTTCGCCCTGTTCCTCGGGCTGTTCGGCATCTGGCGCTGGTTCTCGCGTCGCCGCGAGGCGCTCCCGGTGCGCGAGATCGTGCACATCGTCGCCCTCGGACTGCTCGCCGTGGTCGTCGGCTTCTCCTGGCAGGTGATCGCGGGCATCGTCACGGGCGACTCCGGCGCGTATCTGGCGACGGAGCTGTCCTGGCGCCGCAATTGGATCGTGGGAAGTCACGACGCCTTCCTGCCCTTCGACGGGTTCCTCCAGGCGGTGGGCTTCTGGTTCGGCACGTGGGGCGTCGGCCCCGTCGTCGGGTATGTCGTGTTCGCGGCATCCGTTCTCGGACTCGCGGCCGTCCTGCTCTTCGAGCCGCACGTCAAGCGCCTCGGCGTCGAGCTGCGTCTGTGGACGGCGAGCTACCTCGTGTACATCCTCGCGGTGTTCTTCCCGCAGTCGAGCATCTTCCGGCTCATGCTGCCGATCTCACCGCTGTGGGGGGCGGTGGCGATGCCGAGATCCCGGGTCTGGCGCGTGGCCGTGCTCGGGCTGTGCCTGCTCGGGCAGTGGTGGTGGATCTACAACGTGTACGCCCTCGGGAATACGTTCTGGCAGATTCCCTGATCACGGATTGAACATTCCGGGTGCGGCCGATTATCCCGTGTCCCGGCCGCAGGATAAACTGTTTGTGCATACCTACCACGAAAGGGAGCCACGATGGCAGCCATGAAGCCGAGAACCGGAGACGGGCCGATGGAGGCCGTGAAGGAGGGACGCCTCATTGTCGTTCGTGTTCCTCTCGAAGGCGGCGGACGCCTCGTCGTGTCCGTGAACGATGCTGAGGCCAAGGAGCTTTACGAAGTGCTCGGTGGGGTCGTCGCCCCCGCCTGACCTCTCGATGACACTGAAGCGGCCGATCCTCGGATCGGCCGCTTCTGCGTTTCCGTCGGGAATCAGACCGTCGACTGGAGAGTGGTGAGCTGCAGCAGGCCTTCGCCGACGATCGACAGCGCGCCGATGACGGCGGGGGAGGACTGCGTCTCCTGGATCAGCGACCGGTATGCCGTGGTGACCGCATCGCGTCGGACGGGATCGGCGACCGCGCCGGCACCCATCACGCGCGGCACGAGGACGGTGCCGCCGGCGCGCACCAGGCGCAGGCCGTGCTCGACGTACTCGATCACGCCCTCCGGATCGGCGTCGACCAGGACGATGTCGTAAGACGCCTCGTTCATGCGGGGGAGGACGTCGAAGGCCCTGCCCGCGATGAAGCGCGCCCGTGCCGGTGGCACCTTCGCCTCGGCGAACGCCTGCCGCGCCGCGTTGAGGTGCTCGGGCTCGTTGTCGATGGTGGTGAGCGTCGCGCGGGGCGAGCCGTGCAGCAGCCAGAGTCCGGAGACTCCCGCGCCGGTGCCGATCTCGACGATGTTCAGCGCTTGGGATGCCGCCGACAGCACCGCGATCTGCGCCCCCACGGGTGCACTGATCGGGTTCGCACCCAGCTCCATGGCGTGCGCACGAGCGCGGGCGATGTGCTCGGGCTCGACCGTCGCCTCTGCGGCGAACCGATAGTTCGCGTCCTGATCGCCCATGTGTCGCTCCTCCGCTCTCAGACTACGCGGGCGGGGGGCGCCGATCGCACAGGCGCGGCGGTAATCTGGATGCATGGTTCTGGGGCTGACGTTCGAGAAGCTGCTTGTGATCGCCGTGATCGCCGCAGTCGTGATCGGTCCTGAGCGCCTGCCGCGCTACGCCGAGGGATTGGCGCACTGGACGCAGCGGGCACGGGAGTTCCTGAAGGGCGCCCGCACGCGCGTCAAGGACGAGATGGGCGAGGATTTCGACGACGTCGACTGGCGCAAGCTGGATCCCCGTCAGTACGACCCGCGTCGCATCATCCGCGAGGCGCTGCTGGATGACGCGCCCGTCCCGACCGTGCGGGCTGCGGGCATCGCCGCCGCCGCCGTCAAGCCGCTCAGCGCGGCCGCTGCGGCGCCTCCCGGCGTGGTCGTGCGAGCGGATGGCTCGGCCGGCAGCGGGACGCCGTTCGACACCGAAGCCACCTGAGCTCGGGCTGACCGCAGCGACTGCCGTCCGGCTCAGCGCGGTGTGAACGGGAGCGGCCGTCCGGCCAGGCCCCGCGGTTCGGCGACGAGGCTCGCCGCAAGCTGCTCGATCGCGACCGCTGCGGGATCGTCGGGGTGCGTCGCGACCACCGGTGCTCCGGCATCGCTGTCCGCACGCAGGGCGACGCTGAGCGGGATCGACGCCCGCACGCGCACCTCGTTGCCGTCCGTGGACAGGGCGGCCGCGACGGCCGCTCCGCCGCCGGAGCCGAACAGCTCCAGCTGGGTGCCGTCCGGCAGTGTGAGGGCGGCCATGTTCTCCACGACGCCGATCACCCGCTGACCGGTCTGACGGGCGACCAGACCGCTGCGGACGGCCACATCGGCCGCCGCGCTCTGCGGCGTCGTGACGACCAGCACCTCGGCGTGCGGCAGGAACTGCCCCACCGAGATCGCGACGTCGCCGGTGCCGGGCGGCATGTCGATGAGCAGCACGTCGAGGTCGCCGAAGTACACGTCGGTGAGGAACTGCTGCACCGTCCGGTGCAGCATCGGTCCGCGCCAGGCGACGGCGCCGAGGGGGCCGTCGTCGTTGCCGCGCCGCAGGAACATGCCGATCGAAATGGTCTTCACGCCGTACGCGACCGCCGGCAGCATGAGGTCGTCGATGCGGGTCGGCGCGGGCGCCGCGCCGTCCGGACCGGTCAACCCGAGCAGCCCAGGGATGGAGAACCCGTGCACATCGGCATCGATGAGTCCGACGGCGAGTCCGCGTCGGGCCAGTGCCACCGCGAGGTTCGCCGTGACGGTGGACTTGCCGACACCGCCCTTGCCGCTGGTGACGGCGATCACACGGGTCAGCGACTCGGGGCCGAACGGCATCTCCCGCGCCGCGCGTCCGCCGCGCAGTCGCTCGGTGAGACCACGCCGCTCGTCGGGAGTCATCACGCCGATCGTGAGGTCGACGCCCGTGACGCCGGGAACGGATGCCGCAGCCGAGCGCACGTCGGATTCGATGCGCGCAGCGGCGGGGCATCCGACGATCGTCAGCACGATGCCGACGTGGGCGATCCCGTCGTCGACGGCGATGTCGCGGACCATGTCGAGGTCGGAGATGGGGCGGCGAAGTTCGGGGTCGACGACGGCGCCCACACTGCGGCGGACGGCATCGACGAGGTCGTCGGCGGTCATCGGCCTTCCCGCTCGCCGCGGTCGTCGAGCTTCTCGAGCATCGATCGCAGTTCGGCGCGCAGCACGTCCTTGGTCATGATCTCGCCCTGGAAGTCGGCGACGGCCATGCGCAGCGCCACGATCTCCCGCGCGAGGTACTCGGTGTCGGCCAGGTTGCGCTCGGCGCGCTGGCGGTCCTGCTCGATCTGCACGCGGTCGCGGTCGTCCTGACGGTTCTGCGCGAGCAGGATGAGCGGTGCCGCGTAGGACGCCTGCAGCGACAGGATGAGCGTCAGCAGGGTGAAGTTCGTCGCTTTCGGGTCGAACTGCAGCTCGACCGGCATGAGCGAGTTCCACAGCAGCCACACCGTGACGAAGATCGTCATCCCGATGAGGAACCCGGAGGTGCCCATCGCGCGGGCGAACGCCTCCGAGAATCGCCCGAAGCTGTCGCTCGATCCCTGCGGGTTGCGCCCGAGGAGTCCGGAGCGCCCGAGAGGCGCGTCCAGCGACGAGCGGCGAGGAGACCGCGCCATCATCGCCGCCTCGGGATGCTTGCGGTGGTCGTCGGAACGGATGCCGGCGCCTTCGGGGCGTCGTCGTCACCGTCGTGCGAACGCCAGTCCTCGGGCAGCAGGTAGTCCAGCACATCGTCGACGCTGACCGCGCCGACGAGGCGGTGCGCCTGGTCGACGACCGGGAGCGACACGAGGTTGTAGCTGGCGAGCATACGCGCGACTCCCGCGGCGGAGGACTGCGCGGGTACCGGGTCGAGCGTGTCGTCGATGATCGCGCCCAGACGCTCGTGCGGGGGATAGCGCAGCATCCGTTGGAAATGCACCGTTCCCAGCAGGCGACCGGTCGGCGTCTCGTACGGCGGGAGCGTCACGAAGACGGCGGCCGCGAGCGCAGGGTGCAGCTCGTGGCGGCGGATGAGCGCCAGCGCCTCGGCCACCGTCGCGTCGGCGGACAGCACGATGGGCTCGGGCGTCATCAGACCACCCGCGGTGTCGGGGCCGTACTGCAGCAGCGCGCGGACGTCGTCGGCCTCTTCGGGCTCCATCAGGTCCAGGAGCTCTTCCAGCCGCGCTTCCGGCAACTGACCGAGCAGGTCCGCCGCGTCGTCGGGCTCCATCGCGTCGAGGATGTCGGCGGCGCGCTCGTCGCCGAGGGCCTCGAGGATGTGCACCTGATCGCCTTCGGGCATCTCCTCGAGCGCGTCGGCGAGCCGGTCGTCGGTGAGTTCTTCGGCGACCTCGATGAGGCGATCCTCTGGAAGGTCGAGAAGGGTGTTGGCGAGGTCGGCGGCCTTGAGCTCGGAGTAGCTGGCCACGAGCTGCTCGGCGGACTGCGCCTCGCCGGGGACCTGCTCCTCGCGGATCTCGGTCCAGTTCGCGAACGTGGTGGGGCCCTTCGCGAAGGGCGAGGCGCTCGTCTTCGGGCGCCGCAGGAAGAGCTGGCCGATGTCCCACTCACCGAGGCGATTACGCTCGATGGCGACATCCTCGATGACCGCGCGACCGCTGCCGTCGTTCAGATAGACCTTGCGTCCGAGCAGCTCCGCCATGACACGGACCTCGCCGCCGCGCTCCTGGAAGCGCCGCACGTTGATGAGGCCGGTCGTGATGACCTGGCCGGTCTCGATCGAGGTGACTCGACCGATCGAGACGAACACGTGGCGGCGGCCGGGGATCTCCACCACGAGGCCGACGACACGGGGAGGGTCGTCTTTTCGATACACGACGACGACGTCCCGGACCTTGCCGAGTCGGTCGCCAGCGGGGTCGAAGACCGCGCAGCCGGCCAGGCGTGCGACGAAAACCCTCTGCGTGCTCACTTCTCCAGCGTAGTGCGACCTCCGACGATCCCACCGGGGCATGACGCCGAGTCCACAGGTCCGCGTCGGCGACGCATGCGAAGATGGGGACATGAGCATGATGGGCGGACGGCTCCCACCGGGCCGAGAGATCGTCGGTCCCACGGTGGCCAGCTTCAGCAAGTACGAATCCGCGCAGAAGGCGGTCTCGGCCCTCATCGCGGGCGAGGTTCCGGCGCGCGACATCGCCATCGTCGGGCAGGGGCTGCGCTCGATCGAGCGCGTGACGGGCCGCCTCGGCTACGCGACCGCGGCACGCTCCGGCGCGATCAACGGTCTGCTGCTCGGACTCTTCTTCTCCGCGATCTTCGTTCTGGGGTCGCCGGCGGTCTCGATCCCCGTGTTCGTGGGGGTGCTGTTCGTCGGCATCGCGATCGGCATGCTCCTGAGCCTGGTGACGTACTCGTTCGTGCGACGCCGTCGTGACTTCGCCTCGGTGATGCAGGTCGTCGCCGACTACTACGAGGTCACCGTGGCCGACACCAGCGTGCACCGCGCCCGGCAGATCCTCGGCCCGAACGCCGTCGCCGAGAGTCCCGCCGCCCCGGCGCCCGTCGTCGCGGCGCCGCTGGCGCGTCCGACCACGACCACGCCCACGCCCGCTCCCGCGGACCCGGCCGTCCATGAGCCGCCGCGCTATGGCGAACGTGTCGTCCCCACTGACGACGCGCCGACCGAGGCGCCGTCCGGCGATGCGTCGAGCCCTGCGGAGACGCCGGACGAGTCCGACCGCCCCGCCTGACCCGATGGACGCAGACGAGACGCTCGAGCGCATCTCCGTCGCGCTGCCCGCCGGGCCGGTCGAGGTCTCCGCGGCGTACGGCCGCCCGGACGCCGCATCCGTCACCGTCGCCATTGCCCACGGTGCCGGTGCCGGCTACGCGCATCCGTTCTACGTCGGCTTCGCCCGCGGCCTGCGCGCGCAGGGCTTCGCGACGCTGCGCTTCAACTTCCCGCACATCGAGACGGGCAGACGGATGCCGGGACCGCCCGCGCACGCGGTGCGCACGTGGGCTGCGGTGTCAGAGTGGACGGCCGCACGCGCGCCGGACGACGCGCTGTGGGCCTCGGGCAAGTCCTACGGCGGACGGATGGCGTCGATGGCCGCGGCCGAGGGCGCGATCGCGCCCGCCGGCCTGATCTACCTCGGCTATCCGCTGCATCCGCCGGGGGATCCCAGCAAGCCGCGCGTGGCGCATCTTCCCGATGTGGCCGGTCCGCAGCTGTTCATCGAGGGCACGCGCGATCCGTTCATCGACCCGCACGAGCAGCTGCTGGAGGCCGTCGCCTCCTGCCAGGACGCCACCCTCGAGTGGATCGAGGACGCTGCGCACTCGTTCGAGGTGAAGGGCCGCAAGCGCCCCGCGGACGAGATCGGCGCCGACCTCGCTCCGTTGGTCGCCGAATTCATCCGCGCTCGCTCGGAGGCCTAGCGCGGCACAAGTTCGGGGCCGGCCGGCGATACGCCGGGCCGAGGTCATCGCGGGGCGGCATGTCGCGGCGTAGCCCCGAAGCTGTGCACGAGGACGCCGTGCGGATGCTGCATCCCCGCCGTGCGCGGCGGCTCAGCGTCCGGCGGCGTAGCCCTGTGCTCCGCGCGGATTCGCGGCGGCCCACAGCACACCGCGCTCCCGGTCGATGCCGACGGCCGAAAGCCGGCCCAGGCTCCACACTCCCGCGCGTGCGACGACGTGTCCGCGCCGCTCGAGTCCGGCGATGACCTCGTCGCCGAGCCGGTCCTCCACGACGGCGCCGGCCGGCTGCCACGTGCGCGGCCAGAACGAGTCGATGCGCGCCGTGGAGTGGAAACCCGGTGCGTCGATCGCCTGCTGCGGCGTGTAGCCGCCGACGAGCATGCGCAGCAGGGCGGGCACCTGCCACTGGTCCTGCTGGTCGCCGCCGGGCGTGCCCATCGCGATGACGGCGCGACCGTCCTTGAGGACCAGGGTCGGGGTGAGCGTAGTGCGCGGGCGGAGTCCGGGGCGCAGCGCGGAGGGAGCCGCGGCGTCGAGCCACGTCATCTGCAGGCGCGTGCCCAGGCAGAACCCGAGCGCGGGAATCGTGGGGGAGGACTGCAGCCAGCCGCCAGAGGGCGTGACGGCGATGATGTTGCCCCAGCGGTCGACGACGTCGATGTGGCACGTGTCGCCGCGAGTCTGACCGGATGCCGCGACCGTGGGCTCACCGACGGCGCTGAGATCGGCATCCGTTCCGTCGTCTTCGCGCAGCCGCGGGGCGAACGGGGTGCGCCCGGGCAACTGCCCGGGCCGCCACTCCGTGGACGCGGCAGGAGTGATCTGCGCCCGCCGTTGTCGGGCGTACCCGTCGGCGAGCAGCGCGTCCAGCGGCACGTCGGCGTCGCCGTAGTAGGCGTCGCGATCGGCCAGGGCGAGCTTGATCGCCTCGAGGACGACGTGCGCGCCGCCCTCGGTCGACGGGTCGAGCTCGTCGTCGGCGTACCCGTCGAGGATCCGCAGCGTCTGCAGCAGCGCCGGACCCTGCGTCCATGCGCCGGCCTTGGCGATCGTGTGCCCGCGGAAGTCCGCCGTCACCGGCGTCTCGTAGCCGGCCGAGAAGGACGCGAAGTCCTCCGGCGTGATGACTCCGGCGTGATCGGTGCCGCTGGAGTGGCGGTGCGGCGTGGCCAGGAAGGCCGATGCCTCCCGGGCGACGAGGCCGTGGCTCCATTCGCGACGGGCTGCGTCGATGCGTGCCGCTCGGTCGCCGGCACCCTCGCCCGCGGCGATGAGCGCCTCCAGGACGGCCGCGTAGGCGGGATTGCACACGAGGGTGCCGGCTGCCGGAACGACGCCCTCCGGCATCCACAGGGCGGCGGAGGAGGGCCAGTGCTCCGCGAACAGGGCGGCGACGCGTCCGATCGTCGCGGCGACCTGGGGGAGCTGCGGATGGCCGTCCCGGGCGTAGCCGATGGCGAAGCCGAGCACGTCGGCGAGCTCCCACGTGCCGTGGTCGCGCAGCAGCGTGAGCCAGGCGTCGACCGCGCCGGGGATCGCCGCCGCGAGGCCGCCCGCGCCGGGCACGAGGTCGAGCCCCTCGCCGCGGAAGTGCTCGATCGTCGCGCCGGCGGGTGCCGGGCCCTGACCCATCAGCACGACGGGGGTGCCGGGGGCCTCCGCCGTGGCGAAGATGCCGACGAGGTCGCCGCCGGGGCCGTTGAGGTGCGGTTCGACGACGTGCAGCACGAATGCGCCCGCCGTGGCCGCATCGAACGCGTTGCCGCCGCGCTCGAGCACGGCTTGAGCGCTGGCGGTGGCGAGCCAATGGGTGGATGCCGCCATCCCGAAGGTGCCCTGCAAGGTGGGCCGCGAGGTGAAGGACGCGGGCGGCGTGAAACTCACCGCGTGAGCCCGCGTGCCACCCAGGCCTCGACGTCGTCCGCGGTCCGCGGGATCGCGGCCGAGAGGTTCACCGGGCCGTCGGCGGTCATCAGGATGTCGTCCTCGATGCGCACGCCGATGCCGCGGAACTCCGCCGGAACGGTCTCGTCGTCGATCTGGAAGTACAGACCCGGCTCGATCGTGAACACCATGCCGGGTGCCAGTTCGCCGTCGTAGTACATCTCGCGGCGGGCCTGCGCGCAGTCGTGCACGTCGATGCCCAAGTGATGGCTCGTGCCGTGCACCATGTAGCGACGGTGCTGGCCGCCGGTGTCGGCATCCAGCGCCTCTGCGGCGGTGACCGGCAGCAGGCCCCACTCGGCGACGCGCGCGGCGATGACCTGCATGGCCGCGTCGTGGACCGAGCGGAACTTGACGCCGGGGCGGGCAGCCGCGAAGGCCGCATCCGCCGCTTCGCGCACGGTCTCGTAGACCATCCGCTGCGTCGGCGTGAAGGTGCCGCTCACCGGGATGGTGCGCGTGATGTCGGCGGTGTAGAGGCTGTCGACTTCCACGCCGGCGTCGACGAGGATCAGGTCGCCCGGGACCACGGCCCCGTCGTTGCGGGTCCAGTGCAGGTAGCACGCGTGCGGGCCGGACGCCGCGATGGTGTCGTAGCCCTCCCAGTTGCCGTCGCTGCGTGCGCGCAGGTGGAATACGCCCTCGACGATCCGCTCGCCGCGCGGGTGCGCGACGATGCGGGGCAGTTCGGCGACGATGTCGTCGAAGCCGCGGGCGGTGACGTCGACGGCGAGCGTCATCTGCGCGATCTCGTACTCGTCCTTGATCAGGCGCAGCTCCGACACGAAACGCGTGAGGTCCTCATCGACGTCCACGACGAGGTCGGCGTCGCGCGCCTCGAAGGCATCGACGTGCTGTGTTGCGAGACCCAGGTCGGCCTCGACGCCGCCGAGCGCGGGGCGCGGGCCGATCCAGAACTCGCCGATCGACGCGTCGCTGTAGAACTCCGCGGTGGTGCGGTCTGCGCGCTCACGGAAGTACAGTGTGACGTCGTGGCCGGCGTCGCTCGGCTCGAAGACGAGGACCGATCCGGGTTCGGCGTCGTTCTCCCACCCGGTCAGGTGGGCGAAGGCGCTGTGCGCGCGGAACGGGTAGTCGGTGTCGTTGCTGCGCACCTTGGCATCGCCCGCCGGGACGACCAGGCGTTGCCCGGGGAACGCCGCCGACACCGCGGCACGGCGCCGCGCCGCGTAGGCCGCCTGCTCGCGCTGCGGCGGGGTGGACTCGGGCCGCTCGGCCCATCCCGTCGAGATCGTGTCGAGGAACCCCTGCGGGAACGGCTGGCGCCGATTCGTGGTCGCGTTCGCCTCCGCAGGCGGTGCCTGCTCCTCGGCTGCGGGTGTGGTGCTCTGCCCTGTCTCGCTCATGCGTCAAGTCTTACACGCGGGGTGCTGAGAGTGGAGGGTCAGGGCACCGGTTCGAGCTGGACGACGAGGGGTCGATGGTCGCTGCCGGAGCCATCCATGGAGCGCAGCACGACCGACCCGGTCGGCTTCCAGTGGCTCGAGGCCATCACGTGGTCGATCGGGGCGCCCATCACTGCGGGGAACTCGGTCGACCAGGTGCCCACTCCGCCGTTCCCGGTGTCGGCCGCAGCGTCGTGGCAGCGGCCGAGCGTGCCGCCGTCCATGCCGAGACCGCCCATGTGGTCGATCGTCGCGTTGAAGTCGCCGGCCATGATGACGTTGGGATCCACGCACTGGTCGGCCAGCCACTGCAGGTCGTCGCGCCAGTGCTGCATGTACGCCTGGCGAGGCGCGACGGCGTGCGCCGCGACCACGATGGGGCCGTCCCCGCTCGTGGGCATCGCGACCGCGCTGGGCACCGTCGAGGTGTTGCTCGTACCGTCGGTCGAGGAATCGATGACGGCGTAGTCGCCGAGGTCGGGGGAGATCAACAGCGTCGTGGAGCGCGCATCCCATCCGTCGGTGCCGTACTCGGCATGATGTGCCCACATCCTGTGCCCGAGATCGCGCATCGCGAGCGCCACCTGTTCGCCGGTCTCGATCGTGGTCTCCGGCAGCGTCACGATGTCGGCATCCATCGCCACGGCGATCTGCGCGACGGTCTCGGGGGAGGTCGCCGATCCGGCCGTGTTCCACGTCATGACGCGGATGCTGTCCGGGCCTTTCTCGGGGAGCGCGTCGGTGCCGATGCCGCGGCTCAGCAGGATCGCGCCGTTGGCGACGCCGGCGATGAGGGTCACGAGGGCGAGCGACAGAGCGAGCCCGCGGATCGGTCGCGCGATCGCCAGGAGGAGCAGCAGCACGAACGCGATGGCGAACGCGGCGGCGAGGAATCCGCGGAAGGAGACGATCTGGGCGATCGGGAAGGTGCGCTCCAGGCGGAAGAACTGCGGCCAGGTCAGGATAGCGGCCGCGATCGCGCAAAGGACGGTGACGAGGATACCGAGCAGGCGCAACACGTCCGCGACTCTATGCGAGCAGTCTGAGAAATCCACGGATGCCGCGGCACGCATCGCCGATTCCACCGGTCGGATCGGCCCATCGCGGTACGCTCGGATGATGCAGTCATCGCCTCGATTCCACGGCCCGAGCGACCTGCATATGCACTCGGTGCACTCGGACGGCACCGAGTCTCCTGCACAGGTGATGGCCGCCGCCCACCGGTACGGACTGCGGACCGCGGCGCTGACCGATCACGACACGACCTCGGGGTGGGCCGAGGCGGCCGAGGCCGCGTCATCCCTGGGCGTGACGTTCCTCCCCGGGATGGAGCTGTCCGCCAAGCACCAGTGGCGCAGCGTGCACGTCCTGGCATACCTCATCGATCCCGACGACCCTGCGCTGCGGGCCATGACCGATCGCATCCGCTCCTCGCGGATGGATCGGGCGCGAACGATGGCGGATCGCATCTCGCGCGACTACGACCTCGAATGGGCAGACATCGTCGCCCAGACCTCCGACGGCGCCACTGTCGGACGCCCGCACATCGCCGATGCGCTCATCGCCAAGGGGCACGTGCGCGACCGCGCCGAGGCTTTCTCCAGCATCCTGAGCCCGAACGGCGACTATTACATCGCCCTGTTCGCGCCCGACCCGGTCACGGCGGTCGAGCTGATCACCGGCGCCGGGGGAGTGGCGATCATCGCGCACCCGGCCGGTCGAGCAGGTTTGCTGCCGACGCCGTTGATGGAACGGATGCTGGATGCCGGTCTCGCCGGGTTCGAACTCGGTCATCGCGAGAACCTGCAGGACGGCATCTCGACCCTGCAGCGGCTCTGCGACGAGCGGGACCTCATCGTGACGGGGTCCAGCGACTATCACGGCCTCGGCAAGCCGAACTTGCCGGGGGAGAACACGACGTCGGACGGCATGGTCGCCCGCATCATCGATCGCGGCACCGGCAGCGCGCCGGTGTACCCATAGCCCGGGCGCAGAAAAGCCCCACTCCGTGAGGAGCGGGGCTTCTCCGAAGAGCAATCCGATCAGCTGAGCGCCTTCGCCTTGATGGCGTCGTACTCGGCCTGCGTGATCGTGCCCGAGTCGAGCAGACCCTTGGCCTTGGCGATCTCGTCGGCCGGGCTGCCGCCCGCTGCGCCGTTGGCGACCGACTGGATGTACGCGGCCTGTGCCGCCTCCAGCTGCTTGGCCTGCGCCTGGCTGCGCTCCGCCATGCCCCTGCCGCGGGCGATGAGGTACACCAGCGCGGTCAGGAAGGGCAGGAACAGAAGGAAGATGATCCAGACGGCCTTCCACCAGCCGTTCAGCTTGTGGTCGCGGAACAGGTCGCCGATGATGGCGAACAGCACGAAGAGGTAGGTGACGAAGACGAAGATCCACAGGAACCACCAGATGATGTCCCAGAAGGATCCCCAGAAGCCCTGGTATTCATAGGCGGTGTTGACCGCTTCAGCAAGTCGCACGATAGTGCCTTTCGAAAGAACTGTGAGATGGCGACGGTGTCGTCCACATTCACACTAGACCCACAGGAACCATCAGTCACGGAACATTTCGTTTCGCGTATATGACGTGTCGTAGCCGACCATCGGACTGCACATAAGGCTCCCGGGCACGAGAAAGGCGGCCGCGATGTCCGAAGACACCGCGACCGCCTGATCGTCTGGTTTACGCTGCGCCGGCCGGTGCACCGCCCGTGCGGGGGGCGCGGCGACGCCGACGACGACGCGGTGCCGCGTTGCCGTCGTGGTGCTCGTTGCCGCCGCCGTCGTGGGTGCCGGCACCATCGGCCGCATCGTGTGCACCGTGTTCCGTCGGAACCTCGGGAGCCGCAGGCGCGGTGGTGCGCTCGGCCGTCGCGGTCGCCGCGCCCTCCGAAGAACCGCCGCGGCGACGACGACGGCCGGTGCCGCCTTCACGCTCCGAGCGGTCCGAGCGGTCGGTGCGCGGGGCATCCGTCGTCTTGGGCTGCGCCTTCGGAGCCGTCGTGAGACGTCCCTTGGTGCCGGCGGGGATGTCGAGGTCGGTGTACAGGTGCGGGCTCGACGAGTACGTCTCGGTGGGCTCGGGCTGACCGAACTCGAGGGCGCGGTTGATGAGCGCCCACTTGTGCAGGTCGTCCCAGTCCACGAAGGTCACCGCGATGCCGGTCTTGCCGGCCCGGCCGGTACGACCGGCGCGGTGCAGGTAGGTCTTCTCGTCGTCCGGGATCGTGTGGTTGATCACGTGGGTGACATCGTCGACGTCGATGCCGCGGGCGGCGACGTCGGTCGCGATGAGCACGTCCTTCTTGCCGGCCTTGAACGCGGCCATCGAGCGCTCGCGCGCCTCCTGGCTCATGTCGCCGTGCACGGAGGCGGTGTTGAAGCCGCGGTCGCCGAGCTCGTCGGACAGACGCTGGGCAGCACGCTTCGTGCGCGTGAAGATCACGGTCTTGCCGCGACCCTCGGCCTGCAGGATGCGGGCGATGACCTCGTCCTTGTCGAGCGAGTGCGCGCGGTAGACGACGTGCTTGATGTTGGCCTGTGTGAGGCCCTCATCGGGGTCGGTCGCCCGGATGTGGATCGGGTTGGTCATGAACCGACGCGCCATCGCCACGATCGGGCCGGGCATCGTCGCCGAGAACAGCTGGGTGTGGCGGATCGCCGGCACCTTCTGGAAGATCTTCTCGATGTCGGGGAGGAATCCGAGGTCGAGCATCTTGTCGGCCTCGTCGAGTACGACCTCGGTCGCGTTCGAGAGGTCGAGCAGACGCTGGTTGTTCAGGTCGATGAGGCGCCCGGGGGTGCCGACGACGATCTGGGCGCCGGCCTTGAGCTGGTCGATCTGACCCTCGTAGGCCTTGCCGCCGTAGATCGCCACGACGCTGGTGCTGCGACCGGAGGTGAGCATGTCGATGTCTTCATAGACCTGCACGCACAGCTCGCGGGTCGGAACCACGATCAGGGCCTTGACGCCGTGCTCGGGGTTGAGACCGAGACGCTGCACCACGGGGATGCCGAAGCCGAAGGTCTTTCCGGTACCCGTCTTGGCCTGGCCGATGATGTCCTGGCCGGGAAGGCCGAGGGGGATCGTCTGCTCCTGGATGGGGAAGGCATCCACGATGCCCTTGCTTGCGAGGACATCCACGATGTCCTGATCGACGCCGAGTTCGGCGAAGGTCGTCACGATATGAGCCTGTCTGGCGGTGAGGTGCCGCCGGGGGTGAGAGGTCCACGCCCTTCACTCAGCCACAGGCGCGGGGGCCCGATCCGATGCCGGGACGCTTCAACGATACCGGAACCGGCCTGAGCGCTCCCCGGCGCCGCGCCGCCCGCTCATCGTGGTCCGACTAGGCTGTGCCCGTGGTGAAGTGGTTCTGGCAGCGGCGACCCGAGGATCGGGTGCTGCACCTCAAGTCTCGAGGAGACCTCGGCGACGCCACCCGCGTCGACTTCGAAGAGCTCGCCCCCGAGATCGACACCTTCCTGGGTCAGGCCGCCTACCTGCAGCTCGGATTCTTCGAGACGCTCAGCGAGCTGATCGCCTCCACGCCGGAGCTCGGGCAGAAGGAGTCGCTGTCGCGAGCCGCCGGGGCTGCACTGACCAAGCACGAAGAACTGGTCGCCCTCATCCGTGAGCGGGGCGATGACCCCACGACGCTGATGCTGCCGTTCCGCGAGCCGCTGGACGCGTTCCGCCGCGCCACGCACGGGGTGCGGCCGCAGGAGACGATGCTCTCGGTGCACATCACGGCCGGGATGCTGGACGACTTCTATCTGGCGCTGTCTGCGAGCTACGCCGACACGGGCCGTCGCGTCGCGATCATCCTGCAGGCGGATGACGACCGCGACGCCATCATCGACATCATCGGCGAGAGCATCGCCAGTGATGAGGAGTGGCGGTCGCTGCTCGCACTGTGGGGGCGTCGGCTCGTCGGCGACACCCTCCTGATCGCGCGCGCCGCGCTGCGTCCGACGACGCTCGGCGCGGCGGAGGAGAAGAAGGTCGAACCGGTCTTCACCGAATTGATGGCCGCTCACTCACGGCGCATGGACGCCATGGGGCTCGCGGCCTGAGGCCGCGGCATCCGTCTTCAGGCGATCTTGAGGCGCACGCGCTCGCGCTCGTCGTGCGCCGTGCGTACCCGCGCCAGCATGCTGACGATGGGGTAGACGACCACGAACGGCACGGCGAACGAGACGATCCAGATCCAGGGGTTGTCGATGCCGACACCGGCCCACGTGAAGATGAGCCAGACCAGGCCGCCCACGAAGGCACCGATCATCGGGGCCAGCGCGACTCCGCGCGTCTCACGCCCCGGTGCGAGGTAGTGCGCGGCGATGCCGAAGACGGCTCCCACGATGAACGCGAGCAGGATCTGCATGGGTCAGGCGACGAAGCCGATGCGGCGGGACTCTTCGGTCCCGAACTCGATGTAGGCGAGGCCCGCAGTGGGGACGATGTACGCGTTGCCCTTGTTGTCGGTGAACGACACGTGGGTGGCTGCGGCGTCCAGCGCGGCGGCGACGGACTTCTTCACGTCGTCGGACGGGTCGTTGGTCTCGAAGCTGAGCTCGCGGCCCGTGTTCGCGATGCCGATGCGGATCTCCACGGTGTCACTGCCTTTCTGCCTCCGGGTTGGTCCCGGGTGGCCCGGATCTCCCCGGCGCATGGCAACTCTACGACACACCGGGAACGGCGCAGGCCGCTTGCTGCACGCTCTCGGCGAACGGCCCATGTCGGCCATGGACGATAGCGTGGCGGGCATGACTGATCGGGGAGCAGCCGTCTCGGCGCGCGCGGTCGAGGCGCCCACGGAGCACCGATCGGATGCCGCGCAGCAGGCCGTCGTCGCGCTGCCGGCCGCGGCATCCGGTGTCGTCGTCGGCGCACCCGGCAGTGGCAAGACCACGACGCTGGTGGCACGGGTCGCGGCGCTGGTGGCCGCCGGGATCGACCCCGACGCGATCCTCGTGCTGACCCCGTCCCGGCAGACGGCGACCGTCCTGCGCGACCGGCTCGCCCTCGCCGTGGGGCGTGCCACGTCCGGGGCTCTGGCGCGGTCGGTGGCCTCATTCGCCTTCCAGATCGTGCGGGGCGCCGAAGTGCACGCCGGCAACGAGCCGCCGCAACTGCTCACCGGTGGCGACGAAGACCAGATCATCCAGGACCTGCTCGACGGGGATGCCGAGGACGAGGGGCACGCGCCGAGCCGCTGGCCGGAGTGGCTCGGTCCTGCGATCCGCGGCACGCGCGGGTTCCGCACCGATGTGCGCACCTTCCTCGCCGAGTGCGCGACGCTCGGCATCGAGCCGGCGCAGCTGCGCGCGCTGGGCGAGGCTCACACTCTGCCGGCCTGGATCTCGCTCGCCTCGTTCTACACCGAGTACCTCCGGGTGCGGGCCGACATGCGCGGTGCGCACCGCGACGCGGCGGGTCTCGTCCGCGAGGCGGTCGGCATCCTGCGGGTCGCACCGGCAGGTCCCACTCCGGTGCTGGGCGCGTTCGGCAGAGTCCGCGTGCTCCTGATCGACGACGCGCAGGAGCTCACCCTGGGCGGTGTCGAGCTGGTCGAGGCCTGCCGCGCGCGGGGCGTTGCAGTGTTGGCGTTCGGCGATCCCGACGTGGGTTCGGGCGCCTTCCGCGGCGCCATGCCGGAGAACTTCGCCCGGCTCGCCGGGTCGCTCGGCGCGATCTCAGTGCTCCCGACGGGGCACCGCGGCACCCCGGTGCAGACCGACCTCCTGCGCGAGGTGACGCAGCGCATCGGCGCGGTCGGCGTGGTCGCGCACCGCGCCGCACCGACGGGATCCGCGCCGGACGAGTCCGTGCAGGCGTTCGCGCTGCGCTCGGCCTCCGAGGAGTTCGACGCGATCGCGCGGCTCCTGCGCGAACGACACGTGCACGACGGCGTGCCCTGGGCGCAGTGCGCGGTCATCGCGCACGACACCCGGCAGGTCGCCGCGCTGGAGGCCGAGCTGACTGCGCGGGAGGTACCCGCTCGGGCGAGCGGCCCGGGGCGCGCGCTCGGCATGCTCCGCCCGGTGCGCGATCTGCTGCGCCTGGTGGAGATCGCGACGCGGGATGCCGCGACCTGGACGTCGGACGAACTCACCGACGTGCTGCTGGGTACCGTCGGCGGGCTCGACGCGATCGACGTCCGTCGTCTGCGCACCGCCCTGCGCCACACCGAGCTGGCCGCGGGCGGGGAGCGCGCCGGGCGGGAACTGCTCGCGTCGGCCATGACCCAACCGCTCGAGTTCGACCTCGTCGACACGCGCGAGGCCCGGCGCGCGGCTCGCACCGCCCGCACCCTGGCCGCGCTGCGCACCGAGTTCGACGGCGGCGGGTCGGCGCACGAGCTGCTCTGGACGGCATGGGAGCAGAGCCGCCTGGAGAAGCCCTGGGCCGAAGCGGCGCGAGGAACCGGGCCGCTCGCCGAGCAGGCGGGGCGGGATCTCGATGCCGTCGTGGCGCTGTTCGAGGCGGCGAAGAGGTTCGTCGAGCGGGGTCCCGATGCCGACCCGCGGGTGTTCGTCCGCGGCATCCTCGACAGCGATGTCGCCGAAGACCGCCTCGCGGCGCCCCCGCCGGAGCAGTCCGTGCGTCTCCTGACTCCGGCCGGCGCCCTCGGCACCGAGTTCGACACGGTCGTCGTTGCGGGGGTGCAGGAGGGCGTGTGGCCCAACACCAGGCTGCGCGGCGGGCTGTTGGACACGTGGCGACTCGCGGATGCCGCGACCCGCGTCGATGCCGCCGCCCCCGGCATCCTGGACCGCCGTCGCGCCGCCATGCACGATGAGTTGCGCCTGTTCGCCCGTGCGGTCTCGCGCAGCCGCTCCCGGCTGATCGTCACGGCCGTAGACGATGACGACACCGGACCGAGCGTGTTGTTCGAGTTCCTGCCGACGCCGCAGGGCGCGACGCGTGCGATGGAGCATCCGCTGTCCCTCCGAGGACTGGTCGCGCTGCACCGGCGCGCCCTCACCGACCCGTATGCGGCCCCACGGGCGCGCGAGCGCGCCGCCGGTCAGCTCGCGCTGCTGGCGGATGCCGCGGTCGCGGGCGCCGCGCCGATGCAGTGGTACGGCGTGGCGGCCCCGACCTCGACCGCCCCGCTGCGCGACCTCGCCAAGGAGGACGTGCGCGTCTCGCCGTCGCGGCTGCACGCGCTGGAGGAATGCCAGCTGAACTGGGTGATCGGCGATCTCGGCGGCGACCCGGGCGGAACGACGGCCGGGATCGGCACCATCATCCACGCCGCGCTCGAGCACGCCGAGGGCCAGGACGAAGAGAGCATCTGGAACGCCGTGATGGCGCGCTGGGGCGAGCTCTCGTTCGAAGCCGACTGGCGCGATCGCGCCGAGCAGACGCGGGCCCGCGACCTGGTGCGGCGACTCCATCTCTACCTGCGCCGCTTCGAAGCCGCGGGCGGGGTGCTGATCGGCGCCGAGCCCCACTTCGAGGTGGCGATCCCGGTCGATGATGCCGACACCTACGAGCACGGCGTGATCCTGTCGGGCTACATCGACCGCGTGGAGCTGATGCCGGATGACACCGTCGTGATCGTCGATCTGAAGACGGGCAAGCGCGAACCGCAGACCGACGCGAAGGTGCTGGACAACCCGCAGCTCGCGGCGTACCAGCTCGCCTTCGAGTCCGGCGCCATCCCCGAAGCCGCCGGGCACAAGCCGGGCGGAGCCGCGCTGCTCGTACTGCGACCCACGGCGGCACGGGCGGACTATGTGACACCGCGCCAGCCGCCGTTCGACGACGAACGCCGCGATGCGTTCCTCGGCCGCATCAGCGATGCCGTCGTGGTGATGCGCGGCGACCACTTCAGCGCACCGTACGAGGAGCACTGCCGTGACGAGCACTCGTACGGACTGTGCCGCATCCACACCATCTCGGCGGTGAGCGCGTCGTGACCGCACCCACTCCGGCCGCCCCGCTGTCGGCCGCCGTCATCGCCGCCGCGCTCGGCCAGTTCCCGCCCACCGTCGAGCAGACGGCGGTCATCGAGGCGCCGTTGGAGCCGGCACTCGTGGTGGCCGGAGCAGGCAGCGGCAAGACCGAGACGATGGCCGCGCGCGTCGTCTGGCTCGTCGCGAACGGCATCGTGCGGCGCGACGAGGTGCTCGGCCTCACGTTCACCCGCAAGGCCGCGGGAGAGCTCGCCGAACGCATCCAGCGCCGGCTCGCGCGCCTGGCCGAGTTCGAACGGCGCGGGCTGCTCCCCGCGCTTCCCGCACTGTGGGCGGATGGGAAGCTCGAAGTCTTCGGCGTGCTGGAGCGCGAGGGCGGTGCACAGCGGGATGCGGGACGCCACGCGGCGCTGGCCGAGCTGGCGGCCCAGCACGCGAGGGAGTCCGTGGCGGATCCGGATGCGGCATCCGCCGACGACGATTCGCTCCTGCACCGCCCCACCGTCTCGACCTACAACGCGTTCGCGGACGGCATCGTGCGCGAGCATGCGGTGCGGATCGGCTGGGACGCCGAGGCCGCCATCCTGTCCGAATCCGCGGCGTGGCTGCTGATGCGGAGGGTGGTCTTCGCCTCCGACGACCCCCGACTCGAACTGCGCGGCGAGGCCGTGCGCACCATCATCGACGGCGCGCTGCGCATCGCCCGCGACGGCGTCGACAACCTCGTCCCGATGGAGGAGCTGGAGGCGTTCCCCGAGCGATTCGCCGACGTGCTGGAACGACCGTCCACCCGCAAGGCCACCGTCGTCTACGCCGACGTCGCCGAAGCGAGCGACAAGGTCGCGGCGCTGTCGCTGCTGGCCGGCCTCGCGCGGGCGTACGCCGACCAGAAGCGGCGACTGGGCGTGCTGGACTTCTCCGACCAGGTCGCCGGCGCGGTGCAGATCGTGCAGAGCCACGCCTCGGTGGCCGAGGAGCTGCGTCAGCGCTACCGGGTGGTGCTCCTGGACGAGTACCAGGACACTTCGGTCGTCCAGACCGGGCTGCTCTCCGCACTGTTCGGCGGCACCGCGGTCATGGCCGTCGGCGACCCGCACCAGGCGATCTACGGGTGGCGCGGCGCGAGCGCCGGCAACCTCGGCGGATTCGCCGCAGCCTTCTCACCGACCGGCAGGTGCCTGAACTTCTCGCTGCTGACCAGCTGGCGCAACAGCGCCGACGTCCTGGCCGCGGCCAACGCCGTGCTCGCGCCGCTCGCGGTCAGCTCGCCCGTGACCGTCGAAGAGCTCCGGCCACGACCGGGCGCGCCCGACGGCGACGTGCAGCTCCTCTTCGACAGCGACCTCGACACCGAGGCCGATCGGGTCGCGGAGTGGTTCGCCGGCGTCCGCGCGGGTCGTGCGGCGGAGGGGCGCCCGACGACCGGGGCGATCCTGTTCCGCAGCAAGAAGCACATGGTCCGCTTCGGCGACGCACTCGGGCGTCGCGGCATCCCGCATCGCATCCTGGGCCTCGGCGGACTGCTGTCCACGCCCGAGGTCGTCGACGTGGTCGCGGCGCTCCGTGTCATCAGCGACCCGGCCGCCGGCTCGGCGCTCATCCGGCTCCTGGCCGGACCGCGATGGTCGATCGGCCTCGCCGACCTGCGCGTCCTGGCGCAGCTCGCGCGCCGCATCTCCCGCCACGACGCGGCGCTGCAGCCGCTCGCCCCCGAGGTCGCCGAGCAGATCCGCGCCGGCGCGGGGGAGGACGACGGATCCCTGGTGGACGCGCTCGACTTCGTGCTGCGGCATCCCGCCGACCACGGCTGGCTCGCCGAATTCACCCCTGGCGCGCGCGAACGGCTGCGCGAGGCCGCTGCGGTGTTCGCGGGACTGCGGCACGCGGTGGGGATGCCGATCCCCGACCTGGTGCGCTTGGTCGAGCTCGAGCTGCGGCTCGACATCGAGCTCGCGGCCAACGAGGCCCGGGGTCCGGCACGGATCGCGTCGGCACAGCTGCGCGCCTTCGTCGACGAGCTGCACGCGTTCCTCGCGGCGGACGAGACCGGCTCGCTGACGAGCCTGCTCGCGTGGCTCGAACATGCCGAGCAGCTCGACGAATTCGCGCCGCGCACCGAGCCGCCCGAGGACGACGTCGTGCAGCTGCTGACGATCCACGGGTCGAAGGGGCTGGAGTGGGACGCCGTCGCGGTGGTGCGACTGGTGAAGGACGAGCTGCCCAGTGCTCCGCGCGACACGAAGGGCTGGCTCGGCTTCGGCGTGCTGCCGTACGCCTTCCGCGGCGATGCGCCGTGGCTGCCCGTGCTCGCGTGGGAGGCACGCGACTCTCCGACGCAGCAGGATCTGAAGCAGGCGATCGAGGACTTCGTCGCCGCGAATCGTGCGCGGCAGCTGGCGGAGGACCGACGGCTCGCCTATGTCGCCGTCACCCGCGCCCGTGACCACCTGCTGCTGACCGGGTCGAGCTGGTCCGGCACGAAGAAGCCCCGCGACCGAAGTCCCTTCCTGGAGGAGATGGCGGCGGCGCTGCAGGTCGAACTGCCGGTGGACGACCCCGGCGAGAACCCGTACCTGGGGGAGCGGCGCACCCTCGAATGGCCCATCGACCCCCTCGGCGCGCGTCGTCCCCGCGTGCAGGAGGCGGCCGAGATCGTGCGCGCCGCGCTCGGCGCCGACCGTGCGGACCCCGAACCCGACCTGCGGCTGCTTCTTGCGGAGAGGGAGGCTCGCCGCGCGCCCACCGGCGGCAAGGCTCCGACGCGGATTCCGGCGTCCCGCTACAAGGAGTTCGTCACCGACTACTCCGGAACCGTCGCGCGGATCGCCCGACCGCTGCCCGAGCGGCCGTTCCGCCAGACCCGCCTGGGCACGCTCTTCCACGCCTGGGTCGAGGCGCGCTCCGGGACCGTGGGCGCGGGCGCCTCACTGGATGACGCCCTGTGGGAGAGCGATGAAGAGCTCGCGGATGCGCTCGGTGGCCCGCAGGACGCCGCCGAGCTCGCGCGCCTGCAGGCGCTGTTCGAGCGGTCGGAGTGGGCGACGCTGCAGCCGATCGAGGTGGAGACCGAGATCGACTTCGCCTATGAGGGGCTCGACGGCGAACCCCACGTCGTCATCTGCAAGCTCGACGCCGTGTACCGGCGCACGGATCGCGACGATCGCATCGAGATCGTCGACTGGAAGACCGGCCGCCCGCCCGCCGATGCGCGGGAGAAGGACGAGCGGATGCTGCAGCTCGAGCTGTACCGTCGCGCCTATCACGTGAAGCACGGCGTGCCGATGGACGAGATCGACGTCGCGCTGTACTACGTCGGTCACGACCTGGTGCTGCGCGGCTGAAGGCTGCCGCCGGCGCCGGCGCCGGCGTCCGGCGTCCGCCGTGCGCCGTGCGCCGGGAGTCCTACTGCCCGGCGCCGGTCCAGCGGCGCAAGGCGGCTTCGGCGGAACGGTCCGCCGCGGCCTGATCGTCATCGTCGGGCGCGGTGTCGCGGGAGAACGACTCGCGGGCGGACTCCTCGATCACGGCGGAGATGTCGATCGGCGCGGTCGAGACATCGTCGGACGCGAACGCGGGGGCGGGGGCGGGGTCCGGAGTTTCGGCGTGCGCCGCGGGCGCCGGGGGTTCGGCGACCTCAGTCGGCTCGGCCGACTCCGCCTGCGCGAACAGATCGGTGTGGTCGGCTGTGCGGGCCGGCGGGGTCTCGTCCTTGGCAGGCTCCTCGGCATACTCCGCGGCGAGGAAGAGCGAGAGCAGTGCGGGGTCGTACGCGTCGGTCTGCATCGACGTGTCGATGGCGGCGGCCGGAGCATCGGGCACGCGGTCGAGCAGCGCGATGGCGTCATCCACGTCGAGGCCGCCCTCGGTGAGCAGATCGTCGCCCTGCAGCCCCTGCGCGAGCGCGGTGAGCAGGCCGATCGCATCGTCGACGATGTCGGCGTCGCCGGCATCGTGGCCGTGCACGAGCCACTTGGCGAACTCGAGCTCGGCGTACAGGCGTGCGCGTTCGCGCACCAGCGCGTCCGGGGCGCGGTTGCTGTGCTCGGCGTATGCGCCGTACACGTCGTCGGCCGCCGTGGGGGCCGACGCGAGCCACTGCAAGTCGGTCGCGGGATCGCCCACGGCCAGCCCGTGCCATTCGAGGACGCCGGTCACCGTCGGTGCGTCGTCGACGTCTTCGAAGACGAACGATGCCGCGCCCGCTCCACCGAGCACCACCGCGGACTCGAACCGCCACAGAGTGTCGGCGGCGACGGCGCGATGCCAGCGGACCAGGAGCTCTTCGGGCACCCGGCGCGTGGCCTCGGCGCGATCGAGGAGTCGGACGACGTCGTCGCGCACCTGCTGCGGCGTGCGCACGGGCAGGCCCTCGGTGCGGACGATCGAGAGGGGGAGTGCGTGCAGCGCGGCCAGTGCCTCGCCGACCGAGGTCGCGGCACCGCGACCGGGAGGCAGATGGGCGGCGTCGACACGGTAGCCGGGGAGGAAGTCGACCACGACGGCCCGGGACTTCCCGAGGCCGGTCTCGCCGAGCAGCTCGGGCGCGCGGAACGGCAGCAGCCCGCGGACGCCGGGTGTGAGGGCGCGCAGTGCGCGCACCTCGGCGGCCAGTTCCTGGTCGACGGAGGGGTCCGCGGGAACCCGCACGACCACCTGTCGACCGTCGTCGAGCTGGGCCACCGCGGAGTCGTACCGACCGGAGATGCCCTCGGTCAGCACACCGACCCCGACGACCCCGACCCTCGGCAGAGCCGATGTCACGGACGCGGCTAGAGTGAGGGGAGAGCGTGCCATGAGCCCAGGTTAGGTCGGGTACGCCCGTGTGCCTTCGCGCCACGCCCGGTTTGTCGCCCAACGCAAGAGAGGTCCGCGATGACGGCGCCCGACAGCCCGAAACCACTCGCTTCGCCGCGCGCCGACATCGATCGCGCGGCAGACGAGCGCACCGTCGAGGGGCTCCTCGAAACGCTGCGTGCGGATGCCTCGAGCCGCGTCCTCGTCGTGCACGGCGACGCCGCACCGCTCTCGGACGAGGCCGCACTGCATTTCGTTGCTCCCGCGGAGGTCGCCGCCGACGCGGAGTGGGCCTTCCTCGGACGCGCGCCCGACGGTGCGGCCATCCTGGCAGCGGTGTTCCCGCGCGACGCCGAGGAGCCCGTCGCCGCTCCTGCCGGCTGGGGGGCGCTGCGGACGATCGGCGGCGAGCTGTCCGCCTTCGACGCCGCGACGTTCATCGAGGGACTGAGTCTCGGCCGCTGGCTGCTGGACGCCCCGTTCTGTCCGGCCTGCGGCGCGCGCACCGAACTGCGGCTGGCCGGCTGGTCGCGACACTGCCCCTCGTGCGGACGCGAGCACTTTCCGCGCACCGACCCCGCGGCCATTGTGGCGGTCACCAGCGCGCGTGATCCCGACCGCCTGCTCCTCGGCTCGAACGCCCTGTGGGGTGCTGACCGATTCTCCTGCTTCGCCGGATTCGCCGAGGCCGGTGAGTCGCTGGAGGCCGCCGTCATCCGCGAAGTGCGAGAGGAAGCCGGTGTGGAGCTCGTCGACCTGCGCTACCGCGGCTCGCAGGCCTGGCCGTATCCTCGGTCGCTCATGCTGGGCTTCCATGCGACGGCCGCCGACGACGCCGCGGCCCGACCCGACGGCGAGGAGATCGTCGCGGTGCGCTGGTTCCACCGCACCGAGATCGGCGCGGCGCTGGCCGGCAAGAGCGACATCATCCTGCCGGGATCGTCGTCGATCGCGCGACGCCTGATCGTCGAATGGCACGCGGGGACGGCATGAGCGAGGGAGCACTCCGCGGCCTCGACGAGCGCCAGCTCGAGGCGGTGCAGACGCTGCGTGGCCCCGTGCTCGTACTGGCCGGCGCGGGAACCGGCAAGACCCGGGTGATCACGCACCGCATCGCGCACGGCGTGGACACCGGCGCCTACTCTCCAGGTCGTGTGATGGCGGTGACCTTCACGGCCAAGGCCGCGGGCGAGATGCGCGGTCGGCTGCGCGCGCTCGGGGTCGAAGGAGTTGCGGCACGCACGTTCCACGCGGCCGCGCTCGCCCAGCTCAACTACTTCTGGCCGACGGTCGCCGGCGACTCTGCGCCCAGCATCATCGACAACAAGGTGCGGATGCTGGCGCACGCGGCGGACGGCCTCGGCATGGCCCCCGACAAGGCCACGCTGCGCGACATCGCCAGCGAGATCGAGTGGCGCAAGGTCACGATGCGCAGCGTAGATGCCTACGCCGCCGCGCGGCCCAACGGCGTGGGACGCTTCGACGTGTCCCGCGTCGTCGACCTGCAGAAGGCGTACGAGAAGCTCAAGGATGAACGGCGGCAGCTCGACTTCGAAGACGTCCTGCTGGCCTGTGCGGGAATGCTCGAGGCCGAACCCCGCATCGCCCAGGCCGTGTGGGAGCAGTACCGGCACTTCACCGTCGACGAGTTCCAGGACGTCTCGCCGCTGCAGCACCGAATGCTGGAACTGTGGCTCGGCGACCGGCGCGACCTGTGCGTCGTCGGCGACGCGAGCCAGACCGTGTACTCGTTCGCCGGCGCCGACGCACGGTTCCTGCTGGAGTTCGAGCACCGGCATGACGACACCCACGTCGTGCGCCTGGAGACCAACTACCGATCGGATGCCCCGATCCTGGCCGCGGCCAACGCCCTGATGCGCGATCGGCCCGGCGCCCTGGAGCTGCACCCGGCGGAGACCCGCGGTCGTCGCGAAGACCTGCCGCTTCCCACGGTCACCGCGTACGACAACGATGAGTCGGAGGCGCGGGGCGTGGCCGCCGCCATCGCCGCCCGCATCCACTCGGGCACAGACCCCCGCCGCATCGCGGTGCTCTACCGTGCTCACTCCCAGTCTCCCGAGGTGGTGCGTGCCCTCGCGGACCTGGGAATCGCGGCATCCGTTCTCGGCGGCAAGCGGTTCTTCGATGTCCCCGAGGTCCGTCAGGCCGTCATGGCGCTGCGCGGCGCGGCCGTCGCCCCTCTGAACGGCGGTCTCGTCGACACCGTGCGCGACGTGCTGCGCTCGCTCGGCCTGACCGACGAGCCGCCGCCCGCCGGCGGCGCTCTTCGTGACGCCTGGGAGGCGCGCTCGGCGCTGCTGCGCCTGGCGGAGGAGGCGCCGGCCGAGGTGACGCTGCGCGTCTTCGCCGATGACCTGATGGCCCGGGCCAAGTCGCAGGACGAACCGGCCATGCGCACGGTGACCCTGGCCACGCTGCACGCGGCCAAGGGCCTCGAGTGGGATCACGTGCATCTGGTGGGCTTCGCCGAGGGACTGCTGCCGATCTCCTACGCCACCACCTTCGAGGACATCGACGAGGAGCGCCGGCTGGCCTACGTCGGCATCACCCGTGCCGGTCGGACTCTCTCGCTGTCGTGGTCGCGAGGGGTGGGGAACCGGGAGCGTGGTCCGTCCCGGTTCGTGCGAGAGATCGGCAACGGCACTCTGCGTGCGGGCGATGCGAGCGCCATTTCCGCGGCAGCGAATCGTCGTGGATCAGCAGTGAGCGACCGATCGCGCGGGGCCGATCCGGGTCGCTGACGAGTCGCGCGGCGATCAGCCCGGCCTCGCCGATCACGGCGGCGCCGATCTGCGGGCTCCGCAGACCGATCAGCTGGGCGGCGATCCGCGGCCAGGCGGGGTCGTCGTCGCGGCGGTGCGCCTCGACGCAGGAGAGGCACGGCCCGTCTCCCGGTGAGATGAGAGGGCCGATCTCGGCCCGGTCGGCCGTGAACACGACCGGGAGATGCACGATGTCGCGGCTCGACAGGGCCGCGGCCCGGCCGGGTTCGATGACGTGGCCGCCGAGGAGGAGCACGACGGGTTCGAGCGCGTCCAGCTCGTCGTACGTGCCGAACCAGCGGGACGTGACGACGCAATGACCGGATGCCTCGAACGCGGTGACGAAGGCTGCGGCGTCTGCGGCGGAGAACCCGTCGGCGACGTGGAGCGACACGGGATACGCGACGGCGCGACCGGACTGCAGCAGCGCGGGCCGCAGCTGCGCGAGGAAATCATCCACAGCGGCTGGTGGCGCGCCAGCTTCGGCCGCCACGGCCGGGAACGACGGATCCAGGACGCCGCGCTGCAGCGCATGGACGAGGCGTTCCTGCCAGGGCAGCGGATCGTCCAGGACGAGCACCGCGTCCACGCCGAACTGCAGCCGCGTGTCGCTGCTCCAGACGGGTGGGTGGGCGGGATCCAATCGGAGCATGTCCCGATTGTGCGGGAATGTCGGGGCCTCGAACCGTTCTCCACAACAGGAGCTCGCTTCCGCCGCTCACCCCCACCTGGGGAGGAGCGGACGGAGCGTCAGCGGTCACACCGGGCGTGGATCCTCCGGGTCGGTGTCGGAGTCGTCATCGGAAGCGGTCGGCGCGTCGGGGGCGGATCCGTCCTCGCCGGCCAGCAGCGCCTCGAGCGCGGCATCGAACTCGTCCTGCACCGGCTCTTCACCGCGGGCCCGGGCCTCCAGCCGCGCGATCAGCGCCGCCGGATCGTCGATGTCCTCGGGGCTCGGCATGAGATCTGGGTAGTCCCACAGTGCGTCGCGCGCGGCGATGCCCACGGCATCCGTCACGGCACGCCACATCGCGGCGGCCTCGCGCATGCGGCGGGGCCGCAGCTCCAGCCCGAGGAGCGACTTGAGCGCCTGCTCCGCCGGTCCACCGACGGCGCGACGGCGCCGCACCGCCTCGGAGATGCGGTCCGTCGAGGGCAGACGCGACGTGGCGGCCTCGGTCACGACCTCGACCCAGCCCTCGATCATCGCCAGCACGTTCTCCATGCGCGCGAGCGCGGCGTCCTGCGCCTCCGAACGCGCCGGGATCAGCGCGCCGCTCTCGAGTGCGCGTCGCAGCTCTTCGGGCTCGGACGGGTCGAAGCGCGACGCGAGCTCCTCGAGGGCCTCCGTGTCGACGTGGATGCCTCGGGCGAAGTCGGTCACCTGCGACATCACGTGCAGGCGCAGCCAGCGCGCGTGCCGGAACAGCCGCGCGTGGGCGAGCTCCCGCGTCGCGATGTACAGCGCCAGTTGGTCGGCCGGGACCTCGAGATCGCGCCCGAAGTCGGCGAAGTTCTGGGGGAGGATGGCCGCTTCGCCGGAGGGCATCACCGGGATGCCGACGTCGCCACCGCTGACCACCTCGGTCGAGAGGCGTCCGATGACCTGGCCGAGCTGGGAGGCGAACAGCGAGCCGCCGACCGTGCGCATGAGGCGTCCGGCACCCTCGATCAGCCCCTGCATCTCCTCGGGGGCCTGCTCGCTCAGGGTCGCCGTCAGCGCGTCCGCGATGCTGGTGGCGACGGGCTCGGCGAGCTCCTGCCAGACCGGCAGGGTTTCCTCGACCCAGCCGCCGCGCGTGAGCGTGCGGGGCGGGGTCGCGAGGTCGGAGATCGTCGTGGCTTCGCCCAGCCACAGTGCGGCGAGGGCGAACGCCTGATCCAGGTCCGTGCGCTGGCCGTCGGTGACGCCCAGGCCGTCCTGGTTGGCGATGTGCAGGGCCTGGCGCTTGGCCATGTCCCACGACACTCCGCCCGGGTCGTTGCCGGCGCCCGTGAAGGCGCCCTGCAGCTGCCGCATCACGGCCTGCATCATGGCGGGGTCGATCTCCATCCCCGACAAGCGCGCGAGCTGCTCGGGGTCGACCTGGCCGTCGGCGCCTGCGGCACCGCCGAACAGCTGGCGCATCAGCTCCTGGAATTCTTCTTCCGGGCTGCGGTCTTCGTCTGGCACTTCAGCCGCCTTTCAGCCGGGTCATCACCTTGCGCTCTACGCTAGTCGCACGGATCATCGCACCACCCGGCAGAGACCTCCTCATGCTTACGCCGGTCGCGAACGACCAGGCAGAGAAAGGTCCCCAGTGGCGCTGTTCGACGAGAACGTGACGATCGTGCCGGCTCCGCGGAAGCGGGCGAGCCGCGCGACCGTGGCGGGAGTGTGGGCGCTGGTCGTCGCACTGGTGGTGCTCCTGGTGCTCACTTTCCTTCCGACGTCCTACGTGATCCAGCAGCCCGGACCGGTGTACGACACCCTGGGCGAGGCGCAGGCGGCGGACGGCACTGAGGTGCCCCTCATCTCGGTCGAGGGCGCCGAGACCTTCCCGACCGACGGCACGCTGGATCTGCTGACCGTGCAGGTCGTGGGCAATCGCGAGCGGACCCCCTCGTGGTTCGAGCTGGCGATGGCGTGGTTCGACCCGTCCCGCGCGGTACTGCCGATCGATGCCGTCTTCCCCGCGGGGCAGAGTTCCGAGCAGCGCAACGAGGAGAGCGCCGCGATGATGGTCGACTCGCAGAAAGAGGCCACTGCTGCCGCGTTGACCGAGCTCGGCTACGACATCACCCCGTTGCCCACCGTGTATTCGTTCGTCGACGGTTCGGCGGCGGAGGGCATCCTCGAAGAGGGCGATGTCATCCTCGCCGCCGATGGGCAGCCGGTGGCGGATGCCGCGGCTTTGCGCAAGATCGTCAACGCCGGCGAGGGCGCCCCGGTCGAGCTCACGATCGAGCGCGACGGCAAGGATCAGACGGTCACGATCACGCCGACGCTCTCCGAGGCGAACGGCGAGAAGGTGTGGCTGGTCGGGGTCACCTTGCTGACCGACTACGAGTTCCCGATCGACGTGACCATCCAGCTCAACAACGTCGGCGGTCCGAGCGCGGGCATGATGTTCGCACTCGGCATCATCGACACGCTCACCCCGGGCTCCCTCAACGGCGGCGAGAACGTCGCGGGCACGGGCACGATCACCGCGGACGGCACCGTCGGCCCCATCGGCGGCATCCGCCAGAAGATGTGGGGCGCGGTCGGCGCGAACGCCGACTGGTTCCTGGCCCCGGCCGCCAACTGCGACGAGGTCGTCGGACATGTGCCCGAGGGGCTGCGCGTGTTCGCCGTCGCGACGCTCGAGGACTCCCTGACGGCGCTCGAGGCGATCAGCTCGGGCGACGGACTGGATGCGCTGCCCACCTGCACGGCGAACTGACGCTTCCTGGGAGAACCCCCGGACTGTGCCGCGCGGCCGTCCCGCTAGGTACGGGTCGACGGGAGCGCGCCTAGGATGAAACGGTGACCTCGACCCCCGCGCCCAACCCGGCCACACCGAATCGTTCTCGAAGAATCATCGCGATCTCCCTCGCGATCATCGCCGCGCTCGTCGTGGCCTTCTTCGTCTTCGCCAACCTCTACTCGGACTGGCTGTGGTTCGATCAGCTCGGATTCGAGTCGGTGCTGGTGACCCAATGGGTGGCCCGGGTCGTGATGTTCGTCGTCGGGTTCCTCGGCATGGCCGTGCCGCTGTGGCTCTCGATCCAGCTCGCGTACCGGCTCCGCCCGGTGTATGCGCGCCTCAGCTCGCAGCTGGACCGCTACCAGGAGGTCGTCGAGCCGCTGCGTCGCCTGGCGATGTGGGGCATCCCGATCTTCTTCGGCTTCTTCGCCGGCTTCGCGGCCTCGGCGCAGTGGCAGACCACGTGGATGTGGTTCAACGGCGTCGCCACCTCCGTGAAGGACCCGGAGTTCGGGCTGGACACGGGCTTCTACCTGTTCGCCATGCCGTTCTACACGGCGCTGGTCGGGTTCGTCTCGGCCGTCCTGCTGATCTGCCTGCTCGTGACCGCACTGGTGGCGTACCTGTACGGCTCTGTGCGGATCGGTCAGCGCGAGCTGCGCATCTCCAAGGCCGCCCGCATCCAGCTGGCCGTCATCGCCGGCCTCTACCTGCTCGTGCAGGCCGCGAGCCTCTGGCTGGACCGCTACCGCACGATGACCGAGCCGGGTGGGCTGGGGCGCATCACCGGTCCCGGATACACCGAGACGCACGCCACGATCCCCGGTCAGACGATCCTCGCGATCGTCGCCGTGTTCGTCGCACTCCTCTTCTTCGTGACGGCGGTCATCGGCCGCTGGCGCTTCCCGCTCATCGCGACGGCGCTGCTCGTCGTCTCGGCCCTGGTGCTGGGGGTGGGCTACCCGTGGGTGGTCAGGACCTTCCAGGTGGTCCCGAACCAGCTGGCGCTGGAGAAGGAGTACTACCAGCGCAACATCGACATGACGCAGGCCGCCTACGGGATCGATGACCTCGATAAGAGCGACTACAAGGCGGTCACGGATGTCGAGCCCGGCCAGCTGCGATCGGATGCCCAGACGACGGCATCCATCCGCATCATGGACCCGTCGATCATCAACCCGACCGTCGCGCAGCTCGAGCAGTATCGCCCGTACTACCAGTTCCAGGATCCGCTGGACGTGGACCGTTACGAGATCAACGGCGAGTCGCAGGACACCATCGTCTCGGTGCGCGAACTGAACGTGAACAACGTCGGCCAGAACACCTCGTGGCAGAACACGGCTTTGGTCTACACCCACGGCTATGGACTGGTCGTGGCCAAGGGCAACGAGCGCACCGCCGACGGCGACCCGGTCTTCATCGAGAGCGGCATCCCGGCCAACGGCTTCCTCTCGGAGTCCGACTTCGAGCCTCGCGTGTACTTCGGCGAGGACTCGCCCGCGTACTCCATCGTCGGTGCGCCGAAGACGACCGCTCCGATCGAGCTCGACTACCCGTCGGGTAAGGGTGGCACGGAGGGCGCGAATGAGACCAAGACGACCTTCACGGGCGACGGCGGACCGAGCATCGGCGGCGTCTTCAACCGCCTCATCTACGCGCTCAAGTTCCAGTCCGAGCAGATCCTGTTCTCGGACTACGTCAACGAGAAGTCGCAGATCCTCTACGACCGCGACCCGAAGACCCGCGTGCAGAAGGCGGCGCCGTACCTCACGCTGGACAGCGACCCGTACCCGAGCGTTGTGGACGGCAAGATCGTCTGGATCGTGGACGGCTACACGACCAGCGCGACGTACCCGTACTCGACGACGGCGGGTCTCGCGCAGTCGATCGCCGACGCCAACAACACGGCCCCGCGCTTCGCGCTGGACAACATCAACTACATCCGCAACTCGGTCAAGGCGACGGTGGATGCGTACGACGGCAGCGTGACGCTGTACGCGTGGGACGAGAAGGACCCGGTGCTGCAGACGTGGCAGAAGGTCTACCCCTCCACGCTCAAGCCGATCAGCGACATGTCGGCCGACCTGATGAGCCACGTGCGCTACCCGACCGACCTGTTCAAGGTGCAGCGGGCCATGCTCGGGGTCTACCACGTCGATGACGCGCAGTCGTTCTTCCAGCGCGACAACGTGTGGGCGACCCCGGACGACCCGCAGAACGAGAACCGTCTGCAGCCGCCGTACTACCTGACGATGCAGATGCCCGGCCAGACCGCGCCGTCGTACTCGATGTTCACCTCGTTCATCCCGCAGGCGCAGGGCACGAACTCGCGCAACGTGCTGATGGGCTACCTCGCGGTGGACTCGAACGCCGGTGCGGAGGACGGCAAGAAGGGCGCCGGGTACGGCAAGCTCCGGATGCTGGTGATAGACGCCGATACGACGATCCCCGGTCCCGGCCAGGTGCAGAACACGTTCAACTCCGATCCGACGATCTCCGCTCAGATCAACCTGCTGAAGCAGGGGCAGTCGGCGGTGCTCAACGGCAACCTGCTGACCCTGCCCGTCGGTGGCGGCTTCCTGTACGTGCAGCCGGTGTTCGTGCAGGCCTCCAGCGGCACGCAGCTGCCGAAGCTGCAGAAGGTGCTCGTGGCCTTCGGGTCGCAGGTCGCGTTCGAGGACACCCTGAACGAGGCGCTGAACTCGCTGTTCGGCGGCGACTCCGGCGCCAACGCCGGCGATGAGGACGTGCAGCCGGGCGAGACCCCGACTCCGCAGCCCACGCCGACGCCGGGTGAAACGCCTGCGCCGACGCCCGAGCCGCCCACCGACGCCTACCAGGCAGCACTGCAGGAGGCGTCGACGGCCATGCTGGAGCGTCAGACGGCACTGCAGGCCGGCGATTGGGCCGCATACGGTGAGGCAGACGCCCGCCTGACCGCCGCGGTCGAGAAGCTCATCGCGCTCGGCGGCTGACACCGCACGTGAGAAGACCCCGCGGCCCGAAAGGGCGGCGGGGTCTTCTTCCGTTCACTCGGTGCGCAGCCAGTAGCCGATGAGCAGCAGAGTGACTCCGAACCCCGTCAGCTGATTGATCCAGAGGAATCGACGCCAGCCGCGGGTGGCGGTGATCGCGGTGTCATCGGTCACTCCGCGGAAAGGCCACACCACGAGGAGATACGGCACGGCAAGAAGCGCCGCGAGGGGGCCCGGCCATGCGGTCGCCAACATCACTGCTCCCGCCGCCGTGTAGCCGATCAAAGCGAACCATACGGTCCAGCGCGCGCCCATAGCGGTGGCGATCGACGAGATGTCGGCTGCGCGATCGGCGGCGACATCCTGCACTGCGCCGAAGGCGTGCGACGCGATGCCCCACAGGGCGAACGCGACGATGACCGCGGCGAGCTGCCACGTCCACACGGCTCCGGCCAGCACCAGACCGTATACGGCGGGGGAGAAGAAATGGATGCTGCTGGTGAGGGAGTCCGCGAACGGAACCTCTTTCAGGCGCAGCGGTGGTGCCGAGTAGAACACGACGAAGAAGAGGCTCACCGCCAGGATCAGCCAGGAGAGGGCGGACCCGACGATGACCAGGAAGACCACGAAGGGGATGCAGAGGATGCCCGCGGCCCAGAGCGTGATCGTGTGCAGTCGCCGATCCAGAACGGCGCCGTGTGCGCCGCCCTTTCGCGGGTTTCGCATGTCCGACTCATAGTCGAAGACGTCGTTGATGCCGTACATCGCCAGGTTGTAGGGGACGAGGAAGAAGAGGGTCCCCACGATGAGGACGACGTCGATCTCTCGCGTCGTCATCAGATAGGCAGCGGCGAAGGGGTATGCGGTGTTGATCCAGCTGACGGGTCTCGACGCGACGAGCAGCTCCCGCAGTGCAGTGGAGGCGTGCAGACGTTCGGCCGGGGCGCTCATCCGTCGCTCCCGTTCCGAGCGGATGCCGCGTCGACGGAGGCGCGGCGACTCATCAGGGTGAACGCTGCGGGGACGAGGAAGGCCGCACACAGCGGGTACGAAAAGTCCTCGAGCGGTGCGAGGCCGATGCGCAGTCCGCTCAGGTGCTCGGGCGGGTAGGTGAACAGCCCGGCCGCGATCATGAGGTTGTCGAAGACCGCGGTGAGCAGCACCAGCAACGCGGCAGCGATCGCGGATGCCGCCATCCGAGGTCCGAACTGCGGGCGACGCACCGTCGCGACCACCACGATGGCAGTCACGGCGACGAACGGAAGCACGATCAGGGTGTAAGTCATGCCGCACCGTCTGTGCGGTCAACGCGGGAGGCCGGTCGCCCGGGAAGGATCCGCAGCGCACCCGACCAGGCGACGAGGCCCAGGTAGCACAGGAAGGCCAGGAAGAACGGCTCCTCGATCGGAAGCTGCGGAGCGAGGTCGATCCCGACCATGAGCGGACTGTCGCCCTTGACGAATACCCCCGCAGCGATCCCGACGGCGTCCCAGACCAGGAAGAAGGCCGTTCCGATGCCCACAGCCGCGGCGGTGCGCCCGGGCGAGGTCCACGCCGCCAGCCGGAAGCGCGCGTCGAGGGCTGCGACTCCCGCAGCGCTGACCAGGATGGCGATCAGATAAAGCCCCGGCACGCTACAGCCTCGCGCCGGTCGGGGTCGGGAGCGGTCGGCTCGTGCGGTCGGCGCGCGTGCGCTTGAGCACGAGCTCTGCCGAGATCAAGCACATCGGGAGACCGACACCCGGCAGCGTCGAGGCACCGGCGTAGTACAGGCCTTCGACCCGCTTCGACTCATTCCGCGGGCGGAACATGGCGCTCTGATCGAGGGTGTGCGCCAGACCCAGGGCATTGCCCCGCCACGAGTGAAGGTCGGTGGCGAAGTCGCCGGGCGCCACCGTGCGACGTACGACGATGCGGTCGGCGAGGTCGGGGGCGCCACACCAGTCGGCGATCTGCTGGATGACGCGGTCGGCGGCCGCTTCCACGGCGGGATCGCCCGCACCGTCGATTCCGCCGCGCCCGATGGAGGGGTCGGCAGGCACGGGGACGAGTACGAAGAGATTCTCGTGGCCGGCTGGTGCCGCTTCGGGATCGGTCGCGCTCGGCCTGCAGACATAGATCGATGCGGGGTCGGGGATGCTCGTGTTCGCGCCGAAGATCTTCGTGAAGTTGCCGCGCCAGTCCTGCACGAACAGCAGTGAGTGGTGGGCGAGCTGGGGGAGGTCGCCGCGTACGCCGAGCATGAGCAGCAGCGCGCCCGGACTCGGCTTCTTCTTGCGCCACCACGATTCCGGGTAGGTCTGCAGTTCGGTGGGGAGCAGGGTCGTCTCGGTGTGATGCAGATCGGCCGTGGACACGACGACATCGGCGGGGACGACCTCACCGTCCGCGAGTCGCACTCCGACGGCGGCGGCACCGGCCGTCAGGATCTCGACCACTTCGGTACCGGTGCGGATCGACACATCGCGTGACCGCGCGAGTCGCTCGATCGCGGAGATGATCGTCGTGAATCCTCCCTGCGGATACAGCACGCCTTGGTCGAGATCGAGGTGACTCATCAGGTGGTACAGGCTCGGGACCTCGTAGGGGGAGCCTCCGAGGAAGACCGCCGGGTATTGCAGGATCTGCCGGAGGCGCTGGTCGGTGAATCGACGATCGACGTGGGAGGCGAGAGAGCGGGTCAGCAGCGGAGCGAGCCGGGGGAGCCTTCGCAGCAGCTGGGGATCGCGGAGGCCCGCGGTGGTGGCGTAGGTGTCGTACAGGAACCGCGTCACGGAGAGCGTGTACGCATCGGCGGCCGAATCGAGGTACGCGTTCAGCCGCGCACCCGCACCGGGTTCGACCGATTCGAACATGGCAGTCGCGGCATCCCGTCCCGACACGACGTCGAGCGGATGCTGTGCACCCTCCGTCTCGGTGAAGACACGGTATGCCGGTGTGAGCGGGACGAGGTCGAGTTCACGCTCTGCGGTGGTCCCGAGGAGGCGGAAGTAGTGCTCGAACACCTCCGGCATCAGGTACCAGCTCGGGCCTGTGTCGAAACGGAACCCTTTGCTCTCCCACACGCCGGCTCGACCGCCGAGGTCGTCGCGGGCCTCCAGCAGCGTCACGCGGTGACCGTCGTCGGCGAGGAGCGCAGCCGTCGCCAGACCGGCGATCCCGCCACCGATCACCACGGTGTTCCGTGTCATGACACGACCTCCGAGCGGGCGGGTTCGGGGCCGTCCGTGCGAGTGGGAGCGAAGCCCGCCCACGCGCGTGCCGCCAGGAGGAGCTTCAGGTGGTCGGGCACGCGAACGCGAGCTCCATCCGTTGAGGTGCGCCGCAGACGTCGAGAGAGCTCGGCGAACAGATCATGGGCCGCCGTGACAGCCCGGCGACAGTCGGCGGGCAGCAGTGGGATCGCTGCCGCGGCGGCCGCCAGGTCGGCGTCGATGCGGTCGATCACCGCGAGGCGCGCCTCGGGCTGCGCGGCGAGGTCGAGATAGTCGCGACCGAGGCGCGCTCGGTCGTCCTGTTCGTCCCGGAGAAAATTCACCTCCTGGAATGCGGCCCCCAGACGCCGGGCACCGTCCGCCAGGGTCGCATCCGGCGCGACCGGGTGCGACCTGCCGGCATTGACGAACGCCTGGAGGCACATCAGGCCGACAACCTCCGCGGAGCCGTACACGTAGGCATTGTGGGATGCCGTGTCGTGCTCCGTCCGGAGGGTGTCGGTCCGCATCGAGGAGAAGAACGGGTTCACGAGATCAGCACCGATGCCGCACTCACGGGCGGACACAGCGAACGCATGCACCACGAGGTTGGCGCTGAAACCGCTGTCGATGGCGGCGAGCACGTCATTCTCCAACTCGTCGAGGACCTTCCGCTCGGATGCCGCATCGAGTCCGGCATCCGATGCCGGCCCGTCGACGATCTCGTCAGCGACCCGCACGAGTGCGTAGATGTTGCGCACATGGGGGCGCACACGCCGCCCCAGGAGCCGGCAGGCGAGGGCGAACGACGTCGAATACGCGGCGATCACTGCGGCCGCGGCATCCTGCGCCGTCTTGTTGTACAACGCCAGACCGGTCGGTGTGTCACTCATGGAATACGCTCCGGGAGCGTAGCGGTGAGCGAGTGCAACAGGTCGCGGACGGCAAGGGGGAGATCGGATGCCTCGGCGTCGGCATCCGCCTGCGAAAGGGTGTCCTCGATGAGCAGGCGCAGCTGATCTCGGGCGCCACTGCGATCGAGCAACTGCTGTGCCTCGCGGACGGCGATCGGACCGGTATGGGCCAACGCGAGTGCCTCGCTGACCCGAGCCCACTCGGCAGTCTCCCGTGCGAGTGCGACCAGGGGAGTGCGCTTGGCTTCTCGCAGATCCGCGCCTTCCTCGCGCCCCGCCTCGATGCGGGTTCCGAACGCGCCGACAAGATCGTCGACGAGTTGGAAGGCGAGCCCGATCCTCTCGCCGATCCGCTGCAGCACCGGCATCGAGTCTGCCGGGGCGTTCGCGAGGACGGCTCCCGCGCGCAACGGCGCCGCGAACGAGTACACGGCGGTCTTGTCCCGAGCGGCACTCAGGGTCGCTTCTGAGGTGGCGCACTCGGCGGAGATCGAGTTCTCGACATCGGCGAGCTCTCCTGCGACAGAAGTGAACACCGCATCATCAAGCAGGTCCAGAAGAGCCGGCCGCATCCACGGATCGACCGGAGCGACGGCGAACATGCGCTCGGCTTCGTGCACGAGCAGATCCCCGGCGAGGATCGCGGCGGCGTCTCCGAGTTGCGTCTCGCCCGCCTCCAGTGCGCCCTGCAGGCGAGCGCGGGCACGGAATTCTCCGGCGACGTTCGGTACGCCGCGGCGGACCGTGTCGTGGTCGATGACGTCGTCGTGCACGACGAACGCGGTGTGCAGCAACTCGAACGCGGCTGCCACCGGGTACAACGCAGGCGCGCGCTCCCGGTCTCCGCCGAACGCGTCGAACGCGGCGACGACCAGTGCGGGGCGGAATCGTTTGCCGCCGGCCGTCGCCCGCGCGATCGCCTCTGCGAGCGCCGCTGCGCCCGGGCCGAGCGGCTCACATCGGCGGCGGATGCGGGCAATCGCCTCATCCACGCTGGCGTCGATCTCGTCTCGCACGATGCTCTCCACCGTCGGGGCGATCATGGCGATCGGTGGGTTTCGAGGGAGGTGTCGAACAGGTGGAGTTGCGAAGCTTGGAGGACGAGCCAGGGGCTGAAGGCCCAGGGCGTCGCGCGCAGCGCGGCGGCCAGGGCGCCGGGGTGCACCCACCGCGCGTCGATCACCTCGAGCGGGTTCAGCACCGGCTCGGTGTCGGCGCGCGCCGTGTAGACGGGGCAGATCTCGTGCTCGACGATCCCGCTCGCGTCGGTGGCGCGGTAGCGGAACAGTGGCAGCGCGAGCTCTATCCGAGTGAGGGATATTCCCAGTTCGTAGTCCGCACGTCGCTGCACGGCTTGGAGCACGGGCTCGGCGGGGCGTGGATGGCCGCAGAAGGAGTTGCTCCAGACCCCGGGCCACGTCTTCTTGCCGAGGGCGCGGCGGGTCACCAGAACCTCCCCGTCGTCGTTGACGACGTGGCACGAGAATGCGAGATGCAGCGCCGTGTCGGTACCGTGGACACTGCTCTTCGGCGCGGTGCCGATCTCTCTTCCCTCGTCGTCGAGGAGGACGACCAGATCCGTGTCGCTCAAAGCTTCCTCCATATTGCTAGTTTAGCTAGCGATCTCGTGGGACGATATTACATGACGGAAGAAGGCCCGTGACCACGACATCGGAGCGATGGCAACCGCAGACGCCACGTGATGCGGAAGTCATGCGCGTCCTCCAAGCCATTCGCGCCTTCAGCGATGCCATGGATCGTATGCACAGCGGCATGAAGGGGGACATGGAGATGAACTCCACCGATCTCGCCGCCTTGCGCATGCTGATCATGCGTGAACAGCGCGGACAGGACGTCAGTCCTCATGATGTCGCGCGCCACCTGCGAATATCAACGGCATCGACCACGAAGCTCCTCGATCGACTCTCCGAATCCGGTCACGTTCAGCGGCAGGCTCACCCCCGCGACAAGCGGTCGCGCATCGTCGTGCTCACCGACGTCTCCCGTCGCGAGTTCTTCAAGAATTTCGGAGCTACTCTGGCCGCGATGCGCGGGGTTGCAGAGAACTACCGTGAAGATGAACTCCAGGTCATCGCGCGTTTCATGAGCGAAGTCAGTGCGGCGATAGACCCGGAGTGAGGGCCTCAGAGGGGCTCGCCCGGCCAACGGGGCGGTGAACCCGTGGTAGATTATTACTCGTGACGCGGGGTGGAGCAGCTCGGTAGCTCGCTGGGCTCATAACCCAGAGGTCGCAGGTTCAAATCCTGTCCCCGCAACGAAAAGAAGAAGGCCCCCAGCTTGCTGGGGGCCTTCTTCTTTGTGTCGTAGGAACCGTTGCAGTGAACCTGCTTCAGGGGGTCCCGCGCCGCCCGAGGCTCTGCCCGCGGCGCAGCCGCGAGCAGAGTGGCGGCGTGGCCAAATCCTGTCCCCGCAACGAAAAGAAGAAGGCCCCCAGCTTGCTGGGGGCCTTCTCCTTTGTGTCGTCGGGGTCGCTCAGGTCTGGTTCGGGGCATGCCGGAGATCGGGTAAACTGATGAACGTGACGCGGGGTGGAGCAGCTCGGTAGCTCGCTGGGCTCATAACCCAGAGGTCGCAGGTTCAAATCCTGTCCCCGCAACGAAAATGAAGAAGCCCCCGGCTTGCTGGGGGCTTCTTCATTTGTGTCGTATGAACCGTTGCAGTCTCGGGGCGCGGTACTCGGCCGGTGCGCCCGGCTTGCCGCGGGTATCGCGCGGGGGCGAGGATGAGGGCATGGCCTCACGACGCGACTCCGACCCTGGGGACGACCGTGTCGACGGGCGCGACGAGACCGAGATCGAACGTGCCGACCGCAACTGGAACGAGGTTCTGCAGGAGCTGCGGGTCCTGCAGACCGGCACGCAGATCCTGACCGGCTTCCTGCTGGCCCTGGCGTTCCAGCCGGCGTTCGCCGAGCTGGACGCGGGTCAGCGCACGTTCTACCTGGCGCTTGTGGTGCTCGCCGCGCTGAGCGCCATCATCGCCCTGGCACCGGTCGCCCTGCACCGTGTGCTCTTTCGTCGGCGGGCAAAACCGCAGGTGGTCGCGTACGGGCATGCGGCGCTGGTGATCGCCCTCGTCACGGTCGCAGCCCTGATCGTCGGCGTCGTGGCCTTCGTCTTCGACATCGTGCTGGATGTCGGGGCATCCTGGATCGTCGTCGGCATTCTGGCGGCGCTCATCATCGTGTTGTGGCTGATCGTGCCCGCGATCATCCGGGCGCACCATTCCTTTCGGGAGCAACCATGACCGTCCTCGCCGTCGCCCAGTTCGCCCCCGCGGCCGACACGGCCGTCAACCTCCGCGTCGTCGGCGAGCTGGTGACCAAGGCGGTGGAGCGCGGCGCCCGGGTCGTGCTGTTCCCGGAGTACTCCAGCTACTTCATCGATCCATTCGACGAGACTCTCGCCGCACATGCCGAGGCCATCGACGGCCCGTTCGTCACTGCCCTCACCGTCCTTGCCGGGCAGCACGACGTCACGATCGTCGCGGGACTCCTGGAACGCGGTGGCGACGGTCACCGCGTGCGCAACACGGTGGTGGCAGTGGATGCCGGGGGAGTGCGGGCCCGCTATCGCAAGCTCCACCTCTACGACGCGTTCGGCCAGCGCGAGTCGGACTGGATCGAACCCGGTGAGATCTCCGCGCCTGAGACGTTCGAGGTGGACGGTCTCCGGTTCGGGCTGATGACGTGTTACGACCTGCGGTTCCCCGAAGTCGCCCGGCTGCTCGCCGATGCCGAGGTGGATGCGATCCTCGTCGCCGCCGAATGGGTCCGGGGTCCCCTCAAGGAGGACCACTGGCGCACGCTGCTGCACGCGCGGGCGATCGAGAACACGGTGTACGTCGCCGGCGCCGATCACCCGCCGCCGCTCGGCGTCGGGCACTCCATGGTCGTGGATCCTCAGGGAGTGGCGATCGCGACGATCGGTACGGCCACCGATGTCGCCGTCGCGCACCTCGATGCCGAAGCCGTGCAGCGCGTGCGGCGGGTCAATCCGTCGCTGCGGCTGCGGCGGTTCGGGGTAATGCCGCGCGGCTGAGTGGCGCCGCGCTCACCGGAGTGCGGAGAGACGGGATGCGGCATCCTCGATCACGTCGACCCGCTTGCACGCCGCGAACCGCACCAGCGTGCGATAGCGCGCGCGGTGCTCCGGCGTGACGAACGCGGTGAGCGGGATCGCGACCACGCCCGCGCGGACGGGGAGCTCGCGGCAGAAGGCATCGGCGTCCTCGGCGCCCAGGGCCGCGGCATCCGCCACCGTGAAGTAGGTGCCCGCAGGCGTGGAGACCTCGAAACCGGCGCGGAGCAGCCCGTCGCCGAGCAGATCGCGCTTGGCGCGAAGGGTGTCGGCGATGCCCCGGAAGAACTCGTCGGGCAGGCGCAGCCCGACGGCCGTCGCGGGCTGGAACGGCGCCCCGTTCACGTAGGTGAGGAACTGCTTGACCGCCAGCACCGCGTCCACGAGCGGGGCGGGACCGGTCGCCCAGCCGATCTTCCAGCCGGTCGTGGAGAACGTCTTGCCGCCGGAGGAGAGCGTCAACGTGCGCTCCCACGCTCCGGGCAGCGTCGCGATCGGCACGTGCGGGCCGTCGAAGGCGAGGTGCTCGTAGACCTCGTCGGTGACGATGATGGCGTCGTGCTCCTCGGCGAGACGCACGACCTCCGCGCGCACCTCGGCGCTGAAGACTGCGCCGGTCGGGTTGTGCGGATCGTTGACCAGGATGACGCGGGTGCGATCGTTGACCGCGCCGCGGAGCTCGTCGAGGTCGGGCTGGAAGTCCGGCCACTGCAGCGGCACCGTCACCAGACGTCCGCCGGCCAGCGCGACACAGGCGGCGTACGAGTCGTAGTACGGCTCGAACACGACGACCTCGTCGTCGGGACCATCGATGAGGGCGAGCAGGGCAGCGGCGAGCCCCTCGGTCGCGCCGGCGGTGACCAGGACCTCCGTGTCAGGATCGGGATGCAGCCCGTAGAAACGCGTCTGGTGCTCCGAGATCGCTTCACGCAGATCCGGGAGGCCGCGTCCCGGCGGATACTGGTTGGCTCCGGCGGAGATCGCTTCACGCGCCGCTTCGAGCACCGCCGCGGGGCCGTCCTCGTCGGGGAAGCCCTGCCCGAGGTTGATTGCACCGGTTTCGGCCGCCAATGCGCTCATCTCCGCGAAGATGGTGGGGCGGGTCGTACCGTCGTCGGCCATCAGGCCGGCGCCGGCCAGGGTGCGGCGCCAGGCTCCGGGAATCTCTCGCATCCTGTTCACGCTACTCGCATAGGTGAGTCCCATTCGCGCCATATGAAACGCACAGAATCGGTTGGCAGTCTGTTGATCGCAAGGCAGAGAGGAGCATCACATGAGCGACATCCAGGGCAACCGTCCCGACGACGTGACTGCCGCATCCGCCCCGGAGGCCGAATCGGCATCCGAGGTCCAGAACGCCACGCCCGCCGCCGCCGCGGCTGAGGCGTCCCCCGAGACCACCCCCGCGCCCGCACCGGAGCCGGTCGCCCCCAGCGCACCGGTTCAGCAGACCCCGCCGCCGGTGCCGCCGCAGGCTCCCGTCGCCCCCGCGGGCTGGCAGGCCGCGCAGACCGCGCCCACCGGCCAGGCACAGCCCGGTCAGCCCCAGGCGCAGCCTGGTCAGCCCCTGCAGGCCCAGCCGCAGTACCCGGCGTACAACGGTGGCCCCCAGGCCCCGCAGTACGGCGCTCCGCGGCCGCAGCACCCCGGCTACGCCGGCCAGCACGGTGGCTACGCCGGCCAGCAGCCCGCGGGCTACCCCGCGCAGCCCGGCGCTCAGCAGTACGCGACCGGCTCGGCCTTCGGCATGGGTCCGCAGGGCCAGACCCAGCCCACGCAGCCGCTCACCGGGTCGGTGACCACTGAGGCCCCCGCGACACCGAAGAAGAAGTCCGGTGCCGGAGCCGTGGTCGGACTGATCGTCGCCGCCGCACTCGTGGGCGGTGCCGCCGGTCTCGGTGGCGCCTACGCCGGCGTCAACCTGTGGAGCAACTCGGCCTCCGGCCCCGCCGCGGGGCCCTCGACCATCACAGTCAACAACACCGACTCGGTCACCAACACGACCGCGATCGCGGCCAAGGTGCTCCCGAGCGTCGTGACCATCGAGGCCTCCAACGGCAGCACCGGCGGAACCGGGTCGGGTGTCATCCTGACCGACGACGGCTACATCGTGACCAACACGCACGTGGTGACGTTGGACGGCGCCGCCGCGGACGCGTCCATCCGGGTGACCACCTCCGACGGACGTGTCTACGACGCGGAGATCATCGGCACCGACCCGACCTACGACCTCGCCGTCATCAAGCTGAAGGACGCCTCCGGCCTGACGCCGATCGAGTTCGCCGACTCCAGCAAGCTCAACGTGGGCGACCAGACGATCGCCGTCGGCGCGCCGCTGGGACTGTCCAACACGGTCACCACCGGCATCGTCAGCGCCCTGAACCGCTCCATCCAGATCGCCTCGTCGGCGGCACCCGACACGGGTGACACGGAGGACGGCAACGGTCAGCAGAACGGACAGAACGGGCCGTTCTACTTCGACATCCCCGGTCAGGGCAGCACCGGCCAGCAGGCGACCTCATCGATCTCGATCGCCGTGATCCAGACCGACGCGGCGATCAACCCCGGAAACTCCGGCGGCGCGCTCGTGAACGGCGACGGCAAGCTCATCGGCATCAACGTGGCGATCGCCACGGCCGGTGGCACCTCGACCGAGGCGGGCTCGATCGGCGTAGGGTTCTCGATCCCGTCCGACATCGTCAAGCGCGTCAGTGACGAGATCATCGCCGACGGCGCGGCGACTCACGGTCTGCTGGGCGCGAACGTGAAGAACGCGTCGGCGATCGAGGGCTCCACCATCACGGGCGCCTACATCGACGCGGCCGTGGACGGTGGAGCTGCCCAGGCCGCCGGACTTCAGAAGGGCGACATCGTGACGGCCTTCAACGGCGTCCCGGTCACCGACGCGACCGACCTCACGGCGCAGGTGCGCGCCGCAGCGGCCGGCAGCAAGGCGACGGTCACCTTCGTTCGCGACGGAAAGACCCAGACGGTCGACGTCACGCTCGGAACCCTCGCTCCGTAACGGCTCGGCCAAGACAGGACGCCACCCCGCGATAGGCTCGCGGGGTGGCGTCCTTCTCTTTCGGCGCGGGGAATGCGCGCAAGCTGACGCGCATCCCGCTGTACATCGCCGGACGCATCGCGACCGCCCTCATCCCGCGCACCCGTGACGAGTGGGTCTTCGGCTGCGGCGCGGGCATCGGAGACGGCGCGCTGGCACTGTGGGACGTCGTGGCGGCGCAGGGTCATCCCGCGGTCTGGCTGGTCGGCTCCGACCGCGAGGCGCGGGATGCCGCGGCCCGCGGCATCCCGACCCTTCCCAAGCACTCCCTGCAGGGCTTCTGGCGGACCGCGCGGGCGCGGACCGTGGTGGTCACGCACGGCTTCGGCGACGCGAACCGGTACGCGATCGCCGGCTCGTTCATCGTGCAGCTCTGGCACGGGATCCCGCTCAAGCGGATCGGGCTGGACTCGCCCGAGACGGTGCGCAGCGGCATCCTGCCGGACTCGACGCTCGTGCGCCGCCTGCTCGGCCTGCTGTATCGCCGGACGGTCCGGGCGATCGACCTCCTGCCCGCCGCCTCGCACCTCGTGCGGGGGCGCCTGGAATCCGCGTTCGCGCTGTCGGAGGACCGCGTGCCGGTCGTGGGGGAGCCGCGCGTCGACGTGCTCTCGCAGGGCACGTCCGCACAACGCCGTGTCGCGGCCCGGGAGCGTCTCGATGCGGCGATCGGGTCCGGGGGGGAGACGGCGCGGTTCGTGCTCTACGCGCCCACCTGGCGCGACGGCGAGCCCGACCCTGCCGTGCCGACCGACCAGGAGTGGCGTCGCGTGATCGAGGTGCTCGAACGACACGATGCCGTGCTGCTCGTGCGCTCGCATCCGCTCGGCGCGGGGGAGTACCTGCCGCCGCTGCCCACCGAGCGTGTGCGCACGCTCGGCAGCGCGCTCGTCTCGGACGTGACACCCCTGCTCCCTGCGATGGACGTACTGGTGACCGACTACTCGTCGCTCGCGTTCGATGCGTCGCTCGTCCCGCTGCCCACCCTCTTCCTGGCGCCGGACGTCACCGCCTATGCCCGTCGGCGAGGCTTCTACAGCACCTACGCCGACGTCGCGGGCACGGACTGGGCCCGCGACTGGACCGGCGCCGCCGAGCAGCTGGACGCCGTCCTGAGCGACGACGGAGAGCTCGAGCGTCGAATCGGGCGAGCGCGTGAACTCAGCGCGCGGGTGCATGCCTTCCGGGACGGCGCGAACACGGAGCGCGTGTACCGTGCCATTCTGGTGGCTCTGGGCGACGCGAGCGTCCGCCGCGACGATGCAGAGAGCGAGACCCCATGATCGAGGCACGGTTGCGGAGCGACGGCGATGCCGCTCTCATCCTGTCGGGGGTCGGTGCACGTCCCGCGGCCGTCGAACTGCGCGGCACCCGCGCCGTCGTCGGCGGCACGCTGACCGGCCGCGGCAAGACCTGGACCGCGGTGCTGCCACTGCGCGCCTCGCGGTGGGGCGGTCCGGCGCTGCCGCTGCCGAGTGGCGACTATCGCGTGCGGGTCGATCTGGTCGACGGGACCACGGCGCAGGTCGAGGCATCCGTCCCTCTTGCGCAGCTGGGCACGCTGCGTGCCGAACTCGATGACGGCGTGCTGCGGATCGGACCGCCGGTCGACCCCGCGTATGACTCCGGCGAAGGTCAGGACGCCCTCGAGCGGCGGTATGCGACGCGGACGGCGTCGCTGGAGAACGCGGTGTTCTTCGAGAGCTTCTACGGACGCAATGCCAGCTGCAATCCGCTGGCGATCGATCGCGAACTCACCCGCCTCGCCCCCGGCGTGACGCGCTACTGGAGCGTCGTGGACCTCTCGGTGCAGGTGCCCGAGGGCGCGATCCCGGTCGTGGACGGGAGCCCGGAGTGGTGGCGCGCCCGCGGTGCCGCGCGGCTCATCGTCGTCAACGACTGGCTGCGTCGCCGGTTCTCCCGCCGCCGCGGACAGGTGGTCGTGCAGACATGGCACGGGACCCCGCTCAAGCGGCTCGCCCTGCACCGTCCGGGCTTCGACCCGCGTCGCGCGGCCGCGGTCATCAAGGAGGCGCGTCGCTGGAACGTGCTGCTGGCGCAGAACCCGTACGCCGCCCGGATCCTCGGCAAGGCGTACGCGTTCCTCACCCGCCCGATCTGGGTGGAAGGCTACCCGCGCAACGACGTGCTGACCACCGGCGACGCCGGCGCTACTCGGGCGGCGCTGGGCATCGGCCCCGACGAGCGGGTACTGCTGTACGCGCCCACGTGGCGGGATGACCGCTCCGAGATGGTCGACTTCGTGGACCCGGCGGCGCTGGCCGCCGCGGCGGACGCCGTCGTGCTGGTGCGCGGGCACTCCCGCACGCTGCTTCCGGGGAAGGATGCCGCGGGCCCGCGGGTCGTGGATGTCACCGGCTTCCCGGACACCTCGCTCCTCCTGCTCGCCGCCGACGCCCTGATCACCGACTACTCGTCCGTGATGTTCGACTTCTCGGTCACCGGCAAGCCGATGTACTTCCTGGTGCCCGATATCGAGCACTATCGCGGCGAGCTGCGCGGGTTCTACTTCGATCTCGCCGCCCACGCCCCGGGTCCCGTCGTGCAGACCCAGGAGGACCTCGTGCGCGTGGTGCTGGAGGGCGATCCCGCGCAGTACGCCGAGCGCTACGCCGTGTGGCGCGAGAAGTTCAACGCCCGCGACGACGGTCACGCGGCCGAGCGCGTCGTCGCCCGCATCCTGGATCAGGGCTTCGTCGAGCGCTGACCGCCCGGCTCAGGGGAGCGGGGTGTTGCGGTCGCCGAGGCGGGACGTGTCGACCGTGTCGTGTGCGCCGCGGATGACGCCCCACAGGAAGCCTGCGCCCCACGCGAGGTGCATCGAGGGCAGCACCGCGAGCGTCCACAGCTTGTCGCGCCATCCCTTGCCGCCCCCGGCTCCGATGGCGACGGCAACGATCAGCACGGCGTAGGCCACCAAGGGCAGATACACGACGGATGCCGCGACCGCCCACCATCCGGCCAGGACCCCGGTGAGCTGCAACACGCCGACCACGATCGCCGCGGCGAGAACGACCACGAGGGCGGGCGGGGCGAAGAATCGCAGCGAGTTCCGGCGCCCGTAACGCCGCACCAGTTCGCCGCGCCACGCGCCGGTGGCGCGGAACTGACGCACCAGGCGCGCCCAGCTCTCCCGCGGCCAGTACGTGACGGAAAGCTCCGGATCGAACCACACGCGGTAGCCCGCGCGACGGATGCGGAGGTTGAGCTCCCAGTCCTCGCCGCGGCGGATCGACTCGTCGAACAGCCCGACCTCTTCGAGCACGGCGCGGCGCATCACCCCGAGGTAGGCGGATTCCGCCTCGCCCTCCTGCGTGCCGCCGTGATACGCGCCACCGCCGAGGCCGATCGGGGAGTTGTAGGCGCGAGCGACCGCGCGCTGGAACGGCGTGCGCCCGTCGGCGCGCATGACTCCGCCGACGTTGGCCGCACCGGTGCGCGTGAGGGTCTCCAGGGCACGCCGGGTGTAGCCGGGAGCGAGTTCAGAATGCGCGTCGACCCGCACGATCGTGGGGTAGAGGCTGGCGCGGATGGCGAGGTTGAGTCCGACCGGGATGTCGGCGGCCGGGTTGTCGACCAGCACGATGCGCGGGTCGGCGTCGGCGAGGCGCTGCGCCAGCTCGGTCGTGCCGTCCGTGGACGGTCCGAGCGCGAGGATCAGCTCGGACGGACCGGGCACATCCTGCTCGAGCACGGTCTCGACGGCGCGCTGCAGATAGGCGCGCTCGTTCAGCACCGGCATGACGAACGTGACGCCCGTGCCGTCCGTGACGGCCGGGGCATCCCGGCGTCCTGGTTCGTCGTCATGCACCCGTCGATCATGTCATGCACCCCTCGGTAGGATGGAACGATGGGCTTGGTCTCGGATGCACGTAAGGCCTCGAGGCTGCTGCGCAAGGCTGTCACGAGTCGTTCCGCCGTCGTCGATGTACGACGCACGATCGCCGCCAGGCCGCCGCATCCGCCCGGCCACTACAAGGTGGCGGTCTACTTCGCGGACGGCGCCGTCAACATGTACCAGATGCGTCAGTGGTACAAGCCGCTCGCCGACCTCGCCGAGACCTGGCCGGTGGTCGTGCTCAGTCGCGTCGCGACCGGAGCCCGGGCCATGCTCGCCGAAGACGCCCCGCCTGTTGCCTTCGTGCCCACGGTGCGCGACCTCGAGCGGTTCATCGCCACGCAGGACATCCGCGTCGTGCTGTACGTCAACCAGAACACCCGCAACTTCCAGATGTTCCGCTACGGGCGGCGCTGGCACGTGTTCATCAACCACGGCGAGTCCGACAAGATGTACATGACCACGAACCAGTACAAGGCGTACGACTACGCCTTCGTGGCGGGGGATGCCGCGCGTGAGCGCCTCTCGCGGGTGCTGTGGGACTACGACCTCGACAAGCGCACCATCGAGATCGGGCGTCCGCAGGCCGACCACTACTCGGGTGTGCTGCCCTACACGCCGGACGACCGCACCGTGATCCTGTACGCGCCGACCTGGGAGGGCGACCGTCCCTCGGCGCACTACGGCTCGATCGCGACGCACGGCGAGGCCCTCGTCGAGGCACTTCTGGCGACCGGCCGGCATCGCGTCGTGTACCGCCCGCACCCGCGGTCGGGCGTCGTGGACCCCGAGTACGGCGCGGCCAACCGCCGCATCATCGCGGCCCTCGCGGCTGCGAATGTCGAGGACCCGGGCGCGCACCACATCTTCGACGACGGCCCGGAGCTCGGCTGGCAGCTGGCCGCGGCCGATGTCGCCGTGGTCGACATCTCCGCGATGGTCTACGACAGGCTCGCCGCCGACAAGCCCCTCATGGTGACCCGCCCCGCCGATCCGGCTGCCGTGGTCGACCTGCACGGCTATCTGGCGGCGTGCGAGTGGCTGGATGCCGCAGCGGCGCCGTCGATCGTCGCGGAGGCTGAACGCGTCCTGGGCGACGAAGAGGCCACTGCACGGCTCGAGCACTGGGTCCGTCGCTACTTCGGCGACACGGCGCCGGGGGCGGCGACCGCGCGATTCCACGACGCGATCGCGCATCTCATGGACGAGTGGGACCGCTGGCACGAACTCTCCACCGACGATGACGAGGAAGAGGGCGACGAGGCCGATCCCGACGAGGCCGAACTCGACGAGTGAGCCGATCGGCTCAGCGCCGGACGTGGCGCGTCAGCAGCCGTTCGATCGCACCCAACGGGATCGACACCCACGTGGGACGGTTGCGGGCCTCGTAGATCGCCTCGTACACGGCCTTCTCCAACTCGAGCGCCTCCAGGAGCGCAGCCACGGGCCCGAGATGCACCCCGGAGCGCTCGGCGTAGCCGTCCAGGAACGCCGCGCGCGCCGTGCGTGACCATTCCGCCGCCGACTCGACGGCGTCGTCGGGCTGGTGCAGTCGGATCGAGCCCGCGACGTAGTCGAAGGATCGCAGCATCCCCGCAACGTCCCGCAGCGCCAGCTCCGGCCGTACGCGCTCGGGCATCGGGCGCATCGGCTCGCCCTCGAAGTCCACGAGCACCCATCCGCGGTCGGGCACGTGGATCACCTGCCCGAGGTGCAGGTCGCCGTGGATGCGCTGGAGTGCGGGCCACTCGATGGACAGCGCGCGGTCGTAGGCGGCGGAGATCGCCTCACGGTGCTCGGCGAGCGCCGGGACTTCCGCGATCGCGGTGGACAGCCGTCGCCGCCAGGCGGTGGCGGTGGCTTCCTGGTCGCTGCGCACGGTGGCGCGCGTGGGGAACAGTCGTGCGAGGTCGACGTGCACCTCGGCGGCTGCGACACCGATCGCGTGTGCGGGGGCTGAGAAGTCCTCGCCGACGTCGGCCGCGCGCAGGGCGAGGCGCCACGCGTCTTCGACGGCGGGCAGGAACTCCTGGGCGAACGCGAGCGAACCGCTGACGGACCCTGCCGCCGTCGTGAGGTCGGGCCACTGCCCCTCGACGGAGCCGATCGAGCGCGGCACGTACGGGGAGCCCGCGGCGGCGAGGGCGCTCTGCAGTTCGATGTCGGGATTGAGGCCGGGCTGGATCTGCCGGAACACCTTGCAGATGACCGGGACGGTCGCCCCGGCCGGCAGGTAGACGATGGAGGTGTTCGACTGCTCTCCGGTGATGACGTGCGCGGTGTGCTCGGCCCCCGTCTCCGGAGCGGATGACGCGGGCCACCCGACCGCGACGGTGCGCACGCCGCGTGCCCGTCCGCCGCTCGTGATCAGTCGGAGCAGCGCCTCGGTGTATGCCGGGTCGGTCGGGCCGTCGATCAGCGTCGTCCCGGGTTCCGGACTGCCGATCACCTGCGCCGCCTCGGCTGTCACGCTCGCGGTGGCACGGGCCACCAGAGGCACTTGGTAGAGCACGGCGGGCAGCGACCCCTCATCGGAGACGAGCAGCGTGCGCACCCGGACCTCCGCGGTGGGCTCGGTGAGATCCCACGAGGCGACGAAGCGCAGGTGCGGCGTGCGCCCCTTGGCGGAATACCAGCGCTGTCGTGGCATCCATGCGGCGAGGCACGCCAGCGTGCTGTCCATGTATGGAGGGTATTGCTGCGGGGGGTCGCTGTCGAGGACTTCTGCAAGCGCTTCCAGGAACGTGTTGACCATGGTGCGCGTGATGGTGCGCGGTGTACGTTCAGGGCATTCGTCCCGGATGAGACCGTGCGCGAAGGCGGCTTCATCGATGCGGATGAAGGCGGAGCACGATCGAAAGACCGGCGAAACAGCCGCGAAATGTCATCACCGAACAATGACAGAGCGGACGACACGAGGGAGGCGACAATGGCGATCGTACGAGCAGCCATCACGCAGACGACATGGACCGGCGACAAGGCATCCATGCTCGACAAGCACGAGGAGTTCGCCCGCGAGGCGAAGCGACAGGGAGCACAGGTCATCTGCTTCCAGGAGCTCTTCTACGGGCCGTACTTCGGCATCACCGAGGACAAGAAGTACTACCGGTACGCGGAACAGGCCGACGGCCCCATCGTGCAGCGCTTCGCGGCGCTCGCCAAGGAGCTGGAGATGGTGATGATCCTCCCGATCTACGAGGAGGACATCACCGGCGTCTACTACAACACGTCCGTGATCGTCGAGGCCGACGGCACCATCCTCGGCAAGTACCGCAAGCACCACCTGCCGCACCTCGACCGCTTCTGGGAGAAGTTCTACTTCCGCCCCGGCAACCTCGGCTACCCCGTCTTCGACACGTCCGTCGGCAAGATCGGCATGTACATCTGCTACGACCGTCACTTCCCCGAAGGATGGCGCGAGCTCGGCTTGAACGGCGCGCACATCGTCTTCAACCCCAACGCGACCAAGCCCGGCCTCTCGAATCGCCTCTGGGAGGTCGAGGGGCCGTGCGCCGCCGTCGCGAACGGCTACTTCGTGCTCCAGCCCAACCGCGTCGGGCGCGAGGACAACGAATACGGCGATCTCGCCGTCGACTTCTACGGCACCAGCCAGGTGATCGATCCCCGCGGCAACTTCGTGGGCGAGCGCGGATCGGGCACAGAGGAGGAGATCCTCATCCGCGATCTCGACATGGACATGGTGCAGCAGATGCGCGACGACTGGCAGTTCTATCGCGACCGTCGGCCGGATTCCTACACGTCGATTCCGAAGCCGTAGGTCGAAAGGAGCATCCGATGGCAACCACACTCATCACAGGCGGCACGGTCGTCAGCGCGACCGGCCGCGGCGCGGCCGATGTCCTCATCGACGGCGAGCGCATCGTGGCGGTACTCGAGCCCGGCTCGCAATTGCTCGGCACCGACCTGGCCGCATCCGTCGACACCGTCATCAACGCGAGCGGCAAATACGTCATCCCGGGCGGCATCGACGCGCACACCCACATGGAGCTGCCCTTCGGGGGCACCGCCGCGTCGGACACGTTCGAGACCGGCACCCGAGCGGCGGCATGGGGCGGAACGACGACGATCATCGACTTCGCCGTCCAGAAGTACGGCGAGCGCATCCAGGACGGGCTCGCGGCGTGGCATGCGAAAGCGGCGGGCAACTGCGCCATCGACTATGGCTTCCACCAGATCATCGGGGGAGTGGATGCCGATGCTCTGGCCGCGATGCCGGGGCTGATCGACGAGGGCATCACGAGCTTCAAGCTGTTCATGGCGTATCCGGGGGTGTTCTACTCCGATGATGCGCAGGTGCTGAAGGCGATGCAGGTCTCCCGCGCCACGGGCATGCTGACGATGATGCACGCCGAGAACGGCCCGGTCATCGACGTGCTCGCCGAGCAGCTGTATGCCGAGGGCAAGAGCGATCCGTACTTCCACGGCATCGCCAGGGCCTGGCAGATGGAGGAGGAGGCGACCCACCGCGCCATCATGCTGGCCAACCTCACCGGTGCACCGCTCTACGTGGTGCACGTGAGCGCGAAGCAGGCCGTCGAGCAGCTGGCGGCGGCGCGCGACAAGGGCCAGAACGCGTTCGGCGAGACCTGCCCGCAGTACCTGTACCTGTCGCTGGAGGAGCAGCTCGGCGCGAGCAGCCCCGAATGGGGACGCTTCGAAGGGGCGAAGTGGGTCTGCTCGACACCGCTGCGCTCCCACGAGGAGGGTCACCAGAAGTCGATGTGGCAGGCGCTGCGGACCAACGACCTGCAGATGGTCTCCACCGACCACTGCCCCTTCTGCATGAAGGACCAGAAGGAGCTCGGTCTCGGCGACTTCCGCAAGATCCCGAACGGCATCGGGTCGGTCGAGCACCGGATGGACCTCATGTACCAGGGCGTGGTCACCGGAGAGATCACCCTGGAGCGCTGGGTCGAGCTGACCAGCACCACCCCGGCCCGCATGTTCGGCCTGTACGGCACGAAGGGGGTCATCGCGCCCGGCGCAGACGCCGACATCGTGATCTACGACCCGAACGGACACACCTCGATCGGGTACGGCAAGACGCACCACATGAACATGGACCACTCGGCCTGGGAGGGCTTCGAGATCGACGGTCACGTGGACACCGTCGTCTCGCGCGGGCGGGTCATCGTCGACGACAACCAGTACCTGGGGGCCGCCGGCCACGGGAAGTACCTTCGCCGCGGTCTGAGCCAGTACCTGATCTAGGAGGACCACCATGGACTTCGGAGCCGTCCTTCAGACCAATCCACCGGCCTCGCGTACGATCGCGCTGGCCAAGCTCGCCGAACAGCACGGGTTCTCCCACGTGTGGACGTTCGACTCGCACCTGCTCTGGCAGGAGCCGTACGTCATCTACAGCCAGATCCTCGCCGAGACCCGCAAAGTGACGGTGGGTCCGTTCGTGACCAACCCCGCCACCCGGGACTGGACGGTCACAGCCTCGGTGTTCGCGACACTCAACGAGATGTACGGCAATCGCACGGTCGTCGGGATCGGACGGGGCGACTCGGCCGTGCGGGTCACGAACGGCAAGCCGACGACGCTGAAGGAACTGCGCGAGTCGATCCACGTGATCCGGGAGCTCGGCAACTCGCGGGAGGTGGAGTACAACGGCGCCACCCTGCGCTTCCCCTGGTCCGTCGGCAGCAGCCTCGAGGTGTGGGTCGCGGCCTACGGTCCCCTCGCGCTGAAGCTGGCGGGGGAGGTGGGCGACGGATTCATCCTCCAGCTCGCCGACATCGACATCGCGCGCTGGATGATCACGACGGTGCGGGATGCCGCGGAGAAGGCCGGCCGCGACCCCGCGAGCGTGAAGATCTGCGTGGCCGCGCCGTTCTACATCGGCGAGGATCGTGCGCACATGCGCGATCAATGCCGCTGGTTCGGCGGCATGGTGGGCAACCACGTCGCCGACATCGTTGCGAAGTACGGCGAGCACGGCGCCGTGCCGGACGCCCTCACCGACTACATCAAGGGCCGGCAGGACTACGACTACAACGAGCACGGGCGCTCCGGCAACACGCACACCCAGTTCGTGCCGGACGAGATCATCGACAGGTTCTGCCTGCTCGGCACGGCGGAGGAGCACATCGCCAAGCTGCAGCAGTTGAAGGAGCTCGGCGTCGACCAATTCGCCGGCTACCTCCAGCACGACAACAAGGAGGAGACCCTCCGCGTCTACGGGGAGACGGTGATCCCGGCGCTCGCCGAGCATCTGACGGCGAAGTCGTGACGTCATCCTTCGACACCGCGACGATCGCGGCACCGCCCGGGGCGCCGCGCAGGACGGCGCGTTCCGGCCGCGGCGGACTGAAGTGGCTGTGGGGCGCGGTCGGGCTGCTCGTCGTCGTCGTGGTCTGGGAGCTGTACAAGCTGCTCGCGCCCGCCGACGGCGTGCTGATCGGCGGACTTCGAGTGCTTCCCCGGACGACCGATCTCGCGATGCCGCATGTGTGGGACATGGCGGCACGATTCCTCGCGCCGGTGACCAGCGCCCCGGGTGCTCGGCCGCTCTGGCAGGAGGTCGCGCTGTCCGCGCTGCTCACCCTCGGGATCGCCGCTGTCGGCTGGCTCGTCGGGGTCGTGGTCGGGATCGGCCTGGCGATCGTGATGCAGCGGTGGCGCCTCGCGGAGTGGGGGCTGCTGCCGTGGATCGTGCTCAGCCAGACGGTGCCGCTCATCGCCTTCGCGCCCATCGTGAAGAGCTGGGGCTCCCGCGTGCAGATCGGTGCGTTCGAGTGGCAGGACTGGATGAGCGTGGCGTTGATCGCCAGCTATCTCGCGTTCTTCCCGATCGCGGTCGGCGCGCTGAAGGGGCTGCAGTCGCCCGATCGGATCCACACCGAGCTGATGCACACCTACGCGGCCGGCTATTGGTCCACACTGACACGGCTGAGGTTCCCCGCGGCCGTGCCCTACCTGATCCCGGCCCTGCGGCTCGGTGCCGCCAATGCCGTGGTCGGCGCGGTTGTGGCCGAGGTCTCGACCGGCCTGCAGGGCGGAATCGGCCGCATCCTGATCCAATACGCCGGCCAGGCGTCCGGTGATCCGGCCAAGGCGTGGGGCCCCATCTTCGGGGCGATCGTGCTGGGCCTGGTCGCCGCAGGGTCGGTGGCGCTGCTCGGCGTCATCCTCAAGAACTACCGACGTGTGGAGGTCAGCGCGTGAGCGCGAGTGAGGCAACGCCCGGAACTGCCGCGGTCGAAGTAGTGGGGGTCGACAAGACGTTCGAGACCCGGAGCGGCCAGGTGCACGCCCTGCAGGGGATCGACCTGACCGTCGCGGCCGGCGAGTTCGTCTCGTTGATCGGGCCGTCCGGCTGCGGCAAGTCGACTCTCATGCGGCTGATCGCCGACCTCGATCAGCCCACTGAGGGCGACATCCGGGTGTTCGGCAAGACGGCCGATCGCGCACGTCGTGACCAGGACTACGGCATCGCGTTCCAGCAAGCGGGTCTGCTCCCGTGGCGCACCGTGTCGGGCAACGTCTCGCTCCCCCTGGAAGTGCACCGGACGGATGCCGGGTCCCGCCGCGCGCGCGTGGCCCAATTGCTCGAGATGGTCGGGCTGTCCGACTTCGCCGACCGCTACCCCGACCAGCTGTCGGGCGGGATGCAGCAGCGGGTCGCGATCGCCCGTGCGCTCGCCGAGAGCCCGAGCCTGCTGCTGATGGACGAGCCGTTCGGCGCGCTCGATGAGATGACCCGCGAGCGGATGCAGACGGAGCTCGTGCGGATCTGTGCGGAGACGGGGGCAGCCGTGGTCTTCGTCACGCACTCGATCCCGGAGGCGGTGTTCCTCTCCGATCGCGTCGTCGTGATGTCGCCGCGTCCGGGGAGGATCCAGCAGATCCTGCCGATGGCGCTGCAGGCCACCGAGGCTCGCACGGAGGACCTGCGCGAGGACACGTCCTTCTTCGAGATGGTCACCGCGGTCCGTGAGGCCCTCCACCAGGGGACCCCGACCGCCAAGGGGGTGGAGACCCGCTGATGGCCACGGCATCCGTCTCCACCCGCGCACCGGCGTCGGCCCGCAGCGATACGTGGCTGCGCATCCTCGCACCGGTCGTGGTGGGAATCCTCGTGCTGGGCGCGTGGCAGTTCCTGGTGAGCGTCGTCGGGGTCAGCGACTACCTCCTGCCGAGCCCCGCCGCGATCGCGGAGCAGTTCGTGCAGTTCTGGCCGGCGATCCTCTCGGCGACCCTCATCACGGGAACGAATGCCCTCATCGGCCTCGTCGTGGGGTCGATCCTCGGCATCCTCCTCGCGGCCCTCGCCTCACGCTGGAGCGTGCTCGACCTGATGAGCGCTCCCGTCGTGGCGAGCCTGGCCGTGATCCCGATCGTCGCACTGGCACCCGTGTTGAACTCGATGTTCGGCGCCGACAGTCAGTTCGGTCGGCAGGCGATCGCCGCGCTCGCGTCGTTCGTGCCCGTGTTCCTCAATACCCTGCGCGGCTTCCGGCAGGTGATCCCCGTGCACCGCGATCTGATGCGGGCCTACGCGGCCGACGGCGGTCAGATCCTCCGGACCGTCACACTGCCGACCGCGGTGCCGTTCGTCTTCACTGGGATCCGTATCGCGTCGTCGCTCGCCGTCATCTCAGCCCTCGTGGCGGAGTACTTCGGCGGGCCGCGCGGCGGACTGGGCGGCATGATCTCCACCTCGGCGGCCACCAGTGCCTACGCCCGCGCCTGGGCGTACGTCTTCGCCGCCATCCTGCTCGGCCTGCTCTTCTACGTCGTCACCCTGCTGCTCGAGCGGCTCGCCACGAGGCGCCGCGGCACCTGAAGCCCTTCGCGTCCTCGCGCTCACCAGAGGCCGAGGTCACCTGCACCACCAGATGAAAGGAATTGACATGAGACACAGCACACGTCGCCTCCTGGCGGCCGGAGCGCTCACCCTCGTGGGCGCACTCGTCATGACCGCCTGTTCGGGTGGATCCAGCGGAGGCGCATCGGACAGCGCCGCGCCCGAGGGCGAGCTCACATCGGTGAAGCTGCAGCTGCAGTGGTTGCCGCAGGGCCAGTTCGCCGGCTACTTCGCCGCCGTGGATCAGGGCTTCTTCGAGGAGGAGGGACTGGACGTCGAGATCATCCCGTCCGGCGGCGACATCGTGCCGCAGGACGCGTTGGCCAACGGCGACGTCGACTATGCGATCGCGTGGGTGCCGAAGGTGCTCGGCTCGATCGAGGCGGGAGCGAACCTCACCGACATCGCGCAGATCTTCCAGCGCTCCGGCACTCTCCAGGTGTCCTGGGCCGATTCGGGGATCACCTCGGTGGCCGACTTCGAGGGGAAGAAGATCGGATCGTGGGGCTTCGGCAACGAGTGGGAGATCTTCGCGGCGATGGCCGCGGAAGGACTCGACGCCAGCACGGTGCAGATCATCACGCAGGACTTCAACATGAACGCCTTCCTGCAGGGCGACATCGACGCGGCACAGGCGATGACCTACAACGAGTACGCGCAGCTGCTGGAGACGACGAACCCGGACACGGGTGAGCTGTACCAGCCGGAGGACTTCAACGTCATCAGCTACGAGGACACCGAGGGCGCCATGCTGCAGGACGCCATCTGGGCCGACACGGCTCGCCTCGCCGACGACCAGGACTACCAGGACACCACTGTCAAGTTCCTCAAGGCCGTCATCAAGGGCTGGGTCTACGCGGCGGAGAACCCGCAGGAGGCGTCGGACATCACCATCGCGGCCGGCTCCGGCTGGGGCCCCAGCCACGAGCTGTGGATGGTGAACGAGACGAACAAGCTGATCTGGCCGTCGCCCGACGGCATCGGCATCATCGATGAAGCAGCCTGGACCAAGACGGTCGAAGGGGCTCTCGCTGCGGTCAACGAGACCGGGGCTCACCTCATCACCGAGGAGCCGCCCGCGACGGCGTTCTCCAACGAATGGATCCAGAAGGCGCTCGACGAACTCGCCGACTCCGGGCTCGACCTGACGGGGGAGAGCTTCACACCGATCGAGGTCACCCTCACCGAGGGCGGCCAGTAGCGGATGCATCGCGGGTGGTCGTCGCAGGACGCCCGCCCGCGATCTCGCTGATAATTCTCGCCACCGAGACGAGGTCGGGCGTATCCTGGCGCCGTTGGCCGAGGCCCGCGGCACAGACCGGCTCGGCCGCAGTTTTCGCCGAGGGACGATCGGAGGCGCCGACGCCCCGGAAGGAGTCATCATGACCGACACCACGACCACCCGACCCGGCAGCGAAGGCGCGCCCGTACCGGTCCCGACGATCGAGCACTGGGTCGGGGGCACGACCTGGGCGGGGGAGTCCGCACGGACCGCGCCCGTGTACGACCCCGCGCGCGGCATCGTGCAGAAGAACGTCCGCCTGGCGTCGCGCGCTGACGTGGATGTCGCGGTCGCGAACGCCCACGCTGCGGCGGTCGGATGGCGGGACGCCTCGATCGCCAAGCGGCAGACCGTGATGTTCGCGTTCCGCGAGCTGGTCAACGCGCGCAAGGACGAACTGGCCGCGATCCTCACATCCGAGCACGGCAAGGTGACGGCGGATGCCCTTGGAGAGATCGCGCGCGGCATCGAGGTCGTCGAGCTCGCCTGCGGCATGGCGACGATCACGAAGGGCGCGTACTCGGAGAACGTGTCGACCGGCGTCGACGTGTATTCGCTGCGGCAGCCCCTCGGCGTGGTCGGGATCATCAGCCCGTTCAACTTCCCGGCCATGGTGCCGCTGTGGTTCTTCCCCGTCGCGATCGCCGCGGGCAATGCCGTGGTGCTCAAGCCGAGCGAGAAGGATCCGTCGGCGTCGAACTGGCTCGCTGCCCGGATGCAGGAGGCCGGCCTTCCGGACGGCGTGCTGAACGTCGTCCACGGCGACAAGGAGGCCGTCGATGCGTTGCTCGTGCACCCCGACGTGCGGGCGATCTCCTTCGTCGGCTCGACCCCGATCGCGAAGTACATCTTCGAGACGGCGAGCGCCCACGGCAAGCGCGTCCAGGCGCTCGGCGGGGCGAAGAACCACATGCTGGTGCTCCCGGATGCCGATCTCGAACTCGCGGCGGATGCTGCCGTGAACGCGGGGTTCGGCTCCGCCGGCGAGCGCTGCATGGCGATCTCGGTCGTCCTCGCGGTCGATTCGGTCGCCGACCAGCTCATCGAGAAGGTGAAGCAGCGGATGTCGACCCTGCGCACCGGAGACGGTACGCGCGGGTCCGACATGGGTCCGCTCATCACCGGCGTGCACCGCGACAAGGTGGCCGGCTACATCGACCGGGCCACGGAGGACGGCGCGACGGTCGTGGTCGACGGCCGCGACGACGAGTTCGACGGTGACCCGGCCGGGTTCTGGCTCGGCCCCACGTTGATCGACGCCGTGCCGACCTCGTCCGCCGTCTACCGCGACGAGATATTCGGCCCCGTGCTGTCGATCGTGCGCGTGGAGGGCTACGAAGACGGCCTGGGCATCATCAACGCCAGCCCGTACGGCAACGGCACCGCGATCTTCACGAACGACGGGGGCGCCGCACGACGGTTCCAACGCGAGGTGCAGGTCGGCATGGTCGGCATCAATGTGCCGATCCCGGTGCCCGTGGCGTATCACTCGTTCGGCGGGTGGAAGGATTCGCTGTTCGGCGTCTCGAAGGCATACGGCGCGCACGGATTCGAGTTCTTCACCCAGGAGAAGGCCGTGACCTCCCGCTGGCTCGATCCGTCGCACGGCGGATTGAATCTGGGCTTCCCGCAGCACGAGTAGGACGGGGAAACGATCCCACGAACGAGCACGCATCTGCCACGATGAGCGGATGGATGCACTGGCCGGATGGACGCACGAAGAGTTCACCGCGGATGGGCGGACGCGCGACGTCTGGCGCCTGGGTACCGGACCCGGCGTCATCGTCATCCACGAGATCCCCGGCATCGAGCCCACGCTGGTCGCGTTCGCAGAGGAGATCGTCGCGCGCGGTCACACCGTGCTTTTGCCCCGGCTGTTCGGTCGTCCGGGCGCGGGATTCTCCGTCGGCAATGTCGTGGGCGATCTGTGGCAGTTCTGCGTGCGGCGGGAGTTCTCCGTGTTCGCCCGTGGCAAGACCAGCCCGATCGCGGGCTGGTTGCGCGCGCTCGCCCGCGATCTGCATGGCGAGGTCGGTGGGCCGGGCATCGGCGTGGTCGGTATGTGCTTCACCGGCGGATTCGCGTTGGCGATGATGGCCGACGCCCCGGTCATCGCCCCGGTGCTCGCCGAGCCGTCGCTCCCGGCGGCGGTGGGGTTCCGTCGTGGACGCACCGCGCGAGGTGCCGACCTGGGACTGAGCCCCACCGACCTGCAGGTCGTGCGCGGGTCACCGTGCGAGGTGCTGGGGCTGCGCTACCGCGACGATCCTGCCACGGGTACGCGCTTCGACACGCTGGCTCGCGAACTCGGCGACCGCTTCCTCGCGGTGGAGTTCGACGGTCCCGGTCATTCCGTGCTGACCATCGATCGGCAGCAGGAGGGCGTGGAGCGAGTGCTCGACTTCCTCGACGAGAAGCTAGCCGGCTGACTCCGGGCCGTCGTCACCGTCCGCCGGGATGCTTGCGGCCTCGACGATCTCGATCTGCGGCGCCACCGGGATGACGATCGACTCGACCGCGGTCGCCGCGAACAGGTCCAGCGACGGCATGCCGTCGGAGAGCGCCTCCGCGGCCGATCGCGGCGGCAGCGGTTCGGACGGCAGCCCTGCCCACTCGGTCGGCTCTTCGGGGCGTGATTGGAACAATCCCATGTCCCTATTGTGCGCCCGTGCCGTCACTTCGGCGCAGAACCCGCCGGATCAGCCGCCCGCGACGACGGCGGACAGGACGGCGTAGCCCACCTGTCGGCCCGCGATGTCGGAATGGCCGGTGATGAAGGCATCCGCATTGAGGTTGGAGACGCGCCCGCGCTGGAACGCGTACTTTCCGCCGACCTCCAGGAGCTTCGCCGCAGGGAGGGATGCGGGTGTCTTCAATGCGCCGTTGCGTCCGATCCCGCCATACGGATCCTTCTCGTCGCCGAGGCCGACACCGATCTGGTGGGCGAGGCGCGAGGCGATCGGATACGCGACGCCCACCGCCCTGTCGTTCTGCGTGAACGTGACCAGGATCGGGCCGTTCATCTTCGCGGGAACCTTGACGAAGATGCCGTCCTTGGCGCCGTCCCAGTCCTGCGACATTCCGAAGTGGCTGTACGCCGCCTGCAGCAGCGACATCGATGACACGGGCGCCGCTGTGGCCAGGGCCGCGGCCGTGACCGCGCGGCCGCCGAAGGAGTGCCCGACCAGATGCAGCCGGGCGGTGGGCGCTGCGGTGTGCAGCCGATCGAGCAGGGCGGCGATGCCCTTCTCGCCGACTACTCCCGCGCGCTCCTTCATCGTGTAGTAGGTCGTGATGTTCAGTAGATTGCGCGCCGCGCCGATGATCCCGTCGAGGAATCCGGCGGCTCCGCCGTCTTCGAGCGGCGGGAGACCGGCGGGGTCGATCGAGGCGGCACCGCCCTGGACGGCCGCTGCCGGGTCGTCCGCATCGCTGCCCTTCGCCGCACTCAGCACGTCATCGACGCTGCCCTCCTTGAGAACGTCGAAGGCCGCCTTGTCCTCGCCCTTCGTCGTGCGGGGGAGCGTCTGGCGCAGCAGCGCCAGGAACTCGCGCTGAGCATCGGCGGAACCGTCGAGCTTCGGCACCAGGGCGATGAGCTTGTTCGCGATCGTCGGATCCAGCACCCGTTCCCGGATCTGCGCCTGCAGAGCGGCGACGTCGTCCTCCACGCCTGCGCCGGCCCCCGACTCCGCGTCGTCCGCCCACTGGATCGACGGCCACAGCACGCCGATCACGACCACGCGCCGGGCACCGGCCCCGGCGACCTTGCCGCGCACGGCCGCGACCGAGTCGATCAGCCGCTCGTAGAGATCGCGCGCCTGGCCGAACGTGTTGTTCCAGCCATGGGTCAGCACGATCACGTCGGTGGCATCTTCGGAGCGGATGAGGGATGCCGCATCCGCGACCTGTTCGGGATGAACGAGGACGCCCTTCTTGTCGAACTCGACCTCGGCGTACGGCAGCTTCATGGCTCCACCCTCTCGACGGTTACACGCTCTGGATCGCCCGCATCGCGTCGATCAGACCCCGGCCCTGGAAGCTGCGCTCTCGTCCGAGATCGCTGGCCGTGTCCATCAGGATGCGCTTGAGGTCGTCGGGCTTACCGACGAACTCCCTGTGTACGGAGAGGAAGGCGGCGGCCACTCCTGATACATGCGGTGCCGACATCGAGGTGCCGGAGTCCTCGACGTACGTGATGTCGGTCGCCTTCTGCCCGCGCTTCACCGGAACTCCGGCGCGCGCCTTCTCCAACAGTTCGCCCGCACCGGCGCTCACCACACGTTCACCCGGCGCGACCAGATCGGGCTTGAGGCGGCCATCGCCGGTCGGCCCCTTGGAGGAGAAGTACGAAATGCCGGTGGAGTACGGCTTGATCGAGGTCGAGCCCACCGTGATCGCCCGGGCCGCGTTGCCCGGGTCATTGATGGTCATGCCGAAGCCCAGCCGCATCTCGCGTCCGGCCGAGTCTCGCGCTGCGCCGTACCCGGTGTTGCCCGCCGACACGACGACGCACACGCCGTCGGCGACGAGCCGGTCCACCTCGCGGCACACGGGCGACAAGCCCGTCGCGAACCAGGACGGGTCGAACGGGTAGCCCAACGAGAGATTCACCCCGTGCACGGCGAGGTCCCGGCCCCCGCGGTTGAGTTCCTGGATGTACTCCAGCGCCGCCAGCAGGGAGGCGAGGTCACCGGTGCGGTCATCGCGCAGCACTTTGAGCGAGAGGATCTTCGCGCGCGGCGCCATGCCGCTGATGCGCTCCAGCTCCACGCGCTGCACACCGGTGTCGCCCTCGGCCGTGCGGTACCAGGTGGCCGCGCAGATGGGCTTCGCCTTCGACGGAGCCACCTGGCCGCCCGCGATGATCCCGGCCACGTGCGTGCCGTGGCCGTTCGGATCACGAAGCGCTTCGGCGTCAGAGGCGCCCGCGACGAAACTGCGGGGGACGAGCGCGCCGGGCAGGTCGAGCGTGGCGTACGTCGCGAAGTGCGCGTGCTCGGCATGCAGCCCGGTGTCCAGTACGGCCCACACGATGCCGTCTCCGGTCGCATCGAACGAGCGCACGGCGGCGTCCGCCTTCACGGTGATGACCGACCGATGGATGGTGGCGCGCACCTCGAAGTTCGGCCAGATCCGGTTGATCAGGCTGCGCGGGGCGGTCTTGGACTCCTGCCGCCCGCCTCGGACGCGGCCGCCCTTGTCCGCGTCCACGCGGACGAGGGCGAGGATCTCGCTGCGGCTCATCGCCGCCATCACGTAGCTGCCGACACGCCATGCATCGCCCGGGGTTCCGCGTCCGCGCGTGGCGACGTGCACGAGGGCTTGCAGTTCGGCGACGACGGCATCCAGCGGCAGCCCGCTGTCGGTCCGCAGCTCGATCACGACCCCGATCAGCTCGCCGTCCTCGGCGGAGGACATGCGCTCGGCCAGCGGACGCGTGATGACGGAGTCGGTGACCAACGACACCGTGGTCGGCATATCGGGGAGGGTGAATGCGGGCTGGGTGCGGGCTGCGGCATCCGGAGTCGTACTCGGGGTCGGTGTCTCCGGAGACGACGCCTCCGCGTCGGCGGGTGGCGCTCCGCCCGCAGGAGAGCGCTTCGCCGGCTTCTCGCCCTGCGGCGCGGGCTTGGCCGGGTCCGGTGCGAGTTCCGGCTCCGATTCGATCGCGCGAAACTCGCGCGGCAGTTCGCGGTCGTTCTCCGTCGGCGACACGTCCCCTCGGTTTCTCTCCCCGCGGTGAGAGTACCGCCGCAGCTGCGTCTATGTCACCAACGGTGTCATGGCGTCCGCAAGCGCGCGGTCAGTGTGCGGCGGGGTCCTCGACGGCGGGCGCCGCATCCTGACCCTCGACGGCGGGCGCCGCATCCTGACCCTCGACGGCAGGCCCGGCCGCACGGGACGACCCGCGTCGTGAGGTCAGTGCGCCGCCGACGCGGCGACCGGCGTGCCCGACGGAGGCGACGCCCTTCGTGATACCGCCGACGACCGCGCTGCCGGCACGGACGATGCCGGTGCCGGCCGCGCGCTCCAGCGTCGAGGCGCCGGGCCGCGGTTCGAGTTCGGCGGGCAGCTGCACGGGCGGCATTCCGAACGCCCGCCGCGAGCCGACGAGGACGCGGCGTCCCAGGATGTTGTTGCCGGCACCGCCGACGACTGCGCCGATGCCGAACGGGAGCGCCTTGCCGATGAAGGAGGCGCTGCCCTTGGCGGCGAACTGGTGGATGAACGCGGTCTTGAGGCGGTCGACCAGCGGGCCGACGGCGGCGCGGGGGAGCGTCTTTGTGATCAGCTCGCCCCAGTAGCGGTCGCGGGTCGGCGCCTTGCCGGTGGCCTGCCCGGCGAGCTGGGCCACGAGGTCGGTGCCCTCCTTGCCGAGCATCATGGTCAGCACGAGCGCCCGCGCGCGGTCGGGGTTCTCGACCGGGATGCCGTGGACCTCGGCGACGGACTGCGCGAACAGCGTGGTGGCCTCCAGGAAGCCGACTGTCTCCACGCCGCTCAGCGCCAGCGTGACGCCGGTGCCGATGCCCGGGACGACGGCGGTGGCGCCGACCGCAGCGCCGCCGGTCGTGACGGCGGCGAGGTAGCGACGCTCCAGCATGCGCACGATGTCTGTCGTGGTGGCGTTCGGATGACGCAGGCGGATGCTGCGCAGATGCGCGACGACGACGGGCCGCTGGATTGCGAGCACCTTGTCGAGGGCGCGGATGACGCGGGGGTGCTCGTCGGAGCCCGTGGGCGGCATCCCACCCGTCCACGGCGAATCGCCGGGGAGCGAGTGGATGCGGTGAACCTTCTCGGCCATCACGCCGATCCTAAGCGCGGCTCGCTGAACGACGCCTGGGGGTCAGGCGTGTCAGACGAACTGGTTGGCCCGCTCGAGGTCTTCGGCGAAGTCCACCTCGACGGCGTACAGGTCGGAGATGTCCATCGGCTCCACGAGCAGGCCGTCCTCGGCGATCGCGAGCTCGAGGCCTCGCTCGAAGTAATCCTGGTCATCGACGCGCGTGAGCTGACGCACGAAGGCCCGCTTGTCTGCGCTGGAGATGTAGTTGATGCCGACAGCTTCGCCGATGCCGCCCTTGACGGTCTTGGACAGCTCCTTGATGAAGCCTTCGGGCGTGACGGTGTACTTGACCTCTTCGTCGCTGACCTTGGAGGTGTTGACGGAGACGAAGGACTGGTCGCGCTGGATCAGCTCGATCGCGCGGCCGAGAACGCGGGGGTCGAAGACGACGTCGCCGTTCATCCACAGCACGCCGCCCTTGCCGGAACGGCCGAGGGCGCGCAGCAGGCTCTTGGACGTGTTGGTCTGGTCGTACCGCTCGTTGTAGACGTAGTCGACCTCGGGGAAGGCCTCGACGATGGTCTCGGCGCGGTAGCCGACGACCGTCGTGATGCGGGCGGCGTCACCGAACGCGGCACGGATGTTGTCGTGCTGCTGCTGCATGATGCTGCGGCCGTCACTGAGCTCGGTCAGCGGCTTGGGCAGGCTGCGGCCTAGCCGCGAGCCCATGCCGGCTGCGAGGATTACGGTCTGAAGGGTCAAGATCTGCTCCTGGAGTACGAATTGTCACGGTCGGTTCACCGACATGACACTTCCTCGTGCCTGTTCCATGGTAACTATTCCCCCTGAGAAGGCGCAGAATGACGGGTCTCCGTTGTCGTTTCGTGACAAAGCGCGAATCCTGAGTAACTGCCGCAATGTTCCCGGGGTCTCCGTGTCGTGCTTGATAGGTTGGCTGAGTGACAGCCTCTCTGCCGGTTCCGCAGGAGTCCTATCCGGAACACCCGGATCGGACGGATGCGAATGCCCGGGGGGATGCGCCTATCGTCAAGCTGCCCCCCAAACCTCGTGTGCCCGCAGAGGAGGCTGCCGTCGCTCGTGAGACGGCGGATGCCGTGCCTCCGCGCCCACGCAAGCCCCCGCGTCCGCGCAAGCCCAAGGCCGGCGCGAAGTCTCGTCCGGCGGCGGTCATCGACCCGGGTCCGCCCCCGCCCCTGCCGATCGATGTGATCGCGGCCGACGTGGTCATCCCGCCGAAGCCGCCGTTGCCCGCCGGTGTCGCCGCGGCCGCCGCCGAGCAGGCGGAGGAGGCGGTCGTCGATTCCCCGGATGTCGAGGCGGCAGCCATTGCGGAGGTCGAGGTCGCCACCGAGGCTGAGATAGAGGTCGAGCCTGAACTCGAGGTCGAGCCTGAACCGGCGGTCGAGGCTGAGGCCGCGCCTGAGCGCGAGCCTGAAGACGAGGCTGAGCTTGAGGCTGGGACCGTCGAAGATCTGGAAGCTGAAGTCGCGGTCCTGCCCGAAGTCGAGGCAGAGTCGGATGCTGAGCCGGAGTCCGAACTCGAGGCAGAGCCCGAAGTCGAGGCAGAGCCGGAACTAGAAGTAGAAGTAGAAGTAGAGGTAGAGCTCGAGGCTGACACGGAAACCGAAGTCGAGCCCGAGCTCGAGCTTGAGCTTGAGGACGCTCTCGTTATTGAGACTGTCGCGGATGCTGCCCTCGACACGGAAGAAGTGGTCGAGACCGAACCGGTGGCGCACGAGTCGCACCTCGACGATGCCGCAACGGCGGCCCTCGTGGCGGCCCTGGACGATGCCCCGGTGGGTGCCTCCGTGCCCGCGCCCGCAGCATCCGTCCTCGTCGTTCGGGGACTCACGAAGTCGTTCGGTGAGACGCGCGCGGTCGACGGCATCGACCTGACGATCCCGGCCGGCACGTTCTACGGACTCGTCGGACCGAACGGCGCCGGCAAGACCACCACGCTGTCGATGATCGCCGGACTGCTCCGGCCCGACCGGGGGTCGATCGTCGTCAACGGCGTGGATGCCGGAACCGACCCCGTCGGTGCCAAGCGGGTGATGGGCGTCCTGCCCGACCGCCTGCGCACGTTCGACCGGCTCACGGGACGACAGCTCCTCTATTACTACGGCATCCTGCGCAAGCTGCCGCCCGCTGTCGTGGAGAGTCGCACCAACGATCTGGCCCGTGCCTTCGACCTCACCGATGCGCTCGGTCGCGTCGTCTCCGACTACTCCGCCGGCATGGCCAAGAAGGTCATGCTCGCCGGAGCGATGATCCACTCTCCGCGCCTGCTGGTGCTGGACGAGCCGTTCGAAGCAGTGGATCCGGTCTCCAGCGCGATCATCCTCGACATCCTCGGCACCTACGTCGAGCACGGTGGAACCGTCATCCTTTCCAGTCACGGCATGGACCTCGTCGAGCGGGTCTGCTCGCGTGTCGCCGTGATCGTCGCCGGCCAGGTGCTGGCCGAGGGCACCATCGCCGAGGTTCGTGGTGAGCTGACGCTGGAGCAGCGGTTCATCGAACTCGCCGGTGGTCTGAGCGACGTGGAGGGCCTGGAGTGGCTGCACACGTTCTCCGACTGAGGGCGGCGCTGCTGATCGGAACCTTCCGCGGTGATCCGTCGCATGTGACGCGGGTCGTGGTCGGACTGGTGCTGCTCGCCGCCGCGACCGCTGCCGCGTGCTGGGGACTGCTGACGCTGCGGGATGCCGATTCCGACGTCGCGCTGGCCGTCACCGTGCTGGGCGGTTCCGCTGTCACACTCGGGTTCGCGCTGGCTCCGCTCATGGCCGGCACGTCTGATCCGCTGGATCCCCGCCGGTTCGCGGTGTTCGGGCTGGCACCGCGCCCGCTGGCCGGTGTCCTGGCACTCGCAGGCCTGATCAGCGTGCCGATCTTCGCGCTCATCGCGCTCGGGGTCTGCCTCGTGATCGTGTGGGCCGCCCATGGCGTTCCCTGGGTCATCGGGGCGTGCAGTGTGCTCCTCGCGGTCTTCACGTGCGCGCTCTTCGCCCGTGTCGGCATGGCCGTGACGGCCTCCTTCCTGTCCGAGCGCCGCTCCCGCGAGCTGACGGGCGTCTTCGCGCTGGCCGTGCTCGTCGTGGTGGTCCCGGTCGGCGTCTTCCTCGCCTCGCTGGAGTGGCGCGGATCGGTGCCGACGCAGCTCGGCGAAGCCGTGACCGCGTTGGCGCTGACTCCCTTCGGCGCCGCGTGGGCGTTCCCCGCCCGGGTGGATCAGGGCGCCGGATCGGCGTGGACGTCGCTGCTGATCGCGGTCGCGACCGTCGTCCTGCTCGGCCTGCTCTGGACCTGGCTCGTGCATCGCCTTCTCACGACGACGGAGCGCCCGGCATCCGTCCGCGAACGCGGGGGTCTCGGCTGGTTCGCCGTCGCGCCCGGCACGCCTGGCGGTGGAGTGGCAGCTCGCAGCCTCGTCTATTGGATGCGCGACCGGCGCTACGTCGTGAACAGCGTCGTCGTGCCGATCGCCGCGCTGATCACGATCGTTCCCTTGGTCGTGGCCGGAGTTCCGATCGAGTATGCGGTGCTCGTGCCGGTGCCGATCGCCGCGGTGTTCTTCGGCTGGCTCCCCCACAACGACTTGGCGTTCGACTCGACCGCCGTCTGGATGCACATCGCCAGTGGCGTGCGGGGCGTGTCCGACCGGGTGGGCCGACTCATCCCGGTGCTGCTCATGGCCGTCCCGGTCCTGGCCATCGCGATCCCTGTCGTCATCGCCATCCAGGGCCGCTGGGCGCTCCTGCCGGCGATGGTCGGCGTATGCGCCGCGCTGTTCCTCTCCGGACTGGGCCTGTCGAGCATCTCGTCGGCGGTCGCACCGTACGCCGTCGCCCGGCCCGGTGACAGCCCGTTCCAGCAGCCGCAGCGCACCGGTTCGGCAGGAGCGATCGCCCAGGGCGTCGTCCTTCTCGGAGCCATCGCATTGAGCACGCCGGCCCTGTGGTGGGGATGGCTCGCGCTGACCAGCGATGTCCAGTACGCGACTGCCGCACTGTGGGGCGGGATCGCGATCGGCGTGACCGTGCTCGTGGTCGGCGTCGCGATCGGATCGCTGGCGTTCGAGCGCCGCGGTGGGCGTCTGATGGAGTTCGCCGAGTCCACGTGAGCCGTGGGGCGGCTAAACTGACGTCCATGAGCACTCCCCTCGAGAGCCCCGACCAGGGCGGCATCGCGACCCTCGACCGCGAGCTCGAAGAGCTCATCCGCGAAGAGAGCATCGAACCCGGAGATCACGAGCGCTTCTCGCACTACGTGAAGAAGGACAAGATCCTCGAATCCGCGATCACGGGCAAGCCCGTGCGCGCACTGTGCGGCAAGAAGTGGACGCCGGGTCGCGACCCGGAGAAGTTCCCGGTCTGCCCCACGTGCAAGGAGATCTACGAGTCGATGGTCAACTGACCATCTGAGGTCACTCGGCGTCGGTGAAGACGGTCGGGATCGCCGGTTCGGACCGGCTCAATGCGAGCGCCCGCACGGGAAGCTCCTCGCGCACCTGGGCGTGATGCGCGCGTGCGGCAGTCACGCCTGCGGCGCCCTCGTTCACGGCGTCGATCTCTCCGCCGACGACGAGCTCGACCTGGAGCGATCGCGCATCCGGATGCTCGGAAGCCGTGGCGACGGTCTCGAAGCCGTCCGAGACGATCACCAGTTCGCTGGTGGCGGTGCCGCGGTCGAGGGTGCGGAACGCGGCCTTGCGTCCGCCGCGGGAGCCCTTGTCGGTCGACTTCTTGGCGACGGCGACCCACCCGCCCGCCGAGTCCTGCCGTGCGACGAGCTTGTAGACCATGCCGGCGGTCGGGGTGCCGGAGCCGGTGACGACCGAGGTGCCCACACCGTAGGAGTCGACGGGGGATGCCGCGAGTGCGGCGATCGAGTATTCGTCGAGGTCGCTCGTCACGGTGATGCGCGTGCCGGTGGCGCCGAGGGAATCCAGCTGCTCCCGCACTTCGGCCGCCATGATCGGCAGGTCGCCGGAGTCGATACGCACGCCTCCGAGGCCGGTACCCGCGACGCGGATCGCGGTCTCCACGCCCTGACGGATGTCGTAGGTGTCCACGAGGAGGGTCGTGCCGACGCCGTGCGCGGCGATCTGCGCACGGAACGCGTCCTCTTCGGTGTCGTGCAGCAGTGTCCAGGAATGCGCGGCGGTGCCCATCGTGGGGATGCCCCAGGAACGCCCCGCTTCGAGGTTGGAGGTCGCGTCGAATCCGGTGATGTACGCCGCGCGGGCGGCGGCCACGGCCGAGTCCTCGCCGGCCCGGCGCGAACCCATCTCCGCGAGCGGACGGTCGCCGGCCGCGATCGTCATGCGCGCGGCCGCCGTGGCCACGGCGGAGTCGTGGTTCATCACGCTCAAGGCCAGGGTCTCCAGCACGACGGCCTCGGCGAACGTCCCCTCGACCGTGAGGATGGGGGAGCCTGGGAAGTACAGCTCGCCCTCGCGATAGCCGGTGATCGTGCCGCTGAACCGGTAGTCCTCGAGGTACGCGAGGGTCTCGGCATCCACCACGTTCTCATCGCGCAGGTATCGCAGCTCGTCCTCGCCGAAGCGGAAGTCGCGGATCAGGCTGAGCAGGCGCCCGGTGCCGGCCACGACGCCGAATCGGCGTCCGCCCGACAGGCGTCGTCCGAACAACTCGAACACGCAGCGCCGATGGGCGGTGCCGTCGCGGAGCGCCGCGTCCAGCATCGTCAACTCGTACCGGTCGGTCTGCAGTGCGGTGCTCCCCGTCATGGGGTCAGCCTACTGAGGCCGGCACCGCCCGTGCCGCTGCCAGGGTCGGACCGAAACCGACGGGTAGGCTGGAAATCGTGAACGATGCGCCGATCGGTATCTTCGACTCCGGAGTCGGCGGACTCACCGTCGCCCGCGCCGTCTCGGCGCTCCTCCCGCGCGAATCCCTCCTGTACATCGGCGATACCGCGCGCTCTCCGTACGGCCCGAAGCCGATCGCCGACGTGCGCCGCTACTCCCTCGAGGTGCTGGACACCCTCGTCGAGCAGGGCGTGAAGATGCTCGTGATCGCCTGCAACACGGCCTCCGCGGCGATGCTGCGCGACGCGCGCGAGCGCTACGACGTGCCGGTCGTCGAGGTGATCGGACCCGCCGTGCGCACCGCGATGTCCACCACCCGCAACGGACGCATCGGCGTGATCGGCACGGCCGGCACGATCGGCTCCCGGGCGTACCAGGACATGCTCGAGGTCAACGCGAAGCTCACCGTCTTCGCCGCGGCCTGCCCGCGGTTCGTCGAGTTCGTCGAAGACGGCATCACCGATTCGCCCGAGGTCCTCGAGGTGGCCGAGAACTACCTCGCCCCGCTGCGGCACGCCGGTGTCGACACGCTGGTGCTCGGCTGCACGCACTACCCGTTCCTCGAGGGCGCCATCAGCTACGTGATGGGGCCGGACGTCAGCCTGGTCTCCAGTGACAGCGAGACCGCCAAGGACGTCTATCGACAGCTCGTGAGCCGCGACCTGCTCGCCGGGCCCGATGCGATCCCCACCCACGTCTACGAAGCGACCGGCGATTCCGCCGACGAGTTCGTGCGCCTGGCCCACCGCCTGATGGGCCGCGAGGTGCGCGATGTGCAGCTCGTCCAGACCGGCGCGATCGACCTGCCGCGCTGAGGCGCGGCATCCCCATCCAAGGAGAAGAATGTCCGAGATCATCCGCGCCGACGGCCGTAGCGTCAGCGACCTGCGTCCCATCACCATCGAACGCGGCTGGAGCGCGCACGCCGAAGGCTCGGCGCTCATCAGCTTCGGCGGCACCAAGGTGCTGTGCACGGCATCCTTCACCAACGGCGTGCCGCGCTGGCTGACCGGCAAGGGCAAGGGCTGGGTCACGGCGGAGTACGCGATGCTGCCCCGCGCGACCAACTCGCGCAACGACCGTGAGGCCGTCAAAGGCAAGATCGGCGGACGCACGCACGAGATCTCGCGCCTGATCGGCCGCGCCCTGCGCGCCGTCGTCGACACGAAGGCGCTCGGCGAGAACACCATCGTCATCGACTGCGACGTGCTGCAGGCCGACGGCGGCACCCGCACGGCCGCGATCACGGGCGCCTACGTCGCTCTCGCCGACGCGATCGAGTGGGGTCGTGCGAAGAAGTTCATCGCGCAGAAGGCCACGCCGCTGATCGACTCGGTCGCCGCAGTCTCGGTCGGCATCATCGACGGCGAGCCGATGCTCGACCTCGCGTATGTCGAGGACGTCCGCGCCGAGACCGATATGAACGTCGTCGTCACGGGCCGCGGCCTGTTCGTCGAGGTGCAGGGCACCGCGGAGGGCGCGCCGTTCGACAAGCGCGAACTCGACGCTCTCCTCGAGCTGGGCGTCGCCGGCTGCGCGGATCTGCGCGACCTGCAGCTGGCCTCTCTCGCCGCCGCCGCCTCCGCAGCGGAGTGAGTGGCGTGCAGAACTCCTCGTCCTCGGGCGCAGAGCGCCGTGTCGTCGTGCTGGCGACCCACAATCCGCACAAGGTCGAGGAGTTCCGCACCATCGTGGCCACGACCCGGCCCGACATCGAGGTCGTCGGCTACGACGGTCCGGAGCCGGTCGAAGACGGCGTGACCTTCGCCGCGAACGCCCTGATCAAGGCCCGCGCCGCTGCCGCGCACACCGGGCTGCCCGCGGTCGCGGACGACTCCGGCATCTGCGTCGACGTCCTGGGCGGATCGCCCGGCGTGTTCTCGGCCTATTGGGCCGGGCACAAGAAGGACGCCGTGGCCAATCTCGAACTGCTGCTCGACCAGCTCTTCGACGTCGCCGACCCGCACCGCACCGCGCACTTCGTTTCGACGATCGCGCTGGTCGTGCCGGGCGAGAACCCGTCCGAGCGCGTGGTGGAGGGGATCTGGCCCGGTCGACTCGCGACGGCCCCGGCGGGGGCCGGTGGGTTCGGGTACGACCCGATCTTCATCCCGGACGGACAGGATGCGGCATCCGAGCGCACCGTCGCGGAGTGGTCGGCCGAGGAGAAGAACGCGGCATCCCACCGCGCCCGCGCGTTCGTCGAGCTCGTCCCGCTCCTCGCCACCCTCTGACCCGCCGTCGTCCCCGGAGCGCGTTGCCGCGTCTCGCGCAGCCGGGACTGAGAATCAGACTCATTCCCGAGAGGGCGGTTTGGCGTCTCGGCGGTCCGACCGCGGCCTAGCCTGGTCATATGCACGACCACGCACCCTCCGGCACGAGCGGCATCCGAGGCACCAGCAACCGGCGCCTTCTGGCGCTGTCGTTGACGATCACGTCGGTGGTGCTCGTCGTCCAGGTGATCGGCTCGGTGCTGTCCGGCTCGCTCGCGCTGCTCGCCGATGCCGCCCACATGTTCACGGATGTCGCGGCGCTGGTCATCGCGCTCATCGCGAGCACGGTCGCCGCCCGGCCGGCGAACGACCGGCGCACGTTCGGGTACCAGCGGGCGGAGGTCTTCGGCGCGCTCGTGAACGGCGTCATCCTGATCGTGCTGGCCGTCTGGGTCGCCGTCGAAGGCGTGATGCGGCTGCTCAACCCGGGCGACGTCGAGGTGGCCGGGGGAGTGATGCTCGTCGTCGCGATCATCGGCCTCCTCGCCAATGCCACAGCGATGTGGCTGCTGAGCGCGGCGCAGAAGAGCAACCTGAACGTGCGGGGCGCCTACATCGAGGTGCTCGGCGACCTCATCGGCTCGGCCGCGGTCATCGTCTCGGCCATCGTGATCGTGACAACGGGTTGGGCGCCCGCCGATGCCATCGCGTCGCTGTTCATCGCCGCCATGATCGTGCCGCGCGCGTTCGGGCTGCTCCGCGAGGTCGCTTCGGTGCTCAGCGAGGCCGCACCCAAGGGCATGCACGTCACCGAGATCCGCGAGCACATCCTCGGCACGCCCGGCGTTGTGGACGCGCATGACATCCACGTGTGGCAGCTGACCCGGGGCGCGCCGGTATTCTCCGCGCACGTCACCGTCGAAGACGCCGCGTTCGAAGACGGGCGTGCGGGCGAGATCCTCAGTCAGCTGCAGGGGTGCCTCGCGCAGCACTTCGACGTCGAGCACTCCACGTTCCAGCTGGAGCCGGCCGGACACGTCGAGCACGACGACTCCCAGCACGCCTGAAACCGCCGGTCAGTCCTCGCGGACCACGTCGTCGGGCGACTTGTCGGGCCGCAGCCCGCGCCACCGCGCCTGCCGAAGGATGCCGCCGGGTGTGAACTCGGCGAACTCGACCTCACCGACCAGCGTCGGCTGCACCCACAGGGCGTCGGAGGCGTCGACATCCGGCACCCCGACGAACGGATTCGTGTCGGTGCGGAGCGGCCTCAGGGCGGCCTCCAACTGTGCGAGGACGCTGTCGCTGAAGCCCGACCCGACGCGGCCCGCATACCGCAGTCCGTTGGGTCCCGGCACGCCGACCAGCAGTGAGCCGATGGCGTTGGTGCGGCCGCCCTTGCCCGGGCGGATCGCGCCGATCACGACCTCCTGCGTCCGGGTGAGCTTGACCTTGAGCCAGCGCTCCGAGCGGACGCCCCGGCGGTACGTCGATTCGGGGTCCTTCACGACGATCCCCTCGAGCCCGAACTCGTGGCTGGCCGCGAGGGCGCCGTCGACGTCGTCGAAGACCGGGGGCACGACGATCGCCGGGATCGCCGCGTGTGCCACGGACTCCAGGATGCCGCGCCGCTCCGCGAGTGGCCGTGCCGCTGCATCCGTCCCCGCGTGGGCGAGGACATCGAACAGGTAGTACTTCACCGGCGTGCGCGGCATCTCGCGCTCGATCTCGCGCGGTTTGGTGAGGTTCATGCGCGACTGCAGCCGCGGAAAGCTCGGCCGTCCCTTCGCATCGAGCGCGACGATCTCGCCGTCCACGATCGCCGGGTCGGGGCCGAGTCCGGCGTCCACCCGAGTGAGCTCCGGGTACTTCGCGGTGATGTCGTTGCCGCTGCGGGCCTGCAGCCGCAGGCGGGTGCCGTCCCAGATGCCGATGGCACGTATGCCGTCCCACTTCACTTCGACCCACGATCCACCGTGCTCCGCCCAGCGCTGTGCCGCGCTGCGCGCCATTCCCGGCGTCGCGTGCGTGGCGAGCATCGGCTCGATCCGGCCGAGACGGTCAGCAGGGGGCGGCGCGCCGGCTTCCACGCCCGCATCGGCATCAGACGTCGCGGCGTGATGCACTGCGGCACCCCGCGGCTCGTCGGCCTGCGGACTGGGTTCGACCGGCTCACCATCCGGCTGCGGGTGGCCCGCGGCATCCGTCTTCATCCGATGCAGCAGCCAGGTCGACTTCTCGCCCTCGCCATCGGTGCGGATGAACGCGAGGCGCACCCGTCCGAGTGGTCCTCCGGGTCGACCTTCAGCCGTGAAGATGACCTCGTCGTCGCGCCACTTCTCCAGTTCGTAGCGGCCGTCGTCCCAGATCGTCACGGTCCCGCCGCCGTACTCGCCGCGCGGGATGGTGCCCTCGAACGTGCCGTATTCGAGCGGGTGGTCCTCGGTCATGACCGCGAGGTTGTTGCGCCCGGAGGTCGGTGGCACGCCGCGCGGCACCGCCCAGCTCACGAACACACCGTCGTGCTCGAGACGGAAGTCCCAGTGCAGCCGGGTGGCGTGATGCTCCTGGATGACGAACCGCGGCAATTCGCCGGGAGTGGTCGCCGCGCCGAGCGGGTTGGACGGTACCGGCTCCGGGGTCTTCCCGGCCGTGCGCTTGGAGATGTAAGTGCTGAGGGGGCCCTCGTCGGCGGCGCGTCCGCCCGCGTGGAACCCGAGCGCTGCGAGCGGATCGCCGAGGCTCTCGGCGCGTTCGAGGACCTCTTCGAACGACAGCTGCCGCAGCTCGGGATCGTCCAGCTCCTCCCACGTGCGCGGCGCGGCGACGGTCGGATGCGGACGCCCGCGGAGCGAATAGGGCGCGATCGTCGTCTTGGCACCGTTGTTCTGGCTCCAGTCGATGAACACCTTGCCGGGGCGCAGCGACTTGCTCATCGCACTCACGACGAGGTCGGGATGGTCCGCTTCGATCGCCTGCGCGAGTGCCTTGGCGACGGCCGTGACCTGCTCGCTGGATTGCGTGCCGGGCAGCGCCGCGTAGAGGTGGATGCCTTTGCTGCCGCTGGTCACCGGGTACGGGTCCAGCCCCATGCCGCGCAGGATGTCGCGTGCCCATCGCGCGACCTGCGCGGTGTCCGCAAGCTCGACGCCCGGGCCGGGATCCAGGTCGAGCACGAGTCGGTCGGGGTTCGCCCGACCACCGTCCGGAGCGAACTGCCACTGCGGAACGTGCAGCTCCAGGCTCGCGACCTGCGCGAGGTAGACCAGGGTCGGCACGTCGCCGACGAGGGGATAGTCCTTGGCCCCGGTGGAGTGGTCGATCGGCATCCGGCGCACCCATTCCGGAGCACCGCGTTCGAGGTCCTTCGCGAAGAACGGCTCGCTCGGATGCTCGGTCGTACCGACGCCCTCGGGCCAGCGCTTGCGCGTCACGGGGCGGCCGACGAGGTGCGGAATCATCAGCGGAGCGATCCGCGTGTAGTAGTCGATGACCTCGCCCTTGGTCGTTCCGGTCTCCGGATACAGCACCTTGTCGAGGTTGGTGATACGCAGACGACGGCCTCCGATGCGCACCGTCTGCTCGCCTGCCATGCGCCCAGGGTAGCCGTGGGCGGTGTGACAGGTGTGTACTGGTGTGATGAGAGCGATCTGGAAAGGCGCCCTGACGTTCGGCCTCGTGAACGTCCCGGTCAAGGTGTACTCCGCGACCGAGGACCACGACGTGCCGCTGCACCAGGTGCACAACAAAGACGGCGGGCGCATCCGGTACCAGCGCATCTGCGAGATCGACGGCGAGGTCGTACCGTTCGCCGACATCGACAAGGCGTACGACGACGGTGAGCGCACGGTCGTGCTCACCAAGGAGGACATCGACTCGCTGCCCGCCGAGCGCAGTCGCGAGATCGACGTCGTGGAGTTCGTGCCCAGCGAGCAGGTCGATCTGCTGACCCTGGACCGGGCCTACTACCTCGAACCCGACGGCGCCTCGCCGAAGGCGTACGTGCTGCTGCGCAAGACGCTCGAGCAGACCGAGCGCACCGCCATCGTCCGCTTCTCGCTGCGCCAGAAGACCCGCCTCGCCGCGCTGCGCGTGCGCGGTGACGTGCTGGTGCTGCAGACGCTGCTGTGGGCAGACGAGGTGCGCGAGGCCGCGTTCCCCGCGCTGGATGAGCCGGTGCGGATCTCGGCGAAGGAGCTGGAGCTCTCGGCATCCCTCGTCGACAGCTTCGCGAGCGATTTCGACCCGTCGCAGTTCGTCGACGAGTACCAGGAGGAGTTGCGCACCCTCATCGACGCGAAGCTGGAGAAGGGCGATGCGCTCGACACGTCCGAGACCTTCGGCGACCGTGAGGTCGAGGAGACCGGCGGTGAGGTCATCGACCTCATGGAGGCGCTGCGTGCCAGCGTCGAGCGCAGCCGGGCGGCCCGCGCGGGTGCGGCGGACGGCACGAAGAAGGATGCCGCCTCCTCCGACTCGACGGCAGCGGAGAAGTCCGCGAAGTCGAGCAAGAAGAAGGCGGCGAAAGCCTCCTGAGCCTTACGGCCTCGGGGAGTCCTCGGGGCCGTCCGTGTGGGGCAGCTCGGGTGCGCGTTCGAAGACCTCGGGGTCCAGGACGAGTTCCTTGGCCTCTTCGGCGTCGGTGATGACGTCTTCTCCCGCTGCCGCAGCCTTCTTCGCCTTCGACCGCTCGCGGAGATAGTGCCACAGTGTGACCAGCGCGGTCCCGCCGACGGCGATGAGCAGGATGACGTCGATGTACTCGGTGACGAGATCGCGGACGAACGGGATGAATCCGATGGCATAGCCGAACATCGTGAGCCCGAAGCCCCAGAGGACGGCGCCGATCAGGTTGTAGAGCGTGTACTTGCCCTTGTGCATGTGCCCGACGCCGGCGGCGACCGGGGCGAATGTGCGGACAATCGGTACGAAGCGGGCCAGGATGATCGTCAGCCCGCCGAAGCGCTCGAAGAACGCGTTGGTGCGTTCGACGTTCTTGACGCTGAACAGACCGGATTCCTTGCGCTCGAAGATCGCCGGACCTGCCTTGTGTCCGATGAGGTATCCGACTTCACCGCCGACGAAGGCAGAAAGCCCGATCAGTAGGGCGACCCACCACACGCTCATGCCGAACACTCCGTGCGGGGCCGCCGTCGTCGAGTGCGACAGCAGTCCGGCGATGACCAGCAGGGTGTCGCCCGGGAGCAGGAAGCCGATCAGCAGTCCGGTCTCGGCGAAGATGATGAAGCACACGACGAGCAGGGACCAGGGGCCGGCCCACTCGATGATGGCGGCCGGGTCGAGCCACGGAATGAGAGCAATCTGATGCACGAAGGGGGTCCCGTCGGTGGAAGCAGGTCGGCGGTCGGCAGATCATCGGATGCTGAGGCATCCGATCGTGCGGAAGGTGGGACTTGAACCCACACGCTCGAAAGCACAGGAACCTAAATCCTGCGTGTCTGCCAATTTCACCACTCCCGCGAGTGGGATCAGTCTACTGGCGCGCCTGGACATCACCTGGGGGGTGAACCCCCGTTTCCGGTGCCGACTGCGGACGAGTCGCGTCAGCGCTTGATGCCGAAGCCGAAGTACGCCAGTGGGCCGATCCAGTTGATCAGGATGACCGGGATCCAGACCGGCTTGGGGCCGCGCACGTCCTCGGCCGGCCTGTTGCGGAGGTCCCAGAACGCCAGGAACGCGAAGGCGACCTGGGCGAGCCCGACCACGAACAGCGCGAGTCGTGCGATGGGACTGGTGGTTTTCTCCACTCGCTGAGTCATGTCCTCATCCTGCCACCGGCGTCGCGTGAGAGGGACCGCTGCGCGAAAACGAATCGCCCGGGTCACCCCTGGCGATTCGTCGATGCGGCCGCTCAGAGCCAGGTGAAGGGCACCATTGCGGTCATCACGACGGAGACGACGAAGACCGTCATCCCGAAGCCGACCAGGATCAGCTTCGTGCGCTCGCGCCGGACGACGGCGGCGACACCGAGGAGGAACAGCGTGATGGCCATCAGCGTCGCGGCCAGTGTGAGCCGGTCGCCGTACCCGTTGTACTCGTCGCCCTGAGCGACGGTGGCCGCGCTCGCGTCGTCCTTCTCCGCCCATGCGCCGTAGAGGGAAGCCTGGTAGTCCTCGTCATCGAGGGGGCTCGTGTACATGGTCGGGTCTGCGGCGTTCTCGGCATCCGCGCGCTGGATGGCACCGTCGAGGTCGTCGGAGACGTTCATGAAGTAGATCTCGTCGTAGGTGGCGGAGGCCACTGCCGCAGCCGCGGGATCGGTGCTCTCGGACGCGATGCTGAGCTCGGCGAGTCGAGACAGGGTCTGCGCGTCCTGGATGAACTGCTGGTTGGCCTCAAGGTACAGCGATTCGGCCTCGGTCTGCGCGTTCTGCCCTTCGGCGTACGCAGTGGCCTGCATGCCGTCGTACAGGGCGGCCTGGAAGGTGGCGTAGGCCGTGGCGACGGAGACGACGCCGAGCAGGATGACGACCAGGATTTCCATGCGGAAGGTTCTGGTCTCGGATTCGGGGGTTGCGGTCGGGGCCGCGACATTGTCAGACACGCTGTAACCGTATTGGCGTGGCCAGGCCGCCTCCGACCATGTGACGAAACGCCCCTGTGGATAGTTCGCGGGGCGGTCTCGGCGTGAAGCGCATCATGGACGGATGATTTCCGGACCCGCCGTCGCCACCGCTGTCGCGGAGCGTGTGCGCGAGCGCCTGCGGGCCGATCAGACCGACCCGGCGAGCCAGCCGGAGCTGACGGCCCAGATCGCTCGGGCCGAGGTCCGGCGGCACAACGACTTCGCTCTCGCGCGGGGTCTCGTGACCGTCGACGACGAAGCATCCTGTGTCCGTGACGTGCTCGCGGCCGTCGCCGGGTACGGACCGTTGCAGGTCTACCTGGACGATCCCACGGTCGAGGAGCTGTGGATCAACGCGCCCGATCGGATCTACGTGGCGCGCGGTGGGCGGTCCGAGCATCTGCCGCTGACGCTCACCGACTCCGCGGTGCGGGATCTCGTCGAGCGGATGCTGCATTCCACCGGTCGACGCGTCGATCTGAGCCAGCCGTTCGTGGACGCCTCTCTTCCCGATGGCTCGCGACTGCACGTCGTGATCCCGGACATCACGCGTCGGCACTGGTCGGTGAACGTGCGCAAATTCCTGCCGGCGTACCGGACCCTCGGAGCGTTGGTCGCATCGGGGTCGGTCGAACCGGCGGCGGCAACGCTGCTCGCAGGCGCCATGCGGTCGGGGAAGAGCGTGCTGGTCTCGGGTGCGACGCACGCCGGTAAGACGACGCTGCTAGGTGCGCTGATCGCCGCGTGTCCGCCGGAGCATCGCATCGTCACTGTGGAGGAGACCTTCGAGCTCGGCGTGGACGCGCCCGACATCGTCGCGCTGCAGGGCCGCCAGCCGAGCCTGGAGGGCAGCGGCGAGGTGACCCTGCGACGGCTTGTGAAGGAAGCGCTGCGGATGCGCCCCGACCGGCTCGTGGTCGGCGAGGTCCGCGATGCCGAAGCGCTGGATCTCGTGTTGGCCTTGAATACGGGTGTGCCGGATTACGCAATGGGCCTAAAACCCCGTAGTGCTCGACGATGGGGCCGGAGTCGACCCACAAATGTCCTATATCCCGTCCGAAATTCGAAGCAATCTTCTAAGGTCCACGGAATGACGCACAATCCTAAAGTGGGGAGCCGACTGCAATAGGCTTCGCCTGTGACCTTCGCCGCCAACTGGACGCCCAGCGACCACTTCGGCATGTGGCAACTGATAGTCGCAATTCTTGGATTCGGCCTCGCGTTCTGGCAGCTAGTCCGCACGGCGAACGCCACGGTGGCCTCCAACAAGGCACTACAAAGGCGGCTCTTGCACAACGATCTTCTCGTGATGTTGCCTGAGGTTCACGCGCTAGAAGACGCAGTCGATAGAGCCGCACGCGTTGGGGAGCGGGACGACGTATCGATGGCCCTGGTTTCATACAGCCGTCGTGTGACTTCGATGGTCGGAGCTCTCAAGTCCGATGCAGCCCTCAAAGACCACAAGGTGACGAAGGCGCTGGCCGCAGCGGCGAAAGCGGCGGGAGAATTGAAAGCAACCCTGTACGACGTTGAGAAGCCCGACGTGCGTGCTCTGGTTCGCCCGGTGCAGGTGAAGATTCAGACCGCGAGTCGTGAAACTGGTGAGGTGCTGGCCGCGCTACAGCGGTCGGGAGAATCTACGGATGGGAAGAAACGTGGACGCGCAGTCCGATAACGAAGCGCAGGCGATCCTCAAGGGTCTCGCTGCTCAAACGTCCTCTGGCAAGTTGGAGTGGGAAGCGTCCACCTTCGAGCCGGATGAGTACAAAGCCGAGTCGCGACGGTTCCAGTACTTCATTCGATCACGCGACGGTGATGGTAGTGCGCCCTACATCTTTGAGCTGTACACCCTCGGCGCAATCTCCGACGGAACATTGTTGGCGTTGTCGTCGAGTGATGCCGATGCGGCTACATTGCTCGCTTCGCTCTATCAGGGCGCGAAACGTGCCGCTTCTCCGTATCCGAACGGGATCGCAAGCGAGGTGCTGAGCGACTTGGGGAACCTCTCGGACTGAGTGGGTGGGCTTTTTCTGGTGGCGTTCGCATGCACCCCGCCCCAGTATCCATTTTCACCCGCAGGGGTCTGAAACATTCTGGTGAATAGATATAATCCGTTGTTGAGCGATCCTGCTTCGATGGGAATCTCAGCCCCTGCCAGATGTGCGCTGCCGAGATGATCCGAATGTTTGAAGTCTCTTCGATTCGAAACGCCGGAGGGCGCGGGGCAGACAGGAACCGGCACAGAAAAGCCCCCTGAACATGTGATCGGCTCAGAGGGCTTCGAGGGCTTCTGTCACAGACTCAAGGCGGCGCTGACAGCCTTAACGCGGGCTCGGGTGCGTTGGGCTTCGCTCCATAGCGCCCGGGCCGTCTCGGCACAGGATCGGCACGCAAGCCAACCAGATCCATCCCGTTCACCGTTCGGTAGGTGCTCCCCGAAGTGCCGCGTGATCGGCGGGTTGACTTCTCGGCATACGGGGCAGGTTTCTTCGGCGATCCTGCGCAGTTCCGCTTCTACTGCGAGCTTCGGTGCCACGACTGCCTCCCATGATTGGGCGGATCGGCTCAGGTGTTCGGCACGTGCGAGCACATCGGGAAGGCGATCCTCCATGAGCTTCGCCTGTGCTTCGCCGTTGAAGATCGTTCGAGCGGGGTCTTGCTCTTGCACAAGCTCCCACGCTGCGGCGTCGAGGTACTTGAACGGCTCGGGTGTTGCTGCGTCATAGGCCGCGCGCTGATCGGCGGGCACTTTAGGGGATGGGGACATTGTTACTTTCCTTTCTTGGTTGTGTCCGGCTCAGGGTCCGGCTCGGTTGTGGTGGTTTCGTCGTCATCGAGCAGAGCGGTTAGCTCGGCGTCTGTGACTCCGGTGAAGGGGCTTCGGGGTGCGTTTGAAATCCCGAGGGATGTCCCGAGGGATACAGGGATATCGGATGTGATGTCCTCCTCATCCCCCGGTACTGGTACCGGGGATGTAGGGACAACATCTGGACGCGTTGTGAAGCCGTCCCAGATCGCACGTTCGGCGTCGGCTTCTGGAGTCGGAGCTAGGTTGCTGATGAGCCGGAGACTCTTCGCGTTTCCGACTCCGGCCTCTTCGATCACGGAGCCGTCTTCGATCATGTCTGTCAGCGCTGCCAGCGCTCCGGGGGTGCTGTTCTTCCCGAGCCCGAGCGCGTCCCACAGCTTCGCGCGTGAGGGGAGCGATCCGCCGCCGTCCGTCAGAGCAAGTGCGATCCGCTCACGCTCGGCGGTGTGCGCTGCGGCTGCTTCTGCGAGGATCGCGCCGGTATCTGGAGCCTGTAGCGTCCAGGTCGAGACTTCGCCAGTTGCGTCGAGGTAGAAGGTTGCTGCGCACTCGCCTGCACGGACTCCGATATCTCCGCCGTTGTCCTTGCCCAGGATGAAACGGAGTCGTCCGTGCCCATCCTTTACGAGTCCACTACCGGTCGGCGCATCGAGATAGTAGATCGCGCCCTTGTAACCAGAGTGCTTCGCCTGGGAGCCGATGGGCATGAGCTTGTTCTGCGCATCCTTCGGGATGTGGTCCGTGACGATTACGCACGCTCCTGCGTCCGCAAAGTGACGGGGGAGCTTGAACCATGCTGTGACATCATCCGTGCGGTGGCTGTCCCCTCCGGTCAGGTTGTTGAACGACTCTGCGAACGTGTCGATGATGACCACCGAGGGCGAGCGCTGCATGAGTGATTCCAGTGCTTCCGAGGTTGGCATCTCGGTTGGCTTGACGTAGAGGAAGCGCGAGCGGATCACGTCATCCGGGATGCCGTAATTACGGAGTCGCTGCACGATGCGTCCGGGGTGCTCTTCGTAGTCGACGTAAAGCACGGTCTGACCATCCCGGAGAGCTTCGGCGCACACAGCAAGCGCGGCAAGGGTCTTGCCCGTGCCGCCCACCGCGTGGAACTCATTCACCGTTCCGGGGTAGAACAGTCCCATACCGTCAGTTCGGCGAAACACGGTCGGCTTGGGCGGCTCGTAATCATCTGCCATAACGTCAGACAGATCACGCGGAGCCCAACTGGCACACTCGGGAGCCGGAATTCCAAACGCCGCACTGGGGTGGGCTTGCTGAGCATCTTGAGCGCGCTCTATGGCTTCCGCACGCATCTGCGCCTGAGGTAGACGGCTCTCCCAGTCCCATCCAAACTCGGCTTCGGCTTGCTCGGGAGTGAGCGCTTCGAGCCGTGCTAGGTCGGAGACGGGAGTCGTGGCCGTGTGCTTGCGATACCAGTCGACAGACACAGCCCCGAACTCGTCTTCTAGCTCCGCCCATTCGTCGGTGTGCTTCGCGGCCTGCGTTCCAAGCGCGCTTGACCATGCTCGATCCATGCGCGCTTGACGCTCGGCTACCGACGTCCGGGTGTCCGTGCGCATGATGTACGCGTTAGAAATCTGCGCCCGTAGGGTCTCGATGCCTTCCGACTCCGGGAAGCGCACCGCGACCCATGCCAGAGACATGAGCGCCGCGTTCGCGTCGGGGTGGCGAGACGTGTCCGGGTGACGCTCTGAGACTGCGAGAACGCGCGGGGATAGCTCGCCACTCTCGAAGCGCGTAGGGCCGTCGTACGGGCGCTCAGCGCTGCTAGCGCGCGCATTGCTGCTCAGGTACTCGACCCAGGGTTCGGGAAGCTCGGCCACCATCTCGGCGATGTCCTGCGCGGTCGGGAAACGCTCTAGGGGAGCATCCTCGGGGGAGTACCACTGCTCTAGTTCGCCCGTCCGCCCGTTGATCGTCGGAGCTACGAACATGAAGCGGTGATGCTGGTCGACGATGTCTCCGGCCCGGTCCCCGGTCGCTGTGCGGTAGTCCCCGCCGAAGCGCGAGCCGGACGGCACACGGTAGAGACTCTTCCGGCGTGGGGCTCCCGCGCCGCGACTTGTGCTGTACAGCGTTGCGCCGCGAGTCCCCAGCGCGGTTTCGAGGTCGCGCACTGGGTTGGCGTAGTCGTCATCGAGTACGACGAATCCGTCAGGGACGAATAGAGCGGTGCGTGCGTAGGCCCAGCGGTCGCCGTCTCCGGCCCATCGCTCGGCCTTCGCGCGGCTCCACTTCTGAAAGCCTGCGGGGGGCTCGGCATTGACAGGGACAGGGCAGAGCCCAGCATCTGCGTAATGTTCCCAGGCGTCACGGTAAGGGAGGTAGGGAAGCGGGTAGTTCAGTTCCTCGGGGAGGATGCTCGACAGTTCAACCACAGTCGGCACCGCCGAATCCTTCGGAGTGTGCATCTCGCTGCGCGCGTGCGCGTTCGAGATTGTCCATATTCGCCTCGATGCGGTTGAGCGCTGCTAGTAGAACGCCTACGCCTCGAAGATGGGTTGCTACCGGATATGCCCCCGGTGCGGGGCTTGCTAGTCGATGGGTATCCATCACGGTTCTCATTCCCAGATACAGAAAACCCCCGTCAGGGTGAGAACCGCAAACGGAACCTGACGGGGGTGGAATCTGAAATCTGTGGGGTGGGTTGGCTGCGTATCCGTTGCGGTTGTTCTCGGTTCCATTATCCCACAGGATGAAACCCGAGTCTAAATGAATCCCAGGTCAGAAGGGTTTTCTTGACATCCTGGTATACACCTGTAGGTGTCGCCTTCCCTACTCTCTTAAGCGATTTCGCCTTTTGAAATGTCAAGTCGGAAGGCTCGAAATTGCCAGCATTTCGGTGCAACGAAATTGCAGAGTGTGAACGGTGCGGCACTGTCAGCGAGGATTGACCTTCACCCGCGCGAGCCCTCTGCCCGTGTGCACGACGACGCTGAGCGTCTGTTTCACGTAGTCTCTGCGGCGCTCGATGGATAGAGCCTCCCACCACACTAGGAACCGCTCAAAGCTCTCGGCAGAGTCGCCCCATTCCTCCCGGAGCAGTCGCACCCAATCGGCTTCGAGTCCTCGGGCAAGGGCCGTTTTCAACTCGGCGTCAAGCTTGTCCGCTGCGTCTGCGAGGTCAGACAGTTGCGCCTGAATCGGCGTGGGGTCGAGACCTCGGGTAGCGAGCAGACCGGATAGCCGGGAGCGCTCAGCGGCGTTATCGGCGATTACGGAGCGGAGTGCGGCTGTATCAGTGCGCCCTTCGGGAGTCGGGTCGATCCACCCGCCCGACACAAGCCCATAGAGCTTCCCAATCACCAGACGCTCGGCTCCCTCTGTCGGGACGGCTGCGTGTGTGCTGCCCTCAACGCGGGGGTAGGGAGCCCCGCAACGGTAGTAGACCCGTCCAGCCATGCGCCCGGAACCGTGGAACGTCTTCATGAGTGCCCCGCAGACACACTCAGCCGCTCCGGTGAGGAAATGGCGCTGTGGCTTCACGCCGCGCGAGGTTGCCCGGGAATCGATCACCGCAGTCACAAGCTCAAGCTGATCCGGGGTGATGATCTGCGGGCCGTCCGTGCTGATCACCCGCGACTCGATGAGGGGGAGCCCCCGCAGTTTCCTATCCGTGTTCTTACGTCGATCCTCGGCGCTCAGATGCGTCATGATTCCGGCGTTGCGTTGCCTCCGGAGAATCTGCCTTACAGCGGGGTGAGTCCACTTAGCGGGCTCGCCGTCCTTCGCCTTCGATGTGGGGCGAACGCCCGAGTCATTCCAGCGACGCACAATCTCTCCGATTGATGCTCCGTTGATCACGTCAACCACGGCACCCCGGATCATCTGCGCCTCGGGCTCTCTAATGGTGAGGCGATCAAGCTCGAAGCCGAACGGACGATTGCCCAGGATCGGCTTGCCCGCATCGATCAGTTCTTGGTTCTTCCGCTTTTGGCGCGCTGACTTGCGATCAATCTCGGCGGTAGCAACGGCGGCCTTGATGCGGGCGTACATCTGCCCGCCGTCGGTGCCAAGATCCGCCTCTCCGTTGGCTGTAACGATGCGGAGCCCTTCACGCTTCGCAATGTCGATCCAATCCTCAAGCTCCCGGGGCTGTCGGGTGAGCCTGTCGAGGTCGTAGACGGCGATTGCATCGAAGCGTCCCGCCTCGAAGTCAGACCGCATCTGCTCGTACTCGGGGCGCTTCACGTCACGGAGGTAGGCGGATACCGTGTCGGAGTAGATGCGTGTGAGGCTCCACCCCTTTTGCTCAACCAGAGCGATACAGTCTCCGCGTTGCCGTTCGATGGCCAGCCCGTCCGCCTTCTTGTCCTCGGAGATGCGTAGATAGACAGCGGCTCGGAGCGGAGTCTCGATGTTCATAGGTCTAAAGCTAACTCCGGTGTCCCCGGGGCGGCGACGATTCACGCGAACTCGGCAAAGGAGGCACTGGCGAAGCTCGCCGCTCTGCCGCTCCTAGCCGGACGCAACATCGACAGTGGATTCGTGCTGCCGGCGGTCGCGGCATCCGTCGACCTCGTGGTGCACTGCGCGCGGGATGCGTCGGGCCGCCGCGGGGTCGTGGAAGTCGTGCGTCCGACCGGTCGCGTCGTGGAGGGCGCCGTCGACGCAGAGACCCTGTACGCCTGGGGTGCCACGTGATCTTCGTCTGGGGAGTGGTCTTGGCCGCAGGGTTGTTGCTGACGATCTCGCCCTGGGTATGGCCGACGCGGGCGCGCACCACGTCGCCGGAAGCGCCGGGCCACCTCGCCCGACTCCTCGCCGCAGCGGGACTCGGGCACGTGCCGGCCAGGGGACTGGGGGTCGCGAGCCTGGGGGCTGCGTTGCTCGCGGCAGCGGTGGCCTGGCTCCTGGTGCCGCTGCCGGTCGTGGCCGCGATGGCCGGTGTCGCGGGGGCGTGCCTTCCGGCGATGTGGCTGCGTGCGCGCGCAGCCCGGCTCCGGAAAGCCCGCCGCGGATTGTGGCCGGACGTCTGCGATCTGCTGATCGCGTCCGTGCGTGCGGGGATGGCACTGCCGGATGCGGTCGCGAGCCTTGCGGAGTCCGCACCGGCGGTGCTGCGCCCGTCGTTCGCGCAGTTCGCCCGCGATCTCGCGGCATCCGGGCATTTCGACTCCAGTGCGCTGCGTCTGAAGTCGATGCTCGCCGACCCGATCGCCGATCGCATCATCGAGACGCTGCGGATGGCGCGCCAGGTGGGCGGCACCGAGCTGACTTCCGTGCTGCGGGCGCTCTCCGGCTCGGTGCGCGCCGATGCCGCGCTGCGCGCCGAGGTGGAGGCGCGGCAGTCGTGGATCCGCGGGGCCGCGGTGCTCGGCGTGGTGGCACCGTGGGTGATCCTCGCCATGCTGGCGATGCGGCCCGAGGGCGCGCACGCCTACGGCAGTCCCGAAGGTGTTGCCCTGATCCTCGTCGGGGCGGTGGTCTCCTTCGTCGCCTATCGGATCATGATGCGGATCGGGCGGCTGCCGGAGCCTCGGCGGTGGTTCGGATGACGGGGCTCGCGCTCAGCCAGCTCGCCATGTCCGTCGTGCTCGGCGGAGCACTGGGCGTCGGCATCGCACTGCTCGTCTCGCGCGCGCCGCGCTGGGGTGCGCCGAGCCTGTCGCGTCGGATCGCCCCGTACATCCGCGACGTCACCGATCCGCGGGGCACGACCGCATGGGCGCTCGCCGACTCGGCCTTCGCGTTCGACGGGCTGTGGCGGAGTGCGCAGCAGCGCTTCAGCGCCCTGATCGGGGGATCGCAGACCATCGAGCGGCGCCTGCGCCAGGCGTGCTGGTCGCAGGACGTCGCCGCCTTCCGTGGGCGCCAGCTGGCGTGGGCCGTGGGCGGCGTGCTGATCGGCGGCATCCTCGTCGTCATCGGTGCGCTGCTGGGCGCGTTCACGCCGGGCGCGGCGCTCGTCCCCCCGATGCTCGGTGTCGCCGGAGCCGTCCTCGCCGATGTGCGCCTGACGCGGGCCGCGCGGGCACGTGTTGCCCGGATGGAGGAAGAGCTGCCGACCGTCCTCGAGTTCCTCGCGCTGTGCCTGTCGGCGGGTGAGGGCCTGCTCGACTCGCTGCGCCGCGTTGGCGAGGTCGCCGCGGGGGACCTGACGAGCGAACTGCGTGCCGTGGTGCTGGCGGTCGGCACCGGGTCACCCCTCGCGGAGTCGCTGTCGCGGTTCGCCGACAAGCTGCAGATTCCCGCCCTGTCGCGCAGCGTCGACCACCTCGTGGCCGCGATCGATCGGGGCGCCCCGCTCGCGCAGGTGCTGCAGGCGCAGGCCGTCGACGCCCGGGAGGACGCCAAGCGCGGTCTCATCGAACAGTCCGGGCGCAAAGAGATCTTGATGCTGGTGCCGTTGGTGTTCTTGATCCTCCCGCTCAGCATCCTGTTCGCAGTCTTTCCGGGCGTGTTCATGCTTCGGCTCGGAATCGGATGACCGTGCGCGGTCGTGAGGAGTAACCATGGTTCAGGAATTCACCCGACGTATCGCCGTCCGACTGCGCAGCGCGTGGGGAGATGCGCTCGAGGACGAGCGCGGAGACGTCCCCGGATGGGTGTTGATCACGCTCATGACCGCCGGACTTGTCGTCGTGATCTGGGCGCTCGCCGGGCCCGCCCTCGCGGGACTGTTCGAACAGGCGATCGAGCGGGTCTCCGGGTTCTGACGCATGCGCGCATTCCGTGAGCGGAGTCAGGACGAGACGGGCTCGAGCCCCGTCGAGTTCGTGCTGGTCGGCGCTCTCCTCACGGTGCTCACGCTCGGCGTGCTGCAGTTCGGCCTCGCGATCTACGTGCGCAACGTCGTGCATGACGCGGCGGTGGAGGGTGCGTTCCATGCGGCGCTCGCCGACACGACTCTCGCCCAGGGCGGTGCCCGCACGGAGGAGATCGTGACGAGGGCAGTCGGCGGCGAGTATGCGACGGACGTCGCCGTCCGTGAGGTGCCTGTGCCCGACGGGAGCGAGATCGAGGTGACGGTGCGCACCACCCTTCCGCTGGTGGGACTGCTCGGCGCACCCCGTGCGCTGGAGGTGAGTGCGCGTGCACCCGTCGAATCCCTCGAATGATCCGGACGACGCAGGGTCGGCCGCACTCGAATTCATCCTCGTCGGCCTGCTGCTGCTCGTCCCGATCGTCTACCTCATCGTGTCGCTCGGGCTGATCCAGGGGCAGTCGCTCGGAGTGGAAGCAGGCGCCCGGCACATCGCACGGGCGGTATCGCAGGCGCCGGATGCCGCCTCGGCTCGTGATCGTGCCGACCGGGTGTTGTCGACCGTCGTGGAAGAGTACGGGATCGATCCCGCCACCGTGGACTTCGCGCTCACGTGCCGCCCCGCCGGAGCGACCTGTCCCGAGGCCGGTGCGACGATCGTCGTGACCCTCCGCGCGCAGGTGGCGCTACCGCTGGTCCCGCCGGTGCTCGGCCTGGAACAGCTCGCGCGCATCCCGATCCAGGCGTCCGCTGCGCAGAAGACATCACGCTTCTGGGGGTCGGAATGAGTAGGTGGCGCCGGGCTCGCCCCGACGATGAGGATGGCAGTGTGCTGATCCTGACCCTCGGCTACGCGGTTCTCGCCCTTGTCGCGGTGCTCATCTGCGTCGACGCGACGAGCATGTATCTCGCGCAGAAGCGCCTGGATTCCCTGGCGGATGCGGCGGCGCTCGCCGGTGCAGACGGCTTCACCCTCACGCTCGACGACTCTGCCGAGCCGACCGCACTGCTCACCGACGACGGCGTCCATGCCCAGGCGGAAGCGCTCGTCGCGGATGTCGGGGGAGAGGCGGTGCTGGTCGCCGCCGACACGCCGGACGGCCTGTCCGCCCGCGTAACGGTGGCGGGCGCGTGGCATCCACCGGTCCTCACCATGTTCGTGCCGGACGGCGTCGCGCTGGAAGCGACCGCGACCAGCCGCACCGCGCTGCGCTGAGACCGCCTACGGCCCAGGTGTGGGGGGAACACTTGGGCCGTAGGTCAGTTCTTGCTGCTCAGTGCCGCGGGATCAGCACCACCGAGGCCCGCCACCGTGACCGGGTCCACCACCGTGACCGGGTCCGCCGCCGTGACCGGAGCCCTGCCCGGAGCCCTTCGCCGGAGCGATCTCCATCGCCCGCTCGATCTCCTGGCTGAATGTGTTGCCCGCGGCATCCTGTGCCGTGACTCGAAGGTCGACCCAGCCGCCCTTGTCGGCGACAGGCATTTGAGCGGTGAAGCCGCTGACGTAGGCGCGCGAAGTGATGAAGATGTCGTTCGGGTCGTTCTCGACCGGGCCCGTGGGGGCACCTGTGCGAGCCGACTTGAGCGTGATCGTCGTCCACGCGCCGCCTGCCATGCGCATCTCGAGAGTCGCGCCGGTGATCTTGCCGGCCGGCACCGTGCCGGCGACATGACCGAGCTCGAGGTCGAGCTCGACGGTCGCGCCCTTCTTGCGCTTTTCGCCGACGCGTCCGTCCTTCGCCTGGTCGACGTCGTAATAGGCCTGGATCATCGGCAGGAGCCGGTTCGTCCAGTCGTCGACCGCGCCCTCCGAGGTGAAGGTCCACTGCGAGACCGTCCTTGTCGACTGAGCGATGTGCGATCCGTCGTGGGTCGTCGTGCTGACGACCTTCCAGTTGCCCTTGCCGTCGGCGAGGTCGTACACGTTGGCGCCTTGGTACCGGCTCGACCCGGCGAGGACGCCGTCGATCCACACATCAGTGAGCTGCGTGACCGGTGCGTTCTCGGCGTACGTGTCGAAGGCACCCGTGTGCATCGCATCCCCGCCGTCGGCCCAGCCGGGGATGTTGATCTGCGCGTAGCCCGCTGCCCGGTATGGCACCCAGTAGCCGGGGCCGACATACGGTCGCACGATGCCGCCATAGTAGCTGGCCTCGGTGCGCCCGCCCGCCTCGTAGGAGCGGAGCGTGTCGCGCATCTCCCACATGCCGTCGAGGATCATGACGTCCTGGTTCCACAGCACCTGGTCGGTGTTGATCCATTCGGCGCGGGTAGAGCCGCGGAGGGCACGCATCGGGTAGCCGGAGCTGTAGCCGACGCCGGGCGCGAAGTCGGCGCGCCACTCACCCATTGCCTCCTTCTTGCCGACGTAGGTCGTGTCGATCCGAGCGAGGTTCTTCGGCGCGTAATTCAGGTCGGCCGGGATCTCGCCATCGCTGAACCGGGCGATGTCGTAGATCACGTCCGAGTACGGTGTGCCGACGGCATTGACCGTCACGGGCTTCTTGGCCATCGAGGCGAGAAGGGCACGTCCATCGATGCCGCTGACGCTCGCAACCGGAATCGAGACGTCGGCCTCGAAGTCCTCGGAACCGACCCATTCGGTGAGCTCACCATCCGCGTCGTTCGCGACGATGAGCAGTGTGACGCCCGCCGCGGCCGCGTTCGCCGCCCGCTGGGAGGCCGAGACCGAATCGGAGCGGGTGACGACCGCGACCTTGCCCTTCGCGTTCGCCTGGGCGAACTCGTCAGCGCTTCCCGTCCCGGCGTTGACGGCCGTTGCACTGACCTTGCCGTCGAGGAACGTCGAGCCTATCTGCGGAATGATGTCGAGCGACTTCTTGCCGGCGGCGACCGTGAGCATCGGTGTCATGAGGCGCCACCGGGTCGTGAAGTTGAACTCCGCGTCGAGGGGCTTCATCGGCTGCGCCCAGATTTCGTCGGTCAGTACCGGCATGATCGCACTCCCGCGAAGTCCGTTCGCCGTGAAGTCGACCCGGCGGAACGTCTCATCTAGACCGTTCTTGCCGACGTCGACGGTGATCTGCTTGGCCGTGCGTGCGTCCAGCGCGACCGACTCATTGTGGTCGAGCGCGATGTGCGGGTCCCCGACGAGCACGGATGCGTTCGTGTCCGGCGTGCGGTTCACGTCGAGGAACGACATGACCGAATAGTTGCCCGCCATGAGTCGGATGGTCGTCTCTCCGTCCACGGCGATCGGATCGACGATCTCGAGGTCGGAGTTCCACACCCACGCGTAGGTGAGCGTCGGGTCACCGTTGAAGTCCGTTGCGGTCATCGTGAGGTCGTACCGCTCCGCCTCGGCGATTGTGCCGAGAGCCGTGCGTGTCACCGGCACGCCATCGATCGAACCGACGAGCGCGCCCGACAACTGCGTTCCCGCGGGGACCTTCGAGGGATCGACCGTCATGTTGACGGTACGGGTCTCACCTGCCGGGATCGTGAGCGAATCGGCATCCGTCGTCAGCGCGTCGAACGCGGCCTCGACCGAGAGAGGCCCCGGTCCGCTGTCCCCGCCGCCTGGCGTGGTGTCGGCGAGCGTGGGCGCCAGGTCGAGAACGACCTCCGCATCGGTGCGGTTCGTGAACTCGACGGCGCGCTCGACGGGGGTCGGTTCTTCACCCCACATGAGCATTCCGAAGTCGCCGGAGCCCGAGGCGATGACGGGGGCGTCAATCGCGGAGGCGATGTTCACGACGCCGGTGCCGCCCTGGTAGGCGGTGTAGCCGACATCCGTGGTCGTGCTCACGAGTGCAGCCCGGAGCTGCGCCGCGGTGTACTCCGGATGCTGCTGCTTGACGATCGCGGCAGCACCGGCGACGTGGGGCGTCGCCATCGACGTGCCGCTCATCGTGATGTAGTCGCCCTCGCCGGCACTGTCCGCAGAGCGGGCAGCCGTGACCTCACTGCCGGGACCGGTGAGGTCGGGCTTGAGCGCGCCCGAGCGGGACAGCGGTCCCTGGCTCGAGAAATATGAGAGCGTACCGCTCGGGTCATCGACCGAGCCGACGGTGAGCGCCTGAGCGGCCGAACCGGGGGAGCCCACGGACTCCGGGGCGCCGTTGTTGCCGGCAGCCACGACGAACAGCGCGCCGGTGTCCGCGGCGATGGTGTTGAGTGACTCAGCCATGAGGTCCTTGCCGTCCGATGCGCCGTACGACCCCAGGCTCATCGACACGATCGGGGCGCGCTGGCCCGCCCACTCCATCGCCTCGATGATCCACGAGTCCTGGCCGGAGCCATCGGATCCGCCGAGTACCTTGCCGATGAGCAGGGTCGCGCCGTCCGCGACGCCACGGTGCGTTCCGCCGCTCGCGGCGCCCGTGCCCGCGACCGTCGATGCGACGTGTGTGCCGTGACCGTGCTGGTCGGTCGCGACGTCCTCACCCGGGACGAAGCTCATCGACTCACTCGAGATGTGGCCCTGCAGGTCGGGGTGGGTGTCATCGACGCCCGTGTCGAGCACGGCCACGGTGACGCCGTCGCCGGTGTAGCCCTTGGCCCAGGCCTCGGGCGCGTGGATGTAGGGCACGCTCGAGTCGAGGGTCGCCTTCACCTTTCCGTCGAGGTGGATGGCGGCGATGCCACCGCTCAGTGACGGCTCCGACGACAACGACCGCGCGGTCGGTGCAGTCAGCTCGTCCCACGCCGCCGCGGTATCAGCGTGTTCGAGCGTCGCCGCCGAAGCATCGATGCTGGGCAGTTCCGCCCTGACCTCGAAGCCGGGCAGCGGGGCCGAGTAGCTACGAACCGCCCCATCGGAGTGCTCGAGGATGATCGGTGTCGCAGCGACGGACGCGTCGTCGTAGCCGTACTCGATCAGCAACGACACATTGAACAGATCGGGGTCCAGCACGCCTGCCGCGATGTAGGGAGTGGCGCTGTCGGGTACGACATGCAGATCGCCCGCCGCTTCGTAGGTCTGGACACCGGCACCGGGCTTCGCGGCTTCGACTTCGACTTCATGCCTGCCCCCGGTGACGTCGGTGACCGTCACCTGATCACCGGTGATCAGGGTGACGATGTGCGAGCTGCCGCCAGTCGGGGCGACGGGAGGCGTCGCCGCAGAGGGGGAAGCGGCGGCGGACGCCGGCAGAGCGGACAAGCCGATGCCTGCGATCCCGATAGCGAGGCCGCTCGTGGCGGCGACGATCGAGCGCAGGCGACGGCCGGATGGCGTGTGTCGTGACATGCGGGGGGAACCTCTCTGGGGGAAGGGGATTGCAGAGAACCTCTCATGGCCTGAGGCGTATGGTTATGGCGAAGAAATGCCATGGCCGGGATCCGCCATGATTCCTGACGAGGGGGATCGCGTGCTCGAAGCGCTGGGTCTCGATGCGGCACACACCTCCGTCTACCGATCCGTGCTCGCCGTGCCCGCAGCATCCGCTAACGAAGTCGCGGTCGAGATCGGGATGCCGGTGGCCCGCGTCCGGGCCATCATCGACGAGCTAGAGCAGCTGGGTTTGCTCGCACGGCAGGCGTCCCAATCCGATCGAGTGGTGGCGTCGCCACCCTCGATCGCGCTCAAGCCGCTGCTGCTCGAGCGCGAGCGCGGCCTGACTCGCGCGCACGAGGCGCTCCTCGAGTTCTCCGAGCTGTATCGCGGTGCCGCAGAACAGCGGAACGCCGCCGATGTAGTGGATGTGATCCTCGGGACGGATGCCGTCCGTCAGCGGATCGGTCAGCTCCAGGCTGCCGCAACGCACGAGGTTCGCGTGCTGGTACTCAGCGACATCGCTGTTCTGTCCGGCGCCGAGAACGTCGAGGAGGACCGTGCGCTCGAACGTGGCGTTCGCTACCGCGTGATCGTGGAGAGCGGTGTCCTGGAAAGACCCGGCTTCCTGGACGTTGCGCGCGGCGTGGGCGAGCTCGGCGAAGAGATTCGCGTGCTTCCGACTCTGCCGACTCGCATGTTCGTCGCAGACGATGGCATGGCGCTGCTTCCGATGCGCTCGCACGGAGAGACCGGCTCCTCGGGCGCGCTACTGGTGCACCCCAGCGGGCTGCTCGATCTTGTCACGGCCATCTTCGAGGAGTACTGGAAGTCGGCGACGCGCCTGCTCCCCGAAGATCATGCCTTGCAGGACGGCGTCGACCGAGAGCTGCTCAAGCTCCTCCTGCTCGGGCTCACCGACGTCACGATCGCGGCGCAGCTTCGTATCTCTCTGCGGACCGTCCAGCGAAGAGTCGCCGAGCTGATGGGGAAGGCTGCCGTCACCACGCGCATCCAACTCGGCGCTGAGGCCGTGCGGCGCGGCTGGGTGTAGACCGCCCGAATTGAGAACGAGGCGGCGCACATCGCCATCGCCGCGTGAGCGATGAGCGATGCGCGCCACCTCGTGTAGACCGCACGGCCAGGGTGCGAGGGGTCACCGCGGCCGGGCGGACAGTGGTGCCGGGATCAGAAGTGCGTGCCGCCGTCGATGCGCACCTCGGTGCCGGTGATGAAGGCGCCGTCCACGCTCGCGAGCATGGCGACGACCCCGGCGACGGCCTCGGGGCCGGCGAAGCCCTGCTTGATCGCCGGAGCGAGCTTCATGAACAGGCTGAAGTCGGCGTCGGCGGGCAGGCCCGGACCCTGGCTCTGCTTGCTCTCGCCGCTGCCGTCGGTCATCCCGGACGAGATCGACCCCGGCTGCACCGAGTTGAAGCGAATGCCCTGCTTGGCGTACTCGGCTGCGAGTGCGTGGGTCATCGACTGCACCCCGCCCTTGCTGGCCGCGTAGGCCGCCATATACGGGTGCGCGAACGCGGCCGACGTCGAACTGAAGTTGACGACAGCCGAGTCGGTGCCCTCGAGGAGCGCGGGGATGGCCTCGCGGATCATCAGGAACGCGCCGACGAGGTTGACATTGATGACCTGCTGGAACTGCTCCAGTGTGGTCTCGTGCGTGTGCGACGAGCGCAGGATGCCGGCGGCGTTGACGAGCACGTCGAGCCCGCCGAGCGCGGCGACGGCGGTGGCGACGCCTTCGCGCACCGATGCCTCGTCGGCGATGTTCACCACGACAGTGGTGAGACGGTCGGCGGCGTCACCGGCTTTGCTCACGGTGTCGGCGAGACCGGCTTCGCTCACATCCGCGGCGACGACGGCGCCGCCCTCGGACAGGATGCGGAGCACGGTTGCTTGGCCGATGCCGGAGCCTCCGCCGGTGACGATGGCGCGGCGACCTTCATAGCGGTTCATGCGGGTGACCTTTCAGTTCTCGGGAGAGTTCTCTACACGTTACGCCTTAATGGCACAACGTGCCAGTATGGCGGCGAGCGTCACGGTTCGCGTACGCTTCCGAGCGTGAACGAGAAACCGCCGACGCTGACCGCACGCCGCAAAGCCGCGACCCAGCTCGAGCTGGCCCGCGCCGCGGCGCGTCTGTTCACCGAGCGCGGACCCGAGGCGACGACCGCCGAAGAGATCGCGGCCGCCGGGGGAGTCGCGCTGCGCACGTTCTACCGCTACTTCCGCACGAAGGAGGATGCGGTCGCCCCGCTTTTGACTGTCGGCGCCGAGCATTGGCGCGCGCTGCTCGCCGCATCCGATCGCTCCGTCGATCCGCTCCTCGCCATCGAGCACGCGATCGCCACGGCGCTCTCGCCCTCTGACGGGGAGGACCCGGGTGGCCCGGACGGCGTGCACTGGATGCGCGGGCTGCTGCGCGCCGGCGTCGACGATCCGGCCCTCATGAACGTCTGGTACCGCGTCAATCGTGAGTCCGAGAACCAGCTGCGCGGTGTGATCCTGGAGCTCGCGGGTTCATCCGGCGACGATCTCACCGCGCGTCTCGTCGCTGCGGCGGCGACCGACTCCATCCGCATCGCGTTCGAGGCGTGGGCCGAAACGGATGATCCGGACAAGGGTCCCGGTTCGCCCGTGGAGCGCGCGGTGCACAACTTCCGCCGCTTCTCCGCCGGCTTGGGCAACGGATAGCGCCTCAGCGCTGGCGCGGGACGTAGCGCGGGATGTAGACGAGCAGTCCGACGGCGCCGACGAGACCGATCACGCCGATCAGTCCGGTCGCGACCGACAGGGTCGAAACGGCGGTGACCGCCGCCACCAGCAACGGCGCGGAGGCGCCACCGGCGTCCGTCAGTGTGCGCCACGAACCGAGGAACGGCGCGGGATTCGCGGGCGGTGCGACGTCGGCACCGAGGGTCATCAGGATGCCGCTGGAGAGGCCGTTGCCGATCCCGACGACGACCGCGGCGGCGATGAACCACGTGACTGCGGAGTCCAGGTCGTGTGTGAACGCGAGGCCCACGAAGGCGAGGCCCATGAGCACCATCGACGGCAGCGCGGCCCACAGGCGGCCCCAGCGGTCCATGATCTGCCCCGATGTGTAGAACAGCCCGAACTCCAGGGCTCCGGTCAAGCCGATCGTGAGCGCGATGGCCTGGGCGTCCATGCCGATCGACACGCCCCACAGAGGCAGGAGGTAGACCCGCGCCTGGCGGATGGCGGACAGCGTCGCGGCCGAGAGGCCCAGCCGCGCCAGCAGTCCGCGGTAGGCCCACATCGTGCGGAACACGCCCTGCCGTTCGGCCGTCGGGATCGACCCGGTCACCGATTCGCCGGTGTCATCGGCGACGTCATCCTCGACGCGCGGCGCCGCGTTGCCCGGCATGAGTCCCTCGCGGGCGAGCTCCTCCTCGGGATCTCGACCCACGAGGACGAGGACGATGAGCACCACGAGGCATCCGACGAAGAACCACGGGATCGCCTGTTGGCCGGCGTTGGTCGCGAGCAGTGCGGCCGCGATGAACGGGCCGACGAAGAAGCCGAGCCGGAAGGATCCGCCGAGCACCGATAGTGCCCGCGCACGGAAGGAGAGGGGGACGCGTGTCGTCATGAACGCATGCCTCGCGAGTCCGAACGCCGACGCGCACAGGCCGATGCAGAACACCGCGACCGCCAGCGTGCCGATGTTCGGCGCGAAGACGACCCCCAAGCCGCCGAGGAGGGCGAGCGCACCCGCAATCGCCATGGTGTATCGCTCGCCGATGCGGGCCACGGCCCACCCGGCGGGGAGGTTGCCGATCAGCCGTGCCACCACGATCGCGGAGGCCACGAGTGCCGCTTCCGACACGCCCGCACCGAGATTGGTCGCCATGATCGGGAGGAGGGGGAGCAGTGCGCCCTCGCCGAGTCCGAACAGCAGAGTCGGACCGTAGATCATCGGGGCGAAGCGCCGCAGCATCTGCGATGTTCCGGCATCGAGCGATGGCGAAGGACCCCGGCTCATGGGGCGCTCTGCGAACAACGGTCGATGTGGATCACGGCTCCCCACGCTATCGCCACCCGCGGTGCGTCGGGCGCACTCTACGGATGCGGCATCCGCCGCAGGTGTTCAGCTGTCGTTGCGCACACGGGGCACGAACATGGGTACCCAGCGGGCGAAGGCGGCGGCGCCGAGCAGCCCGATGACGCCGACCATGCCGGTGGCGACCGAGAGGCTGGCCACAGCGGTGACACCGGCGACCAGCAGCGGGGTCACCGCACCGCCGAAGTCGGTCAGGGTGCGCCATGACCCGAGGAACGGCGCGGGGTCGTCCTGCGGCGCGATGTCGGCTCCGATGGTGAGCAGGATGCCGCTGGAGAGGCCGTTGCCCACGCCGAGGACGGCGGCGAACATCGCGAACCACATCTCCGGCGAGCTCAGGTCGTGCGTGAACGCGAGGGCGAGGAAGGCGGCGCCCATCAGGAGCATCGCCGGGAGAGCAGCCCATAGGCGGCCGAAGCGGTCCATCACCTGGCCGCTGGCGTAGAACAGGGCGAAGTCGATTGCGCCGGACACGCCCACGACGATCGCGATCGTCTGGGCGTCCAGGCCGATCGACACGCCCCACAGCGGGAGGACGAGGAATCGCGCGGAGCGGACGGCGGAAAGGGATGCCGCGGCGAGACCCAGCCGCGAGAGCACCCGGCGGTGGCGCCACATCGTACGGAACACGCCGGCCCGCTCGGCCGTCGGGATCGACCCGGTGACGGCCTCGCCGGTGTCCTCGACGTCCTCGAACCGTTCGACGGTGGGGGTGGGGAACTGTCGCTCCGGATCGGGACCGAAGAGCACGAGCAGCACCGTGGCCACGAGGCATCCGGCGAAGAACCAGATCGCAGCATGCTCGTCGTCGAACAGCGCGATCAGCGCGGCGGCGATGAACGGGCCGATGAACATGCCGAAGCGGAAGGTGCCGCCCAGCACCGACAGGGCGCGGGCGCGGAACGCCAGCGGCACGCGCGTCGTCATGAAGGAGTGGCGTGCGAGGCCGAACGCGGCGGCGCAGAAACCGATCAGGAACACCGCGGTCGCGAAGAGGCCGAGGCTGGGAGCAGCGAGCATCCCGATCACGCCGAGCAGGGATGCGCAGCCCGCCACAGCCATCGTCAGGCGCTCACCGATCCGCGACACGGCCCAGCCCGCGGGGATGTTGCCGCACAGTTGCCCGACGACGAGCGCTGACGCCACCAGGGCAGCGGTGGCGATGTCAGCGCCGAGCTTCGACGCGATGATGGGGATCAGCGGAATGACCGCGCCCTCGCCCAGGGCGAAGAGCACGGTCGGGCCGTAGATCATCGGACCGAAGCGCAACAGGACAGAAGAGGCGCGGTCGGTCACCTCATCCACGTTAGTCTGGACTGTCATGCTCGACTTCGATCTTTCCGCCGATATACAGGCCCTCCGCTCGACCTTCGCCGACATCAAGGCGGTGGTCGATGTCGACGCGCTCACGGCCGAGATCGCCCGCCTCAGCGAGGAGGCCGGGGCGCCCGACCTCTGGGACGACACGGAGAAGGCGCAGAAGGTCACCAGCGCCCTGAGTCACCGTCAGACCGAGCTGGCGCGCATCACGAGCATCGAGCGGCGCCTGGACGACCTCGATGTGCTCGTCGAGCTCGCCAACGAGATGGACGACGAGGATTCCGCCGACGAGGCCCGCAAGGAGCTCGCCGAGCTGGAAGACATCATCGGTCAGCTCGAAGTGCAGACCCTGCTCGACGGCGAGTACGACGATCGCCCCGCGGTGGTCACCATCCGCGCAGGTGCCGGTGGAGTGGATGCCTCGGACTTCGCCGAGATGCTGCTGCGCATGTACCTGCGGTGGGCCGAGCAGCACAAGTATCCGGTCAAGATCATGGACTCGTCCTACGCCGAAGAAGCGGGCATCAAGTCCGCGACCTTCGAGGTCGACGCCCCATACGCCTTCGGCACGCTCAGCGTCGAAGCCGGCACGCACCGCCTCGTGCGGATGAGCCCGTTCAACTCCGCCGGCAAGCGCCAGACCTCGTTCGCCGCGGTCGAGGTCATCCCGCTGTTGGATGAGGCCGTCGAGGTCGAGATCCCCGAGAACGACCTGCGCGTCGACGTCTTCCGCTCCTCCGGCCCCGGCGGCCAGTCGGTCAACACGACCGACTCCGCGGTACGCCTGACGCACCTTCCCACCGGCACCGTCGTGTCGATGCAGAACGAGAAGTCGCAGATCCAGAACCGCGCCGCCGCCATGCGCGTGCTGCAGTCCCGCCTCCTCATCCTCCAGAAGGAGCAGGAAGCGGCGATCAAGAAGGACCTCGCCGGTGTGATCACCGCCAGCTGGGGCGACCAGATGCGGTCGTACGTGCTCGCGCCGTACCAGATGGTCAAGGACCTGCGCACGGACTACGAGGTCAACAACCCCTCGGCTGTGTTCGACGGTGACCTGGACGGCTTCATCGCCGCCGGCATCAAGTGGCGCAAGCGTCCCACCGACGACTGAGCACGTCTCCGCGACCGCTCGCGGAAATCGCGACGAATGGATGCCGCATCCGCGGGTGTCGCTCGGGACCAGCGCCGCTGACGCGCCTAGGCTCGTTAGGCCATGATCAGGTTCGAGAACGTCACGAAGCGCTATCGCGGCACCGCGAAGCCTGCCCTCAATGATGTGGACTTCGAGGTGCAACGCGGGGAGTTCGTCTTCCTGGTCGGCGCCTCCGGCTCGGGGAAGTCGTCGTGTCTGCGGCTCATCCTGCGCGAGGACACCCCGACCGACGGCCGCGTCGTCGTGCTCGGGCGCGACCTGCGCACGCTGCCCAACCGCAAGGTGCCGTATTTCCGCCGCCACATCGGCGCGGTCTTCCAGGACTTCCGGCTGCTGCCCAACAAGACGGTCTTCCAGAACGTCGCGTTCACGCTCCAGGTGATCGGCTCCTCCAGCGGATTCATCAAGCAGGCGGTGCCCGAGGTCCTGGCGCTGGTCGGGCTCGCCGGCAAGGAGAAGCGGTTCCCGCACGAACTCTCCGGTGGTGAGCAGCAGCGCGTCGCGATCGCCCGCGCGCTGGCGAACCGGCCCCAGGTGCTGCTCGCCGACGAGCCCACCGGAAACCTCGACCCCGCGACATCCGTCGACATCATGCAGCTGCTCGCTCGCATCAACGCCGGTGGCACGACCGTGGTCATGGCCACGCACGAGGCCGGCTTCGTCGACCAGATGCAGCGCCGTGTGATCGAGCTGCGCAACGGCGAGATGCTGCGCGACGAACGCCACGGCGGCTATGGCGACACGTCCGGCCTGCCGAGCCTCGCGCCCGAGCCCGAGCGGGGGGCGGCGGCGATCGCCGCGCTCACCGCAGTGCTCGAGGTGCAGCGCGAGGTCAGCGCGGCCGGCTACGTCGAGCCTGACACCGTGGAGGCCGCGGTCGAGGCTGCCGAGGAGGCGGTCGAGGTCGTCGTCCACGACGAGCCGACCCCAGATGCTGCACCCGCCGTCCCCGCCTACGCCGCTCCGGTCGCGCCTCAGCAGGTCGCGCCGAGGCAGGCCGCGCCGGCACCGGCCGACCCGGACCCGGAGCCCGAACCGCCGACCGAGACCGCCGCCAAGCCCGCGCCCGAACCCGCGCGCCCCGCGACGCAGCCCGTCGCGATCATCGACATCCCGGAGGTCGAGATCGCGGATCTCGGTGTGGCCGACCGGCTCGGACTGGGGCTCGGCGAGACCGACCCCGACGACGAAGTGGGGCCGACCTCATGAGGGCCGGACTGATTCTCTCGGAGGCGTTCTCCGGCCTCCGCCGCAACATCTCGATGGTGATCTCGGTCGTGCTCGTCACCTTCGTCTCGCTCACCTTCGTGGGCGCCGCGATGCTGATGCAGATGCAGATCGGCACCATGCGCGACTACTGGGTCGACCGCGCGCAGGTCGCCGTGTACATGTGCACCGACGGTTCTCGGGCGTCCACCTGCACCGAGGGCCTCGCGACCGAAGCGCAGGTCGACGAGGTGCGCCAGAAGCTCGAGGGCCCGGCGCTCTCGGCGCTCATCCGCGACGTGACCTACCAGGATCAGGACGCGGCGTTCGCCGAAGCGCTCCGGCTGCTGCCCGAGGACTACGCCGAGTTCCTCACCGCCGATCAGTTCCCCGCGACCTTCTCCATCAACCTGATCGACCAATCCCAGTCCGATGTCATCATCGAGGCGTTCAAGGGGCAGACCGGGGTCGAGCAGGTCAAGGACCAGCTGCAATATCTCGAACCGCTCTTCTCGGCCCTCACCGTAGCGACGTATGTCGCGGTCGGCATCGCCGGACTGATGCTGATCGCGGCGGTGCTGCTGATCGCAACGACGATCCGATTGTCGGCGTATGCGCGCAGGCGGGAGATCGGCATCATGCGCCTGGTCGGAGCATCCAACCGCTTCATCCAGACCCCGTTCATCCTGGAGGGCGTGTTCGCGGCGCTGATCGGCTCGCTGCTGGCCAGCGGCGCGATCGTCGCCGGGATCCACTTCGGTGTCGACGGATACCTGCGCGAACGCATCGGCTTCGTCACGACCTGGGTCGGCCTGTCCGACGCATGGCTCGTCATCCCGGTCGTGATCGGCATAGGAATCGTCCTCGCCGCCTTGTCGGCGGGCTTCGCCATCCGGCGCTGGCTGCGCGCCTGATTCGGCGCGGATCGCAAGCCTGAGCCGCGGCGTGCCCACGCTCGTTGTATGCTGGTGGGCTGTCGTGCACCCGCACGACGTCGAGTACAGGAGTCACCATGCCTAGGGAACGCGGCGAAAAGGTCATCGCGACCAACCGTCGCGCGCGCCACGAGTACAACATCGAGAAGACTTACGAAGCCGGACTCGTTCTGACCGGCACCGAGGTCAAGTCGCTGCGTCAGGGACGCGCGAACCTGTCGGACGGGTACGCGTTCATCGATGGGGGAGAGGCCTGGCTGGACGCCGTGCACATCCCCGAGTACTCGCAGGGACACTGGACGAACCACTCGACCAAGCGCGTGCGCAAGCTCCTCCTGCACAAGGACGAGATCATCAAGCTCTCGCACGCCACCTCCGCGGGCGGCTACACGCTGATCCCGCTGAAGCTGTACTTCTCGGACGGCCACGCGAAGGTCGAGATCGCGATCGCCAAGGGCAAGCACGAGTGGGACAAGCGCCAGACGCTGCGCGAGCGTCAGGACAAGCGCGAGGCCGAACGTGCCATGCGCTCCCGCAACCGGATGGGCGACTAGCGCCGAAGCCTCAGAGGGACGGATGCCGCAGCATCCGTCCCTCTGGCGTTGATACTCGGGCCGCCGCGGTGTGCGCGGCGACCCGAGAGCGTGATCAGTCCGAACCGGCCTCGACGTAGCTCAGGTCGTTGACCGAGAGCACGGTCCAGGTGCCGTTCTTGTACTCGAGCTTGCTGACGGACGCGTTGCCGATGCCCGTCGTGATGCCGCTGAGGTCGGCTCCCATGGCGGTGAGGTCCGTCATGATCGTGATGCCGCTGGAGACGACGAGGACGTTGCCGCCGCCCTTCTTGGCCTGCGCCGCGGCGATCTCGTTCAGGGCCGCCATGCTGCGGGCGCCGACCTGCTCGAACGACTCGGCGATGAGCGTGGGGGCGTTCGGGTCCTTCGCCTGGGCAGCCGCGTTGGCCGCGTCGTTGGCGGGGATGATCGCCGCGAACAGATTCAGGGGGTTCCTCGGGTCTCCGACGACGTACGGCCCTGCGGCAGCAAACACCTCGGCCTGGGTTGCGCCTTCGAACCGGCCGAAGGCGATCTCGCGGAGTCGCTCGTCGCGGACGGCTTCGCCCTTGTAGCCCAGCTCTTCGAGCACGGTCGAGGCGGTCGAGAAGTGGCGCAGCATGTCGGCCGAGTAGGCGGATTTGAACTTCACTCCGGCTTCCGCGAGGCCCTTTCCGAGGTGCTCGGCGACGACCGTGCCTTCCTCGGTGAGGGGTGCGTCCGACCAACCCTGCATGCGCTGGGTCGCGTTGAGCCAGGTCTCACCATGACGAGTGAGGTAGACGGTCACCGTGGCGTTCTTGCCGGGCTTGTCGTTCTTGTCGTTCTTGTGGGCGACCGACGATGCGGCGGCGTCGCCGTTGAGCGAGCCGAGGGCGGCCATGGGCGATGAGACACCGGTTGCCGAGATGAGAGCGCCGACGGCGATGACGCCGGCGATTGCCGTGCGGAGAATGCGTGAAGACGACATTGTCTGCGATTCCTTTCGAAAATCGAACGTGAGTTGGTTTTCGCAGACTATCGGAATTCCTGAACCGGTTGGTAACAATTCATTCTCGGGATGAGGGATCTCTCGACTAGCCTCGAAGGGAGAAGGAGTGCTGTGACGATCGCATCGATCACCGAGTTCAGCGCCGGCGCGCGGCCGACACGGCAGGCGCGCTCGGCTGCCACGCGCCGACGGATCCTCGACGCCGCGATCGACGCCTTCACGGTCGACGGCATCGGCGCAGTGTCGCTACGCGATATCGCGGCGCGCGCCGGGGTGACCCATCCCGGTCTGCTGCGGCACTACTCGTCGAAGGACGCACTGCTCGGGGCGGTGGTCGAACGCCTCGATCAGACCAACGCCGACTGGCTCGCCCATGAACTTGGCCCGCAGGATGTGCTCGGGTTCGCCTCGCTCGCACGGCACAACGCCGCGTCGCCGGGCTACCTGGAGCTGTACACCGCGCTCTCGGGTGAGGCCACCAGCGCGACGCATCCGGCGCACGCCCACATGCGCGAACGTTACGCGCGCGTCCGGTCCGCCATCAGTCAGCAGCTTGCGACCGTATCGGTACGTCCGGGCATCGAGCCGCATGTGCACGCCACACTCGCGATCGCCGGATGGGACGGCATGCAGCTGCAGGAGCGCTACGCGCCGGACGAGATCGACCTCGTCGCCTACGTCGGCCGGCAGGAGCAGTGGCTCCTCGGACGCAGCATCCCCCTGGATCCGGACGAGCACACCGCGCCTTCGGAGCGGCTTGACGATCTCGAAGCGGAGATCGTCGAAGAGCCCGACCTGTCCGGCGGCGCCAGCGCACGGAAGGAGCTGATCGTCTCGAGCGCCACCGAACTGTTCGCCCGAGACGGCTTCCACGGCACAAGTCTGCGCGACATCGCGGAGCGCAGCGGCATCTCCAAGTCCACGCTGCTGCACCACATCGGCTCGAAGGACCAGCTCCTGATCGCGGTCCTGCACCGGCGCGACCGTCTGACGACCGCGGAGCACCTGATGCCGCGCGGCGCCGCAGTCGACCGCTTGTATGCGCTGGCCGACAGTGCGGAGCACACGGGGCGCGGCGCGCCGGGGCTCATCGAGCTGTACGCGGTGCTGTCGTGCGAGGGGTCCATCCCCGGGCATCCCGCGCACGACTTCTTCGCTCGACGCTTCCGCGTGGGGCGACGCTACTTCACGACCCTGTTCCGCACCCTGCGGGACGAAGGCTCGCTCCGACCCGACCGTGAGCCGCGCCACGAGGCGGCGTGGCTGATGGCGACGTGGGACGGCCTGCAGATCCAATGGCTGTACGACCCGTCCATCGACGTCGCGCAGCATCTGCGGGCGCATTTCGCCGACCTGCTCGAACCGCGATAGCCCGCGTCGTTCATGGTGGGGAGAGCGGATGCCGCGGCATCCGCCTCCCGCATCGTCAATGCGCGACGAACCGTGCCTCGACGGCCGCGGTGACGGTGATGTCTTCGGGCTGGAGCTGAACCGAGGGTCCGCCGCCGGTGGAGTCGGCCATGGCGAAGGCGGCGCGCATCATCTTCGGCTGCGGCCCGCCGGGGGCGGGCTCGTTGCGCGTGAGGAGCCCGAGATCGGCGATCTCGAGCGGCGTGACCGCGGTGAGTCCGATCGCGCCGGCGTACGCGGTCGCGCGCATGACGGCGACAGTGACGGCTTCGGCGGCGACATCACGTTCGACGTCGGCCCGCGTCGCCGGGGTGAGGCGCCACTCGATCCAGGCGATCTGCACGCCGTCCTTGTCGGCGAGCTCGGAGACCCACCACGAAAGCACGGTGAAGTCGTCGAAGGTGACGAGGTACTCGACAGAGGCGTGGTGCACGGGGGAGAGCTGCTTGCCCTCGGCGTTCCACGGGCGGTCCGACCAGATCGACACGCGCTGGCTCGACCATTCGACGACGGTGCCCGCGGCGTCGCGGGCGGTGAGATCGTCGCGCAGGGGAGCGGCGAGGGCGGCGATGCGCTCGACGACTCCGCCGCGCTCGGGTCCTTCGACGCGCAGCGTGAGGTGCACAACGCCCTGTTCGGGCGCGATCCGGGTCTCGTGCTCGCCACGGACGGTGATGATGACTTCGCTCATGAGGCGAGCATATGGGCGGGCGAGGACAGCTGTGCGGGTTCCGGCGGCACTGTGGGCGGTCTGTCAGCGGATGCCGCGCCCTAGGCTGGTGAGCGGTTCGCGCGCAGCGAGCCGGACGACGAACGGGAGCTCGACATGCCGCACATCCAGATCGCGATCGCCGAAGGCCGCACCGACGACCAGCTGCGGGCACTCGTCACCGAGCTCACCGACGCCACCGTGCGCGCGATCGGCTCGAACCCCGAGGCCGTCAGCATCGTCATCACCCAGGTCCCCGGCACGCACTGGGCCAACGGTGGCGTGACGCTCGCCGACAAGAAGGCAGCCCGCGAGGCCGCCGCGAGCTGACTCAGTCGGCGTCGGTCGGCGCCTTGATGTAGCCGTCCACCTCGGCCTTGCTCATGCCCCAACGGACGTCTTCGATGCCGAAGTAGTACGTCGTACCCCAGCCCTCGTCGTCGGCCCAGCCCGCGTCGCTCCTCACTGCCATGTAGACGCCGTCGGGCGTCTCGATGCGGATGAAGCTCTGCTCCTCGAGCTTAAGCATGGCGGCGACCGCGTTCTCGGGATCGATGGGGGCCCACGCCAGGTCGATGATGTTGTCGGTCGCGAGGTCAGGGCTCGCACCCCAGCGGCATACGATCGCGCCCTCGGGGCTGCCGTTCGGGAACTCGTCGAAGGGACGTGCGCCGATCTCCGCGTCCTGGGTCTCCCACGAGATCCAGCCGTTGGACGCCATGGCCGATCGGAGCGCGGCCGTCGACGTGTTCTCGCACGTTGCGGCCACGACCGCGGGAGGAGTGTATGTCGGAGCCGGGGTGGCGGACGCGGAGGGGGTTGCGGTGGGCGAGGTGGTGCGCGTGGGCTCGGCCTCCGCTTCGGGTGGCTGCGGTGCGAACACGTTCGCGACGATCACCAAGACGGCGACGAGGACGGCAACGGCTCCGGCGATCGCCCACAGGCGCTTGGTCGACATCCCTCGAGGCTATCTGCGGATTACCCGTGATCCCGGCATCCGCAGCGGTGTGGAATGGCCGTGGCGCGGCATCCGTTGTAGTCTGTAATGCTCGGGTACGCCCGAGTACAACTCCACAGTGTGACAGCGGTCCCTTCGCAAGGAGGATCCATGGGGATGATCGGTTTCGACATCGCCTGTGAATCTGCGAGAAGCGGGCCGAGGATGCAGGGTTATCTCGTAAACGATCTCTGCAAAACTATAATTGCCGATGCAAATCGCAATGATTTCGCCCTCGCTGCATAAGCGAGCCTGAAATCCGTGAGACCGTAGGCGTTCCCGCTACGGACCCTCGCGTCATCTAGGGGACTTGCTGCGTGACGGCGTCTTGGACGTCACGCGGGACTCTTCCCAGACTGGGCTTGTCGACTTAGATGCCTGTGGCAAATGTCGGAGCCGAGTAGAACGCCTTCACAGGATGCGCCCGGAGAAGACGCAGAGACTCAGCGATGGACGGGGGTTCGATTCCCCCCATCTCCACCAACGACCGTTGTCACAGAACAAGGCCCTGAGAGCCGCGTAACTACGCGGATTTCGGGGCCTTTGTTCGTTGTTCGCGAGATGGCTCGAAACAAGCCCCCGTTAACTCTCGTCCGCGAACTTCCCACCGACGGTTCGGTCCATGGCGTCCGCGAGCGCGTAGATCACCGGCCAGGCGCCTTCGGAGCTGTTGCCGAGGACGGTCACCGTGGTGCGCGTCTCCGGGACGTGCGTGGATCGGAATGATGCGCCGGCGTCGTAGCCCTCCAGGATCAGCGACGAGTTGCGGCGGCCGAGCCACAAGCCCATCCCGTACCGCTTGTGCTCTGACGGCACGTCGAAGCGGGGACGAATCATCTCTGCGAGTGTGCCAGGCGAGACGATCCGGCCGTCCAGCAATGCGTTCCAGAACCGGTGCAAGTCGTCGGCGGTGAAGTACATCCCGCCGTCGCCGTTGCCCCGTACCGGGAGGTGCAGCACGTTAGTGCGGTTGCCCTCCTCGTCCAAGTAGCCGAGCGCGGCATCCCCAGGGAGGTCATCGGAGCGGAGGAATGCGGAGCTGGTGAGTCCCGCCCGGTCGCAGACTTCTGTCTGGACCAGTTCATGAAAACCGCGGCCGCTTACGCGCTCGGCGACGAGCGCGAGCACCACGTACCCGCCGTTGCAGTAGGAGAATCGCTCTCCGGGCGGGAACTTCTGCGGGAACCCGTCGAGGGCGGGCAGGAAGGCCTCGGTCTCTGCGAGCACATGCAGCGGCAACGAGAAGATGTAATCGTCGATCTCCCCGTCGCCTTCCTCGTCAAGGTAGTCGCCGATGCCAGAGGTGTGGGTGAGCAGGTGCTCGATCGTGACCGCGTCGTCGATCAGGGGCAGGTCGTCGCCGAGGATTGGACGCACGAGGTCCTTGAGGCCGAGCTTGCCGATCTCGACGAGCCGCATGATCACGAGCGCGGTGAAGCCCTTGTTGCCGCTTGCGGCCGAGATGCGGGTGCTCGGGGTGTTTGGAACTCCGAGGGCGCGGTTCGCGAGCCCTTCGCAGCGCTCGAGCGTGCGCTCGTCGCCGACATCGACGGTGAGCACGCCGGTGAACGACTCCGCTTCGATAGCGGCGTCAAGCGCCTCGGGGGTGATGGGTATGGTCATGGTGGCGACTCCGTAGGGGAGCGGAAACGGGGGCGATAACTCTTGAAGATCGTGTCCTAGAACCGAATCGAGACCCAGCGGCATCCTTCCATGACTCGTCTTCCTCCCCTCTCCCCGCAAGACGCAGAGCGCAAGCAATGTTCTACACCCCCACAATCGAGCACACCAGTCGGGAGGTACTGACGCTGGTGGTCGATGTCGTGGAGGCTTCGTCCATTACATGGGTCGGCGAACGCGACAGCCGAGTCGCGCAAGCGGATCCGCGGTTGTGACGTGGTTGCGTCTGTAGCTATGCGGCGCTTGGACGCGCGCCTAGAGGTGCCGCATTCGCTGAGGCCCACGCGATGGCGCGTTCGATCTCACCGTCAAGGAGCGGGCCTTCGTACCCGTGCACTCTGAAGGTCTCCTGGACCGCGGAGGTGTCGAAGCCGAGGTCGTGCAGTTCATGTCGAGCGGCTTTCGCTGCAGATCCGGGAAGCCGGGGCTGGTCGACTCGAGTGTCGAAAACCAGGGCGGGGATTCTCACGGCTGGCCGCTGAAGGTCTGCCAGCCATTCCCGGACGCCTTTGACCGGTTCGTGGGGTGCGGAGCGGGACTTCACCGCGTCTGCTCTCGTTGACGGGCGTGACATCGAGAACGCATGCGTCGGCGCACCGACGACAAGGAGTTCGTAGGCATCCGTCGACGACGGCGCAGCATCCGAATCGAAGACGGCGACCGTGCCGTGCGATGCGAGTGCATCCGCGATCGCGCGGGCAACCTTTTCGGTGTTGCCCCACAGGCTTTCATAGACGACTAGTGCGCTCATGGGCTCCTCGTTCAGAACGATCGGCGATAGCGGACCTGTCGCAACCATATGCCCGCCGTCATTGCACGACTAGTGGCGCGCGTTCGCGAATCACTCCAGCGACGCGACGGAGGCGCACAGCACCCCCCCCGACGACCGCGACCGGGTACGCCTCGGGCCTCAGCGGTCGCACAAAGCGAGGTCGGTCTCGGCGAGCGGTTTCCCCTCGGGGATCACATAAGTGACCCACAGCACGACATCGGAATCGCCCTCATTCCGACCTTCGTGGGGATAGCCGGCGCCTTCGATGATCGAATCGCCATCGCGATAAACACGGACACCGCCCGGATGCGTATCGGAGTAGTGGGTCAACTCGCCCTCCGCGACGACTGCAATGAGCTGCCCATAGTGGCAGTGCTCGCCTGTTGATGCTCCCGGCTCGATCGTGATCTCGCGGAAGGTGACGCCGACGCCCTCGACCCCGCCGTCCACGGCGACCTGCACAGGCTCGTCCTGATCACCCTCAGCGAGGTCGACCGCACGGACCGGAGACGAGGTCTCCGTGGGAGTCGGCGCCGCGGCGGGCGCCGCGGCGCTGCACCCGGACACCACCGGCGCCACGCCGATGGTGATCGCGATGATCAGGGAACGCGCGAGGGAATGAGGGATGTGTGACATCGGCGAGTCTCGCTTCAGGGAGTGGAGCACGGGAATCAAGGTCTGTGAGATGGACGATAGCGCGATCGCCACGCTCGGGACACGCAAGGGCGACGGGATGCTGCATCCCGAAATTCGAGTACGACACCACTGTCCACAACTCGGTCCCTGATGGCCGCGACCATGACTGCTGACTGACCTGGTAGAAGCGATCGTCGTCCTCGCATAGATCCACGTCGCATAGCCTGGTCCTTCGCCCCAACGCAGGAGACCGCATCGTGAGCACTGACGGAACCGACAACGCGCAGCCGCATCCGGAAGCGGGGTATCCGCCGCCGCCGTTGCCGCAGTCGACTCCTGCCGGCTACGCCGTTCCGGAAGCTTCGTACGCTCCGGGGCATTCGCCGCAGAATCCGGTCGCGCCGCAGCCGCCCGTGAAGAAGGGTCTCGGCACCGGCGCCATCGTCGGCATCATCGTGGGAGCGGTCGTCGTGCTCATCGCGATCGTGGCCCTGATCCTGGCGGTTGTGCGACCCGGGGGAGCGCCCGCGGCCGGCGGTGCCGGCCCGGAGACCGTCACGCCGGGGAGCGTCGTGCAGGGGTACCTGGAAGCGCTGGCCGCCTCCGACGCCGAGACCGCACTGTCGTACGTCGACGATGCTCCAACGGACTCGCCCTTCCTCACGGATGAAGCGCTAGCGGCGTCGAACGCACTCGCGCCGATCACCGACATCGAGGTCACCGAGCCGACCGACGCCACGATGTCCGTCCGCGTCGTCGCGACCTACTCGATCGGGGATGTGCCCGTCACGGCCGAATACTCCGTGCACGAGTACGCCGCCGAAGGCGTGTGGCAGATGACCGCGGTCACCGCCGAGCTTGATTTCGCGGGCCGCTTCGAAGGCCTCGACATGACGCTCAACGGCATCCCTCTGGAAGCAAGTCCTGCCGTCGTGTTCCCCGGCACCTACGAGGTCGCCACCACCACCCCGAACTTCGTCGTCACGGGCGAGCCGGTGCTCACCGTGCGCGAACCGTTCGACTTCCCGAGCATGAGCGAGCTGAACGCGTCGTTGTCGGAGGAAGGCGTCCTCATCTTCCGTCAGGCGGTGAAGGATGCCGTGGCCGTGTGCCTCGCGTCGAAGAACTTCACCGCCGGGTGCGGGCTGGATCTGCCGGAAGTCTTGGACGACGGCACGCGGCTCATCGACGGCACTCTGACCCGTTCGCTGGCGGCCGAGGCGCAGGCGACGCTCGAGAACCTCCAGCCGCAGGAGTCCTACAGTGATCCTCTCGTCGTGTCGGGCGACTTCATCGGCGGCGTCCGCGTGACCGCCGATGTCGAGAAGGACGGCCAGAGCGGCAACGGCGAGGTGCTGTTCGCGCCGAGTCTCGGTGCGCCCGTCGTCGACTTCACGGCCGGCACACCGGTCGTGCGCTGGGACTGATCGCACGTGGCCGGATGGGGAAGAACCCTCCGGCCACACATCCAGCAAGAATGTGCCACAACGGCCTCGCCGCCGGGCTTGCATGAGGGATGTATGCCCGACTGCGCATAGGTTGGATGAAAGGCCCGCAGTCGGCGGGCCTGCTTAGGAGACCCATCCTCATGGATCTGTTCCAACTGATCAGCATCGCGGTAGTGGCGGGAGTCATCTTCGTCGTCGCGCTCATCGGCTTCATCATCTTCCGCGCCTGGTACCAGGTACCCAAGGCCGATGAGGCGATCGTCATCGTCGGTAAGAAGGCCCGCGACAGCACCGAGGGCGAAGCCAACAAGATGACCGTCATCAGCGGTCGCGGTGCGTTCGTCAACAAGCTCACGCAGCGGTCCGACAAGGTCTCGCTCCGGTCGCGTCAGATCAAGTTCGAGCCGACCGCGCAGACCATCAACGGCGTCACGATCGACCTCACCGGTGTCGCCCTGGTGAAGATCGGCTCGACGCCTGACCAGGTGCGTCGCGCCGCGGAGCGGTTCGCATCGCAGGACGACGCCATCGTCATCTTCACGACCGAGCAGCTCGAGGGGGCGCTGCGCGGTGTCGTGGCCAAGCTGACCGTCGAGCAGGTCATGCAGGATCGTCAGAAGCTCAGCGATGAGATCGCCGAGGGCATCTCGGGAGACCTGCTCGCGCAGGGTCTCGTGCTGGACTCGTTCGCCATCCAGGGCATCACCGACAAGAACGACTACATCTCCGCGCTCGGCGCGAAGGAAGTGCAGCGCGTCAAGCGCGAGGCCGACATCGCCGAGATCGACGCGACGCGCGAGGTGAAGAAGCGTCAGCTCGCGGCCGACGAGGCCAACCTCATCGAGCAGACCGCGCTCGACAAGAACAGCGCTGCCGCGAAGTCGGAGGTCGGTCGTGCGAACGCGCAGGCCGAGCAGGCCGAGAACCTGGCGCGCGCCGAAGCCGAGCAGGGCGTGCTCCTGCAGGAGGCGAACAACACCCAGGCGCGCCTCGACGCCGAGGTGAAGAAGGTCGCCGACGCCGATAAGTATCGGGAGCAGACCTCTGCCGACGCTGCGGCCTACACGCAGCAGGCGGCGGCGGATGCTGAGGCGTACAAGCGCGAGAAGAACGCCGAGGCCGACCGAAAGGTCGCTCAGGAGCGCTCGGATGCCGAGGCATACGCCGTCAAGGCGCAGGCGTCCGCACGCGAGGCGTCCGCGTCCGCTGAGGCTGCAGCGGTTCGGATGCAGGCAGAAGCGGATGCCGCCGCTGTGCGAGTGCAGGCCGAAGCCGAGTCGGAGGCCATCCGCCTTCGCGGTTTGGCCACGGCCGAGGCGCTGACCGCTGAGGCGGCCGCACTGCGGGAGGACCAGGACGCGATCCTCGCCCGGGAGATCATCGGCCAGCTGCCGCAGCTCATGGCGGAGTTCGCCAAGGGCTACGAGAAGGTCGGCAACATCACCCTGATCGGCGGGGACAGTGCGGCGACCCACCTCGCCCGCGAGCAGGCTGCGAGCCTCACGGCGACGTTCGAGAGCGTCAAAGCCACGACCGGTCTGGACCTCAGCGCAGTGATCCAGGGGCAGGCGCTCGGCCGCGGCATCGCGGAGGGGGCGCAGACGACCTTCGCCGATGCTCCGCAGGCCGCGATCACCGAGGGCGGCCCCGCGGCTCCGGGCGCCTGACGCGGTTCCACGCGGCCGGCTGTGTCGACGACTTCGTCGATGCGGCCGGCCGCGACGCGTGTACGCCCGGTGCTGTCAGGTCCAGATCTGGTCGAGGGGGATGTCGCGCCCCAGCACGTTCGCGGCCGCGCGATGCCCCGAGCACAGCGCCGCGGTCACCGTGGCCGGGTCATCGGTCCAGGTCGCCTCGCCCGCGATGTGCAGCACACCGCCGATCGGCGTTGCGAGGTCGTCGTGGTCGGCCGTCGTCGAGCCCACCGTCATGTAGGCGTACGAGCCGCGCGCGAACGGATCGTCCTGCCAGGCGGTGAGCGTGACATGCGTGGGCGGCTGCATCCGATCGCCGTAGAGGCGCTCCAGCTGGTCGAGGATCGACTCGACGAGCTGCTCGCCGTCCCAGTCGCGCGTTTCCACCGCGGCGGGTCCGGCGGCGAACGTCAGCAGCGTGGGGGTGCCGTGCAGCGGCGTGAGGTCGTACCAGGAGTGCCACCACCGCCCCTCGGGTCCCTGCTGGCGGATCGCGTACACCTCGTCGTCCCAGAACTTCGTCGGGAAGCGCAGGAAGACCTTCTCGAAGGCGTTCATCGTGAGCCGGCTGAGCGCGCCGGCGACAGGTTGGGGGAGGGGCGGATCGATGACGAAGTCGTCGGACTGCAGCACGCCGACCGGCACCGTGACGATCGCGGAGGCGGCGGAGAACGTGCCGCGGTCCGTCACGACGACGACTCCTTCGGCCGACCACTCGACCCCCGACGCGACGTGCGACAGGCGGACATCCAGCCCTTCCGCAAGGCCGGCCGGAAGCCGGTCGTACCCGTCAGGGAACACCACCTCGTCGCCGTCGACCGTGTCGTCGTCGAGACCGTGCGCGGCGAGATCTTCGATCCACGCGCCGTACTGCTCCTCCGACCGGTGCTCCAGATACTCCCGCACGCGCTGGGTGCGCTCATCGTGCCATCCCTGCGCGGCCAGCGCGGCCTCGGTCACGTCGCGATAAGAAGCATCCGGAGCGGACGCCGCGACCGTGTCGAGAAGTGTGGCATCGACGGTGTGGATGTCATCGATGAAGGCCTGCGCCGCGGCATCGGTCAATCGCGTCCCATCCACGCCGTAGTAGGCGATGGGGCGGCTGTCGGGCTGGTAGCCCCCGACCGTGAACTCGACCATCGGCATGCCGAACGCCTCGGCGGCCGCGGCGACAGGGGAGTCGTTGATGCCGTGGATCCAGGACGCCCCGAGGTCGGTGACGAGTCCGTCCGCGCGGTCCGTCCACACCCGACCGCCCACGCGATCGCGGGCCTCGAGCACCACGACTTGCCGGTCCGCCTTCGCCAGGAGTCGCGCCGCCGTCAGGCCTGCGACGCCCGCACCGATGACGATCGTGTCGAAATGCTCCATGGTGGACCTTCCTTCGAGGTGCACGCGTCGTGCATGCGTCTCCGACGCTAGCGACCCCCTGTCGATCGTGCGACACCCGGCAAACCATCCAACTCTAGACGACCGGTCTATTTGCGGTACGATGGACGGATGCCACTCACAGCCAAGGCCGAACTCACCCGTGACGCGATCCTCGCGACCGGGGGAGAGCTGATCCTCTCCAAGGGTTTCGTCGGTGTCGGGCTGCAGGAGATCCTGTCGACGTGCGGTGTGCCGAAGGGGTCGTTCTACCACTACTTCTCGTCGAAGGAGGGGTTCGGGGTAGCGGTGCTCGAGCGTTACGTCGAGACCTACCTCGCCGCGGTGGAGGGACTCGTCCAGCGACCGGGATCTGCACGCGAGCGCATCCGGAACCTCGGCGCAGCCTGGGCGGGGCGGGCGGGCGATGCCTCGGCCGATCGCTGCCTCGTGGTCAAGCTCTCCGCTGAGGTGTCGAGCATCTCCGACCCCATGCGCGTGGTGCTGGCCGATGGGGTCACGCGCTTGATCGACCTCCTCGCCACCGTCGTTGACGCGGGATACACCGACGGCTCGATTCCCGACCGCGCCCCCGCACGCCAGCTCGCCGAGTCGCTGTACGAGCTGTGGCTCGGCGCGGCACTGCTCGACCGCCTGATGGGCGACGGTTCGCCGTTCGATGCGGCGCTGCGCACCACCGACACTCTTCTCGACTGAATCCGGTCGCAGATCCCGGCCGCACAACGGCCCCGACAACCGAAGGAACCCACACCATGCGCGCACTCATCCACAACTCGTTCGGCGAAGCCACCGAGGTCCTCGAGATCGCCGAGCGGCCGCTGCCCGAGCCTGGTCCGGGTCAGGTACGCGTGCGCACGGTGCTGTCACCGATCCACAACCACGACCTCTGGACGATCCGCGGCACGTACGGCTTCAAGCCCGAACTGCCCGCCGCTTCCGGCACGGAGGCCGTCGGTATCGTCGACGCACTGGGCGAGGGCGTCGAGACGCTTCAGGTCGGCCAGCGGGTCGCAACCGGCGGCACCTTCGGGGTGTGGAGCGAGTACTTCGTGGCGAAGGCCGCCGCGCTCATCCCCGTTCCTGACGCGGTGAGCGACGAGACCGCCGCACAGCTCATTTCGATGCCGTTCAGCGCGCTGAGCCTGCTCGAGTTCCTCGATGTGAAGCCCGGCGACTGGATCGTGCAGAACACCGCCAACGGCGCCGTCGGCAAGCTCGTCGCGCAGTTCGCCGCGGGCCGCGGAGTGCGCGTCCTCGGCCTCGTGCGCCGCGACGCGGGCATCGAGGAACTGGCAGCACTCGGCATCCGTGACATCGTCTCCACCGAGAGCGCCGACTGGCGTGAGCGCGCCGCAGAGATCCTGGGCGACGCGACCCCGGTGGCTGCAGTCGATTCGATCGCGGGCGAGTCGGCGGGCGAACTGCTGTCGCTGCTCGGCGAGGGCGGCACGCTCGTGTCGTTCGGCGCCATGGGCACCGGCGTGCTGCAGCTCGCGTCCAGCGACCTCATCTTCAAGCAGACGACGGTCAAGGGCTTCTGGGGCAGCCGGGTGAGCCAGACGATGGATGCCGCGCAGCGCGGTCGCCTGTTCGGCGAGCTCGTGCAGCGCATCGCGTCCGGCGAGGTCAAGGTGCCGGTCGAAGCGGTGTTCCCGTTCGAGGAGGCCCGCGCGGCCGCCGCCGCGAACGCGACCCCCGGGCGCGCAGGGAAGATCCTGCTGCGCTTCTGACGGGTCAGCGCAGCGACAGGTACTCGCGGTGCATGGCGGTCTGCCAGAGCGCCGAGTAGGCGAAGAAGCCGGAGAGGTTGTCCCAGCCGGCGGTCCAGGTGAGTCGGCTGGCGATGTCCCAGACCGATGCGTCCGGGTCGTCGGCGAGGACCGCGGCGACCTCTCCGGTGCGCTTCAGGTGGTGAGCGGCGGACTTGTCCGCTCGGGCGACGAGTCCGGTGAAGCGGTACCCGTGTCCCGGAAGCACCTCGTGGTCGGGGTAGCGCTTCAGCGCGTCCAGCGAGGCGAGGTAATCCTGCAGCGGGTTGGTCTCGGTCGGTCCGCCGAGCCCGAGCCCGCCGTGCATGGTGGGCAGGAGCACGTCTCCGGTGAGCATCACCTGCTGCGCATCTCCGCGGATGCAGACGCTGCCCGCGGTGTGCCCGGGCGTGAGCATCGCGATCAGGTCGAATCCGGGGATGTCGAGCCGGTCTCCGTCCTGGAGCAGGCGGCCGACCTCCACGGTCAGGTGCGGCGGTGCGTGGTCGAGCATGGTCTCGATCTCGGCGCGCCGCGCATCCGGCACCATCCAGTCGTCGAGCTCCTGGACGACGGCCGACGGCGACCAGCCGCCGGGCCCCGCGATCTCGAGATCGCGCGCCTCGGTCGCGTGCATCTGCACGGGAGCGCCGCTCTCCAGATGCACCCGCTGCGCCATGCCGACGTGGTCGGGATGCAGGTGGGTCACCGTCACGGACTGGATCGCGGCCACGGAGGCGCCGATCGACGCGAGTGCGGCCACCAGGCCGTCCCAGTTGGTGTCGGAGTCCCACCCCGGGTCGACGATGTGGATACCGCTGTCCGTGTCACGCACAAGGTACAGGAGCGAGTACGGGATGTGTCCGCCGGGCATGGCCGTTCCCAGCGCCCAGATCCCCTCGCGTACCCGCTCGAGCGGGGGCACCTCTCCCGAGCGGGAGGCGGCGAACTGGGCGGGGCTGCTGGCTTTCATGGGTTCCCGGTTTCGTGAGGAGTCAACGGACGATCTCGCCGGGTGCGCCGGCGGATATGCCCAGCTCCTGACGAACGACGACGAATCTCCAGCGTAGGACGCCGAAGGACGCACGCCGTGCGGGAGCCCGCTAGCCCATCTCTACGCCGGTGACCGGCACGCCGGCGCGCTCGTACACCAGCCACGTCGCGCCCTTCGGGAACCCCTGGGGCGGCTGGGCGAGGGTGAAGGCGGCGGGCACCCCGGTCCCGTCGGAGAACAGCCGCTTGCCGGTGCCGAACGTCACGGGATAGAGGAACAGGTTGAGCCGGTCGACGAGATCGGCCGCGAGCAGCGAGCGGGTCAGATGACCGCTGCCGATCACGTGGATCTCATCGAACCGAGTCTTCAGCGCGGGGACGTCGGTCGCGGCATCCCTCAGCACCGTCGTCCCTTCCCACGTCGGATCCGTGAGCGTGCGCGACACGACGAACTTCGGCATCGCGTTGAATTTCGCACCGATCCAGTTGTCGCCGTGCAGCGGCCAATACGAAGCGAAGATGTCGTAGGTCTTGCGGCCGAGCAGCAGCGCATCCATGCGTCTGATGCCGGCGCCGATGGCCTCGCCCGACTCGTCATCGTCGAACGCACCCTGCCAGCCGCCGTATGCGAAGCCGCCCTCGCGGTCCTCGTCCGCACCTCCGGGCGCCTGGTAGACGCCGTCGAGGGTGAGGAACAGGTCGACCGAGATGATTCCCATGAGGAGCTCCTTCTTTCGTTCTCTCCATCCTTCTCGCGCCGATCGTGGCGTCAACCCCTTGCGCATCAGGCGCAACAGGGCTGTGGTGAGGGGGTGAGCAGCGTGCAATCGTGATCCGCCGCCGGCGGCCGTCCGAGGGAGACGCCGTCGACGTGCGCACCGCGGGTGGGATCGTGCGCGGTGTGCGCGAACGCGGACTGCTCGCCTGGCGGGGCATCCCGTACGCCGCACCTCCCGTCGCCGCGCTGCGGTTCGCGAGTCCGGTCAAGCCCGCGCCGTGGGAGGGCATCCGTGACGCCAGGGCGTTCGGTCCCACCGCCCCGCAGTCGATCCGCAATCCGCTGATCCATCCGCCGACGGTGGTGATCGCCGCGGACGAGGACTGTCTGACGGTCAACGTGCATGCCCCGGTCGACGCCGACCGCGCTGCATCCGCCTTGCCTGTCATGGTGTTCATCCATGGTGGCGGCTACAGCGGGGGATCGTCCCGGGACTTCTCGGGGCAGGGCGAGGGCTTCGTGCGCGACGGGCGTGTGGTCTACGTCAGCTTCAACTACCGCCTCGGAGCACTCGGCTACATCGACTTCAGCCGCTATTCGACTCCCGGCCGCACGTTCACCTCGAACCTCGGCCTGCGGGATCAGGTGGCGTTGCTGGAATGGGTGCGCGACAACATCGGCGCCTTCGGAGGGGATGCGGCGAACGTCACCGTGTTCGGGGCATCCGCCGGGGGCAATGCCGTCATCACGCTCATGGCGACCCCGTCGGCGGACGGGCTGTTCGCCCGGGCCATCGCGCAGAGTCCTCCGCCGCACGCGGTCTACCCGCCGTCGCTCAGCGCCCGCTGGGCAGGGGAGTACGTCGCGATCCTCCAGGACATCGTCGAGACGCACGCCCGACGGGAACCAGACGGCGACGTCCCCGCGCAGAGCCCGCATGAGCTGCTCGCCACCGCCGGCGTGAACGATCTCGTCGCGGCGTGCACGACGCTCCAGGTCCGCACGCCCGATGCGTATCCCGGCACCTTCTGCCTCGCGCCGGTCATCGACGGCGAGTTCCTGCCGAGGACACCGCTGCAGGCGTTCCGTGACGGGACGGTGCATCCGGTGCCCCTCATCATCGGCACGAACGATCGGGAGGGGTCGATCTTCCGAGGCCGCGTCGACATCCTCCCGCGCACACCGTCACGCATCGCCGCGCTGTTCGCCCAAGCGCCGCCGGGGTCGCGACGCCGCATGCGGGCGGCATACCCCGGGCTATCCACCCGGCGGACGGCGGCGGATTTCGGTGGCGACTACGGCTTCTGGTTCCCGAGTACGCGCGCGGCGGACTTCCACTCCCGGCACGCAGCCACCTGGATGTACCGGTTCGACGTCGCCCCGCGACTGCTCGAAGTGCTCGGTCTCGACGCGACGCACGGCGTGGAGATGTTCGCACTGTTCGACCGCACGGACCTCGCCCTGGCCCGCTTCATGACGGCGTTCGGCGGTGCCGAGGAGTACGAAGCGGCGGGGGAGCGGATGCGGGCGATGTGGCTCCGCTTCGCGGCGGGAGGTCCGCCCGACGTTGACTGGCCGCCCTACGACGAGCGGGAGCGGTCGACGCTGATCATCGACGAGGTGGATCGTGTGGAGATCGACCCGCGTCGGGGCAGGCGGCACGCGTGGACCCGGTTCCTCCCCGAGCTCGCGGGGTGATGCGGACGCCACCTGATCGACCATCGGCCGACGCGGGATTCATCCGGCCGAGTCGCCGCGACACACGGCGTGTCCGCCGATAGTCTCGACCCCGACGCACCACCGCCCGTCACCCTCGACGCTGATCCCGCGTCGCCCGTCACCGGAGGAAATCCCTTGTCTGAGCAGCCCGCACCATCCGCCTGGAAACGCTTCTGGGAGCGAGGGGGTTTCTGGAAAGCCCTGCTGCTCGCGGCGGTGTACTACGGCGTCTACCAGCTGATCGCGATCGGGGTGTTCTTCACTCTCGGCCAGTTCAGCGGGCCCGCGGGGAGCCCGCTCAACATCGCCGTGACGACCGGCCTCCCGATCCTGCTCACGGGTGTCGTGCTCGTGCTGTTCGCCTGGTCGATCGGTTGGCTGCGCGAGCTCTTCGGGCCGCAGCCCATCCGCGGGCGCGGCTGGATGTGGATCGCTGTCGCTGTCGTGCTGGTGACGAACATCGCGCGCTTCGCCGCTCTGGACTACGCCGAGGCAGGCTTCGCGATCGTGATCGCCTGGCTGTTCACCGGCTTGTGCATCGGCTTCGTCGAGGAGCTCGTCACCCGCGGATACGTCGTGAACCTGATGCGCAAGCACGGCTACTCCGAGATCCTCGTCGCCGTGGCATCCGCCGGCATCTTCGCGGCGCTCCACATCGGCAATGCGTTCGGCGGGCAGCCGATCCTCGCGACAGCGATTCAGGTCGGCTACACCTTCGCCTTCGGCATCTGCATGTACCTCGCGCTGCGCGTGACCGGCAACATCATCTGGCCGATCCTGCTGCACGCCTCGACTGACCCGAGCGTCTTCCTGCTGACGGCCTACCCCTCGGGCGGCAGCTTCAGCTCACTTGCCGGCCTCGGCAACATCGTGGTCATCATCACCGGGCTGGTGCTGCTCATCTTCATCCGCGGCAGCGTCACCCCGAAGAGCGGGTCGCCGGAGTTCGCGACGTCATGACTCCAGCGGTCGTACGCGGCGGAGTCACCGTCATCCTGATCGGGATGCTGGGACTGCTCGCCGCGTGCGCCCCCGAGCCGATCCCGACGTCCACGGCGGCGGCGCCGACCGCGTCGCCCGTCCCCGTGGCGACGGTGGAGCCGACGGCGACTCCGGAGCCGGAGCCCACTCCCGGGCTGTGCGACGCGGGCAGTCTCGTCGCGATCTGGGCGCACTACGACGACGACCTCATCTTCGGTCACACCCGGGTCGCCGAGGCGCTCGACGCGAACAAGTGCGTCACGATCGCCTACCTCTCGGCGGGGGATGCCGGTCGCGGCCTGGACTACTCGCTGGGCCGGGAACAAGGCATCCGCAACGCCTACGACACCCTCCGCGGCTACGACGGGCAGTGGAACGAGAGCGCCGACGTGCTCGAGACCGGGGTGACCGTGGAGGAGTGGACGCCGGTGGGCGATCCGCGCCTGCAGCTGCTGTCGTTCCGCCTGGTCGACGGCAACATCGATGGCAGCGGGTTCGAGAGCATGGGCTACGAGAGCCTTGCGAAGCTCGCCGCGGGCACGATCCCGACCGTGCGCGACGTCGACGGCCCGCAGCAGCTCACTCGCGACGACATCACCCACTCCCTCGTCGAGATCATCGGTGATGCCGATCCGGATGCCGTGCTGACAGGCATGCCGCAGGAAGCGGTAGATCTGGCGCGCGGCGATCACTCCGACCATTCCACGACGGCGTCGTTCGCGCGCGCCGCCTGGCGGAGCATGGATCTGGATGCCGCAGCCGTGACGTACGCGATCGGATACCAGACGTCGGACTACCCGGTGAATGTCGAGGGTGACGAACTCGCCCGCAAGGTCGCCGCCTTCTCGGCCTACGCCGTGCAGGATCCGGTGACCGCGAACTGTCGCGACCTCGATTCGTGCCTGAACCTGCGTCTGTTCGGCGGCTGGCTGCAGCGCGAGTACTCCAAGAACGCTACGGAGCTCGACCTGGGCTGAGTCGAAGTCCCCGGGGCTAGGTTCCGTCGACCGCGGCATCGAGTGACGCGACGAGGTACGCGTTCCGTTTGCGGATGAGTCGTCGCAGGTAGGGCACGAGCACAACCCGCTCGGCCAGTCGCCCGAAGAACGGCGATGCGACCGTGAGGGTGTCGGTCATCACGGTGGTGCCGGCATCCTGCACGAAGGCGTGCTCGTGCACGAACGAGCGGAACGGGCCGGAGACCTGTTCGTCGACGAAGCGATGCGGGCGATCGAGGGCCGTTATGCAGGAGGTCAAGGTGAACCAGATGCCGAAGTGCCGCGCCCTCCAGGTGACGGACTCGCCCAGACCGATCGATCCGCTGGTCACTCCGCCGACGGCCGTCTCGCCCGAGTCGTGCATCGACGCGAGGTGCGCATCGATGTCGAGGGATGCCGCGAACATCGCGTCGACCGGATGCTCGGTGCGCGTGACGATGACGAAGGTGCTGGGCACCCATCGATCATGTCAGGCCGGCGCTACCGGCAGCCCGCGGCGGCGTCGATCATGGCCTGGGACGGGTAGCCGTAGGCCTGCACGCCGTTGCCGTCGGCGGTGTGCCCTATGCTGATCGCCCACGCGGTCGCCCATTCCTCATTCGCGGATTGGCTGTCGGAATCGAACATGTCGCTGCACTTCGATGTGATCGCGTGCCCGACCTCGTGCGCGACGAGTGCGCGGGAATCGGCGGACGGCCACTCCTCAGCGACCGAGTTCGTCAGCGTGATCTTGGAGAACCCGCCGCGGGCAGTGTTCCAGGTAGCCGTTCCGGCCATGCCGTCCTGGCCGCCGAGGCCGTTGACGATCGGACTCCAGTCGAACTCGAGCAGCACGCCGCTGGCGATGGATCGCGCGTACTCCTCGATCTCCAGACGAGTGGCGAGCAGCGGGCCCGCCTTCTCGGCGAGTTCGGCCTGTGCCGACTGCTGGAGGGTGGCCGCACGGGCGGCATAGGTCGCGAGCGCGCCGGCCGCTTCGGCCCGCAGTTGGGTCTGCTGCGCCGCGGCCAGGGCCGCATCGCGGAAGTCGAGCACGGCGACCGTGCGCGCTGACACGTTTGCCGCTTCCAGCGCGGCCGCTGCCGGCGTCACCGCGGCGAACACGGCTGTGGCGGACGCGCCCAATGCCTCATGGGACGCCTCTACGGCCGCTTCCGTGTCTAGGGCCGTGTCGGCGTAGGACTCCAGGTCTTCGGCGTTCTCGTGCAGCAAGGGAGCGGCGTCGAACAGCTCCCACGTCCAGGCCGGCTTGACCGTCGACGCCGGGTCGGCGGCATCGGCGAGCACCGCTTCCGCGGTCGCGACGGCCTCTGCGGTGGCCGTCCGCGCGTCGGTGAATGCGGTCCGGACCTCGGCGGCGACGAGGCCCTCGCTGCTGGACGTGACGCTGATGATCTCGTCGGCAGGCCCGATCGCCGCGGCGGCGTCCTGAGCTGCAGCGAGTAGGGCGTCCGACGCATCGTCGGCGGCAGCATCCGCCGTTATCACCTCGGATGCGGCGGCATCGAACGACCGATTCGCGTGGATGTGCACCGTGGTCACGGAGGCACCGACGAGCACGACCGCCGCAGCGCCGACGATCCACCACACCGTCGCTTTGCGGCTCGGCCCTCTGCGTCGAGGCGTCGACTGCGGCGCAGTGGCATCGACGGCGGCGTCTGGACGCACGTCGGAGTCCGCGATGTCCGTGACGCCGTCGTCATCCATTCTCGAACCCTAACCCGTGGTCGCCCTCACGCGAGGCCTGAGCCGAGCAGGAACGTCGCGCGTCGTGTCCAGGATCGCGGACCCGGTCGCGCAGATCGTCGATGACGCGACGGGATGCGGCCTCCGCACGATCAACGCGCTCTCGATCGCCTCGGCCATGGCGCAAACCTACCGAGCGAAGGGTGCAGGTGACACAGCCGTTAGGCTCACCCAATGCGCGTACGGCCGATCGACCTCGTGGACGTCTTCGTCTACCTCGTGGTGCTGGGCGTCTTCATCCAGCTGTTCCCGGAAGTCATCACCGAGACGTTCCTGCTGGCGCTGCTGACCGCGATCCTGCTCAAGATCGTGCTCGAGGTGGTCGTGTGGGTCAAGACGAAGCTCGTCGGACGCCTCCGCGCTGCAGACAGCGTCGCGGCTCGCGTCATCGGTGTCGTCTCGTTGCTGGTCGTGATGCCCGGCAGCAAGTTCCTCGTACTCGAACTCGTCGCCTTCGCCTTCGGCGGAGCCGTGCACCTCGGCAGCTTCTTTCAGGTCACCGCGCTGATCATCTGCCTGATGCTGGCGCGCGGCGGGATGCGGCTGCTGTTCCGCCGCGAGGGTGAAGTCGCAGCATCCTGACTCAGGGCTGTCCCTTCTGGATCCACCGGGTGTGCGCCTTCATGGCGTGGAACACGGCGAGCCGGATGACCCAGTACGACGCGAATACGACGATGGTCACCATCACCAGGTAGATCACGATGGGTGCAAAGGCGAAGAAGGCTCCGGAATCGTACATGAGCCCGAGGCTATCGTGACCGGACCCACATCAGTCGGACCGCTGACGAAGGATGCTCAGAGGCGCTCCGTGTCGAGCACTGCCTGAGCCGCCCGCTGTCCGGCCGCCCCTCCTGCTATCGCCCAGCCCAGAAGCCACGCGGCAGTACCGAGTGTCAGCACGGTGTAGATCGTCATCGCGACCTCGTACGGCAGCGTCAGCAGGGCGACCGCCGTGACGGCGAGGCCGCCGATCAGAGTGCCCCACCCTGCCGTGGCGGTGTGTCCGGCGGAGGCCGCCTGGCCGGCGAACCACGCAGCATCCGACGCCAGAGTCGCCGTGGTGCGGACGCCGGCAAGTTGATTGCGGGGGAGTCGTCCCTGGCGGCTGCGCCGGGCGAGCCAGAGCATCAGCACTCCGACCGCGGCCAGAACGAGTCCGGTGAACGTCAACGAGAGCGTAGCCGCCGTCGAGTCGTCCATCGTTCCAACCTATAGAGGTCGGATCAGGGCTGCGGCCACTCCACCAGCAGGAGCCCCTGTTTCGTGTCGGCGTACTTCACCCAGCCGTCGCCGAAGAGGTAGGTCAGGCCGTAGCCCTCCTCATCCTTCGCGATGGCGGTCTGCTCGCTCTCGGTGACGTAGACGTTGTCGCCCGCTTCTTCGCGCGTCCAACCCGACTCGGTGAGCTCATCCTGCGCCGCAGCGGCCTGCGCGTCCGTGATCGGAGCCCAGCCGTAGATCTGCACGTGGTCGGTCGCGATCGTGTAGTCGCCCCAGACGCACTGGACGCCACCGGTCAGCTCGATGCTGCCTGCGCGGAAGGCACCCGCCTGTGCCGTCCACCCCTGGCTTTCGAACACGTCCACCGTGGCCGCCGGGATGATCGTGTCGCAGGTGGGGTCGCCGACGGGTACTGCCGGCTCGTCCGCCGTGGGCGTGGGCTGGGGGGAGGTGGGGGCGGGCGCGCTGGTCTCCGTGGGTGCGGTCTCCGGCTCGGCCGGAGACGAGCAGGCGGACACGAAAGCGGCGGATGCCGCGATCAGCACAACGGCGGTGAGACGCGAAATGGGGCGGGTCATCGAACAGGCTCCGATTGGGGGGAGATGGAGTCGGGATCAGTCGGCGTCGTGCAGGAGAGCGAGGAATTCGTCGTAGAGGGGACCGTTGGTGGCGAGGGCGGACCGGGCCGAGATCGAGTCCGAGCCGTCGAAGGCGCTGAAGCGTCCGCCGGCCTCACGGATGATCGGCACGTGTGCCGCGACGTCGTACTCCTTGACATCGAACTCGGCGACGAGCTCCAGTCGCCCTTCGGCGAGCAGCATGTAGGGCCATGCGTCGCCGTAGGCGCGGTCGCGCCACACGGCGCTGGTGAGGCGTTCGAGCGCGTCGAGTTGGCCCGCGCTGCGCCATTGCGCGATGCTCTGGAAGCTGACGCTCGCCTCGGCGAGGCTGGCGATGGATGACGCGGCCAGGCGCCGCGGCTCGCCGGTCGGCTGGTCGGTCCAGGCGCCGAGTCCGGTCGCGCCCCACCAGCGTCGGCCGATGGCCGGCTGGCTGACGACGCCGATCTGTGGCACGCCGTCGATCGCGAGAGAGATCAACGTCGCCCACATCGGGATGCCCTTGAGGTAGTTCGCCGTGCCGTCGATCGGGTCGATGATCCACTGACGGTGCGTGTCGCCGGTCGAGCCGTACTCCTCGCCGAAGATGCCGTCCGTGGGGCGTTCGGCCTCGAGCAGTGCGCGGATCGCGCGCTCGGTCGCGAGATCCGCTTCCGTCACATGCGACGCGTCGGCCTTGACGCTGATGTCCAGGTCGGGGGCGTCGAACCGCTCCATCGACACGCGGTCCGCGGCATCCGCCAGTCGCAGCGCCAGCGCGAGATCCGCCTCGAGGCCGGAAGACACAGGCACGCCGAAGGTGGGCGACGGAGGGGGGAGGGTCACAACATCCAGAATAGCGGCCGAGGGGGACGTCGATTGGCGATGAGGGCAATTGTGATGCTAACGTTGACCCTCGTTCGCCTCGTTGCGAATAACGCACCTCTAGCTCAATCGGCAGAGCAACTGACTCTTAATCAGTGGGTTCTCGGTTCAAGTCCGAGGGGGTGCACGGATAGGCCTCGGAGACTCTCGCCAGTCACCGGGGCTTCTTCATTTTCTCCCGCACGGCCCGGAAACACGCCGGTCCGACGCCTGTCAGAGCTTGTAGCCGATGGCCCGCAGCAGGGCCTTGCGGTCGGCGACATCCTGCTCGGTTTCGACTCCCAGCGGCGGTTCGCCGTCGATCACACCTGTCACACCGCGGCCGACATCGGTCACAGCCACGAGGATCTGCACCTGATTGGCCGTGGCGCAATAGATCGAGCACACCTCCGGCACGGCCTTGACCTGGTTGAGCACGTTCACGGGAAACCCGTCACGCAACATGATCACGAAGCAGTGCCCTGCGCCGACCGCCAGCGCCGCCGTGACCGCGAGATCCACGAGCGCAACGTCGTTGCCGGTGCGCCTGACCAGACGCGCACCGGACGCCTCGCAGAACGCGACTCCGAACCTCAGGGTGCCGCCGACCCCGGCAAGCGCCTCGTGCAGGTCTTCGACGGTCTTGATGAAGTGCGACTGACCGACGATGACGTTCACGTCATCCGGCTTCTGGAGCGAGACCACCTCGATGTCGACGGGCACGGTGATCCTCCTCGGCCTACTCCGGCGCGTACTTGAAGGAGAGCTGGATCCGAGCCCTGAACAACAGCGCCCCGTCGTCGCCGACAACCACGTCCTGCTTCGTCACCTCCGCGATGCGAAGGTCGTGCAGCGATCCCGCGGCAGTGTCGATGGCTTCTCGGGCCGCCTCCTCCCAGGACGAGGCGCTCGTGCCGATGACGTCGATCACTCGATAAACGCTCATGTTGACCCCTTCGTTGCTCCATGCCGATGTATCAATAGTGATCGCGCTCCCGCCCGTATGGAAGGGCCGCAGTGGTGTCAGACGTCCGCCGTGGCGGTGACCTCGCGGGCGGTATCGGCCGGTGGACGCTGTGCCCGGCTCAGCAGCAGGAAGGGCACGGCCGCCGCCCAGATCACGCCACCCCAGACCATCGAGGCGCCGTAGCCCCCGACATCCGCCACGCGCCCGAGGACCGGCTGGAAGAGCACCCCGCCACCCGAACCCATCAAGGAGTCGAAGGAGAGGACGGTGGCGCGTTGCTTCGACGGGATCATGTCGTTGAGATAGGCGCGGTGCACGGGGTCGTCGATTGCCGAGGCGATGCCCCAGAGCGCCACCAGCACGACGGCGACCCAGAAGTTCTGCACCAGCCCGAGGCCGATCAGCACGAGTGCGCTCGCGACGGCCGACAGGAGAAGCGTCGAGGTGCGACGGCGGAAAAGCCGGCGGGCCCACGGTGCCAGGGCGCCGCCGAGGATCGCCGAGCCCGACAGCAGGGCGGCCGCGAGACCTGCGACGGTGTAAGCCTCCTCATCGCCCCACAGCTCGAGTAGATACGGCTGCAGCGCGTAGAACACGTAGATGCCGACGCCTGCGGTGAACGGGCTCGCGAGCATGAGCCAGCGCACAGGTGGGTCGCCGAGACCGTAGCGGACGGAGGCGCGGAAGATGGTGCGCGTCGCCCGCAGGGGGCTCTCGCTGCGGTCCGGCGTGAAGCCCAGATCGCGCATCAGCACAGCGGCGATGATGAACATCGCCAGCAGGATGGCGCCCCTGATGAGGAACGGCACACCGAGGTTCGTCGCCTGTGCGATGACGCCGCCGAGCACCGACCCGGAGAGCATCGCGACGCCGCCGACGATCTGCGCCCTGCCGAAGACGGTCTCGAGACTGCCTTGGTAGCCGGTCACCTTCAACGCGTCGACCAGCCACGCGTCCACCGCCCCCGAGAAGAAGGTGAAGCCCAATCCGAGCAGCACCGACACGACGGCCCATGCCCAGAACGGTGATTCCCAGACCCAGAGCAGCCAGTACATGACGGTCGTCACTGCGAGCGTGACCGTACCGAGCAGGTACGACGCCCGGCGCCCGACCGTGTCGGCCACGACGCCCGTCGGTATCTCGAAGATCAGCATCCCGGCGGTGAAGAACGCATTCGCAGAGAACGCCTCGAGGTTCGAGAGGCCCGCATCGAGCAGGAACAACGTGTTGATGCCCCAGATGAACGACGCAGCGAGCGTGTTACCGAGCATCAGTGTGTAGTACGTGCCTTGTACCCGGCGAGGGGAGGGCAGCGAGGGCGCGTCATTGGTCCTGGAGATGGCGGCACCGCCTCTTTTTTCCACGTGTCTTCGACGACACCGCGACAGTACCGCCCGCGAGCGAAACCGTCCACAGGGTCATTGCCCTGCCGGTTCAGATGTGCAGAGGATGTCCCGGAGTAGCGTGGGCTCCATGACACGGGTGTGGCTGACGTGCTGGGAGTGGGAGTGCTGCGGGGAGGCGTTCGCAGTAGGCGACGAGATCGACTTCGGCATCGCGTCGCGCATCACGGATGCCTACCTCGCGGACATGCTCGGCCCGGAGCTCGTGGCGACGGTGGACGCGATCGAGTCGCATCACGAGGAAGAGTTCCCCGATCGAGTGCGTGGCCGCGTCCTGGCCGTCCAGGCTGTGACACGGGAGGTCATCGAGCGACGGTCGCTGCGCCGCCCCGGTCACGGTGCACCGCCTGACGCGGTCATGCCCGGTGACGGCGAGGACTGGCCGGTGATCGGGCGTGAGCTCGGCAACGGTGTGTTCGTGGGGACGCAACCGTCGCGCTACATCATCGAGATCGGGCCTGTCCCGGATACGGCCGCCCTCGTGCCCGTCGAAGGCGTACGTCTGCCATCGGCGGAGCGCGACGCAGCGCTCCCGGCTGCGGCGGAGCAGCCCGACGAGCCGCCCCCGCAACGCCGCGCGCGCTCGTTCGCCGGCTGGCTCGTCGACGTCGAAGAGGTGTCGGGGTAGACGGCGACGGGGTAGCGCGACGGTACGGTCGATCGTATGAATGGGCGCCACCGCTTCGGACGCACGACCGCGATCGTCGGGCTCGCGATACTGGCGCTGGTGATGACGGGATGCAGCGAACGCGGGCCCGAGTCGCGACCCCAGCCCCCGGCTCAATGGGACGGCGGGAACATCTCGCCGGATGCGCCGCTGGACGACCGGTCGATGTCGCTGCGCATCCTGCCTGACGGCGAAGCGGAGCTCGTCAACGTTCCCGCCGGTCGCTGGCAGCGCACCGACCAGGGGATCTGCTGGGATGAAACCGATGAGGTCTATTCGGGAGCTGCCACCTGGTCGTTCTTCAAGGACCAGGGGATCGAGGTCGCCTTCGAAGACTCCGCGGTGATCTTCTGGGCATGGCCGGGAAAGTTCGGCAGCTACGACTGGAGCGAGATGAAGATGGTCAGCTGTGAGGGCGACGTCACCTGGGGAATGGGCCTGACGTGCGGCTCGGCGGGCCTTGAGGACCTATCCGCATGCAGGGAGCCATAGAGAGCTTCGCAGTCGTCAAGCCGGCGACGAAGCTGCGCGCAGGTCGTCGAGCATCGGCTTGGGCAGGGCGAACGCGGCGCCGCCGAGGTTCACCAGCAGCGCGAGGTCGGGGTTCATGCCGACGACGAGGACCCGGCCGTCCATGGGGACCGCGAACTGGGCGACGTCGAGGGTCTCTTCGAGCGCGTCCACGTTGGAGGCGATGACGAGGTAGTCGACGTCCTCGATCTTCGAGATGACCGGGTCGATGGGGCCGGCCTCGGGGTCGGTCATCGACGGCACGTAGATCGTGGTGTCCAGGAACGTCTCGATGAGCTCGTGGTGGCTGATCTCGCCCGCCTCGGCGCGTGCGGCGAGGGTGGCAAGGGCGTCGGGAATCTGTTCTGCGTCCGTCATGATGCCCTCATTCTCTCAAATGCACCCTGCGCGTCCGGCGCCGCGCACACGATGGATTCGCGACCACGCGAGCCCTCGATGTCGCGGGATGAGGCCGGGCTTGACCGCGCCCTCCGGATTCCGCCACTCTGAGCACGAAGACGATGCCCGCGGATGTGGCGACGGATGCGGCATCCGCTCCACGCAGAATCGGCACCGCTTCGCGAACGAAGGGCTGGCGCCGGTGGTCGAATTGACGAAGCGAGAGGGCGGCGAGGACGATCACCACGTCTCCACCGGATCGCTGCAGGGCTGGGACAAGGTCGAGGCGCTCACCGCCGATGCCTACGCGTTCGGACTCGGCGAGACACGCGGGCTCGTTGCGGACTACATCCCGATCCTGGCGGAGACCGATCCCGAGCTGTTCGGCGTCTGCGTCGCGGAGGTCGACGGCAGCATCCACAGCGCCGGAGACGCCGCCGTCGAGTTCTCGATCCAGTCGATCTCGAAGGCGTTCGTCTATGCCCTGGTGTGCGAGGAACTGGGTCATGACCTGGTCAAGGAACACGTCGGAGTCAACAACACCGGGCTCGCGTTCAACTCGGTCATGGCGATCGAGCTGAACTACGGGCATCCGATGAATCCGATGGTCAACGCGGGCGCGCTGGCAACGACGGCGCTGGTACCCGGTGGCTCGCCGGCCGAGCAGTGGGAGCTGATCCGGCAGGGACTCTCCCGCTTCGCCGGGCACCCGCTCGAACTCGACGGAGAGGTCTACCGCTCTGAGATGGCGACCAACCAGCGCAACATGGCCATCGCCCGCCTGCTCGAGAGCTACCGCCGGATCGAGATCGATCCGCTGAAGGTCGTCGACGTCTATACGAAGCAGTGCGCCCTGCGCGTGAGCGCACGCGATATCGCAGTCATGGGCGCGACGCTCGCCGACGGCGGGGTGAACCCCATCACGGGGGAGCAGGTGGTCTCGGCCGCCGTCTGTCGGGACACCCTGTCCGTGCTCGCCGCCAACGGGATGTACGAGCGCTCCGGCGAGTGGCTGTTCGAAATCGGGCTGCCCGGCAAATCGGGCGTCGCGGGCGGCATCGTCACCATCTCGCCCGGCAAGGCCGGGATCGGCGTCTTCTCACCCCGTCTCGACTCGGCAGGCAACAGCGTCCGCGGCCAGGCCGCGACCTCCTTCCTCTCCCGCTCGCTCGGGCTCAACATCTTCGCCTCCGACGTCTCTCCGACACGACTGGAACCCTGATGACCAACACAGTCGCCGCACCCGCTCAGACCGTGGAGCGAAAGTCCTGGCTGCCGATGGTGGGGCTGTTCCTCGCCCAGGTGCTGATGTCGTTCAACGTCGCGGCCCTGCCGGTCTCGCTGGGCGGCATGGTCGAGGAGTTCGGTGTGCCGCCGACCGCGGTCAGCACCGCCATCGTCGTCTACGGGCTGTCGGTGGCGGCGCTCGTGATGGTGGGCGCGAAGCTCGGGCAGCGCGTCGGGTGGGTCATCATGTTCCGCATCGTCGTCGCGCTCTTCGCCGTGTCGGCGCTGGGCATGGTGTTCGGCCCGACCGTCAACTGGGTCATCGGCGCGCAGGCGCTGGCCGGAGCATCCGCCGCCATCATCGTGCCGTCGCTGGTGGCACTGATCGCTGAGAACTACCACGGGAGCCAGCAGGCCACCGCGATCGGGTCGCTGGGATCGGCACGCGCCCTGTCGGGCATGTCGGCGTTCTTCATCGGCGGCGCGCTCGGCACGCTCGTCGGCTGGCGCCCGGTGTTCCTGATCGTGCTGGCGCTGGCTGTCGCGGTGTTCATCCTGAGCTTCTGGCTGCGCTCCGACAAGGGCGACCCCGGCATCAAGATCGATGTCGTCGCGGCCATCCTGATCGGCGCGGGCATCGTGCTGCTGACGCTCGGCTTCAACAACCTCAACACCTGGGGCGTGCTGGTCGCCGAGCCGGACGCGCCCTTCACCGTCCTCGGGCTCTCGCCCGCACCGGTCTTCGTGGTGCTGGGCATCATTCTCGGCCAGGCGTTCTTCGTCTGGACACGGCGTCGCACCAAGGCGGGCAAGGTGCCACTGGTCAGCCTCAGCGTGCTCGGCTCGGGCCGTGAGCGGGCCGCCGTGTACGCGATGTTCATCGTCGTCGGTCTCGAGGCCGCCCTCAACTTCACCGTGCCGCTGTACATCCAGATCGTGCAGGGGCGCACCCCGTTCGACACGGCCCTCGCGATGATGCCGTTCAACCTCACCGTGTTCGTCACGGCGATGCTGGTGGTGCGGTTCTACAAGCGCTTCAGCCCGCGCCAGATCGGCGTGTTCGCCTTCATCCTCACGACGCTCGCGCTCGCGTGGCTGTCATTGGTGGTCACGAACAATTGGGAGACGCTCCCCACGATCGCCGGCCTCATCGTCTTCGGCATCGGCCAGGGTGCCCTGGTCACCCTGGTGTTCAACGTGCTCGTCACGGCGTCGCCCAAGGAGCTGGCCGGTGACGTCGGGTCGATCCGCGGCACCACCCAGAATCTCGCCTCCGCTGTCGGCACCGCGATCTCCGGGGCGCTGCTGGTGACACTGCTGTCGATGAACATTGGGCAGGCCGTCATCAACAACGTCGAGCTCACGCCCGAGCTGGCGACCCAGGTCGACCTCGACAACGCGAGCTTCATCAGCAATGACCAACTGACCGAGCTGCTCGCAGGCACCGGTGCGACCGATGCCCAGGTCGATGCGTTCGTCGAGATCAACACCGAAGCGCGCCTGAGCGCGCTCAAGCTCGGGCTGCTCATCCTCTCCGGAATCAGTGCGCTGGCGATCCTGCCTGCCTCGCGCCTGCCGCGGTACCGCCCGCACGAGATTCCCGACCCGTCACCCGAGAGCTGATCGCGGGCGACGGGTCTGCGGGAATCGTCAGGCCGCGTCGCCGATGAGCACGGCGGCCGCTTCGTCCGCCGCATCCGGTTCGCGGTCGTCGATGCGCGCGAGTGCGCGCCGCCCGATGAGGATCGTGGCGGTGGCGGCGAGGATGGATCCCGCGGCGAACAGGTACGGGACGCTCGGGCCGTATGCGTGCCACAGCAGCGCCGCAATCGGGGGAGCCATCGCTCCGCCGAGGAAGCGCACGGCCGAGTAGGCCGACGATGCCACCGAGCGCGGGAGGTCGGTGGCCTCCATGACCGATTCGGTGAGCACGGTGTTCATCACGCCCAGCAGCATGCCGCCCACGATGATGCACGCGACGAGTGCCGGCGGGCTCTCCACGAACACGGCGGCTGCGACGAGATCGAGTGCCAGCAGCGGCAGCACGATCAGGATGACGGTGGTGCGCGGCATCCGTCGGGTGAGCGCCGGCGCGACCCAGACGCTCGTGATCGCGAGTGCGACGCCCCAGCCGAAGAACGTCAGGCCGATCCCCATCGCGCCGAAGCCGAGTGGGAACGGCGAGAAGGCGAGCAGCACGAAGAAGCCGATGTTGTAGAACACGGCGGTGATGGCGAGGACCGCCAACGGGGGCTGGCGCAGCGCGCGGAACGGCGCCGACAGGGGAACCGGAGCGCGCTTCTCACCCGGTCCACGCAGCAGGAACAGCACGGCGAGGAAGGCGATGGCCATGAGCGCCACGACACCGAAGAACGGCCCGCGCCAGCTGACCTCGCCGAGGAGTCCGCCGAGCAGGGGCCCGATGGCGATGCCGAGCCCGAGGGCGGCCTCGTAGAGCACGATGGCCGCGCCGCTGCCGCCGCTGGCGGCGCCGACGATGGTCGCCAGCGCCGTGGAGATGAAGAACGCGTTGCCCAGGCCCCACCCGGCGCGGAAGCCGATGACCTCGTCGACGCTGCCGCTCATCGCGCACAGCAGCGCGAACACGATGATGAGGGCGAGCCCGATCAGCAGGGTCGCCTTGGCGCCGATGCGGCTGGAGACCCAGCTCGTGATCAGCATCGCGAGGCCGGTCACGACCAGGTAGCTCGTGAACAGCAGCTCGGTCTCGACCGGGGTGGCCTCCAGCGACTCGGCGATCGCAGGCAGGATCGGATCGACGAGTCCGATGCCCATGAACGCCACGACGCACGCGAACGCGACCGCCCAGACCTGCGGCGGCTGGCGCCACACACTTCCGGTGGTGGCGCCGCTCATCGGGCGGCCACCGCGGGGGAGGCCACGCGGGCGGAGAGGATCTCGGCGGCTCGGGTGAGGGCGGCCCAGTCGGCATCGTCGAGGTCGGCGAACCGGGGCGCGAGCGCCTCGCCCAACTGCACGAGCCAGGCCTCGAGCGCCTGCACGCCGGCGGGCGTCACCTCGACCACGATCGCGCGCGAGTCGGACGGGTCACTGATCCGCGCGACCAGCCCTGCGTCGGCCAGCTGCCCGACCAACCGTGTCATCCCGGGCTGGGTCACGCGGCTCGCGGTCGCCAGTTCGCCCAGGCGGAGGGGGCCCTCGGTGCGCAGGATGCTCAAGGTGCGCCACTGTGCGGCGGGCGCCTCATTGTGGGTTTCGGCGGCCGCGATGCGCGTGAGTCTTTGCGCTGCGACGACGATCCGCTCGATGTCGTGTGATCGGTCCATGCCTCGACTATATACCTGAGGTATATATCGCAGGTATGCAAAACCCGATCGCGATTGCGTAACGACTGCCCTCATCGCGATCGGCCGACTTGACGTCGTGCGGCGCTTTTCCTAGTCTGCTCTTACCTGAATCAGGTTTCATAAACTCCTTCCAACGGTGAAAGGCACACACATGCGGGTTACGAAGAAGTTGCTCCTCGGCTCCGTGGTCGCCACGGCAGCTCTCATGCTTGCGGCATGTGCGCCGCAGGGCGATCCCGATGGGGGCTCGACGGCCTCGGCCGGGCCGGCCGAGATCACGGTGGGCATCGTCACGAGCGAGACCGGACCGCTCGCCGGCTACGGCAAGCAGTACCTCGAGGCGTTCGCCGCGGGGCTGGACTACGCGACAGACGGCACGAACGAGGTCGACGGCACGAAGATCGTCGTCGAGCGCAAGGACGACGGCGGCGACCCCGACAAGGCCGTCACGGTCGTGAAGGAACTCATCGGCGACGGCGTCAACATCCTCGCCGGCACCGCCTCCTCGGGCGTGGCGCTGGCCGTCGCCGAGCAGGCCGCGCAGAACAAGGTGCTCTACATCTCGGGCCCCGCCGCCGCCGATGCCATCACCGGCATCAACGACTACACCTTCCGTTCCGGCCGTCAGAGCAGTCAGGACGTCGCGACCGCGGGCACGTTCCTCGACGACATCGAGGGCAAGAAGATCACGGTCTTCGCGCAGAACACGGCCTTCGGCCAGGGCAACGAGGCCGCCGTCAAGGCGATCCTGGGCGCCAAGGGTGCCGAGGTCGACTCGGTGCTGGTGGCCGAGGACGCGACCGAGTTCACCCCGTTCGCGCAGCAGATCCTGCAGAACGCCCCCGACCTCGTGTTCGTCGCGTGGGCCGGAGCGACCTCGGGCGCGATGTGGCAGGCGCTCAGCCAGCAGGGTGTGCTGGACGCGATCCCGGTCGTGACCGGACTCGGCGACTCGGCGACCTTCGGTGCCTACGGCGAGGCATCCGAGAAGATCAACTTCCTGAACCACTACTTCCCGGGCGCGAACGACAACGATGTGAACACGGCGATGATCGAGCTCATCGAGAAGGCCGGCGGCACCCCCGATCTCTTCAGCCCCGACGGGTTCAACGCGGCGATCATGATCGTGCACGCGATCAAGGAGGGCAAGGGAGACGTCGACGCGATGATCGCGGCGCTGGAGGGCTTCGAGTTCGACGGCCCGAAGGGCAAGAACACCGTGCGCGCGAGCGACCACGCCCTCATCCAGGAGATGTACCAGGCGAAGCTCGTAGCCGAGGACGGCGCGTTCGTCGCCGAACTGGTCGACACAGTGGCGGCCGATGAGGTCGCTCCCGCCGAAGCGAAGAAGTAGTCACCGGATCATGAGTGCACCTCTCCCGTCCGCGCTCCGCATCGAAGGCCTCGGCCTGCAGATCGGCGGCGCGACCATCCTGAAGGATGTCGAACTCGACATCGCGGCCGGCTCCATCGTCGGCGTGATCGGGCCCAATGGGGCCGGCAAGACCACCCTGTTCAACGTGGTCTCCGGTCTGATGAAGCCGACGTCGGGTCGCATCCTGATGGGTGGCGACGACATCACCTCGACGTCCGTGCCCGCACGGGCGCGGGCGGGACTGGGGCGCACCTTCCAAACGTCGAGCCTGTTCCCTCGGCTCAGCGTGCTGGAGAACGTCCGGCTCGCGGCGCAGGTCGCGCTCGGCGGCGACTACTCGCTGCTGCGTTTCCCCCGGAGAACGGATGCCGCCACCGCGCGTGCACTCGAGAAGCTGGACGCCGTCGGGCTCGGGCACAAGCTCGACACCGCCGCCGGCGACATCTCGCACGGCGACAAGCGCAAGCTCGAGATCGCGGTGCTGCTGGCGACCGAGGCGAGCATCGTGCTGCTGGACGAGCCGATGGCCGGGGTCGCTTCCGGTGATGTGCCCGGACTGGTGGAGAACATCCGCCAGATGCAGGCGCAGAACGGCTGCACGGTGCTCATGGTCGAGCACCACATCGACGTGCTCATGGGGCTCGTCGAGAAGGTCGCGGTGATGTACTTCGGCACGATCATCGCCTACGACACCCCGCAGAACGTGATGGCCAACCCGCTCGTGCAGAGCGCCTACCTCGGAACGAGTGCCGCATGAGCGCCGACAGCATCCTGGAGGTGCGCGGCCTGAAGTGCTCCATTGCGGGCCAGCAGGTCGTCGAGGACGTCACGTTCGACGTGCCGGCCACCGGCATCACGGCCGTCCTCGGGCGCAACGGTGTGGGCAAGACCTCTACCCTCCGCGGCATCCTGGGTCTCATCACCCGCCGCGGCGAGGTGCGGCTGGCGGGGGAGCGCATCGACGGTCTGCCCACCCACCGCATCGTGCAGCGCGGCGTCGGGTACGTTCCGGAAGACCGCGAAGTGTTCGCCAAGCTCACCGTCGCCGAGAATCTCGCCCTCGCCGAGCGGCAGAAGAATCCGCGTCGCGAGTTCGTGGCCGAGCTCTTCCCCGACCTCGTGCAGCGGCGCGACCAGCTCGCCGGCACCCTGTCCGGCGGGCAGCAGCAGATGGTGTCGGTGGCCCGCGCCCTGCTCAACGACAACTGCCTCCTGCTGGTGGATGAGCCCACCAAGGGCCTCGCGCCGAAGATCGTGACCGAGGTCGCGGACGCCCTCCTGGAGGCGTCCAAGCTGGTGCCGATCCTCATCGTGGAGCAGAACCTCGAGGTCGTACGGCACCTGGCCCAGGGAGCAATCGTCATCGGCGGCGGCCGTGTCGTGCACACCGGCGATGCCCGCACCATCCTGGACGACGACGACCTGACCCGTCGCCTCCTCGGCGTCCACGCCGACGCGCACACCGAGACGGAGACGCCCGCATGAGCACCCTCGTCCTCACCCTCATCACCGGCGTCGGACTCGGCGCCCTCTACTTCCTGGTCGCCTCCGGTCTGAGCCTGATCTACGGTCTGATGCACGTCCTGAACTTCGCGCACGGCGCGTTCCTGACCCTCAGCGCCTTCATCGGCTGGATGGTGGCCCAGGCGCTCGGCACCGAGTCGTGGGGATCGTTCCTCGCCTCGATCGCGGTCGGCGCGCTCGTCGGCGCCGCATTCGCGACGCTGACCGAACTCGTGCTGATCCGCCCGCTCTACGAACGGCACATCGAGCAGGTGCTCGTCACCGTGGGCCTGAGCTTCGCCGCCGTGGCGCTGTTCGAAGGCATCTGGGGCACCGACGCCATCAACATCTCGGGCCCGCCGTGGCTGAAGCAGACCACAGAGGTGTTGGGGGCCCGCATCCCGAACACCTACTGGGTGCTGATGATCGCCGCCGTCCTCGTGCTCGCCGCCCTCGTGCTGTTCCTGAAGAAGACGCGCTACGGCATGATCATCCGGGCCGGCGTCGAGAATCGCTCGATGGTCACCGCCCTCGGCATCGACGTGCGTCGCTCGTTCACCCTGGTGTTCGCGATCGGCGGCGCCGCTGCAGGTATCGGCGGCGTGCTGGCGATGCACTACTCCACCTTCGTCTCGGCCCATCTCGGCGCGACGCTGCTGATCTTCGCGTTCATCGTCACGGTGGTCGGCGGCCTCGGTTCGCTCACCGGTGCGGCCGTGGCATCCGTCATCGTCGCCGTGCTGCAGCAGTTCGCCAACTTCTACCTCGGCGGGACCGGCGACTTCATCGTCGTGATCCTTCTTGCCCTGGTGCTGCTGGTGCGACCGTCCGGCCTCATGGGAAAGAAGGCATGACCGTGCAGACCGAGTCCCGCGCGGCCGACTGGCGGCGCTTCGTCCCCGTCATGATCGGTGTCGGCGTCGTCGTGCTGATGGCGCTGCTGCCGATGCTGAACATTTCGATCCCCGGCATCCTCCCGACACCCACCTACATGCCCGGCAGCCTGGCGCTGCTGTCGCTGTGCATGGTGTTCGCGTCCCTCGCACTCTCGTACAACCTCCTGCTCGGGTCGGGCGGGATGCTGTCCTTCGGCCACGCGCTCTACTTCGGTGCCGGGGCGTACGGGCTGGGCATCGCCCTGGAGCACTTCGGCGTGCCGCTGTGGCCCGGCATCCTGATCGCGATCCTCGGCGGCCTCGTGATCGCGGTCGTGACCGGAGCCGTGGCGATGCGGGTCTCCGGCATCCCGTTCGCGATGGTGACGCTCGCCTTCGCCCAGGCAGGTTCTGTGCTGGTGCGCCGCAACTCCGTCGTCACCGGGGGTGAGGAGGGGCTCAGCCTCAACACCGAGCAGGTGCCCGACGCGCTCATCGGGGTCGTGAACACCCGTAACCTGTACTGGCTGATGCTCGTCATCCTGGTGATCGTGTACCTCGTCACCCTGTGGGTCGACACCTCGCGGCTCGGCCACCTGGCCCGCGCGACGCGCGAGAACGAGCAGCGCGTGCGCGTGCTCGGCCTGCGTCCGTACCGCGCGCGTCTTCTCGTGTTCGTCATCGCCGGCGGGCTCGCCAGCCTCTCCGGCGTCGGCTACATGCTGCTGCAGTCGGGCACGGTGCCGCGCGCGGTCTCGGCCGACTTCACGATCACGATCCTCGTCATGGTGGTGCTCGGCGGGGTCGGGTTCCGCTGGGGTGCCATCGTGGGCGGTGTGATCTACACCCTGCTCGACCAGCGACTGACGGTGCTCGCCGGCTCAGACCTCATCGCGGGCCTGCCCGACGTCCTGCGGATCCCGCTGTCCGAGCCGCTGTTCATTCTCGGCGTACTGTTCATCCTCGTGGTGATGTTCCTGCCCGGCGGTATCGCCGGAACTATCGACGGCTGGATGCGTCGCCGTCGCGGCGAGAAGGCGCGCACTTCGCTACGCACCCTCGACGACGCGGACGCGATGGCCGACACCGGCCCGGAGCAGGCGGAGGTGCGGGTCTGATGTGGGACGGCACCGGCGAGTTCGCGGACGAGCCGCACACGGTCGGTCGCTGGCTGACCGACCGTGCGGAGCAGTCGCCGCGGCGCATCGCGATCGATGACCGCGGCGTGACGATCGACTACGCCACTCTCGCCGAGCGTGCCGTGCTGCTCGCCGAACGCTTCCGCGCCGCCGGCTACGGCCCCGGGCACCGCGTGGCGACCGTCTCAGGCAACTGCAGCGACCACGTGGTGGCGTTCTTCGCCTGCGCCCTCGTCGGCCTCGCGTTCGTGCCGCTGTCATGGCGCCTCACCACACGCGAACTCGTGGACGTGCTCACGCGGTGCGACCCGGCACTGGTGCTGGTCGAGGACGAGCACGATGCTCTCGCCGGCGAGGCGCTGCGGGCACTGCCTGTGGCACCGCCCGTCGCCCACCTCGGCACGACCGGGGTCGAGGCATCCGTTCCTCCCGCTCGCCACTCCCGTCCGGTGCGTCCGGTGCGCGATGACGATCCGCTGCTGGTGATCTTCACCTCCGGCAGCGAGGCGGCGCCGAAGGGTGTCGTACTCACGCACGCGAACTGCTTCTGGAACAACCTCGCCCTCGGGCAGGCGTTCCCGCTGCATCAGGATGACGTGGTGCTCGCGATGCTGCCGCAGTTCCATGTGGCGGCGTGGAACTGCCAGCCGCTGCTGGCCTGGTGGGTCGGTGCGACGGTCGTGCTGGAGCGCTCGTTCCAGCCCGCGCGGGTGCTGCAGCTGATCCGCGACCGCCAGGTGACCACGATGATGGGCGTCCCCACCCAGTACGCCCTGCTCGCGGGAGAGCGGGAATGGGATGCCGCAGACCTGACCTCGCTGCGCCGCGCGCTGGTCGGCGGGGCCACGCTGCCGATGCCGTTGCGCGAGCGCTGGGCAGCGCACGGCGTCGCGCTCACCCAGGGCTACGGGCTCACCGAGGCCTCGCCGAACGTGCTGCACCTGCCGGCGAACGAGGCCGCAGCCCACCCGGGCGCGGTCGGCCGGCCATACCCGCACGTGGACGTGCGCCTCGTCGACCCCGAGTCGGGCCTGGTGCTCGAGGGCGTCGCCACAGGCGAGCTGTGGGTGCGCGGGCCGAGCGTCTTCCCCGGCTACCTCGACGACGATGCGGCGACCGCGCGGGCCCTGGACGGACACTGGCTGCGCTCGGGGGACCTGGCGCGCCGCGCTGCGGACGGCGTCTTCACGATCGTCGACCGCATCAAAGACATCTACATCTCGGGCGGGGAGAACGTCGCCCCGGCCGAAGTCGAGTACGCCCTCGTGCTGCACCCGCTCATCGAAGCCGCCGCCGTGGTCGGGATCGCCGACCCGGTGTGGGGCGAGCGCGGTGTCGCGTTCGTGGTGCCCGCACCCGGCGCCGTCCTGGGGGCCGACGAGGTGCTCGCGCACGCGCGACGCAACCTCGCCGGGTTCAAGGTGCCGGTGCACATCGAGTTCGTCGATTCGCTGCCGCGCTCGACCATCGACAAGCTGGCACGATCGCGCCTGCGCGACATCGCCCGCGACCTCACGGAAAGGGTCGCCCATGACTCCCGATGATCTCCTCCAGGACGAGGGACTGATCTCTCCCGCGACCGGCCGGCCGCTCACCAAACGCGGAGAGGCCACGCGCCTGCGGCTTCTCGAGGCTGCTGAAGCGGTGTTCGCCGATCAGGGGTACCACGAGGCATCCATCGTCAAGATCACCGAGCGCGCCGGCATCGGGCTGGGCACGTTCTACCTCTACTTCGACAGCAAGCAGTCGATCTTCGAGGCACTCGTGATCGACCTCAACCGTCGCGTGCGCCACTCGATGACGGCCGCGATGGCGGGGGCGACCTCGCGTCTGGAGGCCGAGCGCGCCGGGTTCGAGGGCTTCTTCCAGTTCACTGCCGCGCACCCCGCGCTGTACCGCGTCGTGCGCGAGGCCGAGTTCGTCTCGCCGGAGACTCTGCGCCTGCACTACACGCGCATCGTCGAGGGATACGAAGCGGGGCTCCGCGCCGCTCAAGCCGTCGGCGACGTCGACGAGCACCTCTCGCCCGAGGTCGCCGCCTGGGCGCTCATGGGCATGGGCGAGCTCATCGGCATGCGCTTCCTGCTGTGGGAGCGCGACGAGTCCGGCCGCCCGCCTGCGCACCTGGATCCCGCGGTCTTCGACGGGATGATGCGCTTCATCGACAACGCCCTCGCGCCCCGGCGCGCATCGGAAGGACAGCAATGAGCGAGCAGGACCTCCAGGGACGTCGCGCCCTCGTCACCGGCGGGGCCAGCGGCATCGGCCTCGCGTGCGCGCACGAGTTCGCGCGCCGCGGCGCGCACGTCGTGATCGCGGACCTCAACAAGGACGCAGCGGATGCGGCGGCATCCGCCGTCGGAGGTGAGGCGTGGGTCGTCGACCTGTCCGACACCGTCGCACTCGACGATCTGGCGCTCGACGTCGACATCCTGGTGAACAACGCGGGTATCCAGCGGGTGAGCCCGATCGAGGACTTCGATCCCGAGGCGTTCCGGCTCATCCTGCGGCTCATGCTCGAGTCGCCCTTCCTGCTGATCCGTGCGGCGTTGCCCGGCATGTACGCCAAGGGGTGGGGGCGCATCGTGAACATCTCGAGCGCCCATGGTCTGCGGGCCAGTCCGTTCAAGTCGGCCTACGTCTCGGCCAAGCACGGGCTGGAGGGCCTGTCGAAGGTGACGGCGCTCGAGGGCGCGACGCACGGCGTGACCAGCAACTGCATCAACCCCGGCTATGTGCGCACTCCGCTCGTGGAGAAGCAGATCGTCGATCAAGCGCGAGTGCACGGCATCCCCGAGGCCGAGGTCGTGGAGAAGATCATGCTCACCGAAATGGCCGTGAAGCGGTTCGTCGAGCTGGACGAGGTCGCGTCACTCGCAGGCTGGCTGGTCTCGGACCGCGCCGGCATGGTGACGGGCTCGTCATACACGATCGACGGTGGATGGACTGCGCGGTGACCGCTCACACATACCGCACGATCGATGTCCCGGTGGTCGGCGGCGACCTGCGCGTGGGCGTGTGGGACGCGCCCGACGCGACGGAGGACGTGCTCGTCGTGCACGGTGTCACCTCTTCGCACCTCGCCTGGCCGTTCGTGGTCGACGAGTTGCCCGGCGTGCGCGTGATCGCGCCGGATCTGCGCGGCCGCGGTCGCAGCAACGAGCTCACCGGTCCCGCCGGGATGCGCGCGCACGCAGCCGACCTCGCCGCGACGCTGGACGCGCTCGGGATCGAGCGGACCGTCGTGGTCGGACACTCCATGGGAGCGTTCGTCGCCGTCGTGTTCGCGGACCTGTATCCGGAGCGGGTGTCGCGACTGGTGCTGGTCGACGGCGGGCTGCCGCTGGACGTGCCGGCGGGACTGGACACCGACACGCTGGTCGCGGGCATCCTCGGCCCGACCGCGGCGCGGCTGTCGATGCGGTTCGCCGACGCGGGGGAGTACCTCGACTTCTGGCGCCGGCATCCCGCGTTCCGCGAGCACTGGACGCCCGAGCTGGAGTCCTACCTGGCCTACGACCTCGTCGACGACGGCTCGGGAGCCCTGCGGCCCGCGACGAGCTACGAGACGACGGCCGATGACACGGTCGACATGAACACCGGCACGGCGCTGCCCGACGCGCTGGCCAGGCTGCGGCATCCGACGCTCTTCGTGTCCGTGCCGCGCGGGCTGCAGGACGAGACCCCGGGGCTGTATGCGCCCGCCCACCTGGAGCGCGTGCTGGCCGCCGCACCGGACGTGCGGCACCGCTTCGTCGACGGGCTCAACCACTACACGATCGTGATGTCGCCGGAGGGCGCGCGCGAGGTGGCTGCGCTCGTGCGCGAGGAGCTCGCGGCGGGCTGAGCCCGCTCAGCGGCGCTGGGCGGCGATGCGCGTGGTGAGCTCGTGGGCGTGCGCCAACAGAGTACGGGTCAGCTCGGGCAGTCGGTCGGGTCCGAAGCGGAACTCCACACCGGTCAGGCTCAGCGCCCACTGCGGGTGCCCGTCGCGGTCGAACACCGCGGCGCCCATGCCATAGCTGCCCTCGACGATGAGTCCCGGATTCACCGAGCACCCGCGCGATTTGGTGTCGGCGAGGCGCGCCCGCAGTCGCTTCTCGCCGTGCGACGCGCCCCAGTTCTCCGGCAGCTCCTGATGACGGGCGAAGTAGGCGTCCACATCGTGGGGAGGCAGGAAGGCCAGGATCGCAAGCCCCGCGGATGCCACGCCCAGCGGAAAGCGCACACCCTCCGACAGCACGAACGAGCGGATCGGGAAGCTCCCGTCCTCGCGGAGAAGGCAGACCGTCTCGTCGCCGCGACGTACGGACAGGAAGGCGCTCTCTTCCGTACGGACCGCGAGCGAGCGCACCACGTCGCGCGCGATCGCCGTGATGTCGTAGCGGGATGCAGCGACCGTACCCATCAGGTACAGCTCCGGTCCGGGCATCCAGCGTCCTGAGCGCTCGTCCTGATCGAGGAGTCCCTCGTGGGCGAGCGCCGTCAGCAGCCGGTGCGCGGTGGGGCGCGTCAGGTCCGCCTGGCGTGCGAGCTCGGCAACCGGGACGCCGGCATCGCCGCCCGCCGTGACGAGGCGCAGCAGGCGCGCCGCACGCGCGACGGACTGTGCTCCGGGGATGGTGTCGCGTCCGATGTCCACAATATGGACGATAGGCGGATGCTGCTCCACATGGCAAGCGCCGATGCGATCTCCCGCACCCCGGGACGACAGGATGGGGGGATCACGCACACGAAGGAGTAGCAGTGATCGACAAGACATACGGCTCGGCGGCCGAGGCCGTCGCCGACATCTCCGACGGCGCGAGCCTCGCGGTCGGCGGGTTCGGGCTCTCGGGCAACCCCATCGCCCTCATCGAGGCGCTTCTGGCGCAGGGCACCACCGACCTCAGCATCGTGAGCAACAACTGCGGCGTCGACGACTGGGGACTCGGCATCCTGCTCAACGCGAAGCGCATCCGCAAGATGACCTCGTCGTACGTCGGCGAGAACAAGGAGTTCGAACGCCAGTTCCTCTCCGGTGAGCTCGAGCTGGAGCTGACGCCGCAGGGCACGCTCGCGGAGAAGCTACGCGCCGGCGGCTCCGGCATCGCCGCGTTCTACACGCAGACCGGCGTCGGCACGCAGGTCGCCGAGGGCGGGCTGCCCCGGCGGTACGACGGCAGCGGCGGCATCGCGGTCGCGTCGCCGGTGAAGGATGTCCGCACGTTCGACGTCTCGGGAACCCCGCGGCCGTACGTGCTGGAGGAAGCGATCGTCACGGACTTCGCCCTGGTGCACGCCCTGAAGGGCGACCGGCACGGCAACCTCATCTTCAACAAGGCAGCGCGAAACTTCAACCCGCTCGCCGCGATGGCCGGACGCGTCTGCATCGCCCAGGTCGAGGAGCTGGTCGAGCCGGGCGAGCTGGACCCCGATCAGGTGCACCTGCCGGGCGTCTACGTGCACCGTCTGGTCGAGGTCGGCACCGGCACCGAGAAGCGCATCGAACGACGCACCGTGACCACCGGAGAGGGGAACTGACATGACGCTCACCCGCAACGAGATGGCGGCCCGCGCCGCTGCCGAGCTGTCCGACGGCTCGTACGTCAACCTGGGCATCGGTCTGCCCACCCTGGTGCCGAACTATGTGCCGGACGGCGTCACCGTCGTGCTGCAGTCCGAGAACGGCATCCTGGGCGTCGGTCCCTACCCGACCGAGGAGAACGTCGATCCCGACCTGATCAACGCGGGCAAGGAGACGGTGACCGTGCTGCCGGGCGCCGCGTACTTCGACTCGGCGACGAGCTTCGGAATGATCCGCGGCGGCAAGATCGACGCCGCGATCCTCGGCGCGATGCAGGTGTCTGCCAGTGGAGACCTCGCCAACTGGATGATCCCCGGCAAGATGGTCAAGGGGCCGGGCGGCGCGATGGACCTCGTCCACGGCGCCGGCAGGGTCATCGTGCTCATGGAGCACGTAGCTCGCGACGGCACGGCGAAGATCGTGAACGACTGCTCGCTCCCGCTGACCGGGCGCGGCGTCGTGAACCGCATCATCACCGATCTCGCCGTGATCGACGTGACGGATGCCGGCCTCGTGTTGATCGAGACCGCTCCCGGTGTGACTGTCGAGGAGGTCGTCGCCGCGACCGAGCCGCCGCTCATCATCTCCGAGGCGCTGCTCGCTCGCTGAGCGGTCCTTCCCCGAACCACCCACACGCCGAGAAACGGCATTCCGGCGGGGAAACGCGGCAACGCCCCGTTTCCCGGTCGCAACGCCGTTTCTCACCCAACGATGGAGAATTGAAGCATGATCATCGACGACGTCGTCATCGTCGCGGCCGCCCGCACGCCCCAGGGGCGCCTGAAGGGCCAGCTCGCAGCGTTCACCGCACCCCAGCTCGGCGCACTCGCGATCCGCGGCGCGCTCGAACGCGGCGGCATCCCGCCCGAGCAGGTCGACGCCGTCATCGTCGGTCAGGTGCTTCCGGCCGGCTCGGGGCAGAACCCCGCGCGCCAGGCCGCCGTCGGGGCCGGACTCGGCTGGAACGTCCCGGCATCCGGCGTCAACAAGGTGTGTCTCTCTGGCCTCACGGCGATCATCGACGCGAAGCGCATGATCCAGGTCGGCGACGCGAAGGTCGTGGTTGCGGCCGGCATGGAATCCATGACGCGGGCGCCCCACCTTCTGATGGGGTCGCGCGACGGCTGGCAGTACGGCAGCGTCGAGGTGCTCGACCACATGGCGTACGACGGCCTCACCGACGCGTACGACCGCGAGAGCATGGGCGCCTCGACCGAGCGGCTGAACGGCAAGTACGAGGTCACGCGCGAGGAGCAGGATGCCGTGGCCGCCCGGTCGCATCAGCGCGCTGCCGCCGCACAGGAGGCCGGTGTGTTCGACGCCGAGATCGTGCCCGTCGAGATCCCGCAGAAGCGCGGCGAGCCCATCGTCGCGACCACGGACGAGGGCATCCGCCCCGAAACCACGGTCGAGTCGCTCGGAAAGCTGCGGGCGGCGTTCGCCGAGGGCGGGTCGATCACGGCCGGGAACTCGTCGCAGATCTCGGACGGGGCATCCGCCGTCATCCTCACCACCCGCTCCCACGCGGATGAGAACGGATGGCCCGTGCTCGCCGTCGTCGGAGCGCCCGGGCAGGTCGCCGGCCCCGACAACTCGCTGCACGCACAGCCCGCGCGAGCCATCGCGCAGGCGTGTGAGCGTCAGGGAATCGCCTCGGCCGACCTCGACTTCGTCGAGATCAACGAGGCATTCGGCGCTGTGGTCGCGCGGTCGCAGGTCGAGCTCGGGCTGAGCGACGATATCGTCAACATCCACGGCGGCGGCATCGCGATCGGCCACCCGATCGGCACCTCGGGCAACCGCCTCGTGGTGCACGCGGTGCACGAGCTCATCCGCCGCGGCAGCGGTACGGCCGCCGTCGGACTGTGCGGCGGCGGGGGACAGGGCGAGGCGCTCATCCTCACCCGCTGAAGTCCCGCCCGGGCCGGAGTGCCCGGGCTTGCGGTGTCGCGACTCAGCGGCGCAACACCTTGCGCGCCAGAGCGTTGCCCAGGAACTGCACACCCTGGACGATCACGATGATGACGAGTACGGCAGCCCACGTGACCACCGGGTTGAACTGCTTGAAGCCGTAGACGATCGCGAATTCGCCGAGTCCGCCCGCCGCGACCGCTCCGGCGATGGCTGTCATGTCGACGAGGGCGACGACGATGAACGTGTATCCCAGGATCAGAGGTCCGAGCGACTCGCGCGGGATCAGGCGGAACAGGATGCGCGAGCGGCTGGCTCCCGCCGCGCGCGCCGCTTCGATGATGCCCGGCCGCACGGTGAGCAGGTTCTGCTCGACGATGCGGCTGATCGCGAACATCGACGCGATCGTGATCGCGAAGATGCCGAACTCCGGTCCGATACCCGGGATGCCCACGCTGCGGGCGATCGGCTGCACCGCCGCCAGCAGGATGACGAAGGGTATCGGCCGGAAGAAGTTCACGACGACATTGAGCACGCCGAAGACGATCCGCTGGGGGAACAGGCTCCCCGCGCGGGTGGCATACAGCGCGAGCCCGAGCAGGAGCCCGGCAAGGCCGCCGAAGACGAGTGCGAGCGAGACGACGTAGAGCGTCTCGAACGTGGCGGACCAGAGCTCCGGAAGCAGATCGACGAGCCTATCCACGGGCGTCCTCCTCGATGAGCGGCGCGAATGCCGACGCCGTGTCGATGGCCCTCTGGACGGCTTCGGCATCGCCGTTCAGCGCCAGGGTGAGGTGGCCGAACACCCGTCCGCGGATGTCGTTGATGCCTCCGTGGATGAGTTCGAAGCGCACGTCCGCAGCGGCGAAGGCGGAGAACACATCTGCCTGCGTGACGTCGCCGTCGCGGATTGTGAACGTCACGATCCGGCCGGGGTGCCGCTGTCTCAGCGTCTGCAGCTGCGCGCCGACAGGGACGTCCTCGATGATGCTCGCGACGAACCGTCTCGTGGCCGGGTTGGCCGGCGCCGAGAGGATGTCGAAGACGTCGCCCGTCTCGATGACGCGGCCGTTCTCCATCACCACCACGCGGTCGGCGAGCGTGCGGATGACGTCCATTTCATGCGTGATCACGAGGATCGTGATGCCCAGTTCGCGATTGACGCGACTCAGGAGCTCGAGAACCTCCTGCGTCGTGTCGGGGTCCAGCGCACTCGTGGCTTCGTCGGCGAGCAGGATGCGGGGACTGGTGGCGAGAGCGCGGGCGATGCCGACACGCTGCTTCTGACCACCGGAGAGCTGTTCGGGGTAGCTGCGGGCCTTGTCGGTGAGACCCACGAAGTCGAGCAGTTCGGCCACGCGTGTCGCGGTCTCGGCACGCGATCGACCTGCCACCTCGAGCGGGTAGGCGACGTTGCCCGCGACGGTGCGGGACTCGAAGAGGTTGAACTGCTGGAAGATCATGCCGATGTCGCTGCGCAGCGCGCGCAACTCGCGTTCGCGGAGGCGGGTGATGTCGCGGCCGTCGATCTCGACGGCGCCCGATGTGGGCGCCTCGAGTGCGTTGACCAGGCGCAGTACCGTGCTCTTCCCCGCTCCCGAGTACCCGATGATGCCCCAGATCTCACCGGCTTCGATGTCGAGCGAGACATCGTCGACGGCGACGACCGGCGCGGCGCCGTTCGTGGTCGAAGGGTAGACCTTGGTCACATCCGTGAGGCGGATGAGGGTCATGACAGCTCCTTGAGAGAGAACATGCGTGTGCGGCCCGTTCGCATCGAACGGGCCGCACACGCACGGCGACTACTGCTGGGCGCGGATGTCGTCCTCGACGTCGGTGAGCGACGCGACGAGGTCCTTGGCCGGGGTCTTGACGGTCACGGCCGTTCCTCCGGACGCCTCCTGGAGTCCCGCGAGCACATCCGCATTCGTCTGGAAGATCTCGACGAGTTTCAGGTAGGTCGGGTTGTCGGCGTCTTCCGCCTTGGCGGCGAAGATGTTGATGTAGGGGAACGCGTTAGGGTCCGTCGGGTCGTCCGTGGCGATCGCGTCCTCGAACGACAGGCCGGCATCCTCGACGAAGTCGTTGTTGATGATCGCCGCTGCGACATCGGGCAAAGAGGTCGCAGTGAATGCGGCGTCCAGAGCCTCCACCTTGACCTTCGAGTTCGCGGCGTCGATGTCGGCGACGGTCGAGAAGATCGAGCCGCCGTCCTCGAGCTCGATGAGTCCGGCGGACTGCAGCACGAGTAGGCCGCGCGCCTGGTTGCTCTCGTCGTTCGGAACGGCGACGGTGGCGCCCTCGGGGATGTCTTCGACCGACTCGTACTGCGCCGAGTACAGGCCGAGCGGGTAGATGGCCGTGGAACCGATGGGCTGCAGATCATCGTCGCTGTTCACGTTGTAGGTGGCGAGGTAGATGATGTGCTGGAACTGGTTGAGGTCGAGCTCGCCCGCCGCCAGGGCCGGGTTCGGCTGGGTGTACTCGCTGAAGTCGACGAGTTCGACCTCGATGCCCTCGGCGGCAGCGGCGTCCTTGTAGACGTCCCAGTAGGGGTCGCCTGCGCCGACGACGCCGATGCGTACCGGGCCGGTCGCCTCATCGGTGGGCGCACCGGAGGATGCGGAGCCGGCCGAACCGGCGCATCCGGCCATGATCAGGGCCAACGGGAGGGCGAGAGCGGTGGCGGCCAGGAATCTCTTGCGGGACATGATGCTCCAAGTGCGTTCAGGATGGTGATAGTCGGCGCCGCACCGGCGGAGTGACTACCGCCGTGGCGGGTGTCATCCACCCGCTCGCCTCATCGCGGTGCCGTGTCGAGGCTAAACGCGACCGCGGAGGCCCGAGAAACCGGCTCGTAACAGTGCGACTCCGCTCGCACCCGCCTAGTCTGAGCGACATGACGCATGTCGCCGCGCTGACTCGGGCCGACCACGACGAATGGCTCGCGCTCTGGTTCGACTATCTCGAGTTCTACGAGTCGGAGCTTCCCGCCGCCCAGACTCTGCTGACGTTCGAGCGGATCCTCGATCCGACCGTCGACATCCACGGCGCGATCGCGCGGGATGACACGGGCCGTGCCATCGGCATCGTGCACTGGCTGACGCACCCGGCGACGTGGTCAGCGGGGCCGTACTGCTACCTCGAGGACCTGTTCGTGCACCCGGACGCTCGCGGCGCCGGCACCGCGAGCGCGCTCATCGCCCATGTCCGCGACTGGGCGCAGGAGCACGGCGCGGCCAAGGTGTACTGGCTCACGAAAGACGACAACCGCCGGGCCCGGGCGCTCTACGACCGGGTCGCGACCGCCACCGGGTTCGTGCACTACGAGATCCCGATCGACTGAGCCCAGCGACAGTCCCCGAGCAGATCAGCCGCGGAGGCGCTTCTTCGCGAGCTTGGCCTCGTGGCCGGCGACGGGGGAGTCGCCCGCGACCAGGTGTCCGGTCGACGCGCGACGCGTATCGACGATCGCGCCGATGGCGAGCGCCAGGGTGATGCCCCAGCTCAGCCAGGAGAGTGCGGTGCGCCATGTGAACGGCTCGTGCTCCCGCAGTCCGCGCAGGAGCGAGATTCCACTCACCACCGCGCTGATGATGCCCGTGCCGAAGAGGTACTTGCGCATGGGACTACCGTACCGGCCCAGCCGCCCCTGTCGCCCCGTCGGTTCGGGGCGGTCCGCAGAAGGGTAGCCTGGGGTGACGTCTGGAACCGGGAGGACTCGTGCCACAGGCCGAACTCGTTGTCGTCGCAAACCGCCTGCCCGTCGATCGTATCGACGGCCTCGATGGAGCCGAAGGATGGCGCCGATCGCCCGGCGGTCTGGTCACCGCGCTCGAGCCGGTGATGCGCGGCGCGAACGGCGCGTGGGTCGGCTGGCCAGGCCAGGCCGATCTCGAGTTGGAGCCGTTCGACTTCGAGGGCACCCACCTCGTGCCGGTCCCGCTATCCGAGGACGAGGTCCAGCTCTACTACGAGGGCTTCTCGAACGACACGATCTGGCCGCTGTACCACGACGTGATCGCCGTGCCCCGGTATCGCCGGGTGTGGTGGGACGCGTACGTGCGGGTGAATCGGCGCTTCGCCGAGGCCGCTGCAGCCGCCGCGGCCGAGGGCGGCACGGTCTGGGTGCAGGACTACCAGCTGCAGTTGGTTCCCAAGATGCTGCGCGAAGCCCGTCCCGATCTGACGATCGGCTATTTCCACCACATTCCCTTCCCGGCATACGGGCTGTACTCGCAGCTGCCGTGGCGTCGTCAAGTCCTCGAAGGGCTCCTCGGAGCGGACGTGATCGGCTTCCAGCGGGTCGCCGATGCCGGCAACTTCGCGCGTGCTGTGCGCCGCCAGCTGCGCTACGAGACCAAGGCCTCCGGTATCCGGGTTCCGCTGCCCGACGGCGGCTCGCGCGTAGCGCTGGCCAAGGCGTTCCCCATCTCCATCGACACCGCGTCGTACGTGGAGCTCGCGCAACGACCCGACGTCAAGGCGCGCGCGGCGGAGATCCGCGAGAGCCTGGGCAACCCCGACAAGATCCTGCTCGGGGTCGATCGCCTCGACTACACGAAGGGCATCCGTCACCGGCTGAAGGCCTACGGCGAGCTGCTCGAAGACGGCCGTCTTTCGGTCGAGCACGTCACCCTCGTGCAGGTCGCGAGTCCCAGCCGCGAGCGCGTGCAGGCCTATATGCAGCTGCGCGACGAGATCGAGCAGATGGTCAGCCGTATCAACGGCGACCGCGACACGATGGGCCACTCGGCGATCCGCTACCTGCATCAGGGGTACCCGCGCGAGGAGATGGTGGCGCTCTTCCTCGCCGCCGACGTCATGCTGGTGACCGCCCTGCGCGACGGAATGAATCTCGTCGCGAAGGAGTACGTCGCGACACGCAACGACAACCGCGGCGTGCTGATCCTGAGCGAGTTCGCCGGTGCCGCAGATGAGCTGGGCAGCGCGCTGCGCGTGAATCCGCACGACATCGACGCGCTCAAGGACACGATCGTGCGGGCTGTCGAAATGCCCGCAGCCGAACAGGGGCGCCGCATGCGCGCCCTTCGACGCAAAGTCATCGAGCACGACGTCGCCGCCTGGTCGCGAGACTTCCTCGATGCACTAGCAGACGCCCGCCGGGCGAAGGAGAACGAAGAATGATGGATGCCGCGGCTCACCTGGATCTTTCCGTAGAAGAGGCGCTGCGCTCGGTCGCGGCCACCCCGACTCTGCTGGTCGCCCTCGACTTCGACGGCACGTTGTCGCTGCTGCAGGACGAGCCGATGCAGGCCCGCATGCTGCCCGAGGCGCGCACCGCGCTGGACGAGCTGATCGCGCTCCCGGACACCGTCGTCGCACTCGTATCGGGACGCAGCCTGTCCGACCTCGAGATCATCTCCGAGCACACCGACGAGTCCGCCATTCTGCTGGCCGGCTCGCACGGCGCCGAGTTCTGGTACCCCGAGTCCGGCGCCGTCGAACCGGACGAACTCGATTCGGAGCATGCCCTGCGCGATCGCCTGCGCGCGGCGTCCGAAGCCGAACTGGGGGAGCTGGACGGCATCTGGGTCGAGCCGAAGACCTTCGGCTTCGGCATCCACACCCGGATGGCCTCCGCTGACGACGCCGAGCGCGCGTGGCAGTTCGCCGATGCGCTGGTCGCGCAGAACGCGCCGCACTGGCGCCGCCGCACCGGCCACAACATCGTCGAGTACTCCTTCCGCCAGGAGGGCAAAGACACCGCGATCGCGGTGCTGCGCGAGCACGTCGGAGCCACCGCGGTGGTCTTCGCCGGTGACGACGTGACCGACGAGGACGCCATGGCCAAGCTCGGTCCGGACGATCTCGGCATCCGCGTCGGCGACGGTCGCACGGCGGCCGCCGTCCGGGTGGGCAGTGCCAAAGAACTCGCCGCCGCGTTGTCCGTGCTCGCCGCGATGCGCGCCTCCGCGCAGGAATAGACTTCGGGAATGCCTGAGTTCGATCCCTCCTCCCGCGCGTCCGTAGACATCAAACCCCGCAGCCGAGTCGTCACCGACGGCATCGAAGCAACGACCTCCCGCGGCATGCTCCGCGCGGTCGGCATGGGAGACGAGGACTGGGACAAGCCGCAGATCGGCATCGCGTCCAGCTGGAACGAGATCACGCCGTGCAACCTGAGCCTGGACCGCCTGGCACAGGGCGCCAAGGAGGGCGTGCACGCCGGCGGTGGCTACCCGCTCCAGTTCGGCACCATCTCGGTCTCCGACGGCATCTCGATGGGGCACGAGGGAATGCACTTCTCGCTCGTGTCGCGCGAGGTCATCGCCGACTCCGTCGAGACCGTCATCATGGCCGAGCGTCTCGACGGCTCCGTCCTGCTCGCGGGCTGCGACAAGTCCATCCCCGGCATGCTGATGGCCAGCGCCCGCCTCGACCTCTCCAGCGTGTTCCTGTACGCCGGCTCGATCGCCCCGGGCTGGGTCAAGCTCAGTGACGGCACCGAGAAGGACGTCACGATCATCGACTCCTTCGAGGCCGTGGGCGCCTGCCTCGCGGGCAAGATGAGCGAGGAAGACCTCAAGCGCATCGAATGCGCGATCGCTCCCGGTGAAGGTGCCTGTGGCGGCATGTACACGGCCAACACCATGGCCTCCGTCGCCGAGGCGCTCGGCCTGAGCCTGCCCGGCTCGGCGGCCCCGCCGTCGGCCGATCGTCGTCGCGACTACTTCGCGCACCGTTCCGGCGAGGCTGTCGTGAACCTGCTGCGTCAGGGCATCACGACGCGCGACATCCTGACGAAGGAGGCGTTCGAGAACGCGATCGCCCTCGCGATGGCGCTCGGCGGTTCGACCAACGTCGTCCTGCACCTCCTGGCGATCGCCAACGAGGCCGAGGTCGAGCTCACGCTGCACGACTTCAACCGCATCGGCGACAAGGTGCCGCACGTGGCGGACATGAAGCCCTTCGGCAAGTACGTCATGAACGACGTCGACCGGCACGGCGGCATCCCGGTCATCATGAAGGCGATGCTCGATGAGGGCCTGCTGCACGGCGACGCTCTGACGGTCACCGGCAAGACGCTCGCCGAGAACCTGGCGGATCTCAACCCCGCCCCGGTCGACGGCACCGTCATCCACACCTTCGACAACCCGATCCACAAGAGCGGCGGCATCACGATCCTGCACGGCTCGATGGCCCCCGAAGGCGCCGTCGTGAAGTCGGCCGGCTTCGACGCCGACGTGTTCGAGGGCCCCGCGCGGGTGTTCGAGCGCGAACGCGGCGCGATGGACGCGCTCGAGGCCGGCGAGATCAACGCCGGCGACGTCGTGGTCATCCGCTACGAGGGCCCCAAGGGCGGTCCCGGCATGCGCGAGATGCTCGCGATCACGGCCGCCATCAAGGGCGCCGGGCTCGGAAAAGATGTACTACTCTTGACGGACGGCAGATTCTCAGGCGGCACAACCGGCCTGTGCATCGGCCACATAGCTCCCGAAGCGGTGGACGCAGGTCCCATCGCATTCGTGCGCGATGGTGATCTGATACGGGTCGATATCGCGGCTCGAACTCTCGACTTACTCGTCGACGAGGCCGAGCTGGGCTCCCGCCGCGAAGGCTGGGAGCCGCTTCCTCCGCGCTATACCCGTGGCGTTCTGGCCAAGTACTCGAAGCTCGTGCATTCCGCTGCCGAAGGCGCGGTCACAGGCTAGACGGCCTCCGATCTCATCTCTCATTCGAGGATCATCATCATGTCTGCCGAATCAGCATCGGCCGTTCCGCGGCCACCCTCTCGCACCGCATCCACCTCTGCGCCCGTGCTCACGGGCGCGCAGGCAGTCGTCCGCTCGCTCGAACTGCTCGGTGTCACCGACGTCTTCGGGCTTCCGGGCGGCGCCATCCTCCCCGTGTACGACCCGCTCATGGACAGCACCGAGCTGCGCCACATCCTGGTGCGGCACGAGCAGGGCGCCGGTCACGCGGCCGAAGGCTACGCGGCCGCCTCCAACAAGGTCGGTGTCGCGATCGCGACCTCCGGCCCCGGGGCGACCAACCTCGTGACCGCGATCGCGGACGCCTACATGGACTCCGTGCCGATCGTCTGCATCACCGGGCAGGTGTTCTCGAACCTGATGGGGACGGACGCCTTCCAGGAGGCCGACATCGTCGGCATCACGATGCCGATCACCAAGCACAGCTTCCTGGTCAAGCGTCCCGAAGACATCCCCGGCGCCATCGCGGCGGCGTTCGAGATCGCCGGTACGGGTCGCCCCGGTCCGGTGCTCGTGGACATCACCAAGGATGCGCAGCAGGCCGAGGCGCCCTTCGTATGGCCGCCCAAGATCGACCTGCCGGGCTACCGACCGGTGACCAAGGCGCACGGCAAGCAGATTCAGGCCGCGGCCCAGCTGCTGGCCGAGGCCAAGAAGCCCGTCCTCTACGTCGGCGGTGGCGTGATCCGCTCGCAGGCGTCGGCCGAGCTGCTCGCCCTGGCCGAGACCACCGGTGCGCCGGTCGTCACGACGCTGATGGCGCGCGGCGCGTTCCCCGACTCGCACCAGCAGCACCTCGGCATGCCCGGCATGCACGGCACGGTGCCCGCCGTGCTCGCGCTGCAGGAGGCCGACCTGCTGGTCTCGCTCGGCGCACGCTTCGACGACCGCGTCACGGGCAAGGCGGCGCTGTTCGCGCCCAACGCCCAGGTCGTGCACGTCGACATCGACCCGGCGGAGATCTCCAAGATCCGCATGGCCGATGTGCCGATCGTGGGTGACCTCAAGGATGTCCTGGTCGACCTGGATGCCGCATTCCGCGGTGCGACCATCGACGGCAAGCCCGACACCGAAGAGTGGTGGTCCTATCTGGACGGCCTGCGCGACGAGTTCCCGCTCGGCTTCGCACCGACCACCGACGGACTGCTGGCTCCGCAGCACGTGATCCAGCGGATCGGTGAGCTCACCGGTCCCGAGGGCATCTATGCCGCGGGCGTCGGCCAGCACCAGATGTGGGCCGCGCAGTTCATCAAGTACGAGCGCCCCAACGCCTGGCTCAACTCGGGCGGCGCGGGCACGATGGGCTACTCCGTGCCGGCGGCGATGGGCGCCAAGGTCGCCGAACCCGACCGCGTGGTCTGGGCGATCGACGGTGACGGCTGCTTCCAGATGACTAATCAGGAGCTCGCCACCTGCACGATCAACAAGATCCCGATCAAGGTCGCGATCATCAACAACTCTTCGCTGGGCATGGTCCGCCAGTGGCAGACGCTGTTCTACGACGGCCGGTACTCCAACACCGACCTGAACACCGGCCACGACACGATCCGCGTTCCGGACTTCGTGAAGCTGGCCGAGGCTTACGGATGCCTCGCGATCCGCGTGGAGCGTGAGGACGAGGTGGATGCCGCCATCAAGCTCGCGCTCGAGACGAACGACCGTCCGGTCGTCATCGACTTCGTCGTGAGCGCGGACGCCATGGTGTGGCCGATGGTGCCGCAGGGCGTCAGCAACAGCTACGTCCAATACGCGAAAGAGCATTCGCCGGCATTCGAGGAGGAGATCTAGACATGCCCAGTCACGTGCTGAGTCTCCTGGTGGAGGACAAACCCGGCCTGTTGACCCGCGTCGCGGGTCTGTTCGCCCGCCGCGGCTTCAACATCGAATCCCTTGCCGTGGGCGTCACCGAGGTGCCGGGCCTGTCCCGCATCACGGTGGTCGTCGACGTCGAGGAGTTCCCGCTCGAACAGGTCACCAAGCAGCTCAACAAGCTGATCAACGTGATCAAGATCGTCGAGCTCGACGCATCCCAGTCGGTGCAGCGCGACCACATCCTGGTCAAGGTGCGCGCAGACAACACGACGCGCTCCAACGTCATCGAGGTCGTCAACCTGTTCCGCGCCTCGATCGTGGACTACGCGACCGACGCACTCGTGGTCGAGGTGACCGGTGACAAGGGCAAGATCGAGGCGTTCCTGCGCGCGATCGAGCCGTTCGGCATCAAGGAGCTCGCCCAGTCCGGTCTGCTCGCCATCGGTCGCGGTGGCAAGAGCATCACCGAGCGCGTCCTCCGCCCCTGACAGGCCTTCCCGGCATCCCACTCCCGGTCACCGCAGTGGCCAGCAACTCCCAACGAAGAAGGAAACACACCATGGCCGAACTCCTCTACGACGCTGACGCCGACCTGTCGCTCATCCAGAGCAAGAAGGTCGCGATCGTCGGCTACGGCTCGCAGGGCCACGCCCACGCGCAGAACCTCCGCGACTCCGGCGTCCAGGTCGTCATCGCGCTCAAGGACGGCTCCAAGTCCGCTCCCAAGGCGCAGGAGGACGGCTTCGAGGTCCTCTCCGTCGCGGACGCCGCCGAATGGGCTGACGTCATCATGATCCTCGCGCCCGATCAGCACCAGCGCTCGATCTACCGCGACAGCATCAAGGACAAGCTCGTCCCCGGCAAGACGCTCGCCTTCGCGCACGGCTTCAACATCCGCTTCGGCTACATCGACGCACCCGAGGGCGTCGACGTGATCCTCATCGCTCCGAAGGCCCCCGGCCACACGGTGCGTCGCGAGTTCGTCGCGGGTCGCGGCATCCCCGACATCATCGCGGTCGAGCGTGACGCGTCGGGTCAGGCGTGGGACCTCGCCCTCTCGTACGCCAAGGCCATCGGCGGCACCCGCGCCGGTGTCATCAAGACCACGTTCACCGAAGAGACCGAGACCGACCTGTTCGGCGAGCAGTCCGTGCTCTGCGGCGGCACGTCGCAGCTCGTCATGTACGGCTTCGAGACGCTCGTCGAGGCCGGCTACCAGCCCGAGATCGCCTACTTCGAGGTGCTGCACGAGCTCAAGCTCATCGTCGACCTGATGTGGGAGGGCGGCATCGCCAAGCAGCGCTGGTCGGTCTCCGACACCGCTGAGTACGGCGACTACGTCTCCGGCCCGCGCGTCATCGACCCGAGCGTCAAGGAGAACATGAAGGCCGTTCTCGCCGACATCCAGTCCGGCGCGTTCGCCGAGCGGTTCATCGCGGACCAGGATGCCGGAGCGCCCGAGTTCCTCGAGCTGCGCGCGAAGGGTGCCGCGCACCCGATCGAGGCCACCGGCAAGGACCTGCGCGCACTGTTCGCGTGGAAGCAGCAGGACGAGGACTACGTCGAGGGTTCCGCCGCGCGCTGAGCCTGACCCGGACCGCCGTCCACACCCGGCACGGCATTGGCCCGGTCGCCCCTCCACCAACCGTGGAGGGTGCGGCCGGGCCGCTTTCGTTCGGCGCGACCTTCTGTCGGCGAGGTCCCGGCGGTAGCCTCAGTCCATTCAGGGAGGGGGAGTCATGGCGGGTTCAGGCACCAAGGACGACCCGTGGCAGCTGACCACGGCACCCGGATCATCCGGCTACACGATGTACCGGGACGAGTCGGCGGACCCGCCTGCGCTGGTGTGCCAGGTCGGGTCGACGACCCTGAAGTACCACCTCAGTGCGATCGACGACCTCGCCGCCTGGCTGCGCGAGCAGGGGGAGTGGGTCGAACTCGGCGCCGCCGACGAGCAGAAGGATGCGCCGGAGGGCACCGTCGAGGCCTGGGGGCGCAGTGCCGAGAACCCGGTGGGCGGCTGGTATGGGCTGCGCAAGGGCTATCGGGGCAGGTTCGGGATGTATCTGCCGCCGCTGCTCGAGGAGCTCGGGCTGGTCGAGCTCACCCACGAGAAGCGCGGCAATCGGGTCCGCGCGGTGTGACGCGGGCGTCCGCCTCGGCGGATCCCGAACGGGTGCAATACGCTGAGGGCATGTCTGATCGACGTGACGATGCCCTGTCGTGGGACGGTGACGACGATCCGACGCTCGACGCCGGTCGAGCCCCCGTCGCCCCGCCGACCGCGGACGACGACGCCGAAGTCGGTGGCGCCGTGGAGCTTCCGGAGGGCTTCCAGGCCGTCGGCAAGGGGGCGGCGACGGTCGCCGGCCCGACGACTGCGGTCGACGCCTCCGCCGATGCCGGTGATGCGCCCGGTGCGGCGCCTCTGGGGAACGTGGCGCTCATCACGCTCGGCGTGCTCGGCGGCGTCTACCTGCTCTGGACCCTCGGCTGGATCGTCGGCGGCCTCCGTCTGCAGGGCACGGCCGAATTCCTGGTCGCTCCGGTGGCCTACCAGGTCGCACTGTGGCTGGCAGTCCTGGCACCGCCGCTCTGGTTCGCGACCGTGTTCGTGCTGACGCGTGGCGCCAAGACCTGGCTCCGGGTCGTGTGGCTGCTGGCCGGCGTGGTCCTCCTTGTGCCGTGGCCGTTCGTGATGATCGGGACGGTGGGGCAATGACCGAGATCGCACCGGATGCCGCGGCATCCGCTCGACGCACCCCCGTGTGGCTCACCGTCACCATCGCCGGACTGTTCGGCCTCTTCTACGCGTATGCGGTGTGGAACGCCCTGTCCTTCCTGATCAGTCAGGCCTCCGGACCGCTCGGGCTGAACGGACTCGGCTGGTTCGTGCTGCTGCTGCCGGTCATCTTCCCGTTCCTCGCCTTCGGGGGAGCGTTCGCCCTCGGATACCGGCGCCCGGCGCACCACCTGTTCCTGGCGCTGCTCACCGGCCTCGCCGTGGTGGCGGTGTTCTGGCTCGACATCGTCGCGTATGCCGCCGTGGCCGGGGCCTCGCTCCTGGGCTGAGACCCGTAGATGTATCAGGTCGCCTGATCCAGACTCTTCATCGACGGACGCGCTCCCGCAGCGGGCACGCCGGAATCGAGGAGTTTCCATGAACATCGCACCGTGGAGCACAGTCGCCGTCGGATCGGACGACGTCGTCGTGTCCGGCATCCAGTACCTGCTGAGGGCACGGGGCCATGCCGTGGCGGTGGACGGCGTGTACGGGCCCGCGACCGCAGCGGCGGTGACCGCATTCCAGTCAGGGGCCGGACTTCCCGCCGACGGCATCGTCGGACCGCAGACCTGGCCGCTCCTGGTCACCACCACGACGTTGGGTTCCACGGGCGACGCGGTGCGCGCGGTGCAGCAGTTCGGGCTCGTGCCCTCACCGGGAATCGCCCCGCTGGTTGTGGACGGCGCGTACGGCCCGATCACGGCCGAGCGCGTGCAGTTCTTCCAGGAGTCGTGGGGCCTCACGCCGGACAGCGCGGCCGGACCTGCGACCTGGTCGTTCCTCAGCTCTCTGCGTCCTGGACCCCGGCCGTGGCCCCTGGTGGCGGTCGGCGCCACGCAGACGGTCAACTGGCGCGTGCTCGCGGCGCAGCACCTGCTTCGCGCGCACGGCGCCACCATCGTGGCGGACGGGGCATTCGGGCCGGCGAGCGGCGCAGCCGTCACCGTCTTCCAGCAGACCCTGCGCGGCACGGACCTCGGGACGACGCTGGGTCAGCTCGACTGGCCTGCACTGATCGTCACGGTGCGCTCCGGCGACTCGGGGGAGGCCGTGCGGGCCGCGCAGACGCTCCTGCCGGGTGGGATCGCCGTCGACGGGGCATTCGGTCCGGCGACGGATGCCGCGGCACGGGAGTTCCAGCAGATGTTCGGGCTGACCGTGGACGGTGTCGTCGGGCCGCAGACCTGGTACACGCTGACACTCCGCATCTTCGACTGACTCGTGCGGGGCGTCACACGGTTCGGGGGTCGTGGCCGCCCACGATAAGCTGTGAACGGCCTCGCCCCCGATGGCGTGCGGCGTGGCATCCCCATTCGTTCTGCCCGTCGTGCTGCCGTGCGACCGCCCCCGAAGGACCGCCCTTGTCGAAGCCTGTCGTCCTGATCGCCGAAGAACTTTCCCCCGCCACGATCGACGCCCTCGGTCCCGACTTCGACGTGCGCACCGTCGACGGAACCGATCGGCCGGCACTGCTGGCTGCGCTGGCCGACGCGAGCGCAGTCCTGGTGCGCTCCGCGACCAAGATCGACGCCGAGGCGATCGCTGCGGCGCCCGTGCTGAAGGTCGTCGCGCGCGCCGGCGTCGGACTGGACAACGTCGACATCAAGGCGGCCACGACGGCCGGTGTGATGGTCGTCAACGCACCGACCTCGAACATCATCTCGGCCGCCGAGCTGACGATCGGCCACATCCTCAGCCTGGCCCGGCACATCCCGAGCGCCCACGCGTCGCTCGCCGACGGCCAGTGGAAGCGCAGCGCCTACACCGGAACCGAGCTGTTCGAGAAGACGGTCGGCATCGTCGGCCTCGGCCGCATCGGCGCACTCATCGCCGAGCGGCTCCGCGCCTTCGGCGTCCGCGTCGTCGGCTACGACCCCTACGTGACCCCGACCCGCGCCCAGCAGTTGCAGGTCGAGCTGCTGTCCTTCGACGAGGTGCTGCGCCAGAGCGACTTCGTCACGGTGCACATGCCGAAGACCCCCGAAACCACGGGGATGATCAGCACGGAGCAGCTGGCGCTGATGAAGCCGACCGCGTTCGTCATCAACGTCGCCCGTGGCGGTCTCATCGACGAGGAGGCGCTGCACGCCGCCCTCACCGGGGGAGTGATCGCCGGTGCGGGTCTCGACGTGTTCACCTCCGAGCCGCCGGCGAAGGACTCGAGCGCCTCGCGCCTGCTCGATCTGCCGAACGTCGTCGTGACACCGCACCTCGGTGCGAGCACCAACGAGGCGCAGGAGAAGGCCGGCGTTTCGGTCGCGCGCTCGGTCAAGCTCGCCCTCGAAGGCGACCTGGTTCCGGATGCCGTGAACGTCGCCGGCGGAATCATCGATCCCTTCGTGCGCCCCGGCATCGCGCTCGTCGAGAAGCTCGGCCAGTTCTTCACGGGCCTCGCGCACGCTGCGGTGACCAGCCTCGACATCGAGGTGCGCGGTGAGCTTGCAGCGTACGACGTCAGCGTCTACCGGCTGGCTGCGCTCAAGGGCATCCTCACCAACGTGATCAGCGAGAACGTGTCCTACGTGAACGCACCGCTGTTCGCCGAGCAGCGCGGCATCGAGACCCGACTCATCGTCGAGGCCGAGAGCCCGCTCTACCGCAACCTCACCGTGCTGCGCGGAACGCTGTCGGACGGCACCGTTCTCACGATCGCGGGCACCCTCGCCGGAACCCGCCTCGTGCCCAAGGTCGTCGGCATCAACGGCTACGAGATCGAAGTGGCCATCGAGCAGCACCACATCGTCATGCGCTACGCGGATCGCCCCGGCATCGTCGCGATCTACGGTCAGAAGCTGGGCGACGCGGGCATCAACATCGCCGGTCTGCAGGTCGCGCACCCGGACGCCAGCGGTCGTGCCCTGTCGGTGCTGACCGTCGACTCGCCGGTGCCGGATGAGATGCTGGCCGAGCTGCACCAGGCTGTCCAGGCCGACCTGTTCCGCCAGATCGAGATCACCCAGGCGTAGCCTCGGGCGGGGTCATCGCGCGTCAGCGCGCGGTGGCCCCCAGCACGAGTTCGATGAGGGCGTCCATCTCCGCGCCGCGGGGGACGGGGCCGGGCACGGACCCGCCGTTGAGGGCGTTGTTGAAGTAGAGCCCGTCACTGACGAGCATGACGAGCTGCAGCGCGGTCTCGTCGCGCGCGTAGGGGCGCACGGCCGACTCCCACTGCTCGCGCACGCCGCGGAGGGCCGCGGATGCGCTGGCCGACCCACCCTGGGCAAGTCGCGAGATGGCGATGAGCACTCGGTCGAGCGGGTCGTTCTGCATCACCGAGGAGCGCAGGAAATAGGCGACCACGCCCTCCGGCGCCGTCGTGAGCGCCGCGATGTCTTCCTGCATCAACCGGTCGAGCCGCTCGATGAGACCGGCCTCGAGGGCATCCTTCGAGGCGAAGTGATAGAGCAGGCCCCCCTTGGACACGCCGGCCGCGCGGGCTGCAGCATCCATCGTGGCGGCGCGTTCGCCGTCGTCGATGAGCAGCGTCTCGAACGCATCGAGCACGCTTTCGCGGGCGCGCGGAGGTCTGCTCATGATCTCGATCGTATCCATTTCCTGATCAGGTACATCTGTTACTATACCGGCTGGACGGTTTACTAACTCTTTAAGCACCTGAGGAAACATCATGAGCACCACGTACGCACACACCCCCACCGAGGCGTTGACGACTTCGCCGCGTGTGGGCTGGCGTGGCTGGGTGGCGCTGGCTGTCCTGATGCTCCCGGTGCTGCTCGTCTCCGTCGACAACACCGTGCTCAGCTTCGCGCTGCCGCAGATCTCGCTGCATCTCGAGCCCACCAGCGCCCAGCAGCTCTGGATCATCGACGCCTACCCGCTGGTGCTGGCGAGCCTCCTGGTGACGATGGGCACGATGGGGGACCGCTTCGGTCGCCGCAAGATGCTGTTGATCGGCGCGATCGGCTTCGGCGTCGTGTCGATCCTGGCTGCCTTCGCCCCCTCGGCGGAGCTTCTCATCCTGGCGCGCGTCGGCCTCGGTGTGTTCGGCGCGATGCTCATGCCGTCGACCCTTTCGCTGCTGCGCACGATCTTCCGCGACCGTGAACAGCGTCGCCTCGCGATAGCGATCTGGGCGGCGGGGTTCTCCGCCGGAATGGCGCTCGGACCGATCGTCGGCGGCTTCCTGCTGCAGCACTTCCACTGGGGCTCGGTCTTCCTGCTGGCCGTGCCGGTCCTCATCCCGCTGCTCATCCTGACGCCGCTGCTGATCCCGGAGAGCCGCGACCCCAACCCGGGCCGCATCGATGTCTGGAGCATCCTGCTGTCGCTGGCGACCATGGTGCCGCTCGTCTACGGCATCAAGTCGCTCGCCGTCGAGGGCATCTTCGGCCCGGCCCTGCTGCTGGTGGGCCTCAGCGTTCTGTTCGGCTTCCTCTTCGTGCGTCGCCAATTGCGCGCCGAATCGCCGATGCTCGACATGTCGCTGTTCCGGCACGGCCCGTTCACGGGTGCGATCCTCGTCAACCTGCTCAGCGTGATCGCGCTGGTCGGCTTCCTGTACTTCGTCGCACAGCACCTGCAGCTCATCCTGGGTCTCAGCCCGATGGATGCCGGACTCGCGCTGCTGCCGGGACTCGCGGTCATGATCCTCGCGGGCCTCGTCGTCGTGCCGATCTCGCGTCGGGTCGCGCCCCGCGTTCTCGTGCCGGCCGCTCTCGTGCTGTCGGTGCTCGGATACATCCTGGTCGCGCTCACCGCCGACGGGGGTTCCCTGGTGATGCTGATCGTCGCGTTCATGTCGCTCGGCGCCGGCATCGGCATGGCCGAGACCGTCTCGAACGAGCTCGTGCTGAGCAGCGCGCCCTCCGCCAAGGTGGGGGCCGCCTCCGCCGTCTCGGAGACGGCGTACGAGCTCGGCGCCGTCCTCGGCACGACGATCATGGGCGGCATCCTCACAGCGTTCTACCGCGTGAACCTCGCGCTGCCGGCGGGACTTCCCGCCGATGCATCCGATGCCGCTCGCGAGACTCTCGCGGGCGCGATGGTGGCCGCGGACGGCCTGTCCGAGCCGCTGTCCTCGGCCCTTCGGGACGCCGCGGCGCACGCGTTCGACGGCGGTGTCGTGATCACCTCGCTGATCGGAGCCGCCCTCGTGGTCGTCGCAGCGGTCGTGGCGGCCACTACCCTGGGAAAGTCCCGTTCCACGGTCGCAGCCGAGCACTGACACGCTCCTGCGGCCGCGCCAGGCTAGGAGAGCAATGTCGCGTACGCAGGTCGGTCAGGTTGTGAAGCTGGCGGTCATTCCCGGTGACGGGATCGGCCCCGAGGTCATCGCCGAGGCCGAGAAGGTGCTGGATGCCGCGACCGCAGGCAGCGGCATCCGCTTCGAGAAGACGCGCTTCTCGCTCGGTGCCGCACGATTCCTGGAGACGGGCGACACGCTGACGGATGCCGATCTGGAGGCCATCGCGTCGCACGACGCGATCCTCCTCGGCGCGGTCGGGGGAGTCCCGGGCGACCCGCGACTGCGCGACGCGAACATCGAACGCGGACTGCTGCTGAAACTGCGCTTCGCACTCGATCACTATGTGAACCTGCGGCCGTCGCGGCTGTACCCGGGCGTTCCCGGTCCGCTCGCGGCCCCGGGAGACATCGACTTCGTCGTCGTGCGCGAGGGCACCGAAGGCCCATATGTGGGCAACGGCGGATCGATCCGCCGGGGGACACCCCACGAGGTCGCGAACGAGACGTCCGTCAACACCGCCTACGGCATCGAGCGGGTCGTGCGCTACGCGTTCGCCCTCGCCGAGCGGCGCCGCAAGAAGCTCACGCTCGTCCACAAGACCAATGTGCTCGTGCACGCGGGCGGGATGTGGCAGCGGATCGTGAACGAGGTCGCCGCCGAGCACCCCGACGTGGCCGTGGACTACCTGCACGTGGACGCCGCGACGATCTTCCTCGTGACCGACCCGTCACGATTCGACGTCGTCGTCACCGACAACCTCTTCGGGGACATCCTCACCGACCTGGCCGGCGCCGTCACAGGTGGAATCGGCCTCGCCGCGTCCGGCAACATCAACCCGGACGGGGCGTTCCCGTCGATGTTCGAGCCCGTGCACGGCTCGGCGCCCGACATCGCCGGGCAGCAGAAGGCCGACCCGACCGCGGCCATCCTGTCCATCGCCCTGCTGCTCGATCACCTCGGGCTGACGGACGAGGCGACACGCGTCACCCGCGCCGTCGAGGACGACATCGCCGGCCGCAGTGCGGCCACCCGCACGACCGCCCAGATCGGCGACGCCATCGCCGAGCGTCTCCAGGCGTAATCTGGTTCCAGCGCGTCGACCCGCACCCACCCTCGCGCATCAGCACACCGCGCACCGAAAGACACAGGCGTGACATGACACTCATCGACTCCACCCCCGACAGCGACCTCGCTCCGCTCGAGTTCGCGGTGACGAAGAACCTCGCCGCGAAGTCTCCGGCGCAGCGCGAGGAGGTCCTCGCCGATCCTGGGTTCGGTGTGCACTTCACCGATCACATGGCGGACATCTGCTGGTCGATCAACGGCGGCTGGCATCGGCCGCGCGTCTCGCCGTACGGTCCGATCGCCTTGGATCCGGCGGCGGCGGTGCTGCACTACGGGCAGGAGATCTTCGAGGGGATCAAGGCCTACCGCCACGCGGACGGCTCAATCCACACCTTCCGGCCTGACCAGAACGGCCTGCGCCTGCAGCGCAGCGCCCGCCGGCTCGCCCTGCCCGAACTGCCGGTGCCCTACTTCATCCAGGCGATTCGCGAACTCATCGCGGTCGACGGCGCATGGGTGCCGTCCGGTGAGGACCAGAGCCTGTACCTGCGTCCGTTCATGTTCGCCAAAGAGGCGTTCCTCGGCGTGCGGCCCGCGCAGAAGGTCGCGTTCTACGTGATCGCCAGCCCCGCCGGCGCGTACTTCACCGGCGGCGTCCGCCCGGTCTCGATCTGGCTCTCGGACGAGTACGCCCGTGCGGGCAAGGGGGGCACCGGGGCGGCGAAGACCGGCGGCAACTACGCCGCGTCGCTGCTGCCGCAGTCCGAGGCCTACGCGAACGGCTGCGACCAGGTCGTCTTCCTCGACCAGGACCGCAACGTCGAAGAGCTCGGCGGCATGAACGTCGTGTTCGTGTACAAGGACGGCCGCATCGTCACGCCGCATTCGGACAGCATCCTCGAAGGCATCACGCGCGATTCGCTGCTGCAGCTGGCCGCGGACCGCGGCCACACCATCGAGCGCGGCACGGTCTCGCTCGAGGACTGGCGCGCGGGCGTGGCTTCCGGCGACATCGTCGAGGTGTTCGCGTGCGGCACCGCCGCCGTGGTGACGCCGATCGGCGTGCTGAAGGGTCGCGATTTCGTGGATGAGCAGCCTCGCGGTGAGCTTGCACTGTCGCTGCGCCAGGAGCTCACCGACATCCAGTACGGCNCCGATCGGCGTGCTGAAGGGTCGCGATTTCGTGGATGAGCAGCCTCGCGGTGAGCTTGCACTGTCGCTGCGCCAGGAGCTCACCGACATCCAGTACGGCCGCGTCGAAGACCGCCACGGCTGGCTCCTGCGCCTCGACGCCTGACCCGACCAAGCCTGTGCACGAGCGGCTCCCGCGGGGGTCGTAGACTTGTGGGCACGTCGTCGCGGCATCCATCTCGGTCACGAACCAGGGCCCGCTTCGATGAGATCGTCACCGACCACCTCTTCGGCGACATCCCGGCCGACACCCTCACCGGTGGTCTCGGCCCCGCCCGCCCCGGCACCATCACCGCGGAAGGCGCATCCCCTCACCGGCCACGGGTGGCAGAGATCGACGATTCCGTCGTCGGTCAGCTCCCGCGAGGGAAGCTGCGCATCCCGCACAGACCTGAGCGCACCGACGACGGCGCTCCGAAAGCACAGGCCTCACATGACTCTGATCGACGCCCCCTCCTTTCCTGAGACCGACCTTGCCCCGCTCGAGTTCGCGGTGACGAAGAACCTCGCCTCGAAGTCCGCGGCGCAGCGCGACGAGATCCTCGTCGATCCCGGGTTCGGCAAATACTTCACGGACCACATGGTCGATGTCTGCTGGTCGGCGAGCGGCGGCTGGCACCGGCCGCGGGTGCAGCCGTATGGTCCGATCGCGTTGGATCCGGCGGCGGCGGTGCTGCACTACGGTCAGGAGATCTTCGAGGGGATCAAGGTCTACCGCCACGCGGACGGCTCGATTCACACGTTCCGGCCCGACCAGAACGGGCTGCGCCTGCAGCGCAGCGCCCGCCGTCTGGCACTCCCCGAGCTGCCGGTGGAGTACTTCATCCAGGCGATCCAGGAGATCGTCGCCGCGGACAGTGCGTGGGTGCCGTGCGGTGAGGACCAGAGCCTGTACCTGCGTCCGTTCATGTTCGCCAAGGAGGCGTTCCTCGGCGTGCGGCCCGCGCAGAAGGTCGCGTTCTACGTCATCGCCAGCCCCGCCGGCGCCTACTTCACCGGCGGCGTGCAGCCGGTGTCGCTGTGGTTGAGCGAGGACCACTCCCGCGCGGGCAAGGGTGGCACGGGGGCGGCGAAGACCGGCGGCAACTATGCCGCATCGCTGCTGCCGCAGTCCGACGCCTACGCGAACGGCTGCGACCAGACGGTCTTCCTCGACGAAGACCGCAACGTCGAGGAGGTCGGCAGCATGAACGTCGTCTTCGTCTACCAGGACGGCCGCATCGTCACGCCGCACTCGGACAGCATCCTCGAAGGCATCACGCGCGATTCGCTGCTGCAGCTGGCCGCGGACCGCGGCCACACCATCGAGCGCGGCAGGGTCTCGGTGCAGGACTGGCGCGCGGGCGTGGCTTCCGGCGACATCGTCGAGGTGTTCGCGTGCGGCACCGCCGCCGTGGTGACGCCGATCGGCGTGCTGAAGGGTCGCNCGAGATCTTCACCATCTCGTCGCCACACCATCGAGCGCGGCAGGGTCTCGGTGCAGGACTGGCGCGCGGGCGTGGCTTCCGGCGACATCGTCGAGGTGTTCGCGTGCGGCACCGCCGCCGTGGTGACGCCGATCGGCGTGCTGAAGGGTCGCGATTTCGTGGATGAGCAGCCTCGCGGTGAGCTTGCACTGTCGCTGCGCCAGGAGCTCACCGACATCCAGTACGGTCGCGTCGCGGACCGCCACGGCTGGCTTCTGCGCCTCGGCGCCTGACCGCGATCCTCTTTCGCGAGACTGCACGCGAGCCTCGAGACTGCGGGCATTCGCCACGGTCTCGACGCTCGGGTGCAGTTTCGCGGTGAGCGGGATCGGCCGACGGATGCCGCGTCCTGAGTAGGCTGGAGCGGTGAAGATCGCGCGGTTCAGCCACAGGGACACCATCCGCTTCGGCATCCTCGATGAGGGCGATTTCGTCGTACTCGCGGGTGACCCGATGTTCGCCGGATTCGAGACCACGGGGGAGCGCGTGCCGCTCGCCGACGCCGCACTGCTGGCACCGGTCATCCCGCGCTCGAAGGTGGTCTGCGTCGGACGCAACTATCGCGATCACGCGGCCGAGTTCGGCAACGAAGCGCCCGCCGAGCCGATGCTGTTCCTCAAGCCCAACACGTCGGTGATCGGTCCTGGCGACACCATCGTGCGACCGCGGCAGAGCGAGCGCACCGACTTCGAGGGCGAACTGGCCGTCGTGATCGGCTCGATCGCGAAGGATGTCGCCGTCGACCGCGCCCACGAGGTGATCTTCGGCTACACGATCGCGAACGACATCACCGCGCGCGACCTGCAGAAGCGGGACGGCCAATGGTCGCGCGCCAAGGGCTTCGACACGTTCTGCCCGCTCGGACCGGTCATCGACACCGAATTCGACCTCGCGAACGCCACGCTCGAGTCCCGCCTCAACGGCGAAGTACGGCAGAAGGCGCCGCTGACCGACATGGTGCACTCGGTGGCCGACATCATCGCGTACGCCTCGGCCGCGTTCACGCTGCTGCCCGGCGACGTGATCCTGACCGGAACCCCCGCGGGGGTCGGCCCGTTCGAGGCCGGCGACACACTCGAGGTCGAGATCAGCGGCCTCGGCACGCTGCGCAATACGGCGCGCAACGCGTGAGCACGTCGATCCTCACTGAAGCAGAGCTTGGCCACGCCCAGAACCGCATCGTCGGCGTACTCGCCGCGGGCCAGGTGCTCGGCGGCATCGCCTTCGGTTCCACGATCTCGCTCGGCGCGCTCCTGGCGCGCACGATCTCCGGACAGGACGCACTGTCCGGGTTCGCCACCGCCTTCCTCACGCTCGGTGCGGCCCTGTGCGCGATCCCGCTCGCCGCACTCGCGGCGCGTCACGGTCGTCGGCGTTCCCTGACGCTCGGCAATGCCCTTGCGCTGGTGGGCATCATCGTCGTCGTCTCCGCCGCCGCGCTGAGCTGGTTCCCACTCCTTCTCCTGGGCTTCATCCTGATCGGCGCCGGCAACGCCGGCAATCTGCAGTCCCGCTTCGCGGCGACTGACCTCGCGCCGACCGCACGGCGCGGCCGCGATCTGTCGATCGTGGTGTGGGCGACGACCGTCGGCGCCGTCCTCGGCCCCAACCTCCTCGAACCGGGCGAGGTCATCGGCGCCGCGCTCGGGATGCCGCCGCTCACCGGCGCCTACGTGTTCTCGATCGTCGCGCAGCTGTGCGCGCTGGCGCTGTACCTCATCGCGCTGCGGCCCGACCCACTGCTGACCGCGCAGCGACTCGCCCTCCAGCGCGTCGTGCGCGCCGATCACATCGTCGAGGTCGATCGGCCCCGCGTCGCCCGGTACGCGATCATCGCAGTCGCGGGCTCGCACGCCGTGATGGCATCCGTCATGGCGATGACTCCCGTGCATCTGGTGCATCACGGCGCCACGCTGTCCATCGTCGGGCTGACGATCAGCCTGCACGTCGCCGGCATGTATGCACTGTCACCGGTCTTCGGCATCCTGGCGGACCGCTGGGGACGAGTGCGGGTGATCATGCTGGGACAGGCGATCCTCGCCGCCTCCCTCCTGACAGCCGCGTTCGCGGGATCCTCCGAGGTTGGCGTGACCCTCGCGCTCATCTTGCTCGGACTGGGCTGGAGCGCCGCGACCGTGGCGGGATCGGCGCTGCTGACCGAAGCATCCGCGACGCAGTTCCGGCCCAAGCGACAGGGACGCAGCGACTCGCTCATGAGCCTGTCCGCAGCGGTCGGCGCGATCCTCGCCGGACTGATCCTGGGCTGGATCGGCTACGGCGGGCTCGCCCTGGTCGCCCTGGCCGTCGTCGCGGCTGTCGTCGTGATGTCGCCGATGGCACGCATCCCGCGCGCCGCGGCGTCCGCCACCGTCGACTGAGGCTGCTGCGCACGGCCCGCCGTGTGCAGAGCTTCGGGCCATCCGGACGACACGCGAAGCGTGCGTGGCCCCGACCCCGAGTCTCTCTCTCGCGCCCCGAAGCTGTGCACCGCCGGGGAATGACGACGGCGGCTCAGGACCGGATCAGCGGCCGAGGGCGGCCACGGCGAGGTCGACGTCCTGCGCGTCGTTGAAGACGTGGAAGGCGACGCGCACGCGTCCGGCGCGACCGGAGGCGATGATGCCGGCGGCCGTGAGGCGCGCGAGGTCGCATCCTTCCGGATCCCGCCAGGAGACGATGGCGCTGGCCCGGTCGGCGGTGACCAGCCCGAGGCGATCGCGGAACGCGGTGGCGAGCCCGGTGGCATGGGCGTGCAGAGCGGTCGGGTCGGAGGTCGCGAACAGTTCGAGTGCCGCCTCCGCACCGACGAATGCCTGCCACGCGGGGGAGACGTCGAACCGGCGCGCGTCGGAGGCGAGCTCGACAGAGTCGCCGTAGCACGACGTCCACGGGTTGTCGCCGGCGTACCACCCGGCGAACACCGACGGGATCCGGCGGGCGAAGTCCGCACTGATGGTGAGGAACGCCACGCCCCGCGGGGCGCACAGCCACTTGTAGGCGTGGCACACGAGCGCGTCGAACTGCGAGGCGTCGACGGGCAGCCACCCGACGGCCTGCGTCGCGTCGCAGTACGTGCGCGCGCCGTGGCGGCGCGCTGCGGTGACGATGGCGGCGGCATCCGCCACCTGGCCGCATGCCGATTGCACGATCGAGAAGGCGACGAGCGCGGTGTCGGGGGTGATCTCGTCCGCGAGCGCGTCGAGCGGCACGGAACGGACACGGATGCCGCGGCCGGCGTGGACGAAGGGGAGCACGATCGAGGAGAAGTCTCCTTCGGCGCACAGCACCTCTGCGCCGTCGGGGAGGCCGGCGGCGATCAGACCGCTGAATACGGATGCCTGCGAGCCGATCGCGACACGGTCGGCCGCGACATCGACCAGCCTGGCGAAGTGGCCGCGCGTGCGCTCGACCGCTGCCGTGTAGCCGACCGGGTCGGGGTGTCCGGAGGACCAGGCGTCGAGGTCGGCGGCCATGGCGTCGCGCGCGGCCCGCGGTGGCAGGCCGAGGGTGCAGGCCGCGAGGTAGCCGCGGCCGCCGGCGAACGCCTCGCTCGCCGCGAGGGCGGGGGGTGCGGAGACGGTGATCGGGGCCATGTGTCCAGAGTGACAGTCGGCTCAGACATTGGTCTAGGCCCGGTTTTCAATGCAAAACATGCACCCGCGTTATGATTTCGCGTATGGCCGACACCTCCTTCGACGACCCCGAGTTCGACGTGCAGACCCTGCGGGTCGTGAAGGCGATCGGCGACGAAGGGTCGATCACCGGCGCGGCCGACGCGTTGGGCCTCAGTCAGCCGGCCGTCAGTCAGCAGATGAAGCGTCTCGAGCAGCGGCTCGGCATCGCGGTGGTCGAGCGCGTCGGGCGCCGTGTGCGACTCACTGAAGCGGGCCGGATCCTCGCGCGTCACGCACCGGCGGTCACGACGGCTCTGGATGCGGCATCCGAAGAACTCGACGAGCTCCGCGGGCTGAAGGTTGGTCGGGTGCGACTGGTGGGGTTTCCTTCCGCGTCGCCCAGCGTCATCCCGCGGCTGCTCGCGGATCTCGCCCTGCATCACCCCGGGGTCTCGCTCACGTACGTCGAGGCGGAGCCGCCCGAAGCGGTCGCGGCCGTGCGGGAGGACCGTGCCGACATCGCGCTCACGTTCAGTTATCCCGGCGACCGCGACGATCCCCACCGCTACAGCGCGCGCGGGCTGTCCGTGCGCAGCGTCGGCACCGACCAGCTCCTCGCGGTTCTGCCGACCGATCATCCGGCCGCCGGCTCCGACACCGTCGAGATCGCACAGCTCGCCGACGAGGACTGGATCGCCGGGTGCCCGCGCTGCCGTGGGCACCTCCTCGAACTGTGCGGCCGGGCCGGATTCGAACCGCGCATCACGTTCGAGACCGACAACTTCGTCGCCGTCGAAGGATTGGTGGCTCAGGGCATCGGGGTCGCGACGCTGCCGCGGATGGCCGTGGCATCCTTCCCGCAACTGCCCGGTGTCGTGACCCTGCCGTTGCCGGCGGGGGAGGAGCGCACGCTGCATGTCGTGACTGCCCACGGTGCGGATCGGGTTCCGTCGGTCCGCACGACGCTCGCGGCGCTCACTCGGGTGCTCGCCGACACCGCAGAATCGCCGGCCGCCGCGAACTAAGCTGGACCGTGATGTCATCTACAGTCGATCCCCGCACCACGACCGCCACCGGAGCCGACGTTCGCGTGCGGTTCTGCCCCTCGCCGACCGGTCTTCCGCACGTCGGACTGGTGCGCACGGCCCTGTTCAACTGGGCTTATGCGCGTCACAACGGCGGCAAGATGATCTTCCGCATCGAGGATACGGATGCCGCGCGCGACAGCGAAGAGAGCTACCAGCAGTTGCTGGACGCCCTGCGCTGGCTGAAGATCGACTGGGACGAGGGCGTGGAGATCGGCGGCCCGCACGCGCCGTACCGCCAGTCGCAGCGCCACGACCTGTACCGCGGCGTGCTCGACAAGCTCATCGCCGCCGGTGCCGTGTACGAGAGCTACTCGAACGCCGAGGAGATCGACGCCCGCAACGAGGCGAACGGTCGCGCGAAGCAGCTCGGATACGACAACTACGACCGGACGCTCACCGACGAGCAGAAGGCGGCGTTCCGCGCCGAAGGACGCGAGCCTGCATGGCGCCTCCGCGTGCCCGACGAGGACGTCACCTACGTCGACCTCGTGCGCGGTGAAGTGACCTTCCCCGCCGGATCGTTCCCCGACTTCGTGATCGTGCGTGCCGGCGGCATCCCGCTGTACACGTTCGTCAACCCGGTGGATGACGCGCTCATGGGCATCACCCACGTGCTGCGGGGTGAAGACCTGATGCCCTCGACGGCCCGTCAGCTCGCGCTGTACGCGGCGCTCATCGACGCCGGCGTCACCGACTTCATCCCGCGCTTCGCGCACCTGCCGCTCGTGCTCGGCGACGGCAACAAGAAGCTTTCCAAGCGCGACCCGCGCGCGGACCTCTTCCTGCAGCGCGACAAGGGTTTCATCCACGAGGGCCTGCTGAACTACCTCGCGCTGCTGGGGTGGTCGATCGGCCACGATCGCGATGTCTTCTCGCTCGACGAGTTCACCGCGGCATTCGATGTCGTCAACGTCAACCCGAACCCGGCTCGCTTCGACCAGAAGAAGGCGGAGTCGATCAACGGCGACCACATCCGGATGCTGGCGCCCGCGGACTTCGCCGCGCGCATCCTCCCGTACCTGACGCAGGCCGGCGTGATCGGTGAAATCCCGACGCCCGAGCAGCGGGCCATGATCGAGGCATCCGCCCCGCTCGTGCAGGAGCGCGTGCAGCTGCTCGGCGACGTTCCCGGACTGCTCGGGTTCCTCTTCACCAACGAGATCGCGTACGACGACGACGCCCTGGCATCGCTCCCGGACAACGCGGGTGAGGTGCTCGTGGCCTCGGTCGGCGCACTCGAACTCGTGCCGGAGTCGGAGTTCATCGCCGCCTCGGTGCAGGAGGCGCTGGCCGCCGCCCTCATCGAAGGTCTGGGACTCAAGCCGCGCGTGGCATATGGTCCGCTGCGCGTCGCGCTGAGCGGCCGTCGTGTGTCGCCGCCGCTGTTCGAGTCGATGGAGCTGTTGGGCAAGGCGGAGTCGATCCGTCGCCTCGGCGCGCTCGTCGAGAAGGTCGGCTGACACGCCGGGACCGGCTCTCAGTTTGGCCAAGCCGCCGTGATCGCGTAAGCTTGATCTTCGGTAAGGCTTCGGCTGAACCGCCATGGGGTATGGTGTAATTGGCAACACGGAGGTTTCTGGTACCTTTGTTCTTGGTTCGAGTCCAGGTACCCCAGCAAGGAAAAACCCCCGCTCAGCGGGGGTTTTCCTGTTTCTCGGCACCGAACTCTCCGCGAACCGCGCGCTGACGCTGGAGATCCACGCATGGCAGTGATCGAGGATGTTCGATCGCTCGGCGCCGAACTGGAACGCTCGTACCACGCGTACGTACGCGGGAGGTTGAAGTTCCGCGTCGGACAGATGGTCTACGTGGCCTTCTCTCTCGACGAGACGGTCATGGGCTTCGCCTTCCCGCAGGAGGAGCGTGCGGCCCTGGTCGGGGGCGATCCGCGCAAGTTCCAGATGCCATCGGCGTCGGACCTGCGCTTCAACTGGGTCCACGCCGATCTCGCGTCTCTCGACCCGACCGAGGCCCGCGAGCTTGTCGTCGACGCATGGCGGATGGTGGTCCCCCAGAAGATCGCTCGCGCCTACGACCTCACCCATCCATTCGGCCCGGCTTGACCGGCCCGACGCGCAAGGGCTCGACCGGAGGAACGGGCGTGAATCGGATGCCCCGACCCACGCCCGTCCGGTAGTTCACGTCACGCGGTGGCGACAGCGCCCCGTTCGGTGCGGGTGCGGTGGCTGATCCGGTGACCGACCCAGAAGCCGATCGCGATCAGTCCCACCAGCGCGATGCCGAGCAGCCACGGCACGATCATCGGCGTCGCACCGGAGGCACCGGTGGCGAGGGTGTCCGATCCATCCGCGATCTGCGTCGTGCCGTCAGCCAGGGCGACAGCACCGGCCGAGAGCTCTGCGCTGCCGTCCGCGAGCGTGTCGCTGCCCTCGGCGAGGGTCGATGCGCCTGCGGAGAGCTCCGTCACACCCGACGACAGTGTCGCGGCACCCTGTGAGAGCGTCGACGTGCCGGTGGCCAGATCCGCAGCACCGGAGTTGAGCTTCGCCGCGCCGGCGCTGAGGTTCTGCGTTCCGGCGTTGAGGCTCGATGCACCGCCCGCGAGGGACTGCGTGCCTGCGGCGAGAGATCCGGCGCCGGAGCTGAGCGACTGGATCCCGGATGACAGCGATACGGCGCCGTTGCTGACCTTGGTCACACCTGCACTGAGCGACTGGGCGCCTGCGGCCAGCGCGGGGGCTCCGACTTTCGGGTTGGCGAGCCCCACGGTGCCCGGCCACATCTTGCTCATGTCGCCGTTCACGAGGATGTTTGCGCCCGCGGCGAGGTCCTGGGCTCCATCTGACGCTGAGATGAGGCCCTGAGCCAGTGCCGGGGCCGCAGCAGCCGGAGCAGCCAGACCGTTGACCTGCTTCTCCACGCCCGCGGCCAGAGCCGCAAGGCTCGCCAGCGTCGTGTTGCCCGGATCGGCGGCAGCGAGCGCGGCAAGGCTGGTGGCGAGTTTGTTCGCATTCACCGGAGCATCCGCGGCCGTTGCAGCGAGCGCCGTCTTGGTGGCGGGGTCGGCGAGGGTCGTGACATCAGCGGTGATTCCCTCGGCGAGTTTCGTATTGAGGGTGTCGGCGCCCGCGAGAACCTCACCTGCGATCGCGTTGGTCGCGACCACTCCCGCGGCCAGCTGCTGCGAGCTCGCGGCGATCTGCGCGGCGCCGGCGGCGGCATCCTTCGCTCCTGCCGCCAAGTCTGCAGCGCCCTGGTTCGCGGACCCTGCACCGTTGGCGAGTGCGGTAGCGCCACTGGCGGCCGATGCGGCGCCCGAACTGACCTTGGCCGCTCCCTCTGCGGCGCTCGAGGCACCGGAGGACAGCGAGGTCGCCCCCTCGGCGAGGGAGGCCGCACCGGCGGCGGCGGAGGTGGCTCCGGCCGACAGCGATGCCGCTCCGGACGCGGCGCTGGCGGCGCCGTCGTCGAGCTTGCCGGCACCGGCGGCGAGTTCTCCTGCGCCGTCGGATAGAGCCACAGTGCCGTCGGCGACCAGCTGGGAGCCGCCATCCGCGTCGGATGCGCCCGCGGCGAGTTGGTTCGCGCCATCCGCGATCTTTGAGGTGGTCACGAAGTAGAGGAAGATCATCGCTGCCAGCAGAACGCTGAGCACGATGACCGCGATGCGCATGCCGAGGCCGTGCGCGTGGGTTTCTGTTCTCGTCATTGAGGACTCCAGGTGTCGCGCCTGCGAGCAGGCGTGTTCGAATGCCGGCGTGCTGTCGCCGATCGACGGGGGATCGCGGGTGGTGATCGCCCCTCGGCCTGCCGTCATTGGCATGCCGATCGCGGGGTGGTCCGTCGAAGCTGTGCGAATCTAACAGGCGTTCTCCGTCATCCGACGGGCAGTGATGGTGGGACCAAGTACCGGATCCTGTGGGACTCAGTCGCTTGTGCACTATCTACAAAAGCGGTCGGATTCCCTTGAGTGATAATGAAGCCATGGATGCCTCGTCGCAGTCCCTCGAGAGCGAGGCGGAGCTCGCCGAACTGCGCCGTCGGGCCTACGGTCCGGACGCGGACATCGCCGACGACGACGTCGCTCAGCGACGACTCATCGAACTCGAGGATGCGGCGCGCCCCGCGTCGTCCAGCCAGAGGGCCTTGCCCGCGGGTCTCGACCGGAGCGACCTGGACGCGGTCTTCGCAGGAGTGCCGTCGGAGCAGCCTGCGGATGCCCGCTTCGGCCTGTCACCGGATGCCGAGGCAACGCCCGTCGGCGTGCCGTCGCCGGGCGCAGATGACGGTGTCGTGGTCGGGGACGTGGCTGACACGCAGGGGGCGCCGTGGTGGCGTCGCAACGCGCGATGGGTCGCCGCCGGAATCGCGGTCCTCCTGGTCATCGGGATCAGCGCGACCGTGACCTCGCTGATGGCTCCTCGTGCGAACTACTCGATGGCTCCCGTTGCGACGAGCGACGAAGATCGCGCCGCGTTCATGAGGCGCTCCGAAGGATTCCAGCCGATGTTCGACCTCGAGTCTCTGCAGCGGTACGAGACGTACAACGGTCTCACCGCCTGGTCCGCCGCCAGCGACGAGCGGGGACGCTGCCTCGTGCTGGAGATGGAACCCTATGGAGTCTGGGGCATGAGCTGCACGCCCGCCCCGCTGAATCCCGTGATCGATCTGATGCTCGAGGGGATCCCCAGTGAGATCGCGGCGAACCTTCCGTCGGGCAGCGTGGTGCGCTTCATGCTGAACGGCGATCGTGTCGATGTGTGGGTGGCCGGGGGCGCGACGAAGGCTTAGTCGCGTCGGCCACCGGAGACCACCGCGTCGAGGGCCTCCGCGCCGAGGGCGGCGTAGGCCGGGTTGTCGTCGCTGTGTGCGAGCAGCATCAGCGCGACCGCTCCGGCCCAGGCCCGCGCCCGCACCCAGGTCGCGGCGTCGTGCGTGCCGTCAAAGGCGTCGATGAAGGCGTGGCGGCCCGAGTCGTCGAAGGCGATCCACGCGACCGCCAGGTCGTACGCCGGATCTCCTCCGGTCACATCGCCGAAGTCGATGATGGCGCACAACTCGGACCCGTGCGCGAGTAGGTTACCGGGGTGCAGGTCGCCGTGTACCCACACGGGTGAGTGCTGCCAGGTCGGTGCGGCTACGCCGGCGTCCCAGAGCCCCTCCAGGGCGTCCAGGGCGGCATCGGGTCCGTGCTGACGGCGCAGGTCGTCGAGGCGTCCGGCGACCGCCTCTGCGCGTGCGGCCAGTGGGGCTCCGCGCGCGGGGTTGACGGGATAGTCCGCCGGGGCGGGGGCGTGGAGCGCGCGAAGAGCCCGTGCCAGTGGCTGTGCCCATCCGCTGCGGTCCTCGCGGCGCACCGACAGCCCGGACTCGCCAACGATCCAGGGAACGATCGACCACGCCCAGGGATACCCCGCACCCGGTGCACCGTGGAAGAGAGGAGCGGGCAGCCGCACACCCGTCGCTTCGACCGCGGGGGCGATGAGGGGGAGCGCGAACTGCTCGTGCGCGGTCAGCGATGCCGACAATGCCCGCCGGGGGAGACGAACCGCAAGGTCCGTGCCCAGTCGCCACACCTCGCAATCCCATCCTTCGGATGCCTTCGACAGCGGCAGGGGCGCGAGCTTCGGCAGCTGTGCCCGGAGGAGTCCGCGCACGAGCACCTCGTCGATCAGGATCTCGGCGATCGGCTTGTCGGACATCGTCCGAGGGTATCTGCAACTCGACACCCGCGCGTTGCGCACTATTGTGTTTGTGTTGTTTTATGTTGTACTGTGTTGGAATCAGATTCAAGGGGGCATGCTGTGTACGCAACGGAGCGGCAAGATCTCATCGAACGGATCCTGTTCGAAGAGGGCCGGGTCGCCGTGGTCGAACTCGCTGGGCGATTCGACGTCACCACCGAAACGGTACGGCGGGATCTCGACGCACTCGAAAGGTCTGGTGCGCTCCGCCGCGTGCACGGGGGGGCGGTGCCGCTGGAACGTGCCAGCACGGCGGAATCGTCCCTGGCCGATCGCGCCCAACGACGCAGCGGCGCCAAGCACGCGATCGCGCAGCGCGCACTCGATGCACTGGGCGAGGGCTTCCACGGTTCCATCTACTTCGATGCCGGCACCACGACAGCGGCGATCGCCGATCAGCTGGCCGCGCGGTTGACGATGAGTCGCGGCTCCGCGGAGGTCGTCACCCACTCCCTGACGCTCGCACACTCTCTCGCGACCGCCGACGCGGTGTCACTCTCCGTGATCGGCGGCCGGGTCCGCGGGGTCACCGCAGCTGCAGTGGGTGCGGATACGGTACGGGCGATCGAGGCGCTCCGACCCGATGTCGCGTTCGTCGGCGTGAACGGTCTCTCAGCGGCGTTCGGGGCGAGCACGCCGGACCCGGATGAAGCGGCGGTCAAACGCGCGATCGTGAGGGCCGCCCGTCGAGTGATCGTCGTCGCCGACGAGAGCAAGTTCGACCGCGAGCTGCTCGTCACGTTCGCATCTCTCACCGACATCGATCTGCTCGTCACGGATGCGCTTCCTTCCGGAGTGCTTTCCGAGGCGCTCGTGGAGTGCGGCACGGAGGTGTGGCGCGCATGATCGTCACCGTCACCGCGAACCCGTCGCTGGATCGCGCCGTGCGCCTGGACGCACCGCTCCGGGCCGGCGAGGTGCAGCGCGCCGGTAGCGTGCGCGAAGACGCGGGCGGCAAGGGCGTGAACGTCGCTCGAGCTCTGCGGGCGGCAGGCATCGCCACGATCGCCGTGGTCCCGTGCGCGGCCGATGACCCCTATCGACTGCTGCTGGACCGGACAGGGATCGCGGTGCGCCGCGTGGAGGTTCTCGGCCGAGTGCGCGCGAACCTGACACTCACCGACCCGGCCGGCACCACCACCAAGATCAATCTTCCCGGCCCCGAGATGTCCGAGTCCGAGTGCAGCGCCCTCATCGCCGGTGTGGTCGCTGCCTGCGAGGGGGCGGAGTGGGTCGTTTTCGCCGGCTCGCTGCCTCCAGGGCTGAGTGACGGCTTCTACGCAGATGCCATCGCCGCTGTGCGCGCTCGATGGGGTGCAGACGCACCGCGCGTCGCCGTCGACACGTCGGGTCGCGCGCTAGAGCGGGTCGTGGCCGACGCCGCTCCGGACCTCATCAAGCCGAACGAGGAAGAACTCAGCGAGCTTGCCGGCTCCACCGGCGAAGCGGATATCGCGGCATCCGCCCTCGCGCAGGCCCGCGCCCTGGTGCCTGCCAAAGTCGGCGCTGCCCTTGTCACTCTGGGCGCTCGGGGCGCTCTGCTGGTCACAGCGGACACATCGCTTCGCGCTCACGCACCGCGCATCGAGGTAGCCAGCACGGTCGGGGCCGGTGACAGCTCGCTCGCCGGGTATCTGATCGCCGCTGTCGCCGGCGCCGCAGCCGATCTACGGCTCCGGACTGCCGTCGCCTATGGCGCGGCTGCTGCGTCCCTCCCCGGAACGCAGATACCCACCCCTTCCGAGATCCCCCCGTGGGACCTCGAGGTCACGCCGATCACGCACTGATCGCAGCACGCTGCGTCACACGATCACGGAGGTCACCCATGACTCAGATCATCACATCCCCGCTCGTTTCCCTGGACATCGCGCTCGGCGCCGACAAGTCGTCCGTCATTGCGGCTCTAGCCGCGCGCGTGGTGGCTGAGGGTCGTGCAACCGACGCGGCCGCACTCCACGCCGATGCGTGGGCGCGCGAGTTGAAGGACGAGACCGGGCTGCCCGGCGGCATCGCGATCCCGCACGCGAAGAGTGCTGCCGTGACGGAGCCGACGCTGGCTTTCGCGCGGCTCTCGCCCGGCGTCGACTTCGGGGCGCCGGACGGGCCCGCCGATCTGGTGTTCCTCATCGCGGCCCCCGAGAGAGCGGCCGAAGCCCATCTCGCCGTCCTCTCCCGACTGGCGCGCAGTCTCATGCAGGACGACTTCGTCGCGGATCTCCGCGCCGCGACCACGTCCGAAGACGTCGTGGCGATCGTGCGCCACGCGATCGAGGAGGACGCCGATGAAGTCGAGTCTGCGCAGCCCGAGACAGCCGCAGCGGGGACGACGACCGCACCATCCGACCCGGCGGTGAGCATCGACGGCCGTCCGGCGCGCATCGTCGCGGTCACCGCATGCGCGACCGGCATCGCGCACACGTTCATGGCGGCCGACGCACTGACGGCGGCGGGCAAGGCCGCCGGCATTGAACTCGTCGTGGAGCCGCAAGGGTCGAGCGGGTACAAGGCGCTCCCGAAAGACACCATCGACGACGCCGATGCGGTCATCTTCGCCACCGATGTGGACGTACGCGAACCGCAGCGCTTCGGTGGCAAGCCCGTGATCCGGTCCAATGTCAAGCGCGGAATCGAGCAGCCCGCGCAGATGATCGCGGAGGCGATCGCGGCGGCGAAAGATCCGAATGCTGCGCGCGTGCCCGCGACCGCTGCTGCCGGCTCGACCGCGACCACGGCGCCGACGCAGTCCGTGGGTGCACGCATCCAGAGGTGGCTGCTCACCGGTGTGAGCTACATGATCCCGTTCGTAGCGGGCGGCGGCCTGCTGATCGCTTTGGGATTCCTTCTGGGCGGCTACGAGGTCACCACCGGTGCGATGAACGTCGTCCTGAGCAATTCGCTCTGGGACCTCCCCACGCAGGACATCACGTCGCCCCTGGGGCCGCTCGGACAGTACCTGGGCTCGGTCGCCTTCGTCATCGGGTCCACCTCGATGGGCTTCCTCGTCTCTGCCCTCGCCGGCTACATCGCCTTCGCGATCGCCGACCGGCCGGGCATTGCACCCGGCTTCGTGGCCGGCGCGATCGCCGTTCTCATGCAGGCGGGCTTCATCGGCGGCATCATCGGCGGTCTCCTCGCCGGCTTCGTAGCCTGGTGGCTCGGTCGTCTTCCCGCGCCGCGTTGGCTGCGGGGGCTCATGCCGGTGGTCATCATCCCGCTCATCGGCTCGATCATCGCCTCCGGGCTCATGGTGCTCTTCCTCGGTCGGCCTATCGCGACCATGATGCTGTGGCTGACCGACTGGCTCACCAGCCTCACCGAGTCGGGTGGCGCGGCGATCGGGCTGGGAGTGGTCCTCGGGCTGATGATGTGCTTCGATCTCGGCGGCCCCGTGAACAAGGTGGCGTACTCGTTCGCCGTCGCCGGACTCGCCGCGGGTTCGGCGTCCAACCCCGCGCCGCTGTTGATCATGGGGGCGGTGATGTGCGCCGGCATGGTGCCGCCGCTGGCCATGGCCCTCGCCTCGACCGTCCTGGCGCGTCGTGTGTTCACGCCAGTGGAACGCGAGAACGGCAAAGCAGCCTGGCTTCTGGGCGCATCGTTCATCTCGGAGGGGGCGATTCCGTTCGCAGCAGCCGACCCGCTGCGCGTGATCCCGGCGTCGATGGTCGGCGGCGCCGTCACAGGGGCTCTGTGCATGCTGTTCGGCGTGCAGTCATACGCCCCGCACGGCGGAATCTTCGTGCTCTTCGCGATCCAGCCCATCTGGGGCTTCGTCCTCGCACTAGCGGCGGGCACGGTCGTCTCGGCATTCCTGGTCGTCGCCTTCAAACGCTACATCGCACCCAAGGAGCTGGCCGCGGCCGAGGACATCCCCGCAGTGGCCGTTCCGGTCTGAACCCTCGCGTATGCACCCGGCATGCGAGAAGCTGAACACAATCGTCGTCCGACGGAAGGAAGAACCCATGGCAGAACGTCAGGCCACCATCGCGAGCAGCTCCGGCCTGCACGCGCGCCCCGCGAAACTCTTCGTGCAGGCGGTCCAGGAGAAGAAGCTCCCGGTAACGATCGCCGTCGACGGCGGCAAGGACCTCAACGCCGGCAGCATCCTCTCGCTGATGGGTCTGGGCGCCGCGCACGGCACCGTCGTGACCCTCAAGGCCGAGGGGGAAGGCGCCGAGCAGGCGCTCGATGAACTGGTCGCGCTGCTCGAGACCGACCTCGACGCCGAATGAGAGAGCGGATGCCGCGACCCGAGGCCGCGGCATCCGCTCTCCTGCACTTCCCTTCGCTACCCGGCAGGCATGGCCTTCCGAGCCTGCGCCGCAGCCATGACGACCGCGCGCAGGCTTGCCGCGACCACGGAGCGATCCATTCCGGCGGACCAGTGCGCGCCGCGCGTGTCGCGGTACTCCACGAGAGTGAGCGCCATGCTGTCGCTTCCCGTGCCGACGCTGCACTGATGCAATCCGAGGATGTCGATGTCGCAGCCGCGCTCGACAAGGGCGGACACGGCGGCTTCGACGGGGCCGACCCCGGTGTGGGTCGAGTCGTACCGGATACCGTCGATCGATAGCGCGATCGTGGTGCCCTTGTCGCCGCGCTCCTCCCCGGTCTCGAAACCGATGAGTGCGATGCCCCCTTCGTCGTCGTTCAGATAGACCTGGCGGAACAGGTCCCACAGGATGTCGGCGCTGACCTCCTGCCCCGTCTGATCCGTGTGCCGCTGGACGTGTCGGGCGAAGTCGATCTGCGCACGACGGGGGAGTTCGACGCCGTACTCGGCTTCGAGAAGGTAGGCGATCCCGCCCTTGCCGGACTGCGAGTTGACACGGATCACCGCGTCATAGGTGCGGCCGATGTCGGCGGGATCGATCGGGAGGTACGGCACGCGCCACGCGAGCAGACGCTCATCGACTCCCATGGCCGCCGCCCGGTCGCGGTGTTCGGCGAACCCCTTCTTGATCGCATCCTGATGCGTGCCGCTGAACGCGGTGTGCACGAGGTCGCCGACGTACGGATGTCGTGGATGGACGCCGATTCGGTTGCAGTCCTCGACCGTACGCCGGATCTCGTCGATGTCGGAGAAGTCGATCATAGGATCGACGCCTTGCGCATGCAGGTTCAACGCCAGCGTGACGAGGTCGACGTTGCCGGTGCGTTCGCCGTTGCCGAGCAGGCACCCCTCGACGCGCTGAGCCCCGGCCAGCAGTGCGAGCTCTGCGCACGCGACACCGGTTCCTCTGTCGTTGTGCGGGTGCACTGAGAGGATGACGCTGTCGCGCCGGGCGAGATTCTTGTGCATGTACTCGATCTGATCGGCATAGATGTTCGGGGTCGCGACCTCGACCGTTGCCGGCAGATTCAGGATCACCGGGCGATCGGTCGATGCGTCCCACAGCGTCGTCATTGCATCGGACACCTCCAGTACGTAGTCCGGTTCGGTGAGGTTGAACACCTCGGGTGAGAATTCGAACCGGACGCCGGGATGATCCTCGGTGAGGGCGAGGATGTCACGACCTCCGGCGAGGATCAGATCCTTCAAGGCCGCGCGATCCTGCCCCAGCACGACCTCCCGCCAGGTCGGCGCCGTCGCCGTATACATATGGATGACGACGGGGTTGCGGATGCCACGGATCGACGCGACGGTTCGTTCGATCAGGTCGCGCCTTGCGGGGGTGAACACCACGATTGTGACGTCGTCGGGTGCGATGTCGCTCTCGGCGATCAGCCGGACGAAGTCGTGGTCGGTTTGCGACGCCGAGGGGTATCCGACCTCGATCTCCTTGTACCCCATCGCCACCATGAGCTCGAAGAAGCGGCGCTTGCGTGCCGGATCCATGGGCTCGGCGAGCGCCTGGTTGCCATCGCGGAGGTCGACGGGAACCCACAGGGGGGCGGCGGTGAGACGGTGTGTCGGCCAATCGCGACCGGCGAGCGGCAGGGCTACTCGGGCGTGCACGCTCGTGTAGCGATGCGACGGCATCTGTGAGTGCCGCTGGGGGTTCCATGCAGGGCTGTGCGCAGGGATGGGGCCGGCGGGGGATGAGATGCGGCCGAATGATGTGGCGGTCATGAACGGTTCCTTGGTGTCGATGGTGGGGCGACCGGCACGACTCCACTCCACGGCGGGGTGCCGGTCTGGCTACGCCCCGCCGTGGCAACGAAGAAGGAGGAACGTCGACACGAGCTACACTGTACACAAGTCCTCAGACAAGTAGCGCACTAGGAGTCACACGCATGGAACAGGTACGTCGTGCGCCACTGGCCGACCAGGCGGCAGACCTCCTGCTCGCACGCATCAGGGCGGGGGAGTGGCCCCTGGGAGCGCGACTGCCCGGCGAGACCACACTCGGGCCGCAGCTCGGTGTCGGACGATCGACGGTGCGGGAGGCGATCCGACAGTTGGCCGGACGCGGCGTGCTGACCTCACGACAGGGGTCCGGCGTGTACGTCACCGCGCTGGACGCGCCGGAGGACTGGGATGTCGTCCTGCGCCGCGCGGACATCGTCTCGGTGATCGAAGCGCGTATCGCGATCGAATCCGAGGCGGCCGGGCTCGCTGCGGAGAGACGCACGCCGGCTGATCTTCGGGCTCTGCGGCGCGCCCTGGAGGACCGGGCGGCGCGCCGATCGCAGATCGAAGACCACGTCGATGCCGACATGGCTTTTCACCGCGCCGTGGTTACGGCATCCCACAACTCGATCCTTGTCGAACTGTTCGACGGGTTCGTACCTCGGCTACGGCAGGCGATGGTGGAGATGCTGCGCATCCGAGGCGAGTTCGGCGGTGACGACGACCACGACGTGCACACAGACGTGTTGGCGGCGATCTCGACGCACGATGTCGCCTTGGCGGCTCGGCTCAGCCGCGCCCACTTGGATTCGCTGAAGGAGAACCTCCGCTGACGAGGCCGCTGGTTGGCGGCGGAGCTACACGTCCGCGGATTCGCCGGGCTCGAGTTCGACGAACTCTCCGCCGCCCTGTTCGACGGCCCACTTCAGTCGGGCCTTGTGCATGTTGCGGCCGATGACCGACAGGGTCATGTCGTGCGTGGCGAAGGCACGGAGAGGCGCAACGGCCAGGACGAAATCCATGGCATCGCCGACCTTGAGCCACGGTGCGCCCACGGGGGCGGCCAACATTGCGACCTTCGCGCCCTTGGGCACCGTGAAAGAGTCGCCGGGGTAGTAGAACTCATCGTCGATGAGCACACCCACGTTGTCGACGACCGGGATCGACTCGTGGATGACCGCGTGCCTCCCTCCGAAGAACTTGAGCGTGAAGGGCTCGACCGTCACGGTGTCACCGGGGTTCACGACCGTGATGTCGTAGCCCGCGGCGGCGTTCGCCACTCCCTGCGGAGCGAAGATCGGCGTACCCGGAACCATCTCGAGGATGCGGTCGAGATGGTCGGCCGTCCAATGGTCGGCGTGCTCATGGGTGATGACGATCGCGACGGTGTCGCCCACGTCGGTGAGGGGGAGCGTGAAGCTGCCGGGGTCGACGATGAGCGACTTCCCGGAGCGCTCGACGGTGAGGGCGGCGTGTTCGTGCTTGGTGACTCGCATACGACGAGTCAAGCGCGGGACGGATGCCGCGGCAAGCCGAAAAGCGAAGCCCGTCTCGATTTGGTCGAGTCGTTCTCCGCATGGCATACTTGAACGGTTGTCGCAACGGCCCCATCGTATAGCGGCCTAGTACGCCGCCCTCTCACGGCGGTAACGCGGGTTCGAATCCCGCTGGGGTCACAACTCAGAAAACCCCCGGTTATCCGGGGGTTTTTCTGGTTTCCGGACTTGCCCGATGCACACAGTCACCACCCACTTCGCGTCGGACTGTGTCCTTCGCGGGCTTCGTCGGGCATCTCCATCTCGGCGCGGACGCCGAGAAGACGGAGCGGACGATCGGGCTCGATCCGTGCGACGAGTTTCATCATTTCGGCGGCGACCGTTTCGCGGTCGAATGTGGGCGCGATCTTGTGGACGAGCGTCTTGGTGAGGAACGGCGCATAGCGAACCTTGAGGCCCACGCCGACGACGGGGCGCCCCTCGGCCACTACCTCGTCGAGGACCTGCGTGAGGAGCACTCGGGCCGCCCTCTCGATCTCTCCGCGATCGGAGACGTCCTGCTGGAAGGTCGTCTCTCTGCCGTGCCCGCGCGCTACCCAGGGGGTGTCGTCGACCACTGTGGATCCGTCGCCCCGGCCGAGCTGCCGGAACCAGGGACCCATCTTGGGACCGAACTCCGCGGCGAGCGCGGTGTAGTCGGCGATCGCGAGTTGTTCGACGGTCAAGATGCCGAGCGACGCGAGTCGCTTCGAGATCTTGCTGCCGACGCCCCACAGCGCGATCGTGGGCCGTTCGCCCATGACCGCGAGCCAGTTGTCCACGGTGAGGCGGAAGGTGCCGCGCGGCTTGCCGAAGTCGGTGGCGTTCTTGGCGCGCACGAGCGTGTCGCCGATTCCGACGCTGCAGTGCAGCTGCGTGCGTTCGAGCACTGCTCGTTGGATCCGGCGTGCGTAGGCCTCCGGGTCATCGGTGCGAACCCCGACGAACGCCTCATCCCACCCGAGGACCTGCACGACGGCGTCCGGCTGCGCGCGCAGGGTGGCCATCACCTCCTCCGATGCGGCGTTGTACGCCGGGGCGTCCACCGGGAGAATGATCGCGTCCGGTGCCTTGCGGGCGGCGATGCGCAGCGGCATCCCGGATCCGACGCCGAACTCGCGGGCTTCGTACGACGCCGTGGAGACGACCGCGCGCTCGGTCGGATCTCCGCGTCCACCGACGATGACCTGCTTGCCGGCGAGTTCGGGACGCCGCAGCACCTCGACGGCGGCGATGAACTGGTCGAGGTCGACGTGCAGCACCCATGAAGCGGGCTCGGTCATGGCTCCAGTGTGGCGGCTCGCTCGCGCGCGGTCGAGGGTGGCCAGGGCCGGGGCACTCTTGCGTCGGGTGACAGGTGCGGGGATCGTGGAGTGCATGAGCGGACGCAGCTCGGGACCCCCGCGCGTCATCGTCAAGGCGACCGAGCCGGTGGCGCGAGCACTCGCGGGACGCCGATGGTTTCCGTTGTGGGCCGTCATTCATCACCGGGGACGCCGCAGCGGCACGGCATACGCCACGCCCGTCGCGCTCGTTCCCACCGTGAACCCCCATGAGATCGTCATAGGCCTTCCCTGGGGCGTGCAGACGAACTGGGCGCACAACGTGATCGCGGCAGGTGGCGCGACGCTCCGGTGGAAGGGGCGCGATCAGCCGGTGGTTGCGCCCCGCATCGTCGAGGCGGCAGAGGCCGCCACTCTCGCCAGACCCGCGTTCCGTCCCATCGTGCGACGGATGCCCGCAGCCATCGTGCTCGAGCGAGCCTGAACGCGGGTCAGCCGCCGAAGACGTTGTCGAACAGCGCCCAGACCCCGAGTCCGGCGGCGGCCAGCCCCAGCACGACCCAGTACCACGGCACGATCTGCTGCAGTCGCCGACCCGGAGCCGCGACGCCCCGCGGCGGTCGGACGATCTGCGTCTCGCCGTTCCCCCCAGGCTCGAGGCGGGTCTCGCCGAGCCGGTCATCGCGCCAGCGCTCCCACTGCGCCGACTTCGCCGTCAACGCCTCCAGTGCGCCGAACAGCCAGCGCCACACGTCGGGGTCGAGCGTGGCGAGGTCCTGCCGCGAGAACAGGTAGAGCCGGTCCTCGACGATCTCGACATCCACTCGGCCGGCATGATCGATGAATCGCTCCATCACGTCCGGCGTGAAGAGGTACAGCGCATCGCGTTCGTACCCGTGCGGCGCGTACAGCGTGAAGTGGCGGTCGAAGTCGCCCTCGAGGCTGAGCCGCTGTTCGGGATCGAGCACGAGTGGAAGGCTCGATGCGCCGAGCGAGTTGTTGCCCTTCGCGTCGAGCACGATGTGCGGCAATTGCGTGCCGAGCCGCACCGTGGCGAACCCCCAGCGGTGGGTGCGCGCGTTCTTGCCGCTGCCGGTGACGAACGTGTAGTTGCCGATGACGAGGCCACGCGACGAGTCGTCGCGCACGACGTCCCATCCCAGACCGCCGTCGTCGAGCGCGAAGATCATTCCCGGAAACTCGAGGGCGGGACTGAGGGGGGAGTACGTGAGGCGGTTGGCCGCCGCGAACCGTGCCAGGCGGAACTGTCGGCGCCCCGCGCGGCCTGCGACGTCGCGCACGACGACGCCGATGAGCAGAAACGGGCCGATGAGGATCACACCCAGGATGAACAGGTACATCAACCAGTCACCGGCGTCTTCCGCCTGCCAACCGTCATCCCACAGCAGGGCGAGCCAGAACCCGCCCAGCAGCGGGAGGACGACCGCAAGGAGGATCGCGGGGACGAGGATCGCCCGCAGCGACGGGCGCACGGCCGTCGGCAGCGTCTCGCGGTAGCGGCGCAGCTCTTCGAGTCGGATGCTCGAGGTGAGCGGCGCGGTGTCGAGATTCGACGCGTCAAGTGCACGGGTGGCCACGACCTCAGGCTATCGAGACGATGCGCAACGGCCCGCCGAGACGCGCAAGGATGGACGTGTCGCAAAGGAGACCCATGACGAACCACGCTGCCGCTCCGTCCGCGCCCGCGCCGCGGTCCCGCACCATCGCCCTCGCCTTCGGCCTCGACGTCGTGCTGGTCGTGGTCTTCGCGATCATCGGACGCGCCAGTCACGCCGAGCACCTCACCGTCGAGGGCGTCTGGCAGACGGCCTGGCCATTCCTGGTCGGACTCGTCGCCGGGTGGCTGATCACGATGGCGTGGCGTGCCCCGCTCGCCCCGGTGCGCACCGGACTCGGTGTGTGGGCGGTGACGTTGGGCGGAGGGATGCTGCTGCGCGGTGTCGCCCGTCAGGGCACCGCTGTCGCGTTCATCATCGTCGCGGCGATCGTGCTTCTGCTGTTCCTGGTCGGGTGGCGGGGCATCGCGGCCCTGGTTCGGCGCCGTGCGGCGGTCGCTCGATGACCCCGTACGCCTTGGCCGAGGGGGCAGTGCTGCGAATTGCCGTCCCCGGCGACGAGGCCGGCATCCTCGCCTGCATCCAGGGTTTGGCGGACTACGAGCGCGAACCCGATGCCGTCGAGAACACCGTCGCGGCGCTGACGGCGTCGCTCTTCGGCGCCGAGCCGCGGGTGTTCGCGCACGTCGTCGAGCACGAGGGGGAGATCGTCGGCATCGCGATCTGGTTCCTCACCTACTCGACCTGGACCGGAAAGCACGGCATCTGGCTCGAGGATCTCTTCGTCTACGAAGATCAGCGCGGCACCGGCTACGGCAAGGCGCTCATCGCGTCACTGGCCGCCGAATGCGTAGACCGCGGGTATTCGCGTCTCGAGTGGACGGTGCTCGACTGGAACGCGCCATCGATCGCGTTCTACCACTCGATCGGCGCCGTGCCGATGGACGAGTGGACGACGCAGCGATTGACCGGCGTGGAGCTGGAGGCACTCGCGGCGCACGGGACAGGGATCGCTACGCGTCGGGACGATCGGTCAACCGTTGGTGGAAGGCCGCCGTCGCCTCGTTCATCCCGGTGATCTCCACCGTGACCCCGTGACGCTCGTACTTCGTGACGATCGCGTCCAGCGTCGCCACCGTCGAGGCATCCCACACGTGTGACCGGGACATGTCGATGACGACGCGTGGCGGGTCGACGGCGTAGTCGAATTGGGTCGTGAGGTCGTTGCTCGAAGCGAAGAACAGCGCGCCATCGACCCGATACCTCGCGACCTCGCCATCCACCGTGCGGGTAACGGTCGTGAAGTGGGCGACGCGTCGGGCGAAGAGCACCATGGCGGTGAGCACCCCGAGAATCACTCCGATCGCGAGATTGTGACTCCATACCGTCGCCACGACGGTGACGAGCATGACGAGGGTCTCGCTCACCGGCATCCGCTTCAGCGTCGCCGGTCGGATGCTGTGCCAGTCGAACGTGGACACCGACACCAGGATCATCACTGCGACGAGCGCGGCCATCGGGATGACCGCCACCACGTCGCCGAGAAGCACGACGAGGACCAGCACCCAGATGCCTGCCGCGAAAGTGGAGATGCGGGTGCGTGCCCCGGACGTCTTGACGTTGATCATCGTCTGGCCGATCATGGCGCAGCCGCCGGTGCCACCGAAGAACGCCGCGGCGAGGTTCGCGACCCCGAGCCCCCAGGCCTCACGGGTCTTGCGCGAATGCGTGTCGGTGATGTCGTCGACGAGTTTGGCCGTCATGAGCGACTCGAGCAGCCCCACGAGTGCGACCGCGAACGCGTAGGGGGCGATGATCTGCAGCGTCTCCCACGTGAGCGGCACATTCGGAAGGAGGAGCGACGGCAGGCTCTGCGGCAGCTCGCCTTGATCGCCGACGTTCGGCACTGAGATGCCGAAGACGACGACCGCGGCGGTGAGCAGCACAACCGCGATGAGCGGACCGGGGATGAGGCGGGTGATGCGTGGCCAGACGACGAGGATGCCGAGTCCGGCGGCAACCAGCACGTATACCGGCCACGGAACATCGATCAGCTGCGGCATCTGAGAGACGAAGATGAGGATCGCGAGCGCGTTGACGAAGCCGACCATGACGCTGCGCGGGATGAAGCGCATGAGCTTGGCGACACCGAGCACCGCGAGGACGATCTGGATCACACCCGCCAGGATCACCGTCGCAATCAGGTAGTCGGCCCCGTGCTCACGTGCGAGCGGAGCGATCACGAGGGCGACGGCACCGGCCGCTGCGGTGATCATGGCCGGGCGGCCACCGGTGAAGGCGATGACGACCGCGAGAACGAACGAGGAGAAAAGCCCGACGCGCGGATCGACGCCCGCCACGACGGAGAAGGCGATCGCCTCGGGAATGAGGGCGAGCGCGACCACCAGGCCTGCCACGACCTCACGAGTGAGAAGGCGGGGGCTGCGCAGCGCCTGCAGGACCGTCGGCTGGATCGTGTAGCGGCTGGAGTGGTCGGGCGCGAGTGCAGACACGGCGTTCCTGTCGAGAGAGGGCACGGGACGACGCACCGTTGCGAGGCGTGCGCCAGCCTACTTCGTCGCCGTTCGGCGCGTGATGTCCGACCGGCCTGGCATGCTGACGTGATCGACGTTCGGATCGGGGCTCAGCGGTGAAGATCGACCTCAAGAAGCAGATCTCGGCCTACACGGCTCCGCGCGGGTCGTTCGAGATCATCGATGTGCCGCCCTTGCGGTATCTGATGATCGACGGGCATGGCGACCCGAACGCTCAGGAGTACGCCGACGCGATCGCGACGATCTTCCCGGTGGCATACAAGCTCAAGTTCTTCAGCAAGCGGGAGCTCGACCGCGACTACGTCGTCATGCCGCTGGAGGCGCTGTGGTGGTCTGACGATATGGCGTCCTTCACCACCGATCGCGACAAGTCACGCTGGGACTGGACCGCCCTCAACCTCGTGCCGGACTGGATCACCGACGAGCAGTTCGCGGATGTGCGCGCCACCGTGGAGGCACCGGTGCTCGATCGCCTCCGGCTGGAGACCCTCGCCGAGGGGCGGTGCGTGCAGACCCTTCACCTGGGGCCGTTCGACGATGAGGGGCCGACTCTCGACGCTCTGCACCACGACTTCATTCCGGGCAACGGGCTGCGGATGACCGGCAGACACCACGAGGTCTATCTCAGCGACATCCGCCGCACCGAGCCGGCGAAGCTGCGCACCATCCTGCGCCAGCCCGTCGAGGACTGACCCGGGGCTCGCGGCGCCGAAACTCATACGCTCCCGCAACATCCGCTCACGTGGACTGGGACGATGACCGACCCCACCACGACCCGACGTGGCGGCATCCGCGTGCTCGCCGCACTCATCGCCATCGCGGCGGTCGCCGCCCTGACCTTGGCGCCGCGGTGGATCGTCGCGCCCGCCCGGGGCGCCTTCATGCGCCTGATGGATGCCGTGACCGAGCCGCTGCTTCTGTGGATTCCCTACGGCGAAGCCGAGCGCGTGCTCAACACGATCATGTTCGTGCCGCTCGGCGTGACGATCGCTCTGCTGCTGACTCGTCGCGCCTGGCCGCTCGCGATCCTCGCCGGTTTCGCCCTGTCGGCCGCGGTCGAGTATGCGCAGGCATCCATCCCCGGCCGGGTGCCGGACCCCGACGACATCCTCTGGAACACGATCGGCGCCGCCATCGGCGTCGCGCTCGTGACGATTCCACGACTCCTCGCTGCTGCGATCAGGGCTCAGCGCGCCAGGACGACGCGGACGTGAAGCCCGCCACTCTCGAGCGCCACCACCTCGAGAGCGCCCTCGTGGACCCGCGTGATCGATGCGACGATGGCGAGGCCCAAACCCACGCCGTCCGGCCCGCTCGCGCGTCGCGCGCGCCCTGCGCCGCGTACGAACGGCTCCGTGAGGGTCCCCACGATCGCCGGGTCCACCCGTGCGCCGGAGTTCTCGACCTCGAGAGCTCCGGTCGAGGACACCGACACCCGGATCCAGCCGTTGTCCACGTTGTGCAGCAGCGCGTTGCCGAGAAGGTTCGCCGCGAGCTGTTCCAGGAGCGTCCGATTGCCCTGCACGAGGCACGGCGCCAGCGACCTGTCGATACGGATGCCGCGTGCCGCGGCATCCGCTCGGATGTCGTCGACCGCGGCGGAGGCCACCGCCGCCAGATCCACGGGCTCCCGATCCAGGGTGACACCGCGACCTACGCGCGCCAGCGTCAGCAATGACTCCGTCGACCTGATCGCCCGCTCGTTCGTCGTGCGGATGCGCTCGAGGAGCGTTTCGACGTCGCGTCCGTCCGGATCCGCCTGCGCCACCTCGAGCATCGTGCGGATGATGGTGTGCGGGGTCCGCAGCTCGTGCGAGGCGTTGGCGGCGAAACGACGCTCCTCTTCGAGGGTGTGCGCCACCCGGTCGAGCATGGCGTCGAACGCGTCGGCGAGGTCGGTGAGCTCATCACGCCGACCGGGCAGTGCGATGCGGACGTCGAGGTCGCCGTCGCGGGCTCGGGCCGCGGCATCCGTGATCCGCCCCAGTGGTCGCAGGACGATGCCGGCGAGGATCCATCCGCCCAGGAGACCGAACGCGACGAGCAGGGCCATCGCCCACCACGCGTACTTGAGGAATACCTCGACGAGATCGTCACGGCTGGGTGCCCACCGTCCGCCGATGACCGCGAGATTGCCGTCCGGTACGAACCGAAGGACGAGGAAGCCGACGATGAACAGGGCGATGCCGGCGATGACGAGGAATCCGGCATAGCTCAGCGCGAGCTTGACGCGCACCGAGAGCCCGGGCTGCCGCGTCAGGGTCATGAGTTCATCCGGTAGCCGACGCCGGGCACGGTCTCGATCACCCAGGGCTCGCCGAGGCGCTTGCGGAGCGTCGAGATCGTGATGCGGACGGCGTTGGTGAACGGGTCGGCGTTCTCGTCCCAGGCGCGTTCGAGCAGGTCCTCGGCGCTGACCACGCCGCCACCGGCCGTCATCAGCACGTCGAGCACCGCGAACTGCTTCCGGGTGAGGGCGACGTACTGTCCATCGCGGAACACCTCGCGACGGAAGCGATCGATGCGGATGCCGGAGACTTCGACGATCGGGGGAGTGCCGGCCGCAGGGCGCCGGGCCAGTGCGCGCAGGCGCAGCACCAGTTCGCGCAGCGCGAAGGGTTTGGTGAGGTAGTCGTCGGCACCGCTCTCGAACCCGCTCGCCTTGTCGTCGAGCCGGTCGGCCGCCGTCAGCATCAGGACGCGCGGACTCTCCGGCTTTCCGGCGAGCTGTCGGGCGATCTCGTCGCCGTTCGGGCCCGGGATGTCGCGATCGAGCACGACGACTTCGTAGGCGTTCACCGCGAGCTGCTCGAGCGCGGAGTCGCCGTCGCCGGCGATGTCGGCGGCGATCGCCTCGAGGCGCAGCCCGTCACGGATCGCCTCGGCGAGGTAGAGCTCGTCCTCGACGATCAGTACACGCATGCGCCCAGCCTAGGTCGGCGGGTATATCGCCGGCGTATGTTCCTGCGCGTACGCCCTCGCAACACGCATCCGCGTGGGATGGGCACATGACTCGCAACCTCGCTCCCACCACACTGGTCACGCCGCCGTATCGGCTGCGGCGCCTCACCTTCGTCGCACTCGGCGTGTGTCTGGCCGCCCTGCTCGCGGCATTCGTGACGATCATCGTGCACAGCACGTTCGCCTCCGCGGTCGCTCCGTTCTCGCCGACCGCGGAGGAAGGACTCATCGCCGAGGGCATTGCGGTCACGGTGGTCGATGACCAGGTGCCCGCGATCGGGCGACTCGATCCGGCTCTGCTCGAGGCGATGCGTCAGGCGGCGACGGATGCGGCTGCCGATGGTCAGACGTTCCAGGTGACGAGCGGATGGCGCAGCACGCGGTATCAGCAGTGGCTCTTCGAAGACGCGGTCGAGCAGTACGGGAGCGCGCAGGTGGCAGGCGAGTTCGTCGCCACTCCGGAGCGCTCGAGCCACGTCACGGGCAACGCGATCGACATCGGGCCCATCGACGCGCAGTTCTGGCTGATCGAACACGGCGCGCGCTACGGCATCTGTCAGACCTACGCCAACGAGCGCTGGCACTTCGAACTCGCGACCGAGCCCGGGGGAGTGTGCCCCGAGATGAAGGCGAACGCCGCCGGATGAGTGCATTCGATTCTCACAGCCCACACCCACGTTCAGCGATATATCGTTATGTATCGCTGAGACTCGAACGAGTCGGCGCAGAGGAGGTCATCATGAGCGGTTCATTCATGGGAGACGGTTTCACGGCGCGAGGCCGTGGCGGCTCCGGACAGGGCTGGCCGACGACGGGCATCTGGGAGGCGATGGATCAGCTGCGCGGCATGTTCGAGCAGAAGGTCACGACTCCGCGGATGGGCCGCGGCGACGTGCGCACCGCGGTGCTCGCGCTGCTGGCGGAGAAGCCGATGCACGGCTACCAGATCATCCGCGAGATCGAGGAGCGCAGCAACGGCGCGTGGAAGCCCAGCCCCGGCTCGGTGTACCCGACGCTGCAGCTGCTCACCGACGAGGGGCTCATCAGCGCCCAGGAGTCCGACGGACGCAAGACCTACTCGCTCACCGCTGAAGGCCGTGCCGTCGTCGAGGCGGATGCCGAGAAGGCGGCTCCATGGGAGACCCCGGGTGCAGCGCGCGAGAGCGCACGCACCGGCGCGCTGCCCAAGGCCGGCTTCGACCTGGCACAGGCAGTCGCTCAGGTCGGTCGCACCGGCACTCCGGAGCAGGTGAAGCAGGCGGTCGACGTGCTGGACGAGGCACGACGTAAGCTCTTCTCCATCCTCGCTCAGGACTGACCGGGTGCCAGCGGCACGTCGGCGTCAAGGAGATTCGATGACCGACGTCGGCAATATGCGCGCCCGCTACCGCAGGATCATGCGGTTCGCCGCACGCTACATGGTGCAATCCTGGTGGTACGAGTTGATCCTGCCGAGGGTCGGCCTCGGACGGATCTCTGCAGGCAATCGTGCGGCGCGGGTGCAGCGGATCGCGCAGCGCTTCCACGTGCTGGCGGTGGATCTCGGCGGTCTCATGATCAAGGTCGGCCAGTTCATGTCGTCGCGACTGGACGTCCTGCCGCCCGAGATCACGAAGGAGCTCGAGGGGCTGCAGGACGAAGTGCCTCCGGTGGACTTCGCCGCGATTCGGGCCCGCGCCGAAGCCGAGCTCGGCGTGCCGCTGGAACGCGCCTTCGAGTATGTCGACCCGACACCACTGGCCGCGGCATCCCTCGGTCAGGCGCACCGCGCGAGACTGTCCGCCGCGGATGCCGCAGACACCGGTCTCTCGGACGTCGTCGTCAAGATCCAGCGCCCCGGGATCGATGAGGTCGTCGCCGTCGATCTCCGCGCGCTGCGTCGGGTCGCGCGGTGGCTCAGCCGCGTGCGCATCGTGGCCACCCGTGTCGACATGCCGTCACTGGTCGAGGAGTTCGCCTCCACGACGATGGAGGAGATCGACTACCTGCACGAGGCCGCCAACGCCGAGCGGTTCGCCGAGGATTTCATCGGTGATGCCCGCGTCGCGGTGCCCGAGGTGGTGTGGGAGCGCACGACCCGCCGGGTGCTCACCCTGCAGGACGTCACCGCGATCAAGATCAACGACGTCGAGGCGCTCCGCGCCGCGGGCATCGATCCGGCGGAAGTCGCCAAAGAGTTCGCGGCGGTCATGTTCGACCAGCTCTTCGCGGACGGCTTCTTCCACGCCGACCCGCATCCGGGGAACATCTTCGTCACGCCGCACCCTGCCGGCGACAGCGCGGATGCGGACGCACGGAGATGGCACTTCACGTTCATCGACTTCGGGATGATGGGCGAGGTCCCCGAGGGGCTGCGTCGCGGCTTGCGCCGTGTGCTCATCGCGGCGGCGTCCCGTGACGGGAAGGGACTGGTCGATGGGATCCGCGAGGTCGGCGTACTGCTGCCGTCTGCGGATACCGTAGAGCTCGAACGCGCGATGACCCACCTGTTCGCCCGGTTCGGCGGAATGGGGTTCGCGGAGTTGCAGGACGTCGATCCGCGGGAGTTCCGCGACTTCGGGGTCGAGTTCAGTGACGTCGTGCGGACGCTCCCGTTCCAGTTGCCGGAGAACTTCCTGCTGATCGTGCGGGCGATGTCGCTGACCTCGGGGATGTGCAGCTCCCTCGATCCCGCGTTCAACATCTGGGATGCGATCGAGCCGTACGCCGGCCGACTGATCCGCGAGGAGAGCGGCAACGTGGTGCAGGCCTTCGCGAAGCAGGCCGTGTCGGCGGCGGGCGTCGTCGCGCGGCTCCCGCAGCGCCTCGACGACCTTGCGACGCACATCGAGGACGGGCGCATCGCGGTGCAGACACCGCGCCTGGACCGCCGCCTCGATCGTCTCGAGCGCGCTGCGCGACGGATCGTGTCGGCGATCCTCTTCGCAGGGCTGCTGGTGGGAGGCATCCTGCTGCGTTCCGAAGACGCCGTGCTCGGCATAGTGCTGATGGCGCTGTCGGTGCTGCCGCTTCTGCACGCCCTGTTCGCCGGTGTGGTCGGCGGACGCCGCGGCCCGGGCTAGGGGCTAGCCGGCTGGATCAATACCAGCCGTTGGACTCCGAGTGCGACCACGCGCCGCACGCGGTGCCGTAGCGACCGGTGATGTAGCCCAGGCCCCACGAGATCTGGGTCGAGGCGCTGGTCTGCCAATCGGCGCCGGCGGAAGCCATCTTGCTGCCCGGCAGCGCCTGCGGGATGCCGTAGGCGCCGCTCGGGTTGGAGGCGTAGACGTTCCAGCCCGACTCACGGTTCCACAGCGACACGAGGCAGGAGAACTGGTCGTCGCCCCAGCCGTAACCGGCGATCATCGAGCGGGCGATGGCCTGTGCCTCGCCGGCACTCGTGCCCCCGGCGGCGTAGGAGGGTCGCGGTGTGCTCGACGAGGCGGCGGGCTTCGCGGCAGCAGCAGTTGCCGCGGCGGCCTCCGCCGCGCGCTGAGCCTCGGCCGCAGCATCCGCCGCCGCCTTGGCGGCTTGGGCCGCGTCCAGGCTGCTGCGCAGGCCGGTCACGGCGCCGTCGACGGATGCCGTGAGGGTGGTGACGTCGTCGGTCAGGTCCGGCAGCAGCGGCTCGGGCAGGTCCTTCGCGCCTTCGAGCTTGGCGGCCGCGGTCGCGAGCTCGGTCGTGTCGACGGTGATCTGCGGCGTTCCGATGTCGAGTCCGGATGCCTGGATATCGGCCGTGACGGTCGCGGCGGCGGCGATGCTCGTCTCGGCGTTGGTCAACGCGACCTCGGTCGCGGATGCCGTCTTGTCGACCGTCGTGAGGGTCGACATCGGCGCCGTGCGGGCGCTGTACGAGGCCAGCGCGAAAGTCGCGGACGTTCCGGACGCCGAGGGCTCCGACGCCGTGGCCGTGACCGCCAGTCCCGCGGCTGCCACGAGTCCGAAGGCGAGGCCGGCCGCGACGATGGCGGGGCGGCGACGGGTGCGGCGTTCGCTGAGGCGACGGTCGCGGCGGGCAGAGGACGAAGACGTGGAGGAGCGCATTAAACCGGTTTCGTATGGGGATCCGCGCCTCGGGTGGGCGCGCGGCGACCGCTTCCGCGGGCACAAGTCCCCGAGTCTGTCCTTGTTGTCTGGACAGGTCCGGTGCGTTACCTGAACGTTACTTGAGAGCGGGATTCTCGAGTAAGCGCAGATCGACAGGCGGTTTCGTCGCCGTCGGATGCTCGTAGGGCACCCCTGGAACGACGAAACGCCGCTCAACTCGAGCGGCGTTTGTCAGCACTGAAGACGATCGGGGCGGCCTGAGCCGCCCCGATCGCTGAGAGCTGGTGTCAGAGCGGCCGGATGTTCGCGGCCTGCATGCCCTTGGGGCCCTGCTCTGCGTCGTATTCGACCTTCTGGTTCTCGTTGAGCTCCTTGTAGCCGCTGGTGGTGATAGCGGTGTAGTGGGCGAAGAGATCCGCGCCACCGTCATCGGGCGCGATGAAGCCGAAGCCCTTTTCGGAGTTGAACCATTTCACGGTGCCAGTGGCCATCGTGTCATTCCTTTTACTTTTCGGGCCGCGAGTGCGACCAGGGGTGCCGCGCCGACGTGTGCGACGCGGACGGATGGGATGCGGCTCCTGCGAATGCGCGGGTGCCGATCGGGTCTGGGAGGTGGCGACCGCCGTCTGGGCGAGGTCGCGGGTCGAGTGCACGCCGAGGTCGACGCCGAGCGCGCTGTGCGCCTCGTAGCCGAGTGGGGTGACGCTCACGAAGCCGGCGTATTCGCCGGCAGATGCCGCGACGAAGACGTCGTCGTCAGCGCGACGCCAGTCGAGCGGCAGTCGGGACGAGGGGGTGGTGCGGGTAACGAAGGTCAAGAGTTCTTTCAGTGGAGCTGCGCGGCGATTCAGACGCTCGTGCGCGGGAAGTAGTAGGAGGGGCGGAGGTCGTGCGACGATCCGGGCGTCAAGCTGTCTGCTACTCCACAGTGAGGCAGTGGGTGATGACGCAAACCCGAGTGGGCAACACTCAGCCTAGCACGCGATTCTGTGAACGCCCGGATGTCGCCGGGATGAGGCGATGCAGGCCCTCCAGGATGCAGCGTGCAGAAGAATGGAACGGTGCCCACGCCAGACGAGATCATTCCCGCCAAGTATCGCCGACTGATCGAGTTGCCCCTCTATGGGCACCTCGGAACGATTCGTCCAGACGACACGGTGCAGGTCACGCCGATGTGGTTCGAGTTCGACGGTGAGCACCTCCGTTTCACGCACAAGACGACGCGTCAGAAGTACCGCAACCTGCGACACAACCCCTCGATGGCACTGTCGATCATCGATCCCGACAATCCGTTCCACTATCTGGAGATCGCCGGGAGCCTCATCGAGGTCATTCCCGACCCTGAGGGGGCGTTCTACGTGAGACTCCAGAACCGGTACGGCAATCCGAGCATCACCCCTCCCGCAGACAAGGCCGATCGCGTCATCCTCGTGATGTCGATCGAGCGCTCCACGAAGCAGTAGGCCTGTCGGTGAACCGGCGTAGCCTGAGCCAATGCTTCCGGACGACATCTCAGTGAGTGCGCGGGCTCAGCTGGTCGCCCTCGCTGAGCGTTCAGAAACCGAGCCGCCGCGCCCCGAGATTCCACGACGCTTTCAGATCTCCGCGGGCGACGAGGCTCGGCCGGCCGCGGTCCTGATGCTGTTCGGGGTGCTCGACGAGCTGCCGAGCGATCACGCAGCGCAGGCGCAAGCGGTGTCGCGGGATCTCGACGTGCTGCTGCTCGCCCGCGCATCGACCTTGCGATCGCACGCGGGCCAGATCGCGTTCCCCGGCGGTCGCATCGATCCCGACGACGATGGCCCCGTCGCGGCCGCACTCCGTGAGGCTCGCGAAGAGACCGGACTCGACCCGGACGGCGTCGAGATTCTCGGTTCTCTCGAGGTCGTCCCCTTGGCGTACTCGCTGCATCTCGTGACGCCTGTACTGGCCTGGTGGCGGCATCCGTCGCCCATCCGTGTGGTGGACGTCGCGGAGTCCGCCGCTGTGTTCCGGATGCCGGTCGCCGATCTCCTCGATCCCGCCAACCGCGGAGTGACGGTGATGCGTCGCGACGGTCAGACGTGGCGTGGACCGGCGTTCCTCGTACCGCACGTCGGCGGGGAACGGCTCGTCTGGGGGTTCACGGCCATGCTCCTGGACGGGTTGTTCGATCGCCTGGGATGGACAGAGCCGTGGGACAAGACTCGCGAGGTGCCGCTGGACCTCGACGACTAGGGCACGCCCTCGGTTCGTCGAACTACGATCGAGGCACTGCCCGTCCCCGTCAGAAAGGTGCGTCCGTGCCGTCTCGGTCTGCCGCCACACCCGCCCTCGCGCATGCCGAAGATCTCGCGGCGTTCGTCGAGGCATCCCCCTCCAGCTTCCACGCGGCCGCGCAGGTCGCGGACCGACTGGAACGATCGGGCTTCACACGTCTGAGCGAGGGGGATTCCTGGCCGACCGCCGTCGGTGGGCGGTTCGTGGTCGTGCGCGACGGCGCGACCATCGCCTGGGTGGTGCCCGCGAACGCTTCGGCCGCGACCGGGGTGCGTGTCTTCGGCGCGCACAGCGATTCGCCGGGGTTCAAGCTCAAGCCGAAGCCGACGACGGGCAGACTCGGCTGGTTGCAGGCCGGCGTGGAGATCTATGGGGGTCCGCTGTTGAACTCGTGGCTCGATCGGGAGCTGCGACTGGCCGGACGCCTCGTGCTCGATGACGGCACGAGTGTTCTGACCGCGACCGGCCCGCTGCTGCGTCTTCCTCAGCTGGCCATCCACCTCGACCGCGAGGTGAACGACCACCTGGCGCTCGACAAGCAGTCGCAGACGCAGCCGGTGTGGGGTCTCGGTGAATCCGAGTCCGCGGACATCCTCGACGAACTCGCACGCGAAGCGGGTGTGTCGGCAGGCCGGATCCGCGGCTACGACATCGTCACCGCCGATGCCGCCCGAGGCGCGACCTTCGGACGGGATGACGTGTTCTTCGCCTCCGGGCGTCTCGATGATCTCGCGTCCGTGCACGCCGGACTCGTCGCGATCGAGCGGGCGGCGGACGGGTTCGACGCCGATCACATCGCCATGCTCGCCGTGTTCGATCACGAGGAGGTCGGGTCCGGCACGCGCTCCGGCGCCGCCGGACCGTTCCTCTCCGACGTACTCGAGCGGATCTGGCTCTCCCTCGGGGCCGATCGGGAGGAGCAGATGCGCTCGCTCACGGCATCCTGGTGCGTCTCCAGCGACGTCGGTCACTCGGTGCATCCCAACTACGCGGACAAGCACGACCCTGTCGTCCAGCCCGTGCTGGGATCTGGTCCGATCCTCAAGATCAACGCGAATCAGCGGTATGCGACGGATGCGGCCGGCGCGGCCGCGTGGAGCGGGTGGTGCGCCGCCGCCGGGGTGGCCAGCCAGGAGTTCGTGTCGCACAATGCCGTCCCCTGCGGCTCGACGATCGGGCCGATCACCGCGACGCGTCTGGGCATTCGGACCGTGGATGTCGGCATCCCGATCCTGTCCATGCACTCGGCACGCGAGCTGGCCGGCGTCAGCGATCTGTGGGATCTCACCCGGGTCGCGGAAGAGTACTTCCGCGGATGACCGCTCGCACAGCCCGCGAGATCGCCGGGTCGGTCCGCTCCGGCGACGTCTCGGCGGTCGAGGTCGTCGACGCGCATTTGGCGGTCATCGCCGAGAAGAATCCGCGGCTCAACGCGCTGACCGTCGTGTTCACCGAGCAGGCGCGGGCAGCGGCATCCGTCGTCGACGCGATCGTCGCGCGCGGGGAGGACCCGGGGCCGCTCGCAGGCGTGCCGTTCTCGGTGAAGGAGAACATCGACCTCACCTGGTCGGCGACGACGAACGGATGGCGCGGCCTGGTCGACGCGATGCCCGCACGCGACGCCACCATCGTCCGGCGGATGCGCGAGGCGGGCGCGGTTGCGATCGGGCGCGGCAACATGCCCGATTTCGGAATGCGGTGGGACACCGACAACGATCTGTTCGGGCGCACGCTGAACCCGTGGAGCGCCGAGGTCAGCCCCGGCGGATCGAGTGGGGGAGACGCGGTCGCCGTCGCGACCGGAATGAGTGCCCTCGGGCTCGGAAACGACTTCGGTGGGTCGCTGCGCATCCCGGCGTATGCCGTGGGTGTGTACGGTTTGCGGCCGTCGCGCGGGCGGGTGCCGCGCTCAGCGGTCAACGGCCAGCCGGTCGCGTTGACGCTGCAGCAGTTCTCGGTGAACGGGCCGCTCGGTCGCTCCGTCGACGATGTGGCGCTCGCGCTCGGCCTCCTCGAGGGCGTCGACGTGGACGATCCGATGTCGGTGGCGGCGGTTGACGTGGCGGGGCTGCCGCTGCGGGTGGGAGTGACGCGGAATCCACTCGGCTGGGGCGTCGACACCGAGGTGGCGGCGGGCGTCGATCGCGCGGCTGCGGCGCTGGCCGCGACAGGGTGGGACGTCGTGGACATCGAGCCGCCACGACTGGAGGAAGCCGCGGTGATCTGGCGTCGGCTGGCCTGCACCGACATGCTGCTCACCCTCGATCCGGCTCTGCTGCCCCTGCCTCTGGGGGTTTCGGCGACCGCGTTCCTGCGCGACAGCACCGCCGCCGCGCGGCCCTACGAGACCGCCCACGACTACGCCGACGCGTGGGCGCGGTGCGCGATGATCGCAGCGGATTGGCGGCGGCTGCAAGCGGAAGTGCCGCTCATCCTCGGTCCGGTGTCGACCTCCCGGATGGGTGCGCCCGACTTCGATCTCGGGGGAGGGGATGCCGCGACCCGCGCATGGCGTGACCTGCGCTTGACGGTTGCGGTGAATCTGCTCGGCCTGCCTGCGCTGGCCATTCCCACCGGGATGGCTGCGGATGGCCTGCCGTCCGGCGTGCAACTCATCGGGCCGATGAACGGCGAGACCTTCGTGTTCGACGCCGCGCGCGATGTCGAGGGTCTTCTCGGCGCGTAGTCGTCGGACTACCGTCGGTGCATGGAGTCCATGACGGATCTGTTCTGCATCATGTCGGTGTCGGACCGCGCCAGGTCGCTCGCCTGGTTCGAGGTCTTCTTCGGCCGACCGGCGGACGACATCATCGGCGAGGAAGCGCTCTGGCAGATCGGCGCGACCGGCTGGGTCGTCGTCGATGATCGCCGGGATCGTCCGGGATGCGGAGAAGTCACGATCGCCGTAACCGGACTCGACACGATCCTCGCTCGCCTTGCGGCCGCGGACATTCCACATGAGCCCGTCGAGACGTACTCGAACGGGGTGCGGCACGTCGTCGTTGCGGACCCGGACGGCAATCGACTGGCGCTGGCGGAGCCGCCGGCGGAGTGAGGGTAATGAGGGCCCGGCCGCCTCGGTGGGTGCGTGGTTTTGCGGCTTGTTCGCGCTTTGCCCCGTCCGCTGTGCGCGGGCCTCGCCCCTGTCTTTAGTGACGCCCACCGTCGATCAGGCTCGGCGACGCCCCTTGTAGTGCGTCCGACCGGGGGATCCCGCGTAGCCTGGCCGGCCGTCACCGCCCTGGATCTTCGCCGAACTTGCTAGGAATGTGCTGACGGGGATGTCGAGGCATCAGGTCGAATCACGTGATCGGTACTGGCGAGATGTCCGGATCGCGGGGTTGGTCGCTCCGCGGCTGGGGACGCGACTTGGTGAGATGGTCGGATCGACGCGGCCGAGTTGCTTGGTTCTTGCCGCCGGTGCCGTCGCCTCAAGGCGCCATCGGCTCGCTCGCAATGTCGGAGGTATGTTCTAATGTCGAGGTATGTCCAGCACCGTTGCCGACGAGGGTCTCCCTCCAGGCGATGACGGCTGGGTGCCTCCGTTCCCGGACGCGTTGGACCTGGTCGTGGAGGCGGAGGCGATGCTCGCGGTGTTCGCGGCGCACCGGTACGTGCGTATCGACGCGCTGCACCGGGAAGCGCTCGCGGACGCGGCGACCCATGGGTACCTGCTCACGGATGTGATCGAACGTTCCGTCCGTCTGGAGTTGGCGGCGGCGTTGTCGATCACCGAGTCGGCCGCGGGGTTGCTCGTCATGCACGCGGACGCCCTGGTGCACCGGTACCCGGGGGTCCTCGATTCGCTTGAGGGTGCGCGGATGAGTGCGCGGCACGCCACCGAACTGGTCGACCTGGTGGACACGGTCGAACCTGACCTGCGCGGGCAGGTGCTGGAGCAGGCGATCGGGTTGGCGGAGGCGCATGCGTTCGGGACGTTCCGTCGGAAGTTGCGGATACTGGTGGACAGCGTCCGGGCAGCCACCCTGGCCGAGCGGCACGAGCAGGCGCTCCAGCAGCGGCGGGTGGCGGTCACGCCGGCGGAGGACGGGATGGCGTGGTTCATGCTGTTCGGCCCCGCCGTCGAGGTGCACGCCATCCACGGCCGTCTCACCGCGATCGCCAAGGTCCTCACGGCCCGGGACGACGAGACCCGCACGTTGGATCAGGTGCGTGCGGACGTGTGCGGCGACCTCCTGATCGACGGCACCACCGACGGCACCCCCGCGGACGCGCGCGGTGTCCGCGCGACCGTCGTGGTCACCGTCCCGGCACTCACGCTGCTGGGCGACGACGACGGTCAGGCGACGGTCGAGGGCCTCGGCCCGATCCCCCTCGCGCGTGCCCGGGAGTTGTGTGGGTCCGCGGAGGGGTGGATGCGGGTGCTGACCCATCCGGAGACGGGGATGGTGCTGTCGGTGGGGCGGGAGAGGTATCGGCCGCCGCCGGAGTTGCGGCGCCTGGTGCGGTGGCGGGCGGAACGATGTATGGCGCCGGGATGCGGCATCCCGGCGGCGCGCTGCGAGATCGACCACACCGTGGCATGGGAACACGGCGGCACCACCGAACTGAGCAACCTCGCCCCGCTGTGCAAAGGCCACCATACGATCAAGCACCACGGCCGATGGCGCGTGCACCAGATCGCCGACAGCGGCGGCGCCCTGGAATGGACCTCACCCACCGGACGCCACTACCGCGTCGACCCCGAACGGAAAGTTCCCACCTTCACGCCATCGAGCAGCGAGGGCAGCATGGCGCCCTTCTGACCAGTCGGTCTTCGGCCAGCGACAGTCTTCGGTAGGCGGTGATCACATCGCCGGGGCCAACCAGGTGTTGGAGTGACTGCCACCCCCTGCACAAGTGCTCCGCGTGCCGGGGTCGACATCCGGCCCGCCAGGCCCGCACCCGTAGGATCGAGGACAGGGCACCGAGCCTTGCGATGGGGAGACGATGAGCGACAACGACGACCGCCAGACCTGGGTGCTGGTGGATGGCGAGAACATCGATGCCACCCTCGGTACCTCCATCCTCGGGCGACGTCCGCAGCCGGATGAGCGTCCGCGCTGGGATCGACTCCTCAGCTTCTCCGAACGGGTGTGGCGCCAGCCTGCTCGCGGCGTCTTCTTCCTGAACGCGTCGACAGGCATCCCGATGCCCTTTGTCCAGGCGCTCAAGGCGATGGACTACATCGTCGTCCCCCTCTCCGGTGCGCCGGATGAGAAGGTCGTCGACATCGCCATCCAGCGCACACTGCAGTCGCTGGTCAGTCGCGACGCCGACGTCATGCTCGTCAGCCACGACGGTGACTTCCTGCACGACCTCGCGGCCGTCGCGACAGGAGAGCGACGCGTCGGCGTCGCCGCCTTCACGGAGTTCCGCAACGCGGGCTTCGCCGCGCTCACCGGCGTCGAGAAGTTCGACCTCGAGTACGACGCCCGTGTCTTCGACGCTCCGCTCCCGCGCATCCGCGTCATTCCGATCGACGAGTTCGACCCGACCACCTTCCTCGACTGAGGTCGGAGCGCGTCCGCACGTTCCGACCGAAATCCCTGTCCTCGCGACACATTCCGAATCAGTTTCAGTAGTGCGTGAAACTTGGCTCTAGTCTGTGGGGATGACTCGAATCGGCGACAGCGCGCTCGACATCCTTCCTCTCTCGCTCGGCGGCAACGTCTTCGGGTGGACCGCCGACCGCGACACGTCGTTCGCGATCCTCGACACGTTCGTGGCGGGCGGTGGCGACTTCATCGACACCGCCGACGGCTACAGCTACTGGGTGCCGGGCAACACGGGCGGGGACAGTGAACGGCTCATCGGTGAGTGGCTCGCTTCTCGCCGCCCCGAGAACATGGTCGTCGCCACCAAGGTCGGACACCATCCGCAGTTCCCCGGCCTCGCCGCGAAGAATGTCCGCGCCGCAGCAGAGGAGTCCCTGCGCTGCCTGGGCACCGAGTGCATCGACCTCTACTACGCGCACTACGACGACGACACCGTGCGGCTCGAGGAGACCGTCGCCGCGTTCGGTGAACTGGTGACATCAGGCCTCGTCCGTTACACGGCACTCTCGAACTACTCCGACGAGCGCACTCGCGAATGGATCCGCATCGCCCAGGAGATCGGGGCACCCCTGCCCGTGGCGCTGCAGCCTCACTACAACCTCGTGCACCGCAGCGAAGTCGAAGGCGAGCTCCTCCCGGTCGCGCAGGAGTTCAACCTCGCGATCGTGCCCTTCTTCGGACTGGCGGCCGGATTCCTCACCGGCAAGTACCGGTCCACGGATGCCGCGGGCCAGAGCTCGCCGCGCGCTGCGGGTGCGTCGAAGTACGCCACGCCCCAGGGCCTCGAGATCCTCGACACGCTCGAGGCCATCGGTGCCGCGCACGGTGTCTCGATCGCTGCCACCGCGCTGGCGTGGCTCCGCATGCAGCCGATGGTGGCCGCGCCGATCGCGAGCGCATCCCGCGTCGACCAGGTGGGCGATCTGCTCGACGGCGCGCGCGTGGTCCTTCGCGACGAGGAGATCATCGAGCTCAACCGCGTGTCGGAGTGGAGCCCCGCCACGGTCTAGCTACGGCGCGGCGATGACCGGATCCGGCGTCGGGGCGAGCTCCTCGGCGGCGCGCAGCCCGATCAGTACTTCTCGATGGCGCAGCAGGAAAGCGGGCTCGTCGAGGCGCTTGCGCCGCATCCAACTCGTCACCTCGGAGTTGCTCTTGCTGGCGTTGCACGAACCGCACGCCGGAACGACGTTCTCGATCGTGTACCGGCCACCGCGCGAGATGGGCTGCACGCAGTCGCGTTGCATCGCCACGTCGGTGTCACCGCAGTACGCGCACCGTCCCCACGCCGCGCTGATCGCGGCCCACTCCGACGGGGTCAGGTCGTTGTCTGCGGCGTCGACTCGGCGTTTGCGGCGACGGGACGCGCGTGCGCGGCGACTCTGACTGACGGCCATGCGGCCAGGCTATCCGGCCTCTCGTCGCTTCACCGGCATCGTGGTCGGGATGCCGCGGGAGAAGAACAGCGAGAACAAAGTGATCAGGATCAACCCGAAGAAGGCGACCTGCAGTGAGGAGAGCTGCGAATCGCGATAGATCGTCGCCAGGGTCGACGCATCCTCCTCCGCGAGACCCGCATCTTGAGCGAGTTCGGCGACCTGCGCTGCCGGGATGATCGCGACCCCGCGCTGCGTCGCCTCGGCCACGATCTCCTGCGCATGCTCGGGCAGGTCGCTGGTCGCCACCCCGGCGGCGAACGAGCTCGACAGGGCGCCGATCAGGATCGACCCGATGAGGGCGGTGCCCAGCGACGACCCGAGGTTCTGGAACACGCCTTGCAGGCCGCCGACCTCGCTGGTCTCCTTCTCGGTGACGGCCGACATGTTGACATTGCCTAGCTGCGACGCGAGCAGACCGAGGGCGCTGCCGGCCAGGAACATCCCGGAGGCGAACAGTAGCGAACGCAGATCAGGGGTCGCCGTGCCGAGGAGCATGAAGGCACTGACGACGAGGATCCACTGACCGAGGCGCACGATTCGCCGCGGCGACCAGACCTTCGAGAGCTGGGTGCCCACGATCGAGAACAGGATCAGCGACACGGACAGCGGGAAGATGCGGATGCCGGTCTGCAGCGCGTCGAGGCCCAGCGTCATCTGGAGGTAGACCGGCACCATGAAGAAGAGGCCGGCGGTGACGGCGTATTGCGCGCCCAGCACGGAAAGCCCGCTGCGCAGCTGTGTGATGGAGAACATCTCGACGTGCACCAACGGTGCGCGCCCCTGCCGCACGAGCGCGCGCTGTCGACGAATGAAGAGGTAGATCAGCGCGACGCCGGCCACGATGAGCCACGCCGTCAGCGAGATCCCCAGCGGAGCGATCTCATTGCCGGCGATCACGGGGGAGTGCAGCGGAACCACCCAGCCCCACGTCTTGCTCTGCAGCATGCCGAACACGACGCCCACGAGTCCCGCGGACGACAGCAGGACGCTGAGGAGGTCGATCCGTACGCTCTGTCGGGCCGTCTTGTCGGTGATGACACGGGCGAACAGGACGACGAAGAACAGGATGACGACTTCTCCGACGAACACGTACCGCCAGGAGAAGTAGGTGGTCACGAAGCCGCCGATGAGTGGCCCCGCGGCGACCGCTGCCCCCGAGACGGCACCGATCACGGCATAGGCGCTGATCCGGCTGCGGCCCGTGTAGTTGTCGGCGACGAGGGCGGCGATCGCCGGGATCACGAGCACGGCGCCGAGTCCCTCGATGATGGACCAGCCGAGGAACAGGAATCCGAACGTCGGGCTGAACGCTGTCATGAGCGACCCGACGGCGTAGATGCACGACCCGATGACGAAGGCGCGTCGGCGCCCCCAGACATCGCCGAGCTTCGCGCCGAGCAGCATCAGGGAGGCCATCGTCAGCGTGTAGAACGTGATGGCCGCCTGCATGGCCGCGACAGTCGTGTCGAGGTCTTCGACGACCGTCGAGATCGACACGTTCATCACTGTGCCGTCCAAGACCATCACGAACTGCGCGAGTCCGAGGACGATCACGACCGACCATTTCTTCATTGAGTCCCCGCTCGCTCGGCCTGGGGCTGATTATGTTCCCCGGCGGGGCGGCCGGTCAACAGAAGCGGGGCTCAGGACTCGACATCCTCCGCGGGCTCCTCGGTCCGTGCGGGCGGCGTCGGGCGGCGACGCCGGCGGACGAGGGTCAGGATGCCCCAGACGACGACGCCGACGACCAGCGCGACGACGATCCACGGGATGAGGAACCCTAGCGCGATCACGATGCCGTTGAGTGTCGCGACCAGGCCGTTCCAGCCGGCGGCCAGACCATCGCCGAATCCGGCGGGGTCTGCCTTCACCACGGTGACGGTGGGCTGGAGCGACACGGACAGGCTCGACATGTCGACCTGTGCCTCGAGGTACTCCAGCTGCTGCTGGTAGGACTCCAGCGTCGCCTGTCGCTCGGCCAGCGCGCTCTCGGCGGCGATGAGGTCCGCGACCGTGGTGGCCTGTCCCATCAGTTCGGTGAGCCGGTCGACGGAGGTCTGTGCGGACTCGATACGCGCCCGCAGATCGATCGCCTGATCGGTCACGTCCTGACGGTTGATCGAGGATGCCGTGACCTCTCCGACATCCGCCAGTTGCTCGACGAGCGGAGTGAGTTGATCGGAGGGAACACGGACCGTCACCCAGCCGCCGTCGGGGGAGTAAGGGAGCGTGGTCGTGTCCCTGACCATGCCGTCCATCGGTACGACCATGCCGGACTGCCCGATCGACATCGACTCGACGTACCCGCCCGAGGCGATCGCGGCCTGGCCGACCTGACGAGCGGCCGCAGGGATGTCGTCGACGGTCACGGTGGCTGAGGCAGACGCGATGATCTCGCGATTGTCGCCCGCAGCGATGTCCGCGGAGCGCAACTGATCGGAGCCGGCGCTCTCGGGCGTGGGGGGCAAGGCCGCACCCGAGACGGCGCTCCCGGCGGAGTCCTGCTGCACCTGCGAGTCGAAGGGGGCGACGGCCACTCCTCCGGTTGACATAGGGGAGACGACGTTCAGGACCGTTGGCGCGATCACGGCCGCGACGATGAGCACTCCGGCCGCGGCGCCCACGCCGGTCCACACTCGACGTCGCCGTGTCCGGCGCTTCGACCCGGCGACGCGGTCGTCGGCGATGCCTGCGAAGACGCCGTTCTCGATGACGTCGATGCGTTCATCGCTCAACTCGGGCAGCCGGGGGTTCGCGGCATCCGGAGTCCGGGGGTCTGACGTGTTCATGTGCTCTCCGATTCCGTGAGGACGCTCCGCAGTCGGGTGCGGATGCGGGAGAGACGGTTGCGGACGACACCGTGCGCCACGCCGAGCTCGTCGGCGGCGGCCTGGTAGGCATAGCCCTCGGCGGCGCAGAGGCGGAAGATCTCGCGGTCGAGCTCGCTCAGTCCGCTCACCTCGTCGGCGATCAGGTCGACGAGTTCGGCGTCCACCACCTGCTGCGCGACATCGACCGTCGCGGGGATCGAGTCTTCGAGCCCCGCAGTGGTGTTCTCGCGGTCCCGGCGTTGGCGCCGGATACGGTTGGCGGCCTGGAAACGGCAGACCGTCACCAACCACGGCAACAGCGAGTCGCTCGCAAGCTCGAGGCCCGGAAGCCTGCGCCACGCGACCAGGAACGTCTCCTGAGTCACGTCCTCGGCATCCGCGTCGTTGCCCACGAGATTGTGCGCCAGCCAGTACACCGGTCGGACATAGGCCCGATAGAGCGTGCGGAACGCGTGCTCGCTGCCGGTCGCGGCCAGAGCCACGAGCGCGGAGTCATCGCGCAGTTCCTGCTCGGTCATGCCTCGTCCGTCCTGTCCACGGCCATTGTCTCTCACACCGGAAGTGTCCCGAGGTGTCGGATCGTCTCACCGCCGGGCTCATCAGTTCCTGCCTGTATCCTGGAGATTCGAGAGGGAGTATCCCGTTCTCGCGTGTCCGTCATCACGGACCCCGTCGGTGGGGTCCCGGGCGCGCGCCGCACATCTGGACATCGGATGCCGCGGGGGAGAGACTTTCGACGCTTCGTCATCCCTCTGAAAGGCCCTTAATGGACCTCATCCTTCCGCTGTGGTTCGAAGTCGGCTCGTTGATCGTGCTGACGCTGATCCTCGCCGCCGACCTGCTGCTGATCCTCAAGCGCCCGCACATCCCCTCGACGAAGGAATCGACCCTCTGGGTCGTGTTCTACGTGACGCTGGCCCTGATCTTCGCCGGGCTGATGTGGATCATCGCGGGCGGTGAGTTCGCCGGACAGTTCGTCGCCGGATGGCTGACCGAGTACAGCCTCTCGATCGACAACCTCTTCGTCTTCGTGCTGATCATGAGCCAGTTCGCCGTTCCGCGGCGCTACCAGCAGGAAGTGCTGATGGTGGGCATCATCATCGCGCTCATCCTGCGCGGTCTGTTCATCCTCGCGGGAGCGGCGATCATCGAGCAGTTCAGCTGGGTGTTCTACATCTTCGGCGCGTTCCTGGTCTTCACCGCGTGGCGCCAGGCGTTCCCCGGCGGCGACCACGATGAGGAAGTCAAGCGCGAGAACTTCATCGTGCGCCTCCTGCGCCGCACCATCGACATCAGCGACACGTACGACGGCGCGAAGATCCGCACGGTCGTCGGCGGCAAGAAGATGTGGACGCCGATGATCATCGTCTTCGTGGCGATCGGCATCACGGACCTGCTGTTCGCGATCGACTCGATCCCCGCGATCTTCGGCATCACGCAGAGCCCGTTCATCGTCTTCACGGCGAACATCTTCGCGCTGATGGGTCTGCGCCAGCTGTACTTCCTGCTCGGCGATCTGCTGGATCGTCTGCGGTACCTGCACTACGGCATCGCGTTCATCCTGGCCTTCATCGGACTCAAGCTCGTGTTCCACGCGATGCACGTCAACGAGCTGCCGTTCATCAACGGCGGGGAGCCGATCGAGTGGGCGCCGGAGATCTCCACGTGGATGTCGCTGGGCGTCATCATCCTCTCGATGGCGGTCGCCACGATCGCGAGCCTGGTTGCCTCCGCGCGGGACAAGAAGGCCGGCGTCGCCGCTCCGGACGGTCCCGCCGACGCTGCGCAGGACCCCTCCGCCGAGGCGTGAGGGTCTGAGCGAGTGGTAGTCTGGCCCCGTGCGGACCGCCCTACTTCTCCTTAGCAGCCGCGACGAGTCCTAGTTCCCAGGCCTCACTCGTCGCGGAGTCTCTCGCGGGCTTGATCCCCTTCTGAGGAGAACGACAGACCAATGAGCACAGCTGTTTCCGATGCATCCGTCATCCCCGATCGCCCGCGCACGCTGGCCGAGAAGGTGTGGGACGACCACCTGGTCGTGAAGGGTTCGGATGACGAACCCGACCTGATCTACATCGACCTGCACCTCGTCCACGAGGTCACCAGCCCGCAGGCGTTCGACGGCCTGCGCGCCGAGGGGCGCCCCGTGCGCCGACTCGACCTGACGATCGCGACCGAGGACCACAACACCCCGACGTTGGCGATCGACAAGCCGATCGCCGACCTCACCAGCCGCACGCAGATCGAGACGCTGCGGCGCAATGCGGCGGAGTTCGGGGTACGCCTGCACTCGCTGGGCGACAAGGAGCAGGGGATCGTCCACGTCGTCGGCCCCCAGCTCGGGCTGACGATGCCCGGCATCACCGTGGTCTGCGGCGACAGCCACACGAGCACGCACGGCGCGTTCGGGGCGATGGCCTTCGGCATCGGCACGAGCGAGGTCGAGCACGTGCTCGCCACGCAGACGCTGCCGCTGAAGGCGTTCAAGACGATGGCGATCACCGTCGAGGGCGATCTCAAGCCCGGCGTCACGGCGAAGGACATCATCCTCGCGATCATCGCGAAGATCGGCACCGGCGGGGGACAGGGCTACGTGCTCGAGTTCCGCGGCAGTGCGATCCGTGCCCTCTCCATGGAGGGGCGGATGACGATCTGCAACATGTCGATCGAGGCCGGTGCCCGGGCGGGCATGGTCGCACCGGACGACATCACGTTCGCGTATGTCAAGGACAAGCCGCATGCGCCGCAAGGCCAGGACTGGGACGACGCGGTCGCCTACTGGCGCACGCTGCCCAGCGATGAGGGCGCCGTCTACGACGCCGAGGTGTACCTGGACGCGAACGAGCTCGAGCCCTTCGTCACGTGGGGCACGAACCCCGGCCAGGGCGTGTCGCTGTCGGACGTCGTCCCGACGCCCGACGACATCGCCGACCCCAACGAGCGCGCCGCCGCCGAGCGCGCGCTGGAGTACATGGACCTGAAGGCAGGCACTCCGCTCAAGGAGGTGCCGGTCGATGCCGTGTTCATGGGCTCGTGCACGAACAGTCGTATCGAGGACCTCCGCGCCTTCGCCTCGGTCATCCAGGGCCGCACGAAGGCGCCCGGTGTGCGCGTCATGGTCGTCCCCGGCTCTGCGCGGGTGCGCCTCGAGGCCGAGGCCGAGGGCATCGACAAGATCGTCGAGGCGTTCGGCGCCGAGTGGCGCTTCGCCGGATGCTCGATGTGCCTGGGCATGAACCCGGACCAGCTCGCCCCCGGCGAGCGATGCGCATCGACGAGCAACCGCAACTTCGAGGGCCGCCAGGGCAAGGGCGGACGCACCCACCTGGTCTCGCCCCTCGTCGCCGCCGCCACTGCGGTGCGCGGCACGCTCTCGAGTCCGAGCGATCTCGAAGATACGCCGATCTATGCACGCGTCGAGGCGGGGGAGTTCTGAAGATGGACAAGTTCACGACCCACACCGGTATCGCGGCGCCGCTGAAGCGCTCGAACGTCGACACCGACCAGATCATCCCCGCGGTGTACCTCAAGCGGGTCACCAAGACGGGCTTCGAGGACGCCCTGTTCGCCAACTGGCGGCAGGACCCCGACTTCGTGCTCAACCAGCCCGCGTTCCAGGGCGCATCGGTCCTGGTCGCCGGCACCGACTTCGGCACCGGGTCCAGCCGCGAGCACGCCGTCTGGGCGCTGCGCGACTTCGGCTTCCGCGTCGTGCTGAGCCCCAAGTTCGCCGACATCTTCCGCGGCAACTCCGGCAAGCAGGGCCTGGTCACTGGCGTGATCTCCGAGGAAGACCTCGAGCGCATCTGGGCCGTGATCGACGCGGACCCGGGCGTTTCGATGACGGTCGATCTCGAGGCGCGCCGTGCCGTCATCGGTGATCTCGAGGTCCCTTTCGACATCGACGATTACACTAGGTGGCGGCTTATCGAAGGGCTCGACGACATCGGGCTCACCCTGCGCAACCAAGAAGCGATCGCGCAGTTCGAAGCGCGCCGTGAGGCGTGGCGGCCACGGACGCTACCCGTTCCGTGAGCTGGGGCTCCCCACAAGGGGGCACCCGCACGCACATCAACCATCAAGTGAGGCCCACCGCATGAAGACACTCCTGAACGAGTCCCCAGTGTCACCGTCAGGAGGGTCCGGCGAAGTCCTCGCGATCCGTGGTGGACGGCCCCTGCGCGGGCGCGTCGAGGTGAAGGGGGCGAAGAACCTCGCCACCAAGGCGATGGTCGCTTCGCTGCTCGGCAACACGCCGAGCGTGCTGCGGGATGTTCCCGGCATCAGCGATGTTCAGGTGGTCCGGTCCCTGCTCGAGGTCCACGGCGTCACCGTCGAGGACGGCGATGAGGAGGGCTCGCTCGTCTTCGATCCCCGCGGTGCCGCCTCGGCGCACTTCGAGGAGATCGACGCACACGCCGGGGCTTCCCGCATCCCGATCCTGTTCTGCGGTCCGCTACTGCACCTGTTGGGCGAAGCCCTGATACCGGACCTCGGCGGGTGCCGCATCGGCGACCGGCCGATCAACTTCCACATGGATGCGCTGCGCGCGTTCGGTGCGATCGTCGACAAGAGTTATGAGGGCATCCGGATCACCGCGCCCAACGGGCTGCACGGCGCGAACATCGAACTGCCGTACCCGAGCGTCGGCGCGACCGAGCAGGTGCTGCTCACCGCAGTCAAGGCCAAGGGCGTCACCGAGCTCAAGAACGCCGCGATCGAGCCCGAGATCATGGACCTGATCGCGGTGCTGCAGAAGATGGGCGCGATCATCTCGTACGAGCCCAACCGCGTCATCCTCATCGAGGGTGTCGACGAACTTCGCGGCTACGACCACCGCAGCATCTTCGATCGCAACGAGGCCGCATCCTGGGCCTGCGCGGCCCTGGCCACCGACGGCGAGATCTTCGTCGGCGGAGCCAAGCAGCAGGAGATGCTGACGTTCCTCAACGTGTTCCGCAAGGCCGGCGGATGGTTCGACATCAAGGAGGACGGGATCCTCTTCCGTCGCGGCGGACCGCTCAAGCCGGTCATCGTCGAGACCGACGTGCACCCCGGCTTCATGACCGACTGGCAGCAGCCGCTGATCGTGGCCCTCACGCAGGCCGAGGGCGAGTCGATCGTGCACGAGACGGTCTACGAGAACCGGCTCGGCTTCACCGAGGCTTTGAACAAGATGGGCGCCGACATCGTCGTGCACCCGCACGGGCTCGAGGGCGGCGAGCGGCGGGTGCCGCGGCGCAAGCTCGAGCAGGCCGCCGTGATCAACGGCCCCACGCCGCTGCGCGCCGCCGACATCGAGGTGCCCGACCTGCGCGGCGGCTACTCGTACGTCGTGGCGGCCCTCACCGCGAAGGGCGAGTCGATCGTCTCCGGCGTCGGCATCATCAGCCGCGGCTACGAGAAGTTCTTCGACAAGCTGGACGCGCTCGGCGCCGACTTCGACGTCATCGGATAGCCCGTGGCATCCTCTCGTCCCACGGTCACACGGAGACGCGCGTCGCCCGAGAAGCGCCGTCCGAGCATCTTCTGGCCGTTCGCGGTCATCGTGCTGCCGATCATGAGCCTCATCACGAAGATCGAGATCGAGGGCGCCGAGAACCTCCCCGAGGAGGGGCCGTACATCGTCGCCCCGAACCACTACTCCGAAATCGATCCGCTCATCGTGGCCGTCGCGGTCTGGCGCCTCGGGCGCCTGCCGCGGTTCATGGCCAAGGCCAGCCTGTTCGATGTGCCGGTCCTCGGCTGGGCGCTGCGCGCGACGGGCATGATCCCGGTCGCCCGTGCGTCCTCCAGCGCATCGGCCAAGCAGACCCTGTCGGCCGCGGAGCAGTTGGTCGAGCACGGTCGCGGAGTCATCGTGTACCCCGAAGGCTCGCTCACGCGCGACCCGGATCTGTGGCCCATGCGGGGCAAGACCGGCGCGGTGCGTCTCGCGCTGGACGGCGGCATCCCGCTCATCCCGATGGTGCACTGGGGAACGCAGAAGATCATGCCGCGGTACGGCAAGAAGATCAGCCTGTGGCCGCTGCGCAAACCGGTGCGCGTGGCGTTCGGCCCTCCGCTGGATCTGTCCGAGTACGCCGGCCGGCCGATCGGACCCGCGACGCTGAACGCGGCAACGGATACGCTGATGGACGACCTCGCCCGACTCCTGGGCGACCTCCGCGGCGAGACGCCGCCGGAGGCCCGCTGGGACCCGTCCTCACACGGGCAGAACGAAACGGGACGCCTTGAGTCGTAAGCAGGATTCCTCCCTCCCGCGCGTCACGGTGATCGGCGCCGGGAGCTGGGGCACGACGTTCGGCAAGATCCTCGCCGACGGCGGAGCACACGTGACGATGTGGGCGCGCCGGCCCGAGCTCGCCAACGAGATCAACGAGGGCAAGCGCAACAGCGGCTACCTCCCCGGCATCAACCTGCCGCGCGAGATGTACGCGACCCATCACCTCTCCGACGCCCTCGAGGGTGCGGAGCAGGTGTACCTGTCCGTGCCGAGCCAGTCGCTGCGCGAGAACCTCAAGGCCGTGCGTGCTCTCGTCGGTGAGACGGATGCCCCGATCATCTCCCTGATGAAAGGCGTCGAGCGCCGTACGGGCCTGCGCATGAGCCAGGTCATCGAGCAGGAGCTGCAGTGCGATCCGGCACGCATCGCCGTGGCATCCGGACCCAACCTCGCCCTCGAGATCGCGCGCGAGCAGCCCACGGCCGCCGTGATCTCCTCCACGAGCCGCGAGACGGCGGATGCTGTGGCCCGGCGTGCGCGAAACAAGTACTTCCGGACCTTCGTGAACACGGACGTCATCGGCACCGAGTTCGGCGGCGTGCTCAAGAACCTGATCGCGGTCGCCATCGGCATCGTCGACGGGGTCGGCTACGGCGAGAACACCAAGGCATCGATCATCACCCGCGGTCTCGTCGAGATGACCGACTTCGCGGTCGCGCAAGGCGCTGACCCGGAGACGCTGCAGGGTCTGGCGGGCCTCGGCGACCTCATCGCCACGTGCCAGTCGCCGCTCAGCCGCAACAACACCGCCGGGCGCCTGCTCGGCCAGGGATACAGCTTTCAAGATGTGGTCAAGCAGATGCAGCAGACCGCGGAGGGTCTCGCGTCCGTCGCACCAGTGCTCCAGCTCGCTCGGGAGGTCGGCGTCGAGATGCCGATCGTCGAGCAGGTCAAGCGCGTGCTGGACGGCACGATGGACCCGCGCGAGATCGCGCCGCACCTGACGACCGACGATGACAAGCCGAAGGGCGAGAGGACGCAGAATGGACAAGCGGGCAGTGGCGGTGCTCTTTGGAGGTCGCTCCAGCGAACACTCGATCAGTTCCGCAACAGCGGGCGGCGTACTTCGCGCGATTGACCGCGACCGCTTCCGGGTGATCCCGGTCGGCATCACGCGCGCGGGCGCCTTCGTCCTGGAGGACGACGACCCCGACAAGTTCGCGCTCGACCCGGCGAACATGCCCGTGGTCGCCGACAATGGCACGCGGATCCTGTGGCCGGAGGCGGCCGGGGCATCCGTGCTGCGCGTGCGTCGCGCCGACGGCACGGTCGAGGACCTCGGCGCCATCGACGCGGTGCTGCCGATCCTGCACGGCCCGCACGGCGAGGACGGCACGATCCAGGGGTTCTTCGACACGCTCGAGCTGCCCTATGCGGGCGGCGGAGTGCTGGACTCGGCGCTGTGCATGGACAAGCACTTCATGAAGATCGCCCTGCAGGCCGCCGGCGTGCCGGTCGCGCCGTGGATCACGCTGCGCCGCGCGCAGTGGACCCAGGATGTCGCCGCGATCGCGGCACAGGCAGCGCATCTGACCCTGCCGTGGTTCGTCAAGCCCGCCCGGGCCGGGTCGAGCGTCGGCGTCTCGAAGGTGCACAACATCGATGAGCTCGCCGCCGCCCTCGACGTCGCCTTCGCCGAGGACGACAAGGTGCTGCTCGAAGAGGGGCTGCACGGTCGCGAGATCGAGGTCGGCGTGCTCGAGGGACGCGGGACGGATGCCGCACGCGCCTCGCTCCCGGGCGAGATCGTGCTGACCACCCGCGAGTTCTACGATTTCGAGGGCAAGTACCTCGGTGGTGACGGCGTCGACGTCGTCTGCCCGGCCGACATGTCGGCGGCGGAGATCGCCGCCGTGCAGGAGATGGCGCTGCGCGCGTTCGAGGCGGTCGACGGCCGTGGCCTCGCGCGCGTCGACTTCTTCCTCACGCCCCACGGCCTTCCGGTGGTCAACGAGCTCAACACGATGCCCGGGTTCACCCCGATCTCGATGTTCCCCAAATGCTGGATCGCGTCGGGTGTGAGCTACTCCGAACTGATCTCCGAACTCATCGACACCGCGCTCGAACGGGCGTAGCTGTCCGGAACCAGCTACGGGCTGTCCGCCCGGATCGGCCCTACGCGGATAGCGTCGATGCATGGCCTTCTGCGACCCCGCGCGCGTCATCGACGTCCGCCGACTCACCCCGCACATGATCCGCGTCCGGCTGGAGGCGATCGGAGAGTGGAGGTGGCCGACGACGGGTCGAGGAGACGAGAAGATCGATCTCGCCTTTCCCCGACGGGGTGAGACTCACGCCGACATCGCCTTCTTCAACCGCGCCGACTACGGCACCTCAACAGGCCCCGACGAGCCCGTCTGGCGTCACTACACCGTGCGCGCCGTGGACCTCGCTGGCGCCCGAATCGATGTCGATTTCGTCATCCACGACGGCGGATTCGCATCGGATTGGGCGGGCCGAGCCGAGCCGGGCCACGTGTTGGGCGTCTTCTCCGTCGATGAGTCTCGGTCGTACTACGCGCCACCCGTGACGGCCTCACGGCAGTTGTTGGTGGCGGACGCCACTGGTCTGCCGGGGCTCGGGCGCATCGTGGAGGGCCTCCACTCGGGGACGACGGCGCAGGTGTTCGTCGAAGTCGCCGAGGAGGGAGATCGCCAGTCCTTCGACAGTGCTGCCGACCTGGATATCACGTGGCTGATCGGGACCGGTCTCGGGCTCTCGCACAGTGCACTTCCGGCGACCATCGAATCATGGACTCCACCCGCATCGCTGGAGTATGCCTGGATCGCGTGCGAGGCCGCCGCGAGCCGGCAGGTCCGCCGTCATCTGCGCACGGTCCTCCGCATGGATCGCCGACGTCACATCGCCGTCGGGTATTGGACGTCCGGGCACACCGGCCACTTCGAGCAGGACGAGCGCGTTCTTGATCACGATCACACGCACGAGCACGATCACGTGCACTGAATGAACAAGGAGGGGCCGCGTGATCCGAACCTTCCGGATCGCGCGGCCCCTTCGTTGCGCTACTCGGCGACGGCACCCGCCAGCAGCGGCACGTAGTTCTCGAGCACCCAGTCCATATTCAGGATGCTGACGCTCGTCGTCGCACGAGCGAGTTTGCGGTCGGTGATCCAGATGTCACTGCCCGAGGCGATCGGCGACCACTGCGCCAACAGCGGATTGGCCAGGCTCGCATCCACCTGCGCCTGGTCGTCTCCCCATGCGATGAAGACATCCGAGTCGACCTCGTCGAGCTTCTCGAGGCTCACGGCGCCGTACCAGACGTCGGCGGGCCGGTTGGCGCTGATGGCGGCGACGGCGGGGGAGACGACGAGCCCGAGCTGCTCGGTCAGTGCGATGCGGCCATCCTTCGAGTCATAGAACGCGAGTTCCGTGCTGCCTTCCGCAAGAGCCATGCCGTAGGCGAACGTCTTGCCCTCGAACTCCGGATGCGCCGCCGCAGCGTCGGCGAGAGAAGCCTCCGCCGCTTCGATGAGTTCCTCGGTGGCGGCGGGACGCCCGAGCGCCTGCCCGATGATGTCCGCCTGATCCTGCCAGGAGGTGGTTCCCCACGCCTCATCGGCGTACGCGACGGTCGTCGCGATGGACGCCAACCGGTCGTAGTCGGTCTCGGTGATTCCCGAGTAGGGGGCGAGGATCAGGTCGGGGGCGAGGTCGAGGATCTGTTCGAAGTCCATCTCCCCGGTGTCCGAGACGGTGAGAGTCTCAGGCAGCGCACCGCCGATCTCGTCGACGGCCTCGCGCACCCAGGGCAGGTAGCCGTCTTCATCGCCGGCCCATGTCTCGTCGGGCACGGCGACAGGCACGACACCGAGCGCGATGACCGTGTCTTCGGAGCCGATGCCGATAGTCACGATGCGCTTCGGTTCTTCGGTGATGACGGCTTCGCCGAATGCGTGCTCGATCGTCGTGGGATAGGCGCCGTCTTCTACCGGAATCAGCGATTCGACGACTGCGCTGGGGGTGTTTTGCGCCGCAGGCGCGCTGCATGCGGTGAGCGTCAACCCCAGCGACACGGCGGCGACGATCGCGACAGCGTGACGTGCGCGACGGTGGGGGAGGCGGGCAAGGTCGGTCATCGATGGATCCTCTTGTCTGATCGCTTCCTGAGCGGAGCGAGTGATGGGCGAGGCACGATCCGTCCGCGAGAACTGCGCGGACGTGGCCTGCGAACAACGCTACGAGCGTGCTCCTCGCTCAGGCGGTCGCACCGTGTGCCTATCGGGACACCGTCGTCAAGGAGGGCTGCGAACGGTCGGCGATCACGCCCGGCGTCACCCCGATCACGCGGCGGAATGTCGCCACGAACGTGCTGACCGAGGCGTAGCCGAGATGACGGCTCACCTGTTGCACGCCCCAACCGCTCATCAGCAACGAGACGGCTTCTCGCATGCGGACCGCGATGCGCCACTGAACGAAGCTCATCTGCGTCTCTGCGGAGAAGATGCGGGTCAGCGTGCGTGCGCTGATGTTGAGCATGACGGCCCAGTCCTCGAGCGAGCGGGCGTCACGAGGATGGCGGAGGACCTCTTCGACGAGGCGTGCGACGCGGTCATCGGCAGGCACGATGAGAGCGCTGTTGTGCTCTGATGCCGGGGTGAGGAGATCGATGCACACTTGCTGTGCACGAGCGCGGTGCTCGTCGGGCATGTCGTGCTGCGCCTCGTGCAGGAGCAGCTCGCGCATCGCCGGCGTCACCGTCATGAGCGTCGGACTCTCCCACGCTCGGGCGCAGGACGACGGATTGATGTGGGTGGCTCCGAGCGAGACCGGGCCGTCGGCGGTGACCCGATGGATCATCCCGGCCGGGATCCACAAGGCCAGTCCGAGTGAGAGCCGCCAGACGCGGGACTGTACGCGTACACGTACGGAGCCGCGGTCGACCCACAGCAGTTCGTGCTCGCGATGGGCGTGGGGAATCCACCCGATGGCGCTGTCAGTGGCGAAGACGCTCGTGCTGAGGTGTAACCCGGGGTCCACGACGGCGTGGATCTCGCGTGTCGCAGTGATCGTCAGAGCCGTTCCTTCCGCTGCCTCGAGCGAGGCGTCGGGGAGTCGCCTCATTATGTAAGGCTAACCTTACTAGAGGCAGGCGGTCAGGCGTTCCCGCGGGGCACCACGAGTGGCCGACCCGTGATCGGGTCGGGGATGATCACCGACTCGATGCCGAATACGGCGCGCACCATGTCGACGGTGACAATGTCCTCCGGTGCACCCTCCGCGACGACGGCACCGTCGCGCATGGCGATGAGGTGTGTGGCGTAGCGCGCGGCGTGGTTCAGGTCGTGCAGCACGGCGACGAGGGTGCGGCCCTCGCGGTGAAGGGTGGAGAACAGCTCCATGAGTTCGATCTGATGCGCGATGTCCAGGAACGTGGTCGGCTCATCCAGCAGCATGATCGAGGTCTGCTGTGCGAGTGCCATTGCGATCCACACCCGCTGACGCTGACCGCCGGAGAGCTCGTCGACGAGGCGATCGGAGAGCGGCTCGAGGTGCGTGAGCTCCAGAGCGGTGGCCACGGCATCCTGATCGTGTTTCGACCATTGCTGCAGCAGCCGCTGGTGCGGGTAGCGGCCGCGTGCGACGAGATCGGCCACGGTGATCCCGTCTGGCGCCAGCGATGTCTGAGGCAGCAATCCCAGCGTGCGGGCGACGTCCTTGGCGCGATAGGTCGTGATCTGCTTCCCGTCCAGCAGTACCTGTCCCTCCGATGTCGGGAGCAGTCGTGCCATCGCCCGGAGCAGGGTCGACTTGCCGCACGCATTGGGTCCGATGATCACGGTGAAGGAGTCCGCGGGGATCACCACGTCGAGCCCGGACGAGATGACGCGCTTGTCATACCCGATCGTCGCCCCACGTGCTTCGAGACGGGATGCTGCGGTGTCGAGGCTCATCGGGCCTTCCCTTTGAATTCGCGGATGAGGAGCCAGAGCAGGTAGCCGCCGCCGATCGAGACCGTGACCACTCCCACCGGCAGAGCAATGCGGATCGCGATCAGATCGGCGACCACCAGCAGCAGCGCCCCGGTCAGCGCGGCGGGGAGGAGTCCGATTCCGGAGGTCTTGGTCAACCTCTTGGCGACCTGCGGGGCGGCGAGCGCGATGAAGGCGATCGGGCCTGCGGCGGCAGTCACGAGTGCGATGAGGGCGACTCCGATCACGATGGCGGCGAGGCGTGCGGGTTCGGCGCGCAGCCCCAGAGCGCGCGCGGTGTCGTCCCCGAGCTCGAGCTGGCGAAGACTCGGGCCGAGCGCGATGGCCAGTGGCACCAAGACCACGAACACGATCAGCATGGGCCAGAACTGGTCGAACGCCAGCCCGCTCAGAGAACCCGCGCCCCAGGAGGCGGCGACCATGGCGTCCGGCAGGGCTGACGTGAGCAACAGGTAGGAGTTGAAGGAGCCGATCACCGCAGTGACGCCGATCCCCATGATGATGAGGCGGAATCCGTGCACGCCGCCCCGATACGACAGCGCGTAGACGACGATCGCGGTGGCGATGCCGCCGAGCAGCGCTCCGGTCGCGACCTCCCAATAGCGGAGGCTGCCGAAGAGAAGCATCACGACGAGTGCGCCGAAGTAGGACCCCGCCGAGAAGCCGATGACATCGGGACTGCCCAATGGGTTCCGGGTGAGCGACTGGAACACAGCGCCGCTGAGACCGAGTGCTGCTCCGCACACGGTCGCGAAGAGCAGGCGAGGAAGGCGCCACTCGATCACCAGCATGTTCGTCCGGGCATCGCCGCTGCCGACTAGGGCGGCCAGGACGTCGGCGAGCGGAGTGTCGGAGGTGCCGGTCGAGAGTGTGGCGACCCCCGCGACGAGCACGAGCAGTCCGATGGCGAGACCGACCCAGATCGACCGTCGGTGCAATCGGAGCGACAGCTGCGGGTGGTCGAGGCGCACGAGCCAGGTGCCTGCCGACGTCGCCCTCACAGTCCGCTCACGCTCTTGCGTCGGGCGAGCACGATCAAAACCGGAGCCCCGACGGCTGCAGTGACGAGCCCGACGCGCAGCTCGCCGCTCGGCAGCAGCACCCGGCCCACGATGTCGGAAACGAGGATCAGAATCGGCGCCCACACGAGGCTGTAGGCCAGGATCCAGCGTTGATCGGGGCCGACGAACCAGCGCACCATGTGAGGAATCATGAGCCCCACGAACGCGATGGGCCCGGCGAGGGCTGTGGCGGTCCCTGCCAGGAGGGTCACCGAGACCACGACGGCCGCTCGGGTCAATGCGACGTGGGCGCCCAGCATCCGTCCCACGTCGTCGCCCAGGGCGAGTGCGTTGAGCGATCGCGCGCTCCACAGCGCAAGAGCGATCCCGGCGAGGATGAAGGGAGCCATCGCCGCGACGACCTCCAGGTCGCGGCCGCCGATGGAACCGGCGCCCCAGAAGCGCATGCTGTCGAACACGTCGGGGAACTTCAGGCTGACTCCGGAGGCGACTCCACCGAGTACCGCGGCCAGGGCGACGCCGGCGAGTGTGAGCCTGATCGGGGTGGCCTGACCCGGGCCGGTGGAACCGATCAGGTACACGAGCACCGTCACGACGGCGGCGCCCAACAGGGCGAACCAGACGTATCCTCGCGGATCGGTGATGCCGAGGAGCCCGATCGCGATGGTGACGAAGAACCCGGCGCCCGCATTCACCCCCAGGATTCCGGGGTCGGCGAGGGGATTGCGCGTGAACGCCTGGATGAGGGCGCCGGCGAGCCCGAGCGCCGGTCCGACCAGGAGGCCGACGACGGTGCGCGGGATCCGCAACTCCCACACGATGAGGTGCTCCGTCGATCCGTTGAAGGCGAAGAGCGTCTCCCACACCGTCAGCACCGAGATCCCGCGGGCTCCGACCAGGATGCTGGCCACCACCGTGGCCGCCAGGATGACGACCGACAGCGCGAGCCCCAGGGACCGGCGCGCATTCGTGGAGGCGAGCGTCGCAGAACCGGGGCGCATGCGGAACTCCTGGGGTGGACACCCTCGTCGGGCACAGAGGACGTGGGATTCCACGCGAGGCGCGGCGTCTCTCCGAGGCTAATCGAGCTCGCTATCGCGCGTGGGCCAAGCCATAGCGCTGTTCGGACAGCACAGCGTCGCGGCTACGGGGCCGGACGGTCGGTGCACTTGCCGCCGTCAGCCGGCAGTGTGCCCACCGCGCTGCTCAGCGCCTGCAGCGACTCGTTGCCGGAGACGACGTCGTAGTCGAGGTAGACCTCGACGGCAGGCGTGCGCCCGTACGTCGTGAACAGGTAGTTCGGCGCATCCGAACCGTCGATCAGCCAGTCGACCCCGTTCACGGTCTCGCACGGGAGCGTGGACGGGCCCGGAGGCGTGACGCCGCACGTCAGCAGGACGGCCGCGGGGGAACCCCACGCCCCGGTGGCCTGTGCGTCCGTCCACTGCCGATCCTGGCCGTCGACCGAGTCGGGAAGGCGCACGGTGACCTCGGCGCAGAGGGGATCGTTGGCGTCGGCCGCGGGCGTCATCGAGACCGTCGTGGAGCACCCGCTGACGCCGAGTGCAGCGAGGATCAGGAGCGCGGCGGCGAGGGGACGACGATTGCGAAGCACCCCTCCAGGCTACCCGCGCCTGCTCGGAGGATCGGCCCATCCGGCTACGGTGGGAGTCATGAGTGCACCCGCCGACCCGACCGTGGGCAGCCTGTCGGAGGGCGAGATCCTGCGACGCATCCTCGAGGCGTTCGGCGAGTCGACTGCGCTGGTCGGGCCGGGCGATGACGCCGCCGTGATCGCGATGCCGGACGGCAGAGTGGTCGCCACCACCGACACGCTGGTGCACGGGCCCGACTTCCGTCTTGCCTGGTCGGGTGCCTTCGACCTCGGATGGAAGTCGGCGGCGGTCAACCTCGCAGACGTCGCCGCCATGGGCGCTCGCCCGATCGCACTGCTCGTGGCTCTGGCGATGCCCGACGACACCCGGCTCTCGTTCGTCACGGGGTTGGCCGAGGGTCTCCGTGCCGCCTGCGATGCCCTGGCGCCCGGCTGTCGCGTCGAGGGCGGCGACCTCACCGTCTCCGACACCCTGACCATCGCGATCACCGCGCTCGGCTCGCTCGACGGTCGTGCGCCGGTGCTGCGGAGCGGCGCACGACCAGGCGATGTTGTGGCGATCGCGGGTGACCTCGGGTGCGCGGCGCGCGGCCTCGAGATCCTCTTCGGACGGTTCCGGGATGCCGCGAACGATCCGATTCCCGTTGCGCCCGGCACGCTCGACCCCGCGGATTCCGCCTTCGTGCGCGCCCAGTTGCGACCGCATCCGCCGATCGCACTCGGCCCGCGCGCGGCGGACGCCGGTGCCACGGCGCTCATGGACGTGTCCGACGGGCTGGCTTTGGACGCACAGCGCATGGCCGGGGCATCCGGAGTCACCATCGAGCTCGACAGCGCGGCACTCGGGTCGGACCCTGCCGCGGCGCTGTCCGGCGGCGAGGATCACGCGCTGCTCGCGACCTTCCCCGCGACGATGGCGTTGCCGGAGGGCTTCCGACCGATCGGCCGCGTCGCCGTGTCATCCGGCGCGCCGCTGCTCGTCGACGGCGTCGAGCCGACCGGTCGCGGCGGTTGGGATCCGTACCGGGACTGGGACGCGCACGGCGGCTGAGCCGGCGACTACGCCTGAGGGGTCGGGCTGACCCACCACAACGTCGTATCGCCGTACTTCTTGAGCTTCACGTGCTCGAGTCCGGCGGGCAGGACCGGCGGCGCCGACCGCTTCGCGCGCTCGACCACGACGGTCGCGTGTGGCGAGAGACTGGGCTCGAGCAGGACGAGCGCCTCGGTCAGTTCGGTGTCCGGCAGGTCGTACGGAGGGTCGAGGAAGACGAGATCGAAGGGTCCGCGCGGTGAGCGCAGGAAGGCGAGCACGGGGGAGCGGTGCACGCGGGTGACGGCATCCTTTCCCACCGAGTGGGCCACCTTGGCCGCGTTGCGCTGTACCAGGGTTGCCGCGCGCGGAGACTTCTCCACGAGATCGACGGATGCCGCTCCCCGGCTGAGAGCCTCCAGCCCGAGTGCGCCGGATCCGGCGTAGAGATCGAGCACCGCGGCGCCGCGGATCGCGTCCGAGGATTCGAGGGCGCCGAAGAGCGATTCTCGAACCCGGTCGCTCGTGGGACGGGTGCCGGCGTCGGGCACCTCAAGGGTGATGGAGCCCGCGCGGCCGGCGATGATGCGTGTCACCCCCTCACGATATAGGTGGCCAGGGGACCTAGGTCGCTGGTCGTGCGTTCCGCGCCACCCCTAAGCTCGGGCTGATCCACCTCGTGAGCCAGAAAGGGGCGCTCATGTCCATGCACCGCCGTCGCACCATCGCGATCACCTCCGCCGCCGTGTTGCTCACGCTCGCGCTGAGCGCGTGCGGTGGATCGCCCGAGACCTCGCCCACCACGTCCGCGCCGCCGACGGCCTCCGCCGCCCCGACGCCGGCCGAGTCCGTCACGCCGGAGGAGCCCTCGGCCGCGCCCGCGGTCCTGCCGACCGACTGCACGACCCTCGGGACCGACGCCGTGCGGGAGGAGACCGTCGGCGACATGACCCTGCAGGGCGATGGCGTCGGGTTCGTGCGTCCGGCACCGGCCAACGCCACGCTCGCGCTGGGCTGCGACTGGATCATCGAGGAGAGCGCGGGAGTGCTGCTGCTGATCAGCACCGCCACTCCGGCCGAGGTGACGGCAGGTGTCGACAGCCTCGCCGCGCTCGGCTACACATGCTCGGTCTCGGACGACTTCGGCGCGGACTTCTGCGTGCTTCCGGGGGACGGCGCAGACACCGAGGAGATGGTCGTCGCCCGCGACGGCGTGTGGATCTTCCTGGGCAGCGTCAACCGCAACGCTCGGGCGTTCCTCTCGGACATCGCCCAGCAGATCTGGGGCTAGCGGCTCGATTCAGGATGCAGCCGCGGCCGCATCCTCCTCGCGCAGGCGCGCTTCGGTACGGTACTCGGGGCGCATCCCCGACTTGTCGGCGTAGAACGCGCGCACCCGATCCATGTCGGCGGAGACATCGCCGGTGAGGTCGATGGTCGGCCCCAGCCCGGTCGTCATCGTGGTGCGATCGACGTAGCCGAGCGTGAGCGGCAGTCCGGCCTCGCGGGCGATGCGGTAGAAGCCGGACTTCCAGTACTTGCCCGAGCTGCGTGTGCCCTCCGGGGTGACGACGAGTCCGAACACCTCACCGGCGCGGATTCGGGCGACGACGTCGCCGACGACGCTCGCGGGGTTGTCTCGGTCGACGGGGATGCCGCCGAGTCCGCGCATGAGCGGTCCGCGCCATCCGCGGAACAGGCTCGACTTGCCCAGCCAGCGGACCCGCATGTCGAGTCGCCACGCGATCGCGAGCATCAGGACGAAGTCCCAGTTCGAGGTGTGCGGCGCGCCGATGAGGATCGTAGGAGTGCGGGGTGCGGGCGTGGACGAGAGCGTCCAACGGCTGCACGCCCAATAGGCGCGGGAGAGGAACCGTCGGATCATCGTCCTACCGTAGGGCCTGACCGCTGAGTGCGTGCCGACAACAGGTGTCGCCCGCTCTGCCTAGACTCGGAGGCATGCCGGGCTTCACCCTTGAATCGCGCCTGGACGGGGCCGTCGGCGGCAAGACGGCCTCCGCCCTGCAGCGCGCGTTCGGCATGCACACCGTCGGAGACCTCGTCGCCCACTACCCGCGGCGGTACGCGCTGCGCGGCGAGCTGACGCCGATCTCCTCGTTGCCGGTGGGCGAACCCGTCACGATCGTCGCCGAGGTGCGTCGCGCGTCGGAGCGCCGGATGCAGAACCGCAAGGGCTCGCTGCTGGAGGTCGTCATCAGCGACGGCCAGGGGGAGCTCTCGCTGACGTTCTTCAATCAGTCCTGGCGCCTCAAAGACCTGCACGCGGGGCGCCGCGGCATCTTCTCCGGAAAAGTGGGGGAGTACCGCGGCGCCAAGCAGCTCGCCCACCCCGACTATGAGCTGTTCGAAGACGAAGCGGAGGCGCGCCTCAACGCGGAGGCGTACGCGAATCTGCCCATCCCGATCTATCCCGCCACGAGCACCGTGGCGAGCTGGCAGTTCACGAAGATCGTGCACTTGGTGCTGGACGGCCTCGGCGAGGTGCCCGATCCACTGCCCGACGCCTTCCGGGAGCGCCACGGCCTGCTCGAGGCGCGCGTCGCGATCGAACGGGTGCACCGTCCTGCGTTCCCCGACGAGATCGAGCCCGCCCGGGCGACGTTGCGCATGCACGAGGCCTTCGTACTGCAGGCGGCGCTCCTGCAGCAGCGCCAGTTCGTGCGGGCGCTGTCCGCGACGGCGCGACCCGCCTCCGACGGCGGACTGCTCGCGCGCTTCGACGCCATCCTCCCCTTCACGCGCACGCAGGATCAGGTCTCGGTGGGGGATCAGATCGCCAAGGACATGGTCGCGGATTGGCCGATGAACCGGCTCGTGCAGGGGGAGGTGGGCTCCGGCAAGACGCTCGTCGCGCTCCGCGCCATGCTCCAGGTCGCCGAGTCCGGCGGACAGTCCGCGCTCATCGCGCCGACCGAGGTGCTCGCCGCGCAGCACGTCCGCTCGATCGCGAAGATGCTCGGTCCGCAGCTGGCGCCCGAGTTGATGCCCATCCTGCTGACCGGGCAACTCACCGCGGCGGAGCGACGCAAGGCGGCGTTGCGCGCGGCCTCCGGGCAGGCCCATATCGTCGTGGGAACCCATGCGCTGCTGAGCGAATCGACGACCTTCGCCGATCTCGGCCTGGTCGTCGTCGACGAGCAGCATCGCTTCGGCGTCGAGCAGCGCGAACTGCTGCGCGCCAAGGGCATGGCCCCGCACGCGCTGGTCCTGACGGCCACCCCGATTCCGCGGACCGTCGCGATGACGGTCTTCGGCGACCTCGACGTGTCCACCATCCGCACCCTGCCCGCAGGGAGGGCCGGCATCCAGACCTTCGTCGCGCCGCTGGCCGAGAAGCCGGCGTGGTTCGCGCGGGTGTGGGACCGCATCGCCGAAGAGGTCGGCAAAGGCCATCAGGCCTTCGTGGTCTGTGCTGCGATCGATGCCGAGGCGGCGACCAAGGACGACACCGCCGACGAGCCGGTGCCCGCGACTGAGGGCGAGACCGCGAAGACCCGCTGGGGAGTGGTGCAGGCGGCCGACATGCTGTCGCGGCATCCGGCGTTCGCACAGATCCGCGTCGAGATCCTGCACGGCAAGATGCCGTCGGACGAGAAGGACGCCGTCATGCAGGCATTCGCCCGCGGCGACATCGACGTGCTCGTGGCCACGACCGTGGTCGAGGTCGGGGTCGACGTGCCCAACGCCTCGACGATGGCGATCCTGGAGGCGGACCGCTTCGGCGTGTCGCAGCTGCATCAGCTCCGCGGCCGCGTCGGCCGTGGCGGCGTACCGGGGCTCTGCCTGCTCGTCACCGAGGCGACGGTGGGCACGTCGGCGCGCTCGCGCGTGGATGCGGTCGCCTCGACGACCGACGGCTTCGTCCTGGCCGAGGTCGATCTCGAACTGCGCGGCGAGGGCGACGTGCTCGGCGACGCGCAGTCCGGAGCGCGGTCGTCACTGCGACTGCTGCGGGTGGTCAAGGATGCCGACATCATCGCCGAGGCCCGCGCCGAGGCGGAGCTCGTCCTGGAGGATGACCCGGCACTGCTGCGCCACGCCGGCCTCGCCGCCGCCATCGAGCGCCGCGTGGGCATGCAGGAGCGCGCCGCGCTCGCGAAGAACTGAGCCGTTCGTGTCGCGCCGCGTCCGGTGTGCGCGCACACCCTCGGAGCCTCGGTAGGCTGGCAGCATGAGCAGCCGGATCGCCGTCGTCCCGGGGTCATTCGATCCTCCGACCCTCGGTCACCTCGATGTGATCCGCCGTGCGGCCTCGCTGTACGACCAGCTCCATGTGCTCGTCGTGCACAACCCCGGTAAAGAGGCGATGCTGCCGATCGCGCAGCGTCTCGCGCTGCTGGAGCAGTCTCTCGCCGAGACCGACATCGAGGGCGAGGTCATCGTCGCGTCCTGGAGCATGGGGCTGCTGGTGGACTACGCGACGGATGTCGGAGCCGGCGTCCTGGTGAAGGGCATCCGCTCACAGATCGACGTCGCCTACGAAACGCCGATGGCGATCGTGAACCGTCATCTCGCGCACATCGAGACCGTGTTCCTCCTGCCGGACCCGTCGCACGCGCTCGTCTCGAGCTCGCTGGTGCGCCAGGTGGCGTCGCTCGGCGGCGATGTGTCGCCGTTCGTGCCGCCCGCCGTGGCGCGATTCCTCGACACGGGTGCCCGCAGCCTCTGAGGCGCTGCGGCGCGCTCACGGGCTTCGCACGGCTGAACGCCGGTACGATTGACCCTCGTGAGACGGCATCGACCAGGACCCTTCGCGCTGAACGTGCGCGACATCATTCGACACCCCGGAGAGATGCGGGAGCACACGCTCGACCTCACGGCCGACCAGAAGTGGGGCGAGGGCCTCGTGGCTGTGGCCGAGGGCGAGCAGGTCGATCTCGACGTGCGCATCGAGTCGGTCCACGAGGGCATGCTCGTGTCGGGGACCGTGCACACCTCGTACACCGGAGTCTGCGGTCGGTGCCTCAACGACATCGACATGCCCCTCAAAGTCGAGTTTCAGGAGCTTTTCGCGTATCCTGGAGATGAAACATCTGACTTCGAGGTTCAAGACGACCACGTGGATCTTGAAACTCTGGTCAGAGACGCGATCGTCTTGTCGCTTCCGTTTCAGCCGGTGTGTCAGCCGGATTGCCCCGGCCTGGATCCGGCTACGGGCGTGCGGCTGACCGATACCTCCGGCGCAGACCAGCGCGAACCCACTGATAGCAGGTGGGCTGCGCTCCAGGAATACACCACAGACCACGACGACACAGCTTCGCGCCCGTAGGGCCGGAACCGTATCGCCGAGAACACAGAAGAGAGTCAGTCATGGCAGGTAACCCCCCCAAGCGGAAAGTCTCGCGCTCGAACACTCGCTCGCGTCGCGCGCAGTGGAAGGCCGCGCCCATCGCGCTGGTGAAGACCATCGAGAACGGCACCGTCGTCTACAGCCGTCCGCACCAGGCCAAGGTTGTCACCGACTCGCAGGGCACTGAGCTGTTCCTCGAGTACAAGGGCCGCAAGGTCGCCGACGTCTGATCCGCTCTTCGCGGACAATCGTGACCGACGTCACATCGAGGCGTTCAGTCCTCACCGACAAGCTCGGGGTCGAGATCGACCCCGAGCTTCTGTCGCTGGCGCTCACGCATCGCTCGTACGCCTATGAGCACGGGCAGGTTCCGCACAACGAGCGACTCGAGTTCCTCGGGGATTCGGTGCTCGGCCAGGCCGTGACGGTGCGCCTGTTCACCGCGCACCCGGAGCTCGAAGAGGGCGCGCTGGCCAAGCGTCGCGCCAGCGTCGTGTCCACCGTCGCGCTGGCCGAGGTCGCGCGCGGCATCGGCCTGGGCGATCATGTCCTGCTCGGCCGCGGCGAGGACCAGACCGGCGGGCGCGACAAGGACTCGATCCTCGCCGACACGATGGAAGCCGTCATCGGGGCCACCTTCCTCTCCGCCGGCCCGGATGCCGCCACCGCGATGGTGCTGCGCCTGGTCGAGCCGCTGCTGGCTGACCCCGAGCGCCACGGTGCCGCCATGGACCCCAAGACGAGCCTTCAAGAGCTGGCCGCGCGCACCGGTGCCACGCCGCCGGTGTACTCCGTGATCTCGGCCGGCCCCGATCACGATCGTCGCTTCACCGCCACGGTCTCGGTGGGCGAGGTGTCGGCAGAGGGCACGGGTTCCAGCAAGAAGCAGGCCGAGATGGCCGCTGCGCTGCGCGCCTGGCACATGATCAGCAACGACGACTTCTAGGCCCAGTCGTGCCCGAACTTCCCGAGGTCGAGGTCGTCCGCGCCGGCCTCGAACCGGCCGTCTCCGGGGCGACGATCCTCGGCGTGACCGTGTGGGACGAGCGTGCGCTCACGCGACATCTTGGATCCGGCGCCCACTTCGAGGCGGTCCTGACCGGACGACGCATCGCGGCCGCCGCGCGGCGGGGCAAATTCCTCTGGATGCCGCTGTCCGAGGATTCCGGCGACCCGACCGCGGCCATCGTGGCTCACCTGGGCATGAGCGGGCAGCTGCTGCTGCGCGCACCCGGTGCCGCTCCGGAACGGCACGAACGGATCCGGCTCGACATCGCGCATCCCGATCACGGAGACCTTTCGGTGGTCTTCGCCGACCAGCGCACGTTCGGCTCGCTCGCGGTGGATCCGCTGCAGCCCACGCTGGACGGCGCGGCCGGTGGCTACGGCTCGAGTGCGCCGTCCACGCCGCACCAGGTGGCGCACATCGCCCGCGATCCGCTCGATCCCGCCTTCGACGATGCGTTGTTCCGCCAGGCGCTCAGCCGCAAGAACTCCGCGGTCAAGCGCGTCCTCCTGGACCAGTCGACCATCAGCGGCGTGGGGAACATCTATGCCGATGAGGCGCTGTGGGCAGCCCGCATCCATCCCGAGACTCCGGCGCAGTCGCTGTCCACGCGTGCAGTGAATCGCCTCCTGACAGAAGTGCGTGCCGTGCTGGAGAAGGCGCTGGCCGAGGGCGGCACCAGCTTCGACGCGCAGTACGTCAATGTCAATGGCGAGGCCGGGTACTTCGCGCACTCGCTGAACGCCTACGGCAGAACCGGTCAGCCGTGCCCTCGGTGCGGTCGTCCGATCGTGCGGGCATCCTTCATGAATCGCTCCAGTCACTACTGCGCGCACTGCCAGCGGATGCCGCGGACGGCGTGACCGGCGCTCAGTCGATCCGCTTCTGCCACTCGCCCGCATAGCGCGTCGGAGTGAAGCCCATCGCCTCGTTGATGGCGAGCATCGGGCGGTTCTCCTCGGCGTTCCCCGTCACGATCCGGCGCCCCTCGGGGAACGCGGTCGCGGCGAGCAGCAGCGTCTGCGTCTTGACGAGCGCGCCCAGACGATGGCCGCGATGCTCCGACAGGACGAGGGTGTCGTTCTGGTCGATGGGTTTTCCCGGGACGCGCATCGAGACGAGCTCGGTGAACGCCACCAGTCGACCGGATTCCGCGTGCTGCGCCGCGCCGACGAGTGTCGCCATGCCGCTGGTGAGCGTCATCGACTCCATCCGGCGCACGCGCTCGGCATCCCACGCCTCCTCGTCGACGACGCTGTCGCCCGCGGGGGCATCCGTCGACATGCGCGACTTCATCCACGCGTAGTCGTCGATCCACTCGTCCGGCGTCGGCGCCGTCCACGACACGTACCGATAGCCGGTCGATGCGCGCACGGCGTCCTCGCCCATGCGCCGCAGTGCCTCGGCCGGCGCATCGAGATCGAGTGTGCTGATCCGGTAAACCTGCTCCAGATCGTAGCCGCAGTGCGAGAGAAGGGCGGAGCTGGCGTCCGTGGGGACCGCACCGAACCCGGTTCGAGCGACGACGGGCTCCCCGGAGGAGGGGACGTGGTCGGTCCAACCCTGCAGGATGCTCCGGCCGCGCTCGCGCGCGCGGTCCTCCGCGAAGGCGAGCACGCGCCGGCCGAAGCCCTGCCCCTGGAAATCGGGAAGGATCTCGACGCGGATCTGCACCCGGCGCGATCCCTCCTCGAGGGGCACGTACATCATGAGCCTTCCGGCCAGCGCGTCCTGACTGCGCACGATCCAGCCATGCACCTCTTCGTCGGCGCTCTTCCAGTGCGGCAGGGATTGCGCCGGCGTCACGTCGATCGAATCGTCGCCCCGCACGGCCGCACCGACGCGGTTGCGCACCTCGACAGCCGCGCGGAAGTCGTCGGCAGCGGGATCGGCCGCGTCATCCGGCACCATGATGGGGCTGAGCAGCAACTCGCCCAGCGCCACGGAATCACGCATCCAGCACCTTCTTCCATGCGCCGGCGTAGGACGCCGGTACGAAGCCGATCGCCTCGTTGATGTCGAGCATGTGCCGGTTCTCCTCGGCGTTGAACGTCGACACGCGCGGCGACTCGGGTGCGATCTCGCGCCAGCGCAGCAGGTTCGCGCACTTGACGATCGTGCCGAGGCGATGCCCGCGGTGCTCCTTCAGGGCGAGTGTGCCGTACTGGTGCGTCGCCCCAGCGGGATCGCCCGCGATGACGAGTTCGTTGAAGGCGGCGAGGATACCCGTAGGCACGTGTTCCACCGCGGCGACCGAGACGGTGTGACCGCCCTTGAGCAGACGCTCGTCGCGGCGCGCCACGCGTGCGGCATCCCACGTCTCCTCTTCGAACACCATGTCACCGCTCGGGACGTCGGTTGCCATCCGTGACAGCACATAGGCGTACCCCGCGGCGTATTCGGCCGGGGTGGGCGCGGTCCACGTCACCACGCGATAATCGGGTCCCGCGATCGCCAAGGACTCGGCCAGCATGCGTTCGACCAGATCGAACGACCCGTGCAGGTCGAACACGCTGTTGCGCTCGGTCTGTGCGAACGTGAACCCGCGGCGGAGGAAGAACTCGGTCTGCCGGTCGTGCGCGGGAATGCGTCCGTACCCGGTCGGCGACGGGAGCATGTCTCCGGCGGCGTCGCCGCGGTGCAGCGTCCAGGTCTGGGCGATCGGGCGTCCCCGCTCGGCGGCGACGTCCTCCACAATGTCGAGCAGCGCGTCTTCGATGCCCTCGTTCCAGTGGTCGGGATGCGGGAACAGGTCGAACTCGAGGGTCTTGGTGCCCTCTTCGTTCGGCAGCGTGATGCTGACCGCGCCGACGATCTCGTCGTCCCGGTACGCCAGGTACCCGAGCCGCGTGTTGTCGGTCTGGTCCTGCCAGCCGGGGAGGCTCTCCTCGGGGGCGCTGCGGAAGTAGTCGTGGCCTGCGTCGCGTCGACACACCAGGTTGTCGAGCGCGTTCAGGTCCCGGAACGGTCGCGCGTCGGGGCTGTCGAGCGATGCGGGGACGGCGAGAGGCACGATGCGAAACGCCGTCGCGGTGTGGGTGGTCATGACAGTGTCTTCTTCCAAGCTCCGTTGTAGGCAACCGGCACGAAGCCGATGGTCTCGTTGATGTCCAGCATGGGTCGGTTCTCCTCGGCGTTGTAGGTGATCACGCGCGGGGATTCCGGTGCGACCTCGTGCCATGCGGCGAGTCCGGCGCACTTGACGAGCAGTCCCAGTCGATGGCCGCGGTGCTCCTTCAGCACGAGGGTGTCCTCCTGTGCGGTCGCCGTCGTGCGGTCCTTGCCGATCACGAGCTCGTTGAACGCGACGAGCGCACCGGTCTCGACGTGCTGCGCGGCCGTGACCTGCAGGGTGCGGCCGACGTCCGTGTACATCGAGTCGTGGCGCGCGAGGCGTGCGGCATCCCACACCTCCTCGTCGAACTCCATCGCGGCCGCAGGGGCGTCCGTGATCATGCGCGACTTCATCCACGCATAGCCCTCGATGTACTCGGGCGGCGTCGGCGCGAACCACTGCACGACGCGGTAGTCCGTGGACGCGGCGCGCGCCTCGGCGAGCAAGGCGGTCAACCGCTCCTGGGCCTCCGCGAGATCGAGCGCGCTCATGCGCTCGACCTGCTCGAGGGAGTACCCGTTGCGCAGGTAGAACCGGGCCGCGTGATCCTCGGGAATGGTCCCGAACCCCGTCGGCGGTGCGATCCGCGGTCCGGGAGCATCCGGATGCGTCGCCCAGGACTGCAGCACGGTGCGGTCGTGCTCACGGGCGACACGCTCGACGAGTTCGTACGCGGCCGTGCCGATGCCGCGACCCCATGACGAGCGCAGCAGCTCGATGCGCCAGAACACGACGCGAGAGCCTTCTTCGAGCGGTATGTCGACACCGATACGACCGACGACCGCGCCGTCGAGCACCGCGAGCCAGACGAACCGCAGCTCGTACTGGTCCGGGCGGAAGGCGGGCAGGAGTTCGTCGGGTGCGATGCTCTCGTCCTCGTTGCCGTTGATCTCGGCGTAGACGAGGTTGCGCACGCGCACCATCTCGAGGAAGTCGGCGGCATCGGCCGCGTCGACGGAGGCCGGCATGGTGAGGAGTCGCAGTTCAAGGTCTGCAGGCGGAGTGCTCATCGGTGTTCCTTCAGCGGATGCGGAATTGGTGGGTGGGGGCGTTCCGGGGCCGGTGAGGGCCCCGGAACGCCGGGTGACCGAGGTCATGCGCGCACCGCCCGGAGGAGGTGTTCGCGTTGTGCTGCCTGCTCTCGCGCAGTGCGGGCGGATGCCGCGGCGAGATCATTCGCGCGACTGTCGTGGTCGCGTGTCCGGTCGAGGCTGCGGGCGCCCCGCAGCAGCAGCCAGAGTCCGAGCCGCAGCGACAGACGATCGACGAGTGCAAGACGCACGCTGTCGGTCGAGGCGGCGGCGAGGGCTTCGTGCCTGTCCAGGTCGAGAGACCGGACGGGCATCAAGGTGTCATTCATGATGGTCTCTTTCGAGTGGGGGTGTGTGGGAAGGTGCCCGAATGGGCGGCGGCGCGCGGTGGCGCGGCAGGCGAGAGTGCTCGCAGAGGGATGCTCGCGGAAAGGGAGCAGCGCGGTCCGAAGCCGGAAGCGGCCAGGTGCGGAACCCGCCCGAAGGCAGAGTTCTCCCTAGAAGCCGTTAGATGGCGACGGGCGTGAATGCGCCGAAGGACAGGGTCACCGGAGCAAAGGGCGCACGGGTGTTCGGCGTAGTGCCGGTCGTGTTCATAAGCATCATCGGTAACCTCCTTTCGACTTCAGACGCGGAGACTCACGTTAGTCCGCTGGGCCGGCGCACGTCAAGCCATTTCTCAGAAATGACGGAAACCCGGGCGTGTTCGTGGGTGCGGAGACCCCGGATCACGGTCTGCCTCCGCGGACCGCGGGCAGAGTTCAGGTAGCGTAGTGCGGTAATCGACCGGGGCGAAAGGCGCATCCATGCACCTGAAGAGCGTGACGCTCAAAGGGTTCAAGTCGTTCGCGCAGCCGACCACGTTCGCTTTCGAGCCCGGCGTCACCGCGATCGTCGGACCCAACGGCTCGGGCAAGTCGAACGTCGTGGACGCTCTCGCCTGGGTGATGGGGGAGCAGGGCGCGAAGACGCTCCGCGGCGGCAAGATGGAGGACGTCATCTTCGCCGGTACCGCGACCCGCGGCCCGCTGGGCCGCGCCGAGGTGCAGCTGACGATCGACAACGCGGACGGCGCACTGCCGATCGACTACTCCGAAGTGACGATCAGCCGCACGCTGTTCCGCAATGGCGCCAGTGAGTACGCGATCAACGGCGACACATGTCGTCTGCTGGACGTGCAGGAGCTGCTGAGTGACTCCGGACTCGGCCGCGAGATGCACGTGATCGTCGGCCAGGGGCGCCTGGACAGCGTGCTGCAGGCGTCGCCGGAAGATCGCCGCGGCTTCATCGAAGAAGCCGCCGGCATCCTGAAGCATCGCCGCCGCAAGGAGAAGACCCTCCGCAAGCTGGACGCGATGGAGGCGAACCTCACGCGCCTCAGCGACCTCGCCGGAGAGCTGCGCCGCCAGCTCAAGCCGCTCGGTCGCCAGGCCGAGATCGCGCGCGAGGCCGCCACGATCGCCGCCGTCGTCCGTGATGCGAAGGCGCGGCTGTTCGCCGACGAGTTGGTGCGACTGCGCGGCGAGCTCGACGCCCACGCGCGCAGCGAGCAGGAACGCCACTCCGAGCGTCTGGTGCTGCAGGACCAGGCCGAGAACCAGAAGCTCCGCGTCGAGAAGCTCGAATCCGAACAACGCTCCGAAGTCGTCGATGCCGCGCGCGGCACCGCATTCGCGCTGGAGCGGGTTCAGGAGCGCCTCCGCGGGCTGTTCACACTCGCCGGGCAGCGGTTGGCGCTGCTGGGCGTCGACGACGACGCGGGCATCGAGCACGCGACCGTCTCACAGGCCACGATCGACGAAGCGCGCGCGGACATCGATGAGATCGGTGCCGGGCTCGGCGAGGCGCAGGATGCGGCGGCCGCCGCCATGCGCGACGTCGTGCGTGCACGTGCCGAACTGGATGCGCTGGACACAGACATCGCCGCGCAGAGCGCCCTCGTGTCCGAACACGACATGAAGCTGACCGCACTGCGTGGAACGGCGGAGGCCGCGGCATCCGCTCTCGCCGCCGTCCGTACCGCTGTCGAGCGGCAGGAGCGCGCGCTCGAGGCGGCGCTCACGCGACGCGCCGAGGCCGCGGAGACACTGGCGGGACTGGATCCCGATCTGGTCCCCGAGGAGTCGTCCGCGGAGCATGCGGCGGCCTACGACCGCGCGCAGCGCGAGGCTACCGAGACCGAGGCCGCGGTCGGCGCGCTGCGCGACAGGCTGCATGCCGCCGAGCGCGAGCATGAGGCTCTCACCGCCCAGACGAAGGCGCTGGGCCGCGCGCTGGACGTCAAGAACGGCGCCACCGAACTGATCGCACGCGGCGGTGCCGGCATCCGGGGCCTCGTCAGTGACTCCGTGCAGGTCAAGCCGGGGTACGAGGTGGCGATCGCAGCCGTGCTCGGCTCGCTGGCGGAAGGCGTACTCGTCGAAGGGCGTGGCGACGCCGTGGCGCTGGCCGACAACGTGCGTGGGGGAGACCTCGGCGTGGTCGACATGGTCATCGCCGGCGCCGGCATGATGCGTCCGTCGTTCCCGGTTCTCGCCGGCATCACACCCGCGCGCGAGGTCGTCACGGCCCCCGAAGGCGTGCTCGGCGTGCTGTCGTACGTGGCCATCGCCGACGATCTGTCAGCGGCCGTGGCAGCCGGTCCGGCCCTCGCCAACGCCGAGCTCGGCGGACCGGTGACGATCGTGACGCGTGCCGGCGAAGTCTGCACCGAATACACGCTGCGCGCCGGCTCCGGCTCGGGCCGCTCGCGACTCGAACTCGTCGCAGAACGGGATGCCGCCACCGAGCGCCTCGCCGAGGTCGCGGTCATCGCCGATGCACTGCGCGAAGAGCTCGAGGCCCGCGTCCGCGAGCTCGCGACATCACGCCAGCGCACGAAGGCGTCGCTCGAATCGCTGCGCGCCCACGATGCGGCGCTGGCCGCGCACGCGGAGCAGGTCAACCGCGCCACCGTGCGGCACGAGGCGGCCATCGCCGAGTGCGAGCGCCTGGAGGCCGGGCTCCGGCAGGCTCAGGCGGCGGTCGAGGAGGCCGAGGGTGCTGCCCGGGTCGCCGGGGACCGGCTGTCCGCGGCTATGGAGGCTCCGCGGCCGATGCTCGACGCGTCCGCGCGAGACGGCATGCTCGAGGCGCTGGAGGCGGCTCGCGATGACGAGATGCGCGCCCGTCTGGACGTCGAGACGCTCAAGGAGCGGGTGCGCGCCGGCGAGGCGCGCGTCGTGTCGCTGGAGCGGCAGCGCGAGCGGGAGCGGGCTGCGGCCGAGGAGGCCGCACGTCGTGCCGTCATCCGTCGTCTGCAGCGCGAGGTCGCCGCCGACGTGGTCGCGCAGCTGCCGGCGCTCATGGACTCGGTCGACCGGTCGGTGACGCAAGCAAAGGTCGAACTGGCCACTGCGGAGTCCGCACGCAGCGCCGTCACCGCCGAACTCACCGAGCTGCGCCGGCAGGAAGCGGCCGTGCGCGAGCGCCTGGCCGGACTCACCGAGAGCGTGCACGGCCTCGAGCTGAAGATCCACGAGAAGCGCCTGCACGTGACGAGCCTGCTGGAACGGGTGGCCTCCGAACTCGGGCTCGAGGAAGATATTCTCATTTCGGAATACGGCCCGGACCAGGCGATCCCAGGAGACGAGGTCGTCGAGGACGACGCGGCTGCGGCGTCCGTTCCGTTCGATCGCGCCGCTCAGCGCAAGCGCCTGCAAGACGCCGAGCGCAAGCTCGGCCAGCTCGGGCGGGTGAACCCGCTAGCCCTCGAGGAGTTCGCCGCGCTGGAGCAGCGGCACAAGTTCCTCACCGAGCAGCTCGGCGATCTCACCCAGACGCGCAAGGACCTCCTCACGATCATCGAGGAGCTCGACGAACGAATGCAGGTCATCTTCCTCGCGGCGTTCGAGGACACCCGCGTGGCGTTCGGCGAGGTGTTCCCGATCCTGTTCCCGGGCGGCACCGGCAGCATCTCGCTGACCAACCCCGACTCGCCGCTGACGACCGGCATCGAGGTCATGGTCCGCCCCGTCGGCAAGAAGATCGAGCGTCTCTCACTGCTGTCGGGTGGCGAGCGCTCGCTCGCGGCCGTCGCGTTGCTGACGGCCATCTTCAAGGCGCGGCCGAGCCCCTTCTACATCCTGGACGAGGTCGAGGCGGCGCTGGACGATGCCAACCTCGGTCGCCTGCTCGGCGTCTTCGAGCAGTTGCGCGAGAGCAGCCAGCTCATCGTGATCACGCACCAGAAGCGCACGATGGAGATCGCCGACGCCCTCTACGGCGTCTCGATGCGTCAGGACGGCGTGTCCGCCGTCGTCGGTCAGCGCGTCGGCGACCGCGTGGCCTCGTAGGCTCTACTCATGGCTGAAAGCTCCTGGTCTCTCGGTCGCGCGCTGCGCGGCATCTTCACCAAACCCACCATCGATGAGACGACGTGGGACGACATGGAGACCGCCTTGCTGACCGCGGACTTCGGCCCGGACATCACCGAGCGGCTGATCGAGGAGCTGCGCGAGAAGGTCGAGCGGTATCGCACGACAGATCCTCGCGACCTGCAGCGGATGCTGAAGGAAGCGCTCGAGGAGCACTTCGCGAAGTTCGACACCACGCTGCGGCTGACCGAACGCCCCGCCGTCGTGCTCGTCGTCGGCGTCAACGGCGTCGGCAAGACCACCACGATCGGCAAATTCGCCAAGTTCCTGCAACGCTTCGATCGCACCGTCGTCGTCGGTGCCGCCGACACCTTCCGTGCCGCGGCAGTCGACCAGCTCGCGACGTGGGCCGAGCGGGGCGGTGCCGCGATCGTGCGTCCGCAGCACGAAGGCCAGGATCCGGCGTCCGTCGCGTTCCAGACGATCGAGTACGCGAAGCAGACCAGCACCGAGATCGTGCTGATCGACACCGCCGGTCGCCTGCACACCAAGGGCGGGCTGATGGATGAGCTGTCCAAGATCCGCCGCGTGATCGAGAAGCAAGCGCCGATCAGCGAGGTGCTGCTGGTGCTGGATGCGACCACCGGCCAGAACGGCGTCATGCAGGCGCAGGCGTTCCTGGAGCACGCCGGCGTCACCGGGCTCGTGCTGACCAAGCTCGACGGCTCCGCCAAGGGCGGGTTCGTGCTGGCCGTGCAGGAGAAGACCGGCATCCCCGTCAAGCTCCTCGGACAGGGCGAAGGCATCGGCGATCTGACCGGTTTCACGCCGCACGTGTTCGCGGCATCCCTCGTCGATTGACCGGACTTCTTCGGGACACGCCCGTGTGGACTACCGCCCGAGCGCTCCCGCTGGTTTCATGGAGCTATGGCGATCGAGCATGACTTCTTCGGACTCTTGGAGTCCGGACCCGACGGATCGATCTTCTGGTCGGAGAACATCGAGTTCGGTGACCAATCCGTCACCGTCGATCTGACGGCCCCTGACCAGGAGGACGTGTCCCAGGCGGCGCTCGACGTCGCCGCGGCGATGGTCTCCTCCCTCGAGACGCTGGACATGTCCGCGCGCAACGCGATGGTCAACGAGCTCGACGACCGCACGAGCGAGGTGACGGAGTACCTGCTGCAGCAGCAGGCCACCTTCGGCGACCAGCTCGAGGAGCTGCTCGTCGACATCTCCGGCGACACGCACATCGACATCATCCGCTCGCTGCAGCTGATGAGCATGACGATCCTGGCCGACGAGCACGGCGGCGCCGACCCCTTCGCGGTACTCGAATACGCCCTGGACCCGGATGCCACCGACGACGTGCTGCTGGTGAACCTCGCATCCGACGGCACGGTCCAGTCCGTCACCAGCGCCGACTGAGCCGGCGTCACACCGCCTGGGCGAATTCCACGCCCTCGGCGGCGATGTCCTTGGCGAGGTGGGAGAGCGACTCCGGGATGTCGCGGCCCTTGGCGAGCATGGACTGCGCCCACAGCCGCCCGGCGCGGTACGACGAGCGCACGAGCGGACCCGCCAGTACGCCGAGGTAGCCGATGCGCTCCGCCTCCTGCTTGAACTCGACGAACTCGTCGGGTTTGACCCAGCGGGCCACCGGGAGATGCCGGGGCGTGGGGCGCAGGTACTGCGTGATCGTGATGATGTCGGTGCCGGCGTCGTGGAGGTCCTGCAGCGCCTGCACGACCTCCTCGGGCTCTTCGCCCATGCCGAGGATGAGATTGGACTTCGTGATGAGCCCGGCGTTGCGCGCCTGGGTCAGCACGTCCAGCGAACGCTCGTACCGGAACGCCGGGCGGATGCGTTTGAAGATGCGCGGCACGGTCTCGACGTTGTGTGCGAAGACCTCGGGCCGTGAGTCGAACACCTCGCCGAGCAGCGCCGGGTTGCCGGAGAAGTCCGTCGCGAGGATCTCCACCCCGGTGCCCGGGTTCTCGGCGTGGATGCGGCGGACGGTCTCGGCGTGCAGCCACGCCCCTTCGTCGGGTAGGTCATCGCGCGCCACACCCGTGACCGTGGCGTAGCGCAGGCGCATCCGCTGCACGCTCTCGGCCACACGGCGGGGTTCGTCCGTGTCGTAGTCCGCGGGCTTGCCGGTGTCGATCTGGCAGAAGTCGCATCGGCGCGTGCACTGCGAGCCGCCGATGAGGAACGTGGCCTCGCGGTCCTCCCAGCACTCGTAGATGTTGGGGCACCCGGCCTCCTGGCACACCGTGTGCAGCCCCTCGTCCTTCACGAGCGCGTGCAGCTCCTGGTACTCGGGGCCCATCTTCGCGCGCGTCTTGATCCAGTCCGGCTTGCGCTCGATGGGCGTCTCGGCGTTGCGGATCTCCAGGCGCAGGAGTTTGCGGCCGGCCGGGTCGGCGGTCATGCGGCCACCCCCGCGTACTCGGCGAGGAACACGCGCGTGACGCTGTCGAGGATGTCGCGCGGTGCGACATCCCGCCCGACGACCTCGCTCACCGTCGTGACCCCGGCATCCGTGATGCCGCAGGGGATGATGTCGCGGAAGCCCGCGAGCGAGTTGTCGCAGTTGATCGCGAACCCGTGCATGGTGACTCCGCGTTCGACCCGCACGCCGATGGCGGCCACCTTGTCCTCGGACAGGGGTCGGCGCACCCACACGCCGCTGCGTCCGTCCACCTGGTAGCCGTCCACGCCGTGCTCCCGGAGCGCGGACATCAACAGGCGCTCGAGACGGCGCACGTGCTCTACGACATCCATCGGCTCCGGCAGGCGCACGATGGGATAGCCGACGAGCTGGCCGGGGCCGTGCCATGTGATCTTCCCGCCGCGATCTACGTCGATCACAGGCGTGCCGTCCTGCGCGCGCTCATGCGCCTCGGTGCGCTTGCCTGCGGTGTACACGGCCTCGTGCTCCAGCAGGATCAGCGTGTCGGGGCGGTCTCCGTCCACCACGGCGGTGTGGACGCGTCGCTGCAGGTCCCACCCCTCCAGATAGGGCACATACGCGGGGGAGAGCCCCGCTTCCAGGATGTCGAGCACGTGCACTCCTCGCTTGTGGCGGTTGTTGGATCGCATCCAACAATACGCCCGGCTCAGGATGCTTCGCGCACCATGCGGGCTGCATGATGCCGGTCCCGCGCGCCGAGCTTGACCAGCACGATCGACACGTAGTTCGCGACGGTCTTCGCCGACAGCGACAAGCGCGACCCGATCTCGGCGTTACCGAGCCCTTCGGCCAGCAGACGGAGGACGGATGTCTCGCGCCGGGTGAGACCGGCGCTGTCGGCCAACCGACCCAGGCCGGGGTCGCGGGCGGGAGCGTGGCGCAGGCCCGAGCTCAGCATCGAGGCCCCCAGTTCTGCCGCCTGGACCGCGGTGAGGATCTGATCGGCGGCCGAGTCCTTCACGACGAACCCGATGGCCCCGGCCTCCAGGGCCGCGCTCACGGTGGCCGCGTCGTCGAAGGCGGTGACGACCACGACTTTCACGGCGGGGTCGGCCGCGATCACCCGCGCCGTCGCCACGACGCCGTGCTGATCGGGGAGCCCGAGGTCCATGATCACGATCTCGGGTGCGGTCCGCGACTGCTCTGTCAGGGCATCGGTGGCGTTCGCCGCCTCAGCGACCACATCGTGTCCGCCGGCGGTGAGGAGCGCGACCAGGCCTCGCCGGAACACCGGGTGGTCGTCGACGATCAAGATGCGGCTCATCAGGCGCTCCGTGGGGTCAGGTCGCCGGCATCGGGCGCGGGTACCGGTTCGAGGGGGAGTCTGGCGCGGACGACTGTGCCGCCCCCGAGGGCGGGCGAGATGACGGTCGCGCCGCCGAGTTCGCGGGCGCGCTGTCGCATGGACTCCAGACCGAGGCCCGCGGTGCGGTTCTCGGCGAGCCCGACGCCGTCGTCGCGGACCTCGACGAGGAGGGACGTCGGATCCAGGCCGACGCGCACGGCGATCTGTGCCGCCTCCGCATGGCGGCGGGCGTTGGAGACCGCCTCCTGTGCGATCCGCAGTGCCGCGACCTCGACGCGGGGATCGAGGTGGAACTCGCCCTCCGGACCGGTGACGCGGACCTGCGGCCCCGCGGTTCCGTCTCGAACCAGTCGTCGCTGCAGCGTGATCAGGAGTCCGTCCTGGTCTAGCGCCTCGGGCCGGAGATCGTGGGTCAGTTCGCGCACCTGCGCCAGCGCGGCTCCGGCGTCTTCGCGCAGCGTCTCGGCGAGGCGGGCCACAGCCGGACGATCGGCCGTGAGCGCTGCGATGGCGGTGGCGCTGAGTCCCAGCCCCGCCAGCGTGGGCGCCAGATCGTCGTGCAGGTCGCGCCGCATCCGCGCCCGCTCCGACTGGCGCAGCCGCTGCAGATGTTCACGCGCATCGACAAGCTCCGCGAAGGTGCGCACCCCGTGCAGGGCCGGTGCCGACTGGCGCACCAGTTCGTCGACGACGGCGGCATCGTGTGCGGTGAGGGTGAGCTCGGTCCGCCGGGGCGAGACCACCAGCACCGCGAGCCGCTCGCCGCGGTACATCACCGGGAATTCCGTCGTCGCGGAGGCATTCGGCTCACCGACCCGGACCTCCACCTCGCCGGGACCCCGCAGCACGACCTCCTCGAAGCCGAGCGCTTCGTGGATGAGGGCGACCAGCGTGTGGGGCACAGCGGTCAGGTCGAGCTGAGCATCCAGGCGCGCACCCAGCTCGCGCAACGAGCTGAGCGGATCGGCCCGGCGTCGGAACACGAGCCGATCTGCGGCGTGCGCGGAGAGCCGGGTGAGCGGGACGGCGAGGATCGCCACGGCCAGAGCCGTGAGCCACGCGGCGGAGGCGCCCAAGTCGCTTGAGAGGGCGATGACCACGGCACACGCGGCCGCCAGCGGGATCGCGGTGAAGACCACCACGAGCACGCCCCGGAGCGCCCGGTCGACGTTGAGCAGCCGCGGCCAGGCCAGGCCGATTGCGAATCCCGGACCGATCCAGAGGCCGGCGAGGTTCGCCGCGGCCACCGAGAGCGGGCCGTGCTCGGCCACTGTGCCGCCCTCGGCGAGCATGATGACGGCGAAGATGCTGACCTCGACGATGACCGCCAGCAGGGGCCAGCGCAGTCGCATCCGATCATCGGCGGACAAGCGCCGCGAATAGCGATAGATCAGCACGCCGACGCCGAGCAGCGTCTGCGCACCGGCCGCGAACGGCCACCACGCGGCATCCGTGATCTGTGAATCGGTGGCGATGTACGCCGCTGTGCCGATCACCGAGACAGCGAGCGGGATGATGGTCCACCGTGGTCGCAGGCGTCCGTCCGGATACGTGAAGCACAGGACCGGGAAGCATACGAACCAGGCCGCGGCCATCGGCGTGCTCGCCGCTGTCGCGATGAAGCCCGTGGATACGAGCAGTCCCAGCGTGGCCACGACGGGAACCCACGCCGCGCGCACGTCCCGGCGACGGACGAACGCCACGACGAGACACGTGGCGGTGCCCCAGCTGACCGCCATCACGATCAGCTGGGACGCCAGCAGCAGCGTGTGGTCCATGGGATGAGTATCCCGACTGGATCAACGGGCCGATAGCCTCACTCGCTCCGGCGCCGGCCGCGACGGAGCCAGGCCACCGCGAGCGGGATCAGACCGAGGAGGATGATGTTCATCCCGGTCAGCAGCCCGGTGACGGCGGCCGGCACCGCGATCAGGATGGCGGCGATCCACAGTGTCGTCGGCATGCTGCGGCCGATCAGCCCCGCGCGTCGCCCGGTGACGGCCAGGATCACGAACCAGGCGGCGATGCCGAGACACGCCGTGAGCCGCATACCCTCGTGCGTGATCATGATCGCCTGGTTGGCGAGCCAGCGCGCGTTCTCGGGCACCTCGGGAATCGCGGTGAGCGCCGACCCGGCCAGGCTGCCGAGGGTCAGGTCGATCGCTCCGGCGATGATCAGGGCGCCCGCCGCGAGGAACCCCAGTCCCTGCCCGACGAGCACGGGGTACGTCGCTGATTCGCGTGTGGCGCGAGCGCGTCCGCTCGCGAGGACCGCGATGCCGATCGCGACACCGAGCACGGCCAGGCCCAGTCCGATCGCGATGCCGTACGGATTCGCGGCGCGGAACTCGGCCAACGTCTGGTCGGGATTCATGTTGGCGGGGTTGAGCAGGGTCGCCGCGAAGGCGATCGGCTCGACCAGCCAGGCGATCGCGGCGACGAGCGCGGCACGCCCCGCGATACGGAACGAGCGCCGCGGGTCTTCGATCGGTGGCGTGACTTCGCGGCGGGCTGCGGCAGCTTCGGTGGATTCGACGGACATGACGGCTCCTTCTCCAGGTGGTGCCCCGATTCCAGCGGAGGACGTTCCCGGGCGGCCACGGCATCCGTTCCCGGATTCCCGGGAGCTTTCTCCCGGCTCCCCGGTCGGCCATAGCCTGGGGGCATGACGACAACGCCGCGTTCCGGACGCCCCCGCGCCTCGTCGCGCGAAGTCCTCGCTGAAGCCGCCTGCGAGCTGTTCCTCGAGCGCGGGTACGACGCGACCTCGATCGTGGACATCACCACGCGCGCCGGAGTGAGCCGGTCCAGCTTCTTCAACTACTTCGCCTCCAAGGGCGACATCCTCTGGGCGGGCCTGGACGAACGGATCGCGGATGCCGAGGCCGGACTGCGCACGGCGCCCGGGCACGCCGACGCGGCCGTCCGCCAGACGCTCGGTCACCTCGTCGCCGGCTTCGCTCCGGATGTGCTGGCGCTGGCCCTCGCGAACGCTCCGGCCATGGGGATCGAGGATGAACTGGAGCGTGAGACGGCGCTTCGCCGCGCCCGCCTGGGGCGCATGATCGCGGGCCGCTTCCGCGCAGTCGGCGTCGATGCCTTCCGCGCCGATGTGTCCGCGTCGGCCTACGCGGGCGCCCTGATGGCGGCGATCGAGCACTGGGCTCTCGCCGGGCCCGGCCGCACATCCCTGGCGGACATGCTCGGCCGCGCGCTCGCCTCCGTGACAGGTGGCGGCAACGTCCGACAGCTGCGCGTCGTGGTGCACGCCGAGGATTTCGAGGGCGCGCTGACCTTCTATCGCGACACGCTCGGGATGCCGCAGGCCGATGCGTTCGAGGCGGATGGCGGTGCGCGCGTGGTCATCCTCGACGCCGGACGCGCAACCCTCGAGCTCGCGAACTCCGCCCAGGTGCGCTTCATCGACACGGTCGAGACCGACGGCGTCGCCAGCGAACCCATCCGGCTGGCCATCGAGGTGGACGACACCCTCGGCACGGTCGAGCGCCTCGCCGACGGGGGAGCGGTGGTCGAGGCATCCGCCCGCGAGACGCCGTGGCGGTCGCTCAATGCGCGGCTGCGGGCGCCCGCCAACGTGCAGCTGACGGTGTTCCAGGAACTCGGTCCAGCCTGACGCGGACGATTCGCCGGATGCCGGACAGGTACAGGGTGACGCACACCTGACGATGGAGGCACCATGAACCCCGACGCGCTCGACGACCAGCTGCACCGATCCGCTCCGACGTCGGTCGCCCCGACACCGGCACTGCACGCGGACCTCGCTGCGATGATGCGGGATGCCGAGGCGGAAGTCACGCGGACGGCGCCCCCGACGCGCCGGCGCGTGTCCCGGATCGCGATCGGCGCCGGGCTCGCCCTGGCGATGCTCGGAGGCGCGGGAGCCGCCGTCGCGGCGGGCGGCTTCGCGTGGCTGCCGTGGGCGCAGGACCCGGACGTGGCCTACGCGTACACGCTGCCCAGCGGGCGCGCCTGCGAGGCGCGGGTACTCACGGACAACGCGTCCCTCGGCGCGGACGGCGCTTCGCCTGAATCGGTCGCGCAACTGCGGTCCTGGTTGGCTGCGACGGACGTGCTCGCGATCGCGGATGTCGACGGCGTCCTCGCGACGCTGCGGAGCGAGCCCGACCCCGAGCTCATGGTCGTGCTGACGCCGGAGGGACCGCTGGACGTCGTGCCGCGCACCGCCGAGGGGCCGACGCCGGACGATGAGTATGCGCAGGCCGTCGACCGCGCGGTGAACGAGGCGATCGCCGCGCATGCCGCGACGATCGACACCGGGTGGTGGGCGTTCGCGATCCAGATGCAGTGCGAGCGATGACCCGCTCCCACGCGGCCCTCGAGGCGGCGCTGGCCGCGTCATCCACCGATCTCCTCGCCTACCTGCAGCGACGGGTCGGACCGGTCGACGCACCCGACTTGCTCGGCGAGACCATGATCGTGGCCTGGCGCCGCGCCGGCGAGGTGCCGACCGAGCCCGAGCGCGCGCGCATGTGGCTCTTCGGCATCGCGCGGGGGACGCTCCTCAACCACGCGCGCGGTGAGCGCCGACGGTGGGCGCTGGCCGACCGCATCCGCGGGCATGTCGATGCGGATGCCGCGGCCCCGGGCTCTGACGAGGGGCTCGAGGTGCGCGACGCCATCGCCCGGCTCGACCCGGATCTCGCGGAGCTCGTGCGCCTGGTGCACTGGGAGCGGCTCTCGCTCGTCGATGCGGCGGAACTGCTCGGCATCCCGGCGTCCACCGCGCGCGGCCGCTACGCGAGGGCGAAGGAAGAGCTGCGCGTCGCCCTCGGTGCGACCGCGTCGACGCCGTGACCCCAGAGGATTCGGCGTAGCGCGGGATGCCGCATCCGCTCGGATAGAATTGGCCCCATCATGGCGACTTTTGGCACGCTCTCCGATCGGCTTACCGAGACTTTCCGCAACCTTCGCAAGAAGGGGCAGCTGACGCCCGCAGACGTCGACGGGACGGTGCGCGAGATTCGTCGCGCCCTGCTCGACGCCGACGTCGCCCTGCCGGTCGTCAAGGAGTTCACGGCGAAGGTGCGCGAGCGCGCCCTCGGCGATGAGGTGAACCGGGCGCTCAACCCCGCCCAGCAGGTCGTGCAGATCGTCAACGAGGAGCTCGTCGCGATCCTCGGAGGGCAGCAGCGTCGCCTGCAGTTCGCCAAGACCGCGCCGACCGTCATCATGCTCGCCGGCCTGCAGGGCTCCGGCAAGACGACCTTCGCGGGAAAGCTCGCGAAGATGCTCGAGAAGGAGGGCCACACACCGCTCCTGGTCGCCGCCGACCTCCAGCGCCCCAACGCCGTCAACCAGCTGCAGGTCGTCGCCCAGCAGGCCGGTGCCGCGATCTACGCACCCCAGCCCGGCAACGGCGTCGGAGACCCGGTGAAGGTCGCCCGTGACGGCGTCGAGACCGCCCGTCGCCAGCAGCACGACGTCGTCATCATCGACACCGCCGGTCGCCTCGGCGTCGACGCCGAGCTGATGAAGCAGGCCTCCGACATCCGCAAGGCCGTCGATCCCGACGAGGTGCTCTTCGTCATCGACGCGATGATCGGTCAGGATGCCGTCAACACGGCCAAGGCCTTCCAGGAGGGCGTGGATTTCACCGGCGTCGTGCTCTCCAAGCTCGACGGTGACGCGCGCGGTGGTGCCGCGCTGTCCGTGGCGTCGGTGACGGGTCGCCCGATCATCTTCGCGTCCACAGGTGAGGGCCTCGACGACCTCGAGCCGTTCCACCCGGACCGCATGGCCTCGAGGATCCTCGACCTCGGTGACATCATGACCCTCATCGAGCAGGCGCAGAGCGCGTTCGACGAGGCCGAGGCCATGAAGGTCGCCGAGAAGCTCGCGACCGACAGCTTCACTCTCGAGGACTTCCTCGAGCAGATGCAGCAGATGAAGAAGATGGGCTCGATGAAGAAGATGCTCGGCATGTTGCCGGGCATGGGCCAGATGAAGCAGCAGCTCGAGGACTTCGACGAGAAGGAGATCGACCGCACCGAGGCGATCATCCGCTCGATGACGCTCGCCGAGCGCCGCAACCCCAAGGTCCTCAACGGCTCACGCCGCCTGCGCATCGCACGAGGCTCCGGGATGACGGTGACCGACGTCAACGCTCTGGTGAACCGTTTCGAGCAGGCCGCGAAGATGATGAAGACCGTCGCGCGCGGCGGTGTGCCCAACATCCCCGGCATGGGGCCGATGCCCGGTGCGCGTCCCGGTGCGTCAGCCAAGCGCGGCAAGCAGCCCAAGGGCCGCCCCGCCTCGCGGTCGGGCAACCCGGCCAAGCGTGCTGCCGAAGCGGCCGGTGCCGTCGAGGCTGCTCCCGCAGCGCCGACCGGATCCGGTTTCGGACTCGGTGGCGGCGGCGCGAAGGCACCGACCGAGGCCGACCTGGCCGAGCTCCAGAAGCTGCTCGGCAAGGGCTGAGCCCGCGGGCCGGCCGCGTCAGCGGATCGGCCAGCTGCCGTCGAGTTCGTCGTCCGGTTCGATGCGACCGATCTGGATGAAGTACTCCGTCAGGCTCGCAGCCTGGGTGCGCGCCCACGCGATCTGTTGCGTGTGCAGCTCTTCGATCGAGGGCGGCAGCCACGGGGCGAACCGCGCCGCGAGCGCCTGAGCCACGCGGCCGGCCGCGATCGCGTCGGCGGATGCCTCGTGCGCACCGTCCAACCGCACCGCGTAGTGCGCGGCGACGACTTCGAGGGTGCGCTTGCCGCGACGCCAGCGGTCGTACGCCTTGTCGACGACGAGCGGGTCGATCACGGGCGACGGGTCGGTGATCGGCGCGATGCCGTGGCGCAGCGCCTCGTACTTGAGCAGCGAGAAGTCGTACGGCGCGTTGTACGCGACGACCGGGATACCGGCGTCCAGCAGGGCGCGCAACGCCCCGACCACCTCGTCGACGACCTCGACAGCCGGGCGGCCGTGGTCGCGGGCGTGCTCGGTCGAGATGCCATGGATGGCGGAGGCGCCCTCGGGGATGGGCACGCCGGGATCGGCGAGCCAGTCCTTCGCCTGGATCACAGTGCCCGAGGCATCCAGCACGCCGACGTGCGCGGTGACGATGCGATCGGTCGTGACGTCGATGCCCGTCGTCTCGAGGTCGAACACTCCCACGACGCGCACCCAGTCCGGAGTCTCGAACAGAGGGAGCGGCTCGGCCTGCCACTGATCCATGCCGATCACGGTATGCGCTGCCGCCGACATCCCCATCGAGGCGCTCCGCGGCGAGCGGTATGCGGTCGATGCGCAGGTGCGGACTCGTAGACTTCAGGTGTGCCCGTCATGAGTCCCTACGCCGACCTCCTCGACCGGATCCCCGTCGAACGACGGGAGGTCGAGGTGCTGGGCGGCACGACTGCGTACTGGGTCTACGGCCCGGAGGATGCCGAGACCACGATCCTCGCAGTGCACGGCTTCCGCGGCGAGCACCACGGTCTCGAGCCCGTCATCGCGCACCTCGAGGGCTTCCGCGTCATCTCACCCGACCTGCCCGGCTTCGGTGAGACGCCGCCCCTGCCGGGTCGCACGCACGACCTGGACGCGTACGGCGACTGGCTGCGCGCGTTCGCGCCCGCCGTCGCTCCGGGTGCCGTCATCCTGGGCCACTCGTTCGGCTCGATCGTCGCCTCCTCCGCCGTCGCGGGTGGCCTCGAGACCCCTCGTCTCATCCTGGTGAACCCGATCGGCGCGCCGGCGCTCGAAGGGCCCCGCGGCATCCTGACCCGTCTCGCGGTCTTCTACTACTGGGCGGGCAAGAAGCTGCCCAAGCCGGTCGGCGACGCGCTGCTGCGCAGCGGGATCGTGGTGCGGGTCATGAGCACGTCGATGGCCAAGACCCACGATGCCGAGCTGCGCCGCTTCATCCACGACCAGCACGACACGTACTTCTCCCGCTTCGCCGACCGCGACGTGCTGCACGACGCATTCCTGGCCTCGGTCTCGCACGACGTGCGCGAGTTCGCGCCGACGATCGCGCAGCCGACGCTCATGGTGGCCGCGGTCAAGGACGACATCACGCCGATCGAGGCCGAGCGCACGCTGGTGAAGCTGTTCCCGGATGCCGAGCTCGTCGAGATCCCGGACGTCGGGCACCTCATCCACTACGAGACGCCGGAACCGGCGGCCGACGCGATCAAGCGGTTTCTCGCGCCTTCCTCGCCCGGTACGCGTTGACGTTCATCCGATTGCCGCAGTTCCCCTCGTCGCAGTAGCGCTTGGAGCCGTTGCGCGAATAGTCGATGTACACCGACCCGCAGTCGTCGGCATCGCAGACGCGCAGCCGCGCGTATTCGTCGGAGCGGATGACCTCGGTGACGGCCATCGCGGTCTCCACCAGGATGCGGGTGGCCAGCGGTGCCTCGTCGACGGCGGCATGGATGTGCCAGTCGTAGTCGTCGTGGATGACGAGCTGGGGGAGTGCGCGACCGTCGCGCAGCATCTCGTTGACCAGCGGGACGGCGCCGTCGCGGTCGACCTCCCACAGGCGGTGCAGACGCGAGCGGATGCCGCGGACCGCGGTCACCTCGGCGGCATCGTGCCGGATCGTCCCGGTGTAGGGGTGGGTGCTCAGGAAGCGCTCGAAGTCCTGGACCGATACGAGTCGATCGACCCCGTCGCTCGCCGTCACCGGAAGGGTGTTGACGAGGTCGACGGCCGCCGTCAGCGACTGGCGCGTGTCATGAATGAAAACCATGTTGACTCCTGACGAACCCGTGAGTACTGTCACCAGTGTAAGCACACTTCACTCCTGACAGTCGGATGACGCATGACCGCCTCGACCGCACCCATCACCCTGGTGGCACCACGCACGCTGCCGCGCGTGCGCACGAGCGGTCTGTTCATGGCGGTGGGCTCTGCGCTGGCGTTCTCCTCGAGCGGCCCGCTGATCAAGCCGCTGCTGGAGGCGGGGTGGTCGCTCGGCGCGGCGCTGCTCGTACGCATGGGCGTGGCGGGCCTCATCCTCGCACCGGCGCTCGTGCGGGCGATGGTGCGGGAGCGCTCGTTCGTGCGTCGGCACTGGCGCATCGTCCTCGGCTTCGGCCTCACCGCGGTCGCCGGCTGCCAGCTGTTCTTCTTCGCCGCCATGCAGCGGATGCCGGTCGCAGTCGCGCTGCTCATCCAGTACCTGGCGCCCGTGCTGCTGGTCGGTCTCGCCTGGGTGCGCACCCGGCGCGCGCCGTCCCGCCTCGTCTCGCTGGGGTCCGTCGTCGCCGTCGCGGGCCTGGTGCTCGTCGTGGACATCTCGGGGGCGCGCTTTGACCTGCTCGGCACACTGTTCGCGCTGGGCGCCGCGGTCTGCGTCGGCGCCTACTTCCTGATCGCGGAGCGCGCGGGCGACGATCTGCCGCCTCTGGCGCTGGCTTCCGGCGGACTGCTCGTCGGGGCGGCGCTCATGGCGGTGCTGTGCCTCACCGGCATCCTCCCGTTCGCCGCGCCGCCCGTGATGCTGGAGTTCTCCGGCGTCGTCGTGCCGTGGTTCGTTCCGCTGATCTGGGTCGCCGCGGTGGCCACCACGGTCGGCTACGCGCTCGGTGTCATGGCGGTGCCGCGCATCGGGTCGCGGGTGGCCTCGTTCGTCGGCCTGTCCGAGGTGCTGTTCGCGCTCGGCTTCGCGTGGCTGCTGTTGGGTGAGTCGCCGGCGCCGGTGCAATTCGTCGGGGGAGCGCTGATCCTGCTCGGTGTGGTGCTCGTGCGGATGGATGCCTCCTCCGACGTGCAGCCGCCTGTTGCGGCTACGGCTCCCGCCGTGCCAACTCCATGAGCGGCGCGACGCGATAGCCGATCACCTCGCCCATCGCCAGTGAGGTCTCGGTACGCTCGACCCCCTCGATCGAGAGGATCCGGGCATCCGTGTCGAACAGATGCTGCGTGTCGCGGCACGCGACGCGCACGAGCAGATCGACCTGACCGCTCAGGCCGTGCGCCTGAACGACCTCGGGGATGCGCTGCAGCTCGGCAGTGATGCGGGGGAGTTCCGCCTGGCGCACCATGACGTTGATGAACGCCTCGATGGGGAAGCCCAACGCCGACGAGGAGATGGCCCGTTCGTACGAGAGGAACACGTCTGCGCGCTCGAGGCGCGACATCCGCGCCTGCACCGTGTTGCGCGAGAGTCCCAGCTTGTCGGCGAGAGCGACCACGGTGGCCCGCGGGTCGCTCGAGAGCACCGTCAACAGCTGCAGGTCGACGTGATCGAGATTTCCCATAGTGCGAAACATTAGCACCACGGCGGGGGGTGCTTCTTGGCAACATGCTCAAGCCGGGGCGCAATGCTTGAGCTAGGTGCGACATCGACGTAGTGTCGGCCCTGTCGGCGACGAAGCCGACATCCGATCGCGAACGCCCCACGAAGGCAGCCGCACAACGGAGGGATGACAATGGCGCACACTCTCACACCCACGGCTGAGCCGGCGACCGACATCGACGATGTCGCCCGACTCCTGACCCCGGATGGCCGGCGCATCCCCGACGCGGATCTGGACCCCTGGGTCGCCGACGTCGGCACCGATCAGCTCCGCGCGCTGTACCGCGACATGGTCCTGGTCCGTCGAATCGACACCGAGGGCGTCGCCCTGCAGCGCCAGGGACAGCTCGGCCTCTGGGCGCCGTGTCAGGGCCAGGAGGCCGCCCAGGTCGGCACCGCTCGGGCATTCCGCTCGGACGACTTCGTCTTCCCCAGCTACCGCGAGATCGGCGTCAACTTCGTGCGCGGCGCCAAGCCCGAGGACTTCGTGCTCGCCTGGCGCGGCGAAGAGCACTCCACCTACAACCCCTACGACATCAACACCGCGACGCCGCAGATCATCATCGGCGCGCAGGCGCTCCATGCGGTCGGCTACGCGATGGGCATCACCTACGACGGCACCGACGAGGTGGCGGCGGCGTACTTCGGTGACGGTGCCACGAGCCAGGGCGACGTCAACGAGGCGATGATCTTCGCGTCCTCGTTCCAGGCCCCGGTGGTCTTCATCTGCACGAACAACCAGTGGGCGATCTCCGAACCGGTCACCGTGCAGGCGAAGTTCCCGATCGCAGGCCGCGCGCCCGGTTTCGGCATCCCGAGCATGCGTGTCGACGGCAACGACGTGCTCGCATGCCTCGCCGCGATGCGGTGGGCCGTCGATCACGCGCGTCGCGGCCAGGGGCCGGCCTTCATCGAGGCCGTCACCTACCGGATGGGGCCGCACACGACCTCCGACGATCCGACGCGCTACCGCGACCCCGAGGAACTCGAGCGGTGGCGTCGACGCGACCCGATCGCCCGCGTGGAGGCGCTGCTGCGCTCCCAGGGCGCAATGGACGACGAGTTCGTGACCAGCGTCGCGGCGGATGCGGACCGTCTCGCCGCCGAGGTGCGCTCCGCGTGCCTGACGGCCGTGTCGCGCACCCCGCTCGGGGTGATGGACCACGTGTACGAGGAGCCGCACTCCGGCCTCGACGAGGAGCGCGAGAACTTCCGCGCCTACCTCGAGGGCTTCGGGGATGCCGCAGCCGATGCGGAAGGCGCAGGACGATGACTCAGCTGACCATGGGCAAGGCGCTCAACGAGGGGCTCCGTCGCGCGATGGCGGACGACCCCAAGGTCCTCATCATGGGCGAGGACATCGGCAAGCTCGGCGGCGTGTTCCGCATCACCGACGGCCTCCTCGACCAGTTCGGGGCGAAGCGCGTGATCGACACCCCTCTCGCAGAGGCCGGGATCATGGGCACCGCTGTGGGCCTGGCATACCGTGGATACCGTCCCGTCGTCGAGATCCAGTTCGACGGCTTCGTCTACCCGGCGTTCGACCAGATCGTCTGCCAGGTCGCGAAGCTGCACTACCGCACGCGCGGCAACGTGAAGATGCCGATCACGATCCGCATCCCGTGGGCCGGGGGAGTCGGCGCCGCCGAACACCACTCGGAGTCGCCCGAGGCGTACTTCGTACATACATCGGGGCTCCGCGTGGTCGCCGTCTCGAACCCGCACGACGCGCACGTCATGCTGCGGCAGGCCATCGCCTCCGACGACCCGGTGGTCTTCTTCGAGCCGAAGCGCCTCTATCACGCCAAGGGCGAGGTCGACCTCGACACGAACCTGGCCGATGCGCCGCCGATGGGGCTGGCCCGCGTCGCGCGCGAGGGCAAGGACGTCACGCTGCTCACGTACGGCGCGCAGGTGACGACGGCACTGGATGCCGCGACCGCCGCCGAGGACGACGGCGTGTCGATCGAGGTGATCGATCTGCGCTCCCTGTCGCCGGTCGACTACCGCACGGTCGAGGCATCCGTCCGCAAGACCGGCCGCGTCGTGGTCACCCATGAGGCGGCGCGTGAGGCCGGCGTCGGCGCCGAGCTCATCGCGAGCGTCACCGAACGGTGCTTCAACTACCTCGAGTCGGCGCCGGTGCGCGTCACCGGGCACGACATCCCGTACCCGCCCGCGAAGCTGGAGCGGCACCACCTGCCCGACCTCGACCGGATCCTGGACGCGGTCGACCGGGTGCTGGACCGTCCGAACAGCCTGACGGAGGTCGCACGATGATCGAGGACTTCCGACTGCCCGACCTGGGCGAGGGACTGCCTGAGGCCGAGCTCGTGTCCTGGCTGGTCGCCGAGGGCGACGAGGTCACGCTGAACCAGACCATCGCCGAGGTCGAGACGGCGAAGGCCGTCGTCGAGCTGCCTTCGCCGTACGCCGGGGTGGTGCGCACGCTGCACGCCGCCGCCGGAGACGTCGTCGCGGTCGGCGCCGTGCTGATCTCGTTCGACCTCGGTGGAGAGGACGCGCCCGCGGCCCCGACCGACGAGACCGCGGGCGAGAAGGCGCCGCCGAACCTCGTCGGGTACGGTGCAGCGCCGCGCGCCGCCGGACGCCCGCAGCGCCGCGCTCGCGGCGCGGCATCCGCTCGGCCGTCCTCGGCCGACACCGCCGTGCTCGAAGCGGCCCCGCACGACGCGATCCGCTTCCAGGAGTCGGTCGAGGAGGTGCTGGAGCGTCCGCGGTCGACACCGCCGGTGCGCAAGCTCGCCAAGGACCTCGGCATCGATCTGGTGCTCGTCGCACCTTCGGGTGTGACCGGACTCATCACACGTGCCGACGTGCTGGGCTACGCCGAGCGTGTCGGGGCGGCCCCAGAGCCGGCGACGGCTCCCGCGCCGATGCTGACCTCCACCGAGCGCACGACCCGTATTCCGATCCGCGGCGTGCGCAAGCACACGGCCGAGGCGATGGTGCGCAGCGCCTTCACGGCGCCGCACGTGACGACATTCCTCACCTGCGATGTCACCGCGACGAGTGAGCTGGTCGCCTCGCTGAAGGCCGATCGGTCGCTGGAGGGCCACCGCATCGGCATCATGGCGATCGCCGCGAAAGCGGTGTGCCTGGCCCTGACGCGTCATCCCGGTCTGAACTCGAGCTGGGACGAGGCGCACGGCGAGATCGTCGAGCACCACTACGTCAACCTCGGCATCGCCGCGGCGACGGGCCGCGGACTCGTCGTGCCCAATATCCGCGACGCCGACGCCATGACACTGGTCGAACTGGCCGACGCGATCGCGGCACTGGCCGAGACCGCACGCGCAGGCAAGACGGCGCCCGCCGAGATGATGGGCGGCACGTTCTCGATCACCAACGTCGGCGTGTTCGGCGTGGACGCCGGCACTCCGATCCTGAACCCCGGCGAGGCGGGCATCCTCGCCCTCGGCGCGGTGCGCCGGCAGCCGTGGGAGTACCGCGGCGAGATCGCGCTGCGCGACGTCATGACCCTCGCGCTGTCCTTCGATCACCGCCTGGTCGACGGAGAGCAGGGCTCGCGATTCATGGTCGATGTCGCGAACATCCTGCGTGAGCCCGGGCGGGCGATGCTGCTGCGCTGAGGTCGCCCTCGACGCGCCGCTGTGGGCGTGCTCAGCCCGCCCACAGCGGTATCCGCTAGGCTGAATGCATTGCGAAGCTCGTTCACGGGCTTCCTGCGTCGTCAGAACGCCCCTTCACTTGTGCGGCAGGCCCCCGGCCCCGACACCAGCAGATACTTCTCACGGCGAACGGATGCGTCACCCGACGCCTTCGCCATTCCGTCACACCGATCGTGCTGTGACGGCGCCTGCTCGCCTGTGTGCGTCGGGCGCAGCCTGCCCGAAAGGCACACCCATGACTTCCGACGTTCCCACCTTCGCCGCCCTCGGCGTACCCGCACCCCTGGTGCGCGTGCTCACCGACCAGGAGAAGACCTCCCCGTTCCCGATCCAGGTCGACACCCTGCCCGACACGCTCGCGGGTCGCGACGTGCTCGGTCGCGGTAAGACCGGTTCCGGCAAGACCCTCGCGTTCTCGATCCCGATGGTCGCGCGCCTCGGCGGCAAGCTCGCCGGCGGCAACCGTCGTGCCGGACGCCCGCTCGGCCTCGTCCTCGCGCCGACGCGCGAGCTCGCCACGCAGATCGACGCGGTCCTGGCACCGCTGGCCGCCGCGTACGGCATGAAGACCACCACCATTTACGGCGGCATCAGCCAGAAGCGCCAGGTCGACGCGCTCAACGCCGGCGTCGACATCGTCGTGGCCTGCCCCGGTCGCCTCGAGGACCTGATGAAGCAGCGCTTCATCACGCTCGACGCCGTCGAGATCACCGTGCTCGACGAGGCCGACCACATGGCCGACCTGGGCTTCCTGCCCGTCGTCACGCGCATCCTCGACAAGACGCCCCGCGGCGGACAGCGCCTGCTGTTCTCGGCCACGCTGGACAACGGCGTCGACAAGCTCGTCTCCCGCTTCCTGCAGAACGAGGTGCTCCACTCCGTCGACGAGGCCAACTCGCCCGTCGCCGCGATGACCCACCACGTCTTCGAGACGGCGGATGCCGACAGCAAGAAGGACCTCGTCACCGCGCTCGCCAAGGGCCGCGGTCGCCGCATCCTGTTCATGCGCACCAAGCACCACGCCAAGAAGCTCGCGAAGCAGCTGACCGATCAGGGCATCCCCGCCGTGGACCTGCACGGCAACCTGTCGCAGCCGCAGCGCGACCGCAACCTCGCCGCATTCGGCGACGGCTCGGTGCGCGTGCTGGTGGCCACCGATGTCGCGGCGCGCGGTGTGCACGTCGATGACGTCGAGCTCGTCGTCCACGTCGACCCGCCCACCGAGCACAAGGCGTACCTGCACCGCTCCGGTCGCACCGCCCGTGCCGGCAGCGCCGGTGACGTCGTGACGGTCATGCTGCCCGCGCAGCGCAAGGACACCGAGGCGCTGCTGCGCAAGGCCGCGATCTCGGTCAAGCCCGTCGCCGTGCGTCATGACTCCACCGAGGTCACCACCCTGGTCGGACCCGAGGCCGAGTACGTCAAGCCGCAGCCCCGCGTCGAGCAGCACTCCGGCGGCGGCCGCTCGCAAGGCGCCAACGCCCAGCGCAAGCGCGTCAACCGCGAAGGCGGTCAGGGCGGCAACGGCGGCCAGCGTCAGGGTCAGCGTGGTCAGGGCCGTCAGGGCCAGGGCGCCGGCGCCGCGCGCACCGAGGGCGCGCCGGCTCACCGCTCGGCCGCTCCGTCGGGCCAGCGCAGCGGCGGCAACGCGCAGCGCTCCGGCGGCCAGGCTCCGCGCGGTGGTGGCATGCGCGTCGGCGACACAGTCGGCGGTCGTCCGCGCACCAACCGTCGTTCGCAGGGCTGACCCGCTCTCCTACATCACCCGAACGGCCTCCTCCGGGAGGCCGTTCGTCGTTCGCACAGGAAGCGCCGCAGTCGGGCCCATAGGCTGGCGTAGATGAGTTCTTCAGGAGGATCCGAGTGAGTCGGTTGACAGGCAAGGGACGCGCACCGGTGGCGAGCCACGCGGTGCTGACGTCGCCGCATCCGCTCTCGTTCATCTGGAAGGTCGTCGCAACGGCCCTCGCAGTCGTGCTGGTGTCGGCCGTCGGCGTGGCCGGCTTCACGTTCTGGTACGCCGCGAACGCCGTCGCGGGTGCGTCCGTCGACATCGGCGGCGACGATCAGCTTCCCCCGACACTCGGCGAGATCGAGGGCGGGGTGAACATCCTCCTCGTCGGCACCGACTCATGCGAGGGCCAGGACATCGCCCAGTTCCCGCGGTGCGCGGAGGATGACGGCGGCGAACGCAACGACGTCACGATGCTGGTGCACATCAGCGACGAGCCGCGCCGGATCACCGTGGTGTCCTTCCCGCGCGACATGCTCGTTCCGATCCCCTCCTGCCCGGACAGCGAGGGCGGGTCGTACTCGGCGATGAGCGAGCAGATGTTGAACGCGTCGTACATGTACGGCGGGCTGCCCTGCACCGTGCTCACGGTCGAGAAGCTGACGGAGGTCGACATCGACTTCGCCGCCGCCATCCGGTGGACCGGCGTGATCAAGATGTCCGACGCCATCGGCGGGGTGGACGTGTGCGTCGCCGAAGACATCAGCGACGGCCACACCGGCCTGAACCTGACCGCGGGGGAGCACACGCTGGTCGGCGCCGAGGCGCTGCAGTTCCTGCGCATCCGTCACGGCATCGGCGACGGGTCCGACCTCGGCCGCATCTCCAATCAGCAGCAGTTCATGGGGTCGCTCGTGCGCAAGCTGCAGGGTGACGGCGTGCTCGCCGATCCGCAGAAGCTGTTCGCCCTGGCCACCACCGCCGTCGCACAGGTGGATCAGAAGCAGCTCCTGCTCAGTTCGGGTCTGGCGAACCCGACGCGCATGGTCCAGATCGCGATGGCCGCGAAGTCCGTGCCCTACGACGACATCCTCTTCGTGCAGTACCCGACCGAGTACAGCGACGACTTCCTGCGCCTCTACCCGGTGCGCGAGTCGGCCCAGCCGCTCTTCGACGCCCTCCGCGACAACAAGCCGATCCAGTTGACCGGCAAGGCGAGCTCCGGCAGCGGCGTGGAGGTCGTCGGCGAGGCGGAACAGCCGACCACGCCGACGACAGAGACCCCGGCGCCAGGCGCCACGGCTCCGGTCGTCGAGGAGCGGGTGCAGCTGCCGTCCGACATCACCGGTCAGTCCGCCAAGGACATCACTTGCACGCAGAAGGGCAACCAGTAGCGTCGGGCCCGCCGGCTAGTCGACCTTCGGGTAGAACAGCCCGAGTCCGTGCTTCTGCAGCACGGTGTACGCGTCCGCGTACGTCTCGGGCTCCGGGGCGCCGTCGTCCGCGGTGCCGTACTTGGCCAGCAGCAGCCCGAGCAGACCGCGCCCGGGCGCGCTCAACGGTTTGTGCTTGTTCTCTTCGGCGGTCAGATCGCTCTGCTCGTCCTCCAGCGGATTGGGCGGCAGATACATCGGATGCACCGTCGGCCAGGTGTGGGGGGCGCGCGGCGTCTCGAGGTTCACGGCGGAGAACATGTCGTTGGCACCGGCATCCCGCCGTGTCAACGGTTTCAACCCGTGCAGGCGTGCGAGCGTCGCGATCACGGTGCCGTGATGCATCTCGTCCGTGATGATCGTGTTCTTGCGCGTGTAGGCCGACACCGCGATGGCGGGGACCCGTACGCCGAGCCGGTCGAACGTGAAGCCCATCTCGCCCGGTTCGGCATCCAGCGTCGGAGGAGTCGCCGACGGAGGCGGCACATGGTCGTAGGTGCCGCCGTGCTCATCGAACGTGATGAGGAACATCGTGTTCATCGCGTTGGAGCCGTCCGGTGTCGCGCTCTCCTTGATCGCGTTGTAGACGCTGGCCACGAGCTTCTCGCCCGCGCGGACGTCGGACACGGCCGAGTCGACGACCTCTTCGCCCTCGACCTTGCTGGCGCGCAGCGCCCCGAACGGCGGATGGAAATCGTTGTGGTTGTAGACCATGCGCGGTTCGATGAATGCGTAGGCGGGCAGATCACCGTTCTTCGCGTCGGCGTAGAACTGCGACATGTGAGCGAACCTGTTGGTGCGCCAGTACTTCTCCAGCACCGGCGCGTGCTGCACGCCGGTGAGTGAGACGAGCTGCATCTCGTCGAAGTAGATCCGCCAGGAGATCCCGGCCTCTTCGAGCCGGTTGAAGATCGTCGGAGTGGGTGGAGCATCCAGCCATTTGTCGTACCCGCCGCCGTGCTTGTTCGTCACGAAGCCGTGCGAGGTGGAGGCGTGGAAGAACGACCGGTTGCAATAGGTCTGCGACGGAACGCCGGAGAACCACGCGTCGAAGACGGCGAACTCCTTCGCCAGCGTCGAGAGCACCGGCAGCTGCTCGGGGGAGAACCCGCCCATGATCTGATTCGCCGTCGCGGCATCGGGGGTCTTGCCGCGATGGAGGCGCTCGACGTTGATGTAGTAGTCCTTCAGGAACCCGTCCATCGTGGCCTCGGCGCCGATCGGCGGCGCGTTGTACGGCGGCTGCATCCCCTCCACCCAGAGCGTCGCGTTCGATGCGGGCTCGACGGTGCCGAAGAGCTGGGTGTTGACGTGCGGGTACTCCTCGCCCGGATCGGGATTCGGAGCACCCATCACCGTGTCGGTGGGACCCGAATACACGTGCGCCGCCACCGAGGTGCCGTCCGGCGCGGTGTTCGCGTACGACCCGAACGCGAGGCCGTCGAAGGTCTCGCCCGTGGGCAGATCGTCGGGGGTGTACAGCTGCCCGAGAAGGTTGTCGAACGAGCGGTTCTCGCCCATCAGCACGACGAGGTGGTCGAAGCCCGGCACCGAGCGCGGGGTCAGCGCCCCGTAGTCCTGTGCGCCCTCGGCGTAGCCGATCGAGTGGCCGATCGCGGCGCCTGCGGCAGCACCCGCGCCACCGCCGACGACGAGTCCTGCCGCGGCGATGCCGCCGACCTTGAAGAAGTCGCGACGCGAGGTGCTCGAGGACGACGCGTCGTCCGGGGAGGGCTGAGGGCTGGGAGTGCGGCCGAATCGCTTCTTGGTACTGGCGTCCGGCTGCTCGTCGTGCGGCGGCATGGTCGTACCAGGCTAGAGCACCGTCAGATCGACAGCGCGGAGACCGCCATCGATTCGAGGATGCCGCGCATCGTGCCGTCGGCCGGAGCGCTGCCGGCACCGCGCATGCTGTGCGGCGTGGAGTTGATGAGGCCGAAGCACGCGTGGGCGCGCACCCGCAGGTCGCTCTCGGAGCGCGCGGGATGCAGCCGCGCGAGCACGTCCATCCACAGCGCGATGTACTCGCGCTGCAGCCGCCGCACGGTGTGACGGTCCTCGTCGCTGAGGCTGGCGAGGTCACGGTCCTGGACGCGGATGACGTCGGCATCCCGCAGCGCGAAGTCGACGTGGAACTGCACGAGCGCGTCGAGCTGCGCCCGCGGGTCGTCCGTGCCCGCGATGACGGTGGCGCCGCCCTCGCGCAGGCGCTCGCTCACGCGCACCAGGATCGCGCCCAGCAGAGCCTGCTTGTTCGCGAAGTGCCGGTACACGGCGGGCCCGCTCACTCCGACCGCGGCGCCGAGCTCTTCGAGGCTGACGGCGGTGAACCCGCGGTCGGCGAACAGGCGCGCGGCTTCGTGCAGCAGCGCGGACTGACGGTCCGCCTTGGCTTTGTCGCGCTCGGTCGGGATGCGCTCGGTCAGGCCCCTTGCCATTTCAGTTAACCCCCGCTAACCTTGTTTTCCAGTTAGTGAACACTAACCAATGTGGTCACGCCATGACAACGGGCGTGACCCGATCGTGACGTCGACGGGGATGACATGAGCGAGCTGGTGAGCGCGATCGCCCACGATGCTGCCTACGCGCGCACGCGCGAAGCGCAGTCCGCATTGGCCGCCGAATTGCGCGAGCGGGTGGCCGCGGCATCCGTCGGAGGCCCCGAATCGTCGCGTGAGCGCCATGTCTCCCGCGGGAAGCTGCTGCCGCGCGACCGCGTCGCCCGGCTCCTGGACGAGGGCAGCCCGTTCATCGAGGTGGCACCGCTCGCGGCGGACGGACTCTACGACGGTGAAGCCCCGGCCGCCGGCGTGATCGCCGGCATCGGCCTGGTGCACGGCCGGCACGTCATGGTGGTCTGCAACGACGCGACCGTCAAGGGCGGCACCTACTACCCGATGACGGTGAAGAAGCACCTCCGCGCGCAGGAGATCGCGTTCGAGAACCGGCTCCCGTGCATCTACCTCGTGGACTCGGGCGGCGCGTTCCTGCCGATGCAGGACGAGGTCTTCCCCGATCGTGACCACTTCGGTCGCATTTTCTTCAACCAGGCGCGGCTGTCCGCCGCCGGCATCCCGCAGATCGCCGCGGTGCTCGGATCGTGCACGGCCGGCGGCGCCTATGTGCCCGCGATGAGCGACGAGACCGTCATCGTGCGCAACCAGGGCACGATCTTCCTCGGCGGTCCGCCGCTGGTGAAGGCTGCGATCGGCGAGGTCGTCACCGCGGAGGAACTCGGCGGGGGAGAGCTGCACGCCCGGCGGTCGGGGGTCGTCGACCACCTCGCGGAAGACGACGAGCACGCGTTGGAGATCGTGCGCGACATCGTCGCGACGCTCCCGCAGCCGGCCCCGCCGGCGTGGGATGTCATCGACAGCTGCGATCCGATCGCCGACCCTGCGGACCTGTACGGCGTGGTGCCGGTCGACGTGAACCAGCCGTACGACGTGCGCGAGGTCATCGCGCGGCTGGTCGACGGCAGCGAGCTGCACGAGTTCAAGCGCGAGTACGGCGACACGCTCGTCACCGGCTTCGCGCGCATCCACGGCCACCCGGTCGGCATCGTCGCGAACAACGGCGTGCTGTTCAGCGAGTCCGCGCAGAAAGGCGCGCACTTCATCGAACTGTGCGATCAGCGCGGCATCGCGCTGTTGTTCCTGCAGAACATCTCGGGCTTCATGGTCGGACGGGATGCCGAGGCCGGGGGCATCGCGAAGGACGGGGCCAAGATGGTCACCGCCGTCGCGACCACGCGCGTGCCGAAACTGACGGTCGTGATCGGCGGCTCGTTCGGCGCCGGCAACTACGCCATGTGCGGTCGCGCGTACTCCCCGCGGTTCCTGTGGACGTGGCCGGCGAGCCGCATCTCGGTCATGGGCGGACCTCAGGCGGCCTCCGTCCTCGCGACCGTGAAGCGGGATCAGCTCGAAGGGCGCGGCCAGGAGTGGTCGGACGAGGACGAAACGGCGTTCCGCACCCCGATCCGTGACCGCTACGAGGAGCAGGGCAGCCCGTACTACGCGACGGCGCGCCTGTGGGATGACGGAGTGATCGACCCGATGGACACCCGCGATCTGCTCGGCCTGGCCCTGGACGTCGTGTCCCGCACTCCGCTCCCCGAACCTCGCTTCGGCGTCTTCCGGATGTGATCGCGTGACCGACAAGCTCTTCGACACCGTGCTCGTCGCGAACCGCGGCGAGATCGCGCGCCGGGTGATCCGCACACTGCGGCGGCTCGGCATCCGTTCCGTCGCGGTCTACAGCGACGCGGACGCGGACGCCCCGCACGTGCACGAGGCAGATCTCGCGGTCCGGATCGGCCCCGCTGCGGCGTCCGTCTCCTACCTGGACATCGCTGCTGTGATCGCCGCGGCGCGCGAGACCGGCGCACAGGCGATCCACCCCGGCTACGGCTTCCTGTCCGAGAACGTCGCATTCGCCCATGCCTGCGCGGGAGCCGGCATCGTGTTCATCGGACCGGGGGAGCGCGCGCTCACGGTGATGGGCGACAAGATCCGCTCGAAGGAGCACGTGACCGGTCACGGCGTCCCCGTCGTGCCCGGATTCAGCGCCGCGGGGATGACGGATGAGCAGATCGCGGATGCCGCGGCTCAGGCCGGATTCCCGCTGCTCGTCAAGCCCTCCGCCGGCGGCGGGGGCAAGGGCATGCAGATCGTGCGTTCCGCGGCGGAACTGCCCGATGCCCTGGCAACAGCGCGGCGCGTGGCCGCAGCGGCCTTCGGTGACGACACCCTGCTGCTGGAGCGACTCATCGAGCGCCCGAGGCACATCGAGGTGCAGGTGCTGGCCGACACCCACGGGGCCGTGATCCACCTCGGCGAGCGTGAGTGCACGCTGCAGCGGCGGCACCAGAAGGTCATCGAAGAGGCGCCGTCGCCGATCGTCGACGCGGCCACGCGCGAACGACTGGGAGCCGCCGCCTGCGCGGCCGCGGCATCCGTCGACTATCGCGGCGCGGGCACGGTCGAGTTCCTCGTCGCGGGTGACCGTCCGGACGAGTTCTTCTTCATCGAGATGAACACGCGTCTGCAGGTCGAGCATCCGGTGACCGAGCTCGTGACCGGGGTCGATCTCGTCGAACAGCAACTGCGGATCGCCGCCGGTCTGCCCCTCGCACTGGCCCAGTCCGACGTGCGGATCGACGGGCATGCGATCGAGGCCCGCGTCTACGCGGAGAGTCCCGAGCGCGGGTTCCTCCCCGCGACCGGCGACGTGCTCCTGTGGCGCCCGGCATCCGGCGCGCGCACCGACAGCGCGGTCGAATCCGGATCGGTCGTCGGCGCCGACTACGACCCGATGATCGCGAAGGTCATCGCGCACGGCACCGACCGTGCGCAGGCCCTCGAACGACTGGACGCGGCCCTTGCCGAGACCGTGCTGCTCGGAGTCGACACGAACATCGGATTCCTCCGCACTCTGCTGGCGGATCCCGCGGTGCAGGCGGGCGACATGGACACCGGCCTGATCGACCGCATGCCGCCGTATGTCGCGCCGGCGCCGAGCCAGGTCGCACTGCGCGCCGCGACCCGGAGCCTCGACCGAGACGGTGCCCGCACCGGTGCGGCATCGTCGCTGTGGCGATCGGGGTCGGGGTGGCGCATCGCCGGGGCGCCGCATCCGTTCACCCCGCTGTTCCTCACGGACGACGATGGGCTCGTGAGGCCCGAGCCGGGCTTCGACGGAGCCGGTGACGCGTTCGTGCGGGCCGACGCCGATGACGCGCTCTGGGTGCACGCCGACGGGTCTGCCCAGCGCCTGCGTCCGCTGTCGCGCCGCGACGCCATGCACCGCCGACTCGCGCAGCGCGACCGGGTCGTCGGTGCGTCGGATCCGCTGCTGCGGTCGCCGATGCCCGGTGCCGTCGTGGCCGTCCACGTGTCCGAGGGTGCGACGGTCGCCACCGGCGATCGTCTCGTCACCATCGAGGCCATGAAGATGGAACACCCCGTCGCGGCGACCCATCCGGGGGTCGTGCAGTTGCGCGTCGGAGTCGGCGATCAGGTGAGCCGAGATCAGGCCGTGGCCGTCGTCGAGCCCGTCATCCCTGCCGACGCGTGAGCGCGGCGCTTCCCACAAGGAGAGATCCCATGCAGTACGACCTGACCGATGACGAGCGCGAGCTCGCCGCACTGGTGCGCGCATTCGCCGATGAGGTGGTGGCGCCGCAGGCCTACGAGGCCGACCGCACGCACACCCTCTCGATGGACGTCGTCGCGCAGATGGGGGAGATGGGCCTGTTCGGGCTGCCCTTCCCCGAGGAGTTCGGCGGCCAGGGCGGCGACTACTTCGCGCTGTGCCTCGCGATCGAGGCATTGGGGCGCGTCGATCAGTCCATTGCGATCACCCTGGAAGCCGGCGTCAGCCTCGGCGCGATGCCGGTGTTCCGGTTCGGCACCGAGGCGCAGAAGCAGGAGCTGCTGCCCGATCTGCTCGCCGGCCGCGCCCTCGCGAGCTTCGGCCTGACCGAGCCGGAGGCGGGATCGGATGCCGGGGCCACCCGCACCACGGCACGCCTCGACGGCGACGAATGGGTGATCAACGGCGGCAAGCAGTTCATCACCAACTCGGGCACGCCCATCACGAAGTTCGTCACCGTGACCGCGGTCACGGGGGAGCGGGACGGCCGCAAGGAGATCTCCACGATCGTCGTGCCGCACGGCACCCCCGGCTTCACCGTCGAGCCGGCCTACGACAAGGTCGGCTGGCACGCCTCCGACACCCACCCGCTGACGTTCCAGGACGCGCGCGTGCCGGCCGGCAATCTCCTCGGGACGCAGGGCCGCGGCTTCGCGAACTTCCTGCACATCCTCGATGAGGGCCGCATCGCGATCGCGGCGCTGTCCACGGGTGCGGCGGAGGGATGCCTCGAAGCGGCCATCGACTACGCCAAGAAGCGCACGGTCTTCGGCGAGCCGCTTTCCACGCGTCAGAGCATCCAGTTCATGATCGCCCGCATGCAGCTGCGCGTGCACAACGCCCGTCTCGCGTGGCATCACGCGGCCCGCCTGCGCGACGCGGGTAAGCCGTTCAAGGTGGAGGCCGCGATCGCGAAGCTCACCGCCAGCGACGCGGCGATGGACAATTCCCGCGATGCGACGCAGATCTTCGGCGGGAACGGCTTCATGAACGAGTACCCGGTGGCCCGCCACTACCGCGACTCGAAGATCCTCGAGATCGGCGAGGGCACCAACGAGGTGCAGCTCCTCGTCATCTCGCGCAGTCTCGGACTCGACGGGTAGCGTGAGGCGCATGACCGACGAGGATCCGACGACCGGCGACATCGTGCAGCGCGGTCTGTACTTCGAGGAATTCGAGGTGGGTGCGCGGTACCGGCACAGCCCCGGCCGCACGGCCACGGAGGCCGACAACGTGCTGTTCTCCTCCCTCACGATGAACACGCAGGCGCTGCACCTGGACGCGGCATATTCGGCGACGCACCCGTTCGGACAGCGGCTGATCAACTCGATGTGGACGCTGGCGACCATGATCGGGCTGTCGGTCACCCAGCTCACGCAGGGCACGCTCGTCGCTCAGCTCGCGCTGTCGGACATCAGCTTCCCAGCCCCGCTCTTCGCGGGCGACACGATCTACGTCTCGTCCGAGGTGATCGCCAAGCGGCTGTCGGGCTCCCGCCCCGGCCAGGGCCTGGTGACGCTGCGCCACACGGCGCGCAACCAGCACGACGAGACGGTGGCGGTCGCGACCCGCGTCGCCCTGATGTGGTGCCGGGATGCCCCGGCTTCGGAGGTGTCGGCATGACCGGCTTCGCGTACGGTCCCACCCTGCTGTTCTGCCCCGCCGACCGCCCCGAGCGCTTCGCGAAGGCCCTCGAGCGCGCCGACTCCGTCATCCTCGACCTCGAAGACGCTGTGGCGCCGTCCGCCAAGACAGCGGCCCGCGGCGCGCTGATCGAGTCGGAGCTGGACCCGTCCCGCGTCATCGTACGGGTGAATGCCCTCGACACCGACGCGTTCGTGGCCGACCTGGCGACCCTCTCGCAGACCGACTACCGCACCGTGATGGTCGCCAAGGCCGAGAGCGCCAAGTCACTGCGGGTGTTCGACCGGCGCTTCGCGCTCATCGCGCTGTGCGAGACGGCGCGCGGTGTGATGGCGGCGGACAAGCTCGCCGCCCACGACCAGGTCGTCGCCCTGATGTGGGGCGCCGAGGACCTGGTCGCCAGCCTCGGCGGCACGTCCAGCCGCAAGCCCAACGGCCGCTACCGGGACGTGGCCCGCCACGCGCGCTCGCACGTGCTGCTGGCGGCCGGTGCCCGCGGCAAGGCGGCGATCGACGCGGTGCACCTGGACATCGCCGACACCAAGCGCCTGGCGATCGAAGCAGCGGATGCTGCGGCCTCCGGATTCGCGGCGACCGCGTGCATCCACCCGAGTCAGGTGGACATCATCCGCCAGGCGTACGGACCGGACCGCAAGACACTCGCCTGGGCGCGTGGGGTGCTGGCCGCCGCCGAGTCACAGGGTGGCGTCTTCACCTACGAGGGACGCATGGTCGACGAGCCGGTGCTGCGCCACGCGCGCGCGGTGCTCGTGCGTGCCGGCGACAGCGCGTAGAGACGTTGCGTCAGACGAAGGCCGGTGTCGGCGACACCATCCTGAGTCGTTCGCGCTCGAACAGGATCGGGTAGGCCGAGCCGTTCGCGAGCCGGTCTCCCGGATGGGGGAACTCGCCGCCGCTGGCGTGACGGATCACCTCGCGGATCAGCGCGCCGTGCGCGACGACCACCAGCGAGACCGCGCGCGGCGCCGTCTCGCGACGTGCGTCGCGCACCGCGTGCCGCAGCCCGCGCAGCGCGCGGTGGCGCAGATCCGGCCACGGCTCGGCACCGGGGATGTCGGCAGTGCTCCAATCGCCCCAGCGGGCGAGGAAGTCCTCGGCCGAGACGCCTTCGGCCTCGCCGTAGGAGCGCTCACGCAGGTCCGGATACGGCGTCGGTGCGTCCGCGCCGAGTTCGTGCGCGATGATCTCCGCCGTCTCGCGCGCCCGCGACAGGTCGCTGGAGACCACGACCACCGGCATCCGCGGATCGAGGGAGTCACGCAGAGCCGCTGCGGCATCCCGCGCCTGTCCTCGACCGGTGTCATTGAGGGGGATGTCCGTCGAGCCCTGAATGCGCCGCTCGCGGTTCCAGTCGGTCTCGCCGTGGCGGACGAGGGTCAGGAGAGTCACCCGACGAGCCTAACCGGGGCCGCCTGGGTGCGAGCTCAGGACCCCGCGGACAGCCCGGGAAGCGCGTGTGCCAGCGCGGCCAGGACTTCGCTCGTGCCGCCGTCGATCTTCACGGTCGCGCGACCGTCCGCCCGCGTGGGACCGCGGTTGATGATGACGACGGGCAGTTTGCGGCGCCGGGCCCGTTCGACCAGGCGGATGCCGGAATTGACCACCAGCGAGGACCCCGCGATCAGCAGGGCGCTGCTGGTGTGCACGAGCTGCTCCGCCTCGCGGAACTTCTCGGCCGGGATGTACTCGCCGAAGAAGACCACTTCGGGCTTGAGGAGGCCGCCGCACACGCTGCAGTCCGGGATGCGGAATCCTTCGATGCTCTCCGGGCGCACATCGCCGTCCGGGCCGAGTACGACCTCGTCGTCGAGGCTGATCCACGGGTTGTCCACCTCGACGCGGGCCGCGAGATCGCGGCGATCGAACACCTGACCGCAGTGCGTGCAGAACACGCGGCGCATGGTGCCGTGCAGCTCCACGACCCGGCGGCTGCCGGCGCGCAGGTGCAGTCCGTCGACGTTCTGCGTGATGACCCCGGTGGCGACGCCGGCGTTCTCCAGCTCGGCGATCGCCTCGTGACCACGGTTCGGTGTCGCGGCCGCGAACGACTTCCAGCCGAGGTGGCTGCCGACCCAGTACCGGCGGCGTGCCTCGTCGCTGGAGAAGAACTGCTCGACCGTCATCGGGGTGCGCGTCGGAGCGCCCTGACCGCGGTAGTCGGGGATGCCGGAATCCGTCGATACACCGGCTCCGGTGAGGACCGCGACCCGACGGCCTTCGAGCACCTCGACGGCGCGCGCGAGATCCGCCGCCGTGACCGCATCCAGATCCGCCATGGTGCTCATCGTGATCCCCCTCGCGGTTCGAGTGTAGGGGCCCCGCTTTTCGGGCATGTTACGACGTGCCTCGCGAACCTGCGAGAGTTGAGGAGGAGGCCCCCATGCTGATCGAGCACGTCGCGTCCGCAGAAGATCCCCGACTCGCGGACTATCGCGATCTGACGGACATCGCGCTGCGCCGCATCCTGGAACCCGCGGGCGGCCTGTACATGGCCGAATCGGCGAAGGTGCTCTCGCGGGCGCTGGCCGCCGGGCACCGGCCCCGCTCCGTGCTGGTGCAGGAGAAGTGGCTCGGCGAGACGCAGCTCCTGCTGATGGAGGCCGCCGCCGACGTGCCCATCTACGTGGTCCCCGCAGACGTGGCCGAGCGCACCACCGGCTATGCCGTGCATCGCGGGCTGCTGGCGGCGATGCACCGCCCCGAGCTGCCGAGCGTCGCCGAGGTCGTGCGGGACGCGCGCCTGGTGCTCGTGCTCGAGGACATCGTCGATCACGCGAATGTGGGAGCGGCTTTCCGCGGGGCCGCAGGCCTGGGCGCCGACGCGGTGCTCGTCTCGCCGCGCTGCGCCGACCCGTTCTACCGGCGCAGCGTCCGCGTCAGCATGGGCACCGTGTTCCAGGTGCCGTGGACGCGGCTGCCCGAGTGGAGTTCGGCCCGCGTCATGCTGCACGAGGCCGGGTTCCATCTGGCCGCGCTGGCGCTCGCCCCCGACGCCGTTTCCCTCGACGACTTCGCGCTCGCGCGCCCGGAACGCGTCGCACTCATGATGGGCGCCGAAGGCGACGGTCTCAGCCGTCAGGCCCTCGCCGCCGCCGACACGGTCGTGACCATCCCGATGGCCGGGGGAGTGGACTCGCTCAACGTCGCCGCCGCCAGCGCCGTCGCCCTGTGGGCGCTGCGCAGCTGAGCTCGAGGGCTCAGACCTGCTCGCCGCGCTCGGCCGCGGCATCCTGACCCGGAGCCAGGGTCACCATCGGCATCGGCATCGGTTCGGGTCGCTTGGCTGTGACGGTGTCGCCGGAGGATTGGTGGCGCAGGCGTCGCAGCACCCACGGCATCAGGTGCGACCGGGCCCAGACCAGATCTCCGGTGCGCGCCTCGCGCCACGTCGTCGGGGGAAGCGGATCCGGCTGCATCGGCTGCAGGTCGTTCGGAACGTTGAGGGCGCGCAGCACCATACGGGCGACCTCGTGGTGACCGAGGGCGTTGTAGTGCAGCCGATCGACATCGAAGAAGCGAGGGTCCTGCACCTCCTTGAGCGCCCACTGGTCGGCCACGATGCAGTCGTACTTGTCGGCGATCGCGCGGATGTTCTCGTTGTAGATCGCGACCTTGCCTCGGAACGCGCGCAACACCGGACTGAAGTTCGTGTCGATGCCGGTGAAGACCACGATCGACGCACCGCTGGTCTGGAGCCGGATGACGGCGTCCTCGAACTGCATCGCGATCTCGTCGGGGTCCGTACCGGGGCGGATGACATCGTTGCCGCCGGCCGAGAAGGTGACCAAATCGGGCCGGAGCGCCAAGGCGGGCTCGAGCTGATCGGCGATGATCTGCCCGATGAGCTTGCCGCGGACCGCGAGGTTCGCGTAGGCGAAGTCCTCGACCTGCTGCGAGAGCACCTCGGCGACGCGATCCGCCCAACCGCGGTGGCCGTCGGGCGAGCCAGGTTCGGGATCGCCGATGCCCTCCGTGAAGGAGTCGCCCACCGCGACATAGCGCCGCCACGGGTGGAGGGCGCCGTTCTCGTGCGGGGATGCGGTGCTGCGCTCTTCTGAAGTCGACATCGTGCTCCTCGGTTCGTGGCCGACATCGAGGATACCCCGCACCCACGACGCGGGCTCGGAAAAGGACGTTGTCGGTCTGCTCGTCTAGGGTTGTGACTCGTTGTGTGCGCGCAAGCGCGATCGTAGGAAGGAGATGCCGATGGATGACGAAGCGGCCCTCCTGGTACCGGACGCGGACGAGTCCACCGTCGAGGATCACTTCGGCGGATTCGCGGCCGAGCACCTCTCGCCGTCGTACCCGCAACGTGCACCCTGGGGTACCGCCCAGCGCCTGCGTGCCTGGCAGGTCGAGGCGCTCGACCTGTACTTCCGGCTCGACGGACCGGACGGGGTGGGCTCCGGCCCTCGCGACTTCCTCGCTGCCGCGACCCCGGGCGCCGGCAAGACGACCTTCGCCCTGCGCCTGGCCAGCGAGCTGATGCGCCGCCGCGTGATCGACCGCATCGTCGTGGTGGCGCCCACCGAGCACCTCAAAACCCAGTGGGCGGATGCCGCGGCCCGCGTCTCGATCCGTCTCGATCCCGCCTTCAGTAACCGTCACGCCGTGCCCGGGCGGCACTATCACGGCGTCGCGGTCACCTACGCGCAGGTCGCCACGAAGGCCTCCGTGCACGAGCGCCTCATCATGGACGCGCGCACCCTCGTGATCCTCGACGAGGTGCACCACGGCGGCGACGCCCTGAGCTGGGGCGACGCGCTGCGCGAGGCCTTCGCGCGGGCGACTCGCCGCCTGCTGCTCTCGGGCACCCCGTTCCGCAGCGACACCGCGCCGATCCCGTTCGTGGAGTACCACCCCGACCCGCACGGCATCCGCATCTCGCGCACCGACTACGCCTACAGCTACCGGCGCGCCCTCGAGGACGGCGTGGTGCGGCCCGTCATCTTCCTGGTGTACGCCGGCAAGATGCGCTGGCGCACCAAGACTGGTGACGAGATGGAGGCGCAGCTCGGGCAGGACAACACGAAGGACATCACCTCTCAGGCCTGGCGCACCGCGCTCAATCCCGAGGGGGAGTGGATCCCGGCCGTGCTGAAGTCGGCGGATCGTCGCCTCACCGAGGTGCGGGAGCAGGTGCCGGATGCAGGCGGACTGGTCATCGCGACCGATCAGACCGCGGCGCGCGCCTACGCCGACATCCTCAAGGAGCTCACCGGCGAGGCCCCCACGATCGTCCTCTCGGACGAAGCGGAGGCGTCCTCCCGCATCGACACGTTCTCGCAGGGCACGTCGCGGTGGATGGTCGCGGTGCGCATGGTGTCCGAGGGTGTGGACGTGCCACGACTCGCGGTCGGCGTCTATGCCACCTCTGCCTCGACGCCACTGTTCTTCGCGCAGGCCATCGGCCGCTTCGTGCGGGCCCGCCGTCGAGGTGAGACCGCCAGTGTCTTCCTGCCCAATGTGCCGCAGCTGCTCGCCCTCGCAAACGAGCTGGAGCGCCAGCGCGACCATGCCCTGGATCGTGACGGCACCGGCGAGGACGAATGGTCTCTCGACGAAGACGCGATGGATGCCGGGGAGTCCGCGGAATCCGCATCCGATGCCCTCACCTACGAGTTCACGTACCAGGCGCTCGGATCGCAGGCGCATTTCGATCGCGTGCTCTTCGACGGCAAGGAGTTCGGCCAGCTCGCGGTGCCCGGCACCCCCGAGGAGGAGGAGTTCCTCGGGCTGCCCGGACTGCTCGAGCCGGAGCATGTGCACGAGCTCCTCATGCAGCGGCAGGCGCGGCAGGGCAGGCACCGCTCCGCACGCGAGGCCGACGAGGCCTCCCGCCCGGACGCCGAGCCTGCACTCCCGGCTGCGCTGCATCGCACCCTGAAGGAGCAGCGGCAGCTGCTGAACAGCCTCGTGGGGCTGTACGCGAAGCAGAGCGGCGAGCCGCACGGGGCAGTCCATGCCGAGCTGCGCCGCGTGTGCGGAGGTCCCGCAGTGCCCCAGGCGACGCTCGTGCAGCTGCAGGCGCGGATCGAGATGCTGCGCGCCCGCGTGCGCTCGTAGGCCCCGCTGTTCGGAGCCCCGAAATGCTGGCAGTTCGCGTCTCAGCGCGAGGTGCGGATGCCTCTCTCGCTACCGTTGAAGCATCCCCGCATCGCAGCCTTTGGAGGCTCCCTTGAGCGCGCCCGCAGCACCCACCGCACGTGAGCGACGACGGTGGGCGCAATACCTCGTCAACGAACGGGCAGAGGCTCGCGTCTACCGTCAGCTCGCCAGTCGTCGTGAAGGCGAAGAGCGGGCGATCCTGCTCGCGCTGGCGGAGGCGGAGGGGCGCCACGAGGCGCACTGGCTCGATCTGCTCGGTGGCGAGCCCGCGCGATTGCCGCGACCCGATGCGGGCACGCAGCTGCTGGGCTGGATGGCCAAGCGATTCGGTTCGATCTTCGTGCTCGCGCTCGCGCAGAACGCCGAGGGACGCTCGCCCTACGACGATGAGCCGTTCGCGACGCCGGCGATGGCGGCCGACGAGAAGGTGCACTACGAAGTCGTCCGGGGCCTCGCCGCCCGCGGGCGCCGACGCCTCGCCGGCACATTCCGTGCGGCGGTGTTCGGCGCCAACGACGGGCTCGTCTCGAATCTCGCGTTGATCATGGGCATCGGGGCCACCGGGGCTGCGCCGCAGTTCGTGTTGTTCAGCGGCGTCGCGGGACTCCTGGCCGGCGCCCTGTCTATGGGGGCGGGGGAGTTCGTCTCGGTCCGCTCGCAGCGCGAGCTGCTGGAGGCCACCGAGCCCAGCAATTTCGCGGACGGCGGACTCGAGCACCTGGATCTCGACGCCAACGAGCTCGCCCTGGTCTATCGGACCCGCGGGATGCCGGAGGATGAGGCACTGGCCCGCGCCCGGCGCATCGTCCAGGCCGCGCAGGAGCCCGGCCGCAGCGAGCCGTACCGCCGCCCGGTCGAGGCTGCGGATGATCACGAGGTCATCGGCAGCGCGTGGGGCGCGGCGTTCTCGAGCTTCCTGTTCTTCGCGTCCGGCGCGATCATCCCGGTGCTGCCCTGGCTCTTCGGCCTCAGCGGCATCGCCGCCGTCGTGACGGCGCTGCTTCTTGTCGGCATCGCGCTGATGGCGACCGGCGCGATGGTGGGTCTCCTGTCGGGTGGACCGCCGCTGCGCCGTGCACTGCGGCAGCTGCTCATCGGCTACGGCGCAGCCGCGATCACCTACCTGCTCGGACTCATCTTCGGGGTGTCGATGGGGTGATCTCTCCCCGTCGGCCCGCCGCGGCGGTCAAAGGTTCCCTCGCCGGATCGATACGTTCGACCTGTGGACTCGAAGAAGAAGCGTCGTCGTCGTTGGCCCTGGATCGTCGCCGGGTCGGTGGTCGCGGTGCTGGTGCTCGCTTCCGTCGGCATCGTCGTCGGGGGAGCGCAGGTGCTGCTGACACCGCACCACGGCATGGTGACCGCGGTGGGGCAGGTGGTCGCCCTGACCGACGATGAGGTCACGCTGCCCCGCTCATCCGCGGCCGAGCGGGTCGGCACATACGGCCTGGTCTGGACGGCGCCGGACGGCGAGCAGGTCGGGTCCGCCGTCATCGGACCGGTCAGCGCCACCACCGACAAGACTGTGAGCCGCCCCATCTCGCACATCATCGGAGAGCTCGCCGTCGGCACGGATGTGCAGCTGAACCCCAACGTGCACACCCGCGATCCGCGGGTGTCACTCGGCATCGACTTCGCGGATGTCGACATCGAGGGCGAGCTGGGCGCTATGCCTGCGTGGCAGGTGCCCGGGTCGGGCTCGACCTGGGTGCTGTTCGTGCACGGCATCGACGGAGAGCGCGAGAGCGGGCTGCGGCCATTGCCGACGATCGTGGACGCCGGCCTGCCGACGCTCCTGATCACGTACCGCAATGACGTCGGCGCGCCGCCGAGTCCGAACGGACTGATCTCGCTCGGCGAGACCGAGTGGCAGGACCTCGAGTCTGCGGCGGACTACGCGATCGCGAAGGGGGCGACGAAGTTCGTGCTGTACGGCGATTCGATGGGCGGGAGCATCGTCACGCAGTTCCTGCACCGTTCCGCGCATGCCGACCGCGTCGTGGGCATGGTGCTGGATGCGCCGGTGCTCAACTGGGCGGGTGTGCTGCAGGGCCAGGCGGATCGTCTGTACGTCGGGTTCCTCGGCGCTCCGCTGCAGTGGACGGTGCAGTGGCGCGGCGGAATCGACCTGGGCGTGCTGAACGAACTGGACCAGACGGCGACGTTCGAGCGGTTGCCGATTCTGCTGTTCCAGGGCCTGGCGGATCCCCTGGTGCCGCCCGCGGAGAGTGCGGCCTTCGCCGATTCGCTGCCGCAGGCGCAGTATGTCCCGGTCGCCGGTGCCGGGCACATCCAGAGCTGGAACGTCGACCCGGCCGCGTACGAGAAGCAGCTTGCGGCTTTCTTGGCCCGATTCGCCCCGTGACGCGGCATTTGCTCGGACAATGACAACGGCCCTGACCAGATTTCCCTGGTCAGGGCCGTTATTTCCCTCTGTGCGCGAAGGGGGACTTGAACCCCCACGCCCTTTCGGGCACTAGCACCTCAAGCTAGCGCGTCTACCTATTCCGCCACCCGCGCAGGGTGTAGAAGTTGTTACCAACCGAAGAGAAACGTTACCACGTTTCGAGGGCCGTTCAGAATCGAAGGGCGTCTCGCGGACGACCGGTAGCCTTGTCCGCATGCCCGCGTCCGAACATCCCGAGGTCATCCGCGTCGCTCGAGACCTCATCCGTTTCGACACGACGAACTACGGCGGAGGACGAGCCAACGGGGAACGCGAGGCCGCGGAGTATGTCGGGGAGTTCCTCTCCACGCTCGGCCTGGAGCCGCAGTTCTACGAGCCGATCCCGCGGCGCACCAACGTCTGCGCCCGTGTGCCGGGTCGCGACCGCAGCAAGCCCGCACTCGTCGTGCACGGCCACCTCGACGTGGTGCCCGCCGTCGCCGAGGACTGGAGCGTCGATCCGTTCGCCGGAGAGATCCGGGACGGGATGCTGTGGGGTCGCGGTGCCGTCGACATGAAGAACATGAACGCGATGATCATGACCTCGGTCGCCGACATGCTGCGGGCCGGCGAGACGCCCGAACGCGACCTCGTCCTGGCGTTCTTCGCGGACGAGGAGAACGGCGGCGTCGAGGGCTCGGCACTGGTCGTACAGGATCATCCGGAATGGTTCGAGGGCGCGACCGAGGCGATCAGCGAGGTCGGCGGGTATTCGATCACGGTGGGGGACCGCAGCGCCTACCTGCTGCAGGTGGGCGAAAAGGCGCTGATGTGGATCCGCCTGGTGGTCCGCGGTCGCGCGGGGCACGGCAGCCGCTACCACCCCGAGAACGCGATCACGCGCCTCGCTGAGGCCGTTGCGGCCCTCGGGCGCACCGAATGGCCGATCCGCCTGACCGCGACCACACAGCAGACGCTGAGCCTGCTGGCCGAGATCTCCGGGGCGGATCCGTCCGACCCCGACGCCATCGCGGACAGCACCGGCGCCGCATCCGCCTTCATCCGCTCCACCCTGCGCACCACGTCCAACCCGACGGGGCTGACCGCCGGCTACAAGCACAACGTGATCCCCGATCGGGCCGAGGCGCTCATCGACGTGCGGGTGCTGCCCGGCACGGAGGACGCCGTGCTGGCGGACATCCAGCGCATCGTCGGCGATGACATCGCGATCGAGATGGTCGTGCGCGACATCGGCATGGAGGTCCCGTTCGAAGGGGATCTCGTCGACGCCATGGTCGCCGCGCTCGGTCGCCACGATCCGGGTGTGCCGGTGATCCCGTACCTGCTCGGCGCGGGCACCGACAACAAAGCCCTGGCCCGACTCGGCATCGCCGGCTTCGGCTTCGCTCCGCTGAAGCTGCCGGCGGACCTCGACTTCACCGGAATGTTCCACGGCGTCGACGAACGCGTACCGTTGGACGCTCTCGTGTTCGGGCAGCGCATCCTGACAGATCTTCTCCGCACCTACTGAAAGACATCCATGCAGCTCATCGAGGCGATCATCCTGGGACTCGTCCAAGGATTGACCGAGTTCCTGCCCGTGTCCTCCAGCGCCCACCTGCGCATCCTGGGCGAGATCCTGCCCGGCGCGCAGGACCCGGGCGCCGCGTTCACCGCGATCACGCAGATCGGCACGGAGGCGGCGGTCGTCGTCTTCTTCTGGCGCGACATCGTGCGGATCATCGGGCACTGGTGCCGGTCACTGGTGGGGCGCATCCCGCGCAACGACCCGGACGCACGGATGGGCTGGCTGATCATCATCGGCACCATCCCGATCGTCGTCCTCGGACTCCTGTTCCAGGATCAGATCGAGACGACGTTCCGTTCGCTGTGGCTGGTGGCCGGCATGCTGATCTTCTTCGGCGTCCTGCTCGGCATCGCCGACCAGGTCGGTGCCAAGAAGCGCGCGCTGAAAGACATCACGGTGCCGCAGGGGCTCATCTTCGGCGGCGCTCAGGCACTGGCGCTCATCCCGGGCGTGTCCCGCTCCGGCGGCACGATCACCGCCGGGCTGTTCATGGGCTTCGAGCGCGCGGCAGCCGCGCGCTACGCGTTCCTGCTCGCGATCCCGGCGGTCTTCGGCAGCGGGTTCTACCAGCTGTTCAAGAGCTACGACCAGCCCGGGGTGTTCACACTCGGTGAGACCGCTGTCGCGACCGTCGTCGCGTTCCTCGTGGCACTCGGCGTGATCGCGTTCTTCATGAGCTGGATCTCCAAGCACAGCTTCATGCCGTTCGTGATCTACCGTGTGGCGCTCGGCTCGCTGCTGCTCGTCCTGCTCAGCACGGGAGTGATCCAGGCCTAGCCTGCGAGCGGATGCCGCTACCGGCGCGGTTCGTCGCGTCCGGGCTTTGTCGGCCCGTCGCCGCCGCGCCGGAGGTACCGCTCGAACTCCTGCGCGATGGCGTCGCCGGACGCCTCGGGGGAGTCCCATGTGTCGCGCGTGCGCTCGAGCTGCCGGATGTACTCGGTCATCTCCTCGTCATCGGCCGCGGCAGCGTCGATCGACGCCTCCCAGGCGACGGACTCGGCTGCCAGCTGACCGCGGGGCACCTGTGCGCCGGTGATGTCCTCGAGCTTGTCCAGCAGCGCCAGCGTGGCCTTCGGTGACGGTGTGTGGCCGGCGACGTAGTGCGGGACGCTTGCCCACAGGCTGGCGGTCGGGATGCCGGCCGCGTCCGCGGCGTGGCTCAGCACGCTCAGGATGCCGACCGGACCCTCGTAGTTGCTCCGCTCGATCTCGAGCAACGTGCGGACCTGGTCGTTGTCGCTGCCCGCGAAGACGGAGATCGGGCGCGTGTGCGGGACATCCGACATCATCGAGCCCAGCGAGACGAACCCGGTGATGTCCTCCCGGAGGGCGACGTCCACGAACTCGGAGACGAACGCCTGCCACGCGCGGGCGGGCTCGACACCGGTCAGCAGCCAGAGCTGCGTACCGCGCAGCGACCGTGTAGGTCGATACAGCGTCGCCTCCGGCCAGCGCAGGGTACGGCGCCCATCGGTCTCGATCGCCACCGACGGACGGGTGTACTGATAGTCGAAGTACAGTTCGGGGTCGACAGTGAAGACGGGCTCGTACGCGCCTTCGTCGCGCAGCACCGTGAGCGCGGACGACGCGGCCTCGCCTGCGTCGTTCCACCCATCGAACGCGGCGACGATCACCCGGCGACCCAGTCCGTCCACACGACCTCCTCTGCCCGAGAATCGGGGCTCCATCCAGGATAGGCGTCCTCGTGCGATCCGGGGGCGAGCGCGCGGGACCGCTCTGTCGCGGGACGAGGATCGTGGGCTCGGTACCATGGACCAGTGAGTCATACCCTTCCCGCCGCCGTCCTGTGGGACATGGATGGCACCCTCGTGGACACCGAACGCTATTGGATGGCTGCGGAGACGCCGCTCGTGGAGAGCTTCGGCGGGACGTGGTCGCACGAGCAGGCGCTGCAGCTGGTCGGCCTCGGTCTCGAGGACTCCGCGCGCATCTTCCAGGCGGCGGGCGTGCGGATGACCGTTCCCGCCATCATCGATCGACTGACCGACGACGTCATGGCCGCGCTCGCCAGCGACGGTGTTCCGTTCCGCCCCGGTGCGCGCGAACTGCTCGCGAGCCTGCGTGCAGCGGGCGTGAAGACCGCGCTGGTCACCATGTCGATCCGGCGCATGGCCGACGCCGTCGTGGACCTCATCGACTTCGACGCGTTCGACCTGGTCGTCGCCGGTGACGAGGTCACACGGCCCAAGCCGTTCCCCGACCCCTACCTGCAGGCCTGCGCCACCCTCGGCGTCGATCCGGCGGACACCGTCGCCATCGAGGACTCACCCAACGGACTGCGCTCGGCCGTGGCATCCGGCGCCTCCGTGATCGGAGTGCCGCTGATGGTGTCGCTGGCGGGGGCCGGCGCCCACGTCCTGTGGCCATCGCTCGAGGGGAAGACGGTCGAGGATGTCGCCGCCTTCCACGCCGCACACATCGCACGAGGAGCAGCACAGTGACCACTCAGGAATCGTTCCGACCGAGCGGGCCGTTCCGCGTCGGCGACCGCGTGCAGCTCACGGGTCCGAAGGGACGCCTGCACACCACGACCCTGCGCGAGGGCGGTGAGCTGCACACCCACCACGGCGTGCTGCGCCACGAGGCGCTCATCGGTCAGCCCGACGGCTCCGTCGCGACCAACAGCGGGGGGCACGAGTACCTCGCGCTGCGTCCGCTCCTGAAGGACTTCGTGATGTCGATGCCGCGCGGTGCCGCGATCATCTACCCGAAGGATGCCGCGCAGATCGTCGCCGACGCCGATATCTTCCCGGGTGCGGTCGTCGTCGAAGCCGGTGTCGGCTCCGGCGCACTGTCGCTGTGGCTGCTGCGCGCGATCGGCGCTGAGGGGCGCCTCGTATCGTTCGAGCGCCGTGCCGACTTCGCCGATGTGGCCCGTGCCAACGTAGAGACGTTCCGGGGCTCCGTGCCGGAGAACTGGTCGATCGTGGTCGGAGACCTCGTCGAAGAGCTCCCGGGTGCGGTGGCACCGGCATCCGTGGACCGCGTCGTGCTGGACATGCTGGCGCCGTGGGAGTGCATCGATGCGGTGGCCGACGTGCTGACGCCCGGGGGAGTGGTGCTCTGTTACGTCGCCACGGCGACGCAGCTCAGCCGTGTCGCGGAGTACGTGCGCGGCACCGGGCTGTTCACCGAGCCGGACGCGAGCGAGACGATGGTGCGCGGCTGGCACGTCGAGGGCCTCGCGGTGCGCCCGGATCACCGCATGATCGCGCACACCGGGTTCCTCATCACCGCGCGGCGTCTGGCACCCGACACGATCGCTCCGGAGCAGAAGCGCAGGGCGTCCAAGTCCAGCTACGGCGACGAGGATGTGGAGCTGTGGACCCCCGGCGCCGTGGGCGACCGCGACATCACCGACAAGAACCTGCGCAAGCGCGTCCGGGAGGCCCAGCGCGCTGCCGATGGCGCACGCCAGGCCGCGGCGGGCGCCGCCCCGGAGGCGGCATCCGCGCAGGAAGCTCTCTGAACCTGCACCTAGACTGTTCCGGTGCGTAAGATCCCCGCTGTCATCGCGGTCCTCGGCCTCGCTGCCGTGACCCTTGTCGGATGCTCCACCTCGACGTCGGCCGATTGCCCTCGACCGACCACATCGGACCAGGCCTCTATGGACCTGATCACCGTGAAGGGTGCGGCCGACGAGGCTCCAGAGGTCACGGTCCGCGCGCCGTTCCACACGAAGACGACGGAGTTCTCCGACGTCGAGGAGGGCGACGGCATCGCGATCACCGACGGCGAGCAGCTCGTCGTGCTCGATGTCACCCTCGTCAACGGCGCGTCCGGCAAGACGCTGGTGCAGACGCCGTACGACGGCGACCTGTCGCGGGTGTTCCCGCTGTCGCGCTGGGTGCAGACGTTCCCAGGTTTCGCCGACGCGCTCGAGTGCGCCACCGAGGGGTCGCGCGTCGCGATCGCGCTGGCTCCCGGCGATGTCGAGGCTCAGAACGCCGCGAACCTCGGCCTCGAGGAAGGCGACTCGGCCGTGGCCGTGGTCGACCTGCGCAAGGTCTACCTGCCCAAGGCCGAAGGCGCAGACCAGTACAACGACGCGCTCGGCATGCCGACCGTCGTGCGCGCCCCCGACGGCCGGCCCGGAATCATCGTGCCGGACGCCACGCCGCCGACCGACCTGGTCGTCCAGACGCTCCAGAAGGGCGACGGCCCCGTCGTGACCGGCGATGACCCGGTCCGCGTGCACTACACCGGCGTCACCTGGGCCGATCGCAAGGTGTTCGACACGACGTGGGGCGCCGAACCCCAGTCCGTGGTGCTCGACTCGATGATCCCCGGCTTCGCGGAGGCGCTCAAGGGCGCGACCGTCGGCTCCCAGGTGCTCGTCGTCATCCCGCCCGACCAGGGTTACGGCGACCAGCAGCAGGGCAGCATCCCCGGCGACTCCACACTCGTGTTCGTCGTGGACATCCTCGGGATCGACGCGGCACCGTCCGAGTAAGCAGGCTCGTACCCCGACCCCGCTTAGGATGAGGGGGTGTCTGTCACCGCGCCTGCGAAGAACCCTCCCGAGGAGCGACTCGTCAATCTCGTCGTGGCCCTCATGGCCACCGAACAGGGGCTGACCAAGGACACGATCCTCGGTTCGGTCACCGGTTATCGCGAGCAGAGCGAGGCCGGCGCGTCCAAGGACGCCCTCGAGAAGATGTTCGAGCGCGACAAGGAAAGCCTGCGCGGACTCGGCGTCCCGATCGAGACGATCGGCGACTGGGCCGACCCCGACGACCTGCGCGAAGCGCGGTATCGCGTGCCGGTGTCCGAGTACGAACTTCCGGCGGACATCGAGTTCACACCGGCCGAGGTCGCGCTGCTCACGCTGGCCGGCGGGGTGTGGAGCCAGAGCTCGATGTCCAGCGACGCCCGCAGCGGATTGCGCAAGATCCGCGCGCTCGGTATCGCCGTCGACGAGCCCATCATCGGCTTCTCCCCGCGCATCAGCGTGCGCGAACCCGCGTTCCCCGCGCTGCAGCAGGCGATGGAGCAGTCCCGCGTGGTGGCGTTCTCGTACCTGAAGCCGGGAGAGGAGAAGCCGACCCTGCGGCGGCTCCGCCCCCTCGCGCTGGTGGACTACGAAGCCCGCTGGCACGTGTTCGGCGTCGACCTCGATGCCGGGGCGGACCGCACGTTCCTGCTCGCACGGATCGTGGGTGACGTCGAGATCACGCGCCAATCCTTCGACTCGGCACTGCGCGAGGGCGCCGGTGATCGCGCGCTGGCCGGCCTGGAAGCGGTCGCGGCGCGGCAGCGCGCACTGCTCGAGGTCAACCCGGGAACCGAGGCCGCCCTGCGCCTCGGACGCCGCAGCATCCCCGCAGATCAGGGCATCTACGTGCCCTACGTCGACATCCACATCTTCGCCGACGAATTGGCGTCCTACGGCCCCGAGGTGCGCGTCGTGGCACCCGTCGAGCTGCGCGACGAAGTGATCGCGCGCCTCGAGGCGACCCTGACCCGCAACGAGGTGCCCCGATGAGTGCACGCAAGCCGCTGGTGGCGACCGACCGGGCCGCCCTGATGCTCCAGCTGGTGCCCTATCTGCTGGGCAAGGGCGAGGTCTCGATCGCCGAAGCCGCCGACGAGTTCGACGTCACGCCCGCCCAGATGCGCGCCATGGTCGAGAAGCTCACCGTGATCGGCTTGCCGGGTGACGGCGGATTCTGGCAGATGTCCAACGACCTGTTCGACATCGATTGGGATCTGCTGGACCAGCGCGATCTGATCGTGATCACCAACTCGGTCGGCCTGGAGCGTTCGCCCAAGCTCACCGCGCGCGAGGCCGCCGCACTGCTGGCGGGACTCCAGCTCGCCCGCACCCTGCCCGGCTCGGGCGACAGCGCCCTGTTCTCGGCCCTGCTCGCGAAGCTCGCGCGCGGAGCCTCCAGCACGCCCGCCGATGTCATCGTGGCCCCGGGTCCTGTCGACGCCGTCCGCGACACGGTCGCCGCGGCGCTGCAGCAGGGCGTTGCGGTGTCGTTCACCTACAAGGCGCCCGACGCCGAGGCGACGATCCGCACGGTCGACCCCGTCAAGGTGCACATCGCCAACGGCCAGTGGTACTTACAGGGCTGGTGCCACCTGCGCGAGGCCATGCGCACCTTCCACCTCGACCGGGTGAGCGAGATGGTGCTGACGGATATGCCGATCACCCACGGCGAGGAGCAGGTTCCCGCCCTGTTCGCTCCGGGGGAGGACGACATCGTGGTGCGGATCCGTTACCCGAAGTCGGTCGCACCGCTGTTGGGCGACTACCTCGACCGCGCCGAGATCGAGACAACCGGCGATGTGTCGGTCGCGACCCTGCGCCTGCCCGACGAGCACGCGATCCGCCGGCTCGCGGCGCGTCGCGGCGGCACCGTCGAGGTACTGGAACCTGCTGCCGCACGCCGCGCCGCGGCATCCTGGGCCGAAGCCGGGCTGGCTCAGTACCGCTGATCGAAAGCCTCTGCATCCCCGCTGTGTCGCCGCCGGAACACCGGCGCCGGGCTACACTGGGAGCACATTCCTTCACACAGAGGAGATCACCATGGGCGCATTCGGATGGCCGCACCTGCTCATCATCCTCGCCGTCGTTCTGCTGCTGTTCGGCGCTGCGAAGCTCCCGGCCCTCGCCAAGAGCGTGGGGCAGTCGGCTCGCGTCTTCAAGGGCGAGATGAAGGCGATGAAGGACGATGACAAGGCCGCCACCCCCGCGGAGACCGCGGCAGGCACCGCCGAGTCGACGGCTGCCGACACCGCGACGAAGTCCGGCGGTACGGCGGATCCTCAGCCGTAAGTGGTCGTGACCAGCACCGAGACGACTCCCGGCTCACCGGGGCAGAGGCGCGCCCGCGACAAACGGATGTCGCTGGGCGCGCATCTCGTCGAGCTGCGCCGGCGTCTGCTGATCTCGGTCATAGGCATCATCGTCGGCATGATCGCGGGGTTCATCCTCAGCGGTCCGATCATCGAGCTGTTGATCCACCCGATCAACCTGATCGCAGAACGCACCGGGCATGCGGAGTTGAACGTCGACACCGTCAGTGGTGGATTCGACATGCGCATGCGCATCGCCTTCGTCGTCGGCATCTTCCTCTCGGCGCCGGTCTGGCTGTCGCAGATCTGGCTGTTCATCATGCCGGGCCTCACGCGCAAGGAGCTGCGGTACACCGTCGGCTTCCTCTGCGCCGCGATCCCGCTGTTCTTCGCGGGACTCACGGTCGGCTGGCTGCTGGCTCCGCACGTCATCGAGCTGATGTCCTCGTTCGTGCCCGATGGCGCCGTCACGTTCTTCCAGTACAGCTACTACATGGACTTCATCCTGAAGCTGCTGCTGGTGATCGGCGTCGCGTTCGTGCTGCCCGTCTTCCTGGTGCTCCTGAACGTCGCCGGGGTCCTCAGCGGCATGGCGATACTGAGGGGCTGGCGCGTGGCCATTCTGGTCATCACGATCTTCGCCGCCGCAGCGACCCCGGCCGCCGACGTCACCTCGATGCTGATCCTGGCCGGCATCCTGGTCGTGCTGTACTTCGCCGCGGCAGGGGTGTCGCTCCTGTTCGATCGTCGCCGCGCCAAGCGCGACGCCAGCATCCTCCCGCCTGAGGCTCCCGCGTGAGCGACCCGTCTCCCGCGGAGCGATTCGAGCGCGCGCGGGAGCGGCAGGAACACCCCATCTCGGCGGCGTTCGCGGCATCCCAGCGCTTCGAACTCGATCCTTTCCAGATCGCGGGATGCCACGCCCTCGAAGACGGCCGCAGCGTGCTGGTCGCCGCCCCCACCGGCGCGGGCAAGACGATCGTCGGCGAGTTCGCCATCCACCTCGCCATGCGCGCGCCCGCCGTCGACGACGACGGTGCCCGTCGACACCCGGACAAGGCGTTCTACACGACCCCGATCAAGGCGCTGTCCAACCAGAAGTTCCGCGAACTCGTCGATGTGTACGGCGCGGATGACGTCGGGCTGCTGACCGGCGACACCAACATCAACGGCAACGCGCGCATCGTCGTGATGACGACCGAGGTGCTGCGCAACATGCTCTATGCGGACTCACCCGCGCTGCGCGGACTCCGCTACGTCGTGATGGACGAGGTGCACTATCTCGCCGACCGATTCCGCGGCGCCGTGTGGGAGGAGATCATCATCCACCTGCCGCCGCAGGTGCGCCTGATCTCACTGTCGGCGACGGTGTCCAACGCGGAGGAGTTCGGCGACTGGCTCGACACCGTCCGCGGCGACACCGAGGTCATCGTGTCCGAGATCCGGCCCGTCCCGCTCGAGCAGCACGTGCTCGTCCGCGGCGATCTCCTGCCCCTGTTCGATGACCGCGCCGGTGTCGCGACCGCGCAGGTGAATCAGGAGCTGATGCGGATCCGCTCGCCGAAGGGGCAGGCGTTCGAGAACAATCGGCGCACGCAGTCGGCTCGCAGCGCCTCGATGGCCGACGGCGGGCGCTACGAGGCATCCCGTCGTCGTCCGCACAAGGGCGGTCAACGACCCGTGCGCTCCGCCAATGTGCAGCGCATCGAACGGATCGACCGCCCCGACGTCGTGCAGCTGCTGGACCGCGCGAATCTGCTGCCGGCGATCTTCTTCATCTTCAGCCGCGTCGGATGCGACGCAGCTGTGCAGCAGGTGCGTCGCTCGGGCGTCCGGCTGACCACACACGAAGAGCGCCTCGAGATCCGCGCCATCATCGAAGAGCGCACCCGCTCGCTCCAGGACGAGGACCTCGCGGTACTCGGCTACTGGGAGTGGGTCGAGAACCTCGAGCGCGGGGTCGCCTCGCACCACGCCGGGCTGCTGCCCGCGTTCAAGGAAGTCGTCGAGGAACTTTTCAAGCGCAAGCTCGTCAAGGTCGTCTTCGCGACCGAGACCTTGGCGCTCGGCATCAACATGCCCGCCCGCACTGTCGTGCTGGAGAAGCTCGAGAAGTTCAACGGCGAGGCCCGTGTCGCGATCACATCGGGGGAGTACACCCAGCTGACCGGTCGCGCCGGCCGACGCGGGATCGACGTCGAGGGGCACGCGGTCATCCAGTGGACCCAGACCCTCGATCCGCAGCAGGTCGCCGCACTCGCCTCACGACGCACCTACCCACTGAACTCCAGCTTCCGCCCCACGTACAACATGGCCGTCAACCTGATCGACCAGTTCGGCAGAACACGGGCGCGCGAGATCCTCGAGTCCTCCTTCGCCCAGTTCCAGGCCGACCGCTCGGTGGTGGGCCTGGCACGCCAGGTGCGCGAGGCCGAGGAGTCGATCGCCGGCTACGAGAAGGCGATGAACTGCGATCGCGGCGACTTCACCGAGTACTCCGGCATCCGTCGCGACCTCGCCGATCTGGAGAAGCTCAATCGCAAGGACGCCAACGCCTCCCGCGGCACCCGGGAGAAGCGGCAGCGTGAGATCGGCGGACTCCGACGGCGGATGCAGCGGCATCCATGTCATCAGTGCCCCGAACGCGAGCAGCACGCCCGCTGGGCGGAGCGCTATTGGAAGCTCGCGCGCACGATCGAGAAGACCCGTCAGCAGATCGAGACCCGCACCGGTACGGTCGCGCGCATCTTCGACCGCGTCGTGGAGGTGCTCAAGGAGCTCGACTACGTCCGCATCGACGAGCACGGCGCCGCCAGCCTCACGGACGCGGGGCGCACGATGCGCCGGATCTACGGCGAGCGCGACCTCCTCGTGGCCGAGTCGCTGCGGCGCGGGCTCTGGAACGATCTGGATGTCCCTTCGCTGGCCGCGCTGGCCTGCTGCCTCGTGTACGAACCCCGCCGTGATGAATCCGGGCCCGGCGAGCACGCTCTGCCGCGCGGACCGTTCCGGCGCGCGCTCAGCGAGACCGAAAGCCTCTGGCAGCGTCTGGACGACCTGGAGAAGGACCACCGACTGCCCGGCTCCGAGCCGATCGCGTCGGGACTCGCCGTGGCGATGCACTCCTGGGCCCGCGGTGGCCTTCTGGACCGAGTGCTGAGCGAGGCCGACATGGCCGCAGGCGACTTCGTCCGGTGGGCGAAGCAGACGATCGACCTGCTCGACCAGTTGTCGCTGGTCGCGGATGCGCCGCTGGCGACCACGGCCCGCAAGGCGCTGGATGCCGTGCGCCGGGGCATCGTCGCCTACAGCACGGTGTGACCTGCGGCCCGGAGGATCCGAGTTTCCGACGTTGCCATGGATACCCTAGGGGGGTATAGTATCCATCATGACCGGATACATGGGCAACAAGGATGACCTCCTCAAGCGTCTGCGTCGCGCCGAGGGACAGGTGCGGGGGATCGCGCGGATGGTGGAGGACGACCAGTACTGCATCGACGTGCTCACCCAGGTGTCGGCGGCCACCAAGGCGCTGGAGACCGTCGCGTTGTCGCTGCTGTCCGATCACCTCAATCACTGCGTCGCCGAGGCCAGCGCCGAAGGCGGCCCCGTCGCCGAGGAGAAGTTGCGCGAGGCCAACGACGCCATCGCCCGCCTCGTCCGTTCTTGACCCCTCACCCTTCTTCACCCCTTCGAAAGGACACACCATGACTGAGCTCGACCGCATCGACCTGGGCCTGAAAGACACCACCGGTGGCAGTTGCTGCACCACGACCTCTGACTCCGCCGAGGGTGCGAGCTGCTGCGCGCCGACGTCGACAGTCACCGCTGCCGAGGCATCCGTCGGCGCCGTGAACGCCGAATTCCTGGTCGAGGGCATGACGTGCTCGCACTGCGTCGCCAGTGTGACCGAAGAGCTGACGGCGATCGACAGCGTCAGCGATGTGTCGGTGGACCTCGTCGTGGGCGGGGCTTCCCGCGTCACGGTGCAGAGCGCCGCGCCCGTCGATGTCGACCTCGTCCGTGCCGCCGTCGAGGAGGCTGGATACGCGCTGGCGGGCGACCCCGCATGAGCACTGCGGATATCGAACTCGACATCACCGGGATGACCTGCGCGTCGTGCGCGATGCGCATCGAACGCAAGCTGAACAAGCTTCCCGGTGTCGAGGCGACCGTCAACTACGCGACCGAGAAGGCGCGCGTGCACGCCGACGGCGTCGACACCGACGAGCTGATCGCCGCCGTGCGATCGGCCGGCTATGACGCCGCGGTGCCGCTTCCACCCGCCGTGCAGGAGTCCGTCGAGCCCGGGGCATCCCGCGAGGACGTCGAGCTGAAGGCGCTCCGCACGCGACTGCTGATCTCCACTGCGCTGGCCGTGCCGGTCGCGCTCATGTCGATGATTCCGGCGCTGCAGTTCACGAACTGGCAGTGGCTGGCTTTGACCCTGACCGCTCCGGTCGCCGTCTGGGGTGCGTGGCCGTTCCACCGCGCCGCCGCCGTCAACGCCCGTCACGGAGCCGCGACGATGGACACGCTGATCAGTCTCGGCGTGATCGCCGCGATGGGCTGGTCGCTGTACGCCCTGTTCTTCGGCATGGCCGGGGTTCCGGGCATGCACATGACCTTCACCCTCTTCGGCAACCCCGAAGCCGGCTCCGGCGAGATCTATCTCGAGGTCGCCGCCCTGGTGACGGTGTTCATCCTCGCCGGGCGCTACGCCGAGGCGCGGGCCAAGAAGTCCTCCTCGGCCGCGCTCCGCGCTCTGCTGGAGCTCGGCGCGAAGGATGCCACGCGTCTCGTGAACGGGGTGGAGCAGCGCGTGCCTGTGTCTCAGCTCGCCGTGGGCGATCGTGTGCTCGTGCGCCCGGGGGAGAAGATCCCCTCCGACGGGCTCGTCATCGACGGTGCCTCGGCGATCGATGCCAGCATGCTCACCGGCGAATCCGTCCCCGTGGAGGTCGCGCCCGACTCCCGTGTCGTCGGTGCCACACTCAACGTCGGCGGACGGCTCGTGGTGGAGATCACCCGCGTCGGCGCCGACACCGAACTCGCCCGGATGGGTCGCCTGATGGAAGAGGCGCAGACCGGCAAGGCGCAAGTGCAGCGCCTCGCAGACCGCGTGTCGAGCATCTTCGTGCCGATCGTGATCGGCCTGTCGATCCTCGCCTTCGTCGCCTGGATGCTCGTCGGCGGCTCGCTCGAGGTCGCCTTCACCGCGGCCGTCGCGACCCTGATCATCGCGTGCCCCTGCGCGCTCGGTCTTGCCACGCCGACCGCCCTACTGGTCGGAACCGGCCGCGGCTCGCAGCTGGGCATCCTGATCCGCGGCCCCCAGGTTCTCGAACAGACGCGCGCCGTCGACACCATCGTGCTGGACAAGACCGGAACGGTCACCAGCGGTGAGATGGCGGTCACCGCGGTGCTGCCTGCCCCCGGAGTGACCGAGCAGGAGCTGCTGCGCCTCGCGGCCGGCGTGGAGGTCGGGTCGGAGCATCCGATCGCGCGCGCCATCGTCTCCGCCGCCGATTCGACCCCGCACGCTGAGTCCTTCGCCTCACACGCCGGCTACGGCGTGCAAGGCGTCGTGGACGGCGCGTCGATCGTCGCCGGTCGCCCCTCCTGGGTCACCGCCGAGTGGGCCATCCGCCCGTCGACCGACGCCGAGTCCGCCGCCGATGCGTTGGCCGCACAGGGCGCGACCGTCGTCATGGTCGCTCGCGACGGTGAGTACCTCGGGGCGATCGCGGTGGCCGACACCGTCAAGCCGACGAGCGCCGAAGCGATCGCCCGGTTCCGGAAGCTCGGCCTTCAGCCGGTGCTGCTGACCGGCGACAACGAGGGCTCGGCGCGTCACATCGCCGCGCTCGTCGGGATCACCGAGGTGCACGCCGGTGTCGATCCGGCAGGCAAGCTCGAGGTCATCCGTGCGCTGCAGGCCCAGGGGCGAGTTGTCGCAATGGTCGGTGACGGCGTCAACGACGCCGCGGCTCTGGCCGCCGCCGACCTCGGACTCGCGATGGGCGGCGGAACGGATGCCGCGATCGCCGCGAGCGACGTCACGGTCGTCTCCGGTGACCTGATCGTCGTAGCTGACGCCATCCGACTCGCACGGCGCACGCTCGGCACCATCAAGGGCAACCTGTTCTGGGCCTTCGCCTACAACGTGGCCGCGATCCCGATCGCGATGCTCGGGCTGCTCAACCCGCTGGTCGCGGCGGCGGCGATGGCACTGTCATCCGTGTTCGTCGTCACGAACAGCCTCCGGCTGCGCAACTTCCGGCCGGAGCCCGCGACCTCTGCGGTGAGTGCTCCGGCATCCCGCGCAACTGTATCCGCCTAGCAATTCCGCGAGACCCACTCGCACAATCAGTGAGGACACTTCGATGAGTCAGCACGACCACTCCACAGGCAAACCGGGGATGGAACACGACCACGCAGCCATGGATCACGCGGACATGGATCACGGCGGACATGGCGGGCACGCCGGGCACGGCGATCACGTCGGGCAGTTTCGCCGCCTGTTCTGGATCATGCTCGTCCTGGCGGTGCCCGTCGTGGCATTCTCGCCGATGTTCGCGATGGTGCTCGGCTACTCGCTGCCGGATGCCGCGTGGGTGCCGTGGGTCTCGCCCGTGCTCGGCACGGTGATGTATCTGTGGGGCGGCAAGCCGTTCCTCACCGGTGCCGTGAGCGAGCTGAGGGCCCGCAAGCCGGGGATGATGCTCCTGATCGCGCTGGCGATCACCGTCGCGTTCTTCGCATCGTGGGGCGCTTCCCTGGGCCTGCTGCACCACGAGCTGGAGTTCTGGTGGGAGCTCGCACTCCTGATCGTAATCATGCTGCTCGGGCACTGGGTCGAGATGCGATCGCTGGCGCAGACCACGTCCGCGCTGGATTCGCTCGCGGCGCTCCTGCCCGACGAGGCGGAGCGGGTCGAGGGGGACACCACCGTCACGGTGGCGCCGTCCGAGCTCCGTGTCGGCGATGTCGTGGTCGTACGGCCGGGCGGCCGTGTACCGGCCGATGGTCGCATCGTGCAGGGCTCGGCCAGCATGGACGAGTCGATGATCACGGGGGAGTCGCGTCCCGTGCGACGCGGAGACGGCGACCCCGTCGTCGCGGGGACGGTCGCGACGGACTCCGGCGTGCGGATCCAGATCACTGCGGTCGGGGAGAACACTGCTCTCGCCGGTATCCAGCGTCTGGTGACCGAGGCGCAGAACTCGTCGTCGCACGCGCAGAGACTGGCCGATCGCGCCGCCGGCTGGCTGTTCTGGTTCGCCCTGATCGCCGCCGCGATCACCGCGATCGTGTGGACGGCACTCGGCCTGCCCGATGACGCGGTGGTGCGCACCATCACGGTGCTCGTGATCGCCTGCCCGCACGCGCTGGGCCTGGCCATCCCGCTGGTGGTCTCGATCGCGACGGAGCGGGCCGCCCGCGCGGGCGTGCTCGTGAAGGACCGTCTCGCGCTGGAGAGCATGCGTTCGATCGACACGGTGCTGTTCGACAAGACGGGCACGCTGACCAAGGGCACGCCCGCCGTCACCGCCGTCGACCCGATCAATGGCGTCGACGCCGACGAGCTGCTCGCGCTGGCCGCCGCCGCCGAAGCCGATTCGGAGCATCCGCTCGCCCGCGCGATCATCGCGGCCGCGAAGGAGCGTGCGCTGACCGTTCCCGCGGCGTACGACTTCACTTCCTCACCCGCGGTCGGAGTGACCGCGCGGGTCGGAGACCGCACCGTGCGCGTCGGCGGACCGTACATGCTCCAGGAGGAGGATGCCGCGGAGCTGCCGATCGCCGACGCCTGGCGGTCGGAGGGGGCGATCATCCTGCACGTACTCGTCGATGGCGCCGTCGCCGGCGCCCTGCGGCTGGCCGACGAGATCCGGCCGGAGTCGCGTGAAGCGGTCACCGCGCTGCAACAGCGCGGTGTGCAGGTCGTCATGATCACCGGTGACGCCGAAGCCGTTGCCGCCTCGGTCGCTGCGGAGCTCGGCATCGACCGTGTGTTCGCCGGCGTGCGCCCGGAGGACAAGTCCTCCAAGGTCAAGGAACTGCAGGCCGAGGGCCGCAGAGTCGCGATGGTGGGGGATGGGGTGAACGACGCCCCGGCGCTCGCGCAGGCCGATGTCGGCATCGCCATCGGCGCCGGCACCGACGTCGCCATCGCCTCGGCGGGCGTCATCCTCGCCAGCGACGATCCGCGCTCGGTGATCTCGGTGATCGAGCTGTCCCGCGCGGGCTACCGCAAGATGGCGCAGAACCTGTGGTGGGCGGCCGGCTACAACCTCATCTCCGTGCCGCTTGCGGCCGGCATCCTGGCCCCGATCGGCTTCGTCCTGCCGATGTCGGTCGGAGCGATCCTGATGTCACTCTCCACCATCGTCGTGGCGCTCAACGCCCAGCTGCTGCGGCGCCTGGATCTGAGCCCCGAAGCGGTCATCCGCTCCAAGCCCTGACACCTCCGCACGCGCTCCGGCGCTCGGTCCTCGGGATCGGGCGCTCACCAACGACGAAAAGAGAAGCCATGAAGATCCACCACGCAGCCACCGCTGCACTCGCCCTCGCCACCGCGCTCGCCCTCACCGGCTGTGCATCGGGCGGCACCGCCGCGGACAGTGGTCACGGCGAACACGCCGTGACGCCCTCCGACACCGCGGCTACGACCGCCGGCGCGGCCGACGTGATGCTCACGACGATGATGATCCCGCACCACGCCCAGGCGGTGGAGATGGCCGAGATGATCCTGGCCAAGGACGGCATCGATGTCCGTGTCGTCACGCTCGCCGAGGAGATAGCCGCGGCGCAAGGTCCGGAGATCGAGCAGATGCAGTTGTGGCTCGAGCAGTGGGGCGTTCCCGCCGGCGAGAGCAGCGGAATGGACCACGGCGACGGGATGATGTCGGAGGCCGACATGCAGGCGCTGGATGCCGCGACGGGGGTCGAGGCATCCCGTCTCTTCCTCGAACAGATGATCGTTCACCACGAGGGCGCCGTCGCGATGGCCGAGGAACAGCTGGCCGAGGGGGAGGATCCCGGTGCGATCGCTCTCGCGCAGGCGATCATCGACGCGCAGCTCGCGGAGATCACGACCATGAAGGAGATCCTCGCGACACTGTGACCGGGGTGGTCCTGTAGCCCTAGCGGTGCGGGCGCAGGGCGAGGCGTGTCTGCGTCTGGCCCGCGCCCGCGCTGCTCTTCAAGCGCCGGAGCAGCTCGTCGAGGTCTGCGGTGCTGTCGACGACGACGTGCACGAGGTAGTCGTACGGGCCGGTGACATGGACCGCATCGCGCACGGCGGGGTGGCCCAGCGCCCACTGCATGAACGCGTCGGAGTCCTGCTCGGGCCGCAGCCGTACGTCGATGAACGCCTCGATGCCGTCCACCGCGCCGGGGCCCTCCTTCGCGAGCACGGCCCGATAGCCGACGATCACTCCGGCGGTCTCGAGCCGGCGCACGCGGGCGGCAGCCGCATTCGTGCTCAGGCCGACGCGGGTGCCGAGGGCGCTGAACGAAGTGCGCCCGTCCTCGGTCAGGATCTGGAGGATCGTGTCGTCGATGGCGTCCATACCGCGAATCTAGCGGTCGGACTGCGGCTTGCGCAGTCAGATTCCCTGCGCGGGCGGCCGTCTGTTCTCGCCGATCGCCCAGACAATCCCACTTAGGGTGGACACGTGCCTCTCGCCGCCGCGCCGCGCCCGCTTCTGCCTCTTTGGGCGGCCGTGCTCACAGCCGCCGTCGCGGGGCCTGCGCTGGATCTCGCCTTCCCTGCCATCGGGTGGTGGCCGATGGCTTTCGTGGGCGTCGGATTCGCCCTCACGACACTGATCGGCCGCAGCGTCGGCGGCGCACTGCTCGTCGGGTTCATCTTCGGCGTCTCGTTCTACCTGGTGCACATCCTCTGGATCACGCGGTACCTCGGGGTCGTGCCCTGGTTCGCGCTGACGGGGCTCGAGGCGGTACTGATGGCCGTGGGCGCCATCCCGATCGCCCTCGCTTACCGGTGGATGCCGCGAGTGCTGCCCGGGCGCTGGGCGCAGCTGGTCCTGCTCCCGCTGCTGGTGGGCGGGCTCTGGACCGCCCGCGAGCTCTTCATGGGCTCCTGGCCCTACACGGGCTTCCCCTGGGGCCGGATCGGCATGAGCCAGTCCGAGAGCCCCCTGGCGGGTATCGCGAGCTGGACGGGCGTCACAGGCCTCACGTTCCTGATGGTCGTATTGTGCGCGGCTGTCATCGAGTGGGCGCGCGTCGCGCGGTTCCGGGACCTGCGTACGGCGGTGCCGGCCGCGGCGCTGGCGGTCGTCCTACTGCTCGTGCCCGCGTTCCCGACCTCATCCGCCGGAACACTGCGGGTCGGCAGCGTGCAGGGGAACGGGCCGTCGGGCTATTTCGACGAGCGCCCGCGCAACGCGGTCCTGAACGCGCAGCTGAAGGCGACCGCTCCGCTGTTCGGAGAGGACATGGACGTGCTTGTGTGGCCGGAGGGCGGCATCGACTCGGACCCGCTCACCAACACGTCCACCGCGGCTGCGCTCGACGCCGTGTCGGCGCACGTCGACGCACCTCTCATCGTCAATGCCGCGACCACCCGCGGCGATGCGACCTTCAACACATCGATGCTCTGGGAGCGCGGCGAGGGCGCCGTGCAGATCCACGACAAGACCCACCCCGTGCCGATGGGGGAGTACGTTCCCGACCGATGGTTCTACGAAAAGCTGGCGCCCGACCTGGTCGGCCTCATCCAGCGCGAGTACACGCCCGGCACCAACCCGCCGTTCTTCGATCTGAACGGGGTCGGGGTCGGACTGGCGATCTGCTTCGACGTGATCTACGACGATGTCATCTGGGAAGGCGCGAAGGACGGCGCCCAGGTCTACATGTTCCAGACCAACAACGCCGACTTCCGCGACACCGACGAGAACCTCCAACAGCTCGCGTTCGCCCGCATGCGCGCAATCGAAACCGGGCGATCGGTGGTCAACCTCTCGACGGTCGGGACCAGCCAGGTCATCGCTCCCGACGGTTCGACGATCGACGGGCTCGACGCCGGGGTGGCCGGTCACATGCTGACGGACGTCCCGCTGCGCACGGGACTCACGCCCGCCGTCGTGGCCGGACCCTGGATCCAGGCGGTCCTCGGCTGGGGGAGTCTCGCAGCGCTCATCGCGCTGGGCATCGTGGTGACGGTGACCGAGCGCCGCCGACGCGCGGTCTGAGGGCGCGCCAAGACGCCGGCTCCCGAAGGAGCCGGCGTCTAAAGGATCACTCAGTCGGCGTCAGGCGCTGATCTTCGTGTTGGCGGTGCTTCCGCCGGCGCCACGGCGCTCACGCACGAAGGCGAGACGCTCTTCGAGGAGCTCCTCGAGCTCGGGAATCGTGCGGCGCTCCAGGAGCATGTCCCAGTGCGTACGCGCGACCTTGTCTTCACTGTGGTCGACGGTCGCGGTTCCCTCGCCGATACGGCGCAGCGCCTCTGCGCCGCACGTGCGGCACTCCCAAGCGGGCGGCACCTCAGCATCGACGGCGAAGGTCATTGTCGTGTCACGTCCGCACACAGTGCACGTGTAGATGTGCTGGGCGCGTTCATGGAACACGACGCCGTCTTCGCTTTGTAGGCTCTGGGCGCCGAGTCGGATGCCGCGCAAGCTGCGGTCTGCCATCTTGTGGTCCTCTCGTTGCTCTCAGGTATAACGTCATGACCTGAGCGCTTCATCCGAACGGGAGCGTCCGCCGGATCATTCACAGTGGATGCACAGGGCGTGCATCCGTATCGGGGTTTCGGGTCCCCTACGCGCGAGCATTCAGCGGGTCGCTCCACCTTTCCGGGTGACCCGCAGCGCGATGTCGGCACGGTCGGTCACGAGCCCGTCGACGCCGAGCGCGAGCAGGCGCTGCATGTCGTCGGGGTCGTTGACCGTCCAGATATGGATCTCGACACCATGACGGTGCGCGGCGTCGAGAAGACGAGGGGAGAGGATGCGGGTGCGCCCGTGCCTCTCGGGGATCTGCAGGGCATCGATGCCGGACAGGGCCCGCTGCAAGAGTCGTTCCGAGCGCACCGCGAGTGCGCCCAGGACCCGGGCGATCGTGGCGGTGCCCGCCGAGGTCGCCGGAGTGATGCCGCCGTTCCGGACCGCGGCCGCGAGTGCTTCCCTGCGGCGTGCGTCGGCGAAGCTCGTCAACAGCACGCGGTCTCCGTGGGCGGCGACCGCGCGACCCACCGGGGTCGCGGCATCCGCTGCCTTCACATCGAGGTTGAACCGCAGTGTCGGGAACACGTCCAGGGCCTGATCGAGGGTGATGAGACCGCCGCGATCCGCCATCAGCGTTTCGAGCTCGGCGGCCGTGACATCGGACACGAGCCGACGGTCTCCGGTCACGCGGGAGAGGTCGGTGTCATGGAACAGCACGACGACGCCGTCGGCCGTGAGGTGGCAGTCGGATTCGACGTAGAGAGCACCCGCAGCGTGGGCACCGGCAACGGCGGCGAAGGAGTTCTCCACGACTCCATGCGCTGCGGCATCCGGTGTCACCAATCCGCGGTGTGCGAGCACGCGGGGTTTCGCCGCGCGCTCGAACCAAGGGTGAGTCACGGCGCGGGCGGCTCCGTACCGTCCTTGACGGGCCGGCGTGCGGCGGCGTCCGCCACCGTGCCCGCGAACGCGCCTGTGACGCCCTTCAGCGCCTCCGTGAACTCGCTCGGGATGATCCAGAGCTTGCTGGACGGGCTGTCGCTGACCTTGGGGAGCATCTGCAGGTACTGGTACGCGAGCAGCTTCGGGTCGGCGTCGCCCTCGTGGATGGCGCGGAACACCGTCTGGATGGCTTCCGCCTCGCCCTGCGCGCGCAGCACGGCTGCCTGCTTGTCACCCTCCGCACGGAGGATCTCGGCCTGACGGGCGCCCTCCGCGGTGAGGATGGCGGACTGCTTGGTGCCCTCGGCGGTCAGGATGAGGGCGCGGCGGTCGCGCTCGGCCCGCATCTGCTTCTCCATCGAGTCCTGGATCGAGAGCGGCGGGTCGATCGCCTTGATCTCGACGCGGCCGACGCGGATGCCCCACTTGCCGGTGGCCTCGTCCAGCACGATGCGCAGCTGACCGTTGATCTCGTCGCGGCTGGTGAGTGCTTCCTCGAGGTTCAGGCCACCGACCACGTTGCGCAGCGTGGTCGTGGTGAGCTGTTCAACGGCGCCGAGGTAGTTGCGGATCTCATAGGTCGCGGCGCGCGCGTCGGTGACCTGGAAGTAGATGACCGTGTCGATCGAGACGACCAGGTTGTCTTCGGTGATGACCGGCTGCGGGGGGAACGAGACGACCTGCTCGCGCATGTCGATGAGCGGCCGCACGCGGTCGATGAAGGGGACCAGGAGGTTCAGGCCCGGGGTGAGTGTCTTGTGGTACCGGCCGAGCCGCTCGACGACACCCGCCGTCGCTTGCGGGATGATCCGGATGGAGCGGATGATCACGACCAGCACGAAGATGAAGACCGCGATGGCCAGCAGCCAGCCGATCGCCTGCGGGATGAACTCCTCGGGAGTCATGCGGACTGCTCCTCCTGTTGCTGAACGAACGCGGTCGCGCCGTCGATGCGGCGGACCTGCACGAGGGTGCCGGGCTCGATCGTGCCGGTCCCGGCGCTGCGTGCGGTCCAGATGTCGCCGTTCGCGAGCTTCACCTGGCCACCCAGCGACGACACCGTCGAGATCACCTGACCCTGCAGTCCGACGAGCGCTTCGACATTGCTCGGAGTGGGGTCCTCGCCGCGCCGCAAGCGCTTGAGCAGCGGTGGGCGCAGGAACAGTACGAGCACGGCGGCGACTGCTGCGGCGACGATGACCTGGAGCCAGATCGGCGCTCCGAGCAGGTCGGTGCCGAGGCCCGCGAGGCTTCCGATGGCGAGCATCAGGAAGGTGAAATCGAGCGTCAACATCTCGATCACGAGGAAGGCCAGGATCAGCACCAACCACCCGATCCACGCGAACTGCTCGATGGCTTGGATGAACTCCATCACGCCCCTCCTCGTATGCTCCGAACCTAGCACGATGGCTCCTGGTGAGCGCGGGATTGGTAGGGTCGACAGGTCGCTCCCGACGGCGTCGGCAGGGCGGTGAGACCCACTGAAATGTCAGGAGTTCCCGTGTCCCAGACCCTCCCACCCGCGTCCCTCGCCGGCCGCACCGCACTCGTGACCGGCTCGTCGCGCGGCATCGGCGCCGACACGGTCCGATACTTCGCCGAAGCCGGTGCGAACGTCGTCATCAACTTCCGCAACAAGGCGCCGCGCGCGCAGAAGCTCGCCACCGAGCTGGAGGGCCTCGGAGTGCAGGCGCTCGTCGTCGGCGCCGACCTGACAGACCCCGCGTCGGTGCAGGAGATGTTCTCCGAAGTGGAGCGCACGTTCGGCTCGCTCGACATCCTCGTCCTCAACGCGTCCGGCGGCATGGAAGGCGGGATGGCCGAGGACTACGCCCTCCAGCTGAACCGCGATGCGCAGGTGCGCGTGCTCGAGACCGCCCTGCCGCTGCTGGGCGACGACGCCCGAGTCGTGTTCGTGACGAGCCACCAGGCGCACTTCATCCGCACCACCCCGACCATGCCCGAGTACGAGCCGGTCGCACGTTCCAAGCGTGCCGGCGAGGACGCGCTGCGTGAGCTCATCCCGATGCTCCAGGAGCGCGGTATCGGCTTCGTCGTCGTCTCCGGCGACATGATCGAGGGCACCATCACCGCGACTCTGCTCGAGCGCGCCAACCCCGGCGCGATCGCGGACCGCCGCGAGTCGGCCGGCAAGCTCTACAACGTGAGCGAGTTCGCCGCAGAGGTGGCGCGCGCCGCGATCGACCCGATCCCCGCGGACAACACGCGTCTGGTCGGGGACACGAGCTCGTTCCAGGGGGAGTGACCGGTGCGCGCACAGGACATCGAAAAGCTCGTCTCCGTCGGTCGGCCGGTCATCGCCCCGGACGGCTCGTTCACCGTGTTCGCGGCGTCTCGTCCCGATCTCGCTGCCAACCGTGCGGTGGGACAGCTGTGGCGCATCGACCTGCCGGACGGTGCGCCGCGTCGACTGACACGTGGAACAGCGGATGCCTCGCCCCGACTGTCGCCGGACGGTCGTCGTCTCGCGTTCGTCCGCGGTGACGCGAAGGGCGTCGCGCAGATCTTCGTCGTCGATGCCGGGGGAGGGGAGCCCGTGCAGGTCACGGAAGCCCCGCTCGGGGTGTCGGATGTGACCTGGTCACCGGACGGCGAATCGTTGGCGTTCACGGCACGTGTCCCGGAAAAGGGGCGCTACGGCAGTGTCGAAGGGCTGGAGGCCTCGGCGGAGTCGCCGCGCCACATCACCGGCATCCGCTGGCACTCCAACGGGCTCGGGTACACGCAGGACCGTCCCGCACACCTGTTCATCGTTCCGGCGCCTGCCACCGACTCCGAGCCGGCGTACGAACCCGCCGCCGCCGTGCGCCCCGAGGGTGTCGAAGCGCCCCGCAAGAAGCTGGTGCCGGCTGCCGCGACGCAGCTGACGGAGGGCACGGCATCGCACTTCGGTGCTGTCTTCACGGGCGACGGCGCCGAGCTGCTCACCGTCGTCGACGAGATCGAGCGCGACCGTCGCGATCTGCGCTCGCGCCTCGTCGCGGTGTCGGCCGACGGCTCCGGACAGCGCGAGGTGCTCGGCCGCGAGGCGAACCTCACCCTGAACGACCTGTTCATCACGGCCGACGGCACGATCGCGGTTCTCGGCGACGACGTCGGCGCGGACGGCATCGACTTCATCGCCCCGGGCGTGTCGCTGTGGCTGCTCGAGGATACCGGTCCGCGTCGGCTCACCGATCCCGACACCATTGATCTCGGCGAGGTCGGCAGCCACATCGGCGAGGTCGGCGAGGACTTCCTCGTGCAGGACCGCAGCCGTGGACGCGTCCGTCTGCTGCGGATCACCCGCACCGGGGAGATCACCGAGCTCATCGGCGGCGACGTCGAGGTCAACGGCCACGCGGCCGCGGGGCAGCGGATCGTGGCGTCGGTGTCGCTGCCCGCGTCCTACGGCGAACTCGTGCTGGTCGACGGCGGTGCGATGCGCACGCTCACGGCCTTCGGCGCCGGAGCCGAGGCATCCGGTGTCGCGGCTCCGCAGGAGCTGACGGTCCAGGGCCGCGACGGATATCCGGTGCACGGCTGGGTCGCGCGGCCGGCAGGGGAGGGGCCGCACCCGGTCATCCTCCAGATCCACGGCGGACCATATGCCACGTACGGCATACATCTGTTCGATGAGACGCAGGTCCTCGTCGACGCGGGCTACGCGGTCGTGTACTGCAACCCGCGCGGGTCAGCCGGGTACGGACGGGCTCATGGCCGCAGCATCCGTCAGGCGATGGGCACAGTGGACTTCGCCGACGTGATCGATTTCCTCGACGGAGCGATCGCGGCAGATCCGGCACTGGACGGTGCGCACGTCGGCGTGCAGGGCGGCTCCTACGGCGGCTACCTCACCGCATGGGTCATCGCTCACGACCACCGGTTCGCCGGCGCGATCGTGGAGCGCGGTTTCCTGGATCCGATCTCGTTCCAGGGCACCAGCGACATCGGATCGTTCTTCGGCGACGAGTACGTCGGAACGGATGCCGCGGCCATCGCCCGCCAGAGCCCCATGGCGGTGGTGGACCAGGTCACCACGCCGACCTTCGTCATCCATTCCGAGCTGGACTTCCGATGCCCGCTCGAGCAGGCGACGCGGTACTACATGGGCCTCAAGCGCGCCGGAACCGAAGCCGAGATGCTCGTGTTCCCAGGAGAGAACCACGAGCTGACGCGCGGAGGACAGCCGCGCCACCGTGTGGAGCGCTTCGACGCCATCCTCGACTGGTGGAAGCGCAAGCTGCCCGTCGGCGGCTGACCCGCACGATCTGAAACGGAGAACGGCCCCGGATTGCTCCGGGGCCGTTCTCCGTTGAAGGTCGCTCAGACGGACGCGCCCTTACCCCAGGTGAATGCACGCACGATCTGGATGATGCCCAGAACGATGAGCGAGATGCCCAGCAGCCACCAGAGCACGACAGCGCCCCAGAGGGGGGAGAAGAGCAGGACGATACCGGCGATGATGCTGATGATCGCGAAGAAGATCGTCCAGCCCTTGGAAGCCGCGTCGCCCAGCGTCGTCAGCGAGACGATGCCCTCGACGATCCACATGATTCCGACGAGGATTCCGAGGAAGACGCCGAACCATCCGGTCGCTGCCTGCAGGTTCACGAACGCGACGATACCGGCGATGATGAAGACGATGCCCAGGAGGATGTGACCCACACGAGCCCAGCCACCCATGCCCTTGGCGAAGATGCCGAGGCCGGCGTACACCAGTCCGCCGGCGATCGCGTAGATGGCGATGATCGCCACTACGACGGCCGCGGTCTTACCGGGCCAGACGAGAATCAGGATTCCGACGATGAGGGCGATGACGCCACCGACGCCGAGCGCCGTCCGAATGCCGTTGACGGCAGATTTCTCTGCGGGGGATGCAGTAGTCATAAGAGACCCTTTCCTGGGAGTTTCCTGCGAGGCGGTGCCCAGCATAGACCCGATGAACGCAGGGGAGGCACCACCACGCGGGGTTTCCGCACTTGCAGGCGGTGCGCGCGGGCCTGTCGCGGTAGACATGCGGACCGTGGACAAGCCGTGCTGCAGCCGAATTCCCTGATAAGTGGCTGACTGGCGACCAGCACGACAACGGCCATGTCAGTCGCGCGGCGGAGCTTGCGCTGGAGTTTCAGTGCGAGCGGCTTCCTGGTGCGGAATCACGCGCTTTCTCCCACCAGTGGATCCCGGAGGATGGCCCTATGAATCCACCAAGGGCTATTGCCGATAATGCACATACTCGGGCATCGAAAATACGCGACACGCCGAATGGGTCAATCAAACTTTCGATTGTTGTGCTACCTGCGTCGTTTAGCTGAAGAACGGCGACGGCTTTTTCCAAGCGCCACACGCCCCAGAACTGAGTACCGGCCTCACCGTTGGCGATCTGATCGCGCCAGGCGGTCGGCATGTCGTTCTGGTACTCCTTGTCGTTGAACGTGCCGTGCTTCGCAAAGTAGCTCGCGATGCGGCGCGGATCGCGATAGCCGTCTCCGACGTAGTCGACGCCGGTTCCCGCCTTCACATGGCGCGCGTACTCATCCGGATCCGGGTGATTCACGATGTTGGCCCAGGTGCGAGAGAGCCACTGCGGAAACTCAAGCTCGAGGTGGCCTTTAGCCACGCCTGCTGGAGGCGTCATCAGGATGTGCGTGTGCGGCGCGCCGCGACGCTGGAACTCCTGCTTCCACACACCACGGGGACGCTCACCCCAAGCACGGTCGTAGTAGATCTTGAAGCGATCGATCAGAGCCTTGTATGCGGCAGGAGTCGGTGCCACCGTGAGCCAGTCGCCAGGAAGGGTAAGCGTGACAAGAGCAGGTTCATTGCCCGACTCGAAGAGCGGTGCCCAATCCAACTGATTGAGCCGAATCCGCATACGGTTTCGCGACTTGTTCGACCATCCCACGATCTTGCCGCGCGTGGCTTTCGAGGGGCGACCTCGGACCGCGCGACGCACCGGATCGGGAGCCGTCAGGACTTCCATATCCACATCATTAAGTAGCGCCATGGAGTCATGGTAGATCCCGTGGAGCTGCGCCACAGCGGCATCGACGTTTCGTCGACGAGCTTCCCAGGTGAGATCTCGCTCATGATCTTCTTGGCCGGGGCGAGTCTGGCGGATGCGCACGACGCCCGGGCCGATGTCAAGGAACGTTGCTGCGGCGGTGTGCGCGTACTTCGACCGCCACTGCTCCCGATCTTCAACCTGGGGAATAGCGGCACCGACGGCGCGCATTTCATCAACCGTCGGAAGTCGAAGTGCGGTGATCTGCCCCGCTGTGAGGGTACGCGCTACCATCAGATTGCGGTCCCCTCTCCAAAGGTATTGACCGTGAACCCCCGCCACCGTGCGGGGGTTCTCTCATACTGGCATACGCGCACCATTCAGCAGCTGCACTGCGCGAGTGTCTTTTTGGGTCGGTCGCCGCCGCAGCGGAAGCAGAAGCCCTCGCCGGAGTCGACGTTGTCGACAGAGTCGAAGGTGTCGTAGGACTGTTCCGCCCAGGATCCGGGTCGCCACATCCAGGCGTTCGCCTTTCCCTTGAGGTTGCCCTCTTTGCTGTCCGTCCAGGTCGTGAAATCCATGGCGTCGTAGGTAATCCACCGGAACAGCCGGTTCATGCCCCACATGCGGGAATCGTCGCCGCGGTTCTCGTACTTCGGGAAGTAGCCACGGCAGACCGTGACGGCCTGGGTGACCTCGCGCAGGACGATGTTCGCGCGGGACCATGACGGGGCTGTCCAGCGGAGCAGGATGTCACGGCGACGGAGCTGGTTCAGAAGGAGTTGCACGGGCTTGGGGAGCTGCTTCCCGGCCTCGGATGCCGCGATGCCGAGGACCTCATCGAAGAGAACGTCACCCCCGGAGAACTCCAGGAGCTGCGACCACTCCCGCAGCGGCGTGTATCCGGCGTAGGTGTCACCCGTGTCCGGATCGATGACCCGGACCGTCGAGAGAATCGGCCGGCCTTTTTCCATCGACAGCTTGGTGTCGTGCATCATCGCCAGCGACTTACCGTGACCGTTCGCACCGACGTAGGCATGAATCGTGAAGCCACGGCGGGTCCGGCTGCCCTTCGACTTCCATTGAGCCGATCCCGGGCGGGACAGGGCGCGCCGCTCCGCGACACCCCCTGTCTCCGCCTCGGGTTCGGCTTCGAGGGAATCGAACACATCAAGGTCCGACGGGATCAGAAGATCAGTCACCAGCGCCTCCAAAGGCGGGAATGTGCGCGATGACAGCGCGCACGAGCTTGATACCTACGACGATTGCCCAGGCCGTGATCGCGGCGCCCACACACGCGCCGAGGACCGGCCACGCGACCCACACACCCATCCCTGCCAGGCTGCCGATGATGCCGTTGACGGCGGAGGACGCGCCCGTGAGCTCGGGCGGCGGAGTCCACTCTCCGAACACACCCGCGAGCCACTGCACGAAGCCCACAGCGAGGCCGAGGAACCACTCGGAGATCATGACGGCCCTCCGCCCACTCCCGGGGCGTTGACGCTCGCTGAGGCCCGCCTGATGATGCCCATGGCCGTCAGATAGATCAGGATCGCCGCACCGATCGTGCGCGCTGCCGCCGCCACCTCAGCCATGGGGGAGCTGCACGCCTGGAGCGGGTACGCATCGAAGTTCGGCCAGGACGAGTTGATCGATGAGAACGGCATGAACACGTGTGGTCCCATGCACCCGCCCGGGTCGCCGGGGACTACCAAAGCCGCGCTCACAATGCCGGGGAGCTTGCCGGGCATCGTCGTGGACCAGGCCGACGCAATCGACACCTGAGTAGCGGTCACCACCGACGCGCGCGGAACGAACGCCCACACCAGCGCGCACTTGACCGGCTGCAGCACCCACTCCAGCGGGTTCGGGGCCGACGCCCACTGCGCCATACACGCATCACCGGGAGTCGGGCCGGTTCCGGGGTTCGTGGAGTTGACGTCAGGTCCGGCTGACCACTCCGTGTCCTCGCCGGTGACGGGGTCGGTGATGGTCGGTTTGTCGGTCTTGGTGTCGAAGGTGCGCCGGTACGGGCCGCACTCCGCCAGGTCAATGGTCACGCCGCCGAAGCTGCACTTGTAGGTACCCGGGGTGGTGCCTTCGTCGGTTTCTTCCCACCAATTGGCGCAGTCCGCTTCCCAAGTCATGCATGACTGAAGGATCGTGCCGACAGTCTTTTCGAGGACCAGGCCGCGACCGTTCCCGGTCGTCATCGGGAGCCGCTGGGTTTCTGTCATCGGCGGGACTTCTTGATCCGAAATCGTGGTGATCGATCCTCCGTCGTCGGACTCCACCTGGATGCGCGACGGCAGGAAGTCGGGACCGGCACCCGGTTTCGAGACAAACGCCGATTCGCAGCCGAGGCCCGCCGCTGACAGCGGTAGTCCAGTTGTCTCCTTGTACGGGATGCCGGTGCCGGTCGTGACCGTGGAGTCCGACCAGGTGATCTTGCACTTAGGTGTCCGAACAGGGTCCCCGGAAGATTTCGACGCCGTCTCAAGGACAGCGCCGGACGCCTGGACTATCCGTTCAATCTTGACGGCGTCGAGCGGGTACCCCTCTGCGAGGGTGTTCTGTGACTGACGCCAGTACTGCTGGGTGCCCGCCGCGCGGCCACACTCGGTAAGACCGTTCGTTGTCCGGGACGTCGTCAATGTCGTCGCACCGCCCGCCAGCGTGAACCGGTAGGCCTGGCCCGCCGCGAGAACAGCCGTCGTCGGTCCACACCAGTACCGATAGGCGAATCCCGACCGGATAAACACCACACTCTGCCACGCGCCCGATGGGAGCGCGAAGGTGCCCGACTGGACATCTGAATTCGGAGTAGTAACTGCCGCCCGACAGTCTGGCGCGACAGTCATATTCACCGCCCACGTCACACCCTGGTACCACTCAGGCTGCGCGCAATAAACGCTCGAATAGTCGCTGCCAGTGACAGCAGCTATAGCCGTCAGCGTGCCATTCGCGCCGATGCCCCACGCAAGCTGGGGAAGCATCATGACCGAGCCGCCCAACGCCCGCTGGAACGCCGTAGGAGCCGTGATCGGCACCGGCGGCCTCAGCACAGCCGGAGTCTTCGCCTTGAATCCGAGCATCGCGCGCAGCATGTCAGATGCGTGATTACCGCTCCCGGGGACCGGACCCATAAACGCCTGCTTCGACGGAACATCCGGAATCTCCAACACAGGAGGCGGCGCAGGCTCGACCGCTTGCGCAGCCGGGACGCCGACCAGGACCAGAGCGGAAGCCAGGCCTACAACGCTCAGGAACGCGGGGAACCGACGCATGATGTCTCCATCTCCAGATAGTCAGAACCCCGCCCCGGCTCTGGAGAAGACCGGGACGGGGAACCTGCGCGACCAGCGCGACGGCTACTTTGCCGTGCGCTTGAACAGGCCGATGAGCTTGGGGAAGCCCCAGAACGCGCCCATCACACCGAGAGCAGCAGTCAGGACAAGACCCGCCGCAGCGACCACCGCGACCACCAGGGCCGGAAGGGCACCCGTGATGCCGGTGAAATCGAACGTTTCGCCAACGAGAGGAACCATATTCACCCCCTTCCACTCCATGAGGCCGACCGGAAAATACCGACCAGCACGCCGGACCCCAACAGCAGCAGCGTGCCGAGGATTGCCTCTCCCAGAAGCATCAGGTGATGCCCCTGAACAGACGGAGAAGCGAGATGATGCCCCACGCCAGCAGATCGATCGTGGCGATCGCTCCAGCCACCGCGAGAGGGAGAGCCACTAGCGGCCCGCCACGATGAACCGGCCCGCGCAGTACGCGGCAACCCAGCCCAGAACAATCGCCCACGTGTGCTCGATCGGCAGCGGAACCGACATCATGTCGATCACTGGGCGTCCTCCGGCTTCCACAGGTCCACAATCGCCGCGCCGACCATGAGCACGACGCCCACAATCGCGACGCCGACGAGGAACGCGTCCGAGAAGCCAGACATGGCTACTTCGCCGCGACCGAGAGACCGGAATTGAGCCGGTCGAGGTCGTCGGCGGTCACCATGGCGTCGAAGCTGAGCGAGTCCCCATAGGAACCGTTGCCCGACTGGACTTCGGCCCAGACGGCGAGGGGCTGAGAGACACCGACCGCGCGGAGAGCTTCGGCGGACTCGTCACGGTCCCAGAACCGGACGAAGATCTCCGCTCCGGCTCCGCCGTCGAGGGTGACGTCGTGCGCGTACAGGTCGCCCGACTGCTTCGCGAACTTGGGGGTGATGCGCAGCACCGTACCCGCCGCGATGACGCGCGGCCCCTTCGAACGGCCAATAGCCATGATTCCTCCGTTGTGTGCTAGGGGATCTTCCCCTTCTGGTGTATGAGTTATGAATATGGCACATGTAACAAGCCCGGCCACGGACCTGGGGAGGACTGACAGATGAAGCTGACGAACGACTCAGCGAAGGCGCTGGAACGACTGGCGCGGACGGCGGATCAGATGAAGCTGGGGCGCGAGGTGCTGCGGCGTCAGGTCATCGAGGCCAGGGGAGCGGGAGCGTCGTGGGAGTCCATCGGGCGGATGCTCGGAGTGACGAAACAGACGGCGGCAAAGGTCTACGGACCGAGAGTGCCAACGGCGCGGGTGTCACAGCCGGTCGGACTCTGGTGATGGGCCACCTGGCTACCTACGGAGTAAACCCCCGATCAGATGGTCTTTCTACCGAGGGAAGGAACTCCGTTCCTGTGCGGGGGAGTACCAGCGCTGGGGGGTTGACACCTACGGCATCCAGGCAGCAGGTCGCAGGGGCGACGAATGGCACAGGCCATTCGTGCCGAATCGACCAGCGAGAGGATCAAGGCAATGCTCATGACTGAGAAGCGCGTCATCGAGGTGTTCAGGTCGAACAACTCTGACGAGACCAACGCCGTCGCCGCCGAGGGACGAGCTCGAGGTGAGCGAATCATCGAGGACTGGCGAGAGGCGGGGATCGTCGTTCTCCGGTTTGAAGGGATGACCGAGCCCGAGATCCTGGCGTGGCTAGACGAGACCTGGGAAGCACGCCGATGAGCCCCACAGCGCAGACCATCGCCCGCCAGGCTCTAGCGATGACGCGGACGGACCTGGACAGCATCGAGCGAGCACTCGACAGGGAAGACGAGGCCACAGCACTAGACTTCCTGGCCGTGGCAGTCGCTCAACTTCGAGCAGCCGCCCGCATCCTCAACCCGACTGGAGCAATGCTGTGATGCGGTTCTTGCGACAGCTCCGCCGTGAGTGGAGATGCTTCTGGCTCGGCGACCACCACAACTGCTAGCTACATTCGTACAAGCATTCGGGTCCCGCGTCGACGTTGACGCGGGACCCTTGATTTTCCGCCAAAGTCGAGACCGCCGGCGCCGGCGGCCGGCGTCCTGCAGCGCAGCCGCCGGCGAGAACGACCTTCGTAACTACCTTCACCCACGCGGTGCAGTTCACGCAGCGGATTATGCGGTAAGACTCCATGACGCCTTTGTGTCGAGGATGCGCAGAATGCTGTGACCCGTGACGCGACCGTCGTGCACCAGGAGGAATCCGGAGCCACCGTTGCTGACGCCGTCGTAGTACCCGATCTTATAAGTCCGCCTGGTAATGCATTCTCCGGTGCGGTAGTCGTAGATCGTGCGATCAACCTTGCGGATACGTTCACGCGGGAGGATCGGTTGGCCGAACTTGTTGCGTTCGAGCTTCTGACCGCGCATCGCCATGGACTTGGAGAGCTTGCGGAGGTATCTGCGAACCTTGACGGCATCGGAGGACGCAGAGCCCATCGCATCAACGCCACGCTGATAAGCACGGCCTACAGAGGCGTCTGTGGCGGAATCACGCCGTTCTTCAGAATCAACGATTGCTGATAATGCACATTATGTCAGTTAAAGTTTGCGAGAGCGCATCAGATGCGGCTAGGCGGCCTCCCGGAACACCTCGAAGTACGGCACGGTGACGGTCACCTGCAGGACGTCGTCGGCGACTCTCCCCTGCTGCTTCAGCTGAGTGACCAGTTTCTCGCCATCGGAGACCACAGTCTCGTTGCGATGCCAGAGCGGCAGGATGTCGATGTCGACGTCTTGGCCGCGACCGATGCGCGCCTCGATGCTGACGCGTGTCCCGTTGTACGTCACGTGGCCGAAGACCAGCGGGACGCGTTCGCTGGGCTGCAGGCCGGGAACGTCCTGCTGCTGAGCCATGTCTGCGAAGGCCAGTGAGATCTCCGCAACAGCGGCGTACGCCGCGGCATCCTCTCGGCTCGTCTTCACTTCATCAGCGCGGATGTAGAGCGTCCGACGCACGAGGGCGCAGGAGTATCCCCCGACATGCGCATCGTCGAAACCACCGCGGTCATTCGTCAGCGAGCCGCAGCCATCCACCTGCCGCTCCGCGATCGGCTGCCATCCCTGCGGCGTCGGCACCTCGACGCTCGCAAGGGTGTCCACGCCGGTGGGGCGAGCATCTTCCGCTCCCCCGATCTCCTCGGCGGTCGGCGGGCTGCTGCTGCCGCATCCGGCGAGCATCACGGCGACGAGGCATCCTACGAAGACGACTGTCGTCGACCGGACCACTCTGCCTTCGCGCACGCCGCGACCCTATCCGATGCACTCGTGTGACCCGTTGCGAACGCTGCGAAAAGTTGGTGCGATGGGTTTGCCGATGACGAGTGTTGCCGAAGTCGCCTGAGACCGGCCAGGTGAACCCGGACGCGCACCAAGGGAGAGCAATGAGATGAGACCGCTTCGATACTCGATCAACGTCACGCTCGACGGGTGTTGCCACCACGAGGCGGGGCTCCCTCCGGACGACGAATCCATGCGCTACTGGACCGCTCAGATGGCGCGAGCCGACGCCCTGCTCTTCGGCCGAGTGGCCTACGAGATGATGGAGTCCGCGTGGCGGAAGCCGTCCACGGGCACGTGGCCTGACTGGGTGACGGCGTGGCAGATGCCGTTCGCCGAGACCATCGACGGGGCGAAGAAGTACGTCGTGTCGAGCACGCTGGACAGGGTCGATTGGAATGCCGAGCTGCTACGCGGCGAACTGGAGAAGAGCGTTCGACGGCTCAAGGAGGAGCCAGGCGACGGCCTGTGGGTAGGTGGCGTGACACTCCCCCTTGCGCTGGCAGATCTAGGGCTGATCGACGAATACGAGTTCCTCGTGCAGCCGGTCCTTGCCGGACACGGGCCGACGCTGCTCGCGGGTCTGCGCGAGCGCATCCAGCTGGAGCTCGTGGATCGCCAGGCGTTCCGGTCAGGGGCAGTCGCCATGCGATACCGGCCCACGCGAGCTGTGGCTTGACTCGACTGCGGTGTGAACGGCTCACACGGCGAGGCTCAGCGAAGCGCTCTGACCCGCTCCCCCACCCTCAGGATCGGGATGCCGCGGGTCGGGCACGCACCTTCCGGTACGGGTGGGTTTCGACCTGGCTGGTGATCCGCACGATGGCGGCGTCGACCCGGTCGCGCTTGCGCGCCGCGGCGACCATGCGCTTGGTGGTGCGGGCCGCTCCGCGCAGGTTCATCGGGCGCCCCTCGATGCCGTAGAGGTTCTGCGCCCATTCCGGCATGACCGCGATGATGCCGTCCTGGATCACGACGCCGATCCACACCGCGATCGGGTTGCCGCGCAGGCTGGGCTTGCGCAGGCCGCGAGCGAGCGTCGCCGCATCCAGCGTCAGCGCCATCCAGTCCTGCTGACCGTCGATGTAGGCGGTGAGCTCGGCCCACGTCCTGGCCAGGTTCGTGGTGTCGACACCGGCGAGTTCGGCGGCCTTGTGCTGCTCGAGCACGAAACGGTCCTGCTCGGCGCGTGAGAGCTCCGGGCCGTACAGCTCGGCGGCGCGCAGGACACCCCACGACACTGTGTTGTGGGTCCACTCGAGCCACGCGGGTTCATCCGCGGCGTAGGCGATGCCGGTCTGCGGGTCGGTCCACTTCGCGTGGCTGTGCATACGGCGCACCGAGGCGCCGGCGGCATCCGCGTGCGCCGTGTCGCCGTACGTGATCGTGTCGATGTAGCGGCTCGTGCGCTCAGCGCGGCCCTCGGCGTCGGCGAAGAAATCGCTGGTCCCGGCGAACAGGCGCATCATGCCCGGATTGAGTGCCTGCAGCAGGATCGCCGCCACTCCCCCGAGCTTGGAAGACGGATCGGCGAACAGGCGCCAGCTCACACTGTCCGGGCCGAAATAGCCGTCGTCCTGACGCGGCTGATCCTGGGCAGTACGAAGGGTGGATTCTTGCTGAGGCATGGTGAGGCTCACATCTCCGTTCGGGTGGGCGCGGCCGCGCTTCCCCGGCGCGGCACAGCCCTGATCTCCCTCGAGACTATCGACAGGCCAACTGCAACTCGGCGCATCGAGGGCAGCCGCGTGTCGGAGCCCGTTGCTACCGTCGACGCATGACGCGCGCGATCTTCTACACGGCCACGACTCTCAACGGCTTCCTCGCGGACGACGACGACTCCCTCGAGTGGCTGTTCGTCGTTCCGCCCGGAGAGAGCCGTGAGGGCGACTTCCAGCGCTTCCTCGACGGTGTCGGAGTCCTCGTGCAGGGTTCGTCGACCTACGAGTGGGTCGTCGAACACGAGGGGCTCGTCGAGCACCCCGAGAAGTGGCCGGAGTACTACGGCTCTCGTCCGACCTTCGTGTTCACTAGCCGCGATCTGCCGGGGGTGCCCGGCGCCGATGTGCGCTTCGTTTCCGGCTCGGTCGCGGACGCGTGGCAGGAGATCACGGATGCCGCGGACGGGCGTGACGCATGGGTCGTGGGTGGCGGCGATCTGGCGGGTCAGTTCGTGGATGCCGGACTGTTGGACGAGATCCGCGTGTCCGTGGCGCCCGTGACGTTGACGTCAGGCAAGCCGCTCCTCCCCCGCAACCTGCCTGCCGATCGACTCGAACTGGTCTCCGTCGCGCAGGTCGGGCAGTTCGCGGAGCTCAGCTACCGTGTGACCGCGCCGAGCGAGTGAGGTCCCGCGCCGTCAGGCGTGGGCGGGCTCGATCGGCGTCCAGACGCCGAACTTCGGCTCCCGCCCGTCGCCCGACGAAGTGCCGGTGAGACGGCGTCGCACCCATGGCCCGACGTGCTCGCGGTAGTAGGCGCGCCCGCGGAGCTGCTCGACCTCAGGCAGCGTCGGCAGTGACCACCAGTCCACCGGCGGGTCGAAGCCGAGTGCGTCCACGACACGGGCCGCGACGCGGTGGTGTCCGCGGCTGTTCATGTGCAGGCGATCGTCCGACCAGTAGGGCGGCGTGCTCAACTCGTGGTCCGGCCAGTTCAGGGCGCGAATGACGTCCGGACGCTCGTCGAATCGTGTGACCACCGCTGCCGACAGCGCATCGCCGCGGCGCTGGACGAGACGCCCGAGCGGCAGCTGGCCAGCCGGGTTGGCACCCGACAGGAGGATCAACTGCACGCCCTCCTCGTCGCATCGGCGCAGCACGTGGTCGAACGCGTCCACGATCCACGCGACGTCCGTGCGCGGACGGAGCATGTCGTTGCCACCGCCGTTGAACGACAGGTGCGTGGGTTTCAGCGCGAGCGCGGGTTCGAGTTGCTGCTCGATGATGGGCCAGACGAGCTTGCCGCGGATGGCGAGGTTCGCATATTCGACGACGTCGCCCGAGGCATCCGCCCATCCCTGTGCCACAAGGTCCGCCCAGCCGCGCACGCGACCGTCGGGGAGCTCGTCCCCGACCCCCTCGGTGAAGGAGTCGCCGATCGCCACGTACCTTACGGATGCCACGGTCTCAGCCTACGACGGCCGGCCACCTGCCGTGTGGGCGTCCATTGTCAGGAGAGCATGTCGCGGACGAGCGGGATGACCTTCGTGCCGTACAGCTCGATGGAGGTCATCATCTTCTCGTGCGACAGCGTTCCGGTGGCGAACTTCATGTCGAATCGGGACGCGCCGAGCGTGCGCACTGTGTCGACGATCTTGCGCGCGACCGTCTCCGGGGATCCGACGTAGGTCGAACCCTCGGGGCCGACGTCGTGCTGGAAGCGCATCCGGCTGTAGGGAGGCCACCCGCGCTCGCGTCCGATCGTGTTGTGCATCGCCTGGAACCCTTCGTACGCTTCATCCCACGCCTGCTGGTCCGTGGCGGCGACGTGCCCGGGCGAGTGCACGCCGACGGGCAGGGTGTCCCGTCCGAACTCCGCCAGTGACCGGTGGTAGAGGTCGACGAACGGCCGGAACCGCGCCGACGGTCCGCCGATGATCGCGAGCATGAGTCCGAGCCCGTGACGGGCTGTGCGCACGACCGACTCCGGCGATCCGCCGACGCCGATCCACGCCTTCAGCCCGCCCTCGGTCTTGGGGAAGACATCGGCGTCGGTGAGCGAGGCTCGGGTGGTGCCCTGCCAGGTCACCGGCTTCTCGGTGAGCAGCTGGGTGAACAGGTCGAGCTTCTCCTCGAAGAGCACCTCGTAGTCGCTCAGCTCGTAGCCGAACAGGGGAAAGGACTCGATGAACGAGCCGCGTCCGAGGATGACCTCGGCTCGCCCGTTCGAGATCGCGTCGAGCGTCGCGAAGCGCTCGAACAGGCGCACCGGGTCGTCGGACGACAGCACCGTGACGGCTGTTCCCAGGTGGATGTTCTTGGTGCGGGCGGCCGCGGCGGCCAGCACGATCTCGGGGCTGGAGATGGCGAACTCGGGACGGTGGTGCTCCCCCACACCGAAGAACGCGACACCCACTTCATCGGCGAGCACCGCCTGGTCCACGACGTTGCGGATGGTCTGCGCGTCGCTGAGCAACTCCCCCGCGCTGTCGCGGGTGACATCGCCGAACGTGTCGAGACCGAGTTCGATGGCGGCGAGATTCTGATCAGTCATGGCCGATCCTTCCTATGCACCTGCATAGAACGCAGGACGGCTCGATACATTCCCGAGACGACGCGGATGCCGCGGCGTAGGGTGAGCGCGTGACCATCTTCGCGGATCGCGCGGCGGCGGGACAGGAGCTCGTGGCGTCGCTGGAACAGTGGCGGGATTCGGACGCCGTGGTGTTCGGCATCCCCCGTGGCGGTGTCGTGGTCGCGGCCGAGGTGGCGCGTGCCCTGGGGTTGCCTCTGGTGGCGGCGGTGGTGCGCAAGCTGGGTGCTCCCTCGCACGAGGAGTTCGCGGTCGGAGCGATCGCCGAGGGGGTGCGCGTGATCAACCCGGATGCGGTGCGTGCCGGTCATGTGACGCCCGAGCAGCTCGACTTCATCGAGGACATGGAGCGGGTCGAGCTGGCACGGCGCATGCTTCTGTTCGGCACCGGGAGTGACACTCTCGCCGGCGCCGTGGCGATCGTGATCGACGACGGCATCGCGACGGGGGCCACGGCATGGGCCGCGTGCCACTCGCTGCGGATGCGTGGAGCTGAGCGCATCGTACTCGCGGTGCCGGTCGCCCCCGCCGATTGGCGGCCGGACATCGCAACGGCCGACGAGTACGTCTGCCCGCACGCCCGCGAGGACTTTTGGGCGGTCGGCCAGTACTACGACGACTTCACCCAGACCACAGACGAAGAGGTCGCGCGCCTGCTGGCACGCGACCTCTTCGAGTGATCTCTTCGCCGGATCAGCCCTGCAGCAGCGCGGTGCGCAGCGTGTCGAGGCCGACGCCGCCCATGTCGAGTGCGCGCTTGTGGAAGTCCTTCATCGAGAAGGCATCCCCCTTGAGCGCACGGTAGTCGTCGCGGACCTGCTCCCAGATGCGCTGACCGACCTTGTACGACGGGGCCTGTCCCGGCCATCCGAGGTAGCGGTTGACCTCGAAGCGCACGAACTCGGGCGGCATGTTGACGTTGCGCAGCATGAACTCCAACGCGTAGTCCGCATCCCACGTTCCGGCGCCGTCGAGGCGCGGCTTCTCCAGGTGCACACCGATGTCCAGGACGACACGGGCGGCGCGCATGCGCTGACCGTCCAGCATCCCGAGTCGGTCCGCTGGGTCCTCGAGGAAGCCGAGGTCCTGCATGAGACGCTCGGCGTACAGCGCCCAGCCTTCAGCATGGCCCGAGGTGCCGGCGAGCAGGCGGCGCCACGAGTTCAGCTCCGCGCGGTTGTAGACGGCCTGCGCGATCTGCAGGTGGTGGCCAGGAACGCCCTCGTGGTAGACCGTGGTCAGCTCACGCCAGGTGTCGAACTCGTTGACGCCCTCGGGCACCGACCACCACATGCGGCCGGGACGCGAGAAGTCGTCGGTCGGGCCGGTGTAGTAGATGCCGCCCTCGTTGGTCGGCGCGATCATGCACTCGAGCTTGCGGATCGGCTCAGGGATGTCGAAGTGCGATCGTCCGAGCTCTTCGATCGCACGGTCGCTCGTGGCCTGCATCCACTTCTGCAGCGCGTCGGTGCCGTGCAGCTTGCGCGAGGAATCCCCCTCGAGGAACGCAACGGCCTCTTCGACCGAGGCGCCGGCCTTGATCTCATTGGCGATGGACTCCTGCTCGGCGACCATGCGTGCGAGCTCCTCCACGCCCCACTCGTACGTCTCGTCCAGGTCGATCGTGGCGCCGAGGAACCGCTGCGACTGCAGCGCGTAAAGCTCGCGACCGACGGCGTCCTTCTCCACGGCCGCCGCGGCCAGCTCGGTGCCGAGGAAGCTCGCCAGCTGGTCGTAGGCGACGCGAGCCGCGTTCGCGTTGTCGGACAGGTCGCGAGCGAGGGATGCCGGAAGCTGGCCCTCCGCCGGGGCGGCGTCGCCGGCGAACGTGGCGAAGTATCCGCTGTCGCCGGTGTAGCGCGCGATCTGGGTCACGACCTCGAGCACCTGGCGGCGGGCCGGGACGACGCCCTTCGCGATGCCTTCGCGCAGCGTCTCGACGTAACCGTCGATCGCGCCCGGGAGCGCCTTCAGACGGGTCGCGATGACGCTCCAGTCGTCGGTGGTCGCCGTGGGCATCAGATCGAAGACCGACCGCAGCTCCTGCGCCGGCGATGCGATCACATTCAGGTCGCGCAGGTGCCAGTTCGCGTCGAGCAGCTCGAGCTCGAGGCGCAGGTCGCGGGAAAGGTCTTCCTTCGTGATCCGGTCGATTTCGTCGGCGGGCACGGCCGCGTCGAGCGCGGCGAGCGTGCTGCGCGCCGCTTCAGCGAGGCGCTCGGCTCCGGCGGGCGAATAGTCGCCGAACCGGTCGTTGTACTCGGAGCGTCCGATGTAGGTCGCCAGCATCGGCGACAGTTCTGCCAGGGTGTCCACCCACGCGTCGGCGATCGTGTCGACCTGCGAAGGGGTGCGGGATGCATCAGTCATGCCCTCGAGCCTAGGGACGACACCCGCTCCCGACAAACACCAGTTTCAGTGTCCGGCTTCGTCCCAGTCCCCGCCGCGGCCGATCTGCACGTCCAACGGCACCGACAGCTGCGCGGCGTCGCCCATCCGGTCGCGCACGATGCGCTCCGCGGCATCCCACTCCCCCGGTGCGACCTCCACGACGAGTTCGTCGTGGATCTGCATGAGGACGCGTGAGCGCAGGTTCTGCGTGGAGAACTCGTTGTGGATGTGGAAGAGCGCGATCTTCATGATGTCGGCGGCGCTGCCCTGGATGGGGGCGTTGAGCGCGGCGCGTTCGGCATTCTCGCGCAGCACCCGGTTAGGGCTGGCCAGATCGGGGAATGGGCGGCGACGACCGAAGATCGTCTCGGTGTACCCGTCGATGCGCGCCTGCTCGACGGAGGAGCGCAGGTAGTCGCGCACGGCACCGAACCGTGCGAAGTACTCGGTCATGAGCTGTTTCGCTTCGGACTGCTCGATGCGCAGCTGCTTGGAGAGACCGAATGCCGACAGGCCGTAGACCAGGCCGTACGACATCGCCTTGACCTTCGTGCGCATCGCCGGAGTGACCTCCGCGGGCTCGACGCCGAACACGCGCGCACCGACGAAGCGGTGCAGGTCCTCGCCGGAGTTGAATGCCTCGATGAGTCCCGGGTCTTCGGAGAGGTGCGCCATGATCCGCATCTCGATCTGCGAGTAGTCGGCTGTCAGCAGCGTCTCGTAGCCTTCCCCGACCTCGAACGCGGCACGGATGCGGCGGCTCTCCTCGGTGCGGACGGGGATGTTCTGCAGGTTGGGGTCGGTACTGGACAGCCGGCCGGTCTGGCTGCCGGTCTGCACGTAGGTCGTATGGACGCGGTGGTCCGCACCGATCGCGGCATCGAGGGACTCGATGATCTGGCGCAGCTTGGTGGCCTCGCGGTGCTGCAGCAGCAGGTCGAGGAACGGATGCGGGTTGGATTCCTGCAGATCGGCCAGGACCGCGGCATCCGTCGAGTAGCCGGTCTTGGTCTTGCGGGTCTTCGGCAGCGCGAGGTCCTCGAACAGCACCTCCTGCAGTTGCTTGGGCGAGCCGAGGTTCACCTCGCGGCCGATCGCCGCATACGCGTCCTGCGCGATCGCGTCCGCCCGTGCGGCCAGCTCTGCGGAGAACTCGGAGAGTCGGGCGTGCGACACCGCGACGCCGGCGAGCTCCATGTCGGCGAGCGTGAGCAGCGTGGGCAGCTCGATCTCGTTCATCAACGCGGTGACGCGTTCGGGCAGCTCGGCGCGCAGCGCCTCGGCGACGCGCAGCGCGTACCAACCCAGCTGAGCGGGAGTCGCCCCCTCGGTCTCAGGCACGAGCTGCGTCGGGTCGGCCTCGGGCAGCTTCTCATCGAGGTAGCGATCGACGAGGTTCGCGAGCGTCTTGTCGGGGAAGCTCGGGCGCAGCAGCCAGCCCGCCAGGATCGTGTCGAACGCGAGGCCGCCGAGCCGCAGGCCGGCACGGCTCAGGGCCTTCACCTGAGGCTTGGCATCGGAGAGCACCTTCGGTGCGTCGGAGCCCATCCAGTCGGCGATCGCGTCCTTCACCTCGTCGGACCAGGTCGCCTCGACCGCGGATGCGAGCGTGGCCAGGCCCACGCGCCGGGGCAATCCGCCCTCGATAGTGAGGTCGAGACCGATCTCGCCGGTCGCGGTGCGGAGCCACTCCCCCAGAGCCGCGGCATCCGCCTCGACAGGAGCCGGCGCGCTGACCGTCGGCGCCGAACTGACGGGTGCCATCGCCTCGTCGACGCCGGTCGCCTCGAACACACGCGGGAGCAGGGTGCGGAACTCGAGACGGGCGAAGATGTCGCGCACCGCCTGCGCGTCGATCGGACGCACCTCGAGATCGGGGGGCGTGACAGGAAGCTCCACGTCGCGCAGCAGCCGGTTCAGGTTGCGGTTGCGGCGCACGGCGTCGATGTGCTCGCGCAGGTTGTTTCCCACCACGCCGGTGACCTTGTCGGCGTTGGCGAGCAGGTCATCGAGCGAACCGAACTGGGTGAGCCACTTGACGGCGGTCTTCTCCCCCACCTTCGGCACACCGGGCAGGTTGTCGCTCGTCTCGCCCACGAGGGCCGCGATGTCGGGGTACTGCCACGGCTCGACGCCGTACTTCTCACGCACGGCGGCGGGGTCGTAGCGCTTCAGCTGCGAAACCCCCTGCACGTTCGGGTAGAGCAGCGTGATGTCGTCGTTGACGAGCTGAATGGTGTCTCGGTCTCCCGAGCACACCAGCACGTGGTACCCGGCCGCTGCGCCTTCGGTCGCCAGCGTGGCGAGGATGTCGTCGGCTTCGAAGTCCTCTTTCTGCAGGACCTGGATGTTCATCGCAGCCAGGCAGTCCTGCAGCAACGGGATCTGGCCCTTGAACTCGCTCGGCGACTCGGAGCGGTTGGCCTTGTACTCGGGGTACTCCCGGGTGCGGAACGACTGCCGCGACGTGTCGAAGGCGACCGCCATGTGCGTCGGCTTCTCCGCCTTGATGAGGTTGATGAGCATCGCGAGGAATCCGTAGATCCCGTTCGTGTGCTGCCCGTCCTTGGTCGTGAAATTATCGACCGGGAGCGCGAAGAACGCCCGATATGCCAGCGAATGGCCGTCGACGACGAGAAGGGTAGGCTTTGCGGAGTCCGTCACCAGACCAGCCTAGCCAGGCTTACCGACACCCTCACGACGCCATTGGAGCACGTATGTCCGACCTCGCCGATCCCACCATGAACGCGATGGAGTGGGCCGTGCAGCGCGGCGCCGGTGCCCTCGCCGACAAGATGGGATTCCAGTGGGTCGAGTTCTCGATCGAACGGTCGGTCGCGACGATGCCGGTCGAGGGGAACACGCAGCCGGTGGGCCTGTTCCACGGTGGCGCGTATGTCGTACTGGGCGAGTCGCTCGGGTCGATGGCGGCCAACCTGTACGCCGGCGCCGGGCGTCTGGCGGTCGGTGTCGACATCAATGCGACTCACACGCGCTCGGCCACCAGCGGCCTCGTGACGGGCGTGTGCACCCCGATCCACCTCGGCCGCAGCATGACCGTCCACGAGATCGTCGTCTCCGACGATCAGGGCCGCCGCTGCTCCACGATCCGCATCACGAACATGATCAAGGACATGCCACGCCCCTGACCGGCCGGCCTTGATCGGCTCAATGAGAATCGGCCCGTCGCACGAGAATCAGTTGATTCTCGGGCGCCGGGCCGATTCTCGCGTCAGAGTCGGGCTCAGTCCTTCTTCGGGGCGAGCTGCTCGATGATCGCCTTGGCGACGTCCTGCATGGTCAGGCGGCGGTCCATGGACGCCTTCTGGATCCAGCGGAACGCCTCGGGCTCGGTGAGGCCCATCTTCTCGTTGAGGAGGCCCTTGGCGCGGTCGACGAGCTTGCGCGTCTCGAACCGCTCGACCATGTCGGCGACCTCGGCCTCGAGCGTGATGATCTGCTCGTAGCGGGCCAGCGCGATCTCGATCGCGGGAAGCAGGTCGTTCGGCGTGAAGGGCTTCACGACGTACGCGAGGGCGCCGGCTTCGCTGGCGCGCTCGACGAGCTCCTTCTGGCTGAACGCGGTCAGCAGCACGACGGGCGCGATGTGGTTCTTGCTCAGCTTCTCGGCGGCGCTGATGCCGTCGAGGCGAGGCATCTTGACGTCCATGATCACCAGATCGGGGCGCAGCTCCGTGGCGAGCTGAACGGCGGTCTCGCCGTCACCTGCTTCACCGACGACATCGAAGCCGTTGTCGCGGAGGATCTCGACGATGTCGAGGCGGATGAGCGACTCATCCTCGGCTACGACGACGCGTCGCGGGGCGGTGGTCGTCGGCTCAGGGGTTTCTTCGTGCTCAGTCACCATTGAATCCTACGGTATCGTCGTTCGCGAACGTGCTGGCCGGTGTGGCGGAATGGCAGACGCGACCGACTCAAAATCGGTTGCCCGTGAGGGCATGTGGGTTCGAGTCCCACCACCGGTACATCAAGAGAGGCTGTCCTCGCCAGAGGGCGGCCTCTGGCACCCCGCAAGCAAGCGGCCGTGTTGCGGCGTTTGCTCGGGGATATCCTCCTCGACCACTCCGGAGGCGGTATCGCCGACAACGCGTCCACCGATCACGTCGCACTGCTCGAGCGCGCTCTGAGGTGAATGCGTTCGCCCTGCTTGCCGAACAAACTGAGGAGCTCGACCGGCCCCGCGCCCGTTGCGCCGAACCAATGTGGATTCTTGGTGTCGAATTCGGCTGCTTCGCCGGTGCCCATGACGATGTCGTGCTCGCCGAGCACCAGTCGTAGTCGTCCTGAAAGCACGTAGATCCACTCGTATCCCGCGTGTGTACGAAGGACGGGAGTGCGGTCTGTAGCGGGGACGGTCATCTTGTAGGCCTGCGGCTCACCGTGATGGCCGGACAGCGGGGTGAAGGTGCGACCATCTGCTCGGGTCGTCTTCCGGGCCACACGCGGGTCCACGATACGGGGAGACATGACGATCTCGTCCAGGGGGAGCGCGAGGGCAGCGACGATGGGGAGCAGCAGTTCCAGACTCGGCTTGCGCTGACCTGACTCGAGGCGTGAGAGGGTGCTCTTCGAGATGCCGGTCGCCTGCGCCAACTGGTCCAGTGTGAGGTCCTTCTTGTGGCGGGCATGCCTCAGCCTCGGTGCGATCTGGCTCAACTCTGTCGCTACTCGTTGTGACGCACTCATGGACACAGGCAATCAGCGAATTCCGTTTTCGGCAACAGGATTCCCAGAACCGCCTCCCCCGGTGGCAACGTGCCTAGAGGAGGCCCGCACCTGCGGCCCATTCAGAGAAGGAGCGACACCATGTCATCGCCAACCGACCCGCCCGCGATCAACCCGCCGTCCATTCATGCTCGAGCGGTGATCACCTGGGTCGCCATCTTCCCGCTGGTCACACTCGGGTTCCTCGTCATGGCACCGTTCGCCGCCGACTGGAACCCCGTTCTACGCGCGTTCGTGCTGTCGGTGATCGTCGTGCCCCTCGCCGTGTACCTCGTCGTTCCGCAGTTGATGCGGATCTACGGCAGGATCCGCGGGGCACGTCGCTGAACCCGAGGCCGTCGACGGAAAAGACGCCCCGTCGGCGTAAAGAGGGACGGGATGCCTCGAATCGAGGCATCCCGTCCCTTCTGCAGTCGGCTACGCGCCGAAGAACTGGTTGCCCAGTGCCTTGCTCTTGAGGGCGTCGAACTCGCCTTGGCTGATGGTGCCGGCGTCCAGGAGCGCCTTGGCCTGCGCGATGTCGTCTGCCGGGCTGGTGGAGGCCTTCGGACGGTAGTCGTCGGCTTCCGCCACGATTCCGCGGTTCGCCCGCGCCCGTTCCGCCATGCCCTTGCCGCGAGCGATCAGGTAGACCAGGGCGGTGAGGAACGGCAGGAACACCAGGAAGATGATCCACAGCGCCTTCAGCCAGCCGTTGAGGGTGTGGTCGCGGAACAGATCCATGATGATCAGCACGACCACGTAGATGTAGGCGACGAAGTAGAACACCAGAAGGGTGTACCAGAGGAGATCCCAGATCATATGCGTCGCCTTTCATGCGAAACGGTCGCGCTCAGCATAGCGAGCGCGACCGTTCGACGGGTGGATCGGAAGCGGACTAGTCGCGCACCTGGTAGATGGGCGCCTTGCCGTGGACGGCGTCGCCGATCTTGTGGATGCGGATGTCGTTCGTCGATCCGATGATTCCTGGAGGGGAACCGGAGATCACCACGACCTTGTCGCCGACCTCTGCCAGGTCGTTGGACAGGAAGTAGTCGTCCACCTGGATGAACATGCGGTCCGTGTGGGCGACGTGCTCGACGAGCGTGGACTGGATGCCCCACGTCAGCGCCATGCGGCGACGGATCGCCGGGTCGGGGGTGAAGCCGACCATGGGGATGCGGGGACGCAGACGCGACATGCGACGCGCGGTGTCACCCGACTCCGTGAAGATGCAGAGATACTTCGCGTCGACGAACTCCGCGACCTCGAGCGCTGCGAGCGTGATCGCACCACCCTGCGTGCGGGGCTTGGTGTGCAGCGGCTGGATGCGCTCCAGGCCGTGCTCCTCGGTCGAGTCCACGATGCGGGCCATGGTCTCCACGACACCCACGGGGAACTTGCCCACGCTGGTCTCGCCGGACAGCATGACCGCGTCGGCGCCGTCGAGCACGGCGTTGGCGACGTCGCTCGTCTCGGCGCGGGTCGGGACCGGGTTCTCGATCATCGACTCGAGCATCTGCGTCGCGACGATGACCGGCTTGGCCATGCGGCGGCACAGTTCGACGGCACGCTTCTGCACGATCGGCACGGCCTCGAGCGGAAGCTCGACACCGAGGTCACCACGGGCGACCATGATGCCGTCGAAGGCGTCGATGATCTCCTCGAGGTTGTCGACGGCCTGCGGCTTCTCGATCTTGGCGATGACCGGCACACGCCGACCCTCTTCGGCCATGATCACGTGGACGCGCTGGACGTCCTTCGCGTCACGGACGAACGACAGCGCGATGATGTCGGCGCCGATCTGCAGACCCCAACGGAGGTCGGCCTCGTCCTTCTCGGACAGGGCAGGCACGTTCACGGCCACACCGGGCAGGTTGATGCCCTTGTTGTTGGACACGAAGCCGCCGACGATGACCTTGGTCGTGACGACGACGCCATCGGTCTCCACGACCTCGACACGGACCTTGCCGTCGTCGATGAGGAGGAAGTCGCCGGGCTTGACGTCGTGCGGAAGACCCTTGAACGTGGTGGAGCAGATCTCCCGCGTGCCCGGGATGTCTTCGACCGTGATCTTGAAGATGTCACCGGGGGCGAGCTCGTGGGGTCCGTCGGCGAACTTGCCGAGGCGGATCTTCGGTCCCTGCAGGTCGACGAGCACCGCCACGGGGCGGCCCGCGTCATCCGCCGCCTTCCGCACGTTCGCGAAGTTGGCCTCGTGCACGGAGTAGTCGCCGTGGCTGAGGTTCAATCGGGCGACATCGACACCTGCATCGATGATCGCGCGGACCATCTCATAGGTCGATGTGGCGGGTCCTAGTGTCGCGACAATTTTTGCGCGTCTCATCCGTATATACTCCGGGGTTTCGGGTCGGAAAGGCCTGGCAAGCCTACGCGTGCTGCAGGCCGATGGCGACATCGGTAGGGCGCACCGGCGCGGGTAGCGCCGTCTTGCCCATGAGGTATTCGTCAACATGTGCTGCGGCCGCGCGTCCTTCGGCGATCGCCCACACGATGAGGGACTGACCGCGGCCCGCATCCCCGGCGACGAAGACGCCGGAAGCGGTCGCCTGGTAATCGTCTGCGCGCTGGAGGTTGCCGCGGTCGGTGAACTGGGTGCCCAGCTGGTCAAGCACCGTCGTCTGCTCCGGGCCGGTGAAGCCCATCGCGATCAGCACGAGATCCGCGGGGATCTCGCGCTCGGTGCCGCTCTTCGGAACGCGACGACCGTCGACGTACTCGGTCTCGGCCACGCGCAGTGCGCGCACCTCCCCCACGTCGTTCGAGAGGAACTCGACGGTCGAGGCGAGGAATTCGCGCTCTCCGCCTTCTTCGTGGGCGGAGGACACCTCGAACAGGAGGGGCATCATCGGCCACGGCTGCGCCTCGGGACGTGTCCCGGGGGGCTGCTTGCCGATGGCGAGGTTGGTCACGCTGAGCGCGCCCTGGCGGTGCGCGGTGCCGATGCAGTCGGCACCGGTGTCGCCGCCGCCGATGACGATAACGTGCTTGCCCTCGGCCGAGATCTGGTGCGGCACGCGGTCGCCCGCGGTCGCCTTGTTCGACTCGACGAGGTACTCCATGGCGAAGTGCACGCCGGCGAGGTCGCGGCCGGGGATGGCGAGGTCGCGCGGCACTGTCGATCCAGTGGCGATCACGACGGCGTCGTACCGGTTGTGCAGGTCGTCCCACGTGATGTCGACGCCGATCTCGACACCGGCGCGGAACCGGGTTCCTTCGTCGCGCATCTGGCGCAGTCGCGCCTCGAGGTGGCGCTTCTCCATCTTGAAGTCGGGGATGCCGTACCGCAGCAGGCCGCCGATGCGGTCGTCCCGCTCGAACACGGCGACGGTGTGGCCGGCGCGCGTGAGCTGCTGTGCGGCCGCGAGGCCGGCAGGGCCGGAGCCGACGACTGCGACGGTCTTGCCGGTCAGACGGGCCGGGGGCTCAGGCTCGACCCATCCGTTGCCGAATGCGTCATCGACGATCGACACCTCGATCTGCTTGATCGTGACGGCCGGCTGGTTGATGCCGAGCACGCACGAGCTCTCGCAGGGAGCCGGGCACAGGCGCCCGGTGAACTCGGGGAAGTTGTTGGTCGCGTGCAGGCGCTCGATCGCCGAGCGGCCCTCGCCGCGCCAGGTCAGGTCGTTCCACTCCGGAATGAGGTTGCCGAGCGGGCAGCCCTGGTGGCAGAACGGCACACCGCAGTCCATGCAGCGGCCGGCCTGGCGGCGGAGCACGGCGGTGTCGCCGGGCTCGTAGACCTCTTTCCAGTCCATGATCCGCACGGGTACGGGACGACGGGCGGGAAGCTCGCGCTCCGTCACCTTCATGAAGCCCTTGGGGTCAGCCACCGGTCACCTCCAGGATGCGGGTCCAGACGACGTCGCCGTCGGGGTCGAGCCCCTCCGCGACCGCATCTTGACGGGTCTGCAGCACCGCCGCGTAGTCACGCGGCAGCACTCGGACGAAGTTGAGTGATTCGTTCTCGAAGTCGGCCAGCATGCGCCCAGCCAATGCCGAACCGGTCTCGGCGGCATGCTGCTCGAGCAGGTCGCGCAGGATCTCGACATCGCCCGAGCCGAGCTCGCCGAGTTCGAGTTCACCGGCCGCCAGCGCCTCGCGATTGACCAGCGCACGATCCAGCTTGTAGATGTACGCCGAGCCACCGCTCATGCCGGCACCGAGGTTGCGCCCCGTCTCGCCGAGGATGACCGCGAGCCCGCCGGTCATGTATTCCAGCGCGTGGTCGCCCACGCCCTCCACCACCGCGGTGGCGCCGGAGTTGCGGACGAAGAAGCGCTCGCCCACGACGCCGCCGAGGAACATCGTCCCCTGCGTCGCGCCGTAGCCGATCACGTTGCCCGCGATGACGTTCTGCGACGGGTCGAAGGTCGCCGTGCGCGGCGGCCGGATGACGATCTGGCCGCCCGACAGCCCCTTACCCACGTAGTCGTTCGAGTCGCCTTCGAGCCGCAGTGTGATGCCCGCGGGCATGAACGCGCCGAAGGACTGGCCCGCCGAACCCGTCAGGTTCAGTGTGATCGACCCGGACGGCAGGCCGTTCTCGCCGTGCACCTTGGTGACCCGGTTGCCGAGCATCGTGCCGACGGCGCGCGCCGTGTTGCGGATGGGTAGATCGAGGACGATCTGGCCGCCGTGTTCGATGACGCTCTGCGCCTGCGCGATGACCGGCACATCGAAGTGCTCGTCGAGCTCGTGGTCCTGCGCGCGGAAGTTGCGGCGCGGCTCGTCCTCGGAGAAGGCCGGGCCCTCCAGGATCGGCGTCAGGTCCAAGCCGTTCGCCTTCCAGTGGTCGACCGCACCGTTCACGTCGAGCAGCTCGTGGTGACCGACCGCCTCGTCCAGCGTACGGAAGCCCAGCTCGGCGAGGTACTCGCGCACCTCTTCGGCGATGAACTCCATGAAGTTGACGACGAACTCGGGCTTGCCGCTGAACCGCTCGCGCAGCACCGGGTTCTGGGTAGCCACGCCGACCGGGCAGGTGTCGAGGTGGCAGACGCGCATCATGATGCAGCCGGACACCACCAGCGGAGCGGTGGCGAAGCCGAACTCCTCGGCACCCAGCAGCGCGCCGATGACGACGTCGCGGCCGGTCTTGAGCTGCCCGTCGACCTGCACGACCACGCGGTCGCGCATGTTGTTGAGCATGAGGGTCTGCTGCGTCTCGGCCAGGCCGAGCTCCCACGGCGTACCTGCGTGCTTGAGCGAGTTCAGCGGGCTCGCGCCCGTGCCGCCATCGTGTCCGGAGACCAGGATGACGTCGCTCAGCGCCTTCGCAACGCCGGCGGCCACCGCACCGATGCCCGACTGGCTGACGAGCTTCGTGTGGATGCGTGCTTCGGGGTTGGAGCGCTTCAGGTCGAAGATGAGCTGCTTGAGGTCTTCGATCGAGTAGATGTCGTGGTGCGGCGGCGGCGAGATCAGCCCGACGCCCGCGGTCGCGTGGCGCGTCCGCGCGACCCAGGGGTACACCTTGGTGGGCGGCAGCTGACCGCCCTCCCCCGGCTTGGCACCCTGGGCGAGCTTGATCTGGATGTCGTCGGACTGCGTCAGGTAGAGGCTCGTGACGCCGAACCGACCCGATGCGACCTGCTTGATCGAGCTGCGACGCTGCGGGTCCAGCAGACGGTCGACGTCTTCGCCGCCCTCCCCCGTGTTGGACTTGGCGCCGATCGAGTTCATCGCGATGGCGAGCGTCTCGTGGGCTTCCTTGGAGATCGAGCCGTAGCTCATCGCTCCGGTGGAGAAGCGCTTCACGATCGACGACACCGGCTCGACCTCGTCCAGGGGCACCGGAGTGCGACCCGCGGTGCGCAGCGTGAACAGGCCGCGGAGGGTCTTCAGCTCGGCAGCCTGGTCGTCCACGAGCTTCGTGTACTCGCGGAAGATGTCGTAGCGCCGGGTGCGGGTGGAGTGCTGCAGCCGGAACACGGTGTCGGGGTTGAAGAGGTGCGGGGAGCCGTCGCGGCGCCACTGGTACTCGCCGCCGGTCCACAGCCGCTCGTGCGCACGTGCCGCGCCGTCCTCCGGGTAGGCGAAGTCGTGGCGGGCCTGGTTCTCGGCCGCGATCTGCTCGATGTCGATGCCGCCGAGCTTGGTCTCGGTGCCGGTGAAGTACGCGTCGATGAACTGCTGTCCGAGACCGATCGCCTCGAACACCTGGGCGCCCGCGTACGACCCCACCGTGGAGATACCCATCTTCGACATGATCTTCAGAACGCCCTTGCCGAGCGCGTAGATCAGGTTCTTGACAGCCTTCTCCGGCGTGATCCCGGTGATGTACCCCGCGCGGGCGAGGTACTCGACGGTCTCCATCGCCAGGTACGGGTTGACGGCGGATGCGCCGTAGCCGATCAGTGTCGCGACGTGGTGGACCTCGCGGACGTCACCCGCCTCGACGATCAGGCCGACCTTCATGCGGTTCTGCTGCCGGATCAGGTGGTGGTGGATGGCCGAGACCATCAGCAGCGACGGGATCGGGACGAGGTCCTTGTTCGAGTCGCGGTCGGACAGGATGATGAACTCCGCGCCGCCGGCGATCGCCTGATCGACCTCGGCGCACATCTCCGTGATGCGCTCCTTCATCGTGTGCGGGCCGGCGTCGAAGTGATAGAGCCCGCGGATGGTGACACTGGAGCGGTCAGGCAGCGCACGGTGGATGTGCTGGATCTTCGCGAGCTCGTCGTTGTCGATCACCGGGAAGTCGAGCGTCACCGACCGGGCGTGGTCCGGGCCCCACTCGAGGAGGTTGCGCTCAGGCCCGAGTCCGAGCTTCAGACTCGTGACGACCTCTTCGCGGATCGCATCCAGCGGCGGGTTGGTGACCTGCGCGAACTGCTGCGTGAAGTAGTCGAACAGCAGTCGCGGGCGCTCGCTGAGCACGGCGATCGGGGTGTCGCTGCCCATGGCGCCGAGCGGCTCCGCACCGTTCTGGCCCATCGGGGTCAGGAGGATGCGGACCTCCTCCTCGGTGTAGCCGAAGGTGCGCTGGCGACGTGTGATCGAGGCGATCGGGTGCACGATGTGCTCGCGCTCGGGGAGGTCGGCCAGACGCACTGTGCCCCGGTCGAGCCATTCCTGCCACGGCTCCATCTCGGAGAGCTGGGTCTTGATCTCGTCGTCCTCGATGATCCGGCCGGCGGCCGTGTCGACGAGGAACATCCGACCGGGACGCAGACGTCCGCGGCGCTTGATGCGCTCCGGAGCGAAGTCGAGCACACCGGTCTCGCTGCCGATGACGACGAGTCCGTCGGTGGTCTCGGTCCAGCGACCGGGGCGCAGGCCGTTGCGGTCCAGCGTCGCACCGACGAGCGTGCCGTCGGTGAAGATGAGGGCGGCCGGGCCATCCCACGGCTCCATCTGGAGCGAGTGGTAGTCGTAGAACGAGCGCAGCTTCGGCGCGATGTCGGCCTGCTTCTCGTATGCCTCCGGCACCATCATCATGATCGCGTGAGGCAGGCTGCGGCCGGTGAGGGTGAGCAGCTCGAGGACCTCGTCGAAGGAGGCGGAGTCGCTGGCGCCCACCGTGCAGATCGGCAACAGCGGACCGAGATCGCCGATGAGTTCGGACTCGAGCTGCGACTGGCGCGCCCGCATCCAGTTGCGGTTGCCGTTGACCGTGTTGATCTCGCCGTTGTGCGCGAGCATGCGCAGCGGCTGCGCGAGCGGCCAGGACGGGAACGTGTTGGTGGAGTAGCGCGAGTGCACGACGGCGAGCTCGGACGCGAAGCGCTCGTCCTGCAGATCGGGGAAGAACGGCTCCAGCTGCAGCGTGGTGACCATGCCCTTGTAACCGAGCGTGCGCGCGGACAGCGACACGAAGTACGCGTCCAGTTCGCGGCGCGCGCGCTTGCTCAAGCGATAGACGCGGCGGTCGAGGGCGATGCCCGACAGCACGGCCTGCCCCGGCGCTGCCGGAACCGACACGAACAGCTGCTCGAAGGCGGGGCGGGCGTCGAAGGCGAGTTTGCCGAGGTGCTCCGGCGCGGTCGGCACGTGGCGCCATCCGTGGATGAGGACACCCTCGGATGCCGCGATCCGCTCGATGCCGGCCTTCTGCTCAGCACGTGCGGCGTCATCCAGCGGCAGGAAGATCATGCCCGCGGCGTACTCCCCCACCGGCGGCAGGTCGAAGTCGACGACGGCACGCAGGAACGCGTCCGGCATCTGCGTCAGGATGCCGGCGCCATCGCCGGTTCCGGCGTCAGAGCCGATCGCACCACGGTGCTCGAGGTTGCGCAGCGCGGTCAGCGCGAGGTCGATGATGTCGTGCCCCGGCTCACCCCGCAGGGTCGCGACCATGGCCAGGCCACAGGCGTCCTTCTCGAAGGCGGGGTTGTACATCCCCTGCTTCGCGGGAAAATCACCGGGCGCCGGCATACCGACGGCGCTGTGACGGGGGGTCGATGACATTCCTACCGTCCTCACATTGATACTCAAGATGGGACGACGTCGGCCCTGTGCTAGCTGAAGTGCTCTCGCTACTTCGTGACGACGGTGCTTGTGGCGGTGCCCTCGATGGCTTCGGAGGTGGGCGGCTCGCTCACATCGACGAAGTCAGTGGTGTCTTGCGATTGTACAGTGTCGCCGCCCTTCCACTCGCGTCCCGTCATATACGGCGAAGGCTCGAATCCCGGGTGGCGGCGCTTCTGCACGAAGAAGATCACGAGGCCGACGATCACGCCGACGATCGCAGCCCACACGTTGGTGCGCAGACCGAAGTAGATCTCGCTCGGATCGATGCGGATCGACTCCCAGACGATGCGGCCGGAGCAGTACCAGATGAGGTAGATCGCGAACTGGCGGCCCCACTGCAGGCGGAACTTGTTGCCCACCCAGATGATGACGACGGCGCCGAGCAGGTTCCAGATCACCTCGTAGAGGAAGGTGGGGTGGAACAGCGTGCCGGCCTCGAGTCCGGGAGGGAAGGCGGAGTTGTCGCTGTCGATCTCCAGGCCCCAGGGCAGGTCGGTGGGCAGACCGAACAGCTCACTGTTGAACCAGTTGCCGAAGCGCCCGAGCGCCTGCGCGATGATCAGACCTGGCGCCAATGCGTCGGCGAATGTCCAGAATCGGATGCCGGTCCACTTGCAGCCGAGCCATGCACCCACGGCACCGCCGATGAGCGCACCGAAGATCGCGATGCCGCCCTCCCAGATGAAGAACACCGCCCAGGGGTTGGCTCCTTCGCCGAAGTAGAACCCAGGGTGCGTCAGCACGTGGAAGATGCGCGCGCCGATGATGCCGAAGGGCACGGCGATCAGCGAGATGTCGATGACCACCCACGGCTCGGCGCCGCGCTTGGTCAGGCGGTGATTCGTCAGCAGGACCGCGACGATGATGCCCGCGATGATGCACAGGGCGTAGAAGTGGATGCGCAGGGGACCGATGTCGATGTAGCTGACCGACGGGCTCGGGATACTGGCCACGACGCTGAGGGCGGCGTTCATCATGAAGGGATCATCCTTGCTGAGGGGGATGCCGGCGTGTGACCGACGAAGAGAGTCTAGTTCTGTGCGCCGAGAGACGTTCCCGCGGCAAGCGCGCGGGTCGTGGCGGCGAGTTCTTCGAGGCCGCCGTCACGCAGCGCGCGCACCAGTGCGGTGCCGACGATCGCGCCGTCGGCGTACTCGAGCACGCCGGCGATCTGTTCGGCGTTGGAGATGCCGATGCCGACGCACGCGTGCTCGACGCCGCGGGCGCGCAGCCGTCCGACAAGAGTGCGGGCGGCGGCATCCAACTCGGCCCTTTCCCCCGTGATGCCCATGGTCGACACGGTGTACACGAAGCCGGTCGAGTTCTGGATCACGAGATCCAGGCGCTCGTCGGTCGAGGTCGGCGCGGCGAGGAACACGCGGTCCAGGCCGGTGCGGATGCTTGCGTCGATCCAGTCCTGCGCGGCCTCGGGCGTGATGTCGGGCGTGATGAGCCCGGCGCCGCCGGCGGCGAGGAGGTCGTCGGCATACCGGTCGACGCCGTACTGCATGACCGGGTTCCAGTACGTCATGACCAGGACGGGCACGTCCACGCGGCGGGTGATCTCACGGACGGCGGTGAACAGGTCGCGCTGCCGGAACCCGGCCGCCAGGGCGGCCTGCGTGGCCTCCTGGATGATCACGCCGTCCATCACCGGGTCGGAGTACGGCGGGCCGAGCTCGATGATGTCGGCGCCGTTCTCCGCAAGGGTGACGGCGGCGTCGATGCTCGTCTGCAGGTCGGGGAACCCGACCGGCAAGTAGCCCACCAGGACGCCGCGCCCTTCGGCGCGTGCGGCGGCGATCGCCGCGGAGACCCGAGAGCTCATCGCTGGTCCTGCCCGTCGTAGAGGTGGAAGTACTGCGCAGCCGTGTCCATGTCCTTGTCGCCGCGGCCGGAGAGGCACACCGCGATCAGGGCGTCCGCACCCATCTCGCGGCCCATGCGGATCGCGCCGGCCAACGCGTGCGCGGACTCGATCGCGGGGATGATGCCCTCGGTCTCGGACAGCAGGCGCAGCGCCTGCATGGCCTCGTCGTCGGTCGCGGGGATGTACTCCGCGCGCCCGATCGAGGCGAGCCAGGAGTGCTCGGGGCCGACGCCCGGGTAGTCCAGGCCGGCGGAGATCGAGTGCGACTCGATCGTCTGCCCGTCCTCGTCCTGGAGCACGTAGGTCTTCGCACCGTGCAGGACACCGGGACGGCCGCGCTCGATGGATGCCGCGTGCCGGTCGGTGTCGACGCCGTCGCCGGCCGCCTCCACGCCGTAGAGCTTGACGCCCGCGTCATCCAGGAACGCGTCGAACATGCCGATCGCGTTGGAGCCGCCGCCCACGCACGCCACGACGGCGTCGGGCAGGCGTCCGGCCTCGGTCAGGAGCTGACCGCGGGCCTCCTCGCCGATGATCTTCTGGAAGTCGCGCACCATCGCCGGGAACGGGTGCGGGCCGGCCGCGGTGCCGAAGATGTAGTTGGTCGTCTCGACGCTGGCGACCCAGTCGCGGTACGCGTCGTTGATCGCGTCCTTGAGCGTGCGGGAGCCGGTCTTGACCGGGATGACCTCGGCGCCGAGGAGCCGCATCCGGGCGACGTTGAGCGCTTGGCGCTGCGTGTCGACCTCGCCCATGTAGATCGTGCACTCGAAGCCGAACAGGGCCGCCGCGGTCGCGGTGGCGACGCCGTGCTGCCCCGCACCGGTTTCGGCGATCACGCGCGTCTTGCCGAGCCGCTTGGTCAGCAGCGCCTGGCCGAGCACGTTGTTGATCTTGTGCGAACCCGTGTGGTTCAGATCCTCGCGCTTGAGGAAGATACGGGCACCGCCGGCGTGCTCGGCGAAGCGCTTCACCTCGGTGATGGCGGACGGACGGCCGGCGTAGCTGTGCAGGAGGCGTGCGAGCTCGGCCTGGAATGACGGGTCGACGATCGCGGTCTCGTAGACGGCGGTGAGCTCGTCGATGGCGGCGATGAGCGATTCGGGCATGTACCGTCCGCCGAATTCGCCGAAGAACGGCCCCTTGGCGTCGCGGAGGTTGGTCATGATGCTTCTCCCAGGAATGAGCGCAGGGTGGCGACCGGGTCGCCGGTCACCAGCGCCTCGCCGATGAGGACGACGTCGGCACCGGCTTCGCGATAGTGCGTCACGTCGGCGGGCGTGAGCACGGCCGATTCGGCGACCTTGATGGCGCCGGCGGGGATCAGATCCGCCACACGGCCGAACAGGTCGCGATCGAGCTCGAACGTCGACAGGTTGCGGGCGTTGACACCGATGAGCGTCGCGCCGATGTCGGCGGCACGCGCCACTTCTTCGGCCGAGTGGGTCTCGACGAGCGGCGTCATGCCCAGCTCGCGCACCAGCGCGTGCAGCTCGGCGAGCAGCGGCTGCTCGAGCGCCGCCACGATGAGCAGCACGAGGTCGGCTCCGGCCGCGCGGGCTTCGAGCACCTGGTACGGCGTGGCGATGAAGTCCTTGCGCAGCACGGGCAGACTCACGCCGGCGCGGACGGCTTCGAGGTCGGCCAGGCTTCCCTTGAACTTCCGGCCCTCGGTGAGCACCGAGATCGCCGAGGCGCCCCCCTGCTCGTACAGGCGGGCCTGCAGAGCGGGATCGGGAATGGTGGCGAGGTCGCCGCGCGAGGGGCTGGCCCGCTTGACCTCGGCGATGATCTTGACGCGGTCCGAGGGTGCCAGAGCGGCCCACGCATCACGCGCGGGCGCCTGGGCGAGTGCGAGCTTCTCGACGACCTCGAGGGGTCGTTCGGAGGCGCGTGTCTCTGCGTCCTCTACCGCGCCGGCCGTGAGGTCGGCGAGCATGTCAGTGCTCTTTCGCGATGTACTTGTCGCCGCCGACGCCGTAACCGGCCTTGGCCATGCCCCAACCGACCAGCAGACCGACGATCACGAGACCGGCAGAGGCCCAGACGAGCCAGGGCAGGTCGAGGAAGAAGGCCGTCGTGCCGATCGTGAACGCGACGAGCATGATGATCACGGCCGTCCAGGCAGCCGGCGAGTGACCGTGGCCGGGGTCGCCGATGGGGTTGCTCATGGGTCTCCTTGGGTGTGCAGGCGCGGCGAACCGCGCGCGGGGTCAGTCTAGCGGGGGTCAGCTCGTGGGGTCGTCGCCGCGCGACAGGTCGTCCCACGAATCGATCGCGTCGCGGGGGCGGGATGCCGCTGCCGACGTGGTGTCCGCGTCGGTCTGGTAGCGGCGACCGCTGCTGCGCCACGACCGCGCGGTGAAGAGGGTGAAGATGCCCGCGGCCAGCAGAACGAGCCAGCCGACGAGGGTGACATACGGCCAGGCCGTCGCGGTGATGGTCGCGATGAGGCCGCCGACCGCCTCCACACCGGCGATGCCGGTCGCCGCCGTCACGGTGGACGCCACGGCGGAGACAGGATGGGCGAAGGCGACCTGCGCGGTGAGCACGCCGAGCGTGGCCGCGATGGTGACCGTCATCGCGCCGAAGACCCAGCGCAGTACAGGTCCGACGATGGACAGTGCGGCGCCGAGCGCGAGCACGGCGAGGCTCAGCGCGGTCAATACCGGCACCGCTGCCGCACCCGGGATCGGGAGCGCCTGGTCCGGCGCCTCGGCGAGCGTGACGTTCAACCAGGTCTGCGTGGACGAGATCACGCCCAGCGCACCCGTGGCGACCGTCGCGACGACGGCGACCAGGCGCGCCCGGGCAGTGAGGGAACTCATGGCTGCGGCCCTTCCACAGGAGCGAGGTCGTCGGCGTCGAAGCATGTGCGGGTGCCGGTGTGGCAGGCCGGCCCGACCTGATCCACCTGCACCAGGATGGCGTCGCCGTCGCAGTCCAGCCGCGCACCGCGCACCAGCTGGATGTTGCCGGACGTGTCGCCCTTGCGCCAGTACTCCTGCCGCGACCGCGACCAGAAGGTGACGCGACCGCTGGTCAGCGTGCGGCGCAGGGCCTCGGCATCCATCCATCCGAGCATGAGGACCTCCTGCGTGTCCCACTGCTGGATGATGGCCGCGACGAGTCCGTGCTCGTTGAATGCGACCCGGGCGATCCGTTCGTCCACCGTCTCGGTCATCTGCGCACCTCGATGCCATCCGCGGCCATGGCCGCCTTCACGTCGCCGATCGACAGCTGACGGGAGTGGAACACGCTCGCCGCCAGGACGGCATCCGCACCGGCGTGGATGGCAGGAGCGAAGTCCTCCACCCGTCCCGCGCCGCCGGAGGCGATCACCGGCACGCTGGAGACCTCGCGCATCAGCGACACCAGCTCGAGGTCGAAGCCCTCCTTGGTGCCGTCGGCGTCGATCGAGTTGACCAGAAGCTCTCCGGCGCCGCGCTCGATGGCCTCGCGCGCCCACGCGAGGGCGTCCAGGGCGGTTTCGGTGCGCCCGCCGTGGGTGGTGACGACGAAACCCGAGGATGTCGCGGCAGAGCGCTTCACATCGAGCGAGAGCACGAGCACCTGTGCCCCGAAGCGGTCGGCGATGTCGTCGATGAGTGCGGGGCGCGCGATCGCCGCGGAGTTCACACCGACCTTGTCGGCGCCGACTCCGAGCAGCCGGGCAACGTCCTCGGCGGAACGCACTCCCCCGCCCACTGTCAGCGGGATGAAGACTTCCTCGGCAGTGCGGCGCACGACGTCATAGGTCGTGGCGCGCTCGTCCACGGTGGCAGTCACATCCAGGAAGGTCAGCTCGTCGGCGCCCTGGGCGAAGTACTCGCGCGCCAGCTCGACGGGATCGCCCATGTCGCGCAGATTCGCGAAGTTCACACCCTTCACGACGCGGCCGTCGGCGACGTCGAGGCACGGGATGACGCGGCGTGCGAGGCTCATCAGAGTCTCGCTGCGTGGATCTCGGTCACGAGGATCGCGCGGGCGCCGATCGCGTACAGCGCGTCCATGACCAGGTTGACGTTCTGGCGCGGGCTCATCACCCGGACCGCGACCCAGGCGGGATCGCGCAGCGGGGAGATGGTCGGCGACTCGATGCCCGGGGCCACGGCGATCGCATCGTCGATGAGCTCGGCCGGCAGGTCGTAGTCGATGAGCACGTACTGGCGGGCCACGAGCACGCCGCGCAGGCGGCGCAGCAGCGTGTCCAGCCCGTCCGGCTCCTGCACACCCGTGATCAGGACGGCATCGGACTCCAGCAGCACGGGGCCGAAGATCTCGAGTCCGGCCTGTCGCAGCGTCGTACCGGTCGAGACGACGTCGGCCACGGCATCCGCCACGCCCAGCTCGACGGCCGATTCGACCGCACCGTCCAGCGGCACCAGGTCCACGGCGATGCCGTGCTCGTCCAGGTACGCGTCCACCAGTCCGGGGTACGCGGTGGCCACGCGGTGGCCGTGCAGGTCCTTCAGCTCGGTGAACTTCCCCGGAGGGCCCGCGAAGCGGAACGTGGAGCCGCCGAACCCGAGGGCCTCGATCTCGCGGGCGCCCGGCATCCGCGCGTCCAGCAGCAGGTCGCGTCCGGTGATGCCCACGTCGAGAGCGCCGGAGCCGACGTACGTCGCGATGTCCTTGGGGCGGAGGTAGAAGAACTCGACGTCGTTGACCGGGTCGATGACGTGCAGGTCTTTGGGGTCGCGACGCCCCGTGTAGCCCGCCTCGGCGAGCATGGCGTGGGACGTCTCAGCCAGGGAGCCCTTGTTGGGCACGGCGATTCTCAGCATGGAGGAGTGTTCTTTCGGGTGAAGGGCTTCGGGTGGCACGAACCGATCACAGATGTCGGTAGACGTCTTCGAGCGTCAGGCCCTTGGCGAGCATCATCACCTGCAGGTGGTACAACAGCTGCGAGATCTCCTCGGCCGCGGCATCCGTCGACTCGTACTCGGCGGCCATCCAGACTTCGGCGGCTTCCTCGACGATCTTCTTGCCGATCGTGTGGACCCCTGCGTCGAGTTCGGCGATGGTGCCCGAACCCTCGGGCCGCTCGACCGCCTTGGCGGTGAGCTCGGCGAACAATCCGTCGAACGTCTTCACAATGCCAGGGTACCGAACTGACGGGCGCCCCAAGTGCCGAGTGACGCTCGCGCGATCAGTGCGCGTGCTGCTGAGCGGTCGAACGCAGGGCCGCAATGGCCGCGTCCGGGTCGTGGGCGCCGAACACGGCGGACCCGGCGACGAAGGTGTCGGCACCGGCTTCGGCGGCCTGCGCGATGGTGGACTCGCTGATTCCGCCGTCCACCTGCAGCCACACGGCCGAGCCGCGCCGCCGCGCTTCGGCGGACAGCAGTGCGAGCTTCGGCATGGTCTCGGGCATGAACGACTGCCCGCCGAAGCCCGGTTCCACGGTCATCACGAGGATCTGGTCGAACTCGTCGAGCACGTCGAACAGCGACTCGACCGGGGTGCCCGGCTTCACCGCGACGCCGGCGCGGGCTCCGATGGCGCGCAGGGCGCGGGCCAGGGCGACCGGTTCGGTGGCCGCCTCGAGATGGAAGGTGACCGATGCCGCGCCCAGCTCGGCGTAGCCCGGTGCCCAACGTGCGGGGTCATCGATCATGAGGTGGACATCGAGCGGCACCGGGCTGGTCGCCTGCACCCGTTCGACCATCTGCAGGCCGAACGTCAGGTTGGGCACGAAATGGTTGTCCATCACATCGACGTGCGCGAAGTCGGCCGTGCCGATCCGCGCGAGGTCCGCCTGCATGTTGACGAAGTCGGCGGCGAGGATGCTCGGGTTGATGCGGATGTCGGATGCGGGGCGGAACGCGTCGCTGAGGGTCACGAGTCCCATTATGGACGAGCCCGCTCCCCCGGCCGGAGCACCGTCAGACGCGGCGCAGGAGCGTGATCGACATGGCGTCGGTCCCGTGACGGTGCGGCCACAGCTGGGCGCGTCCGGACTCCTCCTTGGGGTCCGGCAGGTCGATCGAGTCGCCGGCGATCTCGCGCAGGACGGCGCGGGCATCGAGCTCTTCGAGGGCGTCGCCGTACTCACGACGGATGTCGGCGACCACGCCCGCGGTCTCCGCGAGGTGCGGCGAGCAGGTCACGTAGGCCACGATGCCGCCGCGCTTGAGCGCCGGGATCGTCGCCGCCAGCAGTCCGCGCTGCAGCTCCGTGAGTTCGGGTACGTCCGCCGGCGACTTGCGCCAGCGCGCCTCCGGGCGGCGGCGCAGCGCACCGAGGCCTGTGCAGGGCGCGTCCACGAGGATGCGGTCGTACGTGTCCGGCGATTCGGCCGCGCGCACCCGCCCGTCCTCCTCGGACACCGGGATCGTCCCGGGGATGCCCGCGATCGCGCGGCGGACGAGCCCGGCGCGGGTGGGCGAGATCTCGTTCGCCTCCAGCTGTGCTCCGTGCAGGAGCGCCTCCGCGCCCAGGATCGCGGTCTTGCCGCCCGGGCCCGCACACAGATCGAGCCAGCGCTCACCGGCGATGACCGGCGTGGCGCGGGTGAGTACGAGTGCGGCGAGCTGCGACCCTTCGTCCTGGACACGCAGTCGGCCTTCGGACGAGGTGATCATCGACTCCGGGTCTCCCCCGGGGAAGCGGAAGCCCACGGGCGAGTACGGCGTGCGACGTGCGTCTTCGGGCACCTCGGCGAGGCCGGGCAGGGCCGCCATGGTGACCCGCGGTGAAGCGTTGTCGGCCTCGAGCAGGGCTTCGAGCTCCGAGGCGCGCCCTTCGGCGGCCAGCGCACGGCGGAAGGCCCGCACGATCCACACCGGGTGCGAGGTGACCAGGCCGAGCCGCTCGTCGTCGGAGCGCGCGGACTCCTCGATGCGCGTCATCCACTCCCCCGGCGTGTCGCGCGAGACGCGCCGCAGCACCGCGTTCGTGAAGCCGGCGGCGCCACGGCTGCCCGCCTGCCGAGCGAGCTCGACGGACTCGTTCACGGCCGCATGGGAGGCGACGCGCGTGGACAGGAGCTGATGCACGCCGAGGCGGAGCGCGTCCAGGACGGGCGGATCGATCTCATCCACGGGCCGGTCCGCGGCTGCGGCGATGATGGCGTCGTAGGTGCCCTGACGGCGCAGCGTGCCGTAGGTCAGCTCGGTGGCGAGACCCGCGTCGGCCGTGTTGAGCCCGGCGCGTTCGATCGCGCGCGGGAGCAGCAGGTTCGCGTACGCATCCGACTCGTGCACCGCACGGAGGGTGTCGTACGCGACACGACGGGAGGATTGAACGACACTCATGAAGCCACCGGATTCTCGATGCGCAGACCCCGCCACCAGTCACCGGCCGCCATCGGCCCCTTGCCTGCGGGTTGAACTCGTAGCAGCGCGACAGGCGCCGTGGATGTGCCGACCAGGACGCGACGGTCGACGAAGGCGAGATGGCCCGGTGCGAGGACGGGAGCGTCCTGCGGGGCGGCTGCGGCCTCGAGGATCTTGACCCGCGCACCGTCGACGCTCGTGTGGGCGCCGGGTTCGGGCGTGACGCCGCGCACCCGCGCGAGCACGGTGCGGGCATCCTCCTCCCAGCGGATGCGACCGTCCTCGGCCGTGAGCTTCGCGGCGAAGGTCGGCTCGCCCTGCTGGGGCACCGCGACAGCAGTGCCGGCCGCGATGGCGTCGACGACGCTCAGGAGCAGGTCGGCGCCGGAGAAGGAGAGGTCGCTCAGCACGTCCGCCGCGGTGGCGCCGTCCGGGACGGGGTAGGTGGATTCGGCGAACAGGTCGCCCGCATCCAACTCGGGAACGAGCTGGAAGACGCTGGCGCCGGTGACCTCGTCCCCGGCGATCAGGGCACGCTGCACCGGAGCGGCACCGCGCCAAGCCGGCAGCAGCGAGAAGTGCAGGTTGATCCAGCCGTGGGCCGGCGCCGACAGCAGCGGTTCCCGCACCAGTCCGCCGTAGGCGACGATGACGCCGAGGTCGGGCTCCAGCGCCCGCACCGCGGCGGTGGCGTCCGCATCCAATCGGTCGGTCTTGATGACGGGGATGCCGAGCTCGTCGGCCAGGCGCGCCACCGGCGACGGCGTCAGCTCGCGCCGGCGGCCGAACGGCGCATCGCGGCGCGTCACGACACCGACGATGTCGTGAACGGATGCCGCGAGGGTCCGGAGTGAGGGGACGGCGGCATCGGGGGTGCCGGCGAAGACGAGACGCATCGGAGAGTTCCTCACAGATCGAGGTCGGGCAGGTCGACCCGGACTTTGAGTGTATTGCGGGGGCCCGGCGGGCGCCCCTTCGGGGCCTTGCGGGAGCGCCCGGCCTCGGCGACGACGGAGGCCCGCAGCGAGCCGGCGACGGCGCGGCCGAGCGCATAGTCGAACCGCACGAATGCGCGGGCGAGCGGCGCGGCCCCGACGACCGGCACGGCGACCGGACCGAGGATGGCGTCGTCGACGAGTTCGGGGACCGCGGTGCGCAGCTCCGCCAGGGCGGCGTCGACGGCACGGGGGACGCCCTCCACGGAGGCGACGCGCACCGTCGGCGGCATCCGCAGCGGCGCGCGGTCGGCGAGCTCACTGCGGGCGTAGGCGGACTGCGTCCAGGTCGCGAGGGCGCGCGCCACGGACCCCGTGACGCCGACGAGATGCACGGGCGAGCCGGGCGCGGCCAACGCCGCCGCGTTCGACCACCAGCGCAGGCATGATTCGCCGATGCGCAGGTCGTCGGCCATCAGCATCCGGTCGCCGTCGAGCAGGATCACGGTGCGGTAGCCGCCGATCGCGTGCGGTTCGGCACCGCGGGTCGCCACCACGAGCGCTGGACGACCGTCGACCTGGGAGACGGGGTGCTCGCCGTCCGCGACGATGATGCGGACGCCCGGGAACGCGCGGCCCAGTTCGTCGGCGGTGCGCTCGCTGCCGGCGGAGGCCATGCGCACGCGGACGGACTCGCAGTGCGGGCACTTCCACCCGTGCGCGGCGCGTCCGCACCAGCCGCAGTCCGGCACGGCACCGGGTCGACGAGCACGCAACGGGCCGGCGCAGTGCACACAGCGGGCCGGCCGTCGGCAGTCGGCGCACACCAGTACCGGTGCGTAGCCGGGGCGGGCCACCTGAACGAGCACCGGCCCTGTCTTGAGGGCCTCGCGCGCCGAGGCGAACGCCGCCGACGGGACGCGGGCAGACCGCGCCTCCCCCTCGTGCGTCGCGCTCAACACGACCCGCGGCGACTCACGACGGGTGGACGGCACCTCGCGAACCCAGCCCACCGCGACCAGCCGCTCGACGTCGGTGGTGCGCGTGTGGCCGGCGAAGACCACCCCGCATCCATCGAGCTCCTGGCGCACGAGCGCGGCGTCGCGGGCATGGACGCCGGGACTCAGCGGCTCCCCCAGCAGCGGATCGCCGTCGTCCCACATCGCGATGACACCGAGGTCATGCACGGGGGCGTATACGGCTGAACGGTTACCCACCACGATGCACGGGTCGGACGAGAGCGTGCGCAGGAACGACGCGTACCGGTCCGGACCGCTCTGCCGCGCATCCACGCGCACGACAGCGTCCGCGAGCCCGCGCGCCTCGAGCATGGCCTCGAGCTGGGCCTGGTCGCGATAGTCGGGGACGACGAGGATGGCGCTGCGCCCGCGGACGAGCGCCTGGGCGCCGACCGCGGCGAGCATCTCCGCCCACGCGCCGACCTCGACCGCCTCGGCGATCCGCACGGTGCGCGGCGGGGCATCCAGCGCCAGCCGTTCGCGCGCGTCGATGGCGTCCGCGAGACCGGGGTATGCGTCCAGCGTCGAGCCGATCCACGGCACCGCGCTGTCCGGGACGGCCGCCGGCTCCGCCGCCCCACGCGCCAGCCAGGCCTTCTCCGCACGCACCATCCGCTTCGGGATCGCCAGACGCAGGATGTCGCCGGCCGAGCCCGCGGCCCGATCGGCGGCCCGCCGGGCCAGGGCGTACAGCCCGGGAGTCAGGACCGGGACGGGCGAGACGACGGCCTCGAGCTCGGACAACGGACGCTCGGTCTCCACGGCATCCGCCACCTCGACGAGGTACGCGTCGACCATCCGTCCGGCGGACCGCAGCGGCACGCGCACACGGACGCCGGGCAGCGCCTCGTCCGCGAGCGACGGCGGGATCGCGTAGTCGAACAGACGATCCAGCTGCGGGAGCGGCGAGTCGATGAGGACGCGCGCGATGCGCCCCGCGGGCATGTCAGAGTCCGGCAGCGGCGCGGAGCTCTTCGACGCGGTCCAGACGCTCCCACGTGAAGTCCGGCAACTCACGGCCGAAGTGACCGTAGGACGCCGTCTGCGCGTAGATCGGGCGGAGCAGGTCGAGGTTGTCGATGATCGCCTTGGGGCGCAGATCGAAGACGGAGCGGATGGCGCGCTGGATGACGTCGTCATCCACGTGTCCCGTTCCGAACGACTCGACGTACACGCCGACCGGCTTGGCCTTGCCGATCGCGTACGCGACCTGCACCTCGAGGCGGTCGGCGAGTCCGGCTGCGACCGCGTTCTTGGCGACCCAGCGCATCGCGTACGCGGCGGAGCGGTCGACCTTCGACGGGTCCTTGCCGCTGAACGCACCACCACCGTGACGTGCGGCTCCGCCGTACGTGTCGATGATGATCTTGCGGCCGGTCAGACCGGCATCGCCCTTCGGCCCACCCGTGACGAACGGGCCGGCCGGGTTGATGTAGTACTTCACGTCGGGGAAGTCCAGGCCGGTCGTGGCGAGCACCGGATCGATGATCTCGGCCCGCACGAGGGCGCGCAGCTCGGTCTGGGAGATGTCGGGGTGGTGCTGCGTGGACAGCACGACGGATTCGACCGTCTTGGGCACGTTGCCGTCGTAGCCGAGCGTCACCTGGGTCTTGCCGTCGGGCCGAAGGAACGCGAGCTGACCCGACTTGCGCACCTCGGCGAGGCGCTCGGCCATGCGGTGCGCGGTCCAGCTCGCCATCGGCATGAGCTGCGGGGTCTCGGTGGTGGCGTACCCGAACATGATGCCCTGGTCGCCGGCGCCCTGAAGGTCGCGGGGGTCGATCGAGCCGTCCTCGCGGCGCTCGAACGCCTTGTTGACGCCGGCGGCGATGTCGGAGGACTGCGCGCCGATCGACACGCTCACTCCGCACGAGTCGCCGTCGAAGCCGGTCTCACTGGACGTGTAGCCGATGCGGTTCACGACGTCGCGGACGATCGCGGGGATCTCGACGTAGGCGCTCGTGGAGACCTCGCCCGCCACGTGCACGAGGCCGGTCGTCACGAGAGTCTCGACGGCGACGCGACCGACGGGGTCGTCGGTGAGGATCGCATCGAGGATGCTGTCCGAGATCTGGTCGCAGATCTTGTCGGGGTGTCCCTCGGTGACGGACTCGGACGTGAACAGACGCAGCTCGGTCATCGGTGCTCCAGGTCGGGTGTAATGGCTCCACAGTGTGACTGAGGCCCCGGACACGTCATGTCACGGGGCCTCAGACGCGCAGCGATCTACTCTGCGCGACGCAGGCGGAGCTTGTCCTCGTGGATCTCGTGCAGCGCGATGGTCAGCGGCTTGTCCTCGACGGTCGAGTCGACCAGCGGGCCGACGTTGTCGAAGAGGTTGCCCTCGTGCAGGTCGGAGTAATAGTCGTTGATCTGACGGGCCCGCTTGGACGCGTAGATGACGAGCTGGTACTTGGAATCGACCTTCTCGAGAAGCGAGTCGATGGGGGGATCAATGATGCCCTGGTTCGTTCCGGCCACGGAATAACCTCCTGGTTCGGCGACGGATGTCGATGGAAAGAAAGGTGGCGCAAGTCAGGCGCGCGAAAGCGGACGCGCAGGCGCCTGAGCCAATTCTACGACCTCTTGAGCGGCCGAGGCGACGTTGTCGTTCACAACGCGGTAGTCGAACTCGTTCTGCGCCGCCAATTCGACCTTCGCGGTGCGCAACCGGCGGGCGCGCTCCTCGGGTCCTTCGGTGCCACGACCGACCAGGCGCTGCACCAATTCGTCCCAGCTGGGCGGGAGCAGGAAGACGAGTGTGGCGGACGGTTCGGCGGCGCGCACCTGGCGGGCACCCTGCAGATCGATCTCCAGCAGTACGGTGCGCCCCTGCTCGAGAGCCTTCATGATCGGCCCGCGCGGCGTGCCGTAGCGGAACTTGTTGTGCACCGTGGCGTACTCCAGCAGCTCGCCGCCTGCGATCATCCGATCGAACTCGGCGTCGTCCACGAAGTAGTAGTGCTCACCGTCGACCTCGCCGGGTCGCGGCGCGCGCGTCGTCGCCGAGACCGACAGCAGGATCTCCGGGTGGTGCTCCTTGATATACGTCGCGACGGTGCCCTTGCCGACCGCGGTGGGCCCGGCCAGCACCACGAGGCTGCTGCGTCCGCCGCGCGGCTCCTGCTCCGGGAACCGGTCATCCAGGAACCGTTCCAGCGCGCGACGCTGGCGTGCGCCGAGGCCGCCGAGACGCTTCACGGGCGAGATGCCCAGCTCCGCGAGGATGCGGTCGCGTTTGCCCTCGCCGATGGCGGGGATGCTCGTGAGGAATTCGGTCACCCGCATGGCGCCGGCGGGCGCGGCGGGATCTGCCAGCGCGCGGCGGAGCAGCTCCTGCGGCGTGATCACGCGCATGGTGACATCGCGCTTGAGCGCGGCCCGCTCGCGACGTGCGGCGACGGCGCGGCGCGAGGCGGCGACCCGGTCGACCTCGGGAGGAGTCTGGCGGTCAGGCATGCGTCCCCGCGAACTGCGCGGCGTGCACGCGGATAGTGGCGGCGATATCGTCCGGACCGGCGGACAGGATGCTGCGGCTCTCGCTCGCGATCACCGTCGCCGCCGCCGCACCGAAACGGGCGGTGAGCTCACCGGCGCCCGCGCCCTGGAAGCCGAAGCCCGGGGCGAGGATCGGCGCCGGAGGCGTGAACGCTGTGAGGCCGGCCTCCACCCAGTCCACGGTGGCACCGATGACGAAGCCGAGGCTCCCCCACTCCCCCGCAGCGGTTGTTCCCGCGTTGCGGGCGGACACTTCGGACACGATGCCGGCCGAGACCGTCCCGCCAGTGGCGAGCGTCGCACGCTGGGTCTCGAACGCGTCGGCGTTGCTTGTCGCGGCGAGCACGAACACGCCCTTGCCGTGCTGCTCGGCGAGGGCGAAGGTGCCCTCCAGCGACCCGAGTCCGAGGAACGGGTTCGCGGTCATCGCGTCCGCCTCCAAGGGCGACCCGGGGGTCAGCCACGCCTCGGCGTAGGCGTCCATCGTCGATCCGATGTCACCGCGCTTCGCGTCGGCGATCACGAGCAGCCCCGCGGCGCGCCCCGCGGCCAGGACGTCCTCGAGCGCCGCGAAACCGGCCGAGCCGTACCGTTCGAAGAACGACACCTGCGGTTTGACGATCCCGACCTTGCCCGCGGAGGCCTCGACCACGCGCAGGCCGAACTCACGCGCACCGGCGGCCGAGGCATCCAGTCCCCAATCCCCGAGCAGCGACGGATGCGGATCGATGCCGACGCACAAGTGGCCGTAGGCATCGATCGCGCCGCGTGCGCGCTCCCCGAACCCGGTCATCCGCGCTGTTCCCTGTCGATCGCGTACTCCTGCAGGCTGCGCACCTGGAACCCGTCCTTCAGCACGCCCAGCGCGCTCACCGCGGCACCGAGCACGGCCATCGTGGTGAACAGCGCCTTGTCGCCGGCGACGGCCGCCGCGCGGATCTCGTAGCCATCGGCGCGCGCCATGCCGCCGCTGGGTGTGTTCACGACGATGTCGATCTCGCCCGCGTTGATGAGGTCGACGATGTTGGTCTCGCCGCTCTCCTGGGTCGCGGAGTACTTGTTCACGACGCGCACCTTGATGCCGTTGCGGGCCAGGATCTCTGCAGTGCCCTCGGTCGCGACCAGGTCGTAGCCGAGCTCTTGCAGGCGGTGTGCCGGAAGGATGACGGCGCGCTTGTCGCTGTCGGCGACCGAGATGAACACGGTGCCCGAGGTCGGCATGCCGCCGTACGCGGCATCCTGGCTCTTGGCGAACGCGGTCGGGAAGTCGCGGTCGATGCCCATGACCTCGCCGGTGGAGCGCATCTCCGGGCCGAGCACGGAGTCGACGATGCGGCCGTCCTTGGTGCGGAACCGCTTGAACGGCAGCACGGCCTCCTTGACGGCGACAGGGGCGTCCAGCGGAACGCGGGACCCGTCGCCTTCGGGCAGCATCCCCTCGACGATCAGATCGGCGATGGACGTGCCGGCCATGATGCGGCTCGCGGCCTTGGCGAGTGGGATGCCGAGCGCCTTGGACACGAACGGCACCGTGCGGCTGGCGCGCGGGTTGGCCTCGATGACGTAGAGCACGCCGGCGCTGATGGCGAACTGGACGTTCAGCAGCCCGCGCACACCGACGCCCTGCGCGATGGCAAGCGTCGCGACGCGGACGCGGTCGATGTCGGCACGTCCGAGCGAGACCGGCGGGAGGGTGCAGCTCGAGTCGCCCGAGTGGATGCCGGCCTCTTCGAGGTGCTCCATGACGCCGCCGATGTACAGCTGCTCGCCGTCGTAGAGAGCGTCGACGTCGATCTCGATCGCGTCGTCGAGGAAGCGGTCCACCAGGAGCGGCATGCCTTCGCCGATGATGACCTCACCCGCGGTGCGCACGAAGTAGTCGCGCAGGCTGGCGGTGTCGTAGACGATCTCCATGCCGCGGCCGCCGAGCACGAAGCTCGGGCGGACCAGCACCGGGAATCCGATGTCCTCGGCCACCGCGACGGCGCCGTCGACGTCGATCGCCGTGCCGTGGCGCGGCGCGATCAGGCCGGCCTCGTCGAGGATGTCGCTGAAGAGCTGACGCTCCTCGGCGAGGTCGATGGCCTCGGGGCTGGTACCCAGGATGTTGTAGCCCGCCTCCTGGATGCCCTTCGCGAGGCCGAGGGGCGTCTGACCGCCGAGCTGGCAGATCACGCCGAGGATCTCGCCGGACTGCGCTTCGGCGTGCAGGACCTCCAGCACGTCCTCGAGCGTGAGCGGCTCGAAGTAGAGCCGGTCACTCGTGTCGTAGTCGGTGGAGACCGTCTCGGGGTTGCAGTTGACCATGACGGTCTCGTAACCCGCGTCGGACAGCGCGAAGGACGCGTGCACGCACGAGTAGTCGAACTCGACGCCCTGGCCGATACGGTTCGGCCCAGAGCCGATGATGACGACCTTGGTGCGCTCGGAGGGCTGCACCTCGGTCTCGAAGTCGTAGCTCGAGTAGTGGTACGGCGTGAGCGCCGGGAACTCCCCCGCGCACGTGTCGACCGTCTTGTACACCGGGCGCAGGCTGAGCGCGTGGCGGATGCCGCGCACCTCACTCTCCGGGATCCCCCGGAGCTGCCCGATCTGCACGTCGCTGAAGCCGTGCTCCTTGGCGAGGCGGATCGTGTCGGCGTCGAGCTCGGCCGCGGCGTGCACGGTGTCGGCGACCTCGTTGATCAGCACGATCTGGTCGATGAACCACGGGTCGATCGCCGTCGCCTCGAACGCTTCGGCGGGCGTCGCGCCGAACCGCAGCGCCTGCTGCAGCACGACGATGCGTCCGTCGGTCGGGGTCTGGGAGACCTCGAGCAGCTCGTCCTTGGTGCGGGACTCCTCGCCCCAGTGGAAGCTCGAGCCGCGCTTCTCCAGCGACCGCAGGGCCTTCTGGAGCGCGGTGGAGTAGTTGCGGCCGATGGCCATCGCTTCGCCGACCGACTTCATGGTGGTCGTGAGGGTCGTGTCCGCCGCCGGGAACTTCTCGAAGTTGAACCGGGGCACCTTGACGACGACGTAGTCCAGCGTCGGCTCGAAGCTGGCCGGCGTCACCTTGGTGATGTCGTTCGGGATCTCGTCGAGGCGGTAGCCGATGGCGAGCTTCGCGGCGATCTTCGCGATCGGGAAGCCCGTCGCCTTGGACGCCAGGGCGGACGACCGCGACACACGGGGGTTCATCTCGATGACGATGATGCGCCCATTGGACGGATCGATGGCGAACTGGATGTTGCAGCCGCCGGTGTCCACGCCCACGGCGCGGATGATGTCGATGCCGATGTCGCGGAGCTTCTGGTACTCGCGGTCGGTGAGGGTCAGCGCCGGTGCGACGGTGATCGAGTCACCGGTGTGGACGCCCACGGGGTCGACGTTCTCGATGGAGCACACCACGACGGTGTTGTCCGCCGTGTCGCGCATGAGCTCGAGCTCGTACTCCTTCCAGCCGAGGATGGACTCCTCCAGGAGCACCTCGCTGGTCGGCGAGTCGTGCAGGCCGGCTCCGGCGATGCGACGCAGGTCGCGCTCGTCGTAGGCGAAGCCCGAGCCGAGGCCGCCCATGGTGAAGCTCGGGCGCACCACCAGCGGGTAGCCGAGCTCATCGGCGGCGGCGAGCACCTCGTCCATCGTGTGGGCGATGCGGGATGCCGCGACCTCCGCGCCGGCGTCCAGCACCAGCTGCTTGAAGATCTGGCGGTCCTCGCCCTTGTTGATGGCCTCGAAGTTGGCACCGATGAGCTCGATGTCGTACTTCTCGAGGATGCCGTGGTTGTGCAGGTCGATGGCGGCATTCAGCGCCGTCTGACCGCCCAGTGTCGGCAGAATCGCGTCCGGACGCTCCTTGGCGATGATCGTCTCGATGACCTGCCACGTGATCGGCTCGATGTAGGTCGCGTCGGCGAAGTCGGGGTCGGTCATGATCGTGGCCGGGTTGGAGTTGACCAGGATGACGCGGACGCCCTCCTCGCGCAGCACGCGGCACGCCTGGGTTCCGGAGTAGTCGAACTCGCAGGCCTGGCCGATGACGATCGGGCCGGAGCCGATGACGAGGACGCTCTTGATGTCGTCGCGCTTGGGCATCAGTTGTTGTCCTTCTGGGTTGCGATGACCATGTCCCTGAACCGGTCGAAGAGGTAGTTGGCGTCGTGCGGGCCGGCGGCCGCCTCCGGGTGGTACTGCACCGAGAAGGCCGGGATGTCGAGGGCGCGCAGGCCCTCGACCACGTTGTCGTTGAGGCCGACGTGGCTGACCTCGATCGCGCCGTAACCGTTCGGGCTGTCGAAGCTGCCCTCCAGCGGTGCCTCCACGGCGAAGCCGTGGTTGTGCGCGGTGATCTCGACGCGACCGGTGGTCTTGTCCATCACGGGCTGGTTGATGCCGCGGTGGCCGAACGGCAGCTTGTAGGTGCCGAGGCCCAGGGCGCGGCCGAGCAGCTGATTGCCGAAGCAGATGCCGAAGAACGGCAGGCGCTCGTCGAGGATCTCGCGCAGCAGGGCGACGTGGTCGCCGGAAGCGGCAGGGTCGCCGGGACCGTTCGAGTAGAAGACGGCGACAGGGTCGATCGCCTGGATCTGTGCGAACGAGACGTCCTGCGGCAGCACGTGCACATCGAATCCGCGGGCGGCGAGGTTCTCGATCGTGGCCTGCTTGACGCCGAGGTCGAGAACGGCGAGGTTGCCGATGCGCTCGCCTGTGGCCGGGGTGATCTCGGCCGAGGCGACGGAGACCTCCGCGGAGAGGTTCAGACCGGCCATCTGCGGGGCGTCCCCGACGATCCGGAGCTGCTCCTCGGCGTCGAGCGCCGCGGCCTCACCGGAGAAGATCCCGCCGCGCATGCTGCCGGCCGAGCGGATGTGACGGGTCACGGCGCGGGTGTCGATGCCGGAGATCCCGATGATGCCGTCGTTCACGAGGGCGTCGTCGAGCGACTCGTCGGCCCGCCAGTTGGATACGACGCGGGAGGGGTCGCGCACGATGTAGCCGGCGACCCAGATGCGGCGCGATTCGGGGTCTTCGTCGTTCATGCCGGTGTTGCCGACGTGCGGCGCGGTCTGCAACACGATCTGGCCGGCGTAGGACGGGTCGGTGAGGGTCTCCTGGTAGCCGGTCATGCCGGTGGCGAAGACCACCTCGCCGATCGTGGTGCCGCGGGCGCCGTAGGCGCGTCCGACATAGCGTGAGCCGTCTTCGAGAACGAGAACGGCGGGCTCTTTCGTGAGCAGCGAAGTCATGCGTCGCTTCCTGTCTGCGCCGGGCTGGAAGCCGGCGACGAGGTCGGGATGAGGGGAAGGATGGCGTCGGCCAGCGCACGGGCCGAGGCATCCTGAGGACGGAAGTAGGTGTCGACGATCGTGTCGGCGTCGATGTGCCAGGTGAGGCGGGTCAGCCCGTCGGGTTCGACCACTCGGTCGATCGCGACCGTGGACTGCCCGGCCGCGACGAGAACGTGCACCGGCAGGAACAGCCGCGGCGTGCCGGCCAGATCGAGCACGACCCCGGCGTCGGTCACGGTGACGACTCCGCGCGAGCGGAAGCCGAGGCCCTTGATGGCGAGACGCTCGAGCGGCTCGTCGTGCCGGGTCGTGGCGACGTAGAGCCCGGGGAACGCACAGAGGACGGTCGCGCCCGCGGGCGCTTCACCGATCGGAGCGGTCAGCCCCGCGTCGCGCTTCGTGCGTCGGCGCCATGCCCAGGCGAGCAGAACCAGCAGCAGCACCGCGACGAGGATCATCACGACCAGGGCGCCCTCGCGGGTCATGCGCGCACCTCGGCGGCGTCGCGGAGTGCCCCGTCGGCGACCGTGGGGCGACCGCGGAACAGCGTCCAACGCACCTCGCCGGGCAGTTCGCGCCCGAGGTACGGCGAGTTCACGCTGCGACCGTGCAGGTCCTCCGTGGAGAACGCGCGCACTGGCGCGGGGTCGTAGAGGGTGAAGGATGCCGGCATCCCGACCGCGATCGGGGTGCCGTGATCGTCCAGCCGACCGATGCGGGCGGGTGTCCGCGACATCACGCGCGCCACGTCCGACCAAGACAGCAGCCCGGTCTGCACCATGGCTTCGTGCACGACGCGCAGGGCGCTCTCGAGTCCGACCATGCCGTTGGCGGCCGCCTGCCATTCGCACGCCTTCGCCTCGGCGGGGTGCGGGGCGTGGTCGGTCGCGACGATGTCGATCGTGCCGTCGGCCAGGCCTGCGCGGACCGCCATCACGTCCTCTTCGCGACGCAGCGGTGGGTTGACCTTGAACCGGGCGTCGTAGCCGCGGGCGAGCTCCTCGGTGAGGAGCAAGTGGTGCGGGGTGACCTCGGCGGTGACGTTGACGCCGCGCTTCTTGGCCCAGCGGATGATGTCTACCGAGCCCGCCGTGGACAGGTGGCAGACGTGCAGCCGCGAGCCGACGTGCTCGGCCAGGAGCACATCGCGCGCGATGATCGACTCCTCGGCGACCGCGGGCCAGCCGGTGAGGCCGAGCTCCGCGGAGATCGTGCCTTCGTTGAGCTGGGCGCCTTCGGTGAGGCGCGGGTCCTGGGCGTGCTGGGCGATGACGCCGTCGAACGCCTTCACGTATTCGAGGGCGCGCCGCATGATCAGCGGATCCCAGACGCAGAAGCCGTCGTCGCTGAAGACGCGGACCTGGGCGCGGGAGGAGGCCATGGCGCCGAGCTCGGCGAGACGCTCGCCCTTCTGCCCGACGGTGACGGCGCCGATCGGCTGCACGTGCACGTAGCCGGCATCCTCGCCCAGCGCGAGCTCCTGCTCGACGACGCCCGCGGTGTCGGCCACCGGCGAGGTGTTGGGCATCGCGAACACGGCGGTGAATCCGCCCGCGGCCGCGGCGCGCGAGCCGGTGAGGATCGTCTCGGATGCTTCGTACCCGGGCTCGCGGAGGTGCGTGTGCAGATCGACCAGGCCGGGGAGGGCGATCAGCCCATCCGCGTCGATGACGGTCGCGCCGGCACGGCTGAGGCCGGAGCCGACCTCTTCGATGCGACCGTTCGCGACGACCAGGTCAGCACGGTCGGTGCCTTCGACGAGTGCCCCGCGGATGATGAGGACCTCGGCCTCTGACGAATGCGTCACAGCACGTTCTCCTTCTCTGTTTCTGCGCCTTGCCCGGCACGTTCACCGGCCAGCAGCAGATAGAGCACCGCCATCCGTACCGAGACGCCGTTGGTCACCTGTTCGAGCACTGTGGATCGCGGCGAGTCAGCAGCCTCTGCCGAGATCTCCAGACCGCGGTTCATCGGTCCGGGGTGCATCACCATGCTACCCGCCGGGAGGGCGTGAAGCCGACCCGGATGCAGCCCCCACCGGCGGGAATACTCCCGTTCAGTGGGGAAATATGCGGCGTTCATGCGTTCGAGCTGGATCCGCAGCATCATGAGTGCGTCGGGCTCCGCCGCGATGGCCTCGTCGAGGTCGTAGAGGATGCGCGCCGGCCAGGCCGAGACATCCTGCGGCACCAGTGTCGGCGGTGCGACCAGCGTCACGGAGGCGCCCAGGGTCGTGAGCAGCCACACGTTGGACCGCGCGACGCGCGAGTGCAGGATGTCTCCGACGATCGTGACCTTCAGACCGGCCAGGTCGCGCCCGCGGCTGTCGTCGCCGAACCGGCGCTTCCGGATCGTGAAGGCGTCCAGCAGCGCCTGCGTCGGGTGCTCGTGCGTGCCGTCGCCGGCGTTGACGACACCGGCGGTGATCCAGCCGCTCGTCGCCAGGGTGCGCGGCGCACCGGACGCTCCGTGGCGGATGACCACGGCATCCGCCCCCATCGCCTGGAGGGTCTGGGCGGTGTCCTGCAGGCTCTCGCCCTTCGAGACGCTCGAGCCCTTCGCTGAGAAGTTGATGACGTCGGCGCTGAGCCGCTTGGCAGCGGCCTCGAACGAGATGCGCGTCCGCGTGGAGTCCTCGAAGAAGAGGTTGACGACGGTCTTGCCGCGCAGCGTCGGGAGCTTCTTGATCTCGCGCTGCTGGGTGTCGGCCATGTCTTCGGCGACGTCGAGGATTCGCAGCGCGTCCTCGCGGGTCAGGGACTTGGTGTCGAGGAGGTGCCTCATGACTCGATCGTCACTCCTTCGATGCCGTCGACTTCGGCGAGGCGCACGTTGACGCGCTCGTCCCGGGCGCTGGGCAGGTTCTTGCCGACGAAGTCGGGGCGGATCGGGAGCTCGCGGTGTCCGCGGTCCACCAGCGTCGCGAGGCGCACGGCCGCAGGGCGGCCGATGTCCTGCAGCGCGTCCAGAGCGGCACGGATGCTGCGTCCGGAGAACAGCACGTCGTCCACCAGCACGACGACCTTGCCGTCGATGCCCCCCGCGGGGATCTGGGTGGGCTGCGGCGCCCGCGTCGGATTGCGGTGCAGGTCGTCGCGGTACATCGTGACATCGAGCGCCCCGACCGGGACGCTCATGCCGCCGAACTCGGTGACGAGCGAGCCGATCCGCTGGGCGAGTGTGACGCCGCGGGTCGGGATGCCCAGAAGCACCAGATTCTCGGGGCCCTTGTTGGACTCCAGGATCTCGTGAGAGATCCGAGTCAGGGCTCGGGCTATGTCCGCTTCATGCAGCACGGTGCGCGTGCTCATCCGCGCTCCCTTCTCCGTCTCACAGGACGGCGTTAAAGGTTGCTGAGGTTTGACTCCAGCCTACCGGACCCCGCGACCGCCGGTCCGCCCGGCCGCTCAGACCGCGGCGGGCGCGGTGGCCTCCGCGTGCAGCTCGTCCTCGACGGCGTGGGCACGGATCGGGTGGCCTTGTGTGGAGAGGCACTTGCCGGAGGCGAGGTCCCACTTCCAGTCGTGCAGACTGCAGGTCAGCACGCCGTCCTCGACCTTGGCGGTCTTGGACAGGTCGGCGCGCAGGTGCGGGCAGCGGCGCTGCACGATCCAGTCGCCCAGCTGCACGTCCTCGGTGACATCGGTCTGCTCGCCGTACCAGTTCTCGACGTACTCGATCCGGTCGCGCGAGAGGCACTTCATGAACGTGTAGATGAACTCGTTGAACTTGCCGACACGGCCCGCGGCGAACTGCATCGACAGGAAGATCGAGTTGGACCAATCGATCTCGTGGTCGCGGATGTTGGTCGAGACGAGATCGGCCGGGATGGTGAACCAATAACTGGTCTCCTCCCCCGCGTACTCGCGGACCTTGGCCTTCGGGAAGTCCACGACCATGTCGAGGTCGCCGATCGTGTAGCGCACGGGCCCGCCGACGCCGTCGCGGAAGATGCGGCCACGACGCAGCAGCGGCTCCCACCATTCCTTGATCGCGGCCAGCATCTCGGCCGGCGGGAGGATCGGGGCACGGGATGCCTCTTCCTCGGCGATCTCGGCCTGGCGCGTCGCGCGCTGCTGCTCGAGGTAGCCCCATTTGTCGTCGAACATCGCCTGGATCTCGGCATCCGTGAACAGCGTCTGCTCGACCGTCTGTTCGCCGTGCTCGATCGTGACAACGGTGCCCGGGATGAAGACGTGCCCAGTGTGCTGCGGCGATTCCTCGTGCAGACGCGCGATGAACTCGGCCTGGTCCGTGAAGATCGAGTCGTTCTCCTGGCCGAGGCCGTTGTAGCGGAACAGCTCGTCGCGGAGGAACATCGGCGGGCCGGCCATCGGGAACACGTGCGGCGCACCGACCTTCTCGATGTAGTACATCGCGCGCTTGTGCTGCGCTTCGCGCTTGAGGTGGGCGAAGTTGCGCTTGGCGTCCTCGGGCAGGTCGTAGACCATGGGCCACCAGATCGCACCGGAGAACTGCGTGAAGTACGCCTCCGGCTTCGAGAACGACAGCAGCGCCTCCAGATCCAGCGGGTGCGAGTCGTTCTGGTTCAGGATGCTGGCGGTGCCGTCGTCGATGGACAGGCTGGAATCGCCGATCGGTCCGTCGGAGGGGGCGCGCAGCGGCGTCACCATCATCCGCAGCGAACCGCGCTCGATGATCTCGCCCGCGGTCGTGTACGTGATGTTCGTGTATCCGAGGGCGCGCAGGTCAGTCTCGAGGTCATCCGTCGGGTAGTCCGGCAGCAGCACCTCGATGTCCTTCGGCACGTAGGTCTCCAGCAGCCACGGGTCGAAGTGGTCACGGTGACGGTGCGAGATGTAGAGGAAGTCGGCCTTGCCGTACGTCTCCCAGTCGAGAGCCCGGTTGTCGGGGAAGGGGAACCATGAGCCGTAGAAGGCCGACTTCACCCAGGGGTCGCACAGAATGCTTCCGCCGGTCGTTTCGATGAACATCCCGGCATGGCCGAGCCCAGTGATCCGCATGCGTCGATTCTACGTGAGGGGCGGTGGCGACCCCTGAGGGTGGGCCGTGCATAACCGCACCGATGGGGCGCCGTCGGTATCACCCGCCGCGCCGCCGCCTCCACCTTTGCGAGCATCTACAGCACGGGAAAGGACCGCGATGCGGAGCCTGCGCAGCCTGATCGGATCGGTGAACGCTCCCCGCGCGAGCAGATGGCTGCTCGCGACTGCGACGGTGCTGCTGACGGCCTGGTTGCAGGCGCACATCCTCCTCGCCGCCGTGCATGACGACGGGTCCACGGCCCGCCACGCGATCGCGGTCTACAACAGCGGGGACGTACGCGACCAGGTCTCCGGCGTCGTGGACTGGGCCCTGCAGACCGGTGGCGAGCTCAGCGGGTCCGGCGCAGCGCTGGCGCCCGCGCAGGCGGCCATCGCGACCGTCCTGGACTCCGGCCAGATCTCGGCGCCGGTCGCCGACGCGCTGGTGGGGGCGCTCATCCTGCTGCGCGACGATGCCCTGACCCAGTTCGCGACGGATGCCCCGACCCTGAGGGAACGACGTCGCGCCACGGCATCCGGAATCGCATCCGTGCCGACGGACGATCAGCCGGAGCGGACGACCCGTCCGAGCACGCCGTGGACGAACGAGCCCGAGTCGTCCGTGGAGAACTCCTTGGCCAGCTCGACGGCCTCGTCGATCGCGACACCCGAGGGCACCTCGTCGTTGTAGAGCAGCTCCCAGACGCCCATGCGCAGGATCGCGCGATCGACCGCGGGCATGCGGGCCAGCGACCAGTCCTTGGCGAAGGTGGTGATCTGCTCGTCGATCGCGTCGCGGTTGTCGATGACGCCGTCGACGATCTCCCGGGCATAGAGCCAGGAGGCCTCACGCGAGGGTTCGTTCACGGCGCGCTTGGCTTCGGCGGCGAGGATCTGCGAGAGATCGTCGCCACGGACGTCGGCCTGGAAAAGGATGTCGAGCGCGCGTTTGCGCGCCTTCGTGCGGGCGCTCAAAGGATCAGTTCACACGCCCGAGGTAGTCACCGGTGCGCGTGTCGACCTTGACCTTGGTGCCGGTCTCGAGGAACAGCGGCACCTGGATCTCGTAGCCGGTCTCGACGGTCGCGGGCTTGGTGCCGGCCGACGAGCGGTCGCCCTGCAGGCCGGGCTCGGTGTAGGTGATCTCCAGAACCACGGATGCCGGGAGCTCGACGTAGAGCGGGTTGCCGTTGTTCAGCGCGATCTGGACCTGCTGGTTCTCCAGGAGGAAGTTGGCGGCGTCGCCGACGACCGTGCCCGGAACGGTGAGCTGGTCGTAGTCCTCGACATCCATGAAGACGAAGGCGTCTCCGTCGTTGTACAGGTACGTGAAGTCACGGCGGTCGACGTTCTCGATCTCGATCTTCGCGCCGGCGTTGTACGTGCGGTCGACGGTCTTGCCCGAGACGACGTTCTTGAGCTTGGTGCGCACGAATGCACCGCCCTTGCCCGGCTTGACGTGCTGGAACTCGATGACGTTCCAGAGCTGACCGTCGATGCTGAGGACGACGCCGTTCTTGATGTCTGCGGTGGATGCCATGGGAGTGGGAGGTCCGTTCGTGTGGAGGTGGTGTCGGTGCTCGTGACTGTCGGAGCGCGATACCGACGGTCCATTCTACGGGATGCTGCGATGCGTCCCCTGGACGGCCGCCGCTAGTCGGTCGCCGTGCCGGTGATGAGGCTGATCAGCCGGTTCGTCGCGACGGCGTAGCCGGGCACGCCTTCGCCGATCACGTGCACGATGGCGACGTCCTTGACGTACGAGAAGTGCCGGAACTCCTCGCGCGCCATCACGTCGGAGATGTGCACCTCGGCCACCGGGAGCGCGACGCCGGACAGCGCGTCGCGCAGCACGACGGAGGTGTGCGTCAGCCCCCCGGGGTTGATCACGATGCCCGCGCACGTCTCGCGCGCCGCGTGGATCGCATCGATCAGCACGCCTTCGTGGTTGCTCTGGACCGCGTCGACCTCGAACCCGTGCGCGGCGGCGGTGCGCGTGACGAGTGCTTCGACATCCTGCAGCGTCTCGGAGCCGTAGATATCGGGCTCACGGATGCCGAGCAGATTGAGGTTGGGCCCGTTCACGAGCAGCAGGCGGCGAAGCACGGTCATGCTCGCACGATATCAGCGAGTGGCGGATGCCTCGGCTCAGGCCAGTCGCTTCGCCATCACGAGTTCCGGGCCGATCGGTCCGGTGAGCGTCTCGCCGGTCGGCGCGAACCCTGCACGACGGTAGGCGCCCTGCGCGCGGAGATTGTCGCGGTGCACGTCGAGATGGATCTCGCGCAACCCCAGAGTCGCAACCCAGGCGCCCGCCGCGGCGAGCAGGGCATCGATCGCTCCGGTACCGCGACCGGCCGGGTCCACGTAGACGCCGACGACGTCGGCGCGGCGGTCGTCGACGATCCGCCCGAGGTGGTCGCGCTGGCCCGTCGCCCGCACCAGCACGGACGCGGTGCCCACGACGTCGCCGTCGCTCACGGCGAGGAACTGCGCGACCGTCTCGCTCAGGGCGGCGTCCTCGGTGCGGGTGACCCAGAACTCCTCGGGATGCGCCGATGCGGATTCGTGGGTCTCCAGGAATGCGATTCCCGCGTCCGGGTCGGCGGTCGCCGCGAGGCGCAGCGACCTCACGAGCTCCCACTCGTCCGCGCGGATGCGCCGGACGGTGAGACTGGACTCCGGTGAATCGGTCATGCCACGCGGGTCAGCCCGCGATCTCCTGGTACGCCGCGAACAGCAGCGACTCGTCCGGCGCCTGGAGCACGGTCGGACGCGCGATGTCATCCAGGACGATGAAACGCAGCATCGCGCCCCGTGTCTTCTTGTCGCGCTTGATCGTCGCCAGGAGTTGCGGCCAGGCACCGCCGCGGTAGGTGGTGGGCAGCCCGAGGGTGGTCAGGATGTCGCGATGACGCTGGACCCCCTCATCCGAGAGCCGACCGGCCAGACGCGACAGTTCGGCGGCGAACATCATGCCCACCGAGATCGCCGCGCCGTGGCGCCACCGGTACCGCTCGGCGTGCTCGATCGCGTGCCCGACCGTGTGACCGTAGTTCAGGATCTCGCGGAGCCCCGCCTCGCGCAGGTCCTCCCCCACGACGCGGGCCTTCATCTCGATCGCGAGCTCGATGCAGCGTCGGAACGCCGGGCTGCGCGGATCGACCGCCGCCTCGGGATCGGCCTCGATGAGATCGAGGATCTCGGGTGCCCAGATGAAGCCCGCCTTGACGACCTCGGCGAACCCCGCCACGCGCTCGTTCGCGGAGAGCGAGTCGAGCACGTCCAGATCGCACAGCACGATGCGCGGCGCCCAGAAGGCGCCGACGAGGTTCTTGCCCTCGGCGGTGTTGACGCCGGTCTTGCCGCCGACGGCCGCATCGACCATGCCGAGCACCGTCGTGGGTACCTGGACGACCTCGATGCCGCGCAGCCAGGTCGCCGCGACGAACCCGGCGAGGTCGGTGACCGCTCCCCCGCCGAACCCGACGACGACGTCGGTGCGCGTGAAGTCGGCCTGACCCAGCACCTGCCAGCAGAACGCCGCGACTTCGATGCGCTTGCCCTGCTCGGCGTCGGGGATCTCGGCCAGCAGCACCTCGCGCTCGCCCATCAGGGACTCGCGAAGCTTCGCCGCCTCCGCGGCCAGGGTCGGCGGGTGCACGACGAGCACCTTGCGCGCTCCCGGCGGCAGAGCGGAACCCAGGTCGGCGAGCAGGCCTCGACCCACCAGGATGTCGTAGCTCGCGTCTCCTGCCACCGAGATGGTCGTGGTCTCGCTCATTCGCTTTCCTCCTGCTGCGGGCCGTGCGCCCATGCTGTGTTCGCCCAGTGGACGATCGCTTCGGTCACCGACTGCAGCGGACCGCTCGATGTATCGAAGGTCACATCGGCGAGTTCTTCGTAGATCGGGCGTCGTGCCTGCAGGATCTCGGTCCAGCGCGCCATCGCGTCGTCGGATTGCAGCAGCGGACGGTTGGTGTCGCGGATGCGGGAGGCGACGACGCGCGGCTGCACTGTCAAGAGCACGACATGGTGTTCGGCGAGGGCCGTTCGAGTCAGCGGGTCCAGGACTGCTCCCCCGCCCAGCGCCACGATGCCGCGACGCGAGAGTCCTTCGAGCACCGCTTCGCGCTCCCACTCGCGGAACTGCTCCTCGCCGTGCTCGGCGAAGATCTGCTCGATCGGACCATGAGCGCGTACGACGGCGATGTCCGAGTCGTAGAACTCGACGCCCAGAGCCTTCGCCGCGCGTCGGCCGATGCTCGTCTTGCCCGCACCCATGGGGCCGATCAGGACGATGGCGCGCCGTGGGGCTGTCATGCCCCCGCGAGAGCGATGTCGCTCTCGGCGGTCGTCTGCAGCGTCGCGGGGATGGCCGCGAGGTACGACTCCAGGTTGCGCCGCGTCTCGCCGACGCTGTCGCCGCCGAACTTCTCCAGCACGACCTCGGCCAGGACGATCGCGACCATGGCCTCTGCAACGACGCCTGCGGCCGGGACGGCGCAGACGTCGGAACGCTGGTGGTGCGCGGCGGCGGTCTCGCCCGTCACGACGTCGACCGTGCGCAGCGCGTGCGGGATCGTCGCGATGGGCTTCATGCCGGCGCGGACGCGCAGGACCGTGCCCGTGGACATGCCGCCCTCGGTGCCGCCGGCGCGGTCGCTGGAGCGCGTGATTCCGGATGCGGTGGCGAAGAGCTCGTCGTGCGCCTCGGAGCCGCGGCGGGTCGTGGTGACGAAGCCGTCGCCCACCTCCACGCCCTTGATGGCCTGGATGCTCATCAGCGCCTGTGCGAGCTTGCCGTCGAGGCGGCGGTCCCACTGCACGTGGGACCCGAGCCCGGGCGGCAGACCGTAGGCGAGCACCTCGACCACACCGCCGAGGGTGTCGCCGTCCTTGCGCGCGTCATCCACCTCGGCGACCATGCGGGCCGACGTGGCCGCGTCGAAGCAGCGGAGCGGATCGGCGTCCAGCAGCTCGACGTCGTCGGGCGACGGAAGCGCGGCGTCCTCGGGGACGCGCACCGGACCGATCGACAGCGTGTGGCTGACGAGACGGATGCCGAGCTCGGACAGGAACGCACGGGCGACGGCGCCGAGGGCGACGCGTGCCGCCGTTTCACGGGCACTCGCGCGCTCGAGGATGGGGCGCGCCTCGTCGAAGTCGTACTTCTGCATGCCGACCAGGTCGGCATGGCCGGGGCGCGGGCGCGTCAGCGCCGCACCGCGACCACGGGACTTCTCGGTCAGCTCGATGGGCTCCGGCGACATCACCTCGACCCACTTGGGCCATTCGGTGTTGCCGATGCGCAGCGCGATCGGGCTGCCCAGGCTGAAGCCGTGGCGCACGCCCGAGGAGATCGTGAGTTCGTCCTCCTCGAACTTCATCCGCGAACCGCGGCCGTAGCCGAGCTTGCGGCGCGCCAGATCAGCACGGATGTCGACAGAGGAGATCGGCACACCGGAGGGCAGGCCCTCCATGATGGCGACGAGTTCTGGGCCGTGCGATTCGCCGGCCGTGAGCACGCGGAGCATTCGACTAGTCTCCCACGACCGCAGAACGCATCGCGGCGAGCACGGCGCGTTCGTCGGTCAATTCGGTGTTGGGATCTCCCGAAACGAAGACCCGCACTTGCAGAACGGCCTGATGCAGCAGCATCCCGAGGCCGGAGATGGCGGTACCGCCGGTTCGCTGCCAGGCATCGGCCAGCGCCGTGGGCCATGTCCCGTAGACGACATCCAGCAGCGGGCCACCGGATGCGGCGAGTGATTCATTGACAGCCTCGGGCAGCGCGGTGTCCCCCGGCAGCGTGGCGATCGACAGCGCCACGGCGGTGAAGGCTCGGGCGGCGAGCGGGATGGCGACAACGGTGACGCCGAGGCGCTCCCCTAGGTCGATCAGCGGCGCGACGGCTTCGGGGCGCCGGGCGGCGACCTCGACCCGGCGCGCACCCAATTCGCTCAGCGCGACCAGCGCAGACGTCGCCGTCGCGCCGGCGCCGATGATGCGGGCGTCCGGCACCTCCGCGAGCCCGTGCTCCTGCAGGCTGCGCGTGATGCCACCGACGTCGGTGTTGAAGCCACGCGGACCGGGGGCCTCCAGGAGCAGTGTGTTGACGGCGCCGGTGAGCTCCGCGCGACGGTCCAGCGTTCTCGCCGCCGAGAACGCCTCCGCCTTGAGCGGGAACGTCACCGACAGGCCGCGCCATCCGTCATCCAGGGATGCGAGCGCGTCCGAGAACTCGGATGCCGCGACTCGGCGTCGATCGTACGTCCAGTCGAGTCCGAGCACGCCGTAGGCCGCCGCGTGCAGCTGCGGAGAACGACTGTGGGCGATCGGATCGCCCCAGACGGTCAGCCGCGTGCGGTCGGTCAGCACCCCGAGTCCGGGTGGTCGGAACACCAGGTCTGCATCTGCTTCACGTACTTCAGGTGCTCGGCGTAGGTGCTCGTGAAGATCGTCTCCCCGGTATCGAGGTTGACCGTGACGAAGTACAGCCACGGGCCGTCCGCCGGGTGCATCGCCGCGTCGATCGCGACGTCTCCGGGGTTCGCGATCGGGCCGATCGGCAATCCCGTGTGCACGTAGGTGTTCCACAGGTTCGGGTCGTTCAGTGCTTCCTCGGACGAACTGGCCGTGCCGTCGTGGATCTCGCCGTAGCCGTACTGGGCCGTCGAGTCCATCTGCAGCTTGCCGAAGGTCTCCTGGTTGCTCGGATCGAGACGGTTCTCGATCACCCGGGACACCTTGTAGAAGTCCTCCTCGAACCGCGCCTCGCGTTGGATGATCGAGGCGACGGTGAGGATGCGCTGGCGGTCATCCACCGGCACTCCTGCCGAGTCCAGAGACTGCACGGTGCGATCCACGAGCGTCTGGATGACCTGCGGGGCTGTCACGCCCGGGTCGAAGGTGTACGTGGCGGGGAACAGCCACCCCTCCAGGCTGTCGGCCGGCACGCCGTAGTCGGCAGGGTTCGCCACAGCCGCCTGGAAGTCCTCGAGCGGCAGCCCGGTACCCTCGGCCAGCTTGGGCAGCGACTGCTCGACCGTGAGGCCCTCGCGCAGCTGCGCGGTGTTCTCCAGCTTGTTCGCGGGGTCCAGCAGCGCGTTCAGCGCCGCCTCCGACGTCATCTGCTTCTGCAGCTTGAACGCGCCGGGTACGAACGGAGGGTTCAGCGAGTTGTCGATCAGGTAGTCGTAGAACGCGTCCGGCGTCTTCGTCACGCCCGCGTCGTAGAGGGTCTGCGAAATGGGGCCCCCGGTGTCGCCGGAAAGGACCGTCACGACCACCTCGCCGTTGGCGAGCCCGGCCTCGTAGTCCTTGGGCTCTTCCCAGCCCATCACCTCGCGGATCTTGTCCTCGTAGGTGTTCCACACCCACAAGCCGCCGGCGGCAGCGCCGCCGAGCAGCACCAGGATGATGCCGAGCGCGATCCAGCCGCCCTTGCGACGCTTGCGCTTGCTGGGAGGCGGGGGCGGCGCGCCCAGGTCATCGGTCGTGTGCGAGCCCGTGAACAGGTCCTCCAGCGACGCGGACGACACAGGCGTCGCGGAACGGGGCTCCGCGGGGCGCGGCGCCGGCGCAGCGGCCTGCGCGGGCGTTGCGGTCGGCGGGACGGGTGTCGGTGCCGGTGCTGCAGGTGCCGCAGCCTCGGTGGGCGCTCCGGCGGCTTCGGGCGCGGTCTCGGGGGCGCCGGCCCGCTCACTCGCCTCGCGGGCGGCGCGTCGCGACAGGGGCGCCGCGTGGTCGCCCTCCTCCGGCACGGACGGACCGGTGGCACCGGAGGCCGGAGACTCCGTCGCCGCCGCACGCGTGCTCATGGTGCGCGGATCAGGGAGTTTTCCGAAGAGATCCGCGAACGGATCATCGAACGGCGAGGAGGACTCGGGCATGATTCAGGCGGGCTCCTGGGCCGGGGGGACGGGGGTTCCGGGAGGTCGCCCGCTGTTCTTCTCCACGTCGAGAGCTTGCTGCAGCAGGACGACCGCGGCGACTTGATCCACAATGCTACGAGATGAACGCTGGGATCTGCCCGATTCGCGCAATGCCGCGTGTGCGGAGACCGTGCTCAGACGCTCGTCGACGAGCCTCACGGGCAGAGCGGATGCCGCGGCCAGCGCCGCGGCGAACTCCCGTGCGTCCCCGGTCGAGGCCGAGTCGCCGCCGCTCAGGCTGAGCGGCAGTCCTACGAGGATCTCCACGGCCGTGTGCTCCTCGGCCAGCACCAGGATGCGCGCCACGGAGTCGTCGTTGCGCGGCACCGTCTCCACCGGCGTCGCCAGCAGGCCGTCCGGGTCGGACCGGGCGACGCCGACGCGTGCCTTGCCCACGTCGATGCCGAGCCGGACCCCGCGACGGAAGCCGGTCACGCGCCTGTCGCCTCCAGGGCGCTGCGCACCGCAGTGAGCGCTGCGGGCAGTGCCGAGGCATCCGCTCCGCCGCCCTGCGCGACGTCGTCGCGCCCGCCGCCGCCGCCGCCGAGCACACCGGCGGCGATCTTCGCCAGGGCCCCGGCCTTGGCTCCCGCGGCGCGGGCACCCTCGTTGGTCGCAATGATGACGACCGGGCGTCCGCCCACGTCCGCGCCGAGCGCGACCACGGCCGGAGCCGAACCGAGCCGGTCACGCACCTGCAGCGCCAGAGTGCGTACGTCGTCGCCCGACCCGGCGGTGCCGATCGATGTCGCCACCAGGCGGTGCGGGCCGACGGTGGTCGCGGTCTCCGCCAGGGCGGGGGCGCGATCGGCCATCGCACGGGCTTCGAACGCGGCGATCTTCTTCTCGGCGGCCTTGAGGCTGGCTGCCAGTTCGGCGATACGGGCCGGAAGCTGCTCTCGCGGTGTCTTGAGAGTCGAGGTGAGCTGCGAGACGATCGCGCGCTCGGCAGCAAGGTCGCGGAAGGCGTCCAGGCCGACGAGCGCCTCGACGCGGCGGTTGGACGCGCCGACGGAGGATTCGCCGACGAGGTTGATCAGGCCGATCTCGGCGCTGGAGGACACGTGCGTGCCACCGCAGAGCTCGCGCGACCACGGCCCGCCGATGTCGACCATCCGTACGGTGTCGCCGTACTTCTCGCCGAACAGCGCCATGGCACCGGCCGCCTTCGCATCGTCGAGCGACATCACGCGCGTGGTGACCTCGAGGTTGTCGCGGACCGCGTTGTTGGAGATCTCCTCGATCTCGGTCCGCGTCTCGGGCGAGAGCGCCTGGCCCCACGTGAAGTCGAACCGCAGGTAGCCGGCACGGTTGAGCGAGCCCGCCTGGGCGGCGCTCTTGCCCAGCGTGTCGCGCAGCGCGGCGTGCACGAGGTGGGTCGCGGAGTGCGCCTGCCGGGCGGAGCGCCGGTTGGCGGCATCCACCACCGTCGTGGCGGGCGCGCCGATGCCGACTTCGCCGGCGGTGACCTCGACCGTGTGGCTGATGAGCCCCGCGACGGGGCGCTGCACGTCGATGACCTCGAGCTCGTAGCCTGGGCCGACGATGATGCCCTTGTCGGCGACCTGACCGCCGGACTCGGCGTACAGCGCGGTCTCGGCGAGGATGACCTCGACGATCTGGCCCTGGTGCGCGCGGTCGACCGACAGGCCGTCGACGAGCAGACCGAGGACGGATGACTCGGTCTCCAGGTCGGTGTAGCCGGTGAAGGTCGTCTCCCCCAGCGCGCGGAACTCGCGGTACACGCTGGTGTCGGCGAGGGCGCGCTTGCGGGCCTTCGCGTCGGTCTTGGCGCGCGTGCGCTGCTCGAGCATCAGGGTGTCGAACGCCGCACGGTCGACCGAGAGGCCGGCCTCTTCGGCGATCTCGAGCGTGAGATCGATCGGGAAGCCGTAGGTGTCGTGCAGGAGGAACGCCTCAGATCCGGAGAGCGTCGTGCCCCCGGCATCCTTCGTCTGCGTCACCGACTGGTCGAGGATCGTGGAGCCCGACGCGAGCGTGCGCAGGAAGGTCTCCTCCTCGGCGTACGCGTACGCCGAGAGCCGCGTGTACTCGGTCGCCAGCTCGGGGTAGGCGTCCTTCATCGCATCGCGCGAGGCGGGGAACAGCTCGGGGAACGTCGGACCGTCCACGCCCAGCAGGCGCATGGAGCGGATGGCGCGGCGCATCAGACGGCGCAGGATGTACCCGCGGCCCTCGTTGGACGGCGTGACGCCGTCCGCGAGCAGCATCAGCGAGGAGCGCACGTGGTCGGCGACGATGCGGAACCGCACGTCGTCCTCGTGCACGGCGCCGTAGCGGCGTCCGCTCAGCTCCACGGCACGGTCCAGGACCGGACGCACCTGGTCGGTCTCGTACATGTTGTCGACGCCCTGCTTGATGAACGCGATGCGTTCCAGGCCCATGCCGGTGTCGATGTTCTTCGCGGGCAGCTCGCCCACGATGTCGAAGTCGTATTTGGACCGCACGTTCGTGATCTCGTACTGCATGAACACGAGGTTCCAGATCTCGACGTAGCGGTCGTCGTCGGTGGCAGGGCCGCCGTCGATCCCGTACGCGGGACCACGGTCGAAGAAGATCTCCGAACAGGGTCCTGCGGGGCCCGGAAGACCGGTGCTCCAGTAGTTGGTGTCCTTGCCGAGGCGCTGAATGCGCTCTTCGGGCAGCCCGGCGATCTCGCGCCACAGGTCGAACGCCTCATCGTCGTCTTCGTAGACCGTGACCCACAGGTCCTTCGGGTCGAACGCGAGCCCGCCGTCCGCCTCCGCAGTGGTCAGCAGCTCCCACGCGTAGCGGATGGCGCCTTCCTTGAAGTAGTCGCCGAACGACCAGTTGCCCAGCATCTGGAAGAACGTGCCGTGGCGCGGCGTCTTGCCGACCTCTTCGATGTCGTTGGTGCGGATGCACTTCTGATTGTCCGCGGCACGCTTGTAGGGCGCCGGCACATCGCCGCTCAGGTACGGGATGAACGGCACCATCCCGGCCACCGTGAACAGGAGCGCCGGGTCATCCGTGACCAGCGAGGCCGAGGGGACGATGGTGTGCTCCCGCTTCTGGAAGAAGTCCAGGTAGCGGGCGGCGATATCAGCGGTCTTCATGCGTGAGGGTCCTCGTGCGGGCGAGCGGGACTCCCCCGGTGTCGGGGTCGTCGATGAGCGGTTTCTAGTCGGCGAGCTTCTTCGCCGCGTCGGAGGCGGCGTCCACGGCGTCGGATGCAGCGTCCTTGACGCCGTCCACGAGCTCGGTGAGACGCGACTCCTGGGAGTGATAGGCGTCACTCATGCGGTCGGTGAACTCCGCGATGCGGGCGTCGACCTCGGCGAGTACTTCGTGTCCGCGCGGGTCCTTGTTGACGAGGTGGGCCGCGACGAATCCACCGGCGATACCGAGCACGAACCAGAACAGGCTCTTCACAGTGACACTTCCTCGGAGATGGGGCCGCGGACGCGGCATCCTCCATCGTATGCGGAAACGACGAAGGGCGCCGGGATGAACCCGACGCCCTTCGTTTCGCTCGATGGAGTATTAGCGCGCTGCGTAATACTCAACGACGAGCTGGACTTCACAGGTCACGGGGACCTCGGCGCGCTTCGGGCGACGCACGAGGCGTGCCTGCAGCTTGTCGAGCTCGACCTCGAGGTAGCCCGGAACCGGGGGCAGGACCTCGGCGTGACCGCCGGCGGCTGCAACCTGGAACGGCTCGATGCCTTCGCTCTTCGCCTTGACGTGAATGACCTGGCCGGGCTTGACGCGGAACGACGGGCGGTCCACGGTCTGGCCGTCGACCAGGATGTGGCGGTGCACGACGAGCTGGCGAGCCTGAGCGGTGGTGCGGGCGAAGCCGGCACGCAGCACGAGGGCATCCAGACGCATTTCGAGCAGCTCGACCAGGTTCTCACCGGTCAGGCCATCCTTGCGACGGGCCTCGTTGAACGTGTTGCGCATCTGCTTCTCGCGGATGCCGTACTGCTCGCGCAGACGCTGCTTCTCGCGCAGACGGACGGCGTAGTCGCTGTCCTGCTTGCGCTTGGTGCGGCCGTGCTCACCCGGAGCGTAGGGACGCTTCTCGAGGTAGCGGGCGGCCTTCGGGGTCAGGGCGATACCGAGTGCGCGTGAGAGGCGGACCTTACGGCGGTCCTGGGACTTCGTGGTCACGAAGTTTTCCTTCCGATGACGCGGCCGTGACTTTCACGGCCTGCGGACGTATCTCCCCCGCCCTGCTCTCGAAGCGCACGCCGGGGCGCTGCGAAAGTGTGGTGTGGATGAGGGGATGCCCGAAAACTGGGTTTCGAGCCGATTCAGCTTACCAGGTCTCCCCTGGGCCACCTGTGCGGGCGCCGCATCGCCGGCCTCCACTCAACCGGAGACCTCGTGGGTCGTTCCGCTGGCGCCGATTGCCCGGCCTGGCGCCGACCGTTCCGTCGGAGATCACCACACCGGCGGATCGCACCGCGGCGCGTCGGCCCTTCGAAGTGGTGATCTCCGACGTTGTGGCGCGAAGCGCACGCCACCCGAGGGTGTCGCGCAGCACGCGGCAACAGACAGACCGGCCGACTACTTCCCGTCGAGGATGCGGCGGATCTTCTCGAGCCGCGCGGAGACGTCGCGCTCCTGCCCGTGGTTGGTCGGCGTGTAGTAACGCCGCCCCTTGAGCTCGTCGGGAAGGTGCTGCTGTGCCACGATCCCGATCTCGGTGTCGTGCGGATACCGGTAGCCCTTGCCGTGGCCGAGACGCTTGGCGCCCGGATAGTGCGCGTCGCGCAGGGGCGCCGGCACCCGGCCGAATCCTCCGGCGCGCACGTCGGCGATCGCCTGGTCGATCGCGAGGTAAGCGGCGTTGGATTTGGCGGTGGTGGCCAGATAGGCGGTCGCCTCGGCGAGCGGGATGCGGCCTTCGGGCATGCCGATGAACGCGACGGCGTCCGCGGCGGCGACCGCGATGACGAGCGCCTGCGGGTCGGCCAGGCCGATGTCCTCGGAGGCCGAGATGACCAGGCGCCGCGCGATGAAGCGAGGGTCTTCCCCGGCCTCGACCATGCGGGCCAGGTAGTGCATCGCCGCGTCGACGTCGGACCCGCGGATCGACTTGATGAAGGCGCTGATGACGTCGTAGTGCTCGTCACCCTGCCGGTCGTAGCGCAGCAGAGCGCGGTCGACCGCCTGTGCGATGAGCTCGGCGGTGATCACTCCGGGCGCGTCCTCGGCCGGCTCCGACATGGATGCCGCGGCCTCCAGCGCCGTGAGCGCGCGACGCGCATCACCCGAGGCCAGCCGGATCACCGCCGCGCGCGCGTCCGGCTCGAGCGTCGCCGCACCGGCGAGTCCGCGCGGATCCGTGACCGCACGGTCGATCAGCGAGCCGAGGTCGTCGTCGCTGAGCGAGCGGAGGGTCAGCAGCAGCGACCGGGACAGCAACGGCGAGATGACCGAGAACGAGGGGTTCTCCGTGGTCGCGGCGATGAGGATGACCCAGCCGTTCTCCACGCCGGGCAGCAGCGCGTCCTGCTGCGCCTTCGTGAACCGGTGGATCTCGTCGAGGAAGAGGATGGTCGACTGCCCGTACAGGTCGCGCTGCGTGAGCGCCTCCTGCATGACCTCCCGGACGTCCTTCACGCCCGCTGTCACGGCCGACAGTTCGACGAAGCGGCGGCCGGAGGAGCGCGCGATCGCCTGGGCGAGCGTGGTCTTGCCGGTGCCCGGCGGGCCCCACAGGATCACGGAGACGGCAGTGGTCGCGGCATCCGGATTCGCCAGAGCCACCAAGGGAGACCCCGGACGCAGCAGATGCCCCTGCCCCGCGACCTCGTCGAGCGAGATCGGCCGCATACGCACCGCGAGGGGCGTCTGCCCTTGGAAGAGCGCGGCGGAGGAGGTCACCCCTCCAGGCTAGTCGTGGGCTCCGACGCCACGGCCCGCGCAGTTTGGGCACACGTGCCCCGCGGCCATAGGATCGCGGGATCGATGCGGTCCAGCATCCGCTGACGAAGGAGGCCCCGTGGCTACGGGTGGTAAAGATCGCAGCACTCGCGAGGACCGCGAACGCGCCCGGGTCTACCAAGCGCGGGTGACCCTGCACGATGACCAGCAGCGTCGCCGTTCACGCGACAACCTGCTGGCCGGCATCGTCGGTGGCGTGCTCATCCTTGCCGTGGTGGGCGGTCAGATCGCCTATTACACGATGGGTCCCGGCGTTCCTGCTCCGAGCCCCTCGCCGACTTCGACCTCCACGCCCAGCCCGTCGCCGACCACATCGACGACCCCCACCCCTGAACCGTCCACAACGCCGTAGGCCGGTGCGGCAGACGCTGAGGCGCTGCGCGTATTAGGCTCAAAGCCGTCCATCCCCCACAGGCGGCGAGAGCCGCGATGAGGTGCATCACGTGACTGCCGACGCAGATTCCACTCCCGAACCCACCGAGACGCCGGCCGACCAGGCCGCGCCCGAGGTGGAGACCGCCGCGCTCCCGAGCGCCCCGACCCCGAGCCCTGCTCCGAGTCCACGACCGCCGATGCCGCGTGCGCCGTCCGCGCCCGTGCGTCCCGCCGCCGCTCCTGCGGCTCCTGAGGAGCCCTGGGGCCGGGTAGAGGATGACGGCACCGTCTCCGTGCGCGAAGGCGACGAGTGGCGCGTCGTCGGGCAGTATCCCGACGGAACGCCGGCCGAGGCCCTGGCCTACTTCGAGCGCAAGTTCTCCGATCTCGCCAGCGAGGTGACGCTCCTCGAGGTGCGTCACCGCCGTGGTGGCGCATCGGCCTCCGACCTGCGCGGCACGGCCAAGACGATCCAGGGCAAGATCGACGGCGCAGCCGCGGTCGGCGACCTGGCCCGCCTGAGCGCCCGCGTCGATGCCCTCACCGAGGAGCTCGCCGCAGAGTCCGAGACCGAGGCCGCTGCCGCGCGTGAAGCCGTCGACGAGGCCGTGCGCGTGCGCACCGAGCTCGTCGAGAAGGCCGAAGCCCTGGCGGCTCGCGATCCGCGCAGCATCCAGTGGAAGCAGACCTCCGCGGACATCGCGGAACTGTTCGACCAGTGGCAGTCGCAGCAGCAGAACGGTCCGCGCCTGCCCAAGGCTGCCGGTCAGCAGCTGTGGAAGCGATTCCGCGACGCCCGCTCGATCCTCGACAAGCACCGCCGTGAGTTCTACGCCGGTCTGGACGAGGAGCACAAGTCCGTGCGCGATCGCAAGACCCGTCTGGTCGAGAAGGCCGAAGCCCTCGCCCCGAAGGGCGAGGACGGCATCAACGCCTACCGCGAGCTGCTCGACCAGTGGAAGACCGCTGGGCGCGCCGGGAAGAAGGCCGATGACGCCCTGTGGGCTCGATTCAAGGCTGCCGGTGACGCGCTGTACTCCGCACGCGGCGAGCGTGAAGCAGCCGATGCCGAGGCATCCCGCGAGAAGATCGACGCGAAGCGCGAGCTGCTCGTCGAGGCGCGCAAGGTGTCCGACGTCACGGACACGGCCAAGGCTCGTGCCCAGCTGACCGCGATCCAGCGTCAGTGGGATGACATCGGCCGCATCTTCCCCCGCGACAAGGAGCGGGCGCTCGATGACGAACTGCGCAAGATCGAGCAGGGTGTCCGTTCGCGTGAAGACGTCGACTGGAAGCAGAACAACCCGGAGACCAAGGCGCGCACCAACGACATGACGCGTCAGCTCACGGACGCCATCGAGAAGCTCGAACAGGAGCTCGCAGCGGCCGAAGCATCCGGCGACAAGAAGGCGGCGGCCGAGACGGCCGAGGCGCTCGAAGCCCGCAAGGCGTGGCTGCGCGCCGTCGGCGGCTGAGCACTCCACACCAGCGCACCAGGGCGCGGTTGTCCACAGAAGTGGATGCCGCGCCCTCGGCGTATTCCGGCTGGGGCACGATGACTCCCATGCCTTCGCCGTACCTCTACTTCGCCGGTGGCCGCCTCTCGCAGGCGGAGCTGTCCGCGGCACGTCTCGACGGGCACGTCGTCGAGCTCGGCGAGGGCTACATCCCGGCGGACGCGATCGAGACGCGCGGACTGCGCGCCGCATCCCTCTCCGGGCTCCTCGGCGAGACGCTCGCAGCGACGCATCTGAGCGCCGCGTGGGTGCACGGGGCGCTGCCTGAGCCGCCCCTGCGGCACACTGTGCAGCGGGCGGTGGAGCGGCGTCTGCACCACGTGCTCGGGCGGCGCTTCGTCTACCGCGACCTGCAGGTCGACGAAGACGACCTGCAGCGCATCGGCGGGGTCCGCGTCACCTCCCCCGAGCGCACGCTCGCCGACCTGTCACGGATTCCCGACGACGAGTACGCGGCGGCCGCACGGCTGATGGCCGATCTGACTCCCGATCTCGCCTTCGATGCCGTGGCGTGGCTCGAGGGGCATGGTGCGCTCCCCCACAAACGTTCTGCTCTGGCGTTCCTGCGAGGCCTGGCGGCGCGGAATCAGGACGAGGTGACGCGGTACACGTCGTAGACCGCATCGATGCGCCGTACGGCGTTCAGCACGCGGTCCAAGTGGACGATGTCGCCCATCTCGAACACGAACCGGCTGAGAGCCAGGCGATCGTTCGTCGTGGACACTGTCGCCGACAGGATGTTGACGTGATGCTCGCTGAGCACGCGCGTGACATCGCTCAGCAGGCCCGAGCGGTCGAGGGCCTCGACCTGGATCTGCACGAGGAAGATGCTCTTGGTCGTCGGCGCCCACTCGACGTCGATGAGGCGCTGCGGGTCATCCATCAACGACTTGACGTTCGTGCAGTCGCTGCGGTGGACAGACACGCCGCTGCCGCGCGTCACGAAGCCGATGATCTCGTCACCCGGCACCGGCGTGCAGCACTTGGCGAGCTTGACCAGGATGTCTGGCGCCCCGCGCACGAGGATGCCCGAGTCGCCGTCGCGCGGACGGCGTGCCCGCCCGATCTGCGGCAGATCGATCGGACCGGTCGCGGTGTCGTTGGCGCTGACGAGCGAGGTGACCTTCTCGATCACGGACTGGGTGGAGACATGGCCCTCGCCGACGGCGGCGTAGAGGGCGGAGACGTCCTCGTACTTCAGCTGATGGGCGACCTCGGAGAAGGAGTCCTGGCTCATCAGGCGCTGCAGCGGCAGGTTCTGGCGGCGCATCGCGCGGGCGATGGCCTCCTTGCCCTGCTCGACGGCCTCTTCGCGGCGCTCCTTCGTGAACCAGCCCCGGATCTTGCTGCGGGCGCGCGTGCTCTTGACGAAGCTCAGCCAGTCCTGGCTGGGTCCGGCATCCGGGTTCTTGGAGGTGAACACCTCGACGACATCGCCGCTGGTCAGCTCGGACTCGAGCGGCACCAGGCGGCCGTTGACCTTCGCGCCCATGGTGCGGTGGCCGACCTCGGTGTGCACGGCGTAGGCGAAGTCGACGGGGGTCGCGCCGGCCGGAAGGCCGATGACACGACCCTTGGGCGTGAAGACGTAGACCTCCTTCGCGCCGATCTCGAAGCGCAGCGAGTCGAGGAACTCGCCCGGGTCTGCGGTTTCTGCCTGCCAGTCCGAGATGTGCGCGAGCCAGGCCATGTCGGCATCGAGCGACTTCGCGTCTGCCTTGCCGCTGCCGATCCGCTCCTTGTACTTCCAATGCGCCGCCACGCCGTACTCGGCCTGCTGGTGCATCTCGTTGGTGCGGATCTGGATCTCGACCGTGCGCCCGCCGGGACCGATCACGGTCGTGTGCAGCGACTGGTAGAGGTTGAACTTCGGCGTCGCGATGTAGTCCTTGAACCGACCGGGAAGCGGCGTCCAACGGGCGTGGATCGCCCCCAGCACCGCGTAGCAGTCGCGCACCGTGTTGACGAGCACACGGATGCCGATGAGGTCGTAGATGTCGTCGAACTCGCGGCCTCGCACGACCATCTTCTGGTACACGGAGTACAGCTGCTTGGGCCGGCCCTCGACGCGGCCGCGGATGCGCAGCTCGCGCAGATCCGACTCCACGGATTCGATGACGTTCTGCACGTACTGCTCGCGCTGCGGGGTGCGCTGCTTGACCAGGCTCTCGATCTCGACGTAGAGCTTCGGGTGCAGCACAGCGAACGAGAGCTCCTCGAGCTCGGACTTGATGGTCTGGATGCCCAGACGGTGCGCGAGCGGGGCGTAGATCTCGAGCGTCTCGGTCGCCTTGCGGCGGGACTTCTCCGGGGCGACGAAGCCCCACGTACGGGCGTTGTGCAGACGGTCGGCGAGCTTGATGAGCAGAACGCGGATGTCGCGGGACATCGCCACGATCATCTTGCGGACGGTCTCGGCCTGGGCGCTCTCGCCGTACTTGACCTTGTCCAGCTTCGTGACGCCGTCCACGAGCATCGCGACCTCGTCGCCGAACTCGGCGGTCAGCGTGTCGAGCCGATACTCGGTGTCTTCGACGGTGTCGTGCAGCAGCGCGGCGGCGATCGCCTTCGGGCCCAGCCCGAGGTCGGCGAGGATCTGCGCGACTGCGAGCGGGTGCGTGATGTACGGCTCGCCGCTCTGGCGCTTCTGTCCCTCGTGCGCACGATCCGCGACCGCGTATGCGCGCTCGATGATCGACAGATCACCCTTGGGGTGATGCGTGCGCACCGTGCGGAGCAGCAGCTCCATTCCGTCGCGACGGCCGGACCGCGAGAAGATGCGCGGAACGAGTCGCCGCAGCGAGGAAGATTGCGCGACAGGAGTGGTCTCGGTCACCCGCTGGCCCTCCCCTCCGCTGGATCAGTCAATCCTACGCCCGGGCGCCGGGCGGCCCCGCCGTCAGGCGGGGACGCCGGCGCGGACGCGGGCAGCCAGCACCCGCTCATCGCGCACCTTGAGGTCGGGCTCGCTCTCCCGAAGGAACGAGTACAACGGTGCGGCGACGAACAGCGTCGAGTACGCGGCGACGATGATTCCGACGAAGATCGACAGCGAGATGTCACTGAGGGTCTGGGCGCCGAAGGCGAACGCACCGATGAAGAGGATCGCACCGACCGGCAGGATCGCCACGACCGTCGTGTTGATAGACCGGATCAACGTCTGGTTGACGGCGAGGTTGACCGACTCTCCGAATGTTCGGCCCGACACTTCGCCGTCTTCGTGGGTATTCTCTCGAATCTTGTCGAAGACGACGGTGGTGTCATAGAGCGAGTACGACAAGATCGTCAGGAAGCCGATGACGGCGGCCGGAGAGATCTCGAAGCCGGCGAGAGCGTAGACGCCGATCGTGATGATCAGCACGTCGATGACGCCGACGATGGCCGCCGCGGACATCTTCCAGGTGCGGAAGTACAGCCCGAGGATGATGAAGGTCAGGGCGAGGAAGATCGCCAGTCCCCACAGCGATTGGCGCGTGACGTCGGCACCCCAGCTGGGGCCGATGAAGGACGCCGTCACCTCGCTCGTATCCACCTTGTACGCGTCGGCGAGTGCCGCGGTGACCAGCTGGGTCTCTTCGGGGCTCATCTGATCGGTCTGCACGCGCACCGCGCTGCTGCCGATGGTGGTGACCTTCGTTGCCACGCCCGGGACGACCGAATGCACGGCATCCGTCGCCTGCGACTGGTCGGGGTTGCTGAGCCCCGAGACCGTGAACTGCGATCCGCCCGTGAACTCGATCGAGAACTGCACGGGGCGCACGAGCGGCACCAGCACCGAAGCCAGCACCAGCACTGCGGCCAGGATGAACCACAGGCGGCGGCGACCGACGAACGGGAAGGATGTCTTGCCCGAGTAGAGGTCGTTTCCGAGTTGACTCATGGAGCGCATCAGTCGTCTCCCTCCTTGCGGGTGCCGGGTTGGGAGGCGTCGGTCTTGCTTGCGGACGTGAGTTCAGCGGCCTTGCGTTCGGCGATGGTCTGCCGTCGTTCCGCCTCACCGCGCGAGCGTGCGGTCTTGCGTCCCTGCGGCCCCTTGGCGGCGGCGACGGCGGGAGCGCGGAACTGTGCGCGCCCGCGGTAGACCGCACCGAGCGCCTCGGGGTCGAGTCCGGAGAGCGGATGCCCCGACCCGAAGAATTTCGTGCGTGCCAGCAGCTGCATCACCGGGTGGGTGAACAGGATGAAGATGAGCACGTCGATCACAGTGGTGAGCCCCAGGGTGAAGGCGAATCCCTTCACCGTGGAGTCCGCGAGGATGTACAGCACCACCGCGGCGAGGATGTTGATCGACTTCGAGATATAGATCGTCCGTTTGGCACGACCCCAGCCGTCCTCCACCGCACCGGTGATCGACTTGCCGTCGCGCAACTCGTCACGTATTCGTTCGAAGTACACGATGAACGAGTCGGCCGTGAAGCCGATCGAGACGATCAGACCTGCGACGCCGGCGAGCGACAGGCGGAAGCCCATGCGCCACGCCAGGATGCAGAGTGCGAGGTAGGTCAGCACACCCATCACGACCAGCGACGCGATGATCACGAACCCGAGGGCGCGGTAGGTGATGAGCGAGTAGATCGCCACGAGCACGAGACCGATGAGGCCGGTGATCAGACCGATCTGCAGCTGCTGGGACCCGAGGGTCGCCGAAATCGTGTCGGAGCTGACGACCTCGAAGCTCAGCGGCAGCGCGCCGTACTTGAGCTGGTCCGCCAGGGTCTTGGAGCTCTCCTGGGTGAAGCTGCCGGTGATGCTCGGGTTGCCGTCGAGGATGATCGCGTTCATCGACGGTGCGGAGAGCACGAGTCCGTCCAGGACGAAGGCGAACTGGTTCAACGGCGCCGTCGCACCGTAGAGGCGCTGGCTGATGTCGCCGAAGGTCTTCGTGCCCTCATCGTCGAACTTGAGGTTGACGGCCCACTGCCCGTTGTTGGACTGCAACCCGAAGGTGGCGTCCGAGATCGAGGAGCCGTCCAGTTCCACGGGTCCCAGGATGTACTTCGCCTGGTTGTTCGCGTCACACGTGATCAGCGGCTCGTCCTTGGGCGCGGACGCCGGGTCGTTCGCCGGATCGTTGCAGTCGTACGCCAGGAACTCGGCCTGCAGCTTGGGCGTGATCCACGACATGTCGCTGCCGCTGGTGGGCGACGCGGTCGGCGTGGCCAGCAGCGATGGGTCCGGAGTCGGGAACGGCGTCTCCTTGCCGTCCTCACCCACGTAGCTGGTGACCGGCTGACCCGTGAACAGCACCGCGCGCAGCTGCAGCTGAGCGGATGCCTGGATCCGCTGGCGCGTCTCCTCGTCCGCCTCGCCCGGAATCTGGACGACGATGTTCTTGCCGCCCTCGGTAGTGACATCCGCCTCGCCGACACCGGAGGCATCGACGCGCTGACGGATGATCGTCACGGCCTGATTCATCTGCTCGGTGGTCGGGTCGGCGCCATCGGTCGTCTGCGCCTGCAGGATGATCTGCGTACCGCCCTGCAGATCCAACGCGAGCTCAGGGCTCCACGAGCTCTGCTTGAACACGTAGACGCCGAGGGCGTTGATGCCGAACATGAGGGCGGTGATGACCAGAAGGCCGGTCAGCGCGCGCCAGGCATGACGGACGGGAGTGGAAGTCGCCAAGGAGAGTCAGCTTTCTCGGTCGCCCGCGAACGGGCGGTGATTTCAGGCTTGGGGCTTGCTGCCGGGCTCGGCGTCGGGATCGGTCGACTGCTCGAGGCTCTCGTCGACCTTGGTGACTTCGTGCTCGGCCTCATCGATCGACTCGATGGCGGGAGCGTCTGTGCCGGTGAACTCGTCCTCGGTCTCGACCGTGGGGGTCACGACGCGCAGGATGGCCTGGCTGTGGACCTTGATGTCGACGCCCGGGGCGATCTCGACAACGGCGGGCTGGTCGAGGTTCTCGGGGTCGAACTCGACGATCGTGCCGTAGAGCCCACCCTGGAGCAGGACTTCGGCGCCGGGGATGGTCTGACGGGCCTTGGCCTCCTGCTCGGTCTTCTGCTTGGCCATGCGGCGGCGCGAGCTCCAGAACATGAAGACGAGGAGGACGACCAGCAGGATGATCAGGCCGTAGTTTGCGAAGAAGTCCGCGATATTCATGGAGGTGTGGGCACCTTTCGAGTCAGGCGCGCCAGGCGGCACTGCCATGCATGAGGGGGTTCGGTCGAAGCCTTCAGCGATTATAGGTCATCGAGTCGGAGCGCATTCTCTGGGTGTGCCACACCCAGGTGCGCGTACGCCTCGGGCATCGCGATCCGGCCGCGCGGCGTGCGTCCCATGAATCCGATCCGAACGAGGTACGGCTCGACCACGGACTCGATGGTCTCGGGCTCTTCGCCGACCGCCACCGCGAGGGTGTTGAGTCCGACGGGTCCGCCGCGGAAGCGGCGCACGAGCAGTTCGAGGACGGCCTTGTCCAGGCGATCCAGCCCGATGGAGTCGACGTCGTAGAGGTCGAGGGCCGCATCCACGGTCGAGACGGCGACGGTATTGCCGAGACCGCTCGAATGCACGATGACATAGTCGCGGACCCGGCGCAGCAGTCGGTTCGCGATACGCGGTGTCCCCCGCGACCGACGGGCGATCTCGGAGCGCGCGGCTCGGGGCAGATCCACCCCGAGCATGCCGGCGGAGCGCTGGATGACGAGTTCGAGTTCGGCGGGGTCGTAGTACTCCAGGTGGGCGGTGAACCCGAAGCGGTCGCGCAGCGGGTTCGGCAGCAGCCCGGAGCGGGTCGTGGCGCCCACCAGCGTGAACGGCGCGAGCTCCAGCGGGATGCTGGTGGCGCCGGCCCCCTTGCCGACCATGATGTCGATGCGGAAGTCCTCCATGGCGAGGTACAGCATCTCCTCGGCCGAGCGCGCCATCCGGTGCACCTCGTCGATGAAGAGCACCTCCCCCGGCGTCAGGCTCGACAGCAGCGCGGCCAGATCTCCGGCGTGCTGGATAGCGGGCCCGCTGCTCAGCCGCAGCGGGCGCCCGCTCTCGTGCGCCACGATCATCGCCAAGGTGGTCTTGCCGAGCCCTGGAGGGCCCGACAGCAGGATGTGGTCGGGCGAGCGCTGCTGGATGCGGGCGGCGTCCAGGAGCAGCTGCAGCTGCCCACGCACCTTCTGCTGCCCGACGAACTCTGCCAGCGAACTCGGCCGCAGCGCGCCTTCGATCGCGAGTTCGGTCTCATCGACGGGTTCGTCGACTTCGCGCAGGTCATCCACCGATGGGCTCCTTGCGCGCGGGGCCGAGTACCGACAGCGTGAGGCGCAGCAGCGCGGGCACGGACGCACGGTCAGCCTCGGAGGCAGCGGCCGCGACATCCGCCACGGCTTCGGCCGCGATCCGCTCGGACCAGCCGAGCCCCATCAGCGCCTGCGCCACCTGCGCGGTGACATCGGGCACGGCGGACGGCCCGGTCGACACCCGGGAGCGCACGACGTCGAGCTTGCCCGCGAGCTGCACCACGATGAGCTTCGCGGTCTTGGGGCCGATGCCCGAGACCCGGCGGAACGGTGCGTCGTCGTCGGCGTCGACGGCATCCGCGATCTGCCCGATCGTCAGTGTCGAGAGCGTGCCGAGCGCCGCCTTCGGGCCGACGCCGGAGACGCTGAGCAGCTGCGTGAATACCGACAGCTCGTCGCGGGTCTCGAACCCGAACAGCGCGAGCGCGTCCTCGCGGACGATCAGGTACGTGTGCAGCAGGATCGTCTCTCCCAAGCGCGCGGTGCGCGCGACCTGTGAGGTCACCGCGACGTGGAAGCCCACGCCGCCGACATCGATGACGATCGCGTCCGAGTCCAGATGGACGGCGGTGCCGCGCAGCGAAGAGATCATGCGTCGAGCCTACGGAGTGTTTCGCAGTTTTGTTCTACCGACACACTCAACGTCGCGTGGCGCGTTCGGCATCGGCCCACGCGCGCTGCGCGGGGGTCAGCGCGCCGGCGGTCGCCGGGGTGCGCGGACCACCACGCCACGCGTGGCAGACGGCGATGGCGAGAGCATCCGCGGCATCCGCGGGCTGCGGCAGGGCGTCCAGGCGCAGGATGCGGGCGATCATCGTCTGCACCTGGCGCTTGTCGGCCGAGCCGTAGCCGGTGATCGCGGCCTTCACCTCGCTCGGAGTGTGCGTGGCCGTCGGCAGCCCGTTCTCACCCGCGACGAGTAGGGCCACTCCGCTGGCCTGCGCGGTACCCATGACGGAGTGGAGGTTCTGCTGGGCGAAGACACGCTCGACCGCCACGATGTCGGGGCGGTGCGCCGCGATCACCTCGCGGATTCCCGCGGCCAGGATCGCGAGCCGCTGCTCGATGGGAGCGTCGGGGCTGGATCGGATGACCCCGACGTGCACCAGCGAAGCGGATCGATCCCGCGTCACGTCGACCACACCGACACCGCACCGCGTCAGGCCCGGGTCGATGCCGAGCACGCGCAGTCGTCCGTCACGAGGGGTGGTCACTCCCCCACGCTACGCGCGGGGGCCGACGTCACTGGGCAGGCGCGCCCCGAGGGGGAACGCCTATTCGTCGTTCTCGAGCTCGGCCTGCACATCGGCGGTGAGGTCGAAGTTGCTGTAGACGTTCTGCACGTCGTCGCTGTCCTCGAGCGCGTCGATGAGGCGGAAGACCTTCCGCGCGGTGTCGGCGTCGACCTCCACCTTCAGGCTCGGCACGAACTCCACGTCGGCGGACTCGTAGTCGATGCCCGCCTCCTGCAGCGCAGTGCGCACCGTGACGAGGTCGCTCGGGTCGGTGATGACCTCGAACCCCTGCGCGTGGGGCAGGATCTCCTCCCCGCCGGCGTCGAGCACCGCGAGCATGACGTCGTCCTCGCTCACGCCTTCGCCGACGACGATGACGCCCTTGCGGTGGAAGTTGTACGCCACGCTGCCCGGGTCGCCCATCGTGCCGCCGTTGCGGGACATCGTCGTGCGGACCTCGGCGGCCGCGCGGTTCTTGTTGTCCGTGAGGCACTCGATGAGCAGCGCGACGCCGTTGGGGCCGTAACCCTCGTACATGATCGTCGCGTAATCGACGGACTCACCCGTGAGCCCGGCGCCGCGCTTGACGGCGCGGTTGATGTTGTCGATGGGGACCGACGTCTTCTTCGCCTTCTGGATGGCGTCGACCAGCGTCGGGTTACCCGAGAGATCAGCACCGCCCATCTTGGCGGCGACTTCGATGTTCTTGATGAGCTTGGCGAACGACTTGGCACGTCGCGAATCGATGATCGCTTTCTTGTGCTTGGTCGTCGCCCACTTGGAGTGGCCGGACATAAATTCCAGTGTAAGGGCCGCGCGGCGGCTCGACCGAGATCTACGACCCGGATGCGGCGATCTTCACCAGTGTCCGCAGGTTCCGGTTGGTCGTGGCGGCCTTGTACCGGGCCTTCGCGAGCACCTTCGCGAACGGCGTGTCGGTGGTCCTCCCCTTCGGCGGATTCCAGTAGACGACGTTCTCACCGGACGCGACAGGGTCGAGCTCCGAGGCGACGGATGCCGCCGCATCCGTCAATTCATCACGTGTCGCCTCGTCCACGCAGAAGAGCACCCACGGCTGCCGTGTCGCATCGGCGGCGTCGAACGGGAACGCGTCGATCGCCGCGCACAGCTCATCGAGGGTGACGAGCAGGATCCATGCCTCGTAGCCGAACCGCTCGCGCAGGCCCGCCTCGATGCGCGATTTCAGCGCCGCCCGGGTCTCGGCGGTGTCCGCGGCGGTGAAGCGGACGTTGCCGCTGGCGAGGTAGGTCGTGACCTCGTCCAGACCGAGTCCACGGAACACCTCGGCGAGGTCGACGGAACGGATGGTGATCCCGCCTACGTTGACTCCGCGCAGCAGTGCGACCCACTCGGTCATGTCAGGAATCTATCCGGTGCATCGCAAGTGTCAGGCCGCGCGGACCGTGTCGAGGAAGCGTTCGTGGAATCGGTGCTCCCCCGTGACCTCGGGGTGGAACGCGGTTCCCAACAGAACACCGCTCTGCACGGCGACGACGCGCCCGTCGGCGAGCGAGGCGATGCTCTCCACATCCGGCCCGACGCGCTCCACGAGCGGCGCCCGGATGAACACGGCATGCACGGCGGGTGCGCCGAGCAGGGGAACATCGAGGTCCGTCTCGAACGAGTCCACCTGGCTGCCGAACGCGTTGCGGCGCACCGTGATATCGAGGCCGCCGAACGTCTCCTGCCCCTCGATGCCGTCGGTGATCTCGTCCGCCAGCAGGATCAGGCCGGCGCACGTCCCGTACACCGGCATCCCCGCGGCGATCGCGGCACGCACGGGCTCGCGCATGCCGAAGGCGCGCGCGAGCTTGTCGATGACGCTGGACTCGCCGCCCGGGAGCACGAGGCCCTGCACGGACCTGAGCTCCTCGGGGCGGCGCACCAGCTGCACGTCGGCGCCCAGGGCCGTCAGGACTCGGGCGTGCTCGCGCACGTCGCCCTGCAGCGCGAGGACGCCGACGCGCGGCCGTGTCGCCATGCAGGTGCTACCAGCCGCGCTCGGAGAGGCGGTGCGGCGCGGGCAGGTCGGACACGTTGATGCCGACCATGGCCTCGCCGAGGCCGCGCGAGACGTCCGCGATGACCTTGGCGTCGTCGTAGAACGTGGTCGCCTTGACGATGGCCGCCGCACGCTCGGCAGGGTTGCCCGACTTGAAGATGCCCGAGCCGACGAAGACGCCGTCGGCGCCCAGCTGCATCATCATGGCTGCGTCGGCCGGGGTGGCCACGCCGCCCGCGACGAACAGCACGACCGGGAGCTTGCCGGTCTCGGCGATCTCGGCGACGAGGTCGTACGGCGCCTGCAGCTCCTTGGCCGCGACGTACAGCTCGTCCTTGGTCATGGAGCGCAGCACGTTGATCTCGCTGTGGATCTTGCGGATGTGCTTGGTCGCCTCGGAGACGTCGCCGGTGCCGGCCTCGCCCTTGGAGCGGATCATCGCCGCACCCTCGTTGATGCGACGCAGGGCCTCACCCAGGTTCGTGGCACCGCAGACGAACGGCACCGTGAAGCCCCACTTGTCGATGTGGTTGACGTAGTCGGCCGGCGACAGAACCTCGGACTCGTCGATGTAGTCGACGCCGAGCTCCTGCAGCACCTGCGCCTCGACGAAGTGCCCGATGCGCGCCTTGGCCATGACCGGGATCGAGACCGCCGCGATGATGCCGTCGATCATGTCGGGGTCGCTCATACGCGACACGCCGCCCTGTGCACGGATGTCGGCCGGCACGCGCTCAAGGGCCATGACGGCGACCGCGCCGGCATCCTCTGCGATCTTGGCCTGCTCGACGGTGACGACGTCCATGATGACGCCGCCCTTGAGCATCTCGGCGAGGCCGCGCTTGACGCGACCGGTTCCCGTGTCGACGCTGCTCATGGGGGTTCCCTTCGATGGGTCGCGGGATGAACCGCGACAGAGAGTGACAGGCCAACACTTTGACCTAGGCCAAAAGATAGCATGTACCGCACCGTAGGATCGGCACGATGAAGGACGGTGACATGGACCTCGAGATCAGCGGCGGATCGGCGTCGGAGATCGCCGACAGCCTGCGGGCGCTCGTGGAGCGCGGCACCCTCCGCCCGGGTGAGCCACTCCCCTCCGTGCGCGCGCTCGCCGAGACGCTCGGCGTGAACCGCAACACGGTCGTCGCGGCCTACCGCGAGCTCGCCCGCGTCGGGATGGTCGTCACGCGCGGCCGGGGCGGCACGCATGTCGCCGACCGGGCCGCGGTGGCTCAGGAGGGCTTCGCGATCGACAGCGTGCTGCGCGACGTGGGAACGGGCAATCCCGATCCCCATCTCATCCCCGATCCCCTGCGCGCCCTGGCGGGCATGGCGGGCAGGCCCGTCCTGTACGGCGAGCCCGTCATCGATCCCGGGCTCGAGGCCTGGGCGCGCGAATGGATGGCCCGGGACCTGGCTCCCGCCGCATCCATGCGCCTGACCATCACCAGCGGTGCGGCCGACGCGGTCGAGCGCCTGTTCTCCGATGTGCTGACGCGCGGCGATGCCGTCGCCCTCGAAGACCCCTGCTTCCTCACCAGCATCCACACCGTGCGCCTGGGCGGCTATCGCCCCGTGGCGGTACCGGTCGATGACGAGGGGATGACGGTGGCCGGGCTCCGCGCCGCGCTCGAGCAGGGCGTGCGGGCGGTCGTGTGCACGCCGCGCGCGCAGAATCCGACGGGCGCGAGCCTCACGGCGACGCGCGCGGCCGAGTTGCGCGCACTGTTGGCGGAGCATCCGTACGTCCTCGTGATCGAGGACGATCACTTCTCGATGCTCTCGCAGGCGCCGTTCCACTCGCTGATCGGCCCGGACCACCGCCGCTGGGCGCTCATCCGCTCCGTGTCGAAGTTCCTCGGCCCCGACATGTGCCTGGCGGTCACGTCCTCCGACCCCGAGACCGCCGACCGGCTCGCGATGCGCCTCACGCCGGGGACGACGTGGGTCAGCCATCTGCTGCAGCGTCTGACTCTCAGCCTCGTCACCGACCCGGACGTGACGGCGGGCATCGCCGCGGCGGGTGCACACTATGCCGCGCGCAATGCCGCGTTCGCCGCGCGCCTCACCGCACACGGTCTCCCGGCCACCGCCGGCGACGGCCTCAGTCTCTGGGTCGCGCTGACGGCGCCCGCCCGCCCCGTGACCGAGCAGCTGATGCGGCGCGGCTGGCTGGCGCGCAGCGGCGAGGACTTCCTGCTCGTCGACGAGGACTCCACCCAGCGCCTTCGCCTCACCGTCCACGATCTCGACGACACGGATGCGGAGCAGCTCGCCGTCGATATCGCCGCCGCGGTGCAGACCGTGCGCGCACGGCTCGCCGTGCGGGAAGTGGGATGATCGAAAAGTGAAGATCCTCTCGATCCAGTCCGCCGTCGCCTACGGACACGTGGGCAACTCCGCCGCCGTGTTCCCGCTCCAGCGCATCGGCGTCGAGGTCCTCCCGGTGTACACCGTGAACTTCTCCAACCACACCGGGTACGGCGCGTGGCGCGGTCCCCTGATCAGCCCCGACGACGTCCGGGAGGTCATCCTCGGCATCGAGGAGCGCGGCGTCTTCCCCCAGATCGACGTCATCCTCTCCGGTTACCAGGGCGGTGAGGGCGTCGCGGACGTGATCCTCGAGACGGTGGCGCGCGTGAAGGCCGCGAACCCCGCCGCGATCTACTCGTGCGATCCCGTGATGGGAAATGCGAAGTCCGGATGCTTCGTGGCACCCGCGATCCCCGTGCTGCTGCGCGATCGGGTCGTGCCCGCCGCCGACATCATCACGCCGAACCAGTTCGAGCTCGGGTTCCTCACGGACACACAGCCCGACACCCTGGAATCCACCCTGGCCTCGGTCGATCTGGTGCGCGCGACCGGCCCGCAGACGGTCCTCGTCACGAGCGTCGAGCGACCCGACCGCGAGGACGACTCGATCGAGATGCTCGCCGTCGACGACAGCGGCGCCTGGATCGTGCAGACCCCATACATCCCGATGAAGGCGAACGGCTCCGGCGACGTGACGGCCGCGCTCTTCACGGCCCACTACCGTAGTACCGGCGACCTCGCGGAGTCGCTGGCCCGCACGACCTCGAGCGTGTTCGACCTGCTCACCCGCACCCACGCGTCGGGCGAGCGCGAACTGCAGCTCATCGAGTCGCAGGAGGCGTACGCGCACCCGCGGATGCAGTTCACCGCGCGCCAGGTGCGCTGAGCCGAGCTACTGACCCCAGGCGTCGGCCACGGCGCGGCGCACGTCGCCGAGCAGCTGCGGCAGGGCCTTGGTCTTGGCGATGATCGGGAAGAAGTTCGCGTCCGACGCCCAGCGCGGCACGATGTGCTGGTGCAGGTGTGCGTCGACCCCGGCTCCCGCGATCGCGCCCTGGTTCATGCCCAGGTTGAAGCCGTCGCACCGTGACACCGTGCGCAGCACCCGCATCGCCTGCTGGGTGAGGGCGCCGATCTCGGCGACCTCCTCAGGCGTGGCCTCGTCGTAGGTCGAGATGTGGCGGTACGGGCACACCAGGAGGTGGCCGGAGTTGTACGGGAACAGGTTCAGCAGCACATAGGCGGTCTTGCCTCGCGCCACGATGAGTCCGTCTTCGTCCGACTTCTCCGGCGCCGCGCAGAACGGGCACACCTCGCGCAGCGGCTCTGGGCCGGCCTGGATGTACGCCATCCGGTGCGGCGTCCAGAGCCGCTGGAACTCGTCGGGGACGCCGGCCAGCGTGGCGGCGTCCTCCAACGAGTTCTCGGCATCCATCAGTCGAAGTCCTCGGCCGTGTGCACGAGCGCGTGCGTGTCGATGCTGGCACGGATGCGGCGCACGGCGTCGGCGATCGGCACACCGTTCTCCTGGGTGCCGTCGCGGAACCGGAACGAGACCGTGCCGGCGTTGCGGTCCTGCTCCCCCGCGATGAGGATGAGCGGCACCTTGCCGGTGGTGTGGTTGCGGATCTTCTTCTGCATCCGGTCGTCCGAGTGGTCGACCTCCGCGCGCACGTCGGCGGCGCGCAGCGTCGCGACGACCTCGTCGAGGTAGTCACCGAAGTCTTCGGCGACCGGCACGCCCATCACCTGGACGGGCGAGAGCCAGACCGGGAAGTCGCCGGCGTAGTGCTCGAGCAGGATCGCGAAGAACCGCTCGATCGAGCCGAAGAGGGCACGGTGGATCATGATCGGCCGCTTCTTCTGGCCGTCACGGTCGGTGTACTCGAGCTCGAACCGCTCGGGCAGGTTGGGGTCGACCTGGACCGTGGAGAGCTGCCAGACGCGTCCGATCGCGTCCTTCGTCTTGAGGTCGATCTTCGGCCCGTAGAACGCGGCCTCGCCGGGAACCTCGGTGAGCTTCAGCCCGCTCGCGACCGCGACGTTGCGCAGCGCGTTGGTGGAGTACTCCCAGAACTCCTCGGAGCCGATCCACTTGTCCTTCTCGTCATCGCGCATCGACAGCTCGAGCTCGAAGTCGCTCAGGCCGAAGTCGCGCAGCATCGAGATGACGAACTCGAGGACGTTGGTCGCCTCCTGCTCGAGCTGCTCCGGCGTGACGAACAGGTGCGAGTCGTCCTGGGTGAAACCGCGCACGCGGGTGAGGCCGTGCAGGGCACCGGAGAGCTCATTGCGATAGACGGTGCCGTTCTCGGCCAGACGCATCGGCAGGTCCCGGTAGCTGCGCGCACGCTCCTTGTAGATGAGGATGTGCATCGGGCAGTTCATCGGCTTCAGGTAGTAGTCCTGGCCGTGCTTGGTGATCTCGCCGTGCTCGTCGCGCTCCTCGTCCATCACGATCGGCGGGAACATGCCCTCCTTGTACGTGACGAGGTGGTTCGAGGTGAGGAACAGGTCCTCCTTCGAGATGTGCGGCGTGTACACGTAGGTGTAGCCGGCGGCCTTGTGGCGCCGCAGCGCGTGCTGCTCCATCTCCTGGCGCACCACGCCACCGCGCGGGTGCCAGACCGACAGGCCGGAACCGATCTCCTCGGGGAACGAGAAGAGGTCCAGCTCCTTGCCGAGCTTGCGGTGGTCGCGCTTGGCCGCCTCGGCCAGACGCTCCTGGTAGGCGCGGAGCTCGTCCTTCGTGGGCCACGCGGTGCCGTAGATGCGCTGCAGCTGGGGGTTCTTCTCGCTCCCCCGCCAGTACGCGGCGGCGATGCGGGTGAGGTCCCAACCGTTGCCGATCATGCGGGTGCTCGGCACGTGGGGGCCGCGGCAGAGGTCCTTCCAGACCGTTTCGCCGTCCTTGTTGACGTTGTCATAGATCGTGAGCTCGCCCGCGCCGACCTCGACCGAGGCGCCTTCGGCTGCTTCCTTGCCGCCCTTGAGCCCGATGAGCTCGAGCTTGAACGGCTCGTCCGCAAGTTCGACGCGCGCTTCGTCGTCGGTCACGACACGGCGGGTGAAGCGCTGGCCCTCGCGGACGATGCGCTCCATCTCCTTCTTGATGAGCTTCAGCGTCTCCGGGGTGAACGGCTCGTCGACGCCGAAGTCGTAGTAGAAGCCGTCGGTGATCGGCGGGCCGATGCCGAGGTTGGCCTGCGGGTTGATGCGCTGCACGGCCTGCGCGAGCACGTGCGCCGTCGAGTGGCGCAGGATGGCGAGACCGTCCGGGCTGCCGATCGTGACCGGCTCGACAGCATCCGTCGCCTGCACGGTCGTGGCGAGGTCTTTCAACTCGCCGTTGACGCGCAACGCGACGACGGTTCGATCGGGGAACAGGGCGAAACCGTCGGCGGGGTACGACACGTCCGACGGAAGGATGACGTCAGTCAAGGGAACTCTCCAAGAGTGTGGGTCTGGTCAAAGGCTACTCAGCTTCGGACGCAGCCCGCGTCCTGCCCGCTCAGGCCTGAGGCGTTCGCGTGCCGGCATCGTCGAGGAACGACCCGGCCGGGGTCGCCTGCTCGATGCGCACGACGAGTTCCATGGCGCCAGTCTATCGCCCACGCGCGCTGCCCCCACCGTCGCTCAGGCGAGGTGTTTGAGGGCCTCCCGACGGCTCAAGGGGCTCAGCTCGCAGGCGGCGACGAATGATCGCACCCAGTCCGGTTCCACACGCGCGTATTCGCGCAGCGCCCAGCCGATCGACTTGCGGATGAAGAACTCCGGGTCCGAGGCGTTGGCCTCGATCACGTACGTCAGCAGCCGGCGATCCACACGGATGCCGCGACCGAGCTGGGCGATGATGGCGATTCGGCGCATCCACATGTCCGCGTCCGTCGCCCACCCGCGCAGCAGGTCCGCCGTCGGCACCGGTCGCACGTCGAGCGCCTCCGCCAGGCGATGGGCCAGCTCGTCGGCGTAGTCCCACCAGCGTCCCGTCCGCACCATGTGCTCGACGAGCGGGATGACGTCGGGATCGGCCCGCAGACCCCGCACGCGCAGAAGCGCCATCGCCGCGTAGCGCTCTTCGCGATGGGATGCCTCGTCCCACAGCGTCGTGGCCGCCGCCAGCAGGGTCGCGGCATCCACCTCACCCTTCGCCGCCTGCCGCGCGATCCGTCGGGACTCGGGCACCGCCGCCCCGAGGAAAGGCATCTCCGACTTCATGTACGCCTGCTGGCCGGCGGCGCGCGCGGGGTCGGCGGCCGCGCGGAGTTGTGCGTGGACCGCGGCGACGATGTCACTCACGCGACGCCCGCGCGAGGACGCGATCGAGCTGCGCGGACAGAGTGCGCCACGCGCCGAGTTCGTACGAGAGCACCACCGACACCGGTGAGGCCAGCACCACGAGCAGGCAGGCCCACAGCGGACCGCCGACGGCGGCGAGACCGACCGCGACGACCGGCAGAAGCATGGTGGCCAACTGCATGACGCTGTTGCGCGGCAGCGTCGCGACGAGCCAGGCGTGCAGGAGGTAGAGCGAGACCATGAAGATCAGCACAGGGATCGCGATCGCCAGGATCGCGGTGAGCGTCGTCACCTCGTAGTGATCGTCATAGACGTAGCCGATGACGTGGAGTCCCGCGCCGACGGCGGCGATAGAGGCGAAGACGAAAAAATGGCCGTAGCCCCACGGGAAGGAGCGGTTGCGGCGCACCGCGAGGACCGGAGCCGACGGAACGAGGAAGTACGCCCACCACAGCGCGAACGTCAGCGCGATCCCCGCGCCGATGACCACGACGGTGTCGATCGTCCAGCCCTCGGCGGCCGAGATGGACTGCGCGGCCGCCAGCGTTCCCAGGACGGTTTCGCCGAGCGCGATGATCGCCAGCAGGCCGTAGCGCTCGGCGATGTGATGCGGGTGCCACGGCGTCATACCGCCGCCGCCGTGGGTGGCGCCCTTGACCTCCGCGACGACGGGACCGGCGAGTTCGAGGATCCAGAGGAACACCGCCGCCAGGAGGGTCCAGCCCACGTCGAGCGGCAGGACGGCGGTGAGGATCCACCCGGCCTGCGCGATGCTGACGAAGAAGGCGTACGTCAGCGCAACGGAGCGGTACTGCGGATCGCTGTACGCCGCGCGCAGCCACTGCGCGACCATGGCCAGCCTCATGACGACGTAGCCCGCGACCAGCAGCCCGTTGTCCAGCGGTTCGCCGCGATCGATCGAGGCGAACATCGGAGGGATGCCGATCGCCAGGACGATCACGCCCGTCATCTGCAGCATCGTCAGGAGCCGGAAGAGCCAGTCGTCCGTGTCGAAGGCCGAGGCGAACCACGAGTAGTTGATCCACGCCCAGATGATCGCACCCATCGCGAAGGCGAAGCCGCCGGTCGCGGCCAGTGGATGCCCGACCGCGATGCCGTGCGCGAGCTCACTGCCAGCCACCCCGAACGCCGCAACGAAGGTCAGGTCGAAGAGCAGTTCGAGGGGCGTCGCGGCACGGTGGTCCCCGTCGATGGTGCGGCCCGTCATCCTGCGCAGACCGTGGCGATAGTACGCGGCGGCGCGGTCCGAGGATTCTGCGTGTGTCACAGGCGCGCTCCCTTGATCCGAGGCATCCCCGCTCGTCCGGCGGTCCTCGACATCATGGCACCACGAACGGGTGCCGGGGCCGCTCATTTCCGGCCGGGCGTCCCGCGGTCTACCCCGGTACAGCCGCTCCCGGCAGAGCATCCACGAGAAGCTCTCCGTCGCGCACGACTGCTGTTCCCCCGACGAAGAGATGCTGGACACCCTCACTGGCGGCGGGCTGAAGGACGGTCCCCCGCTCACGTACCCGTGCCGGGTCGAACACGACGATGTCCGCGTCGGAGCCCACCTCGAGCCGACCCTTGCGACGGAATGCCGGAACGCTGCCCTCGAGGATCTGTGCCGGAAGGAGACTGGCCTTGCGGACGAATTCCGTGAGCGGGATGTCCTCCGCCGTGAGCAGCCGCTGGGCCTTGGCGAAGCATCCGGCACCCCGCGGATGCGAGCTGAGGCCGTCGGGAGCGGGCCACTCGTCGCCGCCGGGGTCGGGCACTCCCCTGACTCCGACGAGCGTGTCCGAGTCGGAGGCGATGGCCGTCTCGGGCGCCGCGACGGCGCGCATCAGCGCGGCGAGGTCTTCGGGTCGATCCTCATCGAGGAAGTCGATGGTGCAGAGCGCAGACGGATCCTCGGCCCGCAGCGCGGCGAGGTCGGCGAAGTCGCGGACCTTCCGGCCGTGTCCGAGGTGATGGATCGAGTCCGGGCGCAGGCCCTGATCGGCGAGCACCTCGGGCGCGAGGAACGCCGCCCCGATGTCGGTGCAGCCGTAGCCGAAGGGATAGACCTCGGTCGTGACACGGGTCCCCGCGGCCGCAGCCACCCGGATGCGCTCGATGACCTGCGCGATGCGCGCGTGCGAGGTGCTGTTCAGGTGGCACAGATGCACGTGCACGCCGGTGTCCTCGGCCAGTCCGATCAGCTCGTCCACCGCATCGAGGATGGTCGGCGGCGTCTCGGGGCTCATGGAGCGGGAGTGCACGAACAAGGGGACCTGCAGTCGCGCCGCGAGTTCGGCCACCGCGCGTACCTCCTCCGGCGGCGTCTGCGGCGCATAGCCGAGCAGCATCCCGATCCCGATCGCGCCGTGAGCCACCGCATCCTCCAGCAACGCGAGGATCCGGGCATGCTGCTCGGCTGTCGCCGCCTGCCCCCAGCGCTCGCCAGTGTGGTGGTCGCTGAACATCTTGAGACCCGACGCCGGGCCCGCGGGGTGGGCCTCATCGCGCAGTGGGGCGCCGTCGAGCACGTGCATGCGCGCCGCCGACCACGAGGCCGAGAAGCCGAAGTTCAGTGGCATCCCGTGCGCCGCCATCTTCGCGAGCAGCGGGCGCACCGGCAGCGCGCCGGCCTCGAGATCGAGCGCGGTCGTCACTCCGTCCAGCGCCTGCAGCCGCAGCCCCAGACGCGTCTGCGCGTGCGAGTGCAGGTCGATGAAGCCGGGCGCCACGACCAGGCCGGTGGCGTCCACGACCAGGTCCGCGTCGTCGGGGACCTGGCCGATGTGGGTGATCGTCCCGTCCTCGAACCGCAGGGCGATGACTTCGTTGCGTCCTGAGGCGGGGTCGATGACCCGCCCGCCGAGCACGTTGACGCGGGCGTGAGGCATGGTGATCTTCCCTAGAAATAGGTGCGGATGGCGCCGACGACGAGGTAGTGATCGTCGACCTCGGGGATGAGGCGCCATTTGTCGAAGGCCGTACACGGATGCGAGATCCCGAGACAGACGAGGTCGCCGACGTCCAGTGCCTCTGCCCTGTCGAGTGCGGCATACAAGTGCTGGTCGTTCATGCCGGTCACCCGCACGCCCGTCAACGGCGATTCGACGCCGTCCACGCGCCGGCGCAGCGCGACGGGGAACCCGGAATCGTGCGGTGCATCGCGCTTCCCGGCGCCCAGGATCGCGAGTTTGGGTTCGGGGCGCGAGAGGACGCGCGCCCACAGTTCGAGGGCCGGCTCCAGCGTGGCGCCGTTGAGGTCCGCCGTGGTGCCCGCGTACAGACCGTGGTCGTGGGTCAGATAGCACCCGCTGCGCAGCAGGATGCGCAGCGGCAGCCCGCGGACCTCGCTGCTCATCCGCAGGGCGTCCACCACGAGGTCGGGATACATCGACCCGCCGAACGACGCGATCGGCGACTCGGTGACGAGTCCGTCGCGAACGAACGCCGCCAGCGTGGACACGGCACCGTCGAGGTAGCGACGCACGGCCTCGCGACGGATTTCCTCGTCCTCGCCGGGCATGACGCCCTCGAACCCTTCGACGCCGCGGAGGGTCACCCCGGGGCTGGCATGCGCGCTGCGCGCCAGAGCGAGCGCGTGACTGGCCGAGCGCACCCCGGCGCGGCCGCCCGGATAGCCGAGCTCGATGAGCACATCGATCGGTCCGGCCTCGGGGTCGGCGGCGACGGCCGCCTCCGCCACGGCGATGCCGGTGAACGAGTCGATCACGATCGTGATGACGACACCGGCGGCCCGCGTCCGCTGGATCCAAGCCAGATCGTGCAGGTCGATGACTTCATTCGCGATCAGGATGGCGGTGGCCCCGGTCTCCGCGAACACGCGGGCCTGCGAGACATGCGCGACTGTCACCGCAGTGGCTCCGCTCGCGCGCTGGCGATCCCACAGCTGAGGACTCATGTGCGTCTTGCCGTGCGGAGCCAGCTCGACGCCCTCGTCGCGGCAGAATGCCGCCATCACGGCCAGGTTGTGCTCCAGGGCCGAACGACGCAGGGCGAGCACCGGGAAGGCGAAGTCCCCGTTCAGCAGGTTCCACTGCTGATCGGCGATGGTATCGACGGTGACACCGGCCACGGAGGGGAAGGATTTGTCCCTCCAGCCGACGACGTCATCGGTCGTGTCTGCGTGACCGTTCATCCTCGACGCTCCCTCCGTGACAGGTACCGCGACCAGCGTATTCAGCCGAATCTCCGGTCGTATAGTCAGAGCAGACGAACCAGGCATCCGAGTGTTGACCGATCGGACAAAGAGACCGCTCTTCGGCTAGGGCAGTCTGTGGGAAACGCTCGGAAGGAAGCCCAACGTGCACGTTTACATCTCGGTGGACATGGAGGGAATTGGCGGAATCGCCACTCTCAACCAGACCATTCGCGGCAACTCAGGCTATCCACGCGCCCAGACGCTCATGACCCTCGAGACCAACGCGGCGGTGCAGGGCGCGTACGACGCAGGCGCCACCCGTGTCACGGTGAACGACAGCCACGGCACGATGGACAATCTGCTGCACGAGGAGCTGGACCCGCGGGTCCGATTGGTGTTCGGCTCGCCCAAGGCCCAGTGCATGGCCGAAGGCCTGGACGAATCGGTGGATGTGGCCCTGTTCGTGGGCTATCACGCACCCGCCGGCCACGAGGGCGTCCTCGCCCACACCTTCTCCGGCCTCTTCACCCAGGTCCGGATCAACGGTCGCCCGGCTTCGGAGATGACCGTCAACGCCTTGTGGGCCGCATCCATGGGCGTGCCCGTCGGCCTGGTCACCGGGGACGACGTCATCTGCGGTCTCGCCGAGCAGGAGATGCCCGGCGTCGAGGTCGTCTCGGTCAAGGTGGCGCACGGTTGGACCGCCGCCGACGCCGTCGCGCCTTCGGTGGCCCGCGACGCGATCCGCGATGGCGCTTTCCGCGCCGTCACCCGGGCGGCGGAATTCACCCCGGTCGAACTGCCGGCCAACCTCCGCCTCGAGATCGACATGCCCACGCCGCTCGCCGCAGATCTGGCCGCGATGATGCCCCTCGTGGAGCGGGTGTCCGGTCGCGCCATCGGCGTCGACCTCACCGACCCGGCCGACGTCATCGGCGTGATCGTGGTCTGCTACGAACTCGCCTCCTCGGCCCAGCGCACCCTTTCATCCGTGCTCACGCGCGTGTGAAGGTCCGGCTGCGCCCGCGCAGCCGGACATCCTGCGGTCACGCCGGCCGTGACCTTCGACCCGAACGACGGCACCACCCGAACACCGAGCGTCACTCACACCCACACAGCACCACTGAGACCGGGAGCACCCCATGAAGCGCACAGGAAGAGCCACCGCAGTCGTCATCGCCCTCAGTACCGCCCTCGTTTTCACGGGTTGCTCGGCGAGCACCCCCGAGACCGGTGACGCGGAGAGCATCGTCACCGTCGCCCGTGCCGGTGATGTGACCACCCTCAACGCCGACGCGGTGGCCTCGAGCAAAGAAGGCTGGGAGACGCTGATGCTCGTGGCCAACTCGCTGTTCGCCTTCGACTCCGAGGGCACCATCCAGCCGCGCATCGCCGAGGGCTTCGAGTACAACGCCGACAACACGGTACTGACGGTCACCCTCCGTGATGACGTCACCTTCTCCGACGGGACGCCGGTCACCTCGGCGGACGTCGCCTTCACGATCGAGAACGCCAAAGAGGGCGAACTCCAGGGTGCGCTCTACCAGCGCATCGTGAACATCGAGACGCCCGACGACCAGACGATCGAGCTCACGTTCGAGGCTCCGTCATCCGCCGCGATCTTCAGTCTGGCCAGCTATGCCGTCGCGATCATCCCCGAGGACTTCGGCGGCAAGACCGAAGACGAGTTCTGGCAGGAGCCGGTCGCGGTCGGCCCGTACAAGGTCGCGGACTGGGAGCAGGGGGTGGGCATCACCCTCGTCCGCAACGACGAGTACTTCGGTGAGCCGGCGAGCATCGACCGCATCGAGTTCCTGACGGTGCCGGACGCGAACACCCGCCTGCTCCAGCTGCAGAACGGAACCGCGGACATCATCGACGCCGTCACGACGGCGCAGATCGATCAGATCACGCAGACCGACGGACTCAGCGTCGAGGAGTTCACCGCGGGCCAGAACTACTTCTTCACGATGAACACGACGGGTGAACCGTTCTCCTCGCCGGAGGCACGGCGCGCCGTCTCGCTCGGTATCGACCGCGAGTCGGTCGTCGAGGCGGCACTGGGCGGCCACGGCGTCCCCGGGGCATCCTTCGTGGTCCCGACCGCGGTGGGCGGGTTCGCTCCCGCTTTCGGCGCACTGTACGACCCCGCAGCCGCGAAGAAGGAGATGGCGGCGGCGGGCCTGGAGGGCGGGTTCTCGTTCGAGCTGATGTACACGAGCGGCGACCCGACAGTCGAGACCGCGCTGCAGGTCGTGCAGCAGAACCTCGCAGAGATCGGGATCACCGTCACCCTCGCAGGACTCGACAACGACGCCATCGCGGCGAAGGTCGAGGCCAACGACTGGGACGCGTACGTCGTGAACATCATCAGCGAAGCGGATGCGGGTGAGGTGCTGCAGTACTACGGCGCCACGAACGGCTTCTACGCCGGTGAGCAGGACATCATGGCCCAGATCGAGGCGTACAACGCGCAGGCGGATGCGGACTTCAGTGGCCAGGACGGCCGCAACGCGATCTTCGCCGACGCCCTCGACCTCATCGCCGACACCGCCGTGCAGGTCTCGATCATGGATCCTGCCCGTCTGTGGGGCGTGTCCGACGCAGTCAGCGATGTTCAGGCCCTCAACACGACCGGCGCTCTGGACTTCACGCGGCTCACGCTCGCGAAGTGACCCGATGATCGTGCTCGGGAGTCGTGAGGCAGGTTCGTGGAACGCCTGACCTATCTTCTCCGTCGGCTGGGGTATGCACTCCTCACGCTGATCGGAGTGGGCATCCTCCTCTTCTTCCTCATCCGGCTGATGCCCGGCAGCGCCGCACGGGCGATGCTGGGCGTCACCGCGACTCCCGAGCAGATCGCGGCGTTCGAGCACACGCTCGGGCTCGACCGGCCCGTCGTGGTTCAACTCGCCGACTACATCGGCGGGCTGTTCAGCGGAGACCTCGGCACCTCGCTGCTCTATCGCAAGCCCGTGTCGGACGTCATCGCCGGCGCATTGCCGGTCACGATCCAGCTCACCGTCTACGTGCTGGTGCTCAGCATCATCACGACGGTGACCCTGGCCTGGATCGCGGCAGCGAACCGGGGCGGAGCGGTGGACCAGATGATCCGCGCCATCCCCCTGATCGGGATCGGGATGCCGTCGTTCTGGATCGGCGCGATGCTGCTGTTCATCTTCGCCCTCACCCTGCGGTGGTTCCCCGTCGGCGGGTACGTGTCCGAGTTCCCCGGCAACCTGGTCACTTTGTTCCTGCCCGCGCTGACGATCACCATCGCCGTGTCCGCCATCCTCATCCGCAGCCTGCGCCTCGGCCTCATCGGCGTCCTGGAATCCGACCACGTCCTCACCGCGCGGGCCAAGGGAATGAGCGGGTTCCGCCTGATGATCTCGCACGTGCTTCCGAACGCGGCCATCCCGACCATCACCGTGCTCACCCTCGTGTTCGCAAGCCTCATCGGCGGCGCGCTCGTGGTCGAACAGGTGTTCGCGCTCCCGGGCCTCGGGTCGCTGATCATCGCCGGGTTCCGAGCCCACGACCTGCCACTGGTCATGGGCATCGCGCTCATCACCGCCGCGTTCGTGCTCGTGGCCAACGTCGCCGCCGACCTGGCGTACGTCCTCATCGATCCTCGGGTGGCCCTGCGATGACCGCGCTGACACGCCCCGCCGTGCTCACCCCCACCGCCCGCCGCAGGGGCCACCGACGCGGCCCCGGGCTCTGGATCGGCGTGGGCATCGCGGCCGTCTACGTCCTCGCCGCGATCGGCGCCCCGTGGCTGGCACCGTACGATCCGCTCGCCCAGGACATCCCCGCCGCCCTCTCCCCGCCCAGCGCCGCGCACCTGTTCGGCACGGACAACCTCGGTCGCGACGCGTTCTCCCGCGTACTGTTCGCCGCCCAGCTCGATCTGTTCATCGGCCTGACCGCGGCATCCCTCGCCTTCGTGATCGGCAGCTCAATCGGCCTCGCCGCCGGGTATGCCCGGGGCTGGGCGGATGTCGTACTCACGCGCGTGATGGATCTCGTCCAGGTCATCCCCGGCATCGTCATCCTGATCATGCTGCTGCTGATCTTCGGGGCCGGCACGGGCGGCATCATCTTCGCGCTCGCGGTGACCGGATGGGTCGCGTACGCCCGCCTGGTGCGCTCCGAGGTGTTCGTCGTCGAGGGTCAGGACTTCGTCCTGGCCGCCCGCCTCGCGGGGTTCTCCCCGATGCGTGTCGCCGTGCGGCACGTGCTTCCCAACGTCTGGCTGCAGGCCGTCGTCTACCTCACCTCCGACATCGTCCTGGCGATCGGCGCGGTCACCGCCCTCGGCTACCTCGGCATCGGCATCCAGCCGCCCACCCCGGAGTGGGGCGCGATGATCGCGGGCGGCCAACCGTACCTGCAGTCGGCGCCTTGGCTGACCGTCATCCCGGGCATCGTGGTCGCCGTCCTCGGACTCGGACTCGCGCTCATCTCGGACAACCTCACACACCGGACGGGAGGCCGACGATGAGTGAGCCGCTTCTGCAGGTCGAGAACCTCACCGTCACCCTGCATACCCCGCAGGGCGACCTGGTCGCGGCCGAGAACGTCAGCTTCGATGTGCTGCCCGGCGAGATGATGGGCCTGGTCGGCGAATCCGGCTCGGGCAAGAGCATCATCCTCCGCGCGATCATGGGGCTCCTCCCCCGCGAGGCGAGCGTGACCGGCCATGTGCGCTGGCGCGGCGTCGACTACATCGGTGCACCCGAGCGCCTGTGGAAGGCCCTGCGCGGTCGCCATATCGGCATGGTGTTCCAGGACCCGATGACGGCCCTCAACCCGATCCGTCGCATCGGCCCCCAGCTCGTCGAAGGCCCGCAGCGCATTCTCGGCTGGAGCCGTCGCGAAGCGGCCCGTCACGCCGTCGAGCTGCTCGAGTCCGTCCGCATCCCCGACCCGCAGCGCGTCCTGCGTCAGTATCCGCACGAGCTCTCCGGCGGGATGCGGCAGCGCGTCGTGATCGCCATGGCGATGGCCTGCGAGCCCGAGCTCATCCTGTGCGACGAGCCGACGACCGCGCTGGATGTCACAGTGCAGGCCAAGGTGCTGGATCTCATCGGCGAGCGGACCCGCACGATGGGCTCGGCCGTGATCCTGGTCAGCCACGACCTCGCCGTCGTCGCGCAGCTGTGCTCGTCCGTCCAGGTCATGTACGCGGGGCAGCTGGTCGAACGCGGACCGATCGACGACGTCTTCGCCGACCCGCGGCACGCCTACACCGCTGCGCTGCTCGGGTCCCTTCCCGACATCGACGCGGAGCGGCGCCGGCCGGTGTCGATCCCGGGTGAGCTGCCCGACAGGTTCCTGCGTCCGAGCGGATGCCGCTTCCACCTGCGCTGCAACGTCGCCGGCGAGGTGTGCCCAGACGAGGACTACGCGCTCCGGCAGGTCGGCGTCGACGCGCTCCTGTCCGCCGCACCCGGGCGCGGCGCGGACGACGCGCTCGAACGCGGCAGCGCGTGCTTCTACGACCTCGGGATCCCGGATGCGATCGCCGAACCCGCGATGGGAGGACGGCGATCATGACCCTGCCCATACTCGAGGTCGAGCACCTGAGCATGCGATTCCCGGTCAAGGGCGTCGCGCGGTGGCCGTGGCATCCGCGCCCGACCCGCACGGTCCTGGACGACGTGTCGCTCGTCGTCGAGCGCGGGGAGATCCTCGGCCTGGTCGGTGAGTCCGGCAGCGGCAAGTCCACGCTCGCGCGCTGCATCGTGGGCGTGTACAAGAGCGAGGGCAGCATCCGCATCGACGGGGAGAGCCTCCCCGCCCGCCCGAAGCCGGCCCAGCGCCGTCGCGTGCAGATGGTCTTCCAAGACCCGTACGCCGCGCTCAACCCCGCGCTCAAGGTCGGGCAGATCCTCGAAGAGCTGCTCGTGGTGCACTCGCTCGCGACCACGCGCACGGCCCCCGGCCGCGCGGAGGAGCTGCTCAGCTGGGTCGGGCTCGGCACGGACGTCATCGGCGTCCACCCCGGCGCCCTCTCCGGTGGCCAGCGTCAACGCGTCAACATCGCGCGCGCACTCGCCCTCGAACCCGAGCTGCTGATCGCCGACGAAGTGGTCTCCGCCCTCGACGCCTCGGTACAGGCCAGCGTGCTGAACCTGCTCCTGGACCTCCGCGACCGACTGAACCTGTCGATGGTCTTCATCAGCCACAACCTGGCCATCGTGCGCCAGGTGTGCGACCGGGTCGCCGTCATGCAGGACGGCCGGCTCGTGGAGACCGCCTCCACCGAACAACTCTTCACCGCAGCATCCCACCCGTACACGCAAGAACTGCTCGCCGCTGTTCCGCGCCTGCGCATCGCGCGCGGCGCCCAGAAAGGAATGTCATCGTGATCGATCTTCAGAAGTTCCTCGACAGCGGGATCGCCCGAAACGGCGTACCCGGGGCTGCCTTGGCCGTACTCACGCCGAACGGCGTCGAGGTCGCCGTGGCCGGCGTCATCAACGCCCGCACCGGTGTGCCCGTGCAGGAGGACACCCTGTTCCAGATCGGGTCGATCACGAAGGTGTGGACCTCGACGATCGCGATGCAGCTGGCCGCCGAAGGACTCCTCGACATCGACCAGCCGATCGTCGAGATCGATCCCTCCCTCGCCGTCGGCGGAGCGCCGGGCGCCGCGATCACGATGCGGCACCTGCTCTCGCACACGAGCGGCCTGGAGTGCGACCTGCTCCTGGACACCGGCCGCGGCGACGACGTCCTGGAGCGCTACGTCGAGCAGGTGCGCGATGAGCCGCTGATGCACGAGCCGGGCGAACTGTGGAGCTACTGCAACACCGGGTTCATCATCGCGGGCCGCGCGCTCGAGCTCGTCTCGGGCAAGACATGGGATCAGCTCGTGCAGGAGCGCATCATCTCGCCGCTCGGTCTGGAGCGCTCCGGCACACTGCCAGAGCAGGCGCTGCTGCACAGCGCGGCGGTCGGGCACGTGCACGCGCTCGGCGAGCCCTACCGGCCCGCCGACGCCTGGTTCTTCCCCCGCGCCGTGGGTCCCGCCGGCAGCGTCTTCACGAGCGTGCGCGACCTCGCTGCCTTCGGACGCCTCCACCTCGCCCCCTCCGACGTCCTGGCCGAGGAGGGCCTCGTCGCCATGCGCACCGAGGTGATCGCCTCGGAGGAACTCGTCCCCGGACTCACGGGCTGGGGCATCGGATGGGGTCGATTCCAGTGGGGCGAGGACACCGTCTACATCCACACCGGCGGCACCATCGGCCAGTACGCCTTCGTGGTGGTGCACCCCGGCAGCGGCTCGGTGATCGCCCTCCTCACCAACGGCGGCAACGCCGATGCACTGTCCTCCGAGGTGTACAACGCCATCGCGCCCGAGCTGTTCGGACTGCAGCCCGCGGGGCCCCGTGCGCCCGGGGTCACCCCCGCCGTCGACGCACCGTTCGGGGAGTACCTCCGCTACGGGTCCTCGATCGTGCTGCGCACCGGTGCCGATGGTCCCGAAGTCGAGCTCATCGAGGGCGAGGTGGAGACCGGCGACGGCGAGCACCGCGCGACCTTCCCCCTCCTCACCGACGCCGACGGCACCCTCACGGTCATCCCGCCGGGCTCCCCCGGCGCCACGCTGCTGCTCCCGTTCACCCTGCGCAACGGCAAGTCGGCGATCCTGGTCGGCACCCGGCTGTACGTCGCTGCGGCGGCGTGAGTCACGCCATGCAGGAGTTCGACCTCGCGCAGATGACGCGCGACCTGAAGGCGCTCGTCGAGACGGAGTCGCCGTCGAGCGACTTCGATGCACTCGCGCGCGGAGCCGCGACGGTGAGCGAAATCGGCACGAGGCTGTTCGGCGTGGCGCCGGTCGTCGTCGTCAACGACGGACGTCCCGAGGTCTCGTGGAGCTTCGGTGCGCCGACGGCGCGCACGGTGCTGGTCCTCGGCCACCTCGACACGGTGTGGCCGGTCGGCTCGCTCGCGGCGGAGCCCTGGCGGGTCGAGGACGGGCGTGCGTACGGGCCCGGCTGCTTCGACATGAAGGCAGGGCTGGTGCAGGCGCTGCACGCCGTGGCGAGCGTCCGCGACCGGGATGGCATCACCGTCCTGGTCACGTCGGACGAGGAGATCGGCGCGCCAAGTTCCGGCACGCGGATCGCCGCGGAGGCGGGCACCCACCGACGCACGCTGGTCTTCGAGGGCAGCGCGGACGGCGGTCGCATCAAGACCGCGCGGCGTGGCGTCTCGATGTACCGCGTGCATGTCACGGGTCGCGCGGCGCACGCCGGTCTCGAGCCATGGGCGGGGATCAACGCGACGGTCGAGCTCGCGGCGCAGGTGGCCGCCATCGCCGCGTTCGACCAGTCCCCCGATGGACCGTCCGTCACGCCGACGCTCGCTGCCGCGGGCTCGAGCAGCAACACCGTGCCGCAGAACGCCTGGGTGGATGTCGATGCCCGCTGCGTGACCGCGGACCAGCAGCGGGAGCTTCACGCGCGCATGCTGGCGCTGCGGCCCACGCTCCCGGGCGCCGGCATTCGCATCGACGGCGGGCCGCGGCATCCGCCCCTCGAAGAGTCCCAGACGCTCGAGGGCTATGCCGAGCTGGTCGAAGCGGCGGGGCGGCTGGGAGTTCCTGCTCCCGGGACCGCCCATGTCGGCGGCGCCTCGGACGGCAACCTCGCCGCAGCGATGGGTTCCATCGTCGTCGACGGTTTCGGGGCGGTGGGCGGCAACGCCCATGCGCCCGGCGAATGGGTCGTGCTCGAGGAGATGCCGCTGCGCGCGGCACTGGCCGCGGAGCTGATCCGCGGCATCCTCACAGATCGCGCACCAGACGGCGACGAGGTGTGATGACCACGCCGTCCTTCGTCCTCGTCGATGCGGCCAAGGCCGCGTCGGTCGCCCGCGTGCGGATCGAGAGTCTCAGCACGATGGCCGAGCTCAAGCAGGCGGATGCCGTGCTGCGCGAGATCTGGCGGGACGACAGCGCCCAGGCCGGCCCGATGCCGATCGCCGTCATGCGTGCGCTCGAGCACGCCGGATCGTATGTGCACGGTGCCTTCGACGCCGACGACGGACGGATGCTGGGGGCCTCCATCGGCTTCTTCTCGACGCCCGAGCAGCGCAGTCTGCACTCGCACATCACGGGCGTCCTGGCATCCGCCCACCGGGGCGGCATCGGGTACGCACTCAAGCTCCACCAGCGCGAGTGGTGCATCGCGCGCGGGGCACGCGAGATGACCTGGACCTTCGATCCGCTGGTCGCCCGCAACGCCTACTTCAACATCGTCAAGCTCGGCGCCGACATCGCCGAGTACCTCGACGACTTCTACGGGCAGATGGACGACCAGATCAACCGAGACGACCCGACCGACCGCGTGCTCGCGCGATGGCGATTCGACGTCCCCGCGCGAACGCTGCGTGCGCTGCCGCCCTACCGACGCCTCCTGACCTCCGGCGCGGATGGTGCACCTGTGCCCGTCTCGGACGAGACCCGCGGCGCGGCGATCATCGAAGTACCCGTCGACATCGAGGGGCTGCGTCTGATCAACCCCGCAGTGGCAGCCGATTGGCGCGCCGAAGTGCGTGCCGCATTCGCCCGCGCCGACGTGGAGGGCCTCGTCGTGGACGGGTTCGTCCGCGGCGTCGGTTACACCCTGGCCCCTCATTCCCCCTCCCGACCGACGAAGGACGGCTCCCCATGAAGATCGATCTCATCCGACTGCACCACGTGAAGCTGCCGCTGAAGGCCCCGTTCACGACCTCGTTCGCCACGCAGACCGAGCGCGACACGATGCTCGTCGAGGTCGTCTCCGACGGCGTCTCGGGCTGGGGCGAGTGCGTGACCATGGAGCATCCGTACTACTCCTCGGAGTACTCGGCAGGTGCGGTCGCCCTCATGACGGAGTACCTCGCCCCCCGCACACTGGGTGTCGACGTGCAGGCCGAGAGCGTGGCGGCCCTGTGGGAGAAGGTCGTCGGCCACCGGATGGCGAAGGCCGCGCTGGAGACCGCCATCCTGGATGCCCAGCTGCGCCAGACCGGCCGAAGCCTCGCCCACTATCTCGGGGCGACGGTGGACCGCGTGCCCTCCGGGGTGTCCGTCGGGATCCAGGACAGCATCCCGGAGTTGATCGACATCGTCGAGGAGTTCGTCGAGGCCGGCTACGTGCGGATCAAGATCAAGATCAAGCCCGGCTGGGACATCGAGCCGGTGCGCGCGCTGCGCGAGCGGTTCGGCGTCGGCCTGCCGCTGCAGGTCGACGCGAACTCGGCCTACACGCTGGCGGATGCCGGACACCTGCGTCAGCTCGACGAGTACGGCCTCATCCTGATCGAGCAGCCCCTCTACGAAGACGACATCCGCCTTCACGGCCGGCTCGCCGAGATGATGTCGACCCCGATCTGCCTGGACGAGTCGATCGTCTCAGCCCGCTCCGCGGCCGACGCCATCGCGCTCCGAGCCATGAGTATCGTCAACATCAAGCCGGGACGCGTCGGCGGCTATCTCGAGGCGCGCCGCATCCACGACATCGCTCAGGCGAACGGCATCGGCGCCTGGTGCGGCGGCATGCTGGAGAGCGGGCTGGGACGCGCAGCCAACGCCGCGCTCGCGGCCCTTCCGGGCTTCACGCTGCCCGGCGACATCTCCGCGTCCGACCGCTTCTACGCGCGCGACATCACCGAGCCGTTCGTGCTCGAGGACGGCTACATCCGCGTGCCTACAGGACCTGGCCTGGGCGTGGAGCCCATCCCGGAGCTGCTGGCCGCGGTGACGGCGCACGTCGACACGCTCGTCGGCTGATCCACCGCCACGTCTAGCATCAGAGAATGCTCGCCATGCCCCCGCTGTCGCGTTCCACTTTGGGACGGATGCTCGACGACCTAGGGCTGACGCTGTTGGACGTCGTCGTCGGCAGGGTCGATCCCGCCGTCGAGGTGCGGGCAGTGGTGATCCACGATCCGCTCGATCCGCCGGTGTACGGCCCCGGCGACGTCGTGCTCGGGGTCGGTCTGGCCGACCCCGAGCAGATCGTCGCCACCGCGCACGCACTCGGCGCCGCCGGCGGGGTCGCGCTGCTGCTCAAGCAGCCGGTGGAAGCGGATGACGCACTCGCCCGAGCCGCCGAAGAGCACCGCCTCGTCGTGCTCGGCGTGACGCACGGCGCATCGTGGTCGCGGGTATCGGCGATGCTCGCGTCCTCCCTGGGCATCGGCGAGAATCCGGGCGGCACATTCGTCGAGGTCGACGACCGCACGGATCTCTTCTCGCTCGCCAACTCGATCGCCGCCCTCATCGACGCACCCGTCACGATCGAGGATCTCAACTCGCGGGTACTGGCGTTCTCGGCCGATCAGGGTCAGGCCGATGAGTACCGCAAGAACGCCGTGCTCGGCCGGCAGGTGCCGGAGGACATCACCCTGTCGCTGAAGCGCGCCGGCCTCTTCGACCGTATCTACGCATCCGACCGCCCGGTGATGGTCAACGCGTCCGACATCGGGCTCGGCGACGAGCTGACCCCCCGTGCGGTGATGGCCGTCCGTGCCGGCAGCGAGCTGCTCGGCACGATCTGGGCGAGCATCTCGGAACCGCTGACGGCAGAGCGGGAGCAGGCGCTGACGGATGTCGCCAAGCCGGCCGCCCTGCTGATGCTCCGATCGCGGTTCCTGGTGCGTGGTCAGGATCGCGCACGCACCGAGACTGTCGAGAAACTTCTGGCCGGCGGCATCCCGGCGCGCGAACATGCCGCACGATTCGGCCGCGTCAGCGGTGCCTCCAGCGTCGTGGCGACCATGATCCGCAGCGGCGACGCCATGCTCGGCGGGGCGGAGGCCTCCGCCGCCACTCATTCCGAGATGCACCGCCTCGCCAGCGCGTTCGCGCTGCACGTCGGGGCGATGCATCCCCATGCCGTCACCGCGCTGCTCGGCAACACGGTCTACGCCGTGCTGCCCGTCTCGCCGGCCGACTCCCCCGCCGGACCCGACGCCCGCGGCACGATCGTGACCTCCATGCGCGAGTTCATCTCGCGCATCGGCACCCGCAGCGACGTGATCGTCGGCATCGGCAGCGCGGTGAGCGACCCGACGCAGCTCGCCGCGTCGCGAGCCGACGCCGATCGCGCGCTGCGCGTGGCGCGGGCGCGCGACCCGCGGGGTGTGAATTCCCGCGTGGCGTTCATCGAGGACGTGCAGGCCGCTGCCCTCATCGATCAGCTCGGCGACCTGATCGTCGCCGAGAACCGCTCACTCTCCGGTCCGCTCGCACGGATCACCGCGCACGATGCCGAGGGCGACGGCAAGCTGGTCGCCACGCTCCGCGCCTGGCTGGACGCCTTCGGCGACGTCGCCAAGGCATCGGGCGAGATGTACGTGCACCCCAACACCCTCCGCTACCGCCTGAAGCGCATCTCCCAGGTCGGCGGCATCGATCTCGACGATCCCGAGACGAGATTCGAGCTGATGCTGCAGATGCGGGTGTTCGGCACCTGATCGGCGGCGGCACTTCCTGGCCGCAGCGCGCGGGTGGACAATCGGTGCATGTCCGCCCGGTGGACTGATCGGTTTCGGCGGCAGCCGCAAGAATCGGATGCCGCGCTCGCTCGACGCGCCCAGATCCTTGCGACGGAGCATTGGGGATTGCTCGCCGCCCGCGGCACCGCGCAGAGCGAGGTGCTCACCAGGATCACGATCTACCTCACGCTCGTGTCCGCGGGACTCGTCACGATCGGCCTTCTCGGGCAGGCCTCCGGATTCCAGGGCTGGTTCGCGGCGTCGGCGCTTTCGATCCTCGGGTTCCTCTCCCTGATCGGGGTCCTGACCCAGATCCGCGTGATGAACGTCGGCGAAGAAGACATGATGTACGTCGTCGCGATGAACCGGTTGCGTGTGGCGTACAACGACCTCGACCCGGTGGTGGCCCACTACTTCCTTGCCGCATCTTCGGATGATCGAGAGGGGATGGAACGCACCTACTCATTTCTCCGCAGGCGATCCGCCAGCCATCTGATCGGGAGCTCCAACACGCTGATGATGGTCGTGAACGCTGTGGTCGTCGGGCTCACGGCCGGATCGCTCACCGCCGTGACGACAGGATCTCTCGCCGCTTCGATCGCCGTCGGCACCGCCGTCGGCGTCCTCCTCTTCGGCGGCAGCTTCTGGTACAGCGTCGCGACATTCCTTTCGACCTGGCGCAGGTACGAACCACTCAGGCGGAGTCCGGGTCCGTCGCCGAACTGGTGACAAAGCACCCGCTCGAATTCCTGTGCGGATCAGGGGGCGGCAGGGGTGAGGTCGGCCATCAGCTCCGGCGCGACCGACAGAGCGCGGAAGTCTGGCCCGAAGACGCGGCGGCAACCGTCGAGCTCGACGGTGAAGGGAGCCGTCGGCACACCCGCGACGACGGGATGGGCTTGGACGAACAGCGTGGCGCTGGCGCTGCAGGCAGGGTCTGCCGCAGAGGCCGTCCGGAGCGGGTCCACAATCGCGGCGGCTCTCACCGCATCGAGCTCGAACACTCGGGTGAACGCTCCCCCGTCGGTGAGCTGACCCAAGGTTGAGTCCGCAGGTTCCGCGGCGTAGACACACACACGCAGCCCCTCGACATCCGTTGGCTCGGGCAGTCGCGGCGGCTCCCAGGGGATGGTCGCTGTCTCGTTCGGCATCATGCCCGCCGGCGAGCCCTTGGCAGATTCGTCGCGCGGGGTGACGGCCGCGATCGTCATGACGGTGGCGCGCGTCGCGCACCCGGCCGCAGTCGCGACGGGCGAATCCGCCAACGAGACCGGGGTGAACCCGGCCTCGACGACATCGAGCCCCGCGAGTGCTGCGGCGACGGCCTCCGGCTTCGGCTGTGCGCACGCGGTGGCGGGGTATGACAGCCGGATGAAGTCGCCGCTGCCGCCTTCGGCCCACAGCTCGGGAACCACGACCAACATCGCGGGGCACGGACCGGGCCACGTCGGATCATTGTCCGCGTTGATTGCGGCAGTGAACTCGTCGAGGTTGCCTTCCATCTTCTCCAGGAGCGTGCCGGACCAGATCGTCCCGTCCGGGTGCTCCTGCGACGCCCAGATATCGCAGCGATACACGGCCACGGCATTGAACCCCGCCGGAATCGCTCCAGGTGCCGGTGCTTCGGTCGCATCCGTCGGGTCACCGCAGATCATGGAGTCCACCGGCGTCGCTTCGAGCCTCGGTACCGGAACGCCAGGGATTCCGCCGCACGCCGCCAGAGCCAGGACAGCGCCCAATGCGAGAACGACGCCGAAGAATCGGGGAATCCTCATCTCAACCGCCGTGCCCGTTGCCGCTCATCGCGGGCGTGCTCTCCTGGCTCCCGGCGGTCAGCGCTGCATGGAGCAAGGCCGCCCGCGCAGGGAGCGACGCGTGACGCGCAACCGTCCGTCGTGAAGCCATCGTGGATCCCCCATGCAAGGTGTCGGATTCACACTATGTCAGCGCCCCGTATTCGGTCGGCAACGAAAAGTGCTTGCGTCACCGCCGCCGTGACTCCCCCGTCACCCCAAATGTCGGGCGAAGAACCGTGCCGCGTCCTCCGCTCCGAATGATGGGATGCCGGTATGCCCGCCCATGTTGGCCTGCAGCGTCTTCTCCTGCGAGCCGAGCGCATCGAACAGGTCCAGCGCCATCCCGCGATCGTTCCCCTCGTCGTCCCATTGCAGCAGAACGTGGACTGGGACGGTGACACGGCGGGCGTCGTCGAACGTGGCTTGTGGAACGTAGCTGCCCGCGAACAGCCCCGCGGCGGCGATGCGGGGTTCGACCGCCGCCAGCCGGATCCCGATGGCGATGACTCCGCCCGAGTACCCGACCGGCCCCGTGATCTCGGGCAGTCCCAGGAGCGCGTCGAGGGCGGCCTGCGCCTCGGGGACTGCTTGCTTGACCAGCGGCAGGACCAGCCTCTCGACGATCTCGTCGACCGGCTCGCCTGCGGTCAGCGCCCGCTGCAGATCGGCACGAGCACGCTCGACGTCGGGCAGTGGCGGCCGTTCACCACCGCCGGGGAGTTCGATCGCGGCGGCGGCGAAGCCTTCCGCGACCGTGCTGCGGGCCCTGCCGGCCAGACGGGCGTACATCCGACGCAGCCCCCCGGGATGGCCCATGAGGATGAGCGGCGCAGGGGCGGATGCCGGTGTCCAGAGGATGCCTGGGATGTCGCCGAGGAGGAATTCGCGCTCGAGAATGTCGTCGTCGAGGCGTCGTTCGGAGGTGACGTACATGGTCGTGCCTTTCGGGAGTGCTCTGTGAGGGGCGCTCCCGGACGACCTACCGTCCGACCGTGACTCCAGGAAGGAGCACCCACGTCGATTCGTTCACGGGGACCACCTCCACTTCGCTCGCACGGACACCGTGGAGCCTAGCAAGCGCGCCGGGGTTCCGGCATCCCTCTGGCTGCGCTCTCCAGCCTTGGTCGGCAGGTGGGCCTCCCCGCTCAGCGCGCCACGCCGAGGTAGTCGAGGACGGGCTCCAGCCCCGCTGTGTCGTCCGCGTAGTGATCGATGAGGACGGCGCTCATCCCGGCCGCGAGTGCACCGGCGATGTCCTGCTCGGGGTGGTCGCCGACGAACAGGCACTCGTCTGGAGCCGCTCCGAACTGCCCGGCCAGCGCGTCGAAAGCACTGCGGTCCGGCTTCCACACGCCCAGCGCCTCCGCGGTGAGGACGAAGTCGATCTGCTCGTATAACCCGATCGCCCGCAGCTTCGCGACTTGCTGTCCTTGACGGCCATTGGTCAGAATTCCCACCTGCACGCCTCTGCTGCGAAGCTCGGTGAGCACTCGCGCGGCATCCGAGAATGCCCGCCACGCCCCGCGATACTCGCGCAGGTACTCCTCGAAGAGCCGATCGAGATCGTCGGCACCGTCCGGGAGTGCGACGCCGAGAGCAGGCAGAACCGTCTCGAGTCGATACCGGCGCTGCTCCTGGAAACTGATCTGACCGGTCCGCCACCGCTCGAAGCCGGTCTCCTCAGCCGCGAACCAGACCGCCCGCACGGCGTCCGACGGCTCGACCCCCAGATACCGAAGGAACACGTTCACTCCATCGGTGGCCGATCCCAGATGGTCGAAGAGCGTTCCATCGAGATCGAATCCGACCGCGCGAATCTCCGTCACAAGTGTGATGCTACGGGTCCCGCACATCTGGCGACGATCCGATTCGCCGAACAGCACGCAGCCGGCTCAGTCAGGCAACTGGTCATCGATCGTCGTGATGTGGTCTGGGCAGAGGAACTTCACCGACAGCAGAGCGTGCGCGCCCGTCTCATCCTCGAAACCGGGGTGAGCCGTCTCGTAGTCGAGACTGAGATTGACGATGTTCCCGCCGGCATCCAATGCCACGCAGTAGCCGTAGCCGTCGTCGATGAGCACGGTCGTCGTGCGCTCCTCGAGCAGCCGTGGCGCGTGTATCCTCATCTGCGCGATGAACCCGTCCTCGTCCACACCGAGCACCCCGGCCGCCGCGACCCCGCCGTTCATGGCCGGTGCGGCTGCTTCCCGATGCGGCGGCGTCGCGCTGCACGACGCCAGCAAACCGGCAACGCACAGCGCTGCCAGCGCATGGAACCATCGGGGGGGATGCCACGAGCGTCAAGATATCAGGCGCCGGGGACACCCTCGGCGAAACTGAACACGCCGTCTCGATCCAACTCGGTTCCAGCGGGCGAGATATGCGGGATTGCTGGCCACAAACGCAGAAAACCCCCGGAATTCCGGGGGTTTTGTCTGTGCGCGATACTGGGATCGAACCAGTGACCTCTTCCGTGTCAGGGAAGCGCGCTACCGCTGCGCCAATCGCGCCCGTAAGGGCTATTCACTTTTCCAACCTAAGTCGGGAGTGGAGGTGGCGACGGGATTCGAACCCGTGTAAACGGCTTTGCAGGCCGGTGCCTAGCCGCTCGGCCACGCCACCACGTGTGTTTGGAACCCACGTGCTTTCATGTCTCCGAGAAGACATACTGCACTCGAGCGGATGACGAGACTCGAACTCGCGACCCCAACCTTGGCAAGGTTGTGCGCTACCAACTGCGCTACATCCGCATGTTCCCGAATCGCTCCGGGCACTTGAATGACTTTAGCCGATCCTGGGCCACGTGCAAAACCAGCGGACGCCCGAGCGTGTCGCGCCACCCTGGTTCGTGGCATCCAGTTCCATCCGGTAATATCGGTAACCGGCCCACGGGCCATTGGGCGATTGGCGCAGTTGGTAGCGCGCTTCCTTCACACGGAAGAGGTCGTGGGTTCGAGTCCCGCATCGCCCACCGCAGAACCCCGGGAAATCACGAGATCCCGGGGTTTTCCCGTTCCTCCGTGGCCGCGAGCAGCGCGGCGAGCGGTGCCGGTATCCGATCCAATCGGACCGCAGCCGCCATGAGGCGCGCGTAACGAAGTTTGTTACCACTGCGACCGCCGAAGAATCGTGCGAGCTGCTGCTCCGGGGCACGACCGCGTTGAGCGGGTTGCTGCTGGAGTCGGCGGAACGATTCGAGTTCGGATTCTCCATCGATCAGCGCCTCGACGGCCTTCAGTCCGAGCGCACGCACGAACTCGGCCTCCAGATCGGGGTCGCAGACGAACACCTCGTCGAGGACCCGCGCGAAGTCCCCGCGTTCGGCGCGATCCACCAGCCCGAGCAGGCGCAACCCTGGCAGTGCGCGTACGGCGCGCTGAGCACCTTTGGAGCCGCCGACCGCCACGACCCGCGGTGCGGGCATCCCGAGCCGTTCAGCGAGCGTCTCGACCGCCACGCGATCGCTGTCGCCCTCGACCAGGATCACCGGTGCCGGCATTGAGATTCCATCGGCGTCAGGGGGCTCAGCGCCCGACGGCCCACCCGTAGCGCTTGTGCAGCGCGTCCGCGACGCGCACGAAGCGGTCCAGATCCAGAGCGGATGCCTCGCGCCGCAGGCCGTCGACGTGCACGCTGTAAACCTGTTCGATGTCGATCCACGACGGTCGCCCCTGCACGTCCCAGGGACCGGAGCCGATCGACAGGAAGTCGCGGTCGCCGTCGTGCGCCTTGCTGGTCAGACGGACCGCGAAGACGCGTTCGGCCGACTCGCGACCGATGACCAGCACCGGGCGGTCCTTGCCGCGGCCGTCGTTCTCGGCGTAGGGCACCCACGTCCACACGATCTCCCCCGCATCCGGGTCACCGTCTTTGTCGGGCGCGTAGGTGATCGTGACGCCGTTCCGGCCGGGCGGGGCGATCTCGATCGTCGCCGTCCCGGCATCATGGCCCGGCGCGTGCACGGGCGCGACCGTCGTCGTCGCGCGGGGCTTCGAACCGAACAGCCGGGACACGAAGCCGAGGAAGGAGGAGGTCTGTGCCACAGGGTCACACTAACCTCGCACACGCCACAGGGGCGCCACGGTTTCCCGTGACGCCCCTGTGGGGTGGAATGCGAGTCGTCAGACCCGCTCGGCGAGGAGGTAGCCCTCTTCGCCGTGGACGACGGTGTCGACACCGGCGATCTCGTCCTCGTTCTTGATGCGGAATCCGATCGTCTTCTCGATCGCGAAGCCGATGGCGTAGGCCAGGACGAAGGAGTAGATCAGGACGCCGAAGGCGGCGATCGCCTGGAGGATGAGCTGCTCCGCGTTGCCGCCGACGAACAGGCCGGTCTCGGTGGCGAAGAAGCCGAGGTAGAGCGTTCCGATGAGACCACCGACCAGGTGGACGCCGACGACGTCGAGCGAGTCGTCGAAGCCGAGCTTCCACTTCAGCTCCACCGCGAGGGCGCAGACGACACCGGCGACGACACCGAGCAGCAAGGCCCAGCCGGGCGTCAGGTTGGCGCAGGCCGGGGTGATGGCGACCAGGCCCGCGACGGCACCCGTGGCGGCGCCGACCGACGTGGCCTTGCCGTCCTTGAGCTTCTCGACGACGAGCCAGCCGATGATGGCGGCAGCCGTGGCACCCAGCGTGTTGACGATGATGAGGCCGACCGAGGAGTCCTCGGTGCCCAGTAGGCCGAAGGTGCCCTCAGCGCCGGCGTTGAAGCCGAACCAACCGAACCACAGCAGCGCCGCACCGAGCATCACCAGCGGCACGTTGTGGGGCTTCTGGATGCCCTTCTGGAAGCCGATGCGCTTGCCGAGCACCAGCGCGAGCGCCAGGGCCGCCGCACCGGCGTTGATGTGCACCGCGGTGCCACCGGCGTAGTCGATGACGTTGGTCGAGAAGCCGAAGGTCTCGCCCAGGCTCATGATCCAGCCGCCGCCCCAGACCCACGCCGCGACGGGGAAGTAGACGAGCGTCGACCACACGAACGCGAAGATCATCCAGGAGCCGAACTTCGCGCGGTCCGCGATGGCGCCGGAGATCAGGGCGACGGTGATGATCGCGAAGGTGGCGCCGAAGGTGGCGCCGACGAGCGTGTCGTTGTCGGCGTTGGCCAGGCCGAAGTCAGAGAACGGGTTGCCGGCGAACGCCCACGTGCTGTCGACCGCGCTCATGTTGAATCCGTACAGGATCCACAGAACGCTGACGAGCCCGAGCGCACCGAAGCTCATCATCATCATGCTGACGACGCTCTTCGCCTTGACGAGGCCGCCATAGAAGAACGCCACTCCCGGCGTCATAAGTAGAACCAGAGCCGTCGCTGTGACGGACCAGGCGAGATTTCCGCTGTCCATGAGAATCCTCATCCATGTGTCGTGTGACTAGACCCCGTGATGCCGCGACTCGGGTGGCGGCTTGTTCGGGCGAGGCCAGTCTCGCGACTGAGGATTACCGGCGGCGTGCAGGTCGTGTTTCGCTCCGGTTACGTCGAGGCGTCCCGGGTAAACATCACGTTTCCGGATGCCGGGGAGTGAGCGTGGATTCGCTCCATCACTCGTGTGTGAGGGCGACCAATCGCGAGATGGCGCGGAGGTACTTCTTGCGGTATCCGCCGGAGAGCATCTCGTCGCCGAAGACCTGGTCCAGCGAGACGCCGGTCGAACGCAGCGGAATCTGCTCGTCGTAGGCACGGTCGATGAATGCCACGAAGCGCAGCGCCGAGGACTGGTCCTCCAGCTGCACCACGTCGCGGATGCCGATGACGGCAAGGCCCTCGATCAAGCGGATGTAGCGGCTCGGGTGCACCTTCGCGAGGTGCTCGACGAGGGTGAGGAAGGCGTCGTCGGACACAACCGCGGTGGTCGCGGCTTCCGAGAGCACACGCTCGTACTCGGCGTCGGTCAGCACGGCGGCGTGCCCGTCGATCGCACGCTGGCGGTAGTCCGTGCCGTCGATGCGGATCGTCTCGAAGCTGGCGCTCATCGCGTGGATCTCGCGGAGGAAGTCCTGCGCGGCGAACCGGCCCTCGCCGAGGGCGTTGGGCGGGGTGTTGGATGTCGCGGCCAGGCGGGTGCCGGAGGCGACCAGCTCGCCGAGCAGCCGGGTCATGACCATCGTGTCGCCCGGGTCGTCCAGCTCGAACTCGTCGATGCAGATGAGGTCCGACCCGCGGAACAGCTCGACCGTCTTCTGGTAGCCGAGCGCGCCGACCAGGGCCGTGTACTCGATGAACGAGCCGAAGTACTTCCGTCGCGCCGGCATCGCGTGGTAGATCGAGGCCAGGAGGTGGGTCTTGCCCACGCCGAACCCGCCGTCCAGGTACACGCCGGGCTTGAGCTCGGGAGTCTTCTTCGCCCGGCGGAACAGCCCGCCACCGCGCGTCGGTGCGGCAGAGGCCCCGGCGAACGCCATCAGCGTCTCCTTCGCCTCCTGCTGCGACGGATAGGCGGAGTCGACGCGGTACGACTCGAACGTCGCCCCGTCGAACTGCGGCGGCGGAACGAGTGCGGCGACCATCTCGGCGCCGGACACCTGTGGGAGGAGATCGCCGATGTGGACGATCCCGGAGCGTACCGAGGTCGAGGTCATAGCGGCATCCTGTGTCGGTGTCTTACGGAAAGGGAGTGGGGCCCGCCCGCAGAATCTAGGCTGGAGGGGACGGTGTCCACCCTACGCCGTCGTGATCCGTGTCCTGATTCCGGGGCAAGACCAGAGGAGCGCCCGTGAGCGTCGAATTCGACACCTCATCCGCCAAGTTCGCCGACTACGCCGAACCGGGTCGCCTGGTCACCGGACAGTGGCTGCAGGATCGTCTCGGCCAGCCCGGACTCGTCGTCGTCGAATCCGATGAGGACGTCCTGCTTTACGAGACCGGCCACATTCCGGGCGCGGTCAAGGTCGACTGGCACACCGAGCTGAACGACCCGGTCGTGCGCGACTACGTCGACGGCGCGGGCTTCGCCGAGCTGCTCAGCCGGAAGGGCATCTCCCGCGACGACACGGTCGTCATCTACGGCGACAAGAACAACTGGTGGGCCGCCTACGCCCTGTGGGTCTTCTCGCTCTTCGGTCACGAAGACGTGCGCCTGCTGGACGGCGGACGCGACAAGTGGATCGCCGAGGGCCGTCCGCTGACGACGGATGCCACGCCCGTGACGCCGACCGATTACCCGGTCATCGAGCGCGACGACTCCGTGCTGCGCGCGTACAAAGACGACGTGCTCGCGCACCTGGGCAATCCCCTGATCGACGTGCGCTCGCCCGAGGAGTACTCCGGTGAGCGCACGACCGCTCCCGCCTACCCCGAAGAGGGCGCACTGCGCGCCGGGCACATCCCCTCGGCGCAGAGCGTGCCATGGGCCCGTGCGGTGGCCGAGGACGGCGGCTTCAAGCCGCGCGCCGAGCTGGACGCCATCTACCGCGACGGCGCCGGACTGCGCGACGGCGACCAGATCGTCGCCTACTGCCGCATCGGTGAGCGCTCCAGCCACACCTGGTTCGTGCTGCAGCACCTGCTCGGCTTCGAGAACGTCCGCAACTACGACGGCTCCTGGACCGAATGGGGCAGCGCCGTGCGCGTGCCGATCGTCACGGGCACCGAGCCGGGCGCGGTGCCCACGGGCCGATAGCAGCGCCATCCAGGCTGCGGTCGACGCGGTCGTGGGAGAATGGTCGGGATGACTGAGACGACTCTTCCCGACACGCTCGCCGAGATCCGTGCGGACTTCCTCGAGCTGCCGGAGGCCGACCGGCTGCAGCTGCTGCTGGAGTTCGCGTACGAGCTGCCCGCGGTGCCCGCCGAGTACGAGGGGCATCCGGAGCTGCAGGAGCGCGTCGTGGAGTGCCAGTCGCCGGTGTACATCATCGTCGAGGTCGACGCGGAGGGCATCGTCGCGATGCACGCGACCGCACCGATGGAGGCTCCGACCACCCGCGGGTTCGCCAGCATCCTGGTCCAGGGCATCAGCGGACTGACGGCCGACGAGGTCCTCGCGATCCCCGACGACTACCCGCAGAGCATCGGGCTCACGCGCGCGGTCTCCCCGATGCGCATCGCCGGCATGACCGGCATGCTGATGCGCGCCAAACGCCAGGTGCGCGCCAAGCTCGCCGTCTGAGTCCGCTCAGCCTTCGGCAGCAGTGCGCTCCGGGGCGAGGCCGTGTGCGGCCACCCACGTGCGGATGCGGGAGTTCCACCGCTCCTGGTCGTAGTTCCACAGCTTGGTGTGCCGCGCCACGTCGAACACTTCGAGCTCGACGAGGTCGGGGCGCTCCCGCAGTAGCGCGTGCGAGGCATCCGACGGCACGAATCCATCGTCGTCGCTGTGCAGGATGAGGATCGGATGCTGCAGCTCGGCCGCGCGCGCCACCACATCCAGGCGGTCGAAGGGAATGCGTCCGCCGACGCCGGTCACCGTGCCGGCCCACTCGGAGTCCAGAGCGCCCATCGCCAGGCCCGTCACGGGACGTGGCAGGTGCAGCTGCTTGGCCTGGTAGTCCAGCACGACGCGCCAGTCCACGACCGGCGAATCCAGCACGAGACCGACGATCATGTCGCGGTGCGGCGAGTTGAGATCGAGCTGCAGCGTGATCGCGCCGCCCATCGACCAGCCCATCAGGATGACCCGGCGGGCGCCCCGGCGGCGGGCGAAGCCGACGGCAGCATCGACATCGCGCCATTCCGTCGCGCCGAGCGCGTAGGTGCCGGCGCGACTGCGCGGCGCTTCGCCGTCGTTGCGGTAGGAGACCACCAGCGACGTGATGCCCAGGTCGTGGAACACCGGGACCGCGCGCAGGCACTCGGAGCGGGTGGTGCCGCGCCCATGGACCTGGATGACCCAGACGTCCGTCTCCTCGGGGGCCGGGAACAGCCAGGCGGGACACGGTCCGACTGTCGAGCCGATCAACTCGGACGTGAACGGCAGATGCAGTTCTTCGGGGCGGGAGAAGTACCAGCCGCTGAAGGCAGCCTGGGGTGCGAGCGTAGAGCCCTCCGCGATGTGGGTGAGCAGCTTTCGCTTCACGCTCTTGCCGTCTTCGGCGAGCACCGATCCGAGCTTGACGTACTGCTCGGTGCCGCTGGTGAACAGGCCGTAGCGCCCCGGGAGCTCGGTGTCGGCGGAGCGCGCCAGAGTGATCGTCTGCGCGGCGGTGTCGAGTCCGAGGATGCGGGTGTCTGCTTCGCGCACCGCGGGGGTGACGACGCGTCGGGCGATCTTCAGCGACGCGAATCCGAGCACGGCCAGCACCGCGACCAGAGCAGTGCTGAGCACGGTGAGCGCGGCCTTTATGCCGGCTATTGCAACGGGAGTGGCGCCGCGTCCTGCGGCGCGCCTGGGGGCGAGCATCGAGGCATCAGCCTAGTCTGTCGACGTGGCTGAGCATCGTCGACCGATGACTCCTCTGACTTTCGCGCGTGCGGAGCACGAGGTGCGGAACACGGCGTTCCGCGATGACATCGTCGTGCGCGAGATTCCTGCGCCGACCGGGCTCGCCCCGGACACGCTCGCTCTCGCCGGCGACATCCGCCCGGAGGTGGAGGGCATCGACTCTCCGTACGGATCGGGCCGGTTCATCCTCCTGCACGACGCGGAAGAGCCCGCGCAGTGGGAGGGGGCGTGGCGGATCGTGTGCTTCGCGCAGGCCCCGCTCGAGTCCGAGATCGGCACCGATCCCCTGTTGGCGGATGTCGCGTGGTCCTGGCTGATGGATGCCCTGGACTCGCGCGGCGCGCTCTATCACTCGGTGTCGGGCACAGCCACGAAAACTCTGTCCAAAGGATTCGGCTCGCTGGCCGACGAGGGCGACGGTGCACAGATCGAGTTGCGGGCCTCCTGGTCCCCCTCGGGCAGCATCGTGCCGCACGTCGAAGCCTGGGCCGAACTCGTCTGCATGCTGGCGGGTCTCCCGCCCGGATCTGAAGGGATCGCCGTGCTTGGAGCGCGAAGGTCACCGCGTGGTTGATTACATCGTCATCGAGGATGCCGCATCCCTCGAGGAAGCCGCCCGCGCGCTCGCCGCAGGGACGGGTCCCGTGGCGGTGGACGTGGAACGGGCATCCGGATTCCGCTACTCGCAGCGTGCCTATCTGATCCAGATGTTCCGGCGCGGCGCGGGCGTCTTCCTGTTCGACCCGCCCGCCATCGGGGATGTCAGCGCCTTGCAGCGCGCCGTCGGGGATGTCGAGTGGGTGCTGCACGCGGCAAGTCAGGATCTCCCGTCGCTCCGCGAACTCGACCTCGTCCCCACGACGATCTTCGACACGGAGCTGGCAGCGCGTCTGCTCGGCCACGAGCGCGTCGGGCTCGGCGCAGTGGTCGAGGACACGCTCGGCATCACCCTCGCCAAGGAGCACTCGGCGTCGGACTGGTCGACCCGGCCGCTCCCCCAGTCGTGGCTGGAATACGCGGCACTCGATGTCGAGCACCTCATCGACGTGCGCGACGTCCTCGTCGAGGAACTCGCCGAGCAGGGCAAGACCGAACTCGCCGCCGAGGAGTTCGAGGCTGTGCGCGTGCGTGAGCCCCGCCCGCCGCGCGAGGACCCGTGGCGCCGGCTGAGCGGCCTGCACACCGTCCGTGGCCGCCGGTCGCTCGCGATCGCCCGTGCACTCTGGACCGCTCGCGAGGAGTACGCCCGGGAGCAGGACGTCTCCCCCGGCCGACTCGTCCCCGACCGCGCGCTGGTGGCCGCCGTGCAGGCGGATCCGCAGTCCAAGGCCGATCTGGCCCGTATCAAGGAGTTCAACGGTCGCGCGAGTCGCACTCAGCTGGACCGCTGGTGGGCCGCCATCGAAGCGGGCCGCGCCTCGAGCGAGCTGCCTCCTGAGCGCGCTCCGGGCAGTGGCGAGAGCATCCCCCCGCCCCGGGCATGGGTCGATCGCAACCCCGCTGCGGATGCCCGGCTCAAGGCGGCACGCCCCGTGGTGGAGGCGCATGCCGAGACCATGAACATGCCGACGGAGAATCTGCTCACCCCCGAGCTGCTGCGTCGCGTCGCGTGGGCGCCGCCCGCCGAGATTTCGGCAGAGACCATCGGCGACGCGTTGGCGGATCTGGGCGCTCGTCGCTGGCAGATTGCAGAAACTGCACAGCTGATCGCTGATGCCTTTGTGGGATCCGTGCAAACCCCTCCGACGACGGCGGAAGAGGCTTCGTAGGTTCACCCCAACCGATTCCCGGCCGCTCCCACGCGAATCTAGGCTGGTGTCATCCCTATTTTTGGAGGCAGAGTGGCCGAGATCTCGGACGTCTTCTTCGTCGATGGAATGCGTACGCCCTTCGGGCGTGCCGGCGAAAAAGGCCAGTACTGGAACACCCGATCCGACGACCTGGCGGTCAAGGCGACCATCGGTCTGATGGAGCGCAACCCGAAGGTCCCCGCCGACCGCATCGACGACTTCGCGCTGGCCGCGACGTCGCAGACCGGCGATCAGGGCCTCACCCTCGGACGCTCGGTGGCCATCCTCTCCGGATTGCCGCAGACCGTCCCCGGCTTCGCGATCGACCGCATGTGCGCGGGTGCGATGACCAGCGTCACGACCATGGCGGGCGCGATCGGCATCGGCATGTACGACTTCGCCCTCGCGGGCGGCGTCGAGCACATGGGCCGCCACCCGCTCGACGGCAGCAACATCGATCCGAACCCGCGGTTCGTGACCGAGAAGCTCGTGAGCGCCGACGCGCTGAACATGGGCATGACGGCCGAGCGGCTGCACGACCGGTTCCCCGAGCTGACGAAGGAGCGCGCCGACCGGTTCGGCATGCTGAGCCAGCACAAGGCGCAGGCCGCGTACGACGCGGGCAAGTTCCAGCCCGACCTCGTGTCCGTCGCCGTCAAGGGCGCGGATGGCGCCTGGGGCCTCGCGACCGAGGACGAAGGACGCCGCCCCCAGACCACGATGGAAGGTCTGGCCGCGCTGAAGACCCCATTCCGCCCGCACGGTCGCGTGACCGCCGGTACCTCCTCGCCGCTGACCGACGGCGCGACCGTCAGCCTGCTGGCCGGCGGCGGTGCCGTCAAGGAATTCGGTCTCGAGCCGAAGATGAAGCTCGTCTCCTTCGCCTTCGCCGGCGTCCAGCCCGAGGTCATGGGCATCGGCCCGATCCCCTCCACGGAGAAGGCGCTGAAGAAGGCCGGTCTGACGATCAAGGACATCGGGCTCTTCGAGCTCAATGAGGCCTTCGCCATTCAGGTGATCTCGCTGCTGGATCACTTCGGCATCGCCGACGACGACCCGCGCGTGAACCAGTGGGGCGGCGCGCTCGCGCTCGGACACCCGCTGGCGGCATCCGGCGTGCGTCTGATGATCCAGCTCGCAGCGCAGTTCAAGGAGCGCCCCGACGTGCGCTACGGCCTCACCGCGATGTGCGTGGGCCTCGGGCAGGGCGGCTCCGTGATCTGGGAGAATCCGCACTACAACGGCAAGAAGAAGTAGGACGACCCGGATGACGAACTACGACGACATCGACTTCTCCGCGCTCGACGCCCTCACCGAGGGAGAAGTGGTGACGCACTCCCCCGTGCGCGACATCCGCCTCGCCTCCGGCAAGGTGCTCGCTCTGATCACGCTCGACAACGGACGCGATCACAACCGACCGAACACGCTCGGCCCGGCGACCCTCAAGGAGCTCGGTGAGACCCTCGACGGTCTCAAGACCCGGGCGGCCGCCGGCGAGATCCACGCGGTCGGCATCACGGGGAAGCAGTACATCCTCGCGGCCGGAGCCGACCTCTCCGATATCTCGAAGGTGCCCTCCCAGGACATCGCCCGCAAGATCGCACAGCGCGGCCACCAGGTGCTCGGCAAGCTCTCCGAGCTCGGCGTGCCCTCGTTCGCGTTCGTGAACGGCCTCGCACTCGGCGGCGGACTCGAGATCGCCCTGAACTCGACGTACCGCACGGTGGATGCCTCGGCAGCCGCGATCGCGCTGCCCGAGGTCTTCCTCGGCATCATCCCCGGATGGGGCGGCGCGTACTTGCTGCCGAACCTCATCGGCATCGAGAACGCGCTCGAGGTCGTGGTGTCCAACCCGCTCAAGCAGAACCGCATGCTCAAGCCGCAGCAGGCGTTCGACTACGGGATCATGGACGCCATCTTCCCGGCTTCGACGTACCTGGAGAGCTCGCTGAAGTGGGCCGACGGCGTGCTCGACGGCGCGATCAAGGTCGTCCGCAAGAACGAGCCCGGCAAGATCGAGCGGCTCACCAAGTGGCCCATCGCGATCAAGATGGCCCGCGGCATGCTCGAGAGCCGCATCGGATCTGTGCCGAAGTCGCCCTACGCCGCGCTCGACCTGCTCGACGCGGCCAAGAGCGGCACCAAGGCCGACGGTTTCGCCCGTGAGGACGAAGCGCTGTCCGAGCTCGTGGTCGGCGACCAGTTCGCGGCATCCATGTACGCGTTCGATCTCGTGCAGAAGCGCGCGAAGCGCCCGGTCGGCGCACCCGACAAGGCACTGGCCAAGCGCGTGACGAAGGTCGGCATCATCGGTGCGGGCCTGATGGCCAGCCAGTTCGCGCTGCTGTTCGTGCGTCGCCTGCAGGTGCCCGTGCTCATCACCGACCTCGACCAGGCGCGCGTGGACAAGGGCCTCGCGTACATCCGCGACGAGATCGGCAAGCTCGAGGCCAAGGGCCGCCTGGACGGCGACCAGGCCAACAAGCTCCGCGCGCTCGTGCACGGCACGACCGACAAGTCCGAGTACGCGGACTGCGACTTCGTCATCGAGGCCGTGTTCGAAGAGGTCGGCGTCAAGCAGCAGGTCTTCGCGGAGATCGAGCCGATCATCGCCGAGGACGCGATCCTCGCGACGAACACCTCGTCGCTGTCGGTCGAGGAGATCGGCGCCCACCTGGCTCACCCCGAGCGTCTGGTCGGCTTCCACTTCTTCAACCCGGTCGCGGTCATGCCGCTGATCGAGATCGTGAAGACCCCGCAGACGAACGAGGCTGCGCTGTCGACGGCGTTCGTGGTGGCCAAGGGCCTGGGCAAGAACGCGGTCCTGACCGCGGATGCGCCCGGCTTCGTCGTGAACCGCCTGCTGGCCAAGGTCATGGGCGAAGCGGCGCGTGCCGTCTACGAGGGCACCCCGCTGCTGACCGTGGAGAAGGCGTTCGCACCCCTCGGCCTGCCGATGACGCCGTTCCAGCTCATCGACCTGGTCGGCTGGAAGGTCGCCGCGCACGTGCAGGACACGATGGCGCACGCGTTCCCCGAGCGGTTCTTCGCATCGGAGAACTTCCACCAGCTCGCCGAGCTGCCGGAGGTCGTCGAGAAGGACAAGCACGGCAAGGTCACCGGCTGGACCAAGGCGGCACAGAAGGTCCTCGTCGCGGGCAGCACCCCGGCGAGCGAAGCCACCATCCTGCAGCGCGTGCAGGACGGACTCGCGCAGGAGATCAAGATCATGCTCGACGAGGGCGTGGTCCCCGAGGTCGAGGACATCGACCTCTGCCTGATCCTCGGCGCCGGCTGGCCCTTCATCGACGGTGGGGCCTCCCCCTACCTCGACCGCGAGGGCGCGTCCGAGCGGGTCTTCAACGACACGTTCCATCACCCCAAGATCCTGGGTGTCGCCTCGCGCTGAGCGCGGAGCACATGAGAGGGGCGGATGCTGCGGCATCCGCCCCTCTTCGTTCACCGCCCCCGTGGTATCTTCTGAACATGTTCAGTTCCGATGCGAAACCATCGTCGAAGAGCGAGCGGACCCGGGCGCTGCTCAGCGCCATCGCCGTCCGTTCGTTCCGTGAGCGCGGCTACGAGGAAACGACGATCCGACTGATCGCCGAGGAAGCGGGCGTGTCGGTCGGGACGACCCACTACCACTTCCCCACCAAGAACCACTTGGTCCAGGAGCTGTACCTCGATGTGCAGCAGGCGCACCGGGCAGCTGCCGAACCTCTCCTGGCAGGCGAAAGCGATCTCATCGAACGCCTGCGCATCGTCTACCGCACCGGCATCGACGGCCTCGCGCCGTTCCACGAGTTCGCACCGGGATTCCTGTCCGCGGCCGTGTCGCCCCGCTCCCCGATCAACCCGCTCTCGGAGGACTCCACCGCAGCCCGCAGCATCGTCGAAGGCCTGTTCACCGAGGCTGTCACCGGCGCGAAGAACGGGCTGCCCGATGAGTTCGAGGAGCGCCTGCCCGGAGCGCTCTTCCTCGGACACCTGCTGCTCGCGCTGTTCTGGGTCTACGACAAGTCTCCCGGTCAGGCCCGCACGTACAGCCTGCTCGATCGTGGGCTCGCCCTCCTGCGGCTGTCATTGCCGCTCACGCGCCTTCCTCTGCTGCGCGGCCCCTTGCGCGGCCTGCTCGACCTGGTCGCGGAGGTGAGAGCATGAGCACACTGGAAGCGAGCGAGGCGACCGTGTCGCCCCGGACCGAAGACGAGCCGATGGCGTTCACCAGGGACGAGCTCACCGCTGGGGGTTTGTGCGTCTGGGTGACCTACGTCATCCTCCTGCTGGTGGCACTCACGGTCACCATGATCGTCGCGAGCTTCACGGCGTTCGATCGCACCACGTTCCCCCAGAGTCTGCTCGCCTTGCCACTCGTGCTGTTCATGGCAGGCTTCTTCGGTGGCTGCATCTCCTTCGTGGTCATGCTGATCGGACTGCCGCTGGCATGGCTGATCGGGCGGGGACTGCAGCGCGAGCCACTGATCGGCATCCACCTGCTCGCCTACACCGTGCTCGGCACAGTGGTGGCAACCACCGCATTCCTGCTGCTCTCTGCCACGGCATGGGGCACTTTCCTCGCCCCCGCGAGCTTCCTGGGGCTCATCATCGCCATGCCCGCGGTGGTCGCCGTCCCGCTCGGGTGGTGGCGTAACCTGCGACGGATCCGCCGCACCGAAAATCCGCCGCCTCCGCCGCCTGCCAAGCCACGTCGAATCGACCCGGACGCCGCGTACGAGGACTCCCTGTAGCGAGTCCTACGCCTCGTGGCGGTGGGAGAACTCCGGGAGGGTGATCTCGCTCGTCGCGGGGCGCGCCACCGGGATACGGGTGCCGAGCACCTGGGCCACGACGTCGTGCGCGATCTTGGCCGCGGTCAGGCCCGCGTCATCCAGGATCTGCTCGCGCGTCGCGTGCGCGATGAACTCATCGGGCACGCCCAGCTCATCCACCGCGGTGTCGACGCCGGCTTCGCGCAGTACCTGCCGCACGCGCGTGCCGATACCGCCGACGCGGATGCCGTCCTCCAGAGTGATGACCAGCCGATGGGATGCCGCGAGCTCGATGATCGACGGCTGCACCGGGATGACCCACCGGGGGTCGACGACGGTGGCACCGATGCCCTGCGCGCGCAGACGTGTGGCCACCTCGACGGCGAGGTGGGCGAACGGCCCGATGCCGACGATGAGAACATCCTCGGCACCGTCGCGGACGAGCACGTCCACGCCGTCGGTCAGTCGTTCGATGGCGGGCAGCGGCGCGCTCACACCGCCCTTGGGGAAGCGGATGACGGTGGGCGCGTCATCGACCGCGACAGCCTCACGCAGCTCTTCCTGGAGGCGCTCAGCGTCGCGCGGGACCGCAATGCGGATGTGCGGCACGAGCTGCAGCATCGCGAGGTCCCAGATGCCGTGATGACTGGGGCCGTCGGGCCCGGTGACGCCCGCGCGATCCAGCACGAACGTGACGCCGGCATCGTGCAGCGCGACATCCATGAGGACCTGGTCGAACGCCCGGTTCATGAACGTCGCGTACATCGCGACGACGGGATGAAGCCCACCGAAGGCGAGGCCCGCGGCGGAGGCGACGGCGTGCTGCTCGGCGATGCCGACGTCGTAGACGCGATCGGGGAACTGCTGGGCGAACGGAAGCAGTCCGGTGGGGCGGAGCATCGCGGCGGTGATCGCGACGATATCCTCGCGCTCCTCGCCGATCGCGCGCAGCTCGGACGCGAACACGTCGGTCCAGCCGGTGCTGCTCGAGCCGCCGATCGCCTCTCCCGTGACGGGGTCGATGTGACCCACCGCGTGGAACTGGTCGGCCTCGTCGTCGAGGGCGGGCTGATAGCCACGACCCTTCTCCGTGATCGTGTGCACGATGACGGGCGCGCCGTACTCCTTGGCGAGCTCGAGAGTCTCGATCAGGGTGGGCAGATCGTGGCCGTCGATCGGGCCGAGGTACTTGATGTCGAGGTTCGAGTACAGCGCCGCGTTGTTCGTGAACCGCGACAGGAACCCGTGCGTGCCGCCGCGCAGACCGCGATACATCGCGCGCGCCGCCGGCCCCAGCTTGCGCGAGAGGCCCTCGGAGCCGCGGTGCAGGTTGCGGTACGTCTCGGCGGTGCGCACCCGGTTGAGGTAGCGCGCCATCCCGCCGATCGTCGGCGCGTACGAGCGGCCGTTGTCGTTGACGATGATCACCAGGTTGCGATCGTTGTCGTCCGAGATGTTGTTCAGGGCTTCCCAGGTCATGCCGCCGGTGAGGGCGCCATCGCCGACCACGGCGACGACATGGCGATCCTTGCGGCCCGTGCGGGTCAGGGCCCTTGACACGCCATCGGCCCAGCTCAGCGAGCTGGAGGCGTGCGAGGACTCGACGACGTCATGGGCGCTCTCGGAACGCTGCGGATAGCCCGCGAGGCCCCCGCGGGAACGCAGTTCGGAGAAGTCCTGGCGGCCGGTGAGCAGCTTGTGGACGTACGACTGGTGGCCCGTGTCGAAGATGAACGGGTCGTTCGGCGAGTCGAAGACGCGGTGCATGGCGAGCGTCAGCTCGACCACGCCGAGGTTCGGCCCGAGGTGTCCCCCCGTGCGCGCCACGTTCTCGATGAGGAACTCGCGGATCTCTCCCGCCAGCTCCTGGAGCTCGTCGACGGTGAGCGAATCGAGGTCGCGAGGACCTGTGATCGACGTCAGCCGGGTCATCCGCGCTCCCTTCCCGGTCGTGTTCCGATTCTATCCACCGAGCCTGCACGTCGCCTCGACGGTCAGGCTGTGATTCTCTGTCCGCAGACATGCGAATGGCCCCGGATGCAGGCATCCGGGGCCATTCGGTCACTCAGACGAGCGAACGCAGCACGTACTGCAGGATGCCACCGTTGCGGTAGTAGTCGGCCTCACCGGGCGTGTCGATGCGGACGACCGCGTCGAACTCGACCGTTTCCTTGCCCGGTGCGGAGAACTCGCTCGGGGTGGCCGTGACCTTGACCGTCTTGGGCGTGACGCCCTCGTTCAGCTGCTCCAGGCCCGTGATCGAGACGATCTCGGTGCCGTCGAGGCCGAGCGACTCCCAGCTCTGACCGGCGGGGAACTGCAGCGGCACGACGCCCATGCCGATGAGGTTCGAGCGGTGGATCCGCTCGAAGCTCTCGGTGATGACAGCCTTGACGCCCAGCAGGCTCGTGCCCTTGGCCGCCCAGTCGCGCGACGAGCCGGAGCCGTACTCCTTGCCGCCGAAGACGACGAGCGGGGTGCCCTGTGCCTGGTAGTTCTCGCACGCGTCGAAGATGAACGACTGCGGGCCGCCCTCCTTCGTGAAGTCGCGGGTGTAGCCGCCCTCGACGACAGCGCCGTCGTTGACCGCCGACACCAGCACGTTCTTCAGGCGGATGTTCGCGAACGTGCCGCGGATCATGACCTCGTGGTTTCCACGGCGCGAGCCGTAGGAATTGAAGTCCTTCTGCCTGACGCCGTGGTCCATCAGGTACTGCGCGGCGGGGGTGCCCGCCTTGATGTTGCCGGCCGGGCTGATGTGGTCGGTGGTGACCGAATCGCCCAGCGTCGCCATGACGCGTGCACCGGTGATGTCCGTGACAGGAGTGAGATCCATCGACATGCCGTCGAAGTACGGCGCCTTGCGGACGTACGTCGAGTCGGCATCCCATTCGAAGACCGGACCGGTCGGGGTCGGCAGGCTCGTCCAGCGCTCGTCACCGTCGAACACGGTGGCGTACTGCTTGATGAACTGCTCGCGCGAGATCGAGTGGTCGATGACGTCCTGGACCTCTTCCGGCGAGGGCCAGATGTCCTGGAGGAACACGTCGTTGCCATCGAGGTCCTTGCCGAGGGCGTCGGTCTCGAAGTCGAAGTTCATCGACCCGGCGAGGGCGTACGCGACCACGAGCGGCGGCGACGCGAGGTAGTTCATCTTCACGTCGGGGCTGATGCGGCCCTCGAAGTTGCGGTTGCCCGAGAGCACTGCGGTCACGGCCAGGTCGTGGTCGTTTACGGCGGCGGACACCTCTTCGATGAGCGGACCCGAGTTGCCGATGCAGATGGTGCAGCCGTAGCCGACGGTGAAGAAGTCGAGGCCCTCGAGAGCCTTGTCCAGGCCGGACTTCTCGTAGTAGTCGGTGACGACCTTCGAGCCGGGGCCGAGCGTCGTCTTGACCCATGGCTTGCGCTTCAGGCCCTTGTCGACGGCCTTCTTGGCGAGCAGGCCCGCCGCGATCATGACCGACGGGTTGGACGTGTTGGTGCAGGACGTGATCGCCGCGAGCGTGACTGCGCCGTTGTCCAGCATGTAGACCTCGCCGTCCGGCGTGGTCACCTGGACCGGCTTGGACCAGGCCGCGTGGTTGCCCGAGTTGATGTGCACCGGACGCGTGGTCGCCTTCTCATCCCCCGGAACCTGACCGGGGTCGGAGGCCGGGAACGAGTGCTTCGACTCGAGGTCGACGATGTCGTCGCTCGTGGTAGCCGAGGCGTAGTTCAGGATGTCCTGGCCGAACTGCTGCTTCGCCTCCGAGAGGAGGATGCGGTCCTGCGGGCGCTTCGGTCCGGCGATCGAGGGCACGACCGTGGACAGGTCGAGCTCCATGTACTCGCTGAACGTGGGCTCGCTGTCGGCGTCGTGCCATAGCCCCTGAGCCTTGGCGTAGGCCTCGACGAGGGCGACGGTCTCTTCCGGACGCCCAGTGAGCCGGAGGTAGTCGATCGTGACGTCGTCGATCGGGAACATCGCGGCAGTGGAGCCGAACTCCGGGCTCATGTTGCCGATCGTGGCGCGGTTCGCGAGCGGCACCGAGCCGACGCCGGCACCGTAGAACTCGACGAACTTGCCGACGACGCCGTGCTGGCGCAGCAGCTCGGTGATCGTCAGCACGACGTCGGTCGCGGTCACGCCGGCCGGGATCTCGCCGGTCAGCTTGAAGCCGACGACGCGCGGGATGAGCATCGACACGGGCTGGCCGAGCATCGCGGCCTCGGCCTCGATGCCGCCGACGCCCCAGCCGAGCACGCCCAGGCCGTTGACCATGGTCGTGTGCGAGTCGGTGCCGACACACGTGTCGGGGTAGGCGCGCAGCACGCCGTTGACGTTGCGGTCGTAGATGACCTTCGCCAGGTGCTCGATGTTGACCTGGTGCACGATGCCGGTTCCCGGCGGGACGACCTTGAAGTCGTCGAAGGCCGTCTGGCCCCAGCGCAGGAACTGGTACCGCTCGCCGTTGCGCTCGTACTCGATCTCGACGTTGCGCTCGAGGGCGTTCTCGCTGCCGAACAGGTCGGCGATGACGGAGTGGTCGATGACCATCTCGGCGGGCGAGAGCGGGTTGATCTTCTTGGGGTCTCCCCCGAGGGCTTCGACCGCCTCGCGCATGGTGGCGAGGTCGACGATGCAGGGCACACCGGTGAAGTCCTGCATCACGACGCGAGCGGGCGTGAACTGGATCTCGGTGTCGGGCTCGGCCGCGGCATCCCACGATCCGAGTGCTTCGATCTGCTTCTTCGTGACGTTCGCGCCGTCCTCGGTGCGAAGGAGGTTCTCCAGCAGCACCTTGAGGCTGAACGGGAGCTTCTCGTAGCCCGGGACCGTCTCGATCCGGAAGATCTCGTAGTCGGTGCTGCCGACCGTCAGGGTGCTCTTCGCACCGAAGCTGTCAACCGTGGACACGTGTGTCTCCTTCGTCGGCGGCGGGGACGGGCGTGTGGCCCGGCATCCCTATCTTTCTCCCCATCTGCGGCGGCGGCTAGTGAGGTTCACCTAACCACGAAGGGAGAGAAATTTATCTTGATGTCAAGATAAATGTATCACTTTGGGGTCGGCGGGTAGAGCGCGCGCACGGCGAGCCATGTCACTGCCACGAGCGGCGCGAACAGCGGCAGGCCCATGATGAGCTTCAACGTGCCGAGCGCGGTGACGTTGTCCGCGAAATACAGCGGCAGCTGCACGATCAGGCGCGCGGCGAACAATCCCGCCCAGGCGATGGCGAGCCAGAAGAACACGCGCTTCTTGCGCTTGTCCTGCCGCCACGCGGTGCCCTCGTTCATCAGGAACCCGACAGCGAGGCCGATCAGCGACCACCCGATGAGCGCCGAGATCAGGAACGCGGAGCCGTAGATGACGTTGGTGACGAACCCGGGGATGAAGTTGTTGCTCGCCTCGCCGGTGAACACGGCGAACCCTGCAGCGACGCCCGCCGCGATCAGGCCGCTCAGCGCCGCCGTGACCGGCTGGCGCATGATCAGGCGCACCACGGTGAACACCGCGGCGATCCCGAGCGAGAGCCCCAGCGACAGCCAGAGGTTTCCGTCGCCGGTCGCCGGATCGATGGTGACCGTGTAGACGACGATGAAGATCAGGCCGGGCAGGACGGATTCGAGCATGCCGCGCCAGCCGCCCATCGCCTTCCACACCACATGCCCGGTGGACTTGCCCTCGGAGGGGTCGAGTCCGGCGCGCCGGGCGGCACCGCCGAGGGCGGCTCCGAGGAGCTCGGATGCGGATGCCTCGGGTGCCGGCGGCGTCAGGCCGGGCGCGTCGCCACTGCCGGCGGCGCGGTCGTCCGGATCGCGGGTGTCGGGATCGCTCACGCCACGCCCGGGGTCGCCGGCATGCGCAGCGGGATCAGGTCGCGGGGAGGCATCGGGGTGCCGCCGCGCACGACCACGATCGAGCGGAAGAGATCCTCGACCTTGGCTGCGGCATCCACGTCGCTGGCCGCCGCGCCGCCGATCACACCGCGCAGGAACCAGCGCGGTCCGTCGACGCCGATGAAGCGGGCAAGGCGCTTGCCTGCGACGCCGTCCGCTCCGGCGATGACGGGTACCTCGGCGAGCAGCTCCGGTCCGAGCGGACCTTCGCGCTCCTCGACACGGCCGCCCTGCTGGCGGATCTGGGCGCGGATCTGCTCGCGCGTCTCCTCCCACAGTCCGCTCGTTCGCGGCGCCGCGAACGGCTGGACCTGCAACGTGGAGTCGGCGTAGTCGAGACCCACCGCGACGATGCGCTTGGTCTGCTCCTCGACCTCGAGGCGGAGATTCAGCCCCTCGCGCGGGAGGATCTTGATGCCGCCGAGGTCGATGTACGGGCGGACCGGGTTGGCCTCGGACTCGTCGAACGGTCCGTCGGCGGCGCGGTTGAGCGACGTCGGTGCGGGCGCGCTCTCGGCGCCCGATTCGTCGGGGGTTGTTGCGTCGGTCATGCTTGAACTCCTCGATCGGTGGTGTACCCGGTGGAGCCGAAGCCCCCCGCTCCGCGGAGACTCTCCGGGAGTTCCTCGACCGGGATGAACTGTGCACGCGAGACCGGCATCACGATGAGCTGGGCGATGCGATCGCCGACCGCGATGTCGTAGGCCTCGGTGGTGTCGGTGTTCAGCAGCGTGACCTTGAGCTCGCCGCGATAGCCCGCGTCCACTGTGCCGGGCGAGTTGACGATCGTGATGCCGTGCTTGGTGGCCAGACCGCTGCGGGGAACCACGAAGGCGACGTAGCCGTCGGGCAGCGCGATGCGCACTCCGGTTCCCACCAACGCGCGCTGTCCGGGTTCGAGGCGGAGCGCTTCGGCCGAGACGAGGTCCGCCCCCGCGTCACCGGGGTGCGCGTAGGCCGGAACCTGGGGGGCGATAATGAGGACATCCACGGTTTCGGTCACGCAATGAGGGTAGTGCAGATGGCAATGCGGAGTATCCGACGAGAATCGCGCGTCACGTACCGCGAACGCCTGAGCCCGTCGCTCTGGCTGATGATCAGTGCCGCAGTGGCGGCGCCGATGGTCGCGCTCGTGTTCGTGCGCATCGACACCACCCTGGCGCTGGTGATCGGCGCGGTCGTCGGCGTCGCGATCGTCGCGCTCATGGTGGCGGGTTCGCCCATCGTCGAAGTGCGCGACGGCTGGCTGCGCGTCGGTCGCGCGCGCATCGAGGTGCGCTGGCTCGGTGACGCTCAGACGCACACCGGTGAGGACGCGCGGATGGCGCGCGGTCCTGGTCTCCACCCCCGCTCGTGGCACATGCTGCGCGGGGGCATCGACGGTATCGCGGTGATTCAGATCACCGACCCGGACGATCCGACGCCGTCCTGGGTCATCTCCTCGCGGACGCCGGACCGATTGGTCGCGGCCATCCGTCGCGAGCAGTCCTACGCTGCACACTCCGTGCAGATCGGGCCGTCGGAGCCTTCGTGATCGAGCTGCGAACGGTGCTTCACGAGGAAGCAGTTCGCACACGTGAATTCGTCTTCCTGCGCGGGCAGGACGACGACATCGAGTTCGAGGTCGGACAGGTCCGCGCCGGGCAGCTCGAAGCCGGACGGGTTGTCGGCGTCTTCGACGTCGACCGAACCTGAGAGTTTGTCGGGAACACGCTCCTTGAGGGCCTCAATCGACTCACTGTCGTCCTCGGTCTTGCGGGGGGCGTCGTAATCCGTGGCCATGCGTTAGCGTCTCTACTTCCCAGAATCTTGTGTTCGTTGCCCCTGCGGGCGGCCATAGTTTGCACGACCCCACGCCTTTTCGCAAATGCAACTTTCACCGCGAGTGAATTCCGGGGCCGGCACGAGCGTGAAACTCGCGGCACGCCCGCGATATTCCCGGCCGCGGCGCCGCACTGTGACAACATGGCCAGCACACCGCCGGATCGGAGAGGCGTTTCGCATGGAACAGCTCAAAGTCATCGGAACCGAGGACGACGCGCTCGTCCTCGCGACCGAGTCGGGCGAACGATTTTCGCTCGCCATCGATGACGTGCTGCGCGGCGAGCTCCGCCGAGCACGTCGCGAGCACGAAGGCGATGCCCCGCACCGTCGACCCAGCCCCCGCGAGATCCAGGCGCACATCCGCGCCGGGCTCTCGACCGAGGAGACCGCCAAGCTCCTCGATGCCCGCATCGAGGACATCGTTCGCTTCGAGGGGCCGGTGATCGCCGAGCGCGAGCACATCGTCGGCCAGGCACTGTCCGTCCCCGTCCTGCTGGGTGCGGAGCTCGAGCCGGACGCCCTGCCGACCTTCGGCGCGGCCGTCCGCGCGAAGCTGGCCGAGGCCGGTGCCAGCGGTGAGCGCTGGACGAGCTGGAAAGAGCCCACCGGGTGGGTCGTCAAGCTCGAGTTCACCGCGAACGAGGTCGACCACGACGCGCGCTGGGGCTTCGACCCGCGCCGCACGACGCTGTCGCCCCAGAACGCCGACGCCATTCAGCTCTCGCGTCAGGGATCGCTGCCGGAAGGGCTGATCCCCCGGCTGCGCGCCCTCGAGGTGCCGCTCGCGAAGGACGAGTCACGTTTCGACAGCGCCGCATTCGGACCGCGACGTATGCCGGACCCGGAAGCCGACATGGAGACTCCGGACGTGCCGTCCCCCGTCACCCGCGCGGTGCAGCAGGCGGCCATCAAGCGTGCTCCCGACACGACGGTGACCTCGGCAGAGACCGCAGACCTGCTCGAGGCGCTGCGGCGCCGTCGTGGCCAGCGCGAGCCGCTCCCGGGCATCGAGACGACGACCAGCGCACCCTCCGCGCGTTCGCAGTCACCCGTGGCACTGTTCGACGCGCTCGAGCCGGGCTACGTCGAATCTCCGCGCGAGAACACCGAGCCCGAGGCACCCGCGCAGAGCGAGATCGAGCGCACAGCGGCCGCCAATGAGGCGGCGGGCCGGCGCAAGGGCCGCACGTCGATGCCGTCGTGGGACGAGATCGTGTTCGGCGCCCGCACGGACGAGAACTAGACCGCTCTCAGGCGAACGCTCCCAGGCGCACGAGCGGAACGGTCCGCTCCTCGTCGGTGAGCGAGCCGTGCTGTCCGATCATCTTCTGGGCGGCCTTGTCGAACAGGCGGTCGTCGTAGTACGCGACGGCGGCACGCGGCGCGACCAGGACGTTTCCGATGCGATCGCGCACGGCGATGTCCACGACCGGGCCGAACAGGCCGGCGGCGATCGCCTCATCGCGCGTGATGACCCAGGAACGTGACGATTCCGACGCGCGCCACACCTCGGCGACCCGCTCGGCGGCGCCGTCCTCGGCGTAAAGATGCAGCATCCGCGGTTCGCCGCCGATGAGGCGCACGCCGTCGAGCAGCTCCGATCCCTCCGACAGCAGCAGGTGCCGGTGCCGGGGGACATCGACCATGCCGTGATCGGCGGTCACGATCGCGCCGACGCCCGGTGCGAGGGCCGTAGACAGGGTCCGTGCGGCGCTGTCGACCCGCTCCAGGCCCGCCGCCCACGCATCCGACTCCCAGCCCAGCTTGTGACCGAGGCCGTCCAGGTCGGGCACGTACAGGTACACGAGACTGCCCGGGTTGCTGTTCGCGAGGTCCGCGGCGATCCGCGCGCGATCGCCCACATCGTCCGCGGTCGCGAACTGTGCACCGCGGAGGGTGGCTTCGGTGAACCCCGACCCGACGTACTCGGCACGCGAGACGACGAACGTCGGGCGCCCCGCATCGGACTCGCGTTCGAACAGCGGCTGCGCACGCTGCCAGGTGGTCGGCGAGAGACGGTCGGTCTCCCAGCCCTTGAGCTGGTTCGGAACCGAGTCCGTGCCCGGCACCCGCACCCGGTAGCCGACGATGCCGTGCTCCCCCGGCCAGGTGCCGGTCAGCAGACTCGTCAGCGCGGCCGCCGTCGTGGACGGGAACACCGTACGGGCGACGTCCTTCTTCGTCATGGCCGCGGCGAGGAATCGCGCATGACCCGCGCGAACCGCGAGATTGCGCGCACCGAGGCCGTCGACGACGAAGACGATGGCGCTGGATGCCGGGGCGAACCAGTCGGATTCGCCCCGCAGGGAGGACAGGAGCTGCGGGAGCACACCGGTGAGGCTCCGGGCGTGTGGGTGGTCCGCGGGTAGGCTGAGGGACATCGGGGCCAGTCTCGCACACCGGCGGGACGGGCCCTCTGTGCAGTACGACCGTTCACCCGAGGCCCGGAAACCACATGCCCGCAACACCGCCCCCGTCCCCCGCCCAGGATCGAGCTCCGGAGCGCATCGAAGACGTCGATGTCTCGACCGAGATGCAGGGGTCCTTCCTCGAGTACGCGTACTCGGTGATCTACTCCCGCGCCCTTCCGGATGCCCGGGACGGACTCAAGCCGGTGCAGCGCCGCATCCTGTACCAGATGGCAGAGATGGGGCTGCGTCCCGAACGCGGACATGTCAAGAGCGCCCGCGTCGTGGGCGAGGTCATGGGAAAGCTCCACCCGCACGGCGACGCGCCGATCTACGACGCGCTGGTGCGTCTCGCGCAGGCGTTCTCGCTGCGCGTGCCGCTCGTCGACGGACACGGCAACTTCGGATCCTTGGATGACGGTCCCGCCGCCTCGCGGTACACCGAGGCCCGTCTCGCTCCTGCCGCGCTCGCGCTCACCGCGGACCTGGACGAAGACGTCGTCGACTTCATCCCGAACTACGACGGGCAATTCCAGCAGCCCGAGGTCCTGCCTGCGGCGTTCCCCAATCTGCTCGTCAACGGCGCGACCGGCATCGCCGTCGGTATGGCGACCAACATGGCGCCGCACAACCTCATCGAGGTCGTCGGCGCCGCCATCCATCTCCTGGACAACCCGGACGCGACCGTCGAAGAGCTGATGGAGTTCGTGCCCGGCCCCGACCTGCCGTCGGGCGGCATCATCGTCGGCCTCGACGGGATCAAAGATGCCTACACGGTCGGTCGCGGCAGCTTCAAGACGCGCGCCAAGGTCTCGATCGAACCGCTCGGACCGCGTCGCACCGGCCTGGTCGTCACCGAGCTCCCGTACCTCGTCGGTCCCGAGCGGATCATCGAGAAGATCAAGGATGCGGTCAACTCCAAGAAGCTGACCGGCATCGCGGACGTCACGGATCTGTCCGATCGCCACCACGGTCTCCGTCTCGTGATCGGGATCAAGACCGGCTTCGATCCCAACGCCGTGCTCGAACAGCTCTACAGGCTGACCCCGCTCGAGGACTCGTTCAGCATCAACAACGTCGCCCTGGTCGGCGGGCAGCCCCAGACCCTGGGTCTGCGCGAACTGCTGCGCGTCTACGTCGACCACCGGATCCGCGTGGTGACTCGACGCAGCCAGTACCGCCTCGACCGCCGCCGCGAACGCCTGCACCTCGTCGAGGGACTCCTGGTCGCGATCCTCGACATCGACGAGGTCATCCAGGTCATCCGCTCCTCGGACGACAGCGAACAGGCCCGCACCCGCCTGATCAGTGTCTTCGACCTCTCCCAGGTGCAGGCCGAGTACATCCTCGAACTGCGCCTGCGTCGACTGACGCGGTTCTCGCGCATCGAGCTCGAGACCGAACGCGACGCGTTGCTGGCCGAGATCGCACAGCTCGAAGAGCTCCTCGGCAGCGAGATCCTGCTGCGCGCGCTCGTCGCACGCGAGCTGGATGCCGCGGCCGAGACCTACGGGACGCCCCGCCGCACCCTCCTGCTCAACGGTGGCCCCGTCGCAGCGCGCAGCTCGCGCGCGGCAGCGGCAGCCGACCTCCAGATCGCGGACGCGCCCTGCCGCGTATACCTGTCGGCCACCGGTCGCATGGTGCGCGCCGAGATGGCGGCCGACGTCCCCGGCGGCGGGATCGTGACGCCGGCCCGTCGCTCCAAGCACGACGCGATCCGCTCCGCCGTGGACACCACCACGCGCGGCGACCTGGGTGCGGTGACCTCCGCCGGGCGCCTCGTGCGCTTCTCCCCCGTCGACCTGCCGTCTGTCCCGGGCAACTCGGTGCAGCCGGCCGCGGGCACCCGCGCCGACCAGTACCTCGGGCTCGCGAGCGGCGAGCACGCCATCGCGCTCGTGCCGCTCGCCGAGAACCCGCCCGTGGCCTTCGGCACGCTCCAGGGCGTCGTCAAGCGCCTCGCCGCGAGCGAGATCGGTCCGAAGCACGACATCGAGATCATCGCGCTGAAGCCGGGCGACCGCGTGGTCGGCGCCGCCGTCGCGCCGGATGACGCGGAGCTGATCTTCGTGACCTCGGACGCGCAGCTGCTGCGGTTCGATGCCTCGTCCGTACGCCCGCAGGGCCGGTCTGCCGGCGGCATGGCCGGAGTCCGCATCACTGCGGGCGAGAGCGTCGTGTTCTTCGGCGTCGTCGGCCCCGAGGCATCCGATCCCGTCGTCGTCACGATCGCGGGCACATCGCAGGCGCTTCCGGGAGCGGATGCCGGAACCGGCAAGGTCTCGGTGCTCGAGGAGTTCCCGCCCAAGGGCCGGGCCACCGGCGGGGTGCGCGCCCAGCGCTTCCTGAAGGGCGAAGACACCATCACGCTGGCCTGGGCCGGTGAGTCGCCCGTGCGCGCCGTCGGACCGGACGGCGCCGTGCGCGATCTGCCTGAAGTGGGCGCGAAGCGGGATGCCTCGGGCCAGCCGCTGGACGGCGTCATCGGCGCGATCGGCACCGCGGTCCAATAGCTCGCATCGACGAAAGCCGGATCGCTGCGGTTCTCCGCGGTGATCCGGCTTTCGTCTGTGCGGCGGCGGGTTACGCGTCGATGCGCTCGCGGGAGAAGCCTGCGGAGGACTCCACGATGAACTCCTTGCGCGGCGCGACGTCGCTGCCCATGAGGAGCTCGAAGACCGACATCGCCTGCTCGGCATCCGACACGCGGACGCGACGCAGTGTGCGTCCGGCGCGGTCCATCGTCGTGGTCGCGAGCTGATCGGCGTCCATCTCGCCGAGACCCTTGTACCGCTGGATCGGCTCATGCCAGCGCTTGCCCGACTTGGTCAGCTTGGCCAGCAGAGCGTGCAGCTCGGGCTCGGAGTACGTGTAGATCGTCTCGTTGGGCTTGGAACCCGGGTTCATCACGATGACACGGTGCAGCGGCGGTACCGCCGCGTAGACCCGACCCTCTTCGATGAGCGGGCGCATGTAGCGGAAGAACAGCGTCAGCAGCAGGGTGCGGATGTGCGCGCCGTCGACATCGGCGTCACTCATCAGGATCACCTTGCCGTAGCGGGCCGCGCTGAGGTCGAACGAGCGGCCCGAGCCGGCTCCGATCACCTGGATGATCGAGGCGCATTCGGCATTGCCCAGCATGTCGCTGATCGACGCCTTCTGGACGTTGAGGATCTTGCCGCGGATCGGCAGCAGCGCCTGGTACTCGCTGCTGCGGGCGGCGCGCGCCGTGCCCAGCGCCGAGTCGCCCTCGACGATGAACAGTTCGGAGTCGGCCACATCGCTGGAGCGGCAGTCGACGAGCTTCGCCGGCAAGGACGAGGATTCCAGCGCGTTCTTGCGGCGCTGCGTCTCTTTGTGCGTGCGCGCGGAGATACGCGCCTTCATCTCGGAGACGACCTTGTCCAGCAGCAGCGAGGTCTGCGCCTTGTCGTCGCGCTTGGCCGAGGTGAAGCGTGCGGCCAGCTCGCGGCTGACGATGTTCGACACGATCTGGCGGACCGCCGGCGTGCCGAGGACCTCCTTCGTCTGGCCCTCGAACTGGGGCTCGGGCAGACGCACGGTCAGCACGACCGTGAGTCCGGCGAGCATGTCGTCCTTCTCGAGCTTGTCGTTGCCTACCTTCAGACGGCGGGCGTTCTGATCGACCTGCGCACGGATCACCTTGATCAGCCCGGCCTCGAAGCCCTGCTGGTGGGTGCCGCCCTTCGGCGTCGAGATGATGTTGACGAACGAGCGCATCACCGTGTCGTAGCCGGTCCCCCATCGCACCGCGACGTCGACGACGCACTCGCGCTCGACTTCGGTCGGGATCATCGCGCCGGTGGGCTGCAGCACGGGCACGGTCTCGGTGAAGGTCCCGGTGCCGGTCAGGCGCCAGGTGTCGGTGATCGCGGCATCCGGAGCCAGGAAGTCGGCGAATTCGGAGATGCCGCCGTCGAAGCGATAGCTGGTCTCGACGGCGTCCTCGCCGGCGCCGATGCGCCGCTCGTCGCGGATGACGATCTCGAGACCGGGCACGAGGAACGCCGTCTGGCGCGCGCGCTGCTCCAGCTCGTCGAGGTGGAAGTGCGCGTCCTTGGTGAAGATCTGCGGATCGGCCCAGTACCGGATGCGCGTGCCCGTGACGCCCTTCGCCGCCTTGCCGGCGACCCGCAGCTCGGAGCTCTTCTCGAACGGGGTGAACGTCGCGTCGGGCGTGGGGCCGGAGAAGTTGCCGGGCTCACCGCGGTGGAACGACATCGCCCACGTCTTGCCGCCGCGGTCGACCTCGACGTCGAGGCGCGCGGACAGCGCATTGACGACGGATGCCCCGACACCGTGCAGACCGCCCGACGAGCCGTAGGAACCGCCGCCGAACTTGCCGCCGGCGTGCAGCTTCGTGAAGACGACCTCGACCCCGGACAGCCCCGTACGCGGCTCGATGTCGACCGGGATGCCGCGGGCGCGGTCGCGCACCTCGACGCTTCCGTCGGCGTGCAGGACGATGTCGATACGACTGCCGAAGCCACCGAGAGCCTCGTCGACCGAGTTGTCGATGATCTCCCACAGGCAGTGCATCAGACCGCGGGAATCAGTGGACCCGATGTACATGCCGGGGCGCTTGCGAACGGCTTCAAGGCCCTCGAGCACCTGCAGATGATGGGCGGAATACTCAGAGGTCACAATCCTCAAGAATATCCGGGGCATCCGACGTCGCGGTCGTTCTCGCTCGGCGTGCCGGGTCGACGTACGCGGTGAGCGAAATGTGATCGGTTCGCGGCATTCTCCCGGGCATCGCATGGTTGTATGTGATGACCCCGCACCAGGACGCTACACAACCGAGGAGGCACCGAAATGACCACGTTGACGACAGCCGCTGAGCCCGCCGATGTCCTCGAGTACCGTCTGACCGCCGCAGACCGCTGCGACTCTTGCGGTGCGCAGGCGTACATCGCCGCAGAAGTGAACGGCAGCGAGCTGCTGTTCTGCGCCCACCACGGTCGCCGCTACGAAGAGAAGCTGCGCAGCATCGCCACCAGCTGGCACGACGAGACTTCGCGTCTCACCGAGTCCGTCTAGGCGGAATACACCCGGAGCACTTCCGGAGACACGCGCACGGCGATCTCCTCGCCGATCGTGTCGATCGCCTCGCCGAGGTCGGTCGCGGTGAGCGGCGCCTGGTCGTTCGCTCCGTAGATCGCGACCGACTGACCGGCGGCGGCATCCGTCCACGGCTCCAACACGCTCTCCGCACCCGCGATCGCGCGCACCGCGCGCGGCCCGGCCGGCGTTCCCGCTTGGATCCGCCCCGCGAGCATGGACGGCAACCCGTGCAGCGCACCGACGCCGACGTGCACGCCGTCCTCCTCGACCGACAGCACGGGGGCACGCAGCGCCGCGATCGGGCGCACGCCCAGTTCGGACTCCCCCGGTCCGCCCGCGGAGCGGATCCCGTACGCGAACGCCCCGATCCGCACCATGTCGTATCGGTACTCGGAGCGGGCGACCGCGGCCGCGCTCGCGGCCAGGTGCCGCACGACGGGCCGCAGTCCTGCGCGACGGGCCGTCTCGACGGCATCGTCGAACGCGTGTCGCGCGAGGTCGTCTTCGGCGTCGGATGCCTCGGCGATGTGACTCCAGACGCCGATCACCTCGATCGCGCCGTCCGTCTCGAGCGCCGCGGCCCGCGCCGTGAACGCGGGCCATTCGTCGGGCCGCACGCCGTTGCGGTGCAGACCGGTGTCGATCTTCAGATGCACGCGGACGCGGACATCGGATGCCGCGGCAGCGGCTGCGGCGTCTTCCAGGAGCGCGGCGTCCCCGATCCCCAGATCGAGCCCGGCCGCCACACCGGCGGCCACCTCGGCGGCGGAGGCCGCGATCCAGACGAAGATGCGGGCGTCGGGCCCGAGCTCCTCCCGCACGGCACAGCCGGTGCGCACATCGAACGCGCCGAACCAGCGCACGCCTTCGCTCCAGGCCCGGCGCACGACGGCTGCCAGGCCGTGTCCGTAGGCGTCGTCCTTGACCACGAGCATGAGCTCGGCGGGTGCCACCGTGGCGCGCACGTGGGCGATGTTGCCCGCCAGTGTGCCGAGGTCGACGTGCAGTTCGGCTGTCACTCGGTGTACTCCCGCGTCGCTCGCTGTCCGATGGTTGTGACGATCTCCGCAGCCGTGAACCCCGTGGCCAGCACCCACTCGCCCATCGACGGCTCGTCGGATGCCGGATCGCCGAAGAACACCACTTCGTCGCCGCGTTCGACACGCACGTCGCCGACGTCGACGACGCATACGTCCATGGCGACACGCCCGACGATGGGTAGGCGTGCGCCCGCGATCGCCACCGCCGCGTGGTTGCCGAGGGCGCGGACGATGCCTTGGGCGTAGCCGCCCGTGACCAGTGCGACCCGGGTGTCGGTGTCGGCACGGTGCGTGTAGCCGTAGGAGACGCCCTCGCCCGCCAGGAGCGGCTTCACGCTCAGCACGGTGCCGACCAGGCGCAGCGCGGGAGCGCCGTTGGAGCCGGGCAGGCCGTACAGTGTCGCCAGGGCGTCGGAGTCGGAGCTGGATCCAGGTTCAGCGACGGTGAGGCCGCTCGCGCGGAGCACGCCAGCGACCGCTGCCTCTCCATGGCCCCACGCGTCGTGGGAGAGCACGACCGGCGCGTGCGAATCCAGAAGTGCGGCGTTGGCTCGCAGCGCCGAGACCGACACGATCGCGCGAAGTCCTCGAGGCTCTTGGTCCGGACCGCCGGAGCCGGAGGTCACAGGGAGCGAAGAGGTCACCCATCTAGACTATCCGGGTCCCCCGTTCTCGATCCTGGAGCTTCTGCATGCCTCCGAAAGGCCTCGGCCTCGCGCCCCGCCTTCGCTATCTCGCCGGCCGCGCACGACGAATCGATGTGGGCTCGGTCATCGAGCGTGCCAAGGAGGCATCCGTCTCCCATCACAAGTGGATGCCGGCGGTGCTCGTCGACATGCTGTGGCAGGCAGGGTTCCGCAACGTCGGGTTCCAGGACTACATCGACTACGACTTCGCGATCCTCAATCGCGCCGAGCGGGCGACGTACATGACGCACCCGGTCTCCAACCAGCTGTCGCAGAAGTACGATCACCCCGACTACCGGCACATCTTCCAGGACAAGGTCGAGTTCGACCAGGTCTTCTCCGAGCACCTGCACCGCGACTGGATGATCGTCGAGCACGGCAACGCCGATGCGCTGCGAGCCTTTGCCGAGCGTCTGGGCACGATCGTCACGAAAGAGCCGGTCGGCCAGGCCGGCACCGGCGTGCACCGCTACCACGCGGCCGATGTCGCGGATTGGGACACCTTCCACGCCGACCTCCTCTCCCGCGGAGAGCTGCTGGTCGAAGAGGTCATCGTGCAGCACGCGGCCCTCGCCGCCGTCTGCCCCGGCACCGTGAACACGACCCGCGTGACGGCGTTCTTCGACGGCGAGAAGGCGCACATCCTCGCGGTGGCGCAGAAGTTCGGCCGTGGTGCGGTCAGCGACCAGATGACCTTCGGCGGCTTCTACACGATGCTCGACGACGACGGCCGCGCCATCGGGGCGGGCTACGACTCGCACGGTCACGTGTACGAGAACCACCCCGACTCCGGTGTGCGCATCGCCGACTTCCAGCTGCCGATGATGGACGAGGTGCGCGCCTTCATCGACCGCGTCGCCCGCGTCGTGCCGCAGGTGCAGTACGTCGGCTGGGACATCGTGGTGACCCCCACCGGCCCCGTGCTCGTCGAGGGCAACTGGGGCGCCGGCGTGTACGAGAACAAGCCCAGCGTCACCGGCATCCGCACCGGCCACAAGGCCCGCTACCGCGCAGCGATCGGCTTCTAACACCCCCACGCACCACGAAGGGCCCGTGCCATCGGCACGGGCCCTTCGTCATGTCAGGTGCGTCTACGCGGCGCGGATGATGCCGAGCGGCGTGGACTGGTGTCCCTGGCCGAGCGGGTTGTCCTTGAGGATCGCGACGAGGCGCTTCTCGGCGGCCTTGTCCATCGTCGACCCGAGGATGTTGCCACCCAGGTCGTTGATGTCGACGACGGCGACTTCGGCCTGGCCACCGAGCAGCGACTTGAGCCGCGCAGCGACCTCGTTCGGCTTCTCGGGGCCGAGGACGACCGCCTTGTTGTACGGCGGGATCGTGCCATTGGTCGGTCCGTCGATCGCGCGCGCCTTGTCGCCGGCGATGCGGTAGAAGTCGCCCTTGCGTCCGAACGCCTTCGTGATCGCGGAGACTCCGGCCGCGAACAGGATCCGCAGCGTGCCGCACTCGCGCAGCGCCATCTCCATCGTCTCGGGCATGCCGAGTCCGATGCCGTACGGCGTGCGCGTCACGTACTTCGAGAGGAAGAACGCGAGCTTGCGCGGCTGGATCGAGTCGATCGGGTAGGACCGGCCCTGTGTGATCGCGACGATCTTCTCCGTGACGAAGAGGATGTCATCGGGGCGCAGCGCGGAGGCCGCGTACTCCTGGACGAACGCGTCGAGGTCGTCGCCGGGCATGACCACGCGCGTTCGCAGCGGAATGCGCGCGAAGGACTCGCCGCCGATGTCGACGACGAGCGCCTTGCCGGCGTTGGCTTCCGAACTCACTCGAGGTAGTCCCGCAGCGACTGCGAACGCGAGGGATGGCGCAGCTTGGCCATCGTCTTGGACTCGATCTGACGGATCCGCTCGCGGGTCACGCCGAACGTGTCGCCGATCTGGTCCAGCGTCTTGGGCTGACCGTCGCCGAGGCCGAAGCGCATGCGGATCACGCCTGCCTCGCGCTCGCTGAGCGAGTCGAGGAGGGACTCCAGCTGGCGCTGCAGCATCGTGAAGCCGACCGCATCCGCGGGGACGACTGCCTCGGTGTCCTCGATGAGGTCACCGAATTCGCTGTCGCCGTCCTCGCCGAGCGGCGTGTGCAGCGAGATCGGCTCGCGGCCGTACTTCTGCACCTCGATGACCTTTTCGGGGGTCATGTCCAGCTCGCGGCTGAGTTCTTCGGGCGTGGGTTCGCGACCGAGATCCTGCAGCATCTGCCGCTGAACGCGGGCGAGCTTGTTGATGACCTCGACCATGTGGACCGGGATGCGGATCGTGCGCGCCTGGTCGGCCATGGCGCGGGTGATCGCCTGACGGATCCACCACGTGGCGTAGGTGGAGAACTTGAAGCCCTTCGTGTAGTCGAACTTCTCGACAGCACGGATGAGGCCCAGGTTGCCCTCCTGGATCAGGTCCAGGAACTGCATGCCGCGACCCGTGTAGCGCTTTGCGAGCGAGACCACGAGGCGGAGGTTCGCGCCGAGCAGGTGCGACTTGGCACGCTGACCGTCACGGGCGACCCACTGCAGGTCGAGGCCGCTCTGGCTGGACTTCTCCGCCGGAGACATGTGCGAGAGCTTCTCTTCGGCGAACAGGCCCGCCTCGATGCGCATCGCGAGCTCGACCTCTTCGGCCGCGTTCAGCAGCGGCACCTTGCCGATCTGCTTCAGGTAGTCCTTGACGGGGTCGGCGGTGGCACCGGTGATCTGCGTCGAGTAGACCGGAACGTCCTCGTCGTCCGAGGACGAGATGACGATGGCACCGGTCGGGAGGGGCTCGACAGCGGGCTTCGCGTCTTCTTCCTCTTCGTCCTCTTCGGGCTCGGCGTCGCCGGAGTCCGAGTCCACCTCAGTGGCGGCGGCAGCCTTCTTGGCGCGAGCGCTCGGGCGTTTCGGCGCGACCTCTTCGGTTTCGTCGACGTCGATCTCGACCTCTTCGAGGTCTTCTTCGTCGATGTCGGCCTCGTCGTCGGCGGGCTTGGCCTTCGCGCGAGACTTGGGGGCGGCCTTCGCGGCCGTCTTGGCCGCGGGCTTGCGCGCGGCGGGCTTCTTCGCTGCAGGCGTCGTCGTCTCAGCGGTCTCGGCCTCGGCAGCGGTCGGATCGGTTTCCTTCGCGCTGCGGGAGCGGGTGGTGGTCTTCGTGCCTACGGTCACGGTTAGCCTTTCACCGACGGGGCGAGAGTCGACGCCCTCCGGTCGTGTTTCGGACACTAGTAAGACCCTTGTCAAGTCCCAGGTCCGGTGAGATCGCCTCATGGAACTGGTTGACAACGGGTCAGGGTATTCATTGTCTCATACGTTGCGCGAGCATATGGCACTCGCAACGCGCGACTTTACATGGAACGCCGGCAGGGCGCGTGGCATTCCCGGGAGACGTCAGCTGCCGCGCTTCTCGTCGTCGCCGGTGGGACGGCTGGCGAGGAAGCGCTCGAGCTCTGCGGCGAGCTCGTCGGCGCTCGGCAGGTCGCCCGCGTGGATGATCGGAGTCGCGAGCGTGGAGCCCGCCATGTAGGCGTCGTACCGCTCCTCGAGCCCCCTCAGCATCCGACCGAGCTCTTCGTTGCCGCCGACCTGGTCTTCGACCTTGGCGAGGTAGTCGCGGTTCTCTTCACGCAGATCGTCGCCCGCGAAAACCAGTCCCGTCGCGACCGTCACGCTGTCCAGCGCCGCGAGTGTCGCGGCGGGGTACTCGGTGTCGCCCAGGTAGTGCGGAATCAGGAGGACGAATCCCGCGACGCGGGCCCCCTCCTGCGCGAATCGGTACTCGAGCAGGTGGCCGACGGTGGCGGGCACCTGTGTGTGGGGCTTCCAGACCGAGTGCGCCGCGGTCAGTTCGGCGCGCGTACCGCTGACGGTCGTGCCGATCGGGCGCGTGTGCGGCACCGGCATCGGGATCGCGTGCACCCATGTGATGGAGGCGATCCCGAGCGAGTGGGACAGTTCGATGACCGCCTGGGAGAAGGCATCCCATGCGAAATCTGGCTCGTACCCGGCGAGCAGCACGAACGGCTGTCCGAGGGCGTCATGCGCCAGCGACAGCTCGAGCCGCGGCGGGCGGTAGTCGGTGAGGTGGTCCTGGTCGAAGGACACCAGCGGGCGACGCGCGCGGTAATCCAGCAGGACATCGTTGGAGAAGACCACCAGCGGGGTCGGTTCCAGGTCGTCGCGGAAGTAGTCCACAAGACGCGATACGGCGTTGCCGGCGTCGGTGAATCCGGTCAGCGCGATCACCAGCGGCAGCCCGGCGGGAACGGGCGGTGCCGAGACTGCTCGTTCGAAGAGGGGCGTGGACGTAGCCATACATCCACTCTACGAGCCGTGATCGGCAGCGGCGCCGCGCGCGTCCCGCTCAGAGCGAACACCCCTGTCTCTAGGATGGAAACCATGTCGTTTCCCGACCTCGCCTGCAGCCCGACACCGATTCAGGATGCAGAGGCTGACGCACTGCTCCTGGCGCTCCCCCCGCTCGACCGGGAGGACTCCCCCGAACTGGACGGCTGGCCTGGTCTGCGCGATGCGCTCGTCGCTGTCGGATTCACTGGTGCCGCGTCGAACTTCGTCCGCGTGTACGCCCCGGAGAGCACCACGACACCGCTCGCGGTGGTGGGCACCGGCGCGACTCCGGATGCCGCCGCCATCCGTGACGCGGTGGGCACTGGCATCCGTCTCCTGACCGGTTTCGAGACCGTCGCCGTTGCGACGCCGCTCGCCGATGCCGGCCTGTGGCGCGCAGCGGCCGAAGGCGCCACCCTCGGCGGCTACCGCTTCGAGGGCTACAAGACGGAGGCACCGAAGTCCCGTGCCGCGCACGTCGTCATCCACACGACCGCCGAGACATCCTCCGACGACATCGCCGCGGTCACCGCCGCGGCCACCGCGACCGCGATGGTCAAGGACCTCGTGGCGATCCCCGCGGAGTGGCTCGGACCCGCCGACTTCGCCCAGAAGGCTATCGAGGCGGTGGCCGGCCTTCCCGTCACCGTCACCGTGCTGGACGAGGCCGAACTCGCGGTCGGCGGGTACGGCGGCATCCTCGGCGTCGGGCAGGGATCGGATCGCCCGCCGCGCATGGTGCGACTGGACTACACGCCGGAGGGCGCCCAGCGTCACGTGGCGCTCGTGGGCAAGGGCATCACTTTCGACACCGGTGGGCTCTCGCTGAAGCCGCCCAGCGGCATGGTGGGCATGAAGTACGACATGTGCGGTGCGGCCACCGTGCTCGCCGTCGTGCACGCCGCCGCGACACTCGGACTGCCGGTGCGGATGACGGGCTGGCTGTGCATCGCCGACAACATGCCGTCAGGTCGCGCGACGCGCCCGGGAGACGTGCTGCGCATGCTCGACGGCACCACCGTCGAGGTGCTCAACACCGACGCCGAAGGTCGCCTCGTCCTCGCCGACGGCCTGGTCGCGGCCAGCCGCGAGCACCCGGACCTGATCGTCGATATCGCCACCCTGACGGGCGCGATCACCGTCGCGCTGGGCAACCGCTACGCCGGGGTCATGGGCGAGGACGCCGCCGTGACGCGGTACCTGGAAGCCTCGGCCCGCGTCGGCGAACTCGCCTGGCAGCTGCCCCTCCCGGCGCACATGGTCGACGAGCTGGACTCGCCCATCGCAGACCTGCAGAACGCCAAGATCGGCGACCCCGCCGGTGGATCGCTGTTCGCCGGACTATTCCTGCGCCACTTCGTCGGGCGGACCTCGGATGACGCCGACGCCCCGCGGATCCCGTGGGTGCACCTGGACATCGCGGGCGTCGGCATGAACAAGGGCGGCGGCTACGGCTTCACGGACAAGGGCCCCACGGGAGCCACCGTGCGCGCCCTCATCGAATTGATCAGCACGGAGGAGACGGCATGACGGAGCACCAGTTCGACCTCGTGATCCTGGGCGGTGGCAGCGGCGGATATGCGGCTGCACTGCGCGCCGCGGAGCTCGGCAAGTCCGTGGCACTGGTCGAGAAGGACAAGCTCGGTGGCACCTGCCTGCACCGCGGCTGCATCCCGACGAAGGCGCTCCTGCATGCCGGCGAAGTTGCCGATACGGCACGGGATGCCTCGAGCATCGGCATCCTCGCCACCTTCGAGGGGATCGATCTCGACGGTGTCCGCGCGTACCGCGAAGGCATCGTCGCGAAGAAGTTCAAGGGCCTCGAAGGCCTCATCAAAGCCCGCGGCATCACGGTCGTCCCCGGTGAGGGACGCCTGGAGGCCGGCCCCGCCGTCCGCGTGGGCGACGACCTCTACCGCGGCACCGACGTGGTCCTCGCGACCGGCTCGTACAGCCGTTCGCTCCCCGGGCTCGAGATCGGCGGCCGGATCATCACGAGCGAGCATGCGCTCGCGCTGACGGAAATCCCCAAAAAAGTCGTCATCCTGGGCGGCGGCGTGATCGGCGTCGAGTTCGCCAGCGTGTGGCGCTCGTTCGGCGTCGATGTGACCATCGTCGAGGCCCTCCCCCACCTCGTGCCCAATGAAGACCTGGCCTCCAGCAAGGCGCTCGAGCGGGCGTTCCGCAAGCGCGGCATCGGATCCTCCCTCGGGGTGCGCTTCGCGAGTGCGACCCAGACCGCCGACACAGTCACCGTCACGCTGGAGGACGGGAAGACCTTCGAGGCGGACTACCTGCTCGTCGCCGTGGGACGCGGGCCTTCGACGGCCGACCTCGGCTACGAAGAGGCCGGCGTCACCCTCGACCGCGGTTTCGTCACCACCGACGAGCGCCTGCGCACCTCCGCTGCGCACGTCTGGGCGGTCGGCGACATCGTGCCCGGCCTGCAGCTCGCGCACCGCGGATTCCAGCAGGGCATCTTCGTGGCGGAGGAGATCGCCGGATTGAAGCCCGTACTCGTCCCCGACGTGCAGATCCCCAAGGTCACCTACTGCAGCCCTGAAGTCGCCTCAGTCGGACTGACCGAGGAGCAGGCCGTGCAGGCGCACGGCGCAGACTCGGTCGTCAGCTACGAGTACAGCCTCGCCGGCAACGGCAAGAGCGAGATCATCGGCACCACCGGCATCGCGAAGGTCGTCCGTGTCAAGGACGGCCCCGTCATCGGCGTGCATCTCGTCGGCGACCGCGTCGGCGAGCTCATCACCGAGGGCCAGCTGGCCGTCGCGTGGGAAGCTCACCCCGAAGACATCGCACCGTTCATCCACGCCCACCCGACACAGAGCGAAGCACTGGGCGAGGCGTTCCTCGCACTGGCTGGCAAACCGCTTCACGCACTATGAGTGTGCACGCGGCACTCACCACCAACAGCATCACTAAGCTAGAAGCCGACATCGGCATTTTGAAGGAGACATCGTCATGAGCACTTCCGTGGTCCTCCCCCCGCTCGGTGAGAGCGTTACCGAGGGAACGGTCACTCGCTGGCTCAAGCAAGTCGGCGACACCGTCCAGGCGGATGAGGGCCTGCTCGAGATCTCCACCGACAAGGTCGACACCGAGATCCCCTCGCCCATCAGCGGAGTCATCGAGGAGATCCTGGTCCAGGAGGACGAGACCGTCGAGGTCGGCGCCATCCTCGCCAAGATCGGCGACGGCTCAGGTGCGGGCTCCGCCCCTGCGCCCGCCGAGGCACCGGCGGAGGCGCCCGTCGAGGCCGCCGCACCGGCTCCCGCTGCAGAGCCCGCCGCACCGGCACCCGCTGCAGAGCCCGCCGCACCGGCACCCGCCGCCGCTGCTCCGGCACCCGCCGCCGCTGCTCCGCAGGGTGGCACCAAGGTCGTGCTCCCCGAGCTCGGCGAGAGCGTCACCGAAGGTACCGTCACGCGCTGGCTGAAGAACATCGGCGACCAGGTCGCCGTCGACGAGCCCCTGCTGGAGATCTCGACCGACAAGGTCGACACCGAGATCCCCTCGCCGGTCGCCGGCACGCTGCAGGCGATCTTCGCTCAGGAGGACGAGACCGTCGAGGTCGGCGCCGCACTCGCGCAGATCGGCGACGCCGCAGCCGCAGAAGCTCCGGCCGCTCCCGCTGCTCCCGCCCCGGCAGCAGCAGCTCCAGCAGCCGCCGCTCCGGCTCCTGGCGCAGCAGCACCCGCTCCGGCTCCGGCCGCACCCGCGCCCGCCGCTCCGGCTCCGGCCGCACCCGCGCCCGCCGCTCCGGCTCCGGCCGCGCCCGCCGCATCCGTCGTGGACGACAGCGTGACCTACGTCACCCCGCTCGTCCGTCGCCTCGCCCAGCAGCAGGGCGTCGACCTCGCCAAGGTCGCCGGCACCGGTGTCGGCGGTCGTATCCGCAAGGAAGACGTGCTCAAGGCTGCCGAGGCCGCCTCGGCTCCCGCCGCTTCGGGCTCCGCTGCTCCGGCCGCTCCGGCACCGATCGAGGTGTCGCCGCTGCGTGGCACGACCCAGCCGATGTCGCGTCTGCGCAAGGTGCTGGCCGAGCGCGCCGTCGCCTCGATGCAGTCGACCGCTCAGCTCACGACGGTCGTCGAGGTCGATGTCACCAAGCTCGCGAACTTCCGCGACTCGGTGAAGGTCGACTTCCAGGCCAAGACCGGCGACAAGCTGTCGTTCCTGCCGTTCTTCGCCCTCGCTGCCGCTGAGGCGCTGCAGTCCTACCCCGTGATCAACGCCACGGTCGACGGCACCGACATCATCTACCCCGCGTCCGAGAACCTCTCGATCGCGGTGGACACCGAACGCGGTCTGCTGACCCCGGTGCTGCGGGATGCCGCGTCCAAGGACCTGGCACAGATCGCCCACGAGATCGCGGACCTGGCTGCGCGCACGCGCGACAACAAGCTGAAGCCCGACGAGCTCGCCGGCGGCACCTTCACGCTCACCAACACCGGATCGCGCGGCGCGCTGTTCGACACCCCCGTGGTGTTCCTGCCGCAGTCGGCGATCCTCGGCACCGGTGTCGTCGTGAAGCGCCCCGGCATCGTCTCGGTCGACGGCAAGGACGCGATCTCCGTGCGTTCCTACGTCTACCTCGCACTGTCGTACGACCACCGTGTCATCGACGGCGCAGACGCTGCCCGCTTCCTCGGCGCGGTCAAGACCCGCCTCGAGGCCGCACAGTTCCAGAGCCAGCTCGGCATCTGATCCAGCTTCACCCACTCTGCTCCGCGACATCATGGATGTCGCGGAGCAGAGTGCGTTGAGCGACGCGCACCACGAACACCAGTTGTGGCGGGATGCCCTCATCGATCGCATCCACCCGCAGCACCGCCGCTCCCCCGAAGTCGTCCAGCAACGTCGTCGAACGGTCGACGGGAGGCAGATCGACCACGCCCGCGGAGAACGAGCGTGCGGGATCCTCCACGACCTCTGCCAGACAGTCCGGATCGGCGGCGCACCCGCTCCGAGCGGCGAGCAGCTCATCCGTGACCGCGACCCAGCTCTGACCGCGCACCTGCTCCCCGCCTGCGCTCTGCTCGGGTGCGGCCGCGTCCGTCTCCGCTGACTCATGCTCGGGCGGCCCTGCGCTCGGAGTCGGCCCTGGCTGCGGACTCGACGGGGGCTGCGGGCTCGGCGTCGACACGGTCGTGGTCGGGTCTGCACCCTCTGCTGTCGCAGGCCCGCCGGCACCTCCGGGCCACAGCACCCCGACCCCGACGATCGCGGCCGCCAGACCGGTGGCGACCAGCCACGGGCGTCGACGTCGGCCGGGTCGAGACCTCAGACGCCGCCAGATGTCCGTGGTCACGGTCGACACCAGTTCGGCGAGATCCGCATCGACATGCCCCGCCAACGCTCCGAGCCAGCCGGGACGGCGAGTCGCCGCGTCCACCGGTTCGATCCCGCGCGCGCCCGCGGTGTCGAGTGCTCGCGCCCGCAACGGAGCGAACATGGCGGTCACGAGCGGCAACGGATCGGCCACCGCGAACAGGCGTGACTCCAGCGTGTCGAGGTCGCGCAGGACCGTCCGCGCGGAAGCGGCCGAGGCTGCGGCATCCGTCAGCACCGCCGCGAGTCGGTGCTCGGCTGTACCGCTGAGCGCGTCGAGAAGTTCAGCCGTCGACGCCGCCGAGGCCGCGGCGACATCGGTCGCGAAGACGGGGCGGCCGGCCTCCGTCAGCCACCACTCGCCTGACACCGCGTCGGCGGCACGAGCGAGCTCGGCCTCCCCCCGCAACAGGCTCACGGCAACTGTGACGACCTCACCGGCGGTCAGCGGCGCATCGAGGGCCTGTCGGCGAGCCAGGAAGTCCGCCGCACGCTCGGTGCAGACCGGCAGTGCGACGTCGTGGCCGCCCGCCCGTCTGATCACCTCGATCGGTCCGAGCAGATGGCCCGACGGCTGCGCTCCCCAGCCGGCCCAGTCCTCACCCAGGTGTGCCACGTCCACGCGCACGCACGGCTCGCCGTCCGGCATCCGAGTCAGCACGCCCGGCCAGGGCGCATCGGGGGGAACGACACGTCGGATCGACCGATACCCCGCGAGGAGTCGCTCGTCCTCTTCGTGCTCGCCCGCCGTCGTCATCCGTCGATTGTGATTCCTGCCGAACGAGGCACCGCCGTCGGCCACCGCACTGGGGACTGTCTCGCGCCGCCGTTCGCCTGTGGAGGAAGCGACGTGGCGAGCGGCAGGGAAAAGGTACGCTGGAGCCATGGCAGCACGTACCACCGCGCCCGAAAAGCGCCCCGGTTTCTTCTCTCAGCTCAAGACGCTCTTCACGTTCACGCGTGACGCGTACCCGTGGCTGCCGTGGCTGCTGGTCGGAATCCTGCTGGTGGGCATCGGTCTCGGCGTTCTCGTCGGGTTCCTCATCCCGCCGTTCGCCATCTGGAGCATCGTCCTGTGGGGCTTCACCGGACTGCTGCTCGGTGTGCTCGGATCGCTCATGACGATGACCCGCATGTCGACCAAGGCGATGTACCGCAAGATCGACGGGATGCCGGGAGCTGCCGGACACGTGATGTCGACGTCCCTCGGACGCAACTGGCAGGCCAGCGAGATGCCGGTCGGCGTGAACCCGAAGACGCAGGAAGCTGTCTACCGCACGATCGGTCGCGGCGGCGTCGTGCTCGTCGGCGAAGGATCGCGCGCGCGCCTCGCCCGCCTCATCAACGAGGAGCGCTCCAAGGTGCAGCGCGTCGCCCAGGGCGTGCCGATCACGGTGCTGTACCTCGGCCACGGCCCCGACGATGTGCCGATCGGCAAGCTCGCCCCCACGATCAAGTCGCTGCCGAAGAAGATCGATCGCGGCACGATGGCGGCCGTCATCAAGCGCGTCGACTCCGTGTCGCAGTCGCTCGCCTCGCTGCCGATCCCGAAGGGGATCGACCCGACGCGCGTGCGCGCACCGCGCCCCCGCTAGCTTTCGCCGTACGGCGCCCAACGGGTGCGCGTCCTCCGGGACGCGCATCCGTTTCTGCGTTCACCTCACGGTTCATGGGGCGCGGGTCAGCGCGCTTCGACGGCGCCGCGGGAGGACGCGACGCGAGGACGCTGCGATGCCGTCGGAGCAGCAGCCCAGCGGCCGCGGTCAGGCGCGGATCAGGACCGTGCCGGCGACCTTGTCGTGCAGGCCGCGCTGATCCGGATCCCAGATCACGGCCGGGATGACCAGCGCCAGCAGGAGGCTGCGCACGATCGGGCGCCACAACCCTGTCCAGGCTCCCCCGAGCTGTACGACCCGCATGCCCAGGATGCGGTGCCCTGGGCTGCCGCCGATCGTGGGGATGAACACCACCTGCAGCACGAGGAACACCGTCAGCGGGGCGAAGATCGTGATCCCCGCCTCGGCGGGAAGGGCGAACTGGTCGTAGCCGAAGAAGGCGGTGGCGATCAGCGTGGCCGAGATCCAGTCGATGGCCAAGGCGCCGATGCGCCGCCAGGCGCGGGCGATGCTGCCCCTGCCTGTGGCGGGAAGTCCGAGGCGCTCGCCCGGATACGATGATTGAGCGGGAGAATCGGACACTCCTCCAGCGTAACCGGGCAGGCGTAACATCCCGGAAACATGGGGGTTACTGCCGAGCAATGCCCTCTCGATACCGTCGAACAAGCCCGCGCAGCGGGGTGCAGTCCCGATGCCCTACCTCTGGAGTCTCCATGTTCAGTGATTCATCCGAGGTGCTGAAGTTCATCAAGGACGAGGACGTGAAGTTCCTCGATATCCGTTTCACGGATCTTCCCGGTGTGCAGCAGCACTTCAACATTCCCGCTTCGACCGTCGATGAAGAGTTCTTCACCGTCGGCCAGCTGTTCGACGGCTCCTCGATCCGAGGCTTCGCGAACATCCACGAGTCGGACATGCAGCTGATCCCGGACGTGTCGACGGCGTACATCGACCAGTTCCGCGAGGCGAAGACGCTCATCATGATCTTCGACATCTACAACCCGCGCACCGGCGAGATCTACCACAAGGACCCGCGTCAGGTCGCCAAGAAGGCCGAGAAGTACCTGGCCTCCACCGGCATCGCCGACACCGCGTTCTTCGCCCCCGAGGCCGAGTTCTACATCTTCGACGACGTCCGCTACGAGGTGAAGCAGAACTCCAGCTTCTACTCGGTCGACTCCGAAGAAGGCGCCTGGAACACCGGTCGCGTCGAAGAAGGCGGCAACCTCGGAAACAAGACGCCCTACAAGGGCGGCTACTTCCCGGTCAGCCCCGTCGACAAGACGGCGGACCTCCGCGACGACATCACGCTCAAGCTCATCGAGGCCGGATTCATCCTCGAGCGCTCGCACCACGAGGTCGGCACCGGCGGTCAGCAGGAGATCAACTACCGCTTCGACACGATGGTGCACGCGGCCGACGACATCCTGAAGTTCAAGTACATCGTCAAGAACACCTCCGAGCAGTGGGGCAAGTCGGCGACCTTCATGCCGAAGCCGCTCTTCGGCGACAACGGCTCGGGCATGCACGTGCACCAGTCGCTGTGGATCGAAGGCAAGCCGCTGTTCTACGACGAGACCGGCTACGGCGGACTCTCCGACATCGCGCGCTGGTACATCGGCGGTCTGCTGGCGCACGCGCCCGCGGTGCTGGCCTTCACCAACCCCACGGTGAACAGCTACAAGCGTCTGGTCAAGGGCTACGAGGCTCCGGTCAACCTGGTCTACTCGGCCGGCAACCGCTCCGCCGCCATCCGCATCCCGATCACGGGCTCGAACCCGAAGGCGAAGCGCATCGAGTTCCGCGCTCCGGATGCCTCGGGCAACCCGTATCTCGCGTTCGCTGCGCAGCTCATGGCCGGCCTCGACGGCATCAAGAACCGCATCGAGCCGCACGAGCCGGTCGACAAGGACCTGTACGAGCTTCCCCCCGAGGAGGCGAAGAACATCCCGCAGGTGCCGAACTCGCTGCTGGACTCGCTGGACGCCCTCGCGGCCGACCACGACTTCCTGCTTGCCGGTGGCGTGTTCACGCCCGAGCTGATCGAGACCTGGATCGAGTACAAGATCGAGAACGAGATCAAGCCGCTGTCCGCTCGCCCGCACCCGTTCGAGTTCGAGCTGTACTACGGCGTGTAGTCAGAATCTGAGAGAGCCCCCCGAGTTCAGACTCGGGGGGCTCTCTGTATTCCGGATCCTCGCGACCTGGCGCGCCGCACGCCGTGGTGACGTGTCCGTCAGTTCGTGTACATGACTTCCACGGTGTTGATCTCTCCGGTGAACGGGAATGGAGCGCGGTCGAAGTAGTCGAGCGAAACCGATCCACCGAGGCAGACGCCGACGTCGAGGCAGTCGTTCGCGGTGAACAGCAGAGGCACGCTGATCGGCACGGTCCCGGCCGCCACCTGCTCACCGTCGACCGAGATGACGATGCTCAACGGGCCGCCGGGTCTGGGTTCGATGTAGCTGGTCTCCACGACGATCGTGACCCTGCCGGCCGCCAGGCGCTGTCCGCTACGGATCTTGGTGCGCTGGATGATGAACATGTTGTACTCGTAGCAGAGGTATCCGTCATCCATGTAACAGGTGAGGCCTCCACCCGCTCCACCCAGCGCGTACAGCACGCCGCCCGCGCGCTCAGGGACCACAGCATCGATCGTCACGGTGTTCGCCCGATTCCCCAGCGCCGGCGCGATGAACTCGGGCATCCGGCGCAGGCTGCCCGTGAAGCTCCAGCTGCGGTACGGCGTCGAGATGCGGAACTCCGGGTGGTAGATCGGCACCCAGAGGCCTCCACCGATCGGGTAGACGCTGTTCTTCGCCGCCTCGATCGCGAACATCTCCCTGAGCTGAGCGAGCTTTTCGGGATGGGCCTCGGCGAGGTCGCGAGCCTGCGTCCAATCCTCCGCGAGGTGGTACAGCTCCCAGGTGTCGTGATCAGGTGTCCACTCGGCGATCCCGTCCGGCAAACCGGGAACCCACGGCGCCCGCGGACCGAAGGCCGATGCCATCCAGCCGTCGTGGTAGATGGCCCGGCTGCCGAGGATCTCGAAGTACTGCGTGAGATGCGTCTCCGGCGCGTCGGCGTCAGTCAGTGCTGCAGCGAAGCTGGAGCCATCGAGCGGGTCTTGGTGGATGCCGTTGACCTGGCGCGGGGGCACGACCCCGAGGAGGTCGTAGATGGTGGGCACGATGTCGGTGCAGTGCAGGAATTGCGAGCGGGGCGTGGGATCCGGCGTGATCTTCGCCGGCCAGCGCACCGCCATGGGGTTGCGTGTGCCGCCCAGGTGGGAGGCGAGCAGCTTCATCCCCTTGTACGGAGTGCTCCCCGCCCAGGCCCATCCGGCGTGGTAGATGTTGTCGGCCTTCGCCGTGCCCAGGACATCCAGGCCGCCCATCTCATTCATCGCCTGAATGTGCATCTGGACGGTCGAGGGGATGCCGTTCTGGGCAAGCAGTTCGCTGATCGTGCCGTTCTGACCCTCACCCGACGATCCGTTGTCGCCCCAGATGTACACGATGAGCGTGTTCTCGCCATAGCCGAGACGCTCGATCTCGTCGACAACGCGACCGGCCTGCACGTCGGCGTGCTCGGCGAAGCCTGCCGCGACCTCCATCAGTCGCGCCTGGAATGCGCGCTCGTCCTCGGGAATGTCATCCCACGCCGCCATCCGCGCATCACGCTCGGTCAGCTCTGCGTCGCCGGGGATCCACCCCTTCTGCTTCGCACGCTGGAACACGAACTCGCGATACTCGTCCCAGCCTCCGTCGAACCGCCCGGCGTACTTGTCGGCCCACTCCTTCATGATGTGATGCGGGCCATGCACAGCGCCGGGCGCCCAGTACATGAAGAACGGCTTCTCGGGTGCGAGCGCCTTGTGATCGCGCAGCCAGCCGATCGCGTCATCGGCCAGATCCTCGCTGAGGTGATAGCCCTCCTCGGCTGTCTTGGGCGGAAGCACGCTGGTGGTGTTGCGCACCAGATTGGGCTCATACTGCGACGCTTCGCCTGCGAGGAAGCCATAGAAGTACTCGAACCCGATGCTCGTCGGCCAGTTGTGGAACGGACCGGTCACGCCGGTCTCGATCGCGGGCGTGTTGTGCCACTTGCCGAACGCCGACGTCGAGTACCCGTAGTCCTTCAGCACCTCGGGCGCGAGCGCACTGGACCGCGGGATCTCGCCCGCGTAGCCGTCCCAGTCGTTGGCGAGCTCGGCGATCTGACCATTGCCGATGCGATGATGATTGCGCCCCGTCAGCAGCGACGCTCGGGTGGGCGAACACATGGCGGTCGTGTGGAACCTGTTGAAGCCGATGCCGCCGTCGATGACGCGCGACAGCGTGTCGGTCCTCACCTCCCCGCCGAAGGTGTCGGGCAGACCCGGCCCGGCATCGTCGATCAGAACGATCAGGATGTTGGGTGCATCCTCAGGCAGCCGCGAAGGGGCGACTCGCTGGCCGTACACCGATTCCTGCATGGTGCGACCGGCGATGCTCGCGGATGGGGTGGGCGGGAAGGGGAGGACATCTTGCGGGTTCACAACGGATTCACCTTCGATAGACACTGCGATGGATGAGACGCCTTCACGACTGTCAAGGCCAGGGTTGCTCAGAGAAGACCTGCGGGTTCCGGCACGTCATCCCTCGGTGCGAAGGTGCGCGGGCGGGCCGGCGCCGAAGCGCCCTCCTGCCCCTCAAGCACCGACAACGCCCACCAGGCGATGAGGGCGGTCGCGAGCGTGACCAGGATGCCGGTCAGTCCGATCGGCCAGATGACCACGGTCGCCACCGCCAGGACGATGATCGTCAGCGTGATGAGCGCATGCTGCTCACGAAGCACATGGCGCCAGCGCTGATCCGCGATGCCGTTCAGGCCGATGCGCTGCCGGACCTGCTCGTTCAACGCTGCTATCCACCCGCGGACTGTGCCGCTGTTGGAGAGGATCGCGAGGGTCGCGATGAGTGCCCCGACGATCAGCACACCCGTGGTGGTGTGTCGTATCCGGCCGATGACCTGCTCGTACACCGCTGCCGCCGCATCCCCCGAGATGTTCATCTGTACGGCCAAGGAGACGAGGGCGGCCGCGCCGACGGTGAGGCCGACGAGCAGGATGCTGGAGGAGACGGCCAGTCCGACTCCAGTGCCGATGACCCCATGAACTCGACGGCGAGCGAAGAGGATGCCTGCGCCGAAGAGGCCGATGCACAGCAACGGTACGACGACGCCGGCAGTGACCGCGAGGGTGTAGACCGTCCCTACAGCGACGAGCGCATCGCTCTGTGCGATGACGAACGTGGCATCGACCACCGGGATCTGCGCCGCGAGCTCGATGCCGTTCTCCAGAAGGTGCGCCTTGGCTGCCTCGATGATGGGGGCGAGTCGGATGCTGACGTGTCCGCTCCCGTCGATCGTCAGAGCGCTCGTCGGTGTCGCGGGGGTGACCGCCGATATCAGCGCACGGTGGCTCTCGCGGAGTGCCGCGCTCCATACATCGGCGAACGCCTCGGACGACACGAACGTGGAGACGCCGGTGCGCAGGAGGGTATGGATTCCGGCTGCTGCGGGAGCGCGCAGCAGGTCGAGGGCTGCGACAGCGCGATCGCCCAGCCCGAGCTCTTCGACTCCGTCGAACAGCGCGTTGGTGGTGGCATCGATGTCGACCTCGTCGTCGATGAGCATCACCACGGCATCCGTGACGGCGGCCTGCACGGTGGGATCAGTCGCCAGGGGCGCGAAGGTCGCGACGAAGCTCGATTCGTCGGTCAATTCAGCACGCGCCCACGCGCTGACGACCGACACAGGGACCAGGATCGCGGCGACCACGATGCAGAGCGCGGAAGCGAACGCACGCCACGAGAACCCTCGCCGACGCCCGGCTCGCGCCCGCAGCTTGGCGTTCTCCGCCTCGAGTTCGCGAATCACATCGGCGAGGTATTCGGACTCGCGCAGGGACGATGCCGTCTCCCGGTTCTCCGGCATCACGCGGCGCCGACGAAGCGCTGGCGCAGAGCCGTGAGCTGCGCGGCCTCCAACCCGAGGCCATCTCGGGCGTACCCGAGGATGTCGCCGTAGCGGACCCGCACCTCCTCGAGGGCAGCGTCCAGGTATTCGCCCCGCACCCCGAGCACGGGCATGAGGAGACTCGTGTCGACCCCCTTCTCCGCGGCGGCGTCGATGATCGGCAGGAGTGCAGGGAGGAGATCGGTGTTGGTCTGGAGATAGTCGTCTCGGACAGCGGCCTCGTCGACGCCGAGCAGCAGAAGCAGGGACGCCGCCGCCCATCCGGTCCGGTCCTTGCCTGTCGTGCAGTGGAAGAGCGCACTGCCGACCCGCTGAGGGTCGACGAGGTCGAGGTAGAAGCCGCGGTAGGCGGCGAGGGCCGAGGGGAGGCTCACGATGCTCCGGTACGACTCGACCATGAGAGCGATGCCCCGCCCTTCGCCGAGCGTCGCGGCGAGTGCGCGGGGATCGGTGACCAGTTCTCCGACGCTCGCCGCCACGTCCTGCGCGCTGTCGGCGAGCACATCGAGTCCCATGATGCGGACGCCGGCGGGCAGGTGATCGGGCGATGCGGTGCGCTCCTCCGCCGTGCGGAGGTCATAAACCGTCGCGATACGCAGGTCCGCGAACGTCCCGAGATCGGCACCGCCGAGTCGGGCGAGCGTTGCCGATCGGTACACCTCACCGGGGCGCACAACGCCATCGGCCGTCTCGAGGCCGCCGAGGTCGCGGAGGTTGGGGGCGCTGTCCAGCGGGACGCGTCGATCCAGGGCAGTTGTCATCGGGGTCTTCCTCCGTTGGTAGCGGTCGAGTTCCTAGATCTGTTCGGGGCGCGGCGCGACCCAGGTGCCGTCGAGCACGGACGGACGAGGCCGATATAGGCGGAGCGTGTAGTTCCAGCCCGGCATGATGGGCAAAGCGTTCGGGATGCCGCCGACGTGTTCGCCGAAGCGCACGACGACGCTGCCGTCCGGTTCCGGAGTGCAGGTGAGGCTGTTGATGCTGTTCACACCGAGCGCATTCGGCTCGAAGTAGCCCGCCGCGTTGTACACCGACACCGACCAGAAGGCGTCCACCGGGACATCGTCCAAGCGGAGTCGATAGTCAGCGACAGGGAGGCCCTCATCGATGCTGATGTAGGTGGCCTCATACTCGGGAAGTCCACCCCATCCGCCGGCGGTGCCCAGCAGATGCATGACGGCGTCGACCTCGGCGCAGGTGCCGAAGGCGTGATCGTAGGTGGAGACACCGCGCCCCAGTACGAGGAGTGCGCCACGGGTCTCCGTCTGGGAGGGACCGTCGTACTCGATCAGCGGGAACGGCCCGGTTCCCCCGCCCTCGAGGATCAGGCGGTCCTGCAACCGGTTCACCTCGGCGACGTCGTCGGGGCTGTTGGGGTCGACGAGTATGCGCACCAGAATCGCGGCGTACTCGCTGCCGACCGTTTCAACAGTGAGGATGTGTTCTCCGGCTTCGCGGAGGATGAGAGGGGCGTAGTGATTCTGGTTGACGATCAGCGCCGAGATGTACCGCCCGGCCGTGTCGGGCAGCGTGACCACGACGCCCTCGCGGACGTCGATGATCGCGCTGCTGTACAGCGTGTCGCGGTTCTGGCGGATGATGGGCTGGTCATCCAGCGGAGCCAGTCCGCGGGTGTGATTCCATCGGCCGAGACCGACACCCTGGGCCAGTCGGGAGAACATGAGATCTGATTCGGCGCGAGCAAAGTTGAGAACACTGACTTTCGTGCCAGACATGAGGTTCCTCGCGATCGTGGGTGGGAAGCGCGTTGCCGGAGCGGTCAAGCGGACAGCGCTCTCGCCTGCAAGTCTCACCAAGAACGGCGGGCAGAGGATCCGGACTCATCCTTGAAGGATGAGACCGAGAGGTAGGCGTCGGTCCCCGCCGAGTCGGGTCCCGCTATCGTGGAGCAGTGATCGAAGCTGTGCGCCAGGAACTCGCCACCAGCGAGCCCGCGCATGGTCGGATCGTTCTGCGGAGGAACTGGCTTCGCCTCATTCTGGAATCGCACACCAGCGAACTCGAACAGCTCTGTCTCGCCTATCCCGATCCGCACGACCCCCACATCCTGCTGATCCGGGCGTGCTGTCGCGACCTCGCCGGCGACGCCAATGGGGCTGCGTTCCTTCGCGGTCAAGGGCTGCGCGTCGCCTCCGACGATTTCGTCGCGTGCTTCACCGAACTGCTCCTCGCGGCCGACACCCCGACCAAGACGGCGATCGCCGACCGCGCCCGGCACGCCCTCACTCAGTGCGGCCCGGATGACGATTACCCGTCCGCGCTGTTCCTGCTCGGGTGGGCAGAGGTCCGTCTTCGCCGCGACCTTGCCGGCGCGATCGCCCTGCTCCGCTCCGCATCCGCGGAAGCACGCCTGCAGGACCGCGCCGAGACATTTCGCCTCGCACAGTCCAACCTGGGGTTCGCCCTCACCCAGGCGGGCATGTTCACCGAGGCCGAACAGGTCCTCGACACCCTGCCCTCGGCACCGTCTGCTTCCGACTGGGACCGTTTCGAAGGCGGCCTGCCACAGAGCAATCGGGGCAGCATCGCCTACTGGCGAGGCGATTTCGGACACGCGATCTCAGAGCTCGAGCCGGTCATCGTCGAGGGCAGCCCCGGAACGAACTTCGAGGCCCTAGCCCGCCTGTACCTCGTGATGAGTCTCATCGCTGAGGGGCGCGAGGATCGCTACTACGCTGCGGGGGAACTACTCCAGGGGGTGAGCAAGACCGATAAGCACGGCATCCCGTGGGACACGTTGCGGCGGGTCACATCCGCATGGCTCGCTCACGCGGAAGGACAGGACGAGCGGGCCCTCGACGTGGCTGCTCCGGCGCTCACCCGCGCGGGCGCACCCGTGGCGCACGCGCTTCTCGCCGAGCTCTACCGCCGCATGGACGAGCCGGTCCTCGCTGCTCAGGCACTGCGACTCGCTTCCTCGGCGGCGATGCCTCGCTACGCCCTGGTCAGCACCCTCGTCACCTCGGCGGCCCTCCGCTCTGCCTCCGGCCATGGACATCACGCGCACGAGCAGCTCGACCGCGCGCTCGAAGCCGCAGCCGCCGAGCAGATCGTTGCGCCCTTCCTGGCCGACGACACGGTGGTCGGCGATCTTCTCGACGCCCATGCCCGGCAGGGTTCGCGACACCACCAGTTCCTCAACACCATCTTCGAACGGCGCGGCCGGCACACACGTCGGCTGACCGGGATCCTCACCCGGAGGGAGAAGGAGGTGCTGGCCTGTCTGCGCACCACGATGACCGCGGAAGAGATATCCGCGCACCTGGGCATCGCCTACCCCACCGTGAAAACGCACATCCGCGCCGTCTACAGGAAGCTCGGCGTCACCACCCGACGCGACGCGATCCGCACCGCGGACACGAGGTAGGGCGCGCCGGTCTCCACCTCCGCGGGTCGTGCCTGCCGCCGCCGTCGGAGATCTCAGCCGTAGAAGAGCTTCTCGAACACGCGACGGGCACGACGGGTCGTGCCGAGGTAGTCCTCCTCGACCTGGGTGGCCGAGCGGGGCGGGTACTCGAGCAGGCGGCCGATCCCGTCCAGACGTTTGCGGTCGACCGGGAGCACGTCACTGGTCTGGCCGGACAGCAGCGTGTTCGCGGAGCGCAGGCGGCTCGCCAGCAGCCACGCGGCCGACAGCCGGGATGCAGCGCTCTCCGGAACCAGCCCGGCCTCCTCGGCGACCTTCAGCGCGCCGAGCGTCGAGGTCGTGCGCAAGCCGTGGAGTCGATGCGCGTGCTGCAGCTGCAGCACCTGCACGAGCCACTCGACGTCGCTCAGCGACCCGGGGCCGAGCTTGAGGTGCCGCGCCGGGTCCACCCCCTGCGGCAGGCGCTCGTTCTCCACACGGGCCTTGATGCGCTTGATCTCGCGGATGCTCTGCGGTTCGACGGATGCCGGATACCGCACCTCGTCTGCGAGCTCCATGAACTTGCCGAGCAGCTTCACGCTCCCCGCCACTCCCCTGGCCCGCAGCAGCGCCTGGGCTTCCCACGTGAGCGACCAGCGGCGGTAGTACTCGGCGTACGCCTCCAGCGACCGTGCCAGCGGGCCGTTGCGCCCTTCCGGACGCAGGTCGGCATCGAGGTCCAGCGGCAGCCGATGATCCTCGGACCGCCGCCGCAGCGCGGCCACCAGCTGCAGCGCCAGTTCGTGCGCCCGCTGCGGTTCGACGCCGTTCGCCTGGTACACGTACATGACGTCGGCGTCCGAGCCGAAACCCAGCTCGCGGCCGCCGAAGCGTCCCATCGCGATGACGGAGAAATCGAGTGCGTCGTCCTCCGGCGGAACGACCTCCCGCCGCACGGCGCGTAGCGTGGCCTGGATCGTGACATCCGTGATGGTCGTGAGCGCCTCTGCAACGCCCTCGATCGTGAGGTCGCCCAGTGTGGCCGCCATCGCCGTCCGCAGCAGCTCACGGCGCCGCAGAGCCCGGACAGAGGCCATCGCGACGTCGGTGGTGACGTGACGGGTCTGGATGGCGCGCGCTTCGGACTGCAGCGCGACGCCGGTGCGCGGCTTCAGCAGCTCCGGGGCATCGAGCCAGGCGACCGACTCCGGGATCCACTCCATCAGCTCGCCGACATAGCGCGAGCCCGAGAGCACCTTCGTGAGGCTCTCCGCCGCCGCGGACGAATCGCGCAGCATCCGCAGGAACCAGGGGGTGTCCCCCAGTCGCTCGCTGATGCGGCGGAACGCGATCAGGCCGTAGTCGGGGTCGGCGCCGTCGGCGAACCAGCGGATCATGACGGGCATGAGGTGACGCTGGATCGTGGCCTTGCGGCTGAGTCCCGTGGTGAGTGCGGCGATATGCCGCAGCGCGCCCGCCGGGTCCGCGAAGCCGATCGCGGCGAGACGGTCGTGCGCCTGCTCGGTCGAGAGCGCGCGCTCCTCGGTCGAGAGGGCGGCCACCGCCGAGAGGAGCGGGCGGTAGAACAGCCGCACGTGGATGTCGCGCACCTCGCGCTTGACCGACTCCCACAGCGCCCAGATCCCCTCGGCGGTGTCCGCGAGACCGGACGAGCGCGCCAGGACGCGCTGATCCTCCGGCCTGGCCGGCATGAGGTGCGTCCGCGACAGGCCGCGCAGCTGCAGGCGATGCTCGAGCAGGCGCAGCACGCGGTAGTCGCGGGCGAAGGCCGAAGCATCCGTCCGTCCGATGTAGCCCTCCGCCACGAGGGCGTCCAGGGCCTCCAGGGTGCCGCGCTGGCGGATGAGGTCGTCCGACAGGCCATGCACGAGCTGCAGCAACTGGACGGTGAACTCGATGTCGCGGATGCCGCCCGGACCGAGCTTGAGCTGGTACGGCACGTCCACGGCAGGGATGTGCTCGGTGACGCGCTCGCGCATGCGCTGCACGTTGTCGACGAAGTTCTCGCGCGCCGCGCTCGTCCAGACCTTCGGCTGCACGGCCCGCACGTACTCGTCGCCCAGCTCCGCGTCACCGGCGATCGGGCGCGCCTTCAGCAGAGCCTGGAACTCCCAGCCCTTCGCCCACCGGTCGTAGTACGACAGATGCGAGTCGAGGGTGCGCACCAGTGCGCCCTGCTTGCCCTCCGGGCGCAGGTTCGCATCCACCTCCCACAGCGGCGGCTCGATCTCCACCCCGGAGATGCCGCGCATCGTCTGCACGGCGAGCCGAGTGGCGATGTCGATCGCTCGGCTGTCGGCGAGCTCCTCGGCTGCGGCATCCGTCACTCCGCCCACGAAGATGACGTCGACGTCGCTGACGTAGTTCAGTTCGCGGGCACCGGTCTTGCCCATGCCGATGATCGCGAGTCGCGTCGCCGCGACCTGCTCGCGCGGGAACAGTCCCACACCGGCTGCCCCGCCGGAGATCCGGGTTCGGGCGACGCAGAGGGATGCCTCGAGCGCGGCGCCGGCGGCATCCGCCAGCCGACTGGCCACCGCCGGCATGGCATCGACCGGCACGGGGCTGAGGAGATCGTAGGCGGCGATACGGGCCAGCAGCCGTCGGTAACGCACGCGCAGCGCGACCCACGCCGTCTCTCCCCCGTCGGACGCGAACCCGTCGTGCGCGCCGACGGCGTCGAGCATCGACGCCTGCAGCTCGTCCGCCGACGGAAGCTCGCTGCCGGCGCCGATCAGCTCGGTGACCTCGGACGGATGCCGCAGGTAGAAGTCTCCGAAGCCGTGAGAGGCGCCGAGGATGGCCCACAGGGCACGTCGACCGCTCTCGTCGCCGTAGATCTGCTGCAGCGGGACGGGATCGCGCCGGGCGACACGGACGAGCGCGCCGAGCGCGCCATCCGGATCGGCCGCGGTCGCGGCATCCGCGATCATCTGCGCGCGATCGATCCCGATCAGGCCGGCGAGCTCGGTGAGCAGCTCGTCGGCCTCGGTCAGACGGCTGAAGCCGCGGCGCGCGAGCTCGGTCAGGCTATGGGAGCGGGAGCGTGCGGTCATCGTGCCGATGTCCGCCCGTCAGAGCATCTCGAGGTTGCTCTTCAGCTCGAAGGGCGTCACCTGCGAGCGGTACTCCTGCCATTCCTTGCGCTTGTTCAGCAGCACGTAGTTGAAGACCTGCTCGCCCAGCGTCTCGGCGACCAGCTCGGACTCCTGCATGTACTCCAGCGCGTGGTCCAGGCTCGCCGGCAGCGGCGCGTAGCCCGATGCCCGACGCTCGGCATCCGTCAGCGACCAGACGTTGTCCTCGGCTTCGGGCGGCAGCTCATAGCCCTCTTCGATGCCCTTGAGGCCGGCCGCGAGCATGAGCGCGTACGCGAGGTACGGGTTCGCGGCGGAATCGAGCGCACGGTACTCGACGCGCGAGGACTGACCCTTGTTCGGCTTGTACAGCGGCACGCGCACCAGCGCCGAGCGGTTGTTGTGACCCCAGCAGATGAAGCTGGGCGCCTCGTCACCGCCCCAGAGGCGCTTGTACGAGTTCACGAACTGGTTCGTGACGGCCGAGATCTCGTTCGCGTGGCGCAGCAGGCCGGCGATGAACTGGCGGCCGACCTGGGATAGCTGGTACTGCGCGCCCTCCTGGTAGAACGCGTTCACGTCGCCCTCGAACAGCGACATGTGCGTGTGCATGCCGCTGCCCGGCTTGCCGCCGAGGGGCTTCGGCATGAACGTCGCGTAGACGCCCTGCTCGATCGCGACCTCTTTGATCACCGTGCGGAACGTCATGATGTTGTCGGCCGTGGCCAGCGCATCGGCGTAGCGGAGGTCGATCTCGTTCTGACCGGGGCCGCCCTCGTGGTGGCTGAACTCGACGGAGATGCCCAGGTCTTCCAGCATCCGCACCGACCGGCGACGGAAGTCGTGCGCCGTGCCGCCGGGGACGTTGTCGAAGTACCCCGCGGAGTCCACCGGCTCGGGACCATCGGGTCCGTACTGCGAGGACTTCAGCAGGTAGAACTCGATCTCGGGATGCGTGTAGAACGTGAACCCGGCATCGGCGGCCTTGGCCAGCGTGCGCTTGAGCACGTGACGCGGGTCGGCCACGGCGGGCTGCCCATCGGGCGTCGTGATGTCGCAGAACATCCGCGCCGTGGGGTCGATCTCGCCGCGCCACGGGAGGATCTGGAACGTCGTGGGGTCGGGATGCGCGAGCAGATCCGACTCGTACGAGCGCGAAAGACCCTCGATCGCGGAGCCGTCGAACCCGAGGCCCTCGGTGAATGCACCCTCGACCTCTGCCGGGGCGATCGCCACCGATTTCAGAGTGCCGATCACATCCGTGAACCAGAGCCGAACGAACTTCACTCCTCGTTCCTCGATCGTGCGAAGAACGAAGTCACGCTGCTTGTCCATCGAATCCCCTCTGGTGCCACTGACGCCCGATGGCCAGACTACTGGTCGTCGTTGTCAGTGACGGACGACGACGCCCTACTGGTCGTCCTTGGCCTCTTCTTCCGCCCACGCGCGGGAGCGCTCACGCAGCAGCTCGGGCGCCTTCGCGGCCTCTTCGGCCGTATCGAACGGGCCGGCACGATCGATGGCGGGCGACTCGAATCCGTGCTCCACCGCGCCTGTCGCGAAGTTGTACCAGTACTTCTCATTGTCGCCGCTCATGCTGACTCCCTGTGCGTCGGTGCGGTCCCGAGGAGATGCTCCCCGTGCCGTCGATGGGCCGTTGGCTCGATCATACTTATCCACTCGACGTGGCTGGATAGGCTGGGTACATGGCATCCAAGACTGCGGTCGGTATTGACATTGGTGGCACGGGAATCAAGGGCGGCCTCGTCGACCTCGACGAAGGAAAGCTGCTCAGCGACCGCATCAAAGTCGCCACGCCGCAGGGCGCAGAACCGCCGGACGTCCTGGCCGCCGTCGTGAAGGTGCTCGCCCAGCTCGGCGTGGAAGACCCGTCCGTCCCGCTCGGTGTCGCGTTCCCCGCGATCGTCAAGAGCGGTCGGACGCTGTCCGCCGCGAACGTCTCCCCCAAATGGATCGACTTCGAGGCGGAGAAATTCTTCGAGGACGGCCTCGGTCGCGACATCCACTTCGCGAACGACGCGGACGTCGCGGGCATCGCCGAGGTGCGCTACGGCGCCGCGCGCGGCAAGGACGGCCTCACGATCCTCACGACGCTCGGCACGGGCATCGGCTCCGCACTGCTCTACAACGGCGTGCTGATCCCCAACTCCGAACTCGGTCACGTCCAGCGCGCGAAGCACGGGAAGGATGCCGAGGCCTACGCCGCGTACTCCGCCATGGAGCGCGACGAGCTGTCGTGGGCCGAGTGGAGCGCCCGGCTGCAGTGGTACTACAGCCACATCGAGTTCCTCTTCAGCCCCGACCTGTTCATCGTCGGCGGCGGCGTCTCCAAGCACGCCGACGAGTTCCTGCCGCTGCTGGACCTCAAGACGCCGATCGTCCCGGCCGTGCACCGCAACAACGCCGGCATCATCGGCGCCGCCGCGCTCGCCCTGGGCTGATCCGGGCCAGGCCCGGCACCTGACGCCGAGACTGCAACGGGGCCTCGAGACCGTGGGTATCACCCGCAGTCTCGAGGCCCCGTTGCAGTCTCGCGGCATCCGTCGCGACGGATGCCGCGATACGAAGAGGGCGAATGGGCCGGCCTGTACGCCGGGTTCTGTCCGGGGGCCGAAGCCCCGTGGACGGTCATCTCTCTCGGCGACACGTTGCCGTGCCGCTCTAGCGGCCTACCCGAGGACTCGGCGAGCCGCGTCAACATCCTCTGTCTGGCCTTGCTCCGGGCGAGGTTTACCTAGCGAGTCGCGTCACCGCGACCCCGGTGGTCTCTTACACCGCCGTTTCACCCTTACCGCGGCCGAAGCCGCGGCGGTCTATTTTCTGTGGCACTGTCTCGCGGATCACTCCGGGTGGGTGTTATCCACCGCCCTGCTCTACGGAGCCCGGACGTTCCTCGGCGCGATACGGCGAACCGCACGCGACGCGACCGTCCAGCCGACCCATTCGCACCTCGAGTCTATCCGGGCGTCCTGGGCGTTCAGCCCTTGTCGGCGGTCTCGGCGATGCGCAGGTCGAGGGGGAAGTCGATCGGGAATCCGCCGAACAGCAGTCGAGAAGCGGATGCCGCGGCTTCCCGTGCGGCCTCCGCCACCTGCTCGGCCAGCGCCAGCGGCGTGTGGATGATGACCTCGTCGTGCAGGAACAGCGCCAGATGCGGTCGGGTCGCGAACACCGGACCGGATCTCGGGGCGCCGGCGGACTCCGCGACGGGCGGCATCGCGGCGAGCCGTCCGCGCAGATCGGCGAGCCAGGCGAGCGCCCACTCCGCTGCGGTCCCCTGGACCACGAAGTTGCGCGTGAACCGGCCACGCTCCTTCGCGCTGCGGCGGGCGCGGGCCTCATCAGCTCCTGATGCGTCCACGTCGCTGGCCTGACTCTGCACCGCACGCCACTCGACGGAGGGCGGCGGCGAGGTGCGGCCGAGCCAGGTCGAGACGATCCCGCCGTCGTCGCCGATCCGGGCGGCCTCGTCGACCAGGGCCATCGCGCGCGGGAACGTGCTGCGCAGGCGCGGCAGCAGACGCCCGCTGTCCCCCGTGGTCGCGCCGTACATCGCCCCGAGCAACGCGATCTTGGCCTCGGCGCGGGTGCCGACCGCACCGCTGTCGACGACACCGGCATACAGGTCGCGGCCGCGTGCGGCATCCGCGAGCCGGGTATCGCTGGCCATCGCCGCCAGCACCCGCGGCTCCAGTTGGGCGACGTCGGCGACCACGAGCGTCCAGCCCGGATCGGCCCGGACGGCCTGCCGCAGCTGCCGCGGAAGCTGCAGCGCTCCCCCGCCGGACGACGCCCACCTTCCGGTGACGACACCGGCCGGGACATACGTGGGTCGGAACCGACCGTCGCGGACCCACTCATCCAGCCACGTCCATCCGTTCGCCGTGTACAGCCGGGCCAGCCGCTTGTATTCGAGGAGCGGCTCGATGACCGGATGCTGCTGCTCGGCCAGTTCCCACTTGCCGGTTGACTCGACCAGGATCCCGACCCGGTGCAGGGAGCGCAGGAGCTTCTGCTGCGAGTCGAGGCTCGCGGCTGGATCACCCAGCGCGCGGCGGACGTCGGCGGCGACCTCCTCCATGCGCGCAGGCGTCGCCCCCGCAACCGGGCGAGGTCCGAGCGTGTCGGAGAGCAGCGCGTTGTGGGCCGCCGCATCCCACGGCAGGCCGGCGGCACGCAGTTCGACGCCGATGAGCGCGCCGGCGGATTCCGCCGCCAGGAGGAGTCGGAGCCGCGCGGGATCCGTCGAGGCGGCCACCGCGGCGCGCTGGCGCTCGAACTCGCTCAGCGCCTCATCGATACCCAACGGCGGGCCCGGGTGGCGCCGGGTGGTGTCGGCGAAATCGAACAGCGTCGGGACCGCAGCGGGTTCGGCATCGACGAGCGAGGCGTGGTCCCAATCGGTGGCTGCCCGCAGCGTCGGGGCTTCCGGGACGGATGCGGCATCCCGCAGGATCGCGTGGCACAGGCGCAGATCATGGCAGCGTGCGACGCGCACTCCTGCGTCGAGCAGCTGCGGATACCAGGCGTTCGCATCGCTCCACGCCCACCGAGGTGCGGCGGACGTCTCGCGTGCGGCGACCCAGTCGGTCAGTTCCGCCGGATCGAGCGTGGCGCGCGCGATCTCCTGCGCATCCTCGTCGAGCGCGATCGTGACGACATGGTCGCCCGCCCGGCCCAGGACGATCCAGGTCGCCGCGTCAGTCGCGTCCACCGTCGAGATCTCGCCGGAAGCTCTCGCGCAGATCCATCGACTCGTTGGCCGCGGCATCCGCTCGCTTGTTCGACAGACGGGGCACCCACTCGAACGTGACGTCCCGCCCCGCGATGAGCGCCTGCGCCTTGCGCGCCAGCACCTGCATGTCGGGGTGCTTGATCTTCCACCGCCCCGACATCTGCTCGACGACCAGCTTCGAATCGAGCCGGACGAGGACGGATGCCTCGGCATCGCGATCGAAGGCCGCCTCCAGCCCCGCGATCATGCCGCTGTACTCGGCCACGTTGTTGCTGGCGATGCCCATATAGACCCCGACTTCGCACAGCAGCGCGTCGGTCTCCAGGTCCACCACGACAGCACCGCCTGCAGCGATGCCCGGGTTGCCGCGCGACCCACCATCCGCCTCGACGAGGAGGCGGCGGGTCACAGCCCGGACTCCTCGGTACGCACGAGGATGCCGCCGCACTCGGGGCAGTTCAGGACCGCGTCAGCCGCCGACTGCCGGATCTTCTGCATGTCGGTGCCGGAGAGCACCATGTTGCAGCCCCCGCAAGTGCCGCGCGTCAGCAGCCCGGCGCCGACCCCGCGCGCCGCAAGGCGGTCGTAGAGGGCGACGAGTTCGGGAGCGATCTTGTCCGCAATCGCAGCCCGGTCGCGCGTCGCACCGTCGAAGGCGGCGGTGGCCTCGGCGATGACCCGCTTGGCCTCGGCACTGAGGGTGGAGCCCTCGGCGTTCGTCTCCGAGATCAGAGCCTCCTGCGCAGCGACCGACGCATCGGCCTGCTCGAGACGTTCCATGAGTTCGAGCTCGCCGTCTTCGAGGTCGCTCTTGCGGCGGGCGAGCGACGCGATCTCGCTCTCGAGGCCCTGGGCCTCCTTGGAGTTGCTCGTGTGCGCGAGGCGGTCGGCATCGCGGGCGCTGCGTGCATCCACGACGGCGACGTCGGATTCGATGCGGGCCAGTTCGGCACGGAGATCATCACGCGCACCGAGACGGCCAGACAGCTCGTGCGACAGCTCGTTGCGGCGCCCCACCAGCTCCTGGATGCGAGCCGCCTGCGGCGGGTTCTTCCTCGCGTGTTCGGCCTGTCGGATACGGGCGTCGAGTTCGGCGACTTCGAGCAGTCGGCGCTGGTCGGCAGGGCTGGCATTCACGTGATCAAACCTACGCCAGAACCGCGACCTGAACGGGATCGGAGAATGCGCCGTGTACAGAGCAAAGTTATGCGTCTGTGTCCATTCAGACCCGCAGATGTATCCAACACGTGTTAGGTTGCCCAGAACGCTTAATGGAGAGCGTTCGACGATGGCCCGTTGGGGTGGCCATCGAACCACACGTGGGGAGTAATTTCAAAGATGAAGTTCACGAAGCTCGCAGCCGTAGGCGCGACACTTGCACTCGCAGTCGGATCCGTCCTGGGCGCGAGCCTCGCGGCATCGGCGATCGAAGTTCCCGTTGGCGACATCGGCGTCGAGGGTGGCTCGTACCCGGCCGGCGAATGGTTCCTCGGTCTGCCCGTCGGCGCGACTCCGCTGACGCAGGACGCCACCGGCATGACCATCACCGGTCAGAACCAGCTTCTCTACGGCCAGTCGACCGAAGGTGTCGACGGGGCCGCTTTCGAGGCACTCATCGACGGCGCGGCCTTCACCGGCACGGGCACGATGACCTTCCAGGTGCCCGTCTTCTTCAATGGCGAGGCCAACACCGACTTCACCACGCTGCGCCCCGCCGTGCCCGGCTCGCCCTCGACATCGACGGACTGGATCTCCAGCCGCTCGGTCGCGGGGCTCACCGCCAACACGCCGGTCCCGTTCTCTGACATCCTCGACGCGTTCGGCGACAGCGGCATCGAGGTGCTCGGCTTCGGAGTCTTCGTCGACCCGGGCCAGACCGCTGTTCTGGCGAGCCTGACGTGGGATGGCGTGACCTGGACGTTCGCCACGCCGGTGCCCGCTGTCGTGCCGACGCCGATCCAGAAGCCGGCGACCTTCACCGGTTGATCGACTCCCGCATCTGAACACCGTGTGGCCTGGTCGCGGAAGCGACCAGGCCACACGAACGTCCCGGCCGGAAATCACTCTTATGCGTTCACCATTCCTCGCCGCCGGTGCGGCCCTCGCCACCGGAGCGCTTCTGCTCGCTCTTGTCGCGTGCAGCGCGCCCGAGGCGGCACCCACGCCATCGGCGACACCTCCCGCCGTCACGGCGACGACTCCTGCCCCGATCACGGTGGCCGCTCCCGCGAAGCAGGTCGCAGAGGCCACAGTGGGCACCGTCATCGCCTACGACGCACCCGACGGCACCGTGATCTCCGAGTTCACCAATCCGTTGCCTTCAGGCGCACCGCTCACCTTCTTCGTCGAGGAGAGCAAGGGCGCCTGGCTGCGCGTGCGACTGCCCATGCGCCCCAACAACACGACCGGATGGATCCGTACCTCGGACGTGCAGCTGCGCACACTGAATTACAGCCTCCTCGTCTCCACCGCTGCGCACACCGTCACTCTGCTCAAGGACGACGTGGTCGTGCAGACCTTTCCCGCCGCGATCGGCACCGGAGACACCCCCACGCCACTCGGCCAGTTCTTTCTGACCGAGCTGTTGGCACCGACCAACACCGGGTACGGCCCGTTCGCGTATGGGATCTCCGCCTTCTCCGAGGTCTTGAACGATTTCGGCGGCGGCCCCGGACAGATCGGCATCCACGGTACGGACGACTCCGGCAGCATCGGCCAATCGGCCAGCCACGGCTGCATCCGTCTGCACAACGAGGACATCACGACCCTCGCGAATCTTCTGCCCCTCGGCACACCGATCACGATCGAGTAGGTCGACACTCGCGCCCGGATCGCCCTGCCGGCCTCGACTCCGGCGGAGTCGGGCGCGCACCTCTAGGCTGGACGACCGGCAGCGATCGAGTCGATGCCATCGCGGGGCGGTCCATCGGACCCCTCCGGCTGCCGCACAGCACAGGGAGTGAATCCGAATGAACCACAGCGCCGAGGCCCTGCGTGACCATGCGTGTCTGATCGTGCATGGCCCGGATCAGCCCGGGATCGTCGCGGCCGTCACCGCCCTGATCACCCGCAACTCCGGGAACCCATGCGTGTCTGATCGTGCATGGCCCGGATCAGCCCGGGATCGTCGCGGCCGTCACCGCCCTGATCACCCGCAACTCCGGGAACATCGTGTCGTTGGACCAGTACTCCGATGACGCGAACGGGGGCGCGTTCTTCCAACGCGTCGTGTTCCACCGCCCCGACCTGACCGCCGCACTCCCCGACATCGAAGCCGACCTGACCGCGACCATCACCGCGCTCGGGTTGGAATGGACGCTCACGGACCAGTCGGTGCCGAAGCGGATGGCGATCCTCGCCTCCACCTCGGACCACTGCCTCCTCGAACTGCTCTGGCGGCACCGCCGCGGCGAACTCCCCGTCACGATCCCGATGGTCATCAGCAACCACACCAACGTCGCCGAAGACGTCCGCTCCTTCGGGATCCCGTTCTTCCACGTCCCCTCCCAAGGCCCCGACAAGACCGCCGCCGAAGCGAAGATCCTGGAACTCCTCACCGGCAACACCGACTTCGTCGTCCTGGCCCGGTACATGCAGATCATCTCCGAAGACTTCCTCGAGGGCGTCGGCGTCCCGGTGATCAACATCCACCACTCCTTCCTCCCCGCCTTCATCGGCGCCGCCCCCTACCGCAAAGCCAAAGACCGCGGCGTGAAACTCATCGGCGCCACCTCCCACTACGTGACCAAAGACCTGGACGAAGGCCCGATCATCGAGCAGGACGTCGCCCGCGTCGACCACTCCATGACCGCCGCCGACCTCCAAGCCCGCGGCGCCTACGTTCATCCGCCACGGCAACCACACCATCGTCTTCCCCTGACCCGGCTGCGGAGACCGAGCGGGTGGAGGGTCAGCGCGCGTCGGCGAGTGTGACGCCGAGCCAGTCCGCGAGCTCCACGATCTCGGCTCGGACCATCTCGTCTTCCTCGGGGTCGAACGGGAGGAACTCGTGCACCGCGTTGACGCGGAGCACCTCCCGCGCCTTGTCGAGTTCGGCATCGAGCATGCCGACGAAGCGGTCGCCCATCAGGATCGGGTGCGCGAAGAATCCGTAGCGCCGCTGCGGTTTCGGCTTGAACTGCTCCAGGACGTAAGTGAAGTCGAAGATCTCCGTCAGCCGCGACCGATGGGCCAGCATACTGTCGTACGGATTCAGGAAAGCGACGCGGCCGCCGTCGTCCTCGTCCAGCGCCGCGAGCGCCTCCGGGTCGACGCGGTACTTCCAGCTGCTGCCCTCGACGACCGCCGGCTCGCCGGTCGCGCCGACCGGGTTCCACCAGCGGTCCCCCTGTTTGGCGAGTCCCGCTGCCTGCAGCTTCCGTTCGTGAAGCTGCGTCGTAGCCTCGTCGTCGTCGAGCTCGGGGAGATCGGAGGGATAGACCCGGTCCGCGAGGTCCCAGACCCGGTGCCGTCCCTCACGCCGGGCGATCGCCACGACCCCCTGCCGCTGCAGGAACTCGAGCATGTGCGGCACCTGGTTGGACCCCGACCACCCGTCGGGGGCGCGGCTCACCTGTGCCGTGTCCGGGATCTGGGCAGCCAGCAGCGGGCCCTCGGCGCGCAGCCGGGCGATGACGTCCGCCCGGAAGCCCGCGTTCGCCTCGAGCCATTGCCTGCTGCTGTCGCGCTGCGGCCATCGCCGCATCCCGGGGAGCATCGACGGCAGCAGACTCGTCGGTCGAAAGGCACCGTCGAACTCGAACAGCAGCCGATCCATCTCCACGGCCTTGATGAGCTGCCCCGCCTCGTACGACCACCCGATCCGCGACCACAGCATGGTGTGCTCGCACGGCGCGATCGGCGCGGTGGGATCGATCTTGATCGCGGTGAGCTGTTCGGCGACCTCGACCACGTCACCGGGACGCTGGGCATCGAGCAGCTGCGCCCGCACGATGATGCGGCGCGCCTGATCGCGCGTGAGCTGATGCGTCACGGGTTCGAGGCTAGTGGGGACGCGCGACACCGACCAGCGAAAGCCGCGTGAGCCTTCGCGAGGCACGATCGCCGACGACGATCCTGGCCATTGCGGTGGTCACCAGCGCCGCTCGACCTCCTCGACATGACCGAACACGTCGTTGAACTCGACGACGTCGCCGTCAGCGAGCTCGATAATGCCGGAGAAATGACCGAAGCACGTGTCGCCGCGGCTCATGATGATCCACCTGTCGAAGAGGTGCCTCAGATGACGCTGCGGTGTGAAGTCGACCGCGACGCCCGGCCCGCGCAGAGTCCATGGAGCGAGCCAGTCGTTCCGGTCGTATCGCCAGTCGAGGTGCTCGCTGATCTTCGAGAGTCTGCCGTCGACACGCACCCAGTTCTCGGTGGAAGGTGTGCCGTCGGTCCACTTGCCACCGAACTGCAGCCCGAGCTCCTCGCCGTTCGTCGTGCGGCCATTGCCGGCGCCCCAGTTCCAGAACGTGAAGTACGGCCAACGGCCACGGCCACGGTCGTGCACGGCGTAGGCGGTGGCGGAATCGATCTCGTGCGTGACGCCATCGACCTCGATCACGCCTTCGGCCCGCAGACAGTTGTCCTTCTTCGTGTATTGGAAATGCCGGTCATTCCAGGGCACGACAACCCCCATCGACTCGTGGCCCTCCTCGGCCAGCACCCGTACGTCGACATCGATGCGGGCCGATCGCGCGTACAGGAGGGTTCCAGCCCCGGCGGGGGTCATCCGCACCACGACGCCTTTGCGCGAGGCCTCCATCGGCTCTCCGATCCGGCGGTCCTTCAGACCACCGCGCCGCGGCAACCATGTGTTGCCGCCCTGCCGGATCTCCTCGTAGGTCGAGCGATCGATGTGCGTGACCGACACATTCGCCCGGTAGTCGTGGTGCGAGATGTTCATCGTGAAGATGAGCGTAGGTGTCACGATCGACCAGTATTCGAACCGCTTGTTGCGCCCCCACCCGCGCAATTGCGTGCGGTGCAGCGGAGTACGCGTCCAGCCCACCCCCGCGGGGTTCAATCGTCCGGACTCGAGGCAGAGATCGACAGGCTCGGTGATCTCGCGTTCGGTGATGCGTTCGCCGCCTGGCCTGACTTCCTTGACGGGGAGTCTCACTGCTGTTCTCCATTCGGTCGATGGTGGGTGTTCGGTCGTGACCGGAGTGAAGCCTTCATGCGCGGCTCATCCCTTCGTGGCACCGTCGGCGAGCCCGCGGATGAGCCACTTCTGAACGAGCAGAGCCAGGATCACGACGGGTACGACGGTCACCATTCCTGCGGCCGACAGCGCGCCCCAGTTCGCACCCGTCTCGGTGTCACCGGCCATGCCTGCGATGGCGACCGGTATCGTCGTCGCATTTCGGTTCGTCAGTACGAGCGCGAAGAGGAGTTCCTCCCAGGCCAGGATGATGCTGAAGATGAACGTGGAGATCAGGCCGGGTGCCGAGATGGGCACGATGATCCGGAAGAACGCCCCCATGCGCGAGCATCCGTCGAGCATGGCCGACTCCTCGAGCTCCTTCGGCAGCGATAGGAAGAACCCGCGCATGAGCCACATGACGTAGGGGATGACGAACGAGCAATACGCCAGTATCAGCGTGATGTGCATGTCGGTGATTCCGAGGGTGCGCGCGACCAGGAACATCGGCACGGCGAGCGCGATGGGCGGCACGCCGCGCGAAACAAGAATCAGCACGCCGATGGTGGCGGCGCCCCTGATCCTCAACCGCGCGAGCGCGTAACCGGCCATCGCCCCGGCGAAGAGGGAGAGCACGCCGGCGCCCAGCGCCACGATGATCGTGTTGATCAGCTTGGGACCGAGATCACCGCGCTCGAACGCCCAGAAGTACTGATTGAGGGTCGGTTCGAAGAAGATCGTGGGCGGGACGGTGAAGATGTCGCGCTGTTCCTTGAACGACGTAAGCAGCATCCAGAGCAACGGCAGGAGGAAGAGGATGCAGATGATCGCGCCGGCCCAGATGCGGGTGCGCGCCCCGCGCGTGCGGGCGCCGCGCACACGCCGGGGGGATGACGCCACGACTGGGCGAGGGTCGGGTTCGGTCGGTTTCCGAGTGAGGAGTGTGCTCATAGCCGGTCCTCCAGCTTCTTGCTGCCATACAGAAAGATGAACGTCAGCACCATCGTGATGACGAGAACGATCACGGCCATCGCGGATGACTCGCTGAACTTCAACAGACGGAACGCCTGCTGGTAGATGTAAAGGTTCACGACGTTGGTCGCCTCGCCGGGGCCGCCGTTGGTCGTGGCGAGCACGACATCGAACATCTTCACCGCGCCCAGCCAGCGCACGATGAATGTGGCCGCGATGATCGGGGCGAGCAGCGGCAGACTCACGGAGCGAAGCGTCTGCCACCAGTTCGCGCCGTCTACCTTCGCCGCTTCGAAGATGTCCTTCGGCAGCGCCAGCATCGCGGCCGAGGCGATGAGTGCGACGAAGGGAACCGAGCGCCAGGTATCGATCATCACGATGCTGATCATCGACATCGTGGCGTCTCCGAACCAGTCGATCGGCGGAATCCCGAACAGACCGAGGAACCAGCTGACTCCACCCCAGAGCGGGTCGAGGATCATCTTCCAGACGCCGCCGGAGACGACGGGCGCCACGACCATCGGGATGAGGAAGAGCGCGCGGACCACGCCACGCGCTCTCCACTCGGCGTTCATCAGATACGCGATGCCGAAGCCCAGGACGATCTGGATGGGCAGCGCGAGCACCAGGTAAATACCGGTGACGACCAGGGAGTTGAGAAAGGACTCGTTCTCGAGGGCCGCCGTGTAGTTGTCGAAGCCGGCAGAGCCGGATGGAGCGAACGACGCGAGATCGAACTCCGAGAAGCTGATCTGAACCGTGTACATCAGTGGATAAGCCAGCACGGCCACCAGCAGCAATGTCGCGGGCACCATGAACATCCACCGACTGGAGAGGTCACGCCACCGGGAACGCAGACGTGCTCCGGTCCTGCTTCTCGCGAGTTCGATACTCATGCGCCTACTTCTTCAACAGTTTGTCGACCTGCTCGGCGGCCTTGTCGAGCGCCTCGGCCGCGGTGAGCTGCCCCTGCACGGCCGCACTCGTCTGGTCGGCGAGAATCTCCTGGATCGCGTTCGACTCCGGCGTGCGGGGGCGCCACATCTCCCCCGCGGCGGCGACGTCGTAGGCATCCTGAAGCGTGCCGAGCACAGGAACAAGCCAGTCCTGGGTCGGCGTGCTCGTGAGCGTCGACTTGCGCGCGGGGAAGGATCCCAGCGTGTTGGTGGTCCAGACCTCACCCTCCTTCGAGCTCATCCACTGCAGGAATGTCCACGCGGCTTCGGGGTTCTTCGAGTTCTTGAAGACGGAGCCGCTCCAGATGCCTCGATGGGTGCTCGCGCCGTCGTCGCCGGCGGGCATGGTCTGGATGCCGACCTGATCGGGCGTGAGCGTCGTGACTGCCGGGTCGACCGCCGCGCTCTTGTACGCACTGCCCCACGTGAAGATGGTGGCGATCTTGCCCTGGCGGAACGCGTCGAGCGGCTCGGTGTAGTTGTAGGTGCCGGCCCCCGGTGGTGCGTACTGCAGGAGGTCGACCTGCATCTGCAGGGCCGCTTCACCGTCCTCCGTGTCGAAGGTCGGGGTGAGATCGTCGTCGAAGAGCGCACCGCCGTTCGCGTTGAGCGCGGCCTGCCAGACCGGGGGCGAAAGCACGCCGCGCATCCAGGTGAGTCCGACCGCCCACGAATCGACCTTGCCGTCGCCGTCTGTGTCCTGCACGAGCTGGGGAGCCTCGTCCATGTACTGGTCCCACGTGATCTCCGGAGTCGGCGCATCGAGGCCGGCCTTCGCGTACAGGTCCTTGTTGTAGAACATCAGGAGCATGTTGGAGCGGAGCGGCACGCCGTACTGCCCGCCGTCCCACTCGCTCGATGCGAGCGGAGCGCTGTTGAAGTCGTCCCAGTCATACGCGGCGTCGGTCCACTGTTCGGCATCGCCCTTCAGCTCGTAGAGCACCCCCGCCTCGGCGAGCTGCGGTGTCCACGGGTCATCCAGCGTGATGAGGTCGTACTCGGGGTCAGGATCGGTTCCGTTGAGCATTCCCTTGGCGAGCAGCTCGGTGTACGGAATCGAGTCGATGGTCACGTCGATGTAGGGGTACTTCTTGTTGAACTCCGGCACGAGCTGTTCCTGCCACTGCTGAGCGAAGGCGTCATTGGACATCATCGTGATCTGGACGTGCTTGTCGGCGGTGCCGAGACCGCCGCCGTCTACTGCCGGGGCCTCGTTCGATCCGCTGCACGCCGAAAGGGCAAGTATCGACATGACACTCACTCCTGCGAGGAGCGTCACGCGATTCCGCCGACGCCTCTGACCTGTCTGAGCCATGCTGTTCATCTCCTCGTCGTTGATTGGATGCGCGGCCTTCTCGTGCGGAGCGTCCGCGTGCTGAGTGGTGTGAGAACGCCAGGCGCTCTTGGACTTCGCTGACGTCCGGTTCATCCCGGGCGGCGGCCGCATCGACACTCAAGCAGAAGGACTCACATATTGCAACGTTGAAATACATATCTCTGTCAACGTTGCAACACGGTTCACTACGATGAGACCGTGGAACGGACTCCTGATAGCCCCTCGCCGAAGAAGGCCGGCCTGCCGACGTTGAAGGATGTCGCTGCGGTCGCCGGTGTCTCGTATCGCACCGTCTCGAACGTCGTCAACGGGCACAAGTACATCAGCGATGCCACGCGCACCAGCGTGGAGGCCGCGATCCGGGAACTCGGCTATCGTCCCCAGCTCGCCGGACGGCAGCTTCGCAGCGGTCGAAGCAGACTGCTCACTCTCTCCGTCCCCTTCATCTCGCACCCGTACTTCGCGCAACTGGCGCACGCGGTCGTCTCGGAGGCCGAGAAGCTCGAGTACGACGTCGTCATCGACGAGACACGCGGTCTGCTCGAACGAGAGCTCCGAGTCGCGGCGGGCTTCCGCACGATCCTCACCGACGGCATCCTCTTCAGTCCGCTCTCGATGGACTTGAAGCGGTTCGAGGCAGAGCGCGGCGACACGCCGCTCGTGCTCCTCGGCGAACGATTCCGCAGCGCCGAGATCGACAGCGTCGTCGTCGACAACGTGCAATCGAGCTATGACGCCACGACCTGCCTCATCGACGCGGGACGACGACGTCTCGCGTTCCTCGGCAAGGTTCCGGCAGGAACGATCGGTGCAGCGCCCGCCGATCTGCGCATCCGCGGCTTTGTGCAGGCGCTCGAAGCGCATGATCTGACCGTCGATCCGTTGCACCTCATCGAGGTCTCCCGATGGGATCAGCTCCACCCCGACGGCGACTACTCCCGCGAAGAGGGTTACGAGCGCACCAAGGAACTCATCCCGCATCTCTCAGAGGTCGACGGGCTGGTGTGCGCCAACGACCTGCTCGCGATCGGGGCGCTCCGAGCCTTCCGCGAGGCTCGCATCAACGTGCCGGAGCAGATCGCGGTGGTCGGTTGGGACAACACCGCCGAGGCCGCGTACTCAGCACCGTCCCTCACCACGATCGCACCGGATCTCAATGAGATCGCACGTCTCGCGGTGGGCGCTCTGCTGCGCCGGCTCGACCAGCCGGACGCTCCGCCGAAGACCGATTCGGCGCCGTACACACTCGTCCAACGGGAGTCCACGAGGATCGGATGAGCGCACCCCCGCGACCAGCGAAGGTGAGCACTCTGTGGGCCCGGCCGGGCTCGAACCGACGACATCCACGGTGTAAACGTGGCGCTCTACCAACTGAGCTACAGGCCCCTCGCGTCCAGTCTAGAAGACCGGACGCGCCGATCAGAGCCGCGTGAGCGCTTCCCGATATGCGTCGAGGGGTCGCGAGGTGCCCGGATCGTTGATGACGCTCCAGACCACGGCGCCCGCCTGATCGATCAGGAAGCTCGCGCGGGTCGCGAATCCCTTGTCGTGCAGGAAGACCCCATACGCGCCGGCGACCTCACCGTGCGGCCAGAAGTCCGACGCCAGGTCGAACGAATACTCCTGCTGCTCGCCCCACACCCGCAGGGCGTGGTGGCTGTCCACGGAGATTCCGATCACTCTGACCGCGGCATCCTGGAACATTGCGATGTTGTCACGGATCTCGCACAGCTCGCTCTGGCAGCGTCCGGAGAAGGCCAGGGGGAAGAACACCAGGACCGCGGGAGAATCCTGCAGAACCTCACTCAGTGACACGGTGCCGCCCGCAGCGGTCGGAAGTGTGAAATCGGGTGCGGTGTCGCCGGCTCTGAGTGTCATGGAGACAATCCTGGCATCGGATGACTCGCTAGGCTGGGAGGTGATGCGTTGTGCAAGACACACAAGGCTTGCCCCGTATCGGTTGCGTATCCCTGGCACGATCTGCCAGATGACGAAAGGTCTCCCGTGACTGTCCACGATCAGGATCCGTATTCCCAGGACTCGCTCGACAGCGATCCCGACGAGACCGGCGAGTGGCAGGAATCCCTGCAGCAGCTCGTGGCCGCGAAGGGGCACGGTCGAGGCCGGGAGATCATGCTGAGTCTGCTGAAGACTTCGCATGACCTGCACCTCGGCGTGCCGATGGTGCCGACCACGGACTACATCAACACCATCGCCACAGAGAACGAGCCGGAGTTCCCGGGCGACGAGGAGATCGAGCGCCGCTATCGCGCCTGGATCCGCTGGAACGCCGCGATCACCGTGCACCGTGCACAGCGTCCGGGCATCGGCGTGGGCGGCCACATCTCGACGTACGCGTCGTCGGCCGCGCTCTACGAGGTCGGCTTCAACCACTTCTTCCGCGGCCCGGACCACCCGTCCGGCGGAGACCAGATCTTCATCCAGGGGCATGCCTCCCCCGGCACCTACGCCCGCGCGTTCCTCGAGGGCCGCGTGTCCGAGGCGCAGCTGGACGGCTTCCGTCAGGAGAAGTCAGCAGCGCCCAACGGCATCCCGTCCTACCCGCACCCGCGTCTGATGCCGGAGTTCTGGCAGTTCCCGACCGTGTCGATGGGCCTCGGCCCGATCAACGCCGTCTACCAGGCGATGACCAACAAGTACCTGACGAACCGCGGGATCAAGGATGCCTCGGAGTCACGCGTCTGGGCATTCCTCGGCGACGGCGAGATGGACGAGGTCGAAAGCCGCGGACAGCTCCAGGTGGCGGCCAACGAGGGGCTGGACAACCTCACGTTCGTCGTCAACTGCAACCTGCAGCGCCTCGACGGCCCGGTGCGCGGTAACGGCAAGATCATCCAGGAGCTCGAGAGCTTCTTCCGGGGTGCCGGCTGGAACGTCATCAAGGTCGTGTGGGGTCGCGAATGGGACGACCTGCTCGCCCGCGACACCGACGGCGCGCTGCTGAACCTCATGAACGTCACGCCGGATGGCGACTACCAGACGTACAAAGCGGAGAGCGGCGGCTACGTCCGCGACAACTTCTTCGGACGCGACGAGCGCGCCCTCGCCCTGGTCAAGGACTACACCGACGACCAGATCTGGGGCCTCAAGCGCGGCGGCCACGACTACCGCAAGGTCTACGCGGCGTTCAAGGCGGCATCCGAGCACAAGGGACAGCCGACGGTCATCCTGGCCAAGACGGTCAAGGGCTACGGCCTCGGCCCGCACTTCGAGGGGCGCAACGCGACGCACCAGATGAAGAAGATGACGCTCGAGGACCTCAAGCACTTCCGCGACGGGATGCACATCCCGATCTCGGACGCGCAGCTCGAGGAGAACCCGTACCTGCCGCCGTACTACAACCCCGGACCGCAGGACGAGACGATCCAGTACCTCATGGAGCGTCGTCGCGAACTCGGCGGCTTCGTCCCGGAGCGCCGGTCGACCCACGTGGGCCTCAACCTGCCAGGCGACGACGTCTACGCGCTGCCCAAGAAGGGCTCCGGCACACAGGAGATCGCCACCACTATGGCGTTCGTGCGACTGCTGAAGGACCTGCTGCGCGCCAAGGACTTCGGCAATCGCATCGTGCCGATCATCCCGGACGAGGCCCGCACGTTCGGCATCGACGCGTTCTTCCCGACCGCGAAGATCTACAACCCGCACGGCCAGAACTACACCTCGGTCGACCGCGAGCTGCTCCTGGCGTACAAGGAGAGCCCTCAGGGCCAGATCATGCACGTCGGCATCAACGAAGCCGGCGCGGCCGCCGCGCTCACGGGCGTCGGCACGTCGTACGCCACCCACGGCGAACCTCTGATCCCCGTCTACATCTTCTACTCGATGTTCGGCTACCAGCGCACCGGCGACGCCTTCTGGGCGGCCGGCGACCAGATGGCGCGCGGATTCATCATCGGCGCCACCGCGGGTCGCACCACCCTCACGGGTGAGGGCCTCCAGCACGCCGACGGACACTCGCACCTGCTGGCTTCGACGAACCCGGCGACGGTGTCGTACGACCCGGCCTACGGGTACGAGATCGCGCACATCGTCCGCGAGGGCCTGGACCGCATGTACGGCGGCCAGCACCCGGATCCGAACGTGATGTTCTACATCACCGTGTACAACGAGCCGCTCGTGCAGCCGGCCGAGCCCGCGGGTGTGGACGTCGACGGCATCATCCGCGGCATCCACCGCATCTCCTCGCCCGAGGGCGACGGACCGCGTGCCCAGCTGATGGCTTCGGGCGTCGGTGTGCCGTGGGCGCTCGAGGCTCAGCAGCTCCTGCGGGATGACTGGGGCGTGCAGGCCGACGTCTGGTCCGTCACCTCGTGGACCGAGCTGCGCCGCGACGGCCTCGCCGCCGACGAGCACAACTTCCTGCACCCCGAGGCGGAGCCGCGGACGGCGTACCTGACCGAGAAGCTGCGGGATGCCGCGGGCCCGGTCGTGGCCGTCAGCGACTTCATGCACGCCGTGCAGGACCAGATCCGCCCGTGGGTGCCGAACAACTTCGCGACGCTCGGTGCGGATGGCTTCGGCTTCTCCGACACGCGTGCCGCGGCACGTCGCTTCTTCAAGATCGACGGCCCGTCGATCGTGGTGCGCACGCTGCAGGCACTGGCCGAGGAGGGCACGGTCGACCGTTCCCTCTCCGCTCAGGCGATCGAGAAGTACCGTCTGCACGATGTGACCGCCGGCACCACCGGCAACGCGGGCGGAGAGAGCTGACGGCCGGCATGACCGGCCGATCGGCCCAGATGGACAAGACCGAGACGCTCGCCTGGCTGCGTCGCATCTCGGGCGACCTGGCGACGGCGACGACGAAGCGTCTGGAGGACTCGCTCCCCTGGTACGCCGAGATGCCGCCGGCGCGCAGGTCGGCCGTCGGGCTGGTCGCGCAGGCGGGCATCACGTCGTTCATCCAGTGGTACGACGACCCGACGTCCACCCCCTGGATCGCCGCCGATGTCTTCCTGGCCGCGCCGCGCGAACTGCTACGCAGCGTCAGCCTGACCCAGACGCTGCAGCTGATCCGCGTGACGGTCGAAGTGACCGAGGAGCGCATCCAGGGCAAGACCGAAGACCTCCGCGAGTCGATCCTGCTGTACTCCCGCGAGATCGCCTTCGCCGCCGCCGACGTGTACGCACGGGCGGCGGAAGCGCGCGGGCTGTGGGATGCGCGTCTGGAGGCGCTCGTCGTCGACTCGATCTTGACGGGCGAGGCCGACGAGGAGCTGCCCAGCCGCATCGCCGCACTCGGCTGGCACGGCCATGGTGAGGTCTCGGTGCTCGTGGGCACCACGCCCGCGATGTTCGACGTCGACCAGCTGCGCCGCACCGCCCGCAAGCTGGGGGTCGACGTCCTCATCGGCGTACAGGGGTCACGGCTGGTCCTGGTCATCGGCCGGTCGCAGAGCTCCGGCCGCGACGAGACCGAACCGGAGCTGCCGTTCCCCGAGATCGCGCGGCGCCTCGAACCCGGCTTCGGAAGCGGATACCTCGTGCTCGGTCCTGCGGTGCCCGCCCTCGTCGATGCGAGCCAGAGTGCGCGCGCCGCACTCGCGGGCTTCGCCGTCGCCCGAGGCTGGCGCAACGCGCCGCGTCCGGTCGAGGCCGACGACCTGCTGCCGGAGCGCGCACTCGCAGGCGATCCCCTGGCCAAGCAGACGCTGGTCGAGCGGATCTACCGTCCGCTGCACGCGCACAGCGCCGACCTCGTCGCCACCCTGTGGGCGTACCTCGACAACGGTCGCTCGCTGGAGGCCACGGCGCGCGAGCTGTTCGTGCACCCGAACACGGTGCGCTACCGGTTGAAGAAGGTCTCCGAGGTGATCGGGTGGGATGCCACCGGTCCGCGCGAGGCGCTCATCCTGCAGACCGCGCTCATCCTGGGCTCGGTCGGCCCGGAAGCGCGTCGCCGCACGTCCGTGGCACGGCGGCCCTCCGCCTAGTTCTGTATGGCGCACACAAAGGTCCTTCGGATTCTTGTGCGGTGATCGCCAGAAGGCGACGGGGCATCCTTGGCAGGATGGGATGGTGATCATTGCCGTCTTCCCCGGCCAGGGCTCGCAGACGCCCGGCTTCCTCACTCCGTGGCTCGCCGCCGACGGCGCTCGCGCCCGGCTCGAGGAGTACTCCGACTGGGCGGGCGTCGACCTCGTCGCCGCCGGCACCGAATGGGATGCCGACCGCATCCGCGACACCCAGGTCGCGCAGCCGCTGATCGTGGCAGCGAGCCTGCTGTCGTGGAACGCCGTGCCGCAGCGGGAGAACGTCGCCGGCGTCGCCGGCCACTCGGTGGGCGAGTTCGCTGCCGCCGCCGCCGCCGGAGTACTCACCGAGGAGGACGCGCTGCGCCTCGTCGGGCTCCGTGGACGCGCCATGGCCGAAGCCGCCGCTGCCGAGCAGACCGGCATGAGCGCCGTCATCGGCGGGGACGAGGCATCCGTCGTCGCCCGCCTCGAAGAGCTCGGGCTCACCCCGGCCAACTACAACGGCGGCGGCCAGCTCGTCGCTGCCGGCGCACTGCCCGCGCTGGCGGAGCTCGCTGCGTCTCCGGTCGCCGGTACCCGCGTGATCCCGCTGCAGGTGGCCGGCGCGTTCCACACCCGCTACATGGAGCCCGCAGTCGGTGCACTGCGCGCCGCGGCGGCCGATGTCGCGGTCAGCGATCCGGCGCTCACGATCTGGACGAACCGGGACGGTTCCGCCGTCGCGTCCGGCGCGACCTACCGCGACGTGCTCGTGGCGCAGGTCGCCTCCCCCGTCCGCTGGGACCTGTGCATGGCATCCTTCGCCGACGCGGGTGTCACGGGCATCGTCGAGCTCGCTCCGGCCGGCACTCTGGTGGGGCTCGCCAAGCGCGCGCTGCGCGGAGTCCCCTCGGTCGCGGTAAAGTCCCCCGACGACCTCGCCGCCGCGGCAGCCCTCATCTCGGGAGAGAACTCATGACCAGGCCCACGATCAAGCAGTCCCAGGGTGTGCCGTTCACGCGCATCTACAGCTACGGCGCCGCCCGCGGTGATCTGTCCGTGCCGAACGCCGATCTGATCGGCCCGATCGACTCGAGCGACGAGTGGATCCGCCAGCGCACCGGCATCATCACCCGCTCGCGCGCCTCCGCCGGCATCCTCGCCGTGGATCTGGCGACGGATGCCGCGACCGAGGCCATCGAGAAGTCCGGCGTCGCGCCGTCCGACATCGACCTGGTCATCGTCGCGACGATCAGCAACGTGCAGCAGACGCCGTCCGCCGCCGCCGTCGTCGCCGACCGCGTCGGTGCGAACCCGGCCGCCGCCTACGACTCCAACGCCGCCTGCGCGGGCTTCGCCTACGGCGTCGCCCAGGCCGATGCCCTCATCCGTGCCGGCGCAGCGCACTACGCGCTGGTCATCGGCGCCGAGAAGCTCTCCGATGTCGTGGACCCGACCGATCGGAGCATCTCGTTCCTGCTCGGCGATGGCGCCGGCGCCGTGGTGATCGGCCCCAGCGACTTCCCCGCCATCTCCCCCGCGATCTGGGGCTCGGACGGCTCGAAGGCGCACGCGGTGGGCATGAACTCCACCCTCATCGACTACCGCGATGGCGACGCGAACTGGCCGACGCTGCGCCAGGAGGGCCAGACCGTCTTCCGCTGGGCAGTCTGGGACATGGCCAAGGTCGCCAAGCGCGCCCTCGAGGCCGCCGGGATCGAGGCATCCGATCTGGCCGCCTTCATCCCCCACCAGGCCAACATGCGTATCATCGACGAATTCGCCAAGCAGCTGAAGCTGCCTGAGACGGTCATGATCGCCCGCGACATCGAGACGACCGGCAACACGTCGGCCGCGTCGATCCCACTGGCGACCCACCGGCTGCTCCAGGAGCACCCGGAGCTCAGCGGCGGCCTCGCCCTGCAGATCGGCTTCGGCGCCGGTCTCGTCTTCGGCGCGCAGGTCATCGTCCTTCCCTGAGCGCACCCGCGCTGAACCCTAGACTGAACCACGGCCCTCAACAGGGCCGCGACCCCGAAGAACAGGAGTAACAATGGCATTCACCAACGACGAGGTGCTGGCAGGCCTTGCCGAGCTGATCACCGACGAGACGGGGATCTCGGCCGACGAGGTCGCGCTCGAGAAGTCGTTCACCGACGACCTCGACATCGACTCGATCTCGATGATGACCATCGTCGTGAACGCCGAGGAGAAGTTCGGCGTCACGATCCCCGATGACGAGGTCAAGAACCTCAAGACCGTCGGCGACGCCGTCACCTTCATCACGTCCAACCAGGCGTAGCACCACATTCCGGTGGGGGCGTCGCGCCCCCACCGGAGCATATTCCCGAGGGATTCACACATGAGCACGTCACGCATCGTCGTCACCGGCATCGGAGCGTCGTCGCCCATCGGCGGCACCGCACCCGACAGCTGGACCGCCCTGCTGGGCGGCGCCTCCGGCGCCCGCACCCTCGAGTACGACTGGGTGGCCCAGTACGATCTTCCCGTCACCTTCGCCGCGCAGGCGCTGGTGCGCCCCGATACGGTGCTGGCGCGCCCCGAGGCGAAGCGGCTGGACCCGTCCGCGCAGTTCGCGCTCGTCGCGGCGCGTGAGGCCTGGGAGGATGCCGGCAGCCCCGAGGTCGACCCCGAACGTCTGGGTGTCGACTTCGCAACCGGCATCGGCGGCCTCTGGACGCTGCTGGAGGCGTGGGACACCCTCCGCGAGAAGGGACCCCGGCGTGTCATGCCGATGACGGTCCCGATGCTCATGCCCAACGCGGCGGCCGCTGCCGTCTCCATGCACTTCGGCGCTCGCGCCTACGCGCGCACCGTCGCCTCTGCCTGTGCATCCAGCACCGAGTCGATCGTCAACGCCTTCGAGCACCTCCGCGCCGGACTGGCCGACGTCGTCATCGCCGGTGGCACCGAGTCGGCGATCCACCCGATCACCATGGCCGCGTTCTCGTCGATGCAGGCACTGTCCAAGCGCAACGACGACCCCGCGCACGCGTCGCGTCCGTACAGCATCGATCGCGACGGCTTCGTGATGGGTGAGGGAGCCGGAGCTCTGGTCCTGGAGACCGAAGAGCACGCCCTGGCCCGCGGCGCGAAGATCTACGCCGTCGTCGTCGGCGGCGGCGTCACCGCTGATTCGTACCACATCACGGCCAACGATCCCGAAGGCCGCGGCGCATCCCGTGCCGTCCACCTGGCGCTCGAGCAGGCCGACGCGTCACCGGATGACGTGACCCACATCAACGCGCACGCCACCTCGACCCCGGTCGGCGACCCGGCCGAGTACACCGCGCTGAAGACGGTCTTCGGCGACCGCGTCCACGAGATCCCGGTGTCGGCGACCAAGGCGTCGACCGGCCACCTCCTCGGTGGTACGGGCGCCCTGGAAGCGATCTTCACGATCCTCGCGATCCGGGACCGCGTGGCCCCGCCGACCATCAACCTGACCACGCAGGACCCCGAGATCCCACTGCGCGTGTCGGGCTCCCCCGTCGCGCTCGGCGACGGTCCTCAGCTGGCGATCAGCAACTCGTTCGGATTCGGCGGCCACAACGCCGTCGCCGCATTCGCCTCGGTCTAACGCGGCGCAGTCCGCCGCACACGATAGACGCCCCCGGGAAGCCACCGGGGGCGTCAATCGTGTCAGGCGGGGATACGTGTTCTTGGCGTCCGGGATTGAATGGCCTCCGACCGCCGATAGTGGCGCCTCGCGCCGCCTGAAGTCTTGAGTTGTGTCGTGCGCGCGGGCCATCAGCCCACGTGCATCAACCGACCTTGTGCAGCCATACGACCGGAGCGTCGTCGCTGGCGTGACGGAACGGCTCGAGCTCGTCGTCCCACGCTGCGCCGAGCGCGACGTGGAGTTCGCGTTCGAGCTCGAACATGTCGCCGGCCGCGACCTCCATGGCATAGCGGATGCGGTCCTCGCCGATCACGACATTGCCCGCGGCATCCGTCTGCGCGAAATGGATGCCGAGTCCCGGCGTGTGCAGCCAGCGTCCGCCGTCACTGCGCGGTGTCGGGTCTTCGGTGACCTCGAACCGGAGGTGCTCCCACCCGCGGATGGCGGTGGCCAGCGACGCACCAGTGCCCGCCGGTCCTTCCCAGTAGAACTCCGCCCGACGGCTGCCGTGCAGGATCGGCTGGTCAGCCCAGTCGAAGTTGACGGCGCGCCCGAGCGCTCGACCGACCGCCCACTCGAGGTGGGGGCACAACGCGCGTGGCGCGGAGTGTACGAAAATCACTCCACGCGCCTGTTGTGTCGCCATCATGTCTCCGTTTCGTCAGGTGCGTCTTCCCCAACGACCTGAACCGGATATCTGTGGCGCTATGTGTTCGGTTGTGCGGCCATTATCGCGCATCAGGTGCCCGAATGACAAGCATGTCATTACCACGCTTGAGGAGAGGCCCCGGCCGCGATGCGACCGGGGCCTCTCAGATCAGCGTCAGATCAGGCTTCGCTCATCGCGGTCTGCTCGGCCTGGCCCTTGGCGGCGTAGTACGCGGCACGCGCGGCGAGGCGGCGGGTCTGCTCGGCCTGGCCGGCATCCAGCTCATCCTGCGAGACCTCGTAGTTGGGGACGTGGCCGACGCCGTTGTACTTGGCGATGTACTCGTCCAGCTCGGGGCCGGAGGTCCACGACGTGATGAGGCAGTAGCGGGGGTCGGTGCCCGGGTGGGTGGCCGCGTGCCAGAGGCGCTGCGTGTCGACGATCAGCTGCGCACCGGCGGGCAGTGCGATGCGCACCTCGCCCTGGGGGTCGGTGCGGTTCTCACGCAGGACGAAGTAGCTGTCCTTGTCATCGGTCAGGTTGAAGAACCCACGCACGACCCAGCCGGTGCCGTCGGGGTTGAGGCGGTTGTTATCGTCCTGGTGCAGGTTGTAGAGGCAGTCCGCATACGTGTTCGGCTGCAGCTCGATCACGCGGCAGCGGCCGACGTTCGCGCCGGGCTCCATCGCGCGACGGGTGAGGTTCGGAGCCTTCTCGACCTGCGAGGGGATCCAGACGCCGTCCTTGTCGGTGCGCGGCGGCTTGTGGTTCCAGAAGCCGTTGCACTCGATCTCGCCGAAGGCGCTGGCCAGCGGCGCGAACCGGGTGTCGCCGGAGGACTTCCAGTCGTTGTACTCGATGTCGAGCCACTCTTTGGGGTCGAGCTCCTGGTTGTAGCTGTCGAGGACGACGTAGCCGGTCTCTTCGAGAGCAGCAGATTTGATGTAACCCATGAGGAGAGTCATGCCTTTCGTAGGGGGCCAGCACGTTTTAACAGGCCCAACTTAGGCAAGCCTACCTCCGGCCCCTGTGGGCTCTCGGGGGACGGGCCGTGAATAACGGATGCCGCTTCGCAGGCCTTCCGAGGGGTGAACTAAACTCGACCGCGGTGGCGATTCCGCGCGGCGTTGATCGATGTGCGCGCCCCACATGACACCGCGTTCTGAGGGGCGAAGCGAGAAACATGGCCAGTGCCACGAATGTCGATGCGACCGCCGTCAACACGATGGCCTGGCTGTCGGATGCGGCGACGACGATCGTCGTCCCCGTGTACCAGCGGCAGTACCGCTGGGACATCGGCGGGTGCGAGCAGCTGCTGGCCGACATTCGGGCCGTCGCCGACGCCGACGATGCGCACACCCACTTCATCGGCTCCATCCTCTCCACGATGAGCACCGCCGGCGAAGCCGGCGAACTGGTCCTGATCGACGGCCAGCAGCGGATCACCACACTGATGCTCCTGATCGCCGCGCTGCATCACACCGCCAAGGTGGATGACCCGGCGCTGGCGGTACAGCTGGAGCGCGTGCTGGTCCGTGGCGGTGACGCCGACGGCACGAAGTTGCGCCCGCACCGTGCCTGGGCACAGGTGTTCGAGAGCGTCGTCCTGGATCGCCGCGCCCCCGAGGACCAGCTGCGCGACTCCCGGTTCGACGACAACTACGCGTTCTTCCGCAGTCAGGTGCGTCCGGACGAGGTCTCCCGCATCTGGCGCGGGCTGCGCAAGCTCGAGCACGTCGCCATCACCCTCGGCGGCGACGCGAATGCTCAGCAGATCTTCGAGAGCCTCAACTCCACCGGCGAACCGCTGCGCGACCACGAGCTGATCCACAACTACGTGCTGATGGGTCTCTCGCACGCGGAGCAGAGCGAGATCGAGGATTCGTTCTGGGTGCCGATCGAGGAGAACACCGGCGAGTCCATCGGCAGCTTCTGGCGCCACTACCTCGTCATGACCACCGGCCGTGAGGTCGCAGTCGCCGGCGAGCACGGGGTGTACGGCGCCTTCCGCCAGCAGTTCCCCCGACTGGACCTGGACACGCTCCGCTCGCACGCGGCCGAGTGGCGCGCGTACTCCGAGGTGTACCGGGTGCTGCTGGAGCCCTCGCTCGCCGAGGATGCCGCGGTCGGGCGGCAGCTCTCCTACGTCAACACGTTCGGTCGCGGCACGTACCCGCTGGTCATGCGGGCGTACCGCGACTTCGCGAGCGGCGCCGCCGACCGCGACGCGGTGATCTCCACGCTGGAGCACATCCAGTCCCTGCTCCTGCGTCGTACCGTCGTGGGCCTCAGCAACGATCGTCTCGTCGCCCGGCTGTGCCGCGCCCGCTCCGAGAGCGAAGACGCGCTCGTGCACGCGATCGCCCGGATCACGCCGTCCGACGAGCGCGTGCGGGTGGCCCTCAAGTACGGGGACCTCCCCCACGCCGCGTATGTGCTCGGACGAGTGGCGGGCGTCGACAGCCTGAGCGGCCTCGACGTGGAGCACGTCTTCCCGCTGGCACCCGCCGATTCCTGGACCGGAGACGGCACGCGCGAGTGGGCCGACTACTCCGACGACGAGCAGAACAGTCATCGTGCCCTCGCGCAGACGATCGGCAACCTGGCGCTGCTCGAGGAGAACCTCGCCGAGCGGGCGCTGGACCTGTCGTACCCGCAGAAGCGTTCGGCGCTCTATGCGGCGAGCACGATCGAGACCACCCGGGAGCTCACCGAGACCGACGCCTGGAGCACTGCGGCGATCGCGGCCCGCACCGTGCGACTGACCGACATCTTCCTGGCGGTGTGGGCGCGCCCCGCGAGCGTCGGCATCGACGACGATGGCCTCACCCCGATCCTCGACGCGCACCGTCGTCGCGGATGGCCGCGCGGGTGGGAGCGCGAGTTCGAGTACGTCGAGTACCGCGGCGAGCACTGGGAAGTGCACGACGTCAAATACCTGTTCAACCGAATCTTCAAGCGGTTGTGGGCCGACGCCCGCGAGAGCGTCGTGGCCTTCAGCGCCCACCGCGGCGGACCGATCTACGACGCGCAGGCGTGGAACGGACAGTGGGACGCGCTCGACGACGCGCACTACCTCTACATGGGCTGGGACTCGAAGTACATGCTCACCGCCGTGCAGGGCGTGCTCGACGAGGCCGGCCTCGCGCCCGAAGTCTTCGTCAAGTACTCCTACGTCGCGGCGGCGATGTAGCCGTCCTCGACCCCCGTCATCCGAAGGGTGAGCACCTCGAACGGCGCGAGCTCGACACGGAGCCCGCCGTCTTCGGCGAGCAGCGCCCGGCCGATCGGCCGTTCGAGCAGGTCGGCCGGCAGCATCGCGGTGCACGAGAACGTCGGCGTCACGTCGGTCCAGGAGCGTCGCCCGATCGACTCGTAGAGCCGCACGATCACGTCGCCCGATCCGTCCTCGGCAAGCTTGAGTGCGGAGACCACCACGTTCGGCGCGGATACGGTCACCAGCGGACGGATGCCGCGGGCACCGGTCGCGACGGTCTGCGGGCTGCTCGACAGGTACCCCTCGTGCACGGCGCGCTCCAGCGAGCAGTCCACGACAAGTCCGTAGGCGAAGTGGTGCGTTCCGCGGTCCGTCGTCGGATCGGGGTTCTTCGGGGCCCGCAGCAGCGACAGGCCGACGTTGGTGACCGTTCCCAGCGTGGAGCTCTCCCGGTCGACGCTGTGCCCGTAGATCGCGTCATTGACCAGCGCGACGCCGAAGCCGCTCTCATCCAAGTGCAGGAAGCGATGGGCGGCGATCTCGAACTGCGCCCACGACCATGTGGTGTTCTCGTGGATCGGTCGGCGCACCACCCCGAACTGTGTCTCGGCAGAGCTCTCGGTGGCGCTCAGCAGCAGCGGGAAGTACGCCCGCAGGAACTTCTCGTCCTCGTGCCAGTCGATGTCCAGTGCGACGTCCACGCGCGGGCTGTCGGCCGGCAGGCTGACGCGCTGGCGGATGGTGGATGCGCCGAATCGGCGCGTGATCGTCACTCCCTCGGTATCCGCCTCGGACGCGCACTCAGCCTCCGGAACGCGCACGGACCGACGGTACGGCTCATCGATGTCCCAGGCATCCCACAGCGCCGGAACATCGGTGTGGATCACGAGTTCGTTGAGCACCCGTCCGGGCGGGACGAGCTCTCGGGAACGCGTCCTGTCGACGAGCGACACGATCTGTCCGCGCGCATCGAGCCGCACCGCGACCACCGCGTTCTCGAGCAGGAATCCGCCGTCGGGCAGCGCGATCGGCTCGGCCATCGCCGCCGCATCCGGCACCGGTCCCGCGCCGAACGGCTCCACGCCGTCGACCGGACTCGCGGCGCCGTTGAAGACGATGCGCGTGCTGCCCTCCCCCGCCAGCGCGGCCTGCGCCGCGTGCACGAGCTGATCCAGCTCGGTGTGCAGGCGCTGGTAGCTCGCGGCCGCTTCGCGGTGCACCCAGCGGATCGAGCTGCCGGGGAGGATGTCGTGGAACTGCAGCAGCAGCGCCTCACGCCACAGCCGCCGCAGCGGCTCGTACGGGTACTCCCGACCGAGCGCGACCGCGGCCGTGGTGCTCCACGCCTCCGCTTCGCGCAGGAGCGCCTCGGCGCGCCGATTGCCCGCTTTCATGGCGTGCTGCGATGTGAGCGTGCCGCGGTGGCCTTCCATGTAGATCTCGCCGAACCAGACGGCGGGGTCGATCAGCTCGTCGCGCGCCGCCTCGAAGAACGCCAGCGGGGGTTCGATCCGGACGGTCGGCGAGCCCTCGAGATCCCCGATGCGGCGGGCCCGCGCGAGCATCTCCCGCGTCGGGCCGCCGCCGCCGTCGCCCCAGCCGAAGGGCACCAGCGACCGCGTCCCCGCACCCTTCTCGGCATAGTTGCGGGCGGCGTGGTGAAGCTCCTTCTGCGAGAGCTCCGAGACGTAGGTGTCGACGGGCGGGAGGTGCGCGAACACGCGGGTGCCGTCGATGCCTTCCCACAGGAAGCTGTGGTGCGGGAAGTGGTTCGTACGGTTCCAGCTCGGCTTCTGCGACAGGAAGAACTCGTTGCCCGCCTTGGCGATGATCTGCGGCAGCGCGGCGGAGTATCCGAACGAGTCGGGCAGCCAGGCATCCCTCGTCTCGATGCCGTACTCCTCGAGGAAGAAGCGCTTGCCCTGCAGGAACTGGCGCGCCATCGACTCGCCGGACGGCATGACCGTGTCGGATTCGACCCACATGCCGCCGACCGGGACGACCTGACCGCGTGCGACAGCGGCCTTGAGGCGCTCCCACAGTGCGGGGTAGTGCTCCTTGAGCCAGGCGTGCTGCTGCGCGGAGGAAAACGCGAAGACCAGCTCTGGCTCCTGCTCGGCCAGGGCGAGCACGTTCGAGACGGTGCGGGCGACCTTGCGGGCCGTCTCGCGCAGCGGCCAGAGCCACGCGGAATCGATGTGCGCGTGTCCGATGGCCGAGATGCGATGCTCCGAGGGCACTGCGGGGCGCCCCAGCAGCGGCGCCAGGACCATGCGGGCGCGCGTCGTCGAACCGGGGATGTCGTCGTAGTCGATGACGTCCAGCGCCCGGTCGATGCCGCGGTAGATCTCGAAACGCCGCGCGGATGCGGCCGGGAGCTCGTCGGCCAGGGTGCTGAGCACCTCGAGGTCGGTCGCGAGGTCGACCACGTCCTGCCGGCGCTCGGCGACGACCGCGCTGCGGAACCGATACTGCGGCACCACCGGTGCTGTCTCGAGGTCGCCGAAGTCGGTCGGCGCGAAGCCGTCCAGGATCGTCGGATTGGCCGCCGCCTCGAGGTAGACGACGACAGTGCGGTCATCGCCCAGCACCGGCGCCAACGGGACGTGGGTGTTCAGAGGATTGAGCGCTTTGAGGATCGTGCCGGCCGCGTCGAAGACGAGCCCCTCGGTGGTGAACCCAGGGCCGGGGCCGAACCCGATGTCGATCGTCAGCTCTGCGGGCCCGAATCCTTCGGGAACCTCGCCCTCGAACCGGAACCACGTCGTGCTCCAGGGCGTGCCCCATGCGTCGCCCGTCGCCATGGGAACGAAGGACTGGGTGGATGCCTCGGCGAACGGCACGTGCGGATCCTCGGTCGCCCACGCAGACACGCGCAAGGTCACAGTCGCTCCCGAGACCGCGGGTCGGATGCGCGAGCCGAGCATGCGATCGAGGCGCAGTCTGATGTCGCTGATGTCGTCGTGCATGAGCACCCGTCCTCGAGTCCGTGCGCTCGGCATCGAGTCGCAGGTGTGCACCGGCGGGCGGCCGCAGACGCCCGCAGTGCGGAGATCTTCGAGCCTATCGACCCGGAGGGCCATCGCTGCAGACCGACCCCGCGGCATCCTGCGAGGATGAAGACGTGATTCAACTGCAGCGTGTCAGCGTGTCCGTGGATGAGGCTGTCCTGCTTCCTCCGACCGATGCGAGCATCGCCCGCGGCGAGGCGGTGGCGCTGCGTGGGGAGAACGGGTCGGGCAAGACCACGCTGCTGCGGGTGCTCGCGGGCGCGCAGCGGCCCACTTCCGGCACCGTGTCGGTCGACGGCTCCCCCATCGACGAGCGCTCCCCGCGCTTCCGGCGCCGAGTGGCCTCGATGATCGCGCTGCCGCCGTTCGCGCGCGATCTGACCCTGCACGAGCACGTCATGCTGATCGCGACGACATGGGGTCGCGACGTCGATGACGCGAGCAGCGCGGCCTCGAGCGCTCTCGCCGAGCTCGGACTGTCCGGGCTGGAGAACCGGTTCCCGCACGAGCTGTCGTCGGGCCAACGCCAGATGGGCAGCCTTGCTCTGCTGCTCGTGCGTCCTTTCGACGTGCTGCTGCTGGACGAACCGGAGCAGCGCCTGGATGCAGCGCACCTCGATGTCGTGATCCGACTCCTCGGCCGCCTCCGCGCGGATGGCGTCACGGTGGTGTTCGCGACGCACAGCGACGCCCTGGCCTCGGCGGCCGCCGACCGCTCGCTCGTGCTGGACGCGGCATGACGGAAACCCTCGGCGTTACCTGGGCGGTCTGGCGGTCGCGACGAGCCTCGACGCCGCGCGATCGCGCCTTCGCCGTGTACGCCGCCCTCATGGTCGGGGTCGTCGTCGTGGCTCCGGTGGGGCGGGCGGCGTGGATCGGCCTCTCCAGCCCGGCCGTTCTCGCGGCGCTGAGCGCACCGGCCGCGGCTTCCGCGTGGGCGGTCTTCGGGGCGCTCGTCTGGATCGCCGCGATCTTCGTCGGCGGCGCGCGCGGTCCCGTCGTCCTCTCCCCCTTCCTCGCCCACGCCGTGCTCGCCAGTGCGGTTCCGCGCCTTCTCGGTCTCGCGCGCCCCTTCGTGCGCGCGGCCGCTGCGCTCAGCGGCGTCGGGCTCGTCGGTGCTGGCTTCGTCGGCGTCTTTCTGGCCACCCAGGGGGTGTCGAGCGTCGGCGGCGCCCTCGCCTTCGGCATGGCCGGCGCCGTCGTCGGACTCATCGCCGCGGTGCTGTGGCTCGCGGGGCAGACACTCGGCACACGCGTGTCGGCGGGGATGATCGGTGCCCTCGCCGCGGGCATGCTCGCATCGCTGGTCTGGCCTGCCGCCGCCGCCTTCACTCCCTGGGGTTGGTTCGGGATGCTGTCCCCCGGCGCTGCCCCGACACGCTGGCTCCTCGTGCCGTTGCTCGCGCTCGCCGTCCTCGCGGTTTGTGCGGTGCCTGTCCTCCTGGATCGCCTCCGGGGAGCCACGGTGTTCGCGCAGTCGCTGCGGTGGGACTCCGCCCGCACGATCGCATACGGACTCGATCTCTCCGGCGCGGCCGGGCTCTATCGCGTCGATCCGCGCATCGGTCGCCGGATGCGGGCCGTGCGCGCGCTGCAGCCGTTCGAATTGCGCATCTTCGTGCGCGACGTCGTCGGTGCCGCGCGGACTCCGGGTCGCCTGATGATGGGTTGCCTCGGCCTGCTCGTCGCCGGATCGCTGATCGTGCTCGCCATGGCGTCACCCGAGTTCACCGTCATCGCCGGCGCGGCGGCCGGAGTGATCCTCTACGCCGGCCTCGGCCCGCTCACCGATGGCGTGCGGCATGCGGCCGAGGCATCCGGTGCGCTCTCTCCCTACGGCGTCGGCGACGGTCGCCTGCTCGCCGCCCACCTGCTCCTGCCGCTACTGATCGGCGGTCTGCTCGTCGTCGCCGCGGCCGTCTCCGTGACTCTGATGCTCGCCGCGGGGTCGTGGAGCGCCGTTCTCGCGGGCTCGGCCGCCGCAATTCTCTGCGTCATCGTCCGGGTCTCGGACTCGCTGAAGCCGCCCATGCCGATCAGCCTGCTCGCCCCGATCCCCACGCCCATAGGCGACCCCTCCTCCGCTCTGCGGCTCGCCTGGGCCGCCGACGCGTTGATCATTGCGGCGGCGGTCGGCGCCGCCGCGGTCGCAACAGTTTCCACGGCGCTGCCCGTCGCGCTCGCGTCCCTGGCCATGGCGGTTCTCGTCGGCCGCCGTTGGTCGCAGCGCTGACCACTCAGTCTCCACGCCTACGGACATGACGACATGGCGGTCAGGCGAATGCCTGCAGCCCGGTCATGCTCCGGCCGACAATGAGGCTGTTCATCTCGCGAGTTCCTTCGAAAGAGTAGATCGCCTCCATGTCGGCGAAATAGCGTGCGACCCCGTGCTCGAGCACGATCCCGTTGCCGCCCAGGAGTTCCCGTGCCCATGCGACCGTCTCTCGCGCACGGGTCGTCACATACCCCTTCGCCAGCGCAGAATGAGCATCCGATTGCCGCCCGAGATCCTGCAGCTTCGATACCCGCACGCAGAGCGCGAGGCTGGCCGTGATGTTGCCCAGCGAGCGGCTGAGAAGATCCTGCACGAGTTGCCGGGCGGCGATCGGCGCCGTCAGGTGATGAGGAAACGCCGCACGCGCCCAATAGTCATCGCGATCGGTCGCACTTCGCGATCCAGAAAGTCGCGAAGCCGACGGATCGACGCGCTCTCCTGCTCGCTGAGCTCGTCTTGGAAGCCGTAGAAGTCCCCGGGGAGCATATCGGCGGGGTGAAGTGAGGCGGATGTCATGATCCCTTTCGGCAACCCATCAGATAAGTACACGCAGAACCGCGCATTCTGTCGCAATCCCGGTAGCATATCCCGCGACCCATCAGATATGTTTCACTCTCGACGAGGAGAAGGTATGAGCGCGATCAGGACAGCAATCGTGACGGGAGCCGCGCGCGGCATCGGCGCTGCCATCGCGACAAGGCTCGCGGCAGACGGTCGGCAGGTCGCCGTGCTCGACCTCGATCCGGACGCACTCGCCGGCACGGTCGAGGAGATCACACGCCTCGGCGGGCGCGCCCTCGGAGTGGCTGCAGACGTTTCGGACGCGGCGTCGGTCGCCGCCGCGGTCGCTCGCGTCGGCGCCGAACTCGGTCCGCCGACCATCCTCGTGAACAACGCGGGCATCCTGCGGGACAACCTCCTGTTCAAAATGCAGGATGCGGATTGGGATGCCGTCATCAACGTGCACCTCCGCGGCGCGTTCCTGATGGCCCGCGCAGTCCAGACGCATCAGGTCGAGGCACGCTGGGGGCGCATCGTGAACATGTCCAGCACGTCCGCCCTCGGAAACCGCGGGCAGGCGAACTATGCCGCCGCTAAGGCGGGTCTGCAGGGATTCACCAAGACGCTCGCCATCGAGCTCGGTCCGTTCGGAGTCACAGCGAACGCCATCGCCCCCGGGTTCATCGCCACCGACATGCTGCGCGAGACCGCGGCACGAATGGGCGTGACCTACGACGAGCTTCGCGAGTCCGCCGCCGCGGAGATCCCTGTCAGGCGAACCGGCACACCCGCCGACATCGCGTCGGCCACGTCGTACTTCACCAGCGACGAGGCATCATTCGTCAGCGGACAAGTGCTGTACGTCGCAGGTGGGCCGCAGGACTAGGCGATGGCGCACTATGAATCGCTCGACGCGCTGCTGAGCGCGCAGCTGCCGGCGGAGGAGCACACCAGCCAGTGGATGCCAATCGAGCAGTCACGGATCACTGACTTCGCGGACGCCACCGATGACCACCAATGGATCCACGTCGATGAGGCGCGGGCGTCGTCAGGGCCGTACGGGACGACCATTGCGCACGGCTACCTGACACTCGCGCTGCTTCCTGCACTGTTGGAGGGCAACGTCGAGGTCGCGGGAGCCGCCCTGCGAATCAACTACGGGCTCGATCATGTCCGGTTCCTCACCCCCGTGCCGTCAGGTGCGCGTGTGCGCGCGGTGAGCAGAGTGGTCGAGACCGCTCCCGCGTCGCAGGGCGCTCGCGTCACGCTCGAGGTGCGCGTCGAGATAGAAGGCGCCGAGCGCCCTGCACTGGTGGCCCATCAGCTCCTCATCGTCGTCGGGGACGAGCAGTGACCGGGAGTCTCGATGTGCCTACCACGATGTCGGTGGCCGCGATCCTCGCCGAATCAGCTCTGCGACACCCGGATCGGGTCGCCGTCATCGACGATGTCGGCGGTCGCACGACGTTCGCACAGCTCTGGCAGCACACCCGCGCCTATGCCGGAGCGCTCCGCGATCTCGACGTGGAGAAGGGCACGGCGGTCGCGATGATGATCCCCAACACCGTGGAGTTCCCGAAGACGTACTACGCCATCTTGGCGCTCGGCGCGATCGTGGTGCCCGTGCACCCTCTCCTGAAACCGGCGGAGATCCAGCATGTGCTGGACACGAGCGGAGCGCGGCTGCTGATCGCCGACGTCAGCTGCCTTGCCGCGGCATCCGCCTCGGCCCCTGAGCAGCTGGTGCAGGTGGGCGGTACGGCGGTGGACGACCTCGCCACGCTTTCCACGAGCACACCCGCCGTCGCCGGCTATCTGCCGATGCATCCGCTCGCGCCCGCGGCCATGCTGTTCACGAGCGGCACTTCGGGGCGCTCGAAGGCCGCTGTTCTCTCCCATCTGAATCTCGTCGAGCATGCGCACGTCTCGCTGCTCGATTCGCTGGATGTGCGCGCCGACGACATCATGTGCGCGGCGCTGCCGCTTTCCCATGTGTTCGGCCAGTCCACTGTGATGAACACCGCGTTCCGGCGAGGCGCGGCTCTCCAGCTGGTGCGTCGGTTCCACGCCGACGACACGTTGGAGATCCTCATCGACAACGGCGTGACGATCTTCGCGGGCGTTCCCACGATGCTCATCGCCCTCCTGGACGGCGCGCGCCGGAACCCGCTCCGGCCACCTCTGCGGTACGTGATCTCCGGAGGCTCATCCTTGCCTGTCGCATCGCTCGAGGCGTTCGTCGAGGTATTCGGGGCGCCGGTTCACGAGGGATACGGGCTGAGCGAGACCTCCCCCACCGTGACCTTCAACCACACCGGTGCGCCCAACCGCGCGGGAACGATCGGCACATCGATCTGGGGCATGGAAGTCCGCATCGCCGTTCCCGACATCGCCGACCGGATCGAACTCCTTCAGGATGGCAGCGACGGCGAGGTGGTCGTGCGCGGCCAGAACCTCTTCCTCGGCTATCACGACGATCCCGCAGCCACCGCGGCAGCGGTCGTGGACGGGTGGTTCCGCACCGGAGATGTCGGCCGGCGGAGCTCCGACGGCTACATCACGATCATCGACCGCACCAAGGAGATGATTCTGCGCGGCGGGTACAACGTGTACCCACGCGAAATCGAAGAAGTGCTGGCACGGATGCCGGGGGTGGCGAGCGTCGCCGTCTTCGGCGTCGCCGACGAGCGCAACGGAGAAGAGGTGATGGCCGCAGTCGTCCCGCTGGCGGGTGCAGGCCTCACCGCTGACTCCGTCGTGAGATATGCCCGCGAGCGCATCGCGGCACACAAGTACCCGCGACGTGTCGTGCTCGTGCACGAGCTGCCGCTCGGGCCGACCGGCAAGGTGCTGAAGCGTGAGCTGAACCGCATGTACAGCTGACAGCACAAGAGGGGTACGTCCGCACAGCAGGCAGCGCGGATTGTTCTGCACGAGCCCGTAGACGTATAGGCGCTACTGCCCGCCGAGCTCGGACGGGTGGGTGAGTCGCCACCAGGCCGTCGGAGGCAGAATGGTGCCCTCCACCTCGATGATCGCCGTCGCCGTGTTCGGGCCGGCCGTCCACGTGATGCTCCCGGCCTCCTCGCCGTCGGTGAACGAAACAGGCGTGGTCGTCTCCATCGTGGTGGTGATCGGAGTGTCTGACCACGTGAAGATGTCCGCGTCCTCGGCGATGACCACCTCTGCACTCGAGCCCCAGGGCGTGGAGTACGAGCCGACTACCTGGCCGAGCTCCGCCACGGGCAGGCGCCGGAAGCCGGAGCGGATGCTGTCGAACAGGGTGAGCACGCTGGCGTTCACCGATTCGCGGGAATGGCCGCCCACCATCACTCCGGTCACCTGGAGCGGTTCGGGGGCACCGACATCGAGGGATGCCGTGTACAGCAGGCTGTAGCTGCCGGGGCCGAGGTTGCCGGTCTTGAGGCCGGTGATCCCGTTGCTGCCCAGCAGGTCGTTCGTGTTGTAGATCTGCCCCGGACCCGGCAGCGACAGCGCCGGGGTCGCGACGATCTGCGCGATCGCCGGATGAGCGGCGGCCAGCTTGCCGATGGCGAGGAGGTCGCTCGGTGTGCTCACGTTGCGGTAGCTGATGCCCGTCGGTTCGATGATCGTGGTGCCGGTCAGTCCGTGGGCGGCGAGCCAGTCCTTCGTCGCATTCACGAACGCGCCCTGCGAGCCGAAGGCCCACCTCGCCATCGCCTGGGCGTAGTTGCTCGCCGAGGGGATGAGCATGGTCGCGAGCGCGTCGCGCTCCGACAGGGTGGTGCCGATGGGCATCGCCGCGATCGTCGCGCCCAGCACGTAGTACTTGTCGTAGAGATCGTGATCGTCCTTGTCGAAGGTGATCATCGGCCCCGGGTCCTCGGCGCTCGCCAGCGGCTTCGCGTCCAGGATGACGAGCGCGGTGATCAGCTTGCTGATGCTCGCGATCGAGCGCGGCTCGTCGGATCCGCTGCTCAGCCAGATTCCGCTCGCCTCGGCGCCGAGGTACTGGTCACCGCCGGAGATGCTGATCGCCGAGGCACCCCCGACCGGAAGCGCGATGGCGACCGGTCCGGGCGCCACGACCTCGGGAGAGTGCCACGTGACGCTCGGGGCGCTCACGGACGCCGTGAGCGCCCACGCGACGTAGCCGCCGATCGCGGCGCAGATGACGGCGAAGACGATCCCCACGATGAGCCAGCCGCGGCGACGGCGCGAGCGCCGGACCTCGCGCTCCAGCTGGATGTCGATGTCCTGCAGCGCGTACTCGTCCTGCATCAGCTCGGTCAGGCCGGACACCCCATCCGGAGCGTTCTGATGCGTCGTCATTGCCGCCCCCGTCGGTCGCCCTCATCCTCATCTTGCAACACGGCGGGCGGGCGCGGCGGACGCGCCGAGGATCTCGGCACAATTCCGACCTTGCGCGTGACTCAGTAGTGCTGCTGGATGGCGGCGGCGACCGCGCCCACATCGTCGTTCGCGGCGAAGACGCCCTCGATGCCGGCGGCGAACCCCTGGTTCATGATGATCGTGAAGGCGAGGTTGCGCCCGCTCTCGGACTCCATGACTCCGCCGAGCGCCTTGGTGTTCACGCGGTAACGGTCGTTGACGAGGTCCGGGTCCAGGAGTGTCCCGGTCTTCGCAAACACCTTGCCCGCTGCCGGGCTGTCGGGCTGGACGGTGGCGAGCGACCCGTCGACGCCGAGGATCGGCATCGTGGCACGCCACTGATCAGCATCAGGCCGCTTTGCCATGAGGCTTTGCACCGCCACGCCGTTGTCCGGCGTGATGAAGTTGCCGTTCAAGCCGGATCCGTCGATGAGCGAGACGCCGGTGGTGTCCAGCCCCGCGGCCGTCCACAGCTTGCCGACCTCGTCCAGTCCGGCGCTGCAGTCGTCCACGCCGGCCGCCGCCGACAGCAGGCATACGTACGCCTGCGCACCGCGGTTGTAGCTGATCTTCATGACATACGTCGCCTGTTGGGCGAGCGGCAGCGAGTCGAACTCGGCGACGGACGGCAGCGCGTCCACAGCATCCTTCGCCGCCAGGGAAGCTGTCGAGTTGGTGGCGATGGGGTCCCCTCCGACCGTGACCCCAGCCCGGCCGAGCGCCTCGATGAAGGCCGTGCGTGCGAACGTCGCGGGATCCTCGAGCGCGTACACCTTGAGCACGGGCTCGCTGTCGGCCGCGATGGTGCCGTCGATCGCGATGGCGCCGCGTCCGGTCGACTCCGGGTTCGAGATGGCGAACTTTTCGCCGGCGGCCACCGTCTGCACATCGCTGACGATGTGCCAGGGCGCCACGGCGGGTGTCATCTCCACCGTTGCCGGCTCGCCGGCGGCTCCGGGCGTGACCAGGACGTCGATGAGGTTCTGGTTGACGACGATCGGGGTGATCGGCTCGCCGTCCAGGGTGCCCTGGAAGAGACGGTCGTCCACCACGACGGTTCCGGTCACCGAGTCGATTCCGGATGCCTTCACCTGGGCCGCCAGATCGTCCAGGCCCGCCAGCGGATCCTCGGTGGTGAGTGTGGCTCCCGGAAGCGGGTTGGCGTCGTTGTGGTCGAGGTCGGTGTAGTCGACCGTGCCATCCGCCTTCGTCCTGCCACCCAGCGTGAAGTCTCCCTTGCCGACGAGCACGAGGTCGCCGTTCAGTGTTCGCGCCGCGACCTCCCCCATCCGCTTGACGGGTGTCGTGATGATGTAGTCCGGTCCCCACTTCAGCCAGGCCGCACCGACGCTGTATGTCTTCGTGAACGAGGCGGGCTCGGCCATCTTGTCGCCGTCCAGATCGATGAGCACCTCACCGGTGTCCAGATCCTTCACAGAGATCAGCCAGCGGCCGTTGGCGTACTGCGGCTGGTTCATGACCTCCAGCGCCGCCTCCGGAACGCCGGCGTCGCCGCCGCTCGCGTCGGGCGCGGGCGCCCCGAAGGTGCAGGCGGTCGCCATTGCGCCGACCACGGCGATGGTGAGGGCGGAGGCGCCCCAACGAAGGATGCTGCGTGTCATGGTGCGGTGTCACTTTCCAGGATGGCGGCCATACGGCGGAATGCCTGATCGGCGGGGTGGGCCTTGTTCGCGACGTTCGACTCGTTCGTGAAGACCACGATGCTCGCCCCGGTCGCCGGGTTGTGGAAGACGGCCGCGGTGAAGCCGAGCCCTTCGCCGTTGTGGCCCCACCACCCGTTCGTCTCCCCCATGCCCAGGGCGTACATGTCGTACGGCGGGCCGGCGTCCAACGGCGCTCCCTGCTCGCGCTCCGTCTGCGTCGCGGGGTCGAGCAGCGCACCCGTGGCGAGCGTCTGCGCCCACACCCGACCGTCGTCGAGGGTGGAGATCATCGACCCGGCCGGTCCGAAGATCGAGAAGTTCTGGGTCATGGGCTCACGCGGGTCGGCCGCCGGCCCGTACCCCGACGCGTGCGGCTCGCTCCATGACGCGATGTCGAGGATGTAGCGCGTCTGGTCGAGCTCCAGCGGCGCGAGGATCCGCTCGTCGAGCACCTCGGCGAACGGCTGACCCGTCACCTTCTCCACGACGGCGCCCAGGAGGTTGGTGTTCGCGTTCGTGTAGACGTGCTCCGCGCCGGGTTCGAACTGCGCCGGCTTGCCGAGCATGAACCCGTTCAGTTCGTCAAGAGTGAAGATCCTGGCCGGGTCGGCGCTGAAGACCCCGATGAAGTCGTCATTGGTGTAGTCGGCGTTGCCACTGGACATGCCGGCCAGCTCGCGCAGCGTGATGCGCTCGCCGTTGGTCACGCCCTCGACATACTCACCGATGGTGTCGTCGAGACTGACCTTTCCCTCGTCGACGAGCTGCAGCAGCAGGGTCACCGTGTACGACTTGGTGATGCTGCGGAGCGGCCAGGACATCTCGGTCGTCGTCGGCGTCGCGCTCTCGATGTCGGCGAGGCCGGCCGCCGTCGTCCACGAGCCCTCACCCGGGATCCAGACACCTGCGACCGCCCCAGGAACGTCATACTCGGCCATGGTCGCCTCGAGCGCGGCCTGCAACTCCTCCTGGAGTGCGGCCGGCAGCTCGCCGTCGGGGGCGGGCGGGCGGGCGGAGGACGACGCAGCAGACGGCGTGGGATCGGCGACGGATGACGCGGCGCAGCCGCCGAGCGTCACAGCCCCCGCGATCACGGCTGCCGTCGCGAGAAGGATCCGTCGGTGGTGACGACCCTTCGTGTCGGCGGGTACGAAGTGCGTAGTCGGCTCGAACACAGTGCCTCCCGGGTCAATGGGACTCGAGCGTACCGACACAGCGGACACGCTCGATATAGACCTAGCTACCCAGCATCCGTTGAGGGAATCGAGGAAATCCGTCGCGTTCGAGCGTTCCCGACGCGTCGCGCATGCTCGACAATGAGACCGCCGGTCCTCGCCGGTCCGGAGTCCAAGGAGGCCTCGATGGCCAGAACGCGCGACCGCGCAACAAGCGCGGAGTTGAAGAACACCGCGTACGAGATCTTCATCGGCATCCTGTCGATCCTTTCGATCGTCAATCTCGTGCTGGTCTACGTGTGGCACGGCGACGGCGGGTTGGAGCTGGTCCTGTCCGTGATGAACGGGCTGTTCAGCGTGGTGTTCCTCGGCGACTTCGTCTACCGGATCAGCACGGCACCGTCGGCAAGCCGCTACTTCTTCCGTGGGTACGGATGGGCGGACCTGCTCGCCAGTCTGCCGTTCCCGCAGTTGAAGATCCTGCGCATGTTCCGTCTGCTGCGCGTCTACCGGCTCCTGCGCGAGCTCGGGCCGCGCACGATCTGGACCACGCTGGTGCACGACCGCGCGAACAGTGCGCTGATGACCCTCCTCCTCATGGGTGTGCTCGTCCTCCAGTTCGGCAGCATCACCATGCTCGCGATCGAGGAGGACGCAGACGGCGCCAACATCACTACGGCGTCCGACGCGCTCTGGTACACGATCGTGACGATCTCCACCGTCGGCTACGGCGACCAGTACCCGGTGACCAACACCGGCCGCCTGATCGGCACGCTCATCATCGTCGTGGGCGTCGGAATCTTCGGCACCTTCACCGGGTACCTCGCGAATCTGTTCCTCGGACCGACCAAGAGCACGCCCAGCACCGAGGATCAGACGGACGCCTCGCCCTCGACCTCGGACGGTCCCGTGACGTCCATGACGTCCCACACCGCCAAGGGCGTAGCCGCGGGCGCAGCCGCCGGGGCTGTCACCGCGGGCGTCACGGCGGGTGCGGCGGCGTCCGTCGGGAGCGGGGGCGATCCCGACGCGGACCGCGCCGCCCGCCTTCAGGCGCTGCTGGCGCAGTCCGAAGCCACGCTGGCCGAGATCCGACAGCTCGTGGCGAGCTCGGCGAGCTGAGTGAACGCGGTCCACAACATGGGCTGCGAGCGAGAAGTGTGTGGTGGGGCGGGTGGGACTTGAACCCACGATCGTCGGGTTATGAGCCCGCTGCCTTGACCAGCTTGGCCACCGCCCCTCAGCGATCGAGCATATCGCGAGGGTCGACCGGCTCTGCGCATGCGAAAATCTCCGTGTGGACCTGATCGCGTGGTTGGTGGTCGGCGGGCTCGTCGGTGCGACCCTCGTCGTCATCGCTCTCGCGCCGCGACTGAAGCGCAGCAATCTCCGTCGTCAGCTCACCGGCGGCGGCAGTCTCGGCGGCTTGGCCGGCGGCATCGACGCCGTGTGGAGGCCGACGGCCGAGGACGCGAACGCCGGATGGGAGCGCGAAACGGTACTGCCGGCTCCCGCGCCTCTGGCGGGCGGCAAGGACGACCTGGACGGTGACGGACCCCTCGTCATCCGTGTGAAGGACTGAAGGCTCAGGAGTCCTTGCTGCGGCGGGGCCGGGGCTCTTCGTCGATCGGCGGCGCCGGCCAGACCTTGGACACGGCCTCGGTGATGCGGATGGAACCGGTCTTGGGCGCCGCATCCGCTGCGCCGTTGCTGCCACGTTCGATCGGGATCTCACGGCTGTTGTTGCTGACGACTTCGGGATGGAAACGGGCGAGCTGCACCACGCCCCACACCGCGATGGCGCCCGCGACGCCGAACCCGACCAACGCCCACCACGGCGCGGTCGAGGCCTCGCCGAGCACGAGGAGGCCGATCAGTACGGCCACCATCGGGTCGACCACGGTGAGTCCCGCGATGACGAGGTCAGGGGGGCCGACGGAGTAGGCCGTCTGCACGAAGTACGCACCCACCGCGACGGCGGCCAGCAGCGCGATCAGGCAGACGAGGGTGAGCCAGTCGAAGTCCTGCGCTCGGATCCGCACGATGACGACCTTGGCCAGCGTCGCGACGAATCCGTAGATGACGCCAGCGGCCATGATGTAGAACAGCGCCTGCATACGGTGGCGCAGCCAGATCCACAGCACGCTGAACACGATGATGACCGCGACCATGATGCCGAGGATGATGTAGAGCTGCTGATCGGTGATGGCGTGCTCGGTGGCGAAGAACGCGGCGATCGTGACGAAGATGAAGATGCCGCCCACGCAGGCTGCGATCGCCTGGATCGACTGCCGCGTCGGCTTGTGTCCGGAGACCCGCGCGTTCAGGAGCGTGGTGATGACGAGCGCGATCGCGCCCAGGGGCTGCACCAGGATCAGCGGGGCGACCGACAGGGCACCGAGCTGGCAGACGATGGCGAGACCCAGCATGACGGTGCCGAGAACCCACGACGGCCGGCGCAGGAGGGCCAGCAGCTGGCCGCCGGTGAGCCCAGAGGTACCGGCATGACCGGACATGCGCTCGACCTTGGTGACGCCGCGATGCTGATACTGGGCGCCCAGCGACATGAAGACGGCGCCGAGCAGCGCCAACGGGATTCCGATCAGGATCGCCGGGTCGCGGAAGACTCCGACGAGTTCGTCGGTGACGTCGTCGATCGAGACTCCCAGCCAGTACACCACTCGACACTAACCGCCCTGATGCCTCGGTAGGCTCAAGGCGTGGCCGTTCTACCGATTCGCATCATGGGAGATCCCGTGCTGCATGCTCCCGCATCCCCCGTTGAAGAGATCACCGACGACGTGCGACAACTCGTCAATGACATGTTCGAGACGATGGATGCCGCACCCGGCGTGGGTCTGGCGGCACCGCAGGTCGGAGTGGGCCTCCGGATCTACACGTACAACTACAGCGATGACGACGGCCAACCCTGGCGCGGCGTGATCATCAACCCCGAGCTGTGGATGCACCCGATCGAACCCGGCGAGCCCGACCCCGACGAGGAGTCCGAAGGCTGCCTCTCGTTCCCGGGCGAGCGGTTCCCGCTGCGCCGTTCCGAGCGCGCGCTCGTGACCGGTATCGATCTCGACGGTGCGCCGGTGCGCGTCGAGGTCGACGGCTGGCGCGCCCGGATCATGCAGCACGAGTTCGATCACCTCGACGGAGTGCTGTACATCGATCGCCTGGACGACGGCGACTGGAAGATCGTGCAGAAGATCGCCCGCAAGCGCGGCTGGGGTCGCCCCGGCCAGGCCTGGATGCCGGGCGTCGACGACATCGACGCGTAACACTCCCCCGCTTCTTACACCGCGTCCGCGCCCCCGATGGGGCCGGGCGCGGTTTTGCGTATGCGGGAGAACCCGTCGAGACTGCACGCGGGCGTCGAGACTGCACGCAGGCGTCGAGACTGCGGGCAATACCCAATGTCTCGACGTCCCGCTGCAGTCTCGCGGTCGGAAGGCATCACGACCGGACTCACACAGGGCACGAAAAACGGCCCGGGAGTGGAGTCCCAGGCCGTTCGCTCCCCGGCTTGGACTCGAACCAAGAACCTATCGGTTAACAGCCGATTGCTCTGCCAATTGAGCTACCGAGGAAAATGCCCGCCGTGAGCGGGCAACCACACCATCGTAGCAAATGTCGGAGGGTGCTCGTGACCTCAGGAGGCCACCAATCGGTGATCCGCCTCCGCACTGGGGGTCCACAGCAGGTCTCCGGGCCGCGAGCCGTAGGCGATCGCGTGGCCGGCACGCAGCACCAGCACCGACGCTCCCAGGTCGGTCGCGACATCCTTCTCGTTCGTCACGACGAAAGTCGCCATGCCGTACGCGTCACGGCGGCGGATGAGCGCCTCCTTGGCCGCGCGGCGCACCTCGACGTCGAGCGTCGAGAACGGCTCGTCGGCGATCAGCACCCGCGGGTGCAGCACGAGCGCGCGGGCGAGCGCGACACGTTGCCGCATGCCCGCGCTGAGCTCGTACGGGTACTTCGCCGAGGCCCCGAGCGGGAGCTGCAGCTCGTCCAGAAGGGTGGCGACACGTACCGCCAGCGCACGGGCGTTGACGCGGCGGTCGCGGCTCGTGATCGGCTCGGCGATGACCTCCGCCACGGTGAGGCGCGCGGGCAGGTGTGCGCCCGCAGCCTGAGCGAGGTAGCCGGTGACGTAGGTGAGCGTGCGGTGCGCGCGGCCGGGGCGTCGTACCGGGATGCCTTCGACGTGCGCGGCGCCGCCGACGACGGCCAGGCCGGGCTCATCCGCACCGGCGAGGACCGCGGCGAGGCTCGATTTGCCCGCGCCGGTCGGTCCCATGACGGCGATAGTGGCGCCGTGCGGCAGTTCGAACGAGACGCCGTCCACTACCCGGGCGGTTCCGCCGGATCGATTGGACGAGCGCGCCACGGACAGGTCGACAGCGCGGATCGCGACGTCGGATTCTCGTCGGCGGGGCATGTCCTCATCCTGCCCTGCCGGACGACCGAATGCCACCCCGTTGCTACTGCTCGGCCAGCAGAACGCGCCGGGCGTTCTCCAGGTCGCGCAGCCGGACGCTGATCGCGCGTCCCTCATCCGAATCGGGGGCGACGCGCTGGATGGTGCCGCGCAGCTCGACCTTCTCGCGGTTGATCTCGCGCATCACGATGCCCCGCGCCAAGTCGGTCGTGGACGCGATCGCATGAGCGTCGTCACGCGCGGGGAATGCCCCCGTCAGCAGTTCGGCCGCGAGACCTCGGTACGGCTCGCGCACGGAGGTCACGGCGTCGGCCGCCCATCCGGCGCGCGACATGTCCGCCCCGAGCATCGATTGGCGCACGGCCTCGAGGGCCGGATGCCGGAACGGCAGCGCGATGGCACGCTCGACGAGCTCGGGGTCGAGCCGGTGCCCGAACTGCAGGAAGCCCATCAGCGTGTCGCGCTCCAGCGCGACATCCGGAGACCGCGGCAGCGAGGCGAGCGTCACACGCAGCTGCGGATCGACGGCTTCCGGCTCGACAGGCTCCGGCGTGGAACGGCGGGCGGATGCCGCAGACCCGGCGCGTGCGGCACGATCCACGGCCTTCTCGACCTCGGGCAGGTCCAGGCCCAGACGACGCGCCAGAACGCGCGTGTAGCCCGGGCGCAGGGCCGGATCGCGGATCTCGGCGACGATCGGCGCAGCGGAGCGCAGGGCACCGGCCCGACCCTCCACGGAGGCGAGGTCGAACCCCTTGAGGCGCTGATCGATGACGAACTCGAACATCGGCGCCTTGGCTTCCATCAGCAGGCGCACGGCGCCATCGCCGCGCTGGAGGCGCAGGTCGCACGGGTCGAGGCCGCCCGGAGCGACGGCGACGTAGGTCTGGGCGGCGAACCGCTTCTCGTCGGCGAAGGCGCGCAGCGCGGCCTTCTGCCCAGCCTCATCCGGGTCGAACGTGAAGATCACTTCGCCTGCGGTCGAGTCATCCCCCATCACGCGCCGCAGCACAGTGATGTGGTCGGCGCCGAACGCGGTGCCGCAGGTCGCGATCGCGGTCGTGATCCCGGCCAGGTGGCACGCCATTACATCGGTGTAGCCCTCCACGACCACGACACGGTGCTGGCGGGAGATGTCGCGCTTGGCGAGGTCCAGGCCGTATAGGACCTGGGCCTTCTTGTAGATCGAGGTCTCGGGCGTGTTCAGGTACTTCGGCCCGTTGTCGTCGTCGTACAGCCGCCGTGCGCCGAACCCGATCACCTGTCCGGTGAGGTCGCGGATCGGCCACACGAGACGACCGCGGAACCGGTCGTAGACGCCGCGCTGCCCCTGCGAGACCAGGCCGGCGGCCGTCAGCTCGTCACGGGTGAATCCCTGCGCCGTGAGCGCGTCGGTCAATCCCTGCCAGCCGCGCGGGGCGTAGCCGACGCCGAAGTGCGCAGCCGCGCCCGCATCGAATCCGCGCTCCCCCAGGAACTTGCGTCCGGCGTCGGCGTCCGGGGTGAGCAGTTGTGCCCGATAGAACTCTGCGGCGGCGGAGTTGGCCGCGTACAGGCGCGAACGCCCGGCGGTCTCCGGGGCGGCGCCGCCGTCCTCGTAGTGCAGCGTGTAGCCGATGCGACCGGCCAGGATCTCCACGGCCTCCGTGAAGGAGACATGGTCGATCGCGCGCAGGAACGAATAGACGTCGCCCGATTCGCCGCATCCGAAGCAGTGATAGAAGCCGCTCTGCGATCGCACGTTGAAGCTCGGGCTGCGTTCGTCGTGGAATGGGCACAGGCCCTTCAGCGAGCCCACGCCGGCAGACTTGAGAGCGACCCGTTCGCCGATGACGTCAGCGATGTTGGTGCGGGACTTGACCTCGTCGACGTCGGCCTGCCGGATCCGACCCGCCATCAGGGCGCCGTCCGCACGGCGGGCTTGGAACCCGGCGCCCAGACGCCGACGGATGCCGCGTCCACCTCGCCGACGAGACGCCCGTGCCACGCGATCGCGTGCTGATCCGTGAGGCTGGCGACCTGGTCGACGACGACGCGGCGACGTGCGGCATCCGAATCCGCGGTCGCGAAGTCGACGGCGTGCAGCGGGTCGAGGTCCTGCGGGCTGTCCCACAGCGCCGTCGCGAGGCGCTTGAGCAACCGGCGCTGCTCCTTGTAGAGCTCCTTGCGCCCGTCGATCGAGACGACCACCGCACCGATGATTCCCTTGAGCACCGCCATCTCGGCCTCGACCACGCGGGGCACGATCACGTGAGCGCTGTAGCGCGTCAGGACGGTGCTGGGATAGGCCTCGCGGGTCGCGGTCGTCGCGGCGCGTGCGAAGCGTCCGATGAGGTCCGACGTGAGGTTCTTCAATCCCGCCAGGTCGACACGGGTGCTGTCGAACCGGGTGATCCACTCGGGGAGCCGCGTCAGCCGGAACAGGGCCTCCTCGAGCTCCTCGCGGGCGAAGTCGTAGCCGACCCACGTCTGGATCGCCGTCAGCAGCGACTCGTGCTCGTCGGGGGCGATCAGCTGCGCAGGATCGAGGTAGCCGTTGACGACCGCGTCCTCGAAGTCGTGCACCGAGTACGCGATGTCGTCGGAGAGATCCATGACCTCGGCCTCGATGCAGCGCACCCGGCCGGGCGCGCCCTCGCGCATCCAGTGGAAGACGGGCTCGTCGTCGGGATACACGCCGAACTTGAGGCGGCCGCCGGGATCCGGAACCGGATGATCCGCCGTCCACGGGTACTTGCAGGTCGCGTCGAGGCTCGCGCGCGTCAGGTTGAGCCCGTAGCTCTCCCCGTTCTCGCCGAACACCTTCGGCTCGAGGCGGCTGATGATCCGCAGCGTCTGGGCATTGCCCTCGAACCCGCCGATGTCTTCGGCCCAGTCGTTCAGCGCCCGTTCGCCGTTGTGCCCGAACGGCGGATGCCCGAGGTCGTGGCTGAGGCAGGCCGTGTCGACGACGTCCGGCGACAGCAGCAGGGCCGTTGCCAGCTCGCGACCGACCTGGGCGACCTCGAGCGAGTGCGTGAGGCGATTGCGGGCGAAGTCGGCGGGGCTGGCCGGGCTCAGCACCTGGGTCTTGGCGGCGAGGCGCCGGAGCGCGGCCGAGTGCAGCACCCGGGCGCGGTCGCGCGCGAAGTCGTCGCGCTGCGAGCGGTGGCTCTCGTTCTGGAACCGGGCGGCATCGGTGTCGGTGTACCCGGTGGGCCGGCCCTGCGCCACGCCGACCGCGGCCGCGTGCTCAGCCACCACTGGTATCGAGCTCCGCTTCGCGAAGGATCGTGGATGCCGCGACCCCGAGTTCGCGCGAGTCCAGCCAGCCGTCCGGCAGCGCCGGGCGCTTGGGTGTGCCGGCGCGTCCGCGCTGACCCTCCGCAGCGGCGCCGGGGTACGGCGCGTCCAGGTCGAGCTGCGCGAGCAGCTCGTCGATCTCGACCAGGGTCGAGGCGGTCGCGAGTGCGGCGCGGATGTCGCCGCCGACCGGGTACCCCTTGAAGTACCAGGCGACGTGCTTGCGGATGTCGCGGCATCCGCGGCCCTCGTCGTCGAAGAACTCGACCAGGAGCTCGGCGTGACGGCGGAACGCCTGGGCGACGAAGCCGAGGGTGGCGTCGACCGGTGCCGCGGGAGCAGCACCCGGTCCGCCGAGGGCGCGGGCGAGATCGCCGAACAGCCAGGGACGGCCGAGGCAGCCGCGTCCGACCACGACGCCGTCGCACCCGGTCTCGTCCATCATCCGCTGGGCGTCTTCCGCGGCCCAGATGTCGCCGTTGCCGAGCACCGGGACGCTGGTCACGGCCTGCTTGAGGGCCGTGATCGCATCCCAGTCAGCGGTGCCGGAGTAGAACTCGGAGGCGGTCCGCGCGTGCAGCGCGACCGCGGCGACCCCGGCGTCCTCCGCGATGCGGCCGGCATCCAGGAATGTCAAGTGGTCGGTGTCGATGCCCTTGCGCATCTTGACGGTCAGCGGGATGTCACCGGCGGCCTGGACTGTCTGGGTGACGATGTCACGGAAGAGACCGAGCTTCCAGGGCAGTGCCGCGCCGCCGCCCTTGCGGGTGACCTTGGGCACGGGGCATCCGAAGTTCAGATCGATGTGATCGGCGTGGTCCTCTTCGACGAGGATGCGCACGGCATCCGCCATCGTCTTCGGGTCAACCCCGTAGAGCTGGATGGAGCGCGGGGTCTCGGATTCGTGATGGCGGATGAGGCGCATCGTCGTGTCGTTGCGCTCGACGAGCGCGCGAGAAGTGATCATCTCGCTGACGTAGAGGCCCGCACCGTACTCGCGGCAGAGTCGACGGAAGGCGGTGTTGGTGATGCCCGCCATCGGCGCCAGCACGACCGGCGCATCGAGCGTGATGGGCCCGATGCGCAGTGGTGATGCGGTGGAAACGGCGGTGGTCATCCATCCATTCTCCCAGACCGGCACGGCCTTCGTCCCGCCCGATCCGATACGCATGAATAGGAGTCGGTTCGGCCCTCCGCGCTCGGAGCGGTTCTACACTCGGAATCATGACAACGCCTGTCCAGACCTCGCTTCGAGACATCCCCTTCGCCGCGGCAGACGGGAGTGAGACGACGCTCGCCGATTTCGGCGACAAGGTACTCCTCGTCGTCAACGTGGCCTCGAAGTGCGGGCTCACCCCGCAGTACGAGCAGCTCGAGCAGTTGCAGCGCGAGTACGGTGACCGCGGATTCTCCGTCGTCGGGTTCCCCTGCAACCAGTTCATGGGGCAGGAGCCGGGCTCGATGGACGACATCCTGGAGTACTGCTCGACGACGTGGGGCGTCTCCTTCCCCGTCGTCGACAAGGTGAAGGTCAACGGCGGCAAGGCCGCGCCGCTCTACAAGGCGCTCAAGAAGGCGGAGGATGCCGAGGGCAACCACGGTCCGATCCTGTGGAACTTCGAGAAGTTCGTGCTGACGCCCGAAGGCGTCGTGCACCGGTTCCGCCCGAACGTGAAGCCCGATGACGCCGCGATCGTGCGCGTCATCGAAGAGAGCCTGCCGGCCTGAGCCGGCGTCGGGCGGAACCGCTGCGAGGTCTACGCGACGGGTGACTCCGCGCCTTCGCGGTGCTCGGCCCAGACCTGACGGGCGATCTGCGCGAACGCCTCGGCGGGCTGCGCACCGCTGACGCCGTACTTGCCGTCGACGACGAAGAACGGCACGCCGTTGATGCCGTAGGCGCGCGCCTGATCCTGATCGGCGCGGACCGCGTCGAGGTAGCGACCGCTCTGCAGCGCCTCGCGCGCGGCATCCGCGTCCAGTCCGGCATCGACGGCCAGCTCGACGAGGTCGTCCTCGCGACCGACGTGGCGTCCCTCGGTGAAGTAGGCCGACATCAGACGCTCCGCCAGCTCGAGCTGACGGCCGTTCTCCTTCGCGAAGTGCAGCAGCTCGTGCGCCTTCACGGTGTTCGTGTGCTTGAGCAGGTCGAAGCGATACTCGAGACCCGCTGCCGCGGCGACGCCGGTGACCTGGTCGAGCATCTGCTTGGCCGATTCGGTCGAGATGCCCTTGTGCTGCGCGAGGTACTCGCCCTCGCCGCCGACGAAGTCCACCGGGGTATCCGGCGACAGTTCGAACGAGTGGTACGTCACCTCGATCACGGGGGCGTCCTCGTCGGCCGAGACCTCGGCCAGCCCCTTCTCCAGGTTTCGCTTCCCGATGTAGCACCAGGGGCAGGCGATGTCACTCCACACGTCGATCTTGATGGCATTCGTCATGTCAGGGACAACTCGCGCACCTGCTCGCCATATTCCGCCTCACGGCGGATTCGCCGAAATCGCGTCACCGCCGTGCACCAGCAGCCGGAGTCCGAAAGACCGATACTGATACTTCGCCTCGGGGGCGGCTTCGGCGCCGACCTCAGTGGGTTCCCCCGGCTGCTGGAACGTCACCGCATCGTTGCCGGGATACAGGCGTTTCTCGGTGTCCAGCACGACGGCAGGCAGCGTAGTGAGGTCGGCCGCCAGCGCGCGTGCCTGCGCTCTCGATCGGTCGCCCAGCATTCGGCGATCCGCCCGCGCAGCCCGTGATCAGGACGGCGATGACGACGGGGTTCGCAAGCGCCGGCGGCATCCCGAATGCTCGATGATCCCGCATGTCGCGCCTCCGAACACGACGATCGCTCACCAACGCAGAGCCGCGACCGGTCGCGGTGATTCGTGCGCACGTGGGTCGCGATGCACGGAAAAGTGCCGAGTTCGGCCGAATTCACGGCGGATTATCGGGATTTTCAGGCGAGCGCAACCAAGTTCTCCGTCCTCGGTCTGCGACGATGAGACCCAGAGCTCGGTGTGGGGATGCCGGGCGGGAAAGGGAACTCGTGAGCTCCGCTCTCGTGGGACGTCGGCGTGCGCGCGCGCTGGCGATGCTGACACTGCCGGTCGCGCTGATGCTGCTGGCCGGCTGCGTGCCTGGGCCGGGGGCGAGTGCCGCGACGCCCAGCGCGAGCGCGACGCAGACCCCGACACCGACCCCGACGCCCACACCGACGCTGACTCCCACTCCGACACCGGTCGTCGTCACGGGACCGCTCGATACGCCGTGCTCCGGCCCCAGCACGACGATGTCGGTCTGGGCGCACTACGACGATGACCTGCTCTTCCTGGGCTCACGGATCGGCGATGCCATCCGTGCCGGAGGCTGCGTGCGTACCGTGTTCCTCACCGGCGGCGATGCCGGTCGCGGCATGGACTACGCGAACGGGCGCGAACGGGGCATCATGCGCGCCTACGACGTGATGCGCGGCGCCGCGACGCCGTGGGCCGCGACCGACATCACCCTGGCGACCGGTGCACCCGTCGTGGTCTGGCAGCCGGCGGACGATCCCCGCATCTCGCTGGTCTTCCTGCATCTTCCCGACGGCAACCTCAACGGTCAGGGATTCCCCACCACCGGTGAGGTGAGCCTCGCGAAGCTGGCATCGGACAAGATCCTCACGCTGCCCAACCTGTACGGCAGCGCTCAGCTGAGCTGGTCGCAGATCGTCAGCTCGATCGCCGAGCTGATGACGGACTTCCACCCGACGGCGACGTACACCCATGTACCGGGCGGAGCTCAGAAGTGGGCCAAGGGCGACCACGCCGACCATGCGATCACCGGCGTGATCGGGCGCGCGGCCTGGCAGCAGGCGGGGCTTCCCGCCGAGTCGGTGTCGTACGTCATCGGCTACCAGTCGGCCGGCTACCCGGTCAATGTCACCGGCGAGGAACTCTCCCGCAAGATCGCCGCGTTCCGCTCCTACGCCGCAGACGACAGTGTGGTGGTCGGATGCACCGACGACGCCACCTGCCTCGCGATGCCGCGCTTCGGCCAGTGGCTGCAGCGGCAATACATGCGCAGCGAAGCCGAGCTCTGGGTCGGCTGAGCCGCGTCAGAGGGCGGGCACGTCCACGGCGCCGCCGAAGCGCCGGTCGCGGTCGAGGTACAGCCGGATCGCCTCCCAGAGGTCGACGCGGCTGAAGTCCGGCCACAGCGTGTCCAGGAACACGAACTCGGCGTACGCGGACTCCCACAGCAGGAAGTTCGAGGTGCGCTGCTCACCGCTGGAGCGCACGAACAGGTCCACATCCGGCATGTCCGGCTGATAGAGCCGCTTCCGGATGAGCTTCTCGGTGATGGCCGAGGACCTGAGGCGCCCGGCCGCGATGTCGTCACCGATCGAGCGCATCGCGTCGACGAGCTCGACGCGCCCGCCGTAGTTGACGCACATCGTCAGGGTGAGCACATCGTTGTCGGCGGTCAGCCGTTCGGCGACCTGGAGCTCCTTGATCACCGAGCCCCACAGGCGCGGCTTGCGACCGGACCAGCGGACGCGGACGCCCCACTCGTTGAGCTGATCGCGTCGTCGGTGCAGCACATCCCGGTTGAACCCCATCAGGAAGCGGACCTCGTCGGGCGACCGCGACCAGTTCTCGGTCGAGAAGGCGTAGACCGACAGATGCTTCACACCCGCCTGGATGGCGCCTGCGACCACGTCGAGCAGCGCGGCCTCGCCGGCTTTGTGCCCCTCGACGCGGGTCAGGCCGCGCCGGTTCGCCCATCGGCCGTTGCCGTCCATCACGATTGCGACGTGACCGGGGACCGCGCCCGGCGGGAAGACCGGTGGCGTGATGCCCGTCCAATCGATCGGCCGATAGGGCTCGGCATCCCGATGCGTGAACGGTTTCGGACTCACTGTGCCGCCTCTACGTGCTCGAGCGAACGGATGCCGCGTTCCAGATGCCACTGCGCGTAGGCCGCGATCAGTCCGGATGCCGCGGAGGTCGCACCGCGCGGCGCCGCATCCACGTCGTCCCACTCCCCCGACATCAACGCCGTGAGCAGGCCCGTGGTCGCGCCGTCGATGCGCGCGGACCCGACCGGGGCGCAGTCGTGGCAGATCATGCCGCCCAGCTGCGCGACGAACGCGCTGTGCGGGCCGGGCGCGCCGCAGCGGGCGCATTCGACGAGGCCGGGCGCCCACCCCGAGAGCGCCATCGCGCGGAGCAGATAGGAGTCCAGGATGCTGCGGGAGGCGTGCTCGCCCCGTGCCAGGGCGCGGAGGCCGCCCACCAGCAGCAGGTACTGCTGCGCCGTGGCTTCGGCCTCGTTGAGGCGATCGGCGGCTTCGACCATGGCGCTGGCGGAGGTGTAGCGGTCGTAGTGCACGACGATGTCGGCACCGTAGGAGCCGAGCGACTCGGCCTGCTGCACGATGTCGAGCGAGCGTCCCTCGTAGAGCTGGACATCGGCGACCATGAACGGCTCCAACCGCGACCCGAACCGCGAGGAGGTGCGCCGCACGCCCTTGGCGACCGCCCGGATCTTGCCGTGGCGGCGGCTGAGCATGGTGAGGATGCGATCCGCCTCACCCAGCTTGTGGGTGCGCAGAATCACGACCTCGTCGCGATAAGTGGGCACGATTCCATTATCCGGCGTCGCACCGACGTTCGGGCGCCCGCCGCGCGCGGGCACATGAGTCGAATGGGACATCGTGTACTCTATTCACTATGTCCCATCCGCCGCTCTTGGATCAGTTGATCGCCCTGACGACGATGCTGCAGCAGGACCAGGACCGCGAGTTGAGCGCACTCGGGCTGACCCAGAGTCGCACCCACGCGCTGTGGATCCTGCACCACCGCGGCCCGAGCATGCAGCGGGACATCGCCGATGCGATGGCGGTCACCCCACGTCACGTCACGACCCTGGTCGACGAGCTGGTGGATGCCGGGCTCGTGCTCCGCCGCGAGCACCCGCATGATCGGCGCGCCGTCCTGGTCGGACTGACGGAGCGCGGCATCTCGCTGATGGAGCAGATGGCACTCGACCACGCCCACCTCGACGCCGCGCTGTCCGCAGGCATGACGGCTGCCGAGCGCTCCGCCCTGCAACGCGCGCTGGAGCACGTCACCACTCGCCTGCAAGCCGAGATCGAGGCCGCGCACCCTTCGACCGACAACCTCGCACCATGACGGAAGCAACGGCCGACACGCCGACGACCCTCGACCGGACGCGAAAGCTCGCGCACGCCGCGTGGCGCGCGGAATCGGCGGTCTGGCTCAGCGTGTGGAGGTTCGCCAGCCGCCGGCCGCGCGTGCCGGCAGGAGCCACCGGATTCCGGTATCACTCCCCCATCCTGACGATCCTGATCGTCTTCATCGTGCTGTCCGCGATCGAGATCCCGATCATCGACCTGATCGTCCATCCCTGGCCGTGGGTGAGGATCCCACTTCTGATCCTCGGCATCTGGGGTCTGACCTGGATGCTCGGCCTCCTGCTCGGATTCGTCACCCGCCCGCACTCGGTGGGTCCTGACGGGATTCGCGCCCGCTTCGGCCCCGACATCGATGTCGACCTCCCGTGGTCCGCCGTCGCATCCGTCGAGCGATCGCGCGATATCGCAGAGAAGGCACCCAAGATCCGGGACGAGGCGCATGGCCGCACACTGGCACTGCGCATGCAGAACGAGACGAATATCCTCATCGTGCTCGAGCGACCTGTCACCGCCCGGGTCGCCGGCACCGCCTCGGACATCGACGCCGTGCGACTCTGGGCGGACGATCCCGCAGGATTCCTGTCGGCGGTGCGTACGCACATCCCCTGACTCGCCCCGAGAATAGAGGGGTGGACGAGCCGCTCTTCGTGATCCCCCTCTGGGCCGACCTCATCGCCGTGGGCCTCGGCGGCATCCAGGGCGCCCTGTTCGCGTCCGGGTTCCGCGGTGAGCGGCGACTCGACATGCTCGGCGTCGCGATCATCGGCATCGTGATGGGCATGGGCGGAGGACTCATCCGCGACCTGCTGCTGAACGTGCCGCTGACGACGCTGCAGAGCAATTGGTATCTGCTCACGGCCACGGGCGCAGCGTTGTTCGGGATGCTCCTGGCCGGCGTCTTCCAGCGTCTCAACGCGGTCATCGTCGTCCTCGACGCCGTCGTCATCGGCTTGTTCGGAGCATTCGGCACCAGCAAGGCGCTCGGGCTCGGCATGCCGCTCGTACCCGCAGTCTTCGTCGGCGTCTGCGCCGCGGTCGGCGGCGGCATCCTGCGCGATGTGATGATGGGGCTCCCGGTCGCCATCATGCACGTCGGCTCGCTCTACGCGGTCGCGGCGGGAGCGGGATGCCTCGTCCTGGCCGGCAGCCACACACTCGGTCTCCCGCTCGTCGCGGCGGCGATCATCGGTGCGAGCGTCACCGCCGTCATCCGCATCCTCGCCGTCATCTTCGACCTGTCCCTGCCCGAGCAGCGGATGCTGTACCGGCGCAAGGTGGCCGCCGAAACCACGGCGATTCCGATCATCAAGACCTGACCGCGCGAGCGTTACGCTCTGACCATGACGCGCGACCGCAACACCCGCCTGCGACGTGAGGCGTGGGGCTTCGCGGTCGGATCGATCCTCTTCGCCCTCGGCGCCGTTCCGTTCTACGCACAGGCGGTGGGCACCGTCGTGCAGAACCTGACGTTCTTCGTGGGCGCGATCTTCTTCACCCTGGCGGCGTTCGTCCAGCTGGTGCTGAGCGGACGGCGTCCGCCGCGCCGCGGCGCCGATCGCGCGACTCTCGCCGACTGGTGGGCGGCCGCGGTGCAGTTCGTCGGCACGCTGTTCTTCAACATCAGCACGACGGAAGCGCTCATCACCGCGATGAACGAGGACGCCCGCGTGGGCAGCGGGTGGCGCCCCGACGCCATCGGCTCGATCTGCTTCCTCGTGGCCAGCGCCCTCGCCGTGGTCGCCACGACCGAACGCGACCGACTGTGGGACCCGTCCGCGCGCACATGGAGATGCAGCTGGCTCAACATGGCCGGATCGGTCTTCTTCGGGGCATCCGCCATCGGCGCGTACGTGGTGCCCGAGACCTCGGACCTGGTCAGCCTGTTCTGGGCGAACGCGGGCACGTTCCTCGGGGCGCTCTGCTTCCTCGCGGCCGCATTGCTGAGTCGGCGCGACATCCCGCAGGATGCCGCGCCGACTGCTGCAACGATTTAGACCGAGGCGAGGCTGCCGGCGCGCTCGCGCGTGCGGATCGCACGGTTCACGCCCGACACGATCGCCTTGAGCGACGCGGTCGAGATGTCGCCGTCGATGCCGACGCCCCACAGGCGCTCACCGTCGACCTGCAGCTCGACGTAGGCGGCCGCCTGCGCGTCGCCACCGGCGCTGAGGGCGTGCTCGACGTAGTCGTACACCGCGACGTCGAAGCCGTGCTGGCGCAGGATCTCCAGGAACGCGGCGACCGGTCCGTTGCCGTTGCCGGTTGCCGCGGCCGTCGTCTCGCCGTCACGCAGGGTGACATCGAGCTGGACGTCGCCGGACATGTCGCTCGTGCTGCGCGTGGACAGCAGCTCGAAGCGGCCCCAGCGGTCCTCTTCGACATCGGACGGCAGGTACTCGTCGGTGAAGATCGCCCAGATCTGGTCGCTCGAGACCTCGCCGCCCTCGGCATCCGTCTTGGCCTGCACGACGCCGGAGAAGTCGATCTGCAGGCGGCGCGGCAGATCGAGCGCGTGGTCCGCCTTCAGCAGGTACGCGACACCGCCCTTGCCGGACTGCGAGTTGACGCGGATGACGGCCTCGTACGAGCGACCCAGGTCCTTCGGGTCGATCGGCAGGTAGGGCACGCCCCACGCGATCTCGTCGACCGTGACACCCTCGGCGGCCGCGCGGGCCTCCATGGCCTCGAAGCCCTTCTTGATGGCGTCCTGGTGCGAACCGCTGAACGCGGTGAAGACCAGGTCGCCGGCCCACGGGCTGCGCTCGTGCACCGGCAGCTGGTTGCAGTACTCCGCCGTGCGCTTGACGTGATCGATGTCGCTGAAGTCGATCTGCGGGTCGACGCCCTGCGTCAGCATGTTGATGCCCAGCGCGACCAGGTCGACGTTGCCGGTGCGCTCACCGTTGCCGAAGAGGCATCCCTCGATGCGATCCGCGCCGGCCATGTAGCCGAGCTCGGCCGCAGCGATCGCGGTGCCGCGGTCGTTGTGCGGGTGCAGCGAGATGATGACGTTCTCGCGGTGGTTGAGGTGACGCGACATCCACTCGATCGAGTCGGCGTAGACGTTCGGGGTCGACATCTCGACCGTCGAAGGCAGGTTCAGGATGACCTTGCGCTCCGCGGTCGGGACGAAGATCTCCATGACCTTGTTGCACACCTCGGCGGCGAACTCGAGCTCGGTGCCGGTGTAGCTCTCGGGCGAGTACTCGTAGTAGATCGCGGTCTCGGGGACCGTCTCCTCGTACTGCTTGCACCAGCGCGCGCCCTGCACGGCGATGTCGATGATCCCCTGCTTGTCGGTGCGGAACACCACATCGCGCTGCAGCACGCTCGTCGAGTTGTACAGGTGCACGATCGCCTGCTTCGCACCCTTGACGGACTCGAAGGTGCGGGCGATGAGCTCTTCGCGGGCCTGGGTCAGCACCTGGATGGTGACGTCGTCCGGAATCGCGTTCTCTTCGATCAGGTGCCGCACGAAGTCGAAGTCCGTCTGGCTCGCCGACGGGAAGCCGACCTCGATCTCCTTGTAGCCCATGCTCACGAGCAGATCGAACATGATCCGCTTGCGCTCCGGGCTCATCGGGTCGATGAGTGCCTGGTTGCCGTCACGCAGGTCTACCGCGCACCAGCGCGGGGCCTTCGTGATGCGGGCGTCCGGCCAGGTGCGGTCGGGCAGTGAGACGGTGAGCTGCTCGTGGTACGGCCGGTACTTGTGGATCGGCATACCGGAGGGCTTCTGGGTGTTCTCCATGATGGTTTCGCTTCTGTGTCTTCGGTGGAATCACCGGAAATGGGCGGGCCAAACACGAAGCTCCGCGACGAGGAAGGCCCTAGAACGAGGTCTCGTCGCGGCGGCTAAGGAGAAGCGAACCCGCGCGCATGCATTCAGAGTACACCCGACACCGAGACGATCGCGTCACGAGCGACACTTCACGGGTATGAGGCCACACCGTTCCGTCGCGACCGCTGCCGCCGCCGGCATGATCCTTGCGCTGCTCGCCGGGTGCGCGACACCCGCGGCATCCGCTCCGTCCTCCGGCGCCCCACTCGGCGCCGCGTGGCCCGCGCCACCGGAGGGCGAGGTCATCGCGACGGGCACGGTGATGGATGTCGACGGCGCCGTCGAGCTCTGCCTCGGACCGATCATGGAGTCCTACCCGCCGCAGTGCGACGGCATTCCGCTGTCCGGCTGGGCCTGGGACGGCGTCGAGGGCAGCGAGACCTCGGGCGCGACGACTTGGGGTGCCTACGCGGTCTATGGGACGTACGACGGCGAGACCTTCACGAACACGCGACCGCCGATCATGCTGGCGCTGTTCGATCCGATCGCGCGGGAGGACCCCACCGGCGGCGTGCCGGGTGCGTCGAATGACGCGACGCTGACCGCCATCGCGGACGAGCTCCCCGCACAGCTCGGCGCCGGCTACCTGACCTCGTCGCCGCAGAACGGATACCTGTGGGTCTCCGTCCTGTGGGACGACGGCACGTGGCAGGACGCCGTCGACGCCGAGTACGGCCCGGGTGTCGTGGTCATCAGCTCGGCGATATGGCCGTTCGAATAGCACGCAGATCCACCGAGACTGCATGGGGAGGGCGAGACAGCGGGTATCGACCGCAGTCTCGCCGCTCCGTTGCAGTCTCGCGGTGCCGTGGCCGGCGGACGAACCTAGAACCCGAGGCGGCCGAGCTGCTTCGGGTCGCGCTGCCATTCCTTCGCCACGCGGACGTGCAGCGACAGGAACACTCGGGTGCCCACGAGCGGCTCGATTCCCGCGCGGGCGCGCTTGCCCACGTCGGCCAGGCGCGATCCCTTGTGGCCGATGATGATGGCCTTCTGGCTGTCCCGTTCGACCACGATGTTCGCGAAGATGTCGGTGAGGTCGGAGTTCTCGCGCGGGCGCATGTCCTCGATCGTGACGGCGATGGAGTGCGGCAGCTCGTCGCGCACGCCCTCCAGAGCCGCCTCGCGGATGATCTCGGCGACGCGGTCCTCGATCGACTCGTCGGTGACGACGCCCTCTTCGTACAGCGCGGGGCCCTCCGGCATGAGCGACAGGAGCTCGTCGGTGAGGATGTCCAGCTGATCGTTCGTCAACGCGGACAGCGGGATGACGGCGGCCCAGTCCTCGCGGAGGGCATCGACCTCCATCAGTCGCTCCGTGATCTGGTCACGGGACGCGGCATCCGTCTTGGTGACGATCGCGACCTTCTTCGCACGGCGATACCCGTCGAGCGACTCCGCGATGCGGCGATCGCCGGGGCCCACCTTCTCGGTGGCCGGCACGCAGAACCCGATCACATCGACGTCGCCGAGCACCTGGTCGACGAGGCTGTTGAGCCGCTCGCCGAGGAGGGTGCGGGGCTTGTGGATGCCAGGGGTGTCGACGATCACGAGCTGACCGGCAGGACGGTTCACGATGCCGCGGATGGCGCGGCGCGTGGTCTGCGGCTTGTCGCTCGTGATGGCGACCTTCTCCCCCACGAGGGCGTTGGTCAGCGTGGACTTGCCGACGTTCGGGCGTCCGACGAACGTCACGAAGCCCGATCGCTTCTCAGCATCGTCGATCGGATGCTCGTTCAATTTTGCATGAGGATCTGTTGGCCTTTGATCAAGGGGTAATCAGCCAGTGTACTTCCGTCGAGGTCTTCCTTATGCATGTCGACGCCCGTGACCTGGCTGTTCTCGTAGGTCGTGTAGTAGTAGATCCCCTTGTCCGTGTTGCAGCACGAGGAGTAGATCGTGATCTCATACTTGTCGTCGCCGACGTTCGCACATCCGCGCTGCTGCGCGACGGACCCGAGGATCTGGAAGAACTGGCTGATCGACTCCGACTCGGAGTCGCCCGATATCGAATTCATCTTGGTGAATGCGACCTTTGCGAAGCGGGACGCTGACGACAGATCACCCGGGAGACCGATCGCGCCCATCCCCCTGCTGTAGATGTCCAGATCCAATTTGTCCGAGAAGTTGTTCACTGGCGCGTACCTCGACAGGTGCATGTAGTTGTTCAGACCGAACGACTGAATGTCGAAAGTCGGGTTGTTGGTGAGTACTCCCACCGGATTGTCGTAGACCTTGAGCCCCTCTTTCACGGACTCGACGGTGATGGACTGGTCCCTGTCGGAGATGATCCAGTGCAGCGGAGACAGCGGGAATGCCTTGCTGAACGAGATGTTCACCAGGCTCATGCCGACCAGAGCCGCCTTCACCTCGTCGACGGTTTCGTACTGCCCCAGAATCCAGGGGATGAGCTCGAACGGCGTGATGTTGGTCTTGTCCGCGGCTTCGGGCTTGTAGTCGGCGTTCTCGGGGAAATTGAGCCCAGCCATGCTGAGGCCCTTTTCATTGGTCGCGTCGTAGTAGAGCGGATAGCCCTCCGAGATCGTCGCCATGCCGATGATCGCGTGGTGTGTGGTCATCGTCGGAGCCTTGCGGAATTCGAACGGGAAGTTGCGCGGCGTGACGGTGACCGTCTCGTTGTAGGAGAACTCCAGGTCGAGATTGCGACCGAAGTAGTGATCCTTGGTGGTGTAGTTGGCGCCAGTGCACATTGGTGTGTCTCCCATTTCTTCTGATCTGCATCATCTGGTCGGGAAGAGACCGTTGTGCCGTTTCATCCGTCGGCAGCGGGCCCCCGTCATGCCTATCGCGGATCGCAATACGACACCAGTACCCCACCGGTCCTGGCGCGGGGGTTCAGGAGGACCGGGAGCCGCCCGCGTCTCCAGCGCCCCTCTTGTGCAGGCGGATCTCGCCCGTGCGTGGCGTGCGGCCGCCGAAGGCATCCTCGGCCGCTTCGAGTGATTCGGCGCGTTCGACGATGACCGCGGAGATGCCACGGCCGCGACCGAGCGAGGCGCCCCCCGTCATCACCAGACCCGCATACGCGGCACTGGACCCGGGTTGCGGGACGCGTCCGAGAGCCTTGCCGAGCAGACCGCCGATCGAGTCCACGTCCTCGTCGTCCAGCTCGATGCCGAACAGATCGCCGACCTCGTCGAGGGCGAGACGTGCGCTGACGCGGTACTTCCCCGGTTCGATCTCGGCGAACCCGTCGACGCGAGCGTCGTACTCGTCGGCGATCTCGCCGACGAGCTCTTCGATGAGGTCTTCGAGTGTGACCAGGCCGGAGACGCCGCCGTACTCGTCCACGACGAGGCAGACGTGGACGGCGTCGCGCTTCATCTGCTGCAGCAGCGACTCGGCCTTCATCGACTCGGGAACGAAGACCGCGGGGCGCGCGATGCGCGTGATCGGCGCATCCCGCCATCCCGCCTCATCGCTGAAGCCGAACTGCACGAGGTCTTTGAGGTACAGCATCCCGACGACGTCGTCCGCGTCGTCGTCGACGATCGGGATGCGCGAGACGCCCTTCTCGAGGAAGATCGTCATCGCCTCACGGGTCGATGCCGAGGCATCCACCGTGACCATGTCGGTGCGGGGCACCATGACGGCGCGCACGAACGTGTCGGTGAAGTCGAACACCGAGTGGATCAGTTCGCGGTCGTCCTCCTCGATGAGGTCCTGCGAGGCAGCCTCGTCGACCATGCTGAGCAGCTGCTCCTCCGAGGCGAACGACGCGTTGCGCGCCACACCCGGTGTGACGCGGTTGCCCAGCGCGACGAGCCCGTGCGCGAGCGGGCCGAGCAGGATCCGCACGAAGCGCACGATCGGCGCGGCGCCGCGGAGAAGTCCCTTGGCGTGCTGACGCCCGACGGTGCGCGGACTCGCGCCGACCACGACGAACGAGATGCCCGACATCAGGATCGCGGCGGCGAGCATCGCCCACCAGATGTTCTCGAAGATCAACGTGAAGGCGACCGTCACCAGCACTGCCGCCGCGGTCTCGGCGAGGATGCGGATGAACACGACGGCGTTCTCGTGCGCGTCCGGATCGACCGCGATCTTGCGCAGCGACTGTGCATTGCGACCGGTCATCCCGAGCTCCACCAGGTCGGCGCGGGAGGTGACCCCGAGCGCCGAGTCCAGCGCGGCCATGAGCGCTCCGAACGCGACCAGGAGGACGGCCGCGACGAGCAGGAGGAAAGGGGTCATGCGCGGGGTCGTCGACGTTCGGAATGCTGGAACCCGATGATGAGGTCCTTCTGCAGTCCGAACATCTCACGTTCCTCGGCCGGTTCGGCGTGGTCGAAGCCGAGCAGGTGCAGCAGTCCGTGCGTGGTGAGCATGACCAGCTCGTCCATCGTCGAGTGCTGGGCGGCGACCGCCTGCGTCTCGGCGACCTGCGGGCACAGCACGATGTCGCCGAGGAGGCCGGCCGGGGTCGGCATCTCCTCGGTGCCCGGGCGCAGCTCATCCATCGGGAAGCTCAGGACGTCGGTCGGCCCCGGCTCATCCATCCACTGCACGTGGAGAGCCTCCATCGCGCCCTCGTCGACGAGCACGATGGCCACGTCGGCGTCTGGACTGACGTGCAGCTCCGCGAGGTTGTGCTCCATCAGTCGCAGCAGCACCGTCTCATCGACGGGGATGCCGGACTCGTTGTTGATCTCGATCGTCATGAGTGTCCCCGTTTCGGAAGATGGTCCCGTGGTCCGCCGGTGCGCGATCCGCCGCGTCGCTCGGTGCGGGCGGCGAATGCGGCTGCCTCCTCCCGCTCCCGGCGGGAGGCCATGCGCTGTTCGTCGAACTCGGTGTAGGCGTCGACGATACGGCCGACGAGCGTGTGCCGCACCACATCGGCGCTGGTCAGGTAGGAGAAGTGGATGTCCTCGATGTCGGACAGGACCCGCGTCACCAGGCGCAGACCGGACGTCCCCTGCGGCAGGTCGACCTGGGTGATGTCACCCGTGATCACCATGCGCGTGCCGAACCCCAGACGTGTGAGGAACATCTTCATCTGCTCGGGCGTGGTGTTCTGCGCCTCGTCGAGGACGACGAACGAATCGTTGAGCGTGCGTCCGCGCATATATGCGAGCGGCGCCACCTCGATCGTGCCGCTCGCCATGAGCTTGGGCACGATCTCCGGGTCGATCATCTCGTTGAGCGCGTCATAGAGCGGACGCAGGTACGGGTCAATCTTGTCGTTGAGCGTGCCGGGCAGGAACCCGAGCCGCTCCCCCGCCTCCACGGCGGGGCGGGTCAGGATGATGCGACTGACCTCTTTGCGCTGCAGCGCCTGCACGGCCTTGGCCATCGCGAGATACGTCTTGCCGGTACCGGCGGGACCGATGCCGAACACGATCGTGTTCTCCTCGATCGCGTCGACGTACGCCTTCTGGCCCAGGGTCTTGGGCCGGATGACCTTGCCGCGCGAGGAGAGGATCGCCTCGCCGAGCACTTCGGAAGGCCGCGGTCCACCGTCCGAGCGCAGGATCTGGCTGGAGGAGGTGACATCCGCGGGGAACAGGTCGTGTCCGGCGCGCGTCATCGCGAGGAGCTCGTCGACGAGCGATCGGGCCGAGGCGACCGCGGCCGCCTCCCCCGTGAGCGTGATCTCGTTGCCCCGCACGTGCACGTCGACGTCGGGGTGCTCGCGCTCCACGACGCGCAGCAGCCGGTCCTGCGGACCGAGCAGCTGCACCATGGCGACGCCGTCGGCATAGACCCGCTGGACCGTGCGGTCCGGGTCGTCATCGTCGGCAGGACGGGAATCGAAAGGTTCAGCCACCAAGGCTCGTTTCGTCGAGGCCGCCCGAGAGAACGTGGGCGTGGACATGGAAGACGGTCTGACCGGAGCCGGCTCCGGTGTTGAAGATCAGGCGGAAGTCGCCGTCGGAGCGCTCCGCGGCGAGGTTCTGTGCCACCTCGACCATCTCGGCCATCAGGGCGGTGTCGCCGGCGGCGAGCTCGACGACGTTGCGGTACTCCTGCGTCTTCGGGATGACGAGCAGGTGCACGGGCGCCTTCGGGGCGATGTCGCGGATGGCGAAGACGTTGTCGGTCTCGGCGACGATCTCGCCAGGGATCTCTCCCTGAAGGATGCGGGTGAAGATCGTCGATTCGCTCATGCCCTCAGTCTATCGAGGCACCCCTCACCAGCGCCCGAGTGCGGCACTGAGCAGCGCGATCGCGGCCGGACCCGCGGTCGAGGTGCGCAGCACCTCGTGCCCGAGCCGCACCTGCGTCGCGCCCGCCCGGGTCAGGGCATCGAGCTCCTCGGATGCGATGCCGCCTTCCGGGCCCACCACGAGCAGGATGTCGCGATCATCGGTCGCATCCGCGCTCCACGCCGTCAGAGCCTGAGGCGCGGTCGGCTCCAGCAGCAGCACCCGCGCGGTCACGGCGCGGGCGGCGAGCTGCGCCGTGCTGGACAGGTCGGTCACCTCGGGGATCCACGGGCGGTGCGCCTGCTTGCCCGCCTCGCGCACGATGGTCGCCCAGCGCGCGCGACCCTTCACGGCCTTCGTGGCGTCCCACCGCGACACGCTGCGGGCGGCCTGCCACGGCACGATCTCGTCGATCCCGAGCTCGGTCGCGGCCTGCACCGCGAGTTCGTCGCGGTCGCCCTTCGCGAGCGCCTGCACCAGCACGAGGCGCGGACGCGGTGCGGCGGCATCCGTCCGTGCCGTGATCCGCACCACCACCTCGCGCGGACTCACGGTCTCGCAGACCCCGCTCAGCCAGGCACCTCGGCCGTCGCCGACCGAGACCTCCTCGCCGACGCGCACGCGACGCACGGCGGCGGCATGGTGCGCCTCGGCGCCGGTCAGCATGACCGCGTCGCCCGCGTGCGCGGACGTCGGTTCGTCGAGGAGGAAGTGCAGCGCCATCGGATCAGCTGTTGCGGAAGCGGTCGCGCAGCTTCGCGAAGAGTCCCTGGTGGAACTCGGCGAGGTGCGGCGGCGGGGACTTCGTCTTCTTGGCGAACTCCTCGATGAGGGCTCGCTCCTTCGCGTCGAGGCGCGTCGGGGTCACCACGTGCACGCCCACGCGCAGATCGCCGCGCTGGGTGCCGCGCAGCGGCGTGATGCCGCGACCCTTGATCGTGAGCACGTCGCCGGCCTGGACGCCGGGGCGCACCTCGAGGTCCACGGGTCCGTCGAGCGACTCGATGGTCGTCGTCGTTCCGAGGATCGCGTCGGGCATCGACACCTCGAGCGTCGCGAGCAGGTCATCGCCGTCGCGGCTGAAGGTCTCGTGCGGGTTGACGGTGACCTCGAGGTACAGGTCGCCGTTCGGGCCGCCGGCGGGGCCGACCTCGCCCGAGCCGGGCAACTGCAGGCGCAGTCCGGTCTCGACGCCGGCCGGGATGTCGAGCGAGACGGTGCGGCGGGCGCGGACCCGGCCCTGCCCCTGGCACGTGGCGCAGGGGTACGGGATGGTCGTGCCGTAGCCCTGGCAGATGTTGCACGGGGCGCTGGTCACGACGTTGCCGAGGAGGCTGCGCACAGTGCGCTGCACCTGGCCGGAGCCGTGGCAGATGTCGCACGTCACCGGGGAGGTGCCGGTCTGGCAGCACGAGCCCTCGCACGTCTCGCAGAGCACGGCCGTGTCGACCTCGAGGTCGCGGTGCGCGCCGAACACTACATCGCCGAGGTCGAGGGTGACCCGCACCAGGGCGTCCTGGCCGCGTTCGCGTCGCGAGCGCGGACGGCCGGCGCGCTGGCCGCCCTGCGCGCCGAAGAACGTCTCGAAGATGTCGCCGAAGCCGCTGAACCCGCCGGCGCCCCCGCCGAACGCGGAGTCGCCGCCCATGTCGTAACGCCGGCGCTGCTCGGTGTCGCTGAGCACGTCGTACGCGTGCGTGACGAGCTTGAAGCGCTCGGAGGCGTCTTCGCCCGGGTTCACATCGGGGTGGAGTTCTCGGGCGAGACGGCGGTACGCCTTCTTGATCTCATCCAGAGTCGCTTCGCGCGACACACCGAGAACCTCGTAGTGGTCAGCCACATTCGCCTTCCTGCCGCGTCATCCGCGGGATCGTTCGTTCAGGGATGCCGGCGCCCTAGCGGGCGCTGTCGTCTTCTTCCAGCATCCGAGTGAGATAGCGCGCGACGGCACGGACCGCCGCGAGATTGGTGGGATAGTCCATGCGCATCGGGCCCAGTACGCCGACGCGCGCGTGCCCGCTGGTCACGTCGTAGTCGCTCGCGAGGACGGATGCCTCGGACAGGCCGAACTGCTCGTTCTCGCGTCCGATGCTCGCCGCCAGACCGTGCTCGTCGGCGACCATCTCGCTCATCAGCCGCAGCAGGGTGACCTGCTCCTCGATCGCCTCGAGCAGCGGATAGATGCTGCCGCGGAAGTCGGACTCGCGTCGTGCGAGGTTGGCCGCGCCCGCCATCAGCATGCGGTCCTGCCGGAACTCGTCGAGCTCCTCCGCCAAGATGCGCGCGATCGAATCCGCCGCGGCCGAATCGCGGGTGACCGCCGTGGACTCGGTCTCGAGCATCTCGGCGACGCGCTGGGCGCCGTCACGGACGGAGCGCCCGACGACCAGGGCCGCCATGCGGCTGCGGAGGCGAGCGAGATCGGTCTCGTCGAACTCTTCACGGACGGTGGCGATGCGCTGCGAGACGCGGCCGGTGTCGGTGACGACGATGACCAGCATCCGCCCACTGCCGAGGTCGACGAGCTCGACGTGCGTCACGCTGGCGCGCGCGAACGACGGATACTGCACGATCGCGACCTGGCCGGTGAGCTGGGTGAGGGCGCGGACCGTGCGCGAGAGCAGGTCGTCGAGGTCGGCGGGACCTTCGAGGAAGGACGAGATCGCCGTGCGCTGCGAGTGGTTGAGTGGTCGCAGCTCGGCGAGGTGGTCGACGAAGACGCGATACCCCTTGTCGGTCGGCACCCGGCCGGACGAGGTGTGCGGAGCCGCGATCAGATCCTCATCCTCGAGCAGCGCCATATCGTTGCGGATCGTTGCGGCCGACACGCCGAAGGCGTGGCGCTCGACGATGGCCTTGCTGCCCACGGGTTCGCGGGTGTCGACGTAGTCCTGCACGATCGCGCGCAGCACCTGAAGCCCTCGGTCGGTGACCATCTCGCCTCCTCCCACGCCTGGCACTCACATGTCTGGAGTGCCAATTCTACCGGATCGAGCCGGATGCGGCCGGGAGGCGCGTCAGTCTGTCAGCGCGCGCACGACCGCGTCCGCGAGCAGACGCCCGCGCCGGGTCAGCACGATGCGTCCGTGGACGGCGGCCGTGCCGTCGATCAGTCCGTCGGCGATGAGCGCCGCGACCGCGTGGCGCCCCTCGCCGAGCAGCTCCGAGATCGGCAGCCCTTCGCGGATGCGCGAGCGCAGCAGCACGTTCTCGAGGGCCCGTGCCTCGGCATCCGGTGTCTCCCGACCCGCCGCGGGCGACTCGCCCGCGGTGACGCGCTGCGCGTAGGCCGCGGGGTGCTTGACGTTCCAGAAGCGCAGCCCGGCGACGTGGCTGTGCGCGCCGGGGCCGAATCCCCACCAGTCCGTCCCCTGCCAGTACGCGAGGTTGTGGCGGGAGCGGTGCTCGGGCCCCATGGACCAGTTCGACACCTCGTACCAGTCATACCCGGCTGCGGCGAGCAGGTCGTCGACGAGCTCGTACATGTCGGCCTGCAGGTCGTCGTCGGGCGCCGGGACCTCGCCGCGACGGATCTGGCGGGCGAGCTTGGTGCCATCCTCGATGATCAGCGCGTACGCCGAGATGTGGTCGGGTGCCAGCGCGATCGCGGTCTCGACCGAGAGACGCCAGTCCTCCAGCGACTCCCCCGGTGCGCCGTAGATCAGGTCGACGCTCACGTCGAGGCCCGCCGCACGTGCCGCCGCGACGGCGGTGGCGACGTTGGCCGGGTTGTGGGTGCGGTCGAGTGCGGCCAGGACATGGGGCACAGCGGACTGCATACCGATCGAGAAGCGCGTGACTCCGGATGCCGCGAGCTCCTCGGCGACCGTGGTCGTGACCGTGTCGGGGTTCGCCTCGACCGTGATCTCGGCGCCGGGGCGGATGCCGAACGTGTCGCGGACGCCCTGCAGCATGCGCCCGAGGTCGCCGGATGGCAGCAGCGTCGGGGTGCCGCCGCCGAAGAAGACGGTTGAAGCGGGGCGGAGAGGTCCGGCCTCGGCCAGCACGCTGCGGGCGAAGTCGACCTCACGCAGCAGGGTGTCGGCGTACTCGTCCTGGCGTGCACCGCGCAGCTCGCTGGCGGTGTAGGTGTTGAAGTCGCAGTAGCCGCAGCGCACACGGCAGAACGGGACGTGCAGGTAGACGCCGAAGTCCGCATCGGGATCGATGCGGGATTCGGCCGGGAGACGGCCGTCCACCGGCGCCGGGTCTCCCAGCGGCAGGGCGGAGCCCATCAGGCGGGGGTCGTGTACAGGGGCGAGATCGCCCGGAGGTACCGCGTGAACAGGGCTTGACGACGACGACGAGTGAGCCGCGGGAACATCCGATAGAAGAACGAGACCGGCGCATCGAACGCGCGCACCGTGAACCAGACCTCGTCGTTGGGGTGCCACTCGAGCATGAACGACTCCTCGCCGCTCACGACCGAGCCCCCGACGGTGCCGAGCGCGAACCCGACGCGTCGCGGCTCCTCGACGGCGAAGATGACGCGCAGCTCGCCGTCGGCGCGCATCCCGTCCACTCGCCCGCTGAGCGAGATCGTCGTACCGGCGCCGACGTACGGCGTGCCGTCCGAGTCGAACCGCTGGTCGGCCTCCATGCGACTGGGCGTGACGGGGTTGCCCTCGTCGTCGAAGCTCACGCCCGCGTACATCGGACCGGCCGCCGGGCGCACATCGCTCAGCTCCAGTCCGCCGCCGCGCTGCGCGGTCCACGACAGCAGCGCCTCGCCGGCCGAGGTGAAGCGCGCCTCACCGCTGCCGATGCGCCACGACTCCTCCGCCGGGATGCTGCGCTCCGGCGGGTACTGCATCAGATCCGGCGCCTGCGTGGCGCCGACTGCGGCGTAGTCGACGGTTTCGTCCCTGAACGTTCCGCGGCGCATGAGAAAAGCCTACTTCGCGTCCTTCTTCTCGGTATCGCCCGAGAGTGCGGCGATGAACGCCTCCTGGGGCACTTCCACGCGACCGACCATCTTCATGCGCTTCTTGCCCTCCTTCTGCTTCTCCAGCAGCTTGCGCTTACGGCTGATATCGCCGCCGTAGCACTTGGCAAGGACGTCCTTGCGCATGGCGCGGATCGATTCGCGCGCGATGATGCGGGCGCCGATGGCGGCCTGGATGGGCACCTCGAACTGCTGGCGCGGGATGAGCTTCTTGAGGCGCTCGGTCATGAGCACGCCGTACGCGTACGCCTTGTCGCGGTGCACGATCGCGCTGAACGCGTCGACCGGCTCGCCCTGCAGCAGGATGTCGACCTTCACGAGGTCGGCCTCCTGGTCGCCGCTCGGCTCGTAGTCGAGGGAGGCGTAGCCGGCAGTCTTGGACTTCAGGTGATCGAAGAAGTCGAAGACGATCTCACCGAGGGGCATCGAGTAGCGGATCTCGACGCGGTCCTCACCGAGGTACTCCATGCCGAGCAGCGTGCCGCGACGCGACTGGCACAGCTCCATGATCGTGCCGACGTAGTCCTTGGGCGCGAGGATCGCGGCCTTGACCATCGGCTCGGTCACGCTGGAGATCTTGGTGCCCGAGGGGAACTCGCTCGGGTTGGTGACGACGAACTTCTTCTTGTCGTCGGTGATGACCTCGTACGTCACGGACGGTGCCGTCGAGATGAGGTCGAGACCGAACTCGCGCTCCAGGCGCTCGGTGACGATCTCGAGGTGCAGGAGGCCCAGGAAGCCGCAGCGGAAACCGAAGCCGAGCGCGACCGAGGTCTCCGGCTCGTAGTTGAGCGAGGCGTCCGAGAGCTTCAGCTTGTCGAGCGCTTCGCGCAGCACCGGGTAGTCGCTGCCGTCGATCGGGTACAGGCCCGAGAAGACCATGGGCTTCGGGTCCGTGTAGCCGGGCAGCGCCTCTTTGGAGGGCTTGGCGGCACTGGTGACCGTGTCGCCGACCTTCGACTGGCGCACGTCCTTCACACCCGTGATGAGGTAGCCCACCTCGCCGACGCCGAGACCCTTGGTGGGGGTCGGCTCGGGCGAGGAGACGCCGATCTCGAGAAGCTCGTGCACTGCACGGGTCGACATCATCTGGATGCGCTCGCGCGGGTTGAGCTTGCCGTCGATCATGCGGACGTAGGTGATCACGCCGCGGTAGGAGTCATAGACGGAGTCGAAGATCATCGCGCGAGTGGGCGCGTTCGGGTCGCCCTTCGGGGCGGGGATCTTCGCGACGACGTGATCGAGGAGCTCTTCCACGCCCATGCCGGTCTTGCCGCTGACGCGCAGGACGTCTTCGGGCTTGCCGCCGATCAGGCTGGCCAGCTCCTTGGCGTACTTCTCCGGGTCGGCCGCCGGAAGGTCGATCTTGTTCAGCACCGGAATGATCTGCAGATCGTTCTCGAGCGCCAGGTACAGGTTCGCGAGCGTCTGGGCCTCGATGCCCTGCGCGGCGTCCACCAGCAGGATCGCGCCCTCGCATGCGGCGAGCGAGCGGCTGACCTCGTACGTGAAGTCGACGTGACCGGGCGTGTCGATCATGTTCAGCGCGAAGGTGCCGTCGGCCGTGGCCCACGGCATCCGCACCGCCTGACTCTTGATCGTGATGCCGCGCTCGCGCTCGATGTCCATGCGGTCGAGATACTGCGCGCGCATGTCGCGATCGGAGACCACACCGGTGATCTGCAGCATGCGGTCGGCAAGCGTCGACTTGCCGTGGTCGATGTGGGCGATGATGCAGAAGTTACGAAGCAGCTCGGGCGGCGTGGCCGACGGTTCGAGGGGCTTGAGGGCGCGAGGTGACATGTCACCTTGATTCTACCGGGGTGGGATGCCTCAACACGGCCGGGCGGTGTTCACCGAGTGTTGGGCGCGATGCCTCTTGTGTCGGCGTCGGCCGATCGACAGGGTAGAGCCGGGGAGAGCGATGAGCCCGACACCGGGCGATTCACACGATCGAAGGAGTCCAGCGCAGTGAACCACCTCGCCTCTCGCGTGCCGTCCGCCTCCCGGGTGCGCATGCCGCTGCTGGCCGGCCTCGCCGCCGCCACGCTCGCCGTCTCCGTCCTCGCCCTTCCGGCCGCCTCCTCGGCGGCCGTTTCTGCGAGCGCTCCCGTCGTGATCAACGAGATCTACGGCGGTGGAGGAAACGCCGGCGCCGCCTTCAACCGCGACTTCATCGAGCTGCGCAACGTCAGCGCCGCGCCGGTGAACATCAACGGATGGAGCGTGCAGTACGCGTCCACCGCGGGGGTCAACTGGCAGGTCACCCCACTGACGAATGTGACGCTCCCTCCCGGAGGGACTTATCTCGTCGGCGAGGCGACCGGCGCGAACGTGGCGCTGCCGTCCTTCCTGCCCGACGCCGACGGCGTCATTCCGATGTCTGGCACCGCGGGCAAGGTCGCCCTCGTCGACTCCGTCACCGCGCTCAGCGGCGGGCTGAGCATGGCTGCCCTGCCGCAGGTGGTGGATTACGTCGGCTGGGGCACGGCGAGCGACTTCGCCGGCACCGGCGCTGCCCCGGTGACCAACAACGGCACCTCCGTGGCGCGGAATGCGGCATCCGTCAACACGGCGAACAACGCCGCCGACTTCACGGCCGGCGTGCCTACGCCGACGCCGGCGGGAACGATTCCCGACCCTGATCCCGATCCGGATCCCGAGACCGTGACGATCGCCCAGATCCAGAGCGCTCCGGGGTACGTCGACAAGGCCGTCACCACAACCGGCGTCGTCACCGCCCGCTATGCCAGCGGCGGATTCAACGGCTACGTGATCCAGACCGCCGGCACCGGCGGAGCGATCGACCTCGCCACCCACACGGCCTCGGACGCCGTCTTCGTCTACTCCCCCGACGGCGCTGCCGCGGTGAGCATCGGCGAGACGCTCGAGGTCACCGGCGTCGTGTCGGAGTTCAACGGTCTCACCGAGATCACGGTGGCCGCGGCCGACGCGAAGGTCGTTCCTGCGGTCGGTGCCGCACCGGCACCCGCCACCGTCGCCTGGCCCGCCACCGAAGCGGAGCGCGAGAGCCTCGAGTCGATGCTCCTGGCCCCGCAGGGCACCTACACGGTCAGCAACACCTATGCGACGAACCAGTACGGCGAGGTCGGCCTCGCGTTCGGCACGACGCCCCTGCGTCAGCCGACGGATGCCGCCCGCCCCGGGTCGCCGGAAGCGGCGGCCGTCGCGGCGGACAACGTCGCGCGAGCGGTCGTGCTCGACGACGGCGCGTCGACGAACTATCTGTCGCCCGCCAACAGCTCCCTGACACCGCCGTACGTCTCGCTGACCGAACCGATCGTCGTCGGGGCCTCCGCCACATTCACGGAGCCCGTGATCGTGGATTGGCGCAACAGCACGTGGAAGCTCAACCCGACCGCCCCGCTCGTCGGTGACGGTGCGGGCCTGGACGGCGTGCAGTTCGCCGACCTGCGCACGGCCGCACCCGCAGCCGTCGGCGGCGATGTGTCGGTGGCATCCTTCAACGTCCTGAACTACTTCACGACGCTCGGCACCCAGACGGCGACGTGCGTGTCCTTCCCGGATCGCACCGGCGACGGCATCTCGGTGCGCCAGGGCTGCGATCAGCGCGGCGCGTGGGATGCCGAAGACCTGGCTCGCCAGCAGTCCAAGATCGTCGCGGCCATCAACGCGCTGGACGCCGATGTCGTCGGTCTGATGGAGATCGAGAACTCGGCCGCGCTCGGCGAGGCCGCGGACGAAGCCACCGCCTCACTCGTGACGGCGCTCAACACGGCCGCCGGTGCGACCAGGTGGGCCTTCGTGCCGTCGTCCACCGAGCTGCCGGACCCCGCGGGGCAGGACGTCATCACCAACGCGATCATCTACCAGCCCGCAACAGTGACCCCGGTCGGCGCCTCCCGTGCACTCGGCACCCAGTCGGCCGACGACCAGGCCTTCGGCAACGCCCGCGAGCCCATCGCCCAGGTGTTCCGTCCGGCCGCAGGCGGCGAGCGCTTCCTGTTCGCCGTGAACCACTTCAAGTCGAAGTCCTCCCCCGGCCCCTGGCCCGGCGATGCCGACGTGCTGGACGGTCAGGGCGCTTCGAACGAGTCTCGGGAACGGCAGGCCGCGGCTCTGCGCGACTGGATCGCCACGATCCAGGGCGACATCGACTCGGTGTTCCTCGCCGGCGACTTCAACTCGTACGGCCACGAGGACCCGCTGCAGGTGCTCTACGACGCGGGGTATGTCGATGCCGAGCAGTCGCTGGGCATCGAGACCTCGTCGTACCTGTTCTCCGGCATGGTCGGCTCACTCGACCACATCCTGATGAGCGCCGGGGCACGGGAACGCGCGACCGGCGGCGACATCTGGAACATCAACTCGGGCGAGGCGGTGGCACTGGAGTACAGCCGCTACAACGTGCACGGGTCGCTGTTCTACGCCCCCGACCCGTATCGCTCGTCGGACCACGATCCGGTGCTGGTCGGCGTCGCGGCCGGTGTCGACGAGCGCGCGCAGAGTACGACCTCGCTGGTCGCACTGCCCCCGGTGCACATCAACCGTCTGCTGCGGGCCACCCTCGTGGCGTACGTGAGCGACGTGCCCCGCGTCACCGGCACGGTGGAGTTCCGCGAGGGCGACACCGTCGTCGGTTCGGCTGCGGTCACCCGGGGACTCGCGAGCCTGCGACTGCCGGCGACCCTGACCCGCGGCATCCATCAGTACACGGCCACGTTCGTGCCGACGGATCCGGAGAGTGCGCTCTCCTCGACCAGCCGGGCGGTGACGGTGATCGTCCTGCGATGACCTCGCCGAGCACGGGTTCGCTCTAGCCTGGGCACATGGTCGTTCAGATCGTCCTGGTGCACGGCATCCGCACGTCCGCGACCATGTGGCGTGCGCAGGTGGAGTACCTGCGCACGCGCGGCAATCCGGTCACGGCGGTGGATCTGCCCGGCCACGGCACACGGATGGCCGAGGAGTTCACGCTGGACGGCGCGTTCGCCACGATCGACGGTGCGGTGCGGGACGCCGCGGAGCGCGGCCCCGTGCTGCTCGTCGCGCACTCCATGGGCGGACTGGTCTCGATCGACTACGTCGGGCGGGAGGATCCGCCGCCGGTCGCCGGGTTCATCGCGGCGTCGTGTACGGCGATCCCCCGCGGTGTGGGGCTGGCGACTTATCGGGTGCTCGCGCGCGGCTTCGACGCGCTCCCGGATCGGGGCATGTGGCTGACCAACCAGATGCTGGACCGGACCCTGCCGTCCCAGACGCGCGCGGACTTCGGCGCCGGCGGCTACGCGTTCGACGCGCAGGATGTCGCTCTGCGCAGCCTGTCGGTGCTGGACCTCCTCGCCGCGCTCCACCGCATCGACGTGCCGCTGTGGTTCATCAACGGACAGTTCGACCAGCTGCGCCTCAACGAGAAGCTGTTCCTGAAGGTGGCGCGGCACGCCGAGTTGATCGTCGTGCCGCGCACCAGTCACCTGGTGACGGCGATGCGCCCCGAGGTGTTCAACGCCCTGCTGAACGTCGCGATCACGACGTTGGAATCGGCGCCGGTACCCGCGCGGCCCGCGTCATGAAGGCACCGACGATGGACAACAGCGCTCCGACCGCGAACAGCAGCCAGAACCCGCCCACGAGCGCGACCAGTCCCGCGCCGATGAGCGGGCCCAGCAGCTGTCCGAGGTTGACCGAGACGTTCACGATGCCGAGGTCGCGAGCGTTGTCGTCCGCGTACGGCAGCAGGTCGGTCGCGAAGGCCAGGCCCACGGCCGAGAAGATGCCGTAGCCGACGCCGAGCAGCGCGGCCGCGACGAACGCCATCGGCAGTGTAGGCACCGCGGCGAGCATGAGCGAGGCGACGCCCTGGATGCAGGCGCCGATCACCGCCATGCCCCGGCGCTTGCCGATGCGGTCCGACACCATGCCGCCCACGATCGAGGCGATCACGATGAAGACCGTGTAGACGACGATCAGCAGCAGCAGCTGCTCCTCGGCCAACGCGGCGTCCGAGCCGATCCCGTACATGAGGAAGAACAGCAGCAGCGTGGTCCCCAGCGCATTGCCGAGGTTGACCGTGAAGCGACCGGCGAGCATCCACGCGAAGTCGCGGTCGCGGAGGGCGCTGAGCAGCGGTGACTGACGTGCCGCCGACCGCTCGAGGGCGGGCAGCACCGGGTCGGGCAGCAGGAGCGCCGTGACGGTGCCGACGACGACCAGGATGCCGGCCAGCACCAGGTACCCGGTCATCACGCCGAGTCCGAGCACGACGATGACGCCGACGCCCACGACGATGCCGACCGCCTGGGCGGAACCGACGGCCGCGGATGCCGCACCGCGCTGCGTCGTGAGCTGATCGGCGATCAGAGCGGTGAAGGCCGCAGAGGCGACCGCGATCCCGACGGACACGCCGATCCAGGCCAGTCCGACCGCCCATGGGCCCTCGGCGAACGAGATCAGGACGAGCGCGATCGTGCCGAGCCAGGTGCCGCCCAGCGCCCACGGCCGGCGGCGACCGAGTCGGACGGTGGTGCGGTCGGACAACGCCCCCGCGAGCGGACCCGCGATGATCGCGGCGATCCCGCCGGCGGCCAGCACCATGCCCGACCAGACGACGCCGCGGATCCAGCCGTCCGCGTCATCCGGAGTGTTCAACTGCAGCGGCAGCAGCAGCTGCACCGGCGTCAGCTGCACGGTCCACAGCGCGAGCCAGGCGAGGGTGAACAGGGTCATCCACCCGGCGCCGACCTTCTTGGCACCGGTCTTCGTCTCGCCCTTCGTGGCGTCAGCGGATGCCGCGGTCATGCGCGTGCCTCTGCGATGAGTGCGCGGAACCAGTCGAAGGATGCCTTCGGTGTGCGCTGACTGGTGCTCATGTCCACGTGCACCAATCCGAAGCGTTGTGTGAACCCCTCCGCCCATTCGAAGTTGTCCAGCAACGACCAGACCGTGTACTCGCGGATGTCGACGCCCGCCGCGATCGCCTCGCCGACGGCGTCGATATGCCCGGTGAGGTATCCGATGCGGTCGGCGTCGGAGATCGCGGCATCCGTGTGCTCCGGCTCGGGGAAGGATGCCCCGTTCTCGCCGATGATGATCGGTGGGAGCGCGTCGTAGGTGTCGCGGAACCCGATCAGCATGTCGCGTAGAGCGCTGGGCTGGATCGGCCAGAGGTCGCCGAACCCGGTGTGCGGCACCCCGGGTGTGGGCACGATGTCGAACGGGATCGGGCTCTCCGCCGGCGCCGCCGCGACCGTCGTCGGGTTGTAGAAGTTGATGCCGTAGAAGTCGCCGGGCGCCGAGATGAGCGCCAGGTCGCCGTCCTCGATCGGCATCGGAGGGAGGCCGAATTGCTCGAGCGGCGGGTACTGACCGGTGAGCACCGGGTCGGCGAAGATCCGGTTGTGCAGCAGGTCGTAGATCGCGGCCGCCGTGTGGTCTTCCTCCGTCTGGGCGGCGGGCAGCACCAGCGTGTGGTTGTTGACGATGCCGACCTCCGTCGCGCCGCGCTCGCGCAGTTCCCGCTGGGCGAGGCCGTGCGCGAGGAGCTGGTGATGCACGGTCGGCAGAGATGCGAACAGCTCCTGCCGCGCCGGTGCCAGCTCGCCGATCGCGTAGCCCTGCAACGACGTCGAGACCGGTTCGTTCAGGGTGTACCAGTGGCCGATCACATCGCCGAGTGCGTCCGCGACGATCGCCGAGTACTCCGCGAACCGGAAGGCCGTGTCGCGGTTCATCCAGCCGCCGGCCGCCTCGAGCTCGACCGGCAGGTCCCAGTGGTAGAGCGTCGCGAACGGCGTGATGCCGGCCGCGTGCAGGGCGTCGGCGAGTCGTCGGTAGTAGTCCAGGCCCGCGGCGTTGCCCTCGCCCGTTCCCCCGGGCTGCACGCGCGTCCACGAGATCGAGAAGCGGTAGCGGTCCACCCCGAGTGTCCGCAGCAGGTCGACATCCTCCGCATAGCGGTGGTAGCTGTCCGGTCCCGGCTCGGCCGTGCTTCCGTCGCGCACGGCTCCCGGCATCTCGACGAAGTCGTCCCAGATGGAGCGGCCGCGCCCATCGGCGGTACGCGCGCCCTCGATCTGGAAGGCCGCGGTGGCGGCAGACCAACGGAAGCCTGCGGGGAATGCGGACAGATTCACTGATGAAGGTGCGGCCACGAACGGGTCCTCCGGGTCTCGGGCGTTGTCGGCGACGATGCCGGCGACTCGATCCTGCCGTATCCGGCGCCCTCACGCGCTCTGCGGCGCGAATCGGTGGAGAGGCGACAAGGTGATAGACTCGGTGATTGGCTTGCGTGTGGGTTCGCTCCCTCACGACCGCCGTGCGGCAGCCCTCTTCTGCTTCCGGCATCCGACCGAAACACTCCTCAGACACGAAAGACGTTTACACGTGGCGAATATCAAGTCGCAGATCAAGCGCAACAAGACCAACGAGAAGGCGCACGAGCGCAACAAGGCTGTCAAGAGCCAGCTCCGGACCGAGGTGCGTCGCACGCGCGAGGCCATCGCCGCGGGCGACAAGGCCGCGGCTGAGAAGGCTCTTGTGACGGCGTCCAAGAAGCTCGACAAGGCTGTGAGCAAGGGCGTCATCCACGAGAACCAGGCTGCGAACCGCAAGTCCTCGATCGCGAAGCAGGTCGCGGCTCTCTGAGCCCCTTCACGCACGAAGGCCCACTCCCCTCGGGATGTGGGCCTTCTTGCGTTTGTGGTGCGGGTGGCGCGGGGCGGGAGCGGTCGTGAGAAACGAGGTTCCGGTCTGGAAACGCTGCGACGCAGTGTTTCCCGGTCGGAGAATCGTTTCTCGGCGGCGGTAGTGGCTCGTCAGACCGCGAAACTGCAACCGAGGGTCGAGACTGCGGGTAATGCCCACAGTCTCGACCCTCGGTTGCAGTCTCGATGGGCAGCAGCGGGAGACCGGCGGCAGCGGCTAGCGCCCGTCCGCGAGCCGACCGCGAGAAACAGCAACCCGGCCGGGAGACGCTGCGGCGCACTGTTTCCCCGCCGGAAGGTCGTTTCTCGGCGGCGCTCGGGCTTGGCGGGGAGCCCGGGCTAGCCGGATCGGGCCTCGGCATCGCAGCCGGGACCCGGGCCACTAGGGACTACTCGCCGAACGGGACTCGAGTCGCGATGACCGTCACGAGGCGCTCGACGGAGAACACGGGGTCGCGGGAGGCGCCCTTGACCTCGGCGTCGGCGCGGGCGGCCGCCTGGATGGCCATGCCGAGCGTCGCGTCGGTCCAGCCGGAAAGGTCGCGTCGCGCGCGGTCGACCTGCCAGTCCTTCATTCCGAGCCGCGCGGCCAGGGCCGACGAGGATTCCCTCGTGCCCGCGACACGCGCCATCGTGCGGAGCTTCGAGGCGATCGCCGCGACCAGTGGGACCGGATCCGCTCCCGACGCGAGCGCGTGGCGCAGGGTGATCAGGGCTTCTCCGTAGCGTCCCGCGATCGCGGTGTCGGCGACGGCGAAAGCGGATGTCTCTACCCGGCCTCCGTAGTAACGCTCGACGATCTGCTCCGTGACATCGCCGGGGACATCGGAGATCAGCTGCTGACAGGCGGCGGCGAGTTCAGTGAGATCGCCCGCGAATGCCGACACGAGGGTGCGGAGCGCCGGAGACGCGATGCGCTTTCCCGCGGTGGTGAACTCGCCCGCAGCGAAGTCGAAGCGATCCGAGTCGCGTTTGACGGCCGGGCACGGGACTTCGACGCCGCCGCCCTCCCCCGCACGGATCGCATCGAGCAGCTTCTTGCCGCGCACGCTCGAGCCGGTGTGCCGCAGCACGACGGTCGCGCCCTCCTGCGGCATCGAGAGGTAGGCGATCGCCTCGCTCAGGAACGCGTCGCTGCACTTCTCGACGCCGGTGACGCGGATCAGCCGTGGCTCGCCGAACAACGACGGCGAGGTCATGCCGAGGAGCGACCCGGCGGAGTAATCATCGGCGCGTAGGTCGGTGACCTCGAGGCTCGCATCCTCGGCGCGCAGATAGTCGCGGATCGCGGCGGTCGCGCGCTCCGCGCACACTTCCTCCGGTCCCGATACGAGGACGATCGGCGCCGGCTGCGGGGTCCGCCAGGAGAGTTGCGGGATGGCGATGCGCGCTTTGCTCGCGGGTGCTCGTCGAGCTGGTGTCGCCATACCTCCAGCCTACTGAGCCTCGCCGACAGTCCGGCCCACAGATCGCCCCGTCGGCGCGGGAACGGAGCACACCGCGCAGCACGCGGCCGCCGTCGCCCAGCCCCCGGGAGGCGCGCGCTCACGCCACACCACGACCCCGGTCGTCCCGGCCCAGACCGCCACCACCCCGCTGAGATCGGTGCGGGCGATCGACACACCGCGCTCCTCGAGAAGAGTGAGCGTCTCGGCGCGCGGGTGCCCGTAGTCGTTGCCGAGCCCGACCGAGATGAGGGCCACGGATGCCCCGATCGCGTCGTACAGCTCGGGCGCCTGGTCTGCGCTGCCGTGGTGGGCGACCTTGACGACGTCGTAGCGCGGACGCAGGATGCCGGATGCCAGCAGCGACCGCTGGGCCGAAGCCGAGAGGTCGGCGAGGAACACGACCGAGGGAAGTGCTCCCCCGGTGAACTCGAGCACGACGCCGGCGTCGTTGCCGGGCTCGTACGCGCGACTGCCCTCCCGTGGCCACAGCGCCCGCCAACGCGCGTCGCCCAGTGCGCCGGTCATTCCCGCGTGCGCCGCCACCGCCCGGGCCCCCGCGTGCTCCAGGGCCGCGATCAGCGCCTCATCGCCCCCGTCGCCGGGCGGACCGTGCAGGACCACCCCCACCCGGCCGCGCACGGCGTCGACCCCACCCGCGTGATCGAGGTCGAAGTGTGTGAGCACGAGCAGGTCGATGCGCTCGATCCCGAACCGGGTCAAACACGCCGTCAAGAGTTCGGGGGCCGGACCGGTGTCGATGAGGGCGATGCGCCCTGCGTCCCGTACCAGCAGCGCATCCCCTTGCCCGACGTCGCACGCGGCGATCGACCAGGCCTGCGGCACGGTCAACGGTCCCGCGATCGAGGTCAGCGCCGCACCACCGGTCACCACGCCGACCACCGCCGCAAGAACGGCCACCGCGCCCAGATGTACCGAGACCGACCCCAGCCGCACAGATGGCCGTCGACCCCGCACGACGATGCCGATGGCCGCGCCGGTCACGGCCAGCAGCATCAGCCCCCACCACCCCTCGACCCACGGCACGGCGTGTCCGGGGAGCTCGGCCATCGTGCTCGCGACTCCCGAGATCCAGGCGGCAGGCAGCCACGCGACCGCGGCCAGCCCGGAGGCGAGCACGGGCAGCGGCATCGCGAGACATGCCGCGAGACCGACGATCGTCGCGACCGGGGCCGCGGGAGCGGCGAGGAGATTCGCGACCACGCCGTACAGCGGCACGCTGGGCGTGATCAGCACCAGCAGCGGACCGCAGGCCAGCTGGGCCGCGAGCGGCACCGACAGAGCCAGGGCGAGGGCCTGCGGCATCCGTCTCGCCAGTCCGGCAGTCAGGCTCGGCGTCCACAGCAGCAGCGCGCCCGTCGCAGCGACAGACAGCGCGAAGCCGAGGGAGCCGGCCAGCCACGGGTCGCCGATCAGCAGGACGGCGACTCCGAGCGACAGGACGGCGATGCCCGGCCCCGCTCGACCCAGCTGGATGCCGATCATCGCGATCGCCCCCATCGCGGCGGCCCGTACGACGCTCGGCTCGGGTGTGACCAGCAGCACGAATCCGGCAAGGGCTCCGACGGCCGCGAGCACACGAACCGACCGTCGCGCTCCCAGCGCAGCGGCCGCGGCGAACGTGAGACCGACGACGATCGCGCAGTTCGCTCCGGACACCGCGGTCAGATGCGACAGGCTCGACGCCTTCATCTGCGCGTCCAGCTCTGCGTCGACCGCACTCGTGTCGCCGACGGCGAGCCCGGGCACCAGTCCTGCTCCGGGCGGTGGAAGCCCTGCGACGGCTGCGACCAGGCTGCGCCGCAGCTCCGACGTCACCGCGAACAGCCCGCTCGGCGTCGCGACTACTTCGACCCCGCGCGAGGCCGACACGAACCAGACGGCACGATCGCCGGGCCGCGCCGGCGACACGGTCCCTCGCACCACCACGACGGCGCCGACGTCGAGAAGACCGTCGACCCGATCGGGCGCGACGATGACACTCACCTCCACACCGACCGGTTGGTTCTGCGTCCCGATGGTCACGCCGGTCGCGCGTGCGTCGAAGACCAGCCGGTCGCCGGCCCGGCGCTCGATCTTGCCGGTGACGATCGCGTCGACGGTCACCGCGCGACCGCCGTCGACGGGGAGCGCGCGCGCCGCTGCGCGCGCGGGCTCAGCCAGGGCGACGTGGGATGCCGCGGCCGCCGCCCCGGCCAGCACGATGACGACGAGCATCAGTGCCGTCCGAGCGCGTGCATGTCTGCGCGTCGCGAACACCCCCAGCACCGCCAGCGTCCCCACCCACAGCGCCAGCGCCGCACCGCCCGCGACCTCGGGAACGCGCGTCGCCCAGAACGCCACCGCCCACGCCGCGATCGCGACCGGCGCCAGACGCAACCGCCGCAGCGTCGTGCGCACCACCACGTCAGACCGTCACCAGGTCGCGTAACGCCTCGAGCATCTTGTCGCCGATACCGGGCACGGCCAGCAGGTCCTCGACGCTGGTGAAGCGGCCGTTGCTCTCGCGCCACTGGATGATGCGCTCGGCCATCGCCGCGCCGATCCGCGGCAGCGTGTCCAGCGCCGCGGCGTCGGCGGTGTTGAGGTTGACCCGCCCGTCGCCGGCCGGCGCCGCAGCGGTCGCTGGCGGCGACTCCCCCACGACCGGAACGTACAGCTGCTCGCCGTCGCCGATCGGACGCGCGAGGTTGACGGCGTCACCATCGGCGTTCTCCGCGAAGCCGCCCGCGGCGGCCACCACATCCACGACCCGCGCACCGTCGGGCAGCACGTACAGCCCCGGAGCCGCCACGGCCCCGAACACGTGCACGTAGACGACATCGGCGGGCGCTGCATCCGCCGTCGTCTGATCGACCGCGACCGATTCGGTCGGCGCTGCCCCACCGCGCAGGATGCCGATCCCGACCGTGACTGCGAGAGCCAGCACGACCACCACGACCGCAGCCCCGACACCGAGACGCCGGGCGGGACTGACGGGTGCGTCGGGCAGGGTCACCCGCTCACGCTAGGAGCGGCCCACACCTCCCACCGGCGGCGGCGACGCGCTCGTGGAGGCGCGGGCGCCGTTGCGCCGGTGGGGAGGAGCGGCTACTTCGTGCCCCATCTTCGGCGGGGATCCTATTGGTCAGGGCGGTGCTTTCGGATGCGGGCACGACAGCGACCGCCCCAGACGAAGCCGGTGGCGAAGCGCGCGTAGCTCGACCGTCGGCACGGGGCGCCCGAACAGAAGCGGCGCGTGCGCGCCTTCCCCGTCTACCGCGCCGATCGGTAGCATCCGTGCATGGGCAACGCGGAAGCAGGCTGGTACGACGACGGCAGGGGGCTGCAGAGGTGGTGGGACGGCGCGAAGTGGACCGAGCACTACGCCGACATGAGCGGCAGCAGAGTCGAACTGCATGCGGATGCTCCTGTTGCGACCCGTGCCGACTCGGCAGCTGTCGCTTCGACCATTGCGGTGATGCCCGGGTGGTACGACGACAAGCGCGGTCGGATTCGCTGGTGGGACGGACATCACTGGTCTTCGAAGACCCAGTTCTCCCCGACGGCGCACTCCTTCGCAGGCATCACCGTCGACGGCGGATGGATCCACTATCTCGACGCGAGTCAACCCACTGCGGACGTCATCGCCACCTACGAGACGGCGGGCGCCATCCTGGAGCGATCCACCTTCACTCGGGCGACTGCCGGAGGTCTTGTACTCGGTCCGCCGGGAATGAACACCGGTGCGCTCTTCAAGAAGAAGGTCGACCGACGCGAGTTCTACCTCGCCATCGACGGGGCCGACCAGTATTGGATCGTGGCAGTCCCTCCAGCACTAGGCACGCAGGCCCGACAGTTCGTCGCCTGGGTGAACACCGTCTCGCGCCAGCACTTCAGCGGCAGATGACGCAGAGTTGCCGACCGACTACTGAGCAAGCTTGATACGTTCGAGTCATGGTCGCGTTGGGAGTATTCGTATCTGTGGGTGGGGCTGTGCTCTTTCTCACGTCATTCGCGCTCACTCTGCGCGCGAACGCGAACGTCAGGATCCCGTACTGGCGGAATGCGCGGATCATCCCGCCCGGCACGGTCTTGATGCGTTCAGCCGGCGCAGGTCTCACGGTCCTCGGCGCAGTGCCGCTCTCCGCAAACGGGTGGGGCTGGATGCTGATCCTGCTGGGGATGCTCGCCATCCCGCTGCTGATGATCCCGATCCACAACGGTCGCGTCGCGCGACAGGCTGTCGCCTAGAGATCACCGCGATTCCCGCGACGTCGATGCACAGCACGAGCAGCTCGCGGGGTCACCCTGAGCGGCACGTGCCTCCCACCGGCGCGGGCACCGCGCTCGTGGAGACGCGGGCACCGTTGCGCCGGTGGGGAGCAGCGGCTACTTCGTGCTGAAGCTGACGACCTTCGGCGCGCGGACGATGGCGCGGACGATCTCGCGGCCGTCCAGCGAGCGCACGATCCGCTCGTCGGTCCGGGCGAGCTTCTCCAGCTCGTCGGCGCCGATGCGCGCGGGAACCGTGAGTGTCGCACGCACCTTTCCGTCGATCTGCACGACGGTGGTGACCGTCTCATCGACCAGGAGCGTCGGGTCGGCCTGACGCCAGGTCACGAGGCCGACGAACGGCTCGTAGCCGAGGATCTCCCACATCTCTTCGGCCGTGTGCGGAGCGAACAGGTCCAGCACCATCGCGGTGACCTCGGCGGCCTCACGGACGGCAGGATCGGCCGCACCGGCGCCGGAGTCGATCGTCTTGCGGGTGGCGTTGACGAGCTCCATCAGTCGTGCGATGACGACGTTGAACTTCGTGTGCTCGACCAGTCCGGGAGCGTCCGCGAGCAGGCGATGCGTGACGCGCCGCAGCGCGGTGTCGCCCTCCGCCCAGACGACATCCGGAGCGCTGGTCACGTCCTGCGCGATGCGCATGGCGCGAGCCAGGAACTTCTGGGCGCCGGTCGTTGAGACGTCCTCCCAGTTGATGTCGTCCTCGACCGGCCCGGCGAAGGCGATCGCGACGCGCACGGCATCGGCGCCCGGATCCACCATGCTCGAGGCGAACTCGACGAGGTTGCCCTTGCTCTTGGACATCTTCGAGCCGTCCAGCAGCACCATGCCCTGGTTGATCAGGCTGGAGAACGGCTCGCTGAAGTCGATGAGGCCCATGTCGTAGAGGACCTTCGTGATGAATCGTGCGTACAGCAGGTGCAGGATCGCGTGCTCGACACCGCCGATGTACGAGTCGACGGGGGCCCAGCGGTCCGCCATCCGCGGCGAGAACGCCTCGGTGGCGTCGCCCGGGGCGAGGAACCGCAGGAAGTACCACGAGCTGTCCACGAACGTGTCCATGGTGTCGGGGTCGCGCAATGCGGGTTCGCCGGTCTCGGGGTCGACGGTCGCCATCCATTCGGCGGCGCCGCCCAGGGGCGACGTGCCCTTCGGCTTCAGGTCGAGGCCCTGGGCATCCGGCAGCATCAGCGGCAGCTGCTCGTCCGGGACGGGGACGATGCGGCCGTCCTCGGTGTGGATCATCGGGATCGGGGTGCCCCAGAACCGCTGACGCGAGATCAGCCAGTCGCGCAGGCGGAAGTTCTTGGAGGCCCGTCCGGTACCGGCCGCCTCGAGCTCCTCGATGGCGCGCGCGGTCGCGTTGCGGATGGACAGCCCGTCCAGGGTGGCGGAGTTGATCATGCGGCCCTCGCCCACCAGCGCGATGCCGGTGACCGCGGGGTCGATGCTGTCGAGGGAGGCGGCATCCATCGCTGCATCCGTCGGCGCGCCGTGCTCGTCGAGCTCGATCACCGGGATCGCACCGGTGATAGGGGCCGTGGTGTCCACGACGATCTTCACGGGCAGGTCGAAGGCGCGGGCGAAGTCGAGGTCGCGCTGGTCGTGCGCGGGGACGGCCATGACGGCACCGTGCCCGTAGTCGGCCAGGACGTAGTCCGCGGCCCAGATGGGCAGACGCGCACCGTTGATCGGGTTGATCGCGTACTGCTCGAGGAAGACGCCCGTCTTGGGGCGATCGCTGCTCTGGCGGTCGATGTCGGTCGTCTTCTGCACCCGCTCCAGGTAGTCCTGGAACTGCACGCGCACGGCGGAGGATGCGCCGGCCGCGAGCTCGGCGGCCAGGTCGCTGTCGGGCGCCACGACGAAGAACGTCGCGCCGTGCAGCGTGTCGGGACGCGTGGAGAACACCGGAACCTTCTCGGCGCGGCCCTCGATCTCGAAGTCGATGTCGGCACCGATGGAGCGGCCGATCCAGTTGCGCTGCATCCGGATGACCTTCTGCGGCCAGAAGCCCTCGAGCTGGTTCAGGTCATCCAGCAGGCGGTCGGCGTAGTCGGTGATGCGGAAGTACCACTGCGTCAGCTTCTTCTTGACGACCTCGGTGCCGCAGCGCTCGCACCGGCCGTCGACGACCTGTTCGTTGGCCAGGACGGTCTGGTCGTGCGGGCACCAGTTGACCGGGCTGTCCTTGCGGTACGCCAGTCCACGCTCGTAGAGCTTCTGGAACAGCCACTGGTTCCAGCGGTAGTAGTCGGGGTCGCTGGTGTGCAGCACCCGGCTCCAGTCATAGGACGTGCCGAACTGCTTCAGGCTCGCCTTCTGCTGCGCGATGTTGCTGTAGGTCCACTCGCGGGGATCGGCGCCGCGCTGGATGGCCGCGTTCTCGGCAGGCAGACCGAACGAGTCCCAGCCGATCGGGTTGAGCACGTTGTAGCCGCGGTGCCGCCAGAACCGGGCCACCGTGTCGACGTACGCGTAGTTCTCGGCGTGGCCCATGTGCATATCGCCGGAAGGGTACGGGAACATGCCCAGCACGTACTTGCGCGGGCGCGTGTCCTCCTCGCCGCCGGCGCGGAACGGGTCGCTCTCCGTCCAAAGTCGCTGCCACTTCTCCTGGACCGCGTGGACGTCGTAACCGCCGGTCTCGGGACCGGAGGCGGTGGGCGGCGAGGAGATCTGCGACAAGGGAGGACCAATCGTGGGATGCCGGAAACGCGCGCAAAGCGCGTATTCCAGGTTACCCGACCGGGGGAATCACCATCCCGACGGCAGCACGGCCCCCATCGCGGCCAGCGGACCCCGCGCCTTGATGCCCACTTCGGCGACTTCGGCCCAGGCCTCGGACCCCCACGTGATGCCTCCGCCGGCGCCGACATAGGCCCCGCCGGGGTGCGTCACGACGGAGCGGATCACCATGGCGAGGTCCAGCGCGCCGTCGGCGCCGATCCAGCCGTAGCAGCCCGCGAACACGCCGCGCGGCGCGTGCTCGAGGCCGTCCAGGATCGTCATCGCCGACAGTTTGGGGGCGCCGGTCATGCTCCCGGCGGGGAAGGTGGCGTCCAGGATGTCGCCGACCGAGGCGTCCGCATTGAGCGTGCCCGAGACCGTGCTGACGAGCTGATGCACCGCCGGGTACGACTCGACGCTGAGCAGCGCATCGACCGCGACGGTTCCGTCCGCACACACGCGGGAGAGGTCGTTGCGCATCAGATCGACGATCATGACGTTCTCGGCGCGCTCCTTCGGACTTGCGAGCAGCTCGGCGGCGAGGGCGGCGTCGGTGGCGGCATCCGTCCCGCGTGGACGCGTCCCCTTGATCGGGCGGGTGCGCAGGATGCCGCCCTCGACCTCGAGGAAGCGCTCCGGGCTGGCACTGACCAGCGCCACGCCCGCGCTTCGGACGATCCCGCCGTGGTGGGCGGGAGTGGCGGCGCGCAGCGCCGTGTGCACGGCGAGCGGGTCCACCTCGTGCGGCACCGAGAACCGGGTCGTCAGACACAGCTGGTAGGCGTCGCCTTCGCGGATCGCGTCGCGGCAGCGCTCGACCAGTCCGGCGTACTCCCCCGGCTCGTGCCGTGGGGTCGCGACGGTCTGCCGGGGGGCCGACGCAGCGACGGGCTCGGCTTCGGCCCACCCGTGCACCTGCGCGGCGAAGGCGTCCTCTTGCCCGAGCGGCGCGACGGCCCACGCGCGCTGCGCGGCGTGGTCGAACGCGACGAAGCAGTCGACGCGCAGCCACAGCGCCTGCGGCACCGCGGACTCGGCGACGGATGCCGGAGCCTGCATGCGCGCGGCGGCATATTCGTAGCCGAACCAGCCCACCCAGCCGCCGCGGAAACGTCCCCACTCGGATTCCGGGTCCGCCGTGACACCGCTACGGACCTCCCGCACCACATCGGGATCGGCCTCGGGCGCGCCGATGCCGAGCCAGCTCCACCCGTCGCCGGCGTCTGGTCCGGCATCCAGCCAGAAGGCGTGCGGATGCCGCGCGGGACCGCCCGCGAACAGACGCGCGGGATCGATCCAGGCGGGCAGGGCGACAGCGGCCAAAGGTGCGGGCACGTTCCCAGGCTAGAGGGCGGTGCGCCCCCTAGGCTCATCACCGTGAACGAGATCCTCACGTGGCTGCTCGATGCCGTGCAGAGTGTCGACCCCGTCGTGCGGACACTGCTCGCGGGTGTCGCGATCATGCTCGAGACCAGCGTGCTGATCGGATTGTTCTTCCCCGGCGACACGATCGTGATCGTGGCGGGCACGGCCGTGAGCTCTCCGGCCGAGGGCGTGATGCTCGGGATCGCCGTGGTCATCGGGGCGCTCATCGGCGAGAGCATCGGCTTCGCCCTGGGCCGATTCCTCGGTCCCCGCATCCGTCATTCGCGTCTCGGCCGCAAGATCGGCGAGGCGAACTGGGACCGCTCCGAGCGATATCTGCAGCGCCGCGGCGGACCGGCGATCTTCCTCTCGCGATTCCTTCCGGTGCTGCACTCGCTCGTACCGCTCACCGTCGGGATGAGCGGGTTCTCCTACCGCCGCTTCCTGGCGTGGACCGCTCCGGCCTGCATCCTGTGGGCGTCCGTGTACATCTCCGTCGCGGCCGCCGCCGCAGGCACCTACCGAGAGCTCGCCGACCAGCTGCACTACGCCGGCTACATCTTCGTCGGCGTGATCGTCCTGTTCCTGGCCCTCGTGCTCGTCAGCAAGAAAGTCATCGAACGCGTCGAGCGCAAGCATCTGGCCGACGACCCGGCCGCCGACCAGGCAGTTCCCAGCGATGGTGCCGAGGACATGAAAGACTGAGGGGATGCGCGCGACTCCCGATTCCGCCGCGCGCCCCAAGGTGCTGTGGCTCGCGCGTTTGGAGTACCGCTTCCACGCCTGGCGCGAGCGCCGCGCTCGCGCGCGTGGTCAGACTCCCACGGTGACGCCGTTCCCCGGCTACGGCAGCGAGCAGTGGGTGCGCGTCCTCGGTCGCGTGCTGATCGTGCCGCCCGCTCCCCGCACGGCGACAGGCGAATACGCGTCGGTGCGCGGCTGGCGCAGTTTCGCGGCGGTGCCGATCGGCTTCGCCCAGGTGACGATCACCGTCGACGGCGCGACGCACGAAGTCGTCGCCGACCGCGGCGGCGTGATCGATGTGGTGCTGCCCGCGCACCTGGCGCCCGGATGGCAGACGCTCACGATGTCCGTCGAGGGCGGCGTGTCGATCGAGACGCGTGTGTTCATCGTCGGCGCCGACGTCCGGTTCGGCGTCGTCTCGGATGTCGACGACACCGTGATGGTGACCGCGCTCCCCCGTCCGCTGGTCGCCGCCTGGAACTCGTTCGTCGTCGATGAGCACGCCCGCCAGCCCGTGCCCGGCATGGCGGTCATGATGGAGCGCCTGGTGCGCGACATCCCCGGAACTCCGGTCATCTACCTGTCCACCGGCGCCTGGAACATCGCCCCCACGCTGCTGCGCTTCTTCAGCCGGCACCTGTTCCCGCCGGGTGCGGTGCTCCTCACAGACTGGGGCCCCACGCACGACCGCTGGTTCCGCAGCGGCAGGATCCACAAGCTGACCAACCTGCGCCGCCTCGCCGCGGAGTTCCCGCACATGCGCTGGCTGCTGATCGGCGACGACGGTCAGCACGACGACGCGATCTACACGACCTTCACGAGCGAGCACCCCGAGAACGTCGTGGCCGTCGCCATCCGGCGCCTCTCCCCGACCGAGGCCGTCCTCGCGGGTGGACGCACGGCCGTGGACGATCACTCGGCCGCCGGAGTTCCGTGGGTGACCGAGGCCGATGGCGCCGGACTGCTCGAACGACTGCATGCCGCGGGCGTCATCGCCGACGATCCGGAACCTTCCGCCTGATCCGTTGTCGGATCCCCCGCGTACGCTGATCTCTATGTGTGGACGCTTCGTCGTGGCGAATGTCGGCTCCGAACTCGTGGGGGTGCTCCGCGTCGACCTCGAGGCCGATGACCTTCCCGCGCCGTCGTTCAACGTCTCGCCGACGGATCCAGTGGCCATCGTGCTCGATTCCATCAAGACCGAGCCGCCCACGCGTCGGCTCGAGTCCGCCCGGTGGGGGCTCGTGCCCGCCTGGGCGAAGGACCTGTCCATCGGCGCCCGCGCTATCAATGCCCGCGCCGAAGAGGTCGAAGACAAGCCGATGTTCCGCAAGGCCCTGGAGAAGCGGCGCGCGGTGGTGCCGGCATCCGGGTACTACGAGTGGAAGAAGGTCGGCGACGCCAAGGTGCCGCACTACATCCACCCGGCCGACGACTCCCCGCTGTTCATGGCGGGCCTGTACGAGTGGTGGAAGAACCCGGTGCTTGCCGACGACGACCCGGCGCGCTGGGTGCTCAGCTTCACCATCCTGACGCGGGACGCCATCGGACATCTGGGGTCGATCCACGACCGCATGCCGCTGTTCCTCGATCCCGACTTCGCCGATGCCTGGCTGGATCCGACGACCGACAACGTGGGCGACATCCTGGATGCCGCGATCGACGCGGCTCCGGACGTCGCCGAGACCCTGGCTGATCACGTCGTGGCGAAGGCCGTCGGCAACGTCCGCAACAACGGCCCCGAGCTGATCGAGCCCGTGGAGCCGTGAGCACGCTCGAAGCTGACGATTGGCGCGAACGAGAGCGCGTGCACGTGCACCGCGCGAATGAGCTGACCGCCGCGCACAGCGAACGAGCGGCACGGGCCGAGAAACATCCCATCGAGGACTTCCTCTTCACGTACTACTCGTTCAAGCCGGCGGTGCTCCGGCGCTGGCACCCCGGCGCGGGGGTGGAGCTGGAGGATGCCGCCGACTCACCGCGTGCGGTATGGCGCTGGTACGTCCCGGGCGGCACCGCTGACGGGCTCATCGTCGATTCCGCGGGCCTGCGAGGCGCCCGTCCGGATCTGTTCACACTGATCGAGCGGATGCTGCGGCGCACAGCCGCGCGCCCGGGGTCGTTCGGATGCTTCGGGCTGCACGAATGGGCCATGGTGTACCGGCAGGGCGAGCATCGGCACGACGTCCCGCTGCGGCTCGGCCAGGCCGGCACCGATGCGGTCGTGGAGTCCCATGAGCTGCGCTGCACCCACTTCGACGCGTTCCGCTTCTTCACCCCGTCGGCGGTGCCGCGCAACCAGACCGAGCCGAGTCGGGCGCTCCAGCCGCAGATCGAGCAGCCCGGGTGCCTCCATGCCGGCATGGATGTCTACAAGTGGGCCGTCAAGCTCGGCCCGCTCGTGCCGGGAGAGCTCCTGCTCGACGCGTTCGAGCTCGCGGGCGAGATCCGGCTGCTCGACATGCAGGCGTCGCCGTACGACCTGCGCGCGTGGGACGTCGAGCCGGTGCGAATCGAGACCGCGGAAGGCAAAGCCGACTACGTGCGTCGCCAGCGCGACTTCGCGGACCGCTCCAACCGCCTGCGCCACCTCATCGCCGATGCCGCCTTCCTCTCGGAGGACGCGTACGCCGTGGACGGTTCGATCAGCCGTCGGCCGGAGCGCAGTCTCCACACGGCGGAAGGCCGCGGCCTTCCGCCGCCAGCTCCAGCCGCAGCGCTGTGACGCGTTCCGCTGCCTCCTGCAGCCGCTCGGCAGGCAATGTGCCCGCCTCCACCGCCGCCACGATGCCGTCGACGATGGTCGAGGCCGACTGCGCGTTCGTGTAGACGACCGAGAGCACCATGTCGTTCCCGGCCGCCAGCGCTCCGACCGCGTTGGCCACGGGATCGGCGTACGCGGCATCGCCGGAGGCCTGCAGCATCCCGAGGTCGTCGGTGATGGCCACGCCCGTGAAGCCCAGCTGCTCCCGCGCGATGCGGTGCCACTCGGCCGACATCGTCGCCGGTGCCGGATCGATCGCGGAGTACACGAGATGCCCGAACATCAGCAGCGGTGCGCCCGCCTCGATACCGGCTTGGAACGACGGCGCCTGCGTCGTCGCCCATTCCTGCAGCGACAGGCCGGCGGCGGGCAGGCTGCTGTGCGAATCGCCCGGCGCGGCGCCGTGCCCCGGGAAGTGCTTCAGGGTCGACATCGCCTCGACGGACTCGCCCTCGACCGCCGCCGCCACTCGGGCCGCGGACGCATCCGGAGTCGTTCCGAGGGCACGACGGTAGATGAACATCGACGGGTCGCCGGTGACATCGGCGACGATGCCGAAGTTCACGCCGATGCCCGCCCGCTGCAGGAGCGCCGCGCGCCCGGCGAATGCGGACCGGGTCGCCGCGGGGTCCTCGTTCTTCAGCGTGGTCGCGCCGGCGAAGTCATCCCACGGCAGGCGGGACACGTCGCCGCCCTCCTGGTCGATGCCGATCAGCGGCGGGAGCGCCGCGTCCAGCGTCAGCGCGGCGGTGACCGCGCGCAGTTCGGCTTCGGATGCCGGGACGTTGGCGCCCATCAGGATGAATCCGCCGATGCCGGTGGCGGCCATGTAGGCGTTCAGTGCCGCCGGGTCGCTGGTCGGCACGTGTCCCATCACGACGCTGGCAGCCTGTTCGCGCACCGACATCGCCGCCACCCGGGCGGATGCCGCGTCGGCGAGGTCGTCCGCCGCGGCGGCGTGCACCCGCACCGCGGGTTCAGCCGTGTCGGTGTCGCTCGGGGTCGCGGCCTGGGCGGACGACACCGCCGTCAAGGTCAGGACGACGCCCACGGCGAGCGTCGCGCTGCCGATGCGGCGCCGTCGAGAAGTCACCGCCACAGCCTACGCGGCGCGACCGCCGGGAAATCGAGGGGACTCAGTGCCGCGCGACGATGGCCGCGGCATCCGTCCCCCGCGGAAGCACGCCGTACTGCGCCCCGCGATCCTCACCCAGACGCGCGGCGATGAATGCCTCGGCATCGAGGCTCGGGGCATGGCGCAGCATGAGCGAGGACTGGAACGCGAGGGCGAGCCCCTCGCTGACCCGACGCGCCTGGGTCTGGGCGACCGCGGGATCGGCTTCCGCGAGTTCACCCAGCAGCCGTAGCGTCCGGTCGATGTGGGTGTCCAGCAGTGCCGAGCCGCCGCGCGTGGAGCGCAGCTCGTCCTCGAATGCCGCCGCGGAGTCGGGGTCGCGGGTCAGCGCGCGCAGCACGTCGAGCGCGATGACGTTGCCGGAGCCCTCCCAGATGGCCATGACGGGCTGCTCCCGGTACCGGCGCGCCAGCGGGAAGGACTCGATGTACCCGTTGCCGCCGAGGCACTCCATGGCCTCGTAGGCGTGCTGCGGTCCGCGCTTGCTCACCCAGTACTTCGTCACGGGGGTGGCGAGCCGGCGCAGCGCGATGTCGCGATCGGACGCGTGCGTGTCGAAGAGCTGTGAGAGCCGCAGCCCGGCGAGCATCGCGGCCTGCGATTCGAGTGCGAGGTCGGCCAGCACCGCGGTCATGGCGGGTTGATCCACCAGCTTCGCGCCGAACACTTCGCGCCCGCGCGCGTGCCAGACCGCCTCGGCGACCGACTGGCGCATGCCCGCGGCGGAGCCCAGCACGCAGTCCAGGCGGGTGCGCTGCACCATCTCGATGATCGCGCGCACGCCTCGCCCCGGCTCCCCCACGAGCAGTCCGACGGTGCCGTCGAGCTCGATCTCGGCGGAGGCGTTGGAACGGTTGCCCAGCTTGTCCTTGAGCCGCATCACGCGGAACGAGTTGCGCATGCCACGCGGCAGGATGCGCGGCACGAACACGCAGGTGAGCCCCTCGTCGACGTTGTCACGACGCGTCTGGGCGAGCACGAGGAACCCGTCCGACATCGGGGCGGAGCAGAACCACTTGTGGCCGGTCAGCTGGTACGAGTGGCCGCCCATGTGCACGCCCTTGGTCGTGTTCGCCCGGACATCCGATCCGCCCTGCTTCTCGGTCATCGCCATGCCGATGAGCGCGCTGGACTTCTCCTCGTTCGGCAGCAGCCGCGGCTCGTAGTCGCGCGAGTACATGCGGGGCAGCCATTCGTCGGCGATCCAGGGCGCATCCGCGATCGAGGCGACGGCGGCGTGGGTCATCGACACCGGGCAGGCGTGACCGGGCTCGACCTGCGCGAAGAGCATGAACATCGCTCCGCGTGCGACCGCGGCGCCCCCGCGCGGATCGGTCCATCCCGACGAGTGGGTGCCACGACGGATCGACTCGGTCATGATGCGGTGATACGACGGGTCGTAGTCGACCTCGTCGAGCCGGAACCCCCACCGGTCGTGGGTGTGGGCGACGGGACCGTGCACGTTGGCGAGCTCGGCATCCCGTTGGAAGGATGCCGTTCCGACGAGCGCTCCGGCCTCGTGCAGGTCGTCGTGCGCCCATGCGGCGCCGAACTGCGTGACGGCGTCGATCAACGGCGCGTTCAGCGCGTACTCGTCGATGTCCACTCGAAACGGCGGCTGATTCTGCACGTAGTGCGTAGCCGAGCCGATGACGCGCTGGCCGCGGGAGAAGGACGTCATGTGCGCTCCAGGGTCTGTGGCAGGGCGAGCGCCTCCTGCTCCTCCCCGGTGAGGGGCGCACGCGTGATGACGTCGTGGATGAAGCCGAGCTTGGTGCGGACCGCGGGCACGATCACGAACGGGTAGAGGTCACCGAACCCCATCGAGCGGTTGATCCGGTTGAACGCCTGCGACATCCATTCCCAGTCGGTCAGCAGCCGCTGCACGGGTTCGTCCTCGTACGACTCGAGCGGGATGACGTCGATGTCGCGCAGGTTGGTGGCGCTGGCGTCGAGATGGATGCCGATCGCCGCCGCCGTCTCGAGCGTGCCGGTGATGTGGAGATAGTGCGCGAAGGTCTCGGCGAAGTCCTCCCACGCGTGCATCGTCGCGTACTCCGAGATGAAGGACGTGTGCCAATCCGCGGGTGCACCCGTCGAGTAATGCCGGCTGAGCGCGTCCTTGTAGCTGGCGCGCTCGTCGCCGAACAGCTCTCGGCAGCGCGCCCAGGCCTCATCGTCGGTGAGGAGCACGTTCTGGTAGTAGTGCCCGACCTCGTGCCGCAGGTGCCCGAGCATCGTGCGGTACGGCTCGCCCAGCTTTACCCGGAGCGCTTCGCGACGGTCGTCGAGGCTCTCGGCGAGGTCGAGGGTGATGATGCCGTTCGCGTGGCCGATCGTGACGCGTTCGCCGTGCGACAGGCTCGAGATCAGGTCGAAGCCGAGTCCGCCGGGCGCGACGTCCCACGGAACGATCGGCAGGCCCAGGTCGGCCAGCTGCAGGACGAGGCGGCGCTTGGACTCCTCGGTCTTGGCCAGCTTCTCCATGGCCACGGTGTCGTCGGGCTCGGGGCGGCGCCGCGTGAGGCGGCACGAGAAGCAGCGGCCGGCGGGAGCGTCGTCGCGCACGAGCCAGTTGCAGGACCAGCCGCGGTTCGAGCACGCGTGCCAGGTCTGCCCGTCGATCACCGTCTGTCCCGCACGGATGCCGTAGAACCGGCGGCTGATGATGTGGAAGCCGAGATCCGCCTCGCAGTTCGGGCACGTCAGCGTGTCGAGGTAGATGAAGTGCCGGCAATGCGGACAGCGGGGCTGAGAGCTCACTCCCTCACCGTAGCGCCCTGGCTGCATCACGAACCCGTCTGTTTCGCCGCGACCGGCAACTGCAGCAGGCGGTCGTCCTCGGCGCCCGGCGAGCCTCGTCCGTCCGTGTTGTTCGTGAGAACCCACAGGCCTCCGTCCGGCGCCGCCACGGCATCCCGCAGCCGTCCGTACTCGCCGATCAGCAGTGGCGTGGCGCTGACCACCTCTTCGCCCGCAGTGTCCAGCATCCAGAGCCGCTCGCCGCGGAGTCCCGCCACGAAGAGGGTGTCGCCGAGGGCGGCCATGCCGCTGGGGCTCGATTCCTCCGGTGTCCAGGCGATCGCGGGGTCGACGAAGCGCTCATCCTGCGCGATCCCTTCGACGAGCGGCCAGCCGTAGTTCTGGCCGGCGCGGATCGCATTCACCTCGTCCCACGCGTTCTGCCCGAACTCGGTCGCCCACAGGGTTCCGTCCGTGGTCCAGGTGAGACCCTGCACGTTGCGGTGGCCCATGCTGAAGACGGCGGTGCCGAACGGGTTGCCCGGTGCTGGATCCCCCTCCGACGTCACACGGAGGATCTTGCCATTGAGGGATGCCGGGTCCTGCGCGGTGTCGCCCCGGCCGGCGTCCCCCGTCGCAATGTAGAGGAATCCGTCCGGCCCGAACGCGATCCGGCCGCCGTCGTGGTTGCGCGCACGCGCGATGCCATCGAGCACGACTTGGGCCGCGCCGAGCTGGAGGGCTCCTTCGTCGCCGGTGAGCGGCATCCGCACCACACGATTGTCGTCGGATGCCCCGTGGTAGGCGTAGAGCCAGCGCTCGCCGTCGGCCTCCAGGACCGCCAGGCCGTGCAGCCCGGACTCACCGCCCGAGACGACGCCGGGGACGACGCCTGCGGTGCGCACCTCCCCCGCCGCGGTGAGTTCGAGGACCGTGCCGTCGCCGCGCCCGGAGATCAGCGCGCCGCCCGCGGGCAGCGGCACCACCGACCACGGGGCCGCCAGCCCTGTCGCAAGCGTCACGGGTGTTCCGACGAGGCGCGGCAACGGGCTGCCCGACGCGGACGGTGCACGAGTCGGCGCACGGTCTGGCGGGGCCGAGGTGCACGCGGTGAGCGCGACCAGAACGAGGACGAGCACCGACGCGCAACGGGGTGCCGCAACCCAGCCTGGTGCGACGCGATGTGTGCGGACGGGGGCGGGCACGCTCAGCTCTCGGCTGCGGCCGCCTCGATCACGGCGATCTCGATCTTGGACATGGTCAGCATCGCCTGCACAGCCCTGTGCGCGCGAGCCGGGTCGGGGTCGCGGATCAGCGCGATGAGGCGCTCGGGGATGATCTGCCAGGAGAGGCCCCACCGGTCCTTCAACCACCCGCAGGGCTGCTCCTGGCCACCGTCCGCGGTCAGCGCGTCCCAGTAGCGGTCGACCTCGGCTTGATCCGCACACGAGACGAACAGCGAGATCGCCTCGGTGAACGGGAACTGCGGCCCGGCATCCATCGCGAAGTAGTCGGTGCCGGCGAGCCGGAACTGCGCCGACATCACTTTGCCGCCCATGCCGGGGACGTCATCGGGATACAGCGACAGCTCGACGATCTCCGAACCCGGGATCAGATCCGTGTAGAACCGGATCGCCGCCTCGGCGTCGTTGTCGAACCACAGGAAGCTCGTCACAGCCGTCATTCGACCAGCATCCTCGGCCGCCTGCGCGGGCGCAAGGGATGAGGGGTTCGCTACACCGGCTCAGTCGCGCGGATCAGGCCGCAGTTCAGACACGACCACGCCACGAGGAATCGCTCATCGTCGAGGATCTCGAACCGGAGAGCGTCGCCGCAGGTGGGACAGACGCGCGGATCCGGAGCATGCGCGTTCACGTCGGCAGCACCGTCTTGCGCATCACAGTCTTGCTCTTGCCGATGTGGCGCTCGAACGTGAATCCGGCCTTCTCGAACATCGCTCTCGTGCCGTTGTGCAGGAACGAGGATGACGTCCTCTTGTCGGGAGCGAGCTCGTTGGGGAACGAGACCACCTCGCCGCCACCGGCCTGCGCGATCAGGTCGAGCGCGCCATCCAGCGCCTCGCGGGCCACGCCCGAACGTCGGTGGTCGCGGTCGACGAAGAAGCAGGTGATGCGCCACGGCGCCGGCTTGGTCTCGTCCGCGTCGTACTGCTTGCGGTGATAGATGTTCGGCAGTTCGACCGGACTGCCGTACTCGCACCACGCGATCGCGTCGTCGCCGTCGAAGACGAGCGCGGCGTGGGCGATGCCCTCCGCCACGAGTCGCTGCTTGAACGTCGGTCCGTCGTACTCACGCTTGACGGTGTGATCGGTATCCCCGTGGAAGTACGAGCAGTAGCACCCGCCCCAGACCCCGTTGTGCTTCTGCGCGAGCGCCAGCCACGCAGTGAAGGTCTCGGGCGTGAGCGGCTTGATCACGTGCGAGCTCGTCGAGTCACCCATGGGAAACCTCTTTCGCAAGCTGTCGGAGGCCCGACCGCTGTCGACCGAGGACCCCGCGCGGACTCCACGGTACTCGGACCTCGCGTCGCGCGGAATGCCGCCCGCAGTCTGTCTCTGGCTGCCGCCGCGCCGCGCCCGCAGACTGACGAAATGCAGGCGCATGCTCCGGATCCGCGAGTCTGCCCGACCTGCGGCGACGTTCTCCGGTTCGAGATTTTCGACGATGAGCGGTTGATTGTCGTGTGGTCGTGTCTGAACTGTGGTCTGATCCGCACGACCGAGCCGGTGTAGGGAACCCACGCCGACTCGCGCGCTTCAGGGAACGCGCACCCCCGCGAATGTCGTGCGGGTGCGGAGTGCGAATCCGAGGCGCTCGTAGGCCGCGATCGCTCCGACGTTGGTCGCCGACGCGTGCATGAGCGCGCGGTCTCCCCGCTGCTGGATGTGGAAAGCGACGTCCAGCACGAGCCGGGATGCCAACCCCTGCCGGCGGTACGCATCGTCGGTCGAGACCGCGCTGATCTCGGTCCACCCATTCGGCTGCAGGCGCTCCCCCGCCATCGCCACGAGACGTCCCTCGCGACGGAACCCGATGTAGCGTCCGAGCTCATACGTGCGGGGCAGGAACGGGCCGGGCTGGTTGCGTTCGACGAGCGCGAGCATCTCGGGCACGTCGGCCTCCCCGAGGAGAAGAGCCTCCGGATCAGGCACCGGGTGGAGCGCGTCCGTCTCAACGAGTTGCACCCCTTCGCCGCGCCACAGTTCCTCCCAGCCATCGGGGAACTCGGGCACGCCGCCGGACAGACCGATCTCCGCCCCGTGTCCGACCAGCCCGATCAGCGAATCCCACACCTGCGGGTCATCCCAGTTCCGCACCGCGACGAACGGGGCGACATCGGGATGGTACCGACGCACGAGATCGTCGCCCTCCGCGAAGCGTGCGTGAGCGCCGGACAGCGCGTGCCACGCGGCGTTGTCGAGCACGGTGGCATCGAGATGAGGGGCTGGGGCTTCTGACATGAGGGGCATGCTCCGATTGCATTCTTGCTCGCCGGATGGTCGCATCGTCGGCTTCCACGACGATTCACACGAGCCACATCAGCAACGACAGGGGACGACGCTTCATTCCATGTCGGGCCGTACGGACTCGAGGCGCCGTACCCCAGCAGAATGCTCGCCGCAGGGTCGTGTACCCCGGGACCTCACTCGCAGACGCGGACTCCGCGTCCCTCAAACGTCACGACATCGCCGAGCTGCAGCTGGCGTCCGCGACGGCGATCGACCTCACCGTTCACCTTCACGTAGCCGTCGATGATGGCCTCTTTCACGTCTCCACCGGAGTCGAGGAGCCCCGCGAACTTCATGAACTGCCCGAGGCGAATGGCGTCGCCGCCGATCCGGACGTCGTCGATCGGAGGCGGTTTCGTCATCCCAGAATGCTAGCCGATGGGGTGCCGGCGTCGAGGCCGGTGAGCGCGCCTGACGGGTTGGCGCCGCCAGCGGATCCTGAATGGGGACGACACACTGCGACCCCCACAGTTCCCGACCGGAGTCCTGGACTTTGCCGGGGTGATCTGCGCCCAGCACACCGGTCGACGGAGCGCTCCGGTCGGCGTACTCTGACCCTCATCAGTCAGGAGGGATCGTGAAAAGGCGACACGAGCAGCAGGCGATCAGCGAAGACGAGCAGATCGCGAGATATGCCTATCTATTGGGAAACGTTCCCGCAAGCATCGCCGACAAGGCATACGCCGCCGCCTTCGCTCGGCTTTCCGCGGCGCAGCGTCCAGAGTTGCTCGGCCAGCTGCGATCGCAATTGCCGGTCGCGCCGAAGGAACCGGCATCCGACGATCCCGAAGCGTTCGCTGTGTTCATGCGCGATCTGTATGCGCGCGACGCCCTGGTGCGCGTCCGCGGTGCCGGTGCCTTCGCGGCCGAGTTCGTCGCGAGCCCTCCGATCGTCGCCTACTTCACGGCGGGCGCGGGTTCGGTGGCGATGGAGCAGCAGCCGCTGTGGGTGCAGGAGCTGGCCGGCCACGAGACGGCCCCCATCGACGGCGGGCGGATGCACCACCGCCACGGGGTGGACACAAGCGATTTGCCCTGGCTCGGGAATTGAAGCCGCCGACACCGACGCCGAACCTGAGGCGTGTGCAAAGCACCTGTCTGGCAGCCGGCCGGTCGGCGGGGGAAAATGGTCCCATGACGGTTCACCTGAGCCTGGACGAATGGGAAGACCTCACGCGCCGCGTGGGCAGCTGGGCGATGTGGAGCGAGCCCGGCCACTACCGATACCCCGGTCCCCAACTCTCCGATGCGATCGAGCAGGAGTTGGAGACGATCGTCGAGGACTCGCTCAAGGAGATCCGGCCCGAGGCTCACGCTGCGCTTCGCGACATCATTCATCAGTCGATCGCGGATCCGACCCGAGGTCGCGAGCTGCTGCACGAGATCGTGGACGAAGACGATCTCGTCCACGAGCCTGAGGCTCCGGAGGAGGCCCGAGCCGAAGCCTCAGCCGAAGACGTCGAGTTCATCCACGACGCGACGTAGCTTCACGCGGCGCGCCCGGAATTGCTCGCTGCGGAGCCGCTCACGCAACTTCGCATCTTCGTCCAAGCTCGGTCGCATCAACCCTGTCCGGGGCCGCCCCACATCCCGCCGCCCGGAGGCGGCGTGCAGACAGTGTCCGTCATGAAGACGCCGATCTCCGCACGGATCGCGACACCGTCTGAGGTGCGCGACACCGTGTAGGCGATGCCTTCGAGCGAGTCCCACTCAGGAACGTTTCCGAGCGACAGGCTGTCGATTTCCGGACCCCCGGAATACGGCGAGGAGTTCGAAGCGATCAGACCCGCCGTCGGATTCTCCCTGAGCCAGTTCCCCGTATCGACAACGTTGGCGCCCTCGAGCGTCCAGTAGCCGGTCCGCAGTTCCATCGGCGAGCACGGCCAGCGGTAGTACGAGTTCGCGAACGGCGGTGTCGTGCTCGGAACGTTCTCAGATCGGACGGTACCGGGCGGTAGAACCGCACCCTCGAGCCACGAGTCAGCCTTAGCGGCGGCCTCGGGATCCACGATCGTCGCGGTAGGAGACGGTGTGGGCGAGGATGTGCTCGACGGTGTCGGCTCGGCGCCGATGCCTGGCGCTGCCCCCGCCGTGGCAGTCGCACAGCCCGCCAGCAACACAGCCGTGACCGACAAGACAATGAGACTCTGCAGACGCCGCATCCCCTCACATTATGGGAAGGGATGCGTCGCGCGTCAGCGCCGTTCTTCGCAGGAGTCTCGCTGGCATTCGACCGCCCCGAAGACTCCCGCTGGCGATGCGCGGCCGAGATCCGATTGCCGTCTGGGCTACTCGGTATCTGTGACGGCGATAGCCCATAGGTTGGAATTCTCGGCGGTACCCCGCACGACAATCTCCTCGGGCGTGAGCGCTTGAATCTTGTTGCGTGTGCCTGGATCGTTTGCATCGGGCAGACATTGTTGAGTGATCGTCGCGGAACCCACGAGTTCCACGGTCACGATGCCGGTGCCGTAGCAATTGACGTAGACGAAGACATGCCCGGATGCGCTCGAGAATGGGCCGATCTGATCCGTCCCTCGCACCGACGACATTTCACCCAACGGCTTCTCGGCGTCAGGCGGTGTTGCCACGAGAGTCTCGGGCGGAGAAGGCTCGGCGGTCGGTGTCGCAATCGAAGAAGGCGAAGGGGGCATCACCGGGGTGGCCTCACCATCCAGCAAGGTGCAGCCGGCCAGGGCGATCGCAAGCGTTCCCAGAAGTACCGCATACAGAGTTCTGACTCGCCGATCCACATGTCTCAGCCTGCACGGAACAGGTGCATCGAGCCAAACAGCATCCATTGGGTGACGCCATAAAGTCGCAATCGTGGCACGAATTCGCGCATTCCCTGCTACGGCAGCCCACTCCTCGGACCAGTAGTCGAGAATGAGCGTCAGGACCCCGTCTGCTGGTCTTGCCGACACCCAGGTCGAGCGCGGATCGAGGAAGTCTCCGGGGTCTCCAGCTGCGACGTCGCACCAACCAGCTCGGAGGATCTTGGCATCCGCCGGGAGCGGAACCGAAGCAGGCGGTACATCGCCCTCGGTGGCGTTCATGTGTGGCAAGTACAAATGTGCTCTGTAGAGCAGGACCAGCGCGCCTCGCTCGCCTGCATCATTACCCCCCCGGGCGCGACCATAGTGTGACCGCCTGGAGAGGCACTTCTCGGAGCCGGTTCCGGCCAGGGCTGTTCAGGTCCAGAGATGGGGGCATTCGGCGCGCCTGAGGGTCAGGCAATCGCGTCGGTCAGCCGGGGAGGGAACTGAGGAGAATCACGAAACAGATCGCCAGAGTGAGGAGAAGGAGGCCGAGCCCGGGGATCAGCACGCGGCGAGCAGGGATTCGATCGGTCGTTGCCGCGGCCACGATCGCGGTGACGAGGATGATTCCCAGCCCCGCGACGAAGTACATGGTGAGGGCGGTGTCTTTTGGTCGGGTCGTGCAACCGGCGCAATCGATGTGCGCCATCGCGAACCACACCAGAATGATGCCACCGAGGAGAAACACCAGACCGAGTGAGGCCCACAACAGGAAGGCGAACCACCATCGTTCGGCTACTGCCGTCATGACAGGTCCTCTCCTTTCGCCGCCCGCCTCGACCCTAGGCTGGGGCCGTGCAACTCTTCGAGCTGAACACCCGAGCACTCAAGTAGCTGATTGGCGGTCACCGTGCCCACTCGTCGCCCCTCGGCTGCCGGGGTGATCTGGCTTGGAGTTCTTGCTGTGGTCGTCGTCTCACTCCTGCTCGCACCGGTGCACGAGGACGGCTGGTGTGCGGTTGCAACCTCGAGCGGAATGTCTGTCTGCCAGATCACTCAGTGGTCGCTCGTCGGCCTCCGCACGTCCTTGTGGATCTGGCTCGGTGCTCTCGTCGTGGTCGTGGCCATCACGATCCTGGTGTTGATCCGGCGCGGCCGGGGTCCCAGACCTGCAGATGGCGTCGATTTGGGGCCGAAGTGATCCGAAGCACCGGATCGTCACCGCCGGAGGAAAACGAAACCCCCCGGCGAACCGGAGGCCTTCGGTGGTCCTGAGGGGATTCGAACCCCTGACCCCAACGCCTGCACTCGATCTCGGGCGCCCTGCACTCCCCTGAAATCACGCGGGTGCCGAGTTCTCAAGCACTGCTCTACGGCTGCACTCCACCTCCTCATTTGTTCACACCGTTGTTCACACATCCCCCACGTCACTTTTTGACGCGCGCGCGGTTGAGGCCGACCAGACCGCCCACGGTTCGCGGCCGAACGGTCGGAGCCGAGCTTGGCGCACTTCGTGGCTGTGTTACTAAACAACTCCCGGAAACGGGCCCGGAAATCCGCCGTCGCGGAGTTCGCGGGTCAGCGTCGACGCGTCACTGGCCAGCTCAACGTGCGTCAGCAGGTACTTCATCACATATGGGTGAGCATTGGGCCAGTCGATCTGATTGTTGTCTTCGCCAACTGTCGCTATGAGCGCATGAGCTATCGCCGACTCCACATCGGAGGCCGCGCTGCGGGAATGTGTGAACCGCGCCGGAGCATCATCTCGGATCAACGCGGACATCGAGGGGTGAGTGAGCCTAAAGACCGACAGATCACCGGGTCCTATCCCTTCGACGATCAACTCGCGCGCATCACGGAGCAGTCGCCGCACAGCCTCGTCGGTGATTGCCGACACAGTGCTCTCCTCGATCCCGACCGTTCGGGCGATCGCCTTCGCGACGGGCACCCAAACCGCGCCCCAGGGCAGCCCGTCGCCTTTGGCCCATGCCAACGCGCTGACGAGGCTTCGCGAGGGGGTCGCTGGCGGAACCAGCTCGTCAACGATCATCCGCATCCGTACTCCCTCGTTGCTCTCCGCCGTCCACGACCAGATGCTCTCCGCAGCATGACGGGTTCTAAGCCTCCTCCGTGAGTCATCCACGGCCGTCGGATCATTCGGCGGCTGGTATTGCGAGTTGGGGATGAACGGGGGCGTCTGATCGGCACCGGCCGTAGCCGGCCAGAGGTGCGCGCGCTGCTGCACTCCGCCGGCATCAAGGATGTTATTGATTGCGTTTCTCAGCTCCACCGGTTCGATGTATTCCTGCGAGGGGCCAGCACGAGGGCGATCGAGCACGCCCGCCAGGGCCTTCGCGAACGCCTCAGCAAATCGCCCATCCAGGGCCTCGTCGTCCGGGGCCGCGGATGCCAAGAACCAAACGGTGTCCAATCCCACGCCTTGAAGCGATGATCGCAGCGCCTCGAGGGCACCATGGCCGCCGTAGCACGCGTCGATGACGCAGAGGATTTGGGGCTGCTTATCGACAGGATCGCCATACTCATCGACTCGCACCAACTTGTCCAGGAGGTCTCTGGGGGCGAGCGCGGTATTTGCGAGATCTTTGCGAGTCGAGTTCGTGAGAACAAGCCGGTAGCCGATCCGACTGGCACTGTGTCCGTGCCCGGTGAAGTACAGCGCGACGACGTCGGCACTCCGCGCCGCATGCTCGATTCGCCGGAGCAGTGCGCCGATCTTGGCGTTCAGAACTCGTCCGCCCGGAGCCCCCTTGCCACCGTCCGGACGGAGTCCAAGCCGCCCCAATGCGTCGGCGACTATGTCGATCGACTCTGCAACGCCGTTGAGCTGTGGCCAAGACGTATCCGCATACGTCGAGGTGCCAGCGACGACGAACCGCCGGCTGCTCCCTCCACCTGCGTCCCGGGCTGTCACAAGGCCTTGGCGAGCGACTCACCGACGACTGTCTTCACCAGATACCTCTCGGCACTGTGGGGTTCATCCTCATTGTTGACAAGACGGTCGTCGATCTTGTCGAGGCCGGGTGGGTGGGGGAATCGTCCTGAGAGTTTCTGTTCGAGCGCAACTATGTCATCCGTATCCGCCACGTTGGTCCAGGAACTGACCCCCGAGGGCCATGTCCCTTTGCCGTTCCTCGGTGCTGGGGTGAGCCTGTCAAAGATCACGTTCCGCATACCAAGCGGCGACCCAATCGTCAGGAACTTTACGGGGGTTTCCAGGGGACGGGCACATAGGTACTCATACGCGACGATCGAGCCGAGCGAGTGACCAATGATGACGCGGGTGCCAATCGTAACCAGCTCGTCCATTCGATCAAAGACGCGGCTCTTGAGCGCAGGGTCGTCAAGGAATCTATTCACCTGCCGCAAGTTCCCCATGAACAGCCGCTGAGTCACTCCTCCGAAGAATCGGGATGATACGAGCTTCCGAAGAATCGCGTTGATCGGGGGAAACCCCACCGCGCCCATTCCGCCTTCCGACGCACCCAGCCCGGGATCACGTTCTAGCGCCGCCTCATACAGCCGCCGCAACATCTCACGATCCGCCTCTGTCAGGTCAGAAACCGACGGTGTGTCGCCCATCGAGTTCGGGTCGAAGAAGAGATCTCCATAGTGGACGACGCGAACGTCGTTGTCGCTCAGCCCGTCTGCGAGGTCGGGCCTCTTTGCCTTTCGCAGTCCCCCCCTGAGCGCGAGTCGCCAGTCCGCTGATAGCTGGTCGCTGCCGACCTGTTGCGCGCCCATTCCGTGCACACCGATGATGCGTGACATGGAATACAAATAGCATCCACACCGCACCCGCGCCAGAGGGCGGTCGTCCATCAGGTGATGAGAGCGCACCGATGTTGCGCGATGTCGGGGTTGGCACCGAGCCGCAAGCGGGGAACGGTCAGCACCGGCGTGCTCTGATGGCCGCGCCGCCCGTCCCGTGGTGGTTTTCGCGCCCGCAGGATCGTTCCGTCTGTCCCTACGGGCCTTGATGCAGGAGTGCAGCCCAATATTGGGGTTGGTCTGGGAAGGCTCGGCGCTCTCCATGCACTGCAGTGTGAACCGCAACTGCAGCTGAGGCCGCCGTCCAGTCGAATCCATCCGAGGACAGGATCCGGTAAATAGTCTCGGCAGAATGGGGACGATCGGGGATCGGCCACAATGTGCCGATGGCGTGCCGATAACCAGCGAGAAGGGCCGCCGCAGCGAAGTGGACGGGTTCATCGAGCACCTTGCGACCCGGGCGCGCGGTAGTGCACGCGGAGAAGTATGCGAGTTGTGCCTGCTCCAGTTTCAGCCCGACGATGTCCTCGACCGTCAGCGGGTCACTCTGGTGATCGGCGAGGACGAGGTTTGACTTTGCCGGGTCGGTGGGGTTCGCCTCGCCGTGACACGCGAAGTGCGTCCACGCGTGCGTCGGGAGTAGCCCGAGCACGGTTCGCCGCGAAGGCTCGCCGGTTTGCTGAGATGGATCGACCCCAATCATCGTGACGTCTGCGCGTGGGATCAGCCGTGCCACACGCTCCACTTCGTCAATCACACTTTCGAGTTCGGGGAGCCCAGGGGTGGTCGGCATCGCCAGCAGAAGAGCGCGCGGTTGAAGGTCGGCGAGAGGCCGCGTCCGAGCGTGAAGGAGCGCACTGATCGAAGGCACAGTGCTTGAGACGACACGATCCATTACCGTCCGCTCGCGCGCCGGCTCCCCGGCATTACTGGCAGAGTGATACCCGGCCGCATGCATCGGGAAGACCGTGAGGGGACCGGTCGGAACCCACCAGATGCGAGGCCAGGCGCCATACTCGCTATCCGATCTCGGTGCAGAGAACCCGAGGTGTGTCAGAACGGGATCGGCGATCCGGTCCCACGCCCAAGCAAGTAGGCGGATGAGGTCTGCCTCTGCCGCGGCGAACGCCTTATCGGGTACATCTGGGGCAAATAGCTGATCGGTAGCACTGAGCAGGGCCATGGCCGCGTCTGCACAGTCAGCAGCTGTGAGGTCCTTGAGCTCGACCACGTCCACATCGCCGTCATTGACCACGAGTGCGTCACAACGCGTGCGCGCGACATTCACGACTACGATCGGCCCCTCCCGCCCACCTGCGACCAGTTGGTCAGGGTCGGGAGGCAAGAAGAACTGCTCAAAACCTGGCTGAGTTCGGATCCGCTCGAGGACAGGCGTGAGTTGGGATTGCGCCTCACGGCGTCGACTGTTCTCCTGTGCCGAGAGGTCCCGTGCAGCGTCTGCGGCGCGTAGTTTTCGCGGAGCATTCAGCACCTTCAGCAGCGCACTCAGGCGATCTGCCGTCTCTGGATGTGCAGTTTGGAGCTTGTCGAAGTCACCACGAAGCTGAATGAGCCCGCTGAGGGTGAGAGCCCGTCCGTGCTCCACAGCCGACAGCGCCTGTCGCGGCTGGTCAGTCGCGAGGTACGCCGCGGCGGCATTCATGCCGAGTCCGCTGAGCGCCGCGACGCGCGCCAGTGTGTCGGTTCGATCGAGCCAGGGCTGGAGGACGGAAGGGAGGAGCGTGATGGCCTCCGCATAGCAGGCGGAGGCATCCTGGGCGGTCGACAGGGCGGCCGCCCTCATCGCTGCGACACACCGATCCATCGGGGCCGCCGTATCCACCCGCATGGCTGCCAGATACTCCGTCAGTGCTGAGCCCAGATCAGTTTGGGATCCAGTGATCTCGGCGCGGTCCTCGATCGCCTTCCCCAACGTTGTCCGAACAACGCAGAGTAATGGCGCGGCGGGCGGCAGGGCGCTGATGGCCGCATGCATGTACTCGATCGCGGCGTCTAGGTCTATGAGGTCGCCGCTGACGCTGAAACGCGACCTGAGAAGCGACCCAAAGTTGAAAAACACGCGCGCAAAAGCCGGCTGATCGTCGGTCAGCGAGCCCAGCGCTCGATCGGTCGCTGAGATCGCCGCGTCGAAGTCAGCGAGGGACGAAGTCAAACTGCCACGGGCACTGAGAGCTGAGGCGAGATTCGAAAGACGATGCGGCAGTTGCGGATCGTTGCGCGCTGTCCTTGCAATTGATCCTTCTAGGTGAAGGACCGCCGTGTCGAGGCTCGCATAGCTTCCTGTCCGCTCGTAATCAGACAAGAATGCGTTGCCCAAGTTGGACAGGTCGGCCGCGAGCGCAGGATCGTTCGGAGCCGTCGCCGCAACCGCCTGCTGAAGAAGGGAGACAGCGGCATCGAGATCCGTGCGGGCACCGAGGAGGTCGTACCGTGAGCTCAGCGCATTAGCCAGGTTCGCGCGCCGCCGCGCGAGACGTGGGTGAGTCACTGGTGTTGCGGCCAGCGCCGCCTCAAACCAGCCGATGGACTCATCGAGATCGGGGGCGGCCGCCGTGTGCCCAAATCGCATGAGTAGAGTGTTGGCAAGATTCGTGGCGAACTTCGAGCGTTCGGGATCTTTCTGGGCTGTGAGTTCAGCCGCTTCTCGCTGACAGGCGATCGACTCCTGCAGGTCTGCCAGCTCGCCTCCCCCGAATTCGTAGCGCCACTTGAGAGCCACGCCAAGATTCGAGACGCGACCGGCGCGGCGAGGGTCCGCGACCGGTGTGAGTTTGACAGCGTCGCGAGAGACCACGACGGCCTCGGACAGGTCGGCGATATTTCCATCCATCTCAAACCTGGTGTTCAACGCCATCCCGAGATTCACGAGCACCGTATCCATCAACACGCCCGGCGCTGTACGCCGTGCGACTTCGAGGTTGTGGATCGCCGTCGCAAGGGACACACGATCGCCGGTGGCTCGCGCCGCCGCCACGAGATCGACGGCGTCATCGATCAGGCCGATCAACTGCGCTCCGTCAGGGACGTCGGACAAGTCGTCTCCTTCGCTAGGCCTCATCAACAATTGCTCGGCAATTGGCCACCGTTGCAGTGCTTGGGCGATACCGCCGTCCTCGTTTCGATGGAGTTCGGAACTCCGCGAACTGAGATCTCCTGGGTTCTTGCTGTCCTGTGCCCGTGCCGGCATCGCGCAACGGTGTCATGCGTTCAAATGACTCGGGGTTCAAGTTTGATGCGGAGGGCGATCCATCCACGGTTGCAACGTACACCCGCCCCGCCGCCCGGCACAGTGCACGCAGCTCACCGCAGGGCGCGGTTGGACACGCGCCGCGCACGAGGGATCCCTCAGCGGGGACAACACCACAGAAGCGGTGGACTCCCCCGATGTTCCGTGAGGGAGCGCGCCGCTAAAGCCCAACAGCTGGTGCAATTCCCTCGTTTATCCACGGGCGTTGCGCGCCTACCGTCACCGTCGGCGGGAAACGAAAAACCCCCGGCGAACCGGGGGTTTCTGGTGGACCTGAGGGGATTCGAACCCCTGACCCCCTGCATGCCATGCAGGTGCGCTACCAACTGCGCCACAGGCCCAAACTCTTGCCCCGTACTGCGTGAGGCAACTCGACTAGATTACTACATCCTGAGCCATGACTCGAACCACGGCGGCGATGTCGGACCGATTTCGTACGATCAGACCACGACTCTAGGAGGAGATCATGACTTCACTGGGCAACATCGTGTTCTATGCCGACAACCCTCGCGCCCTGTCGCACTTCTGGTCGGATGTGTTCGGGTATCCGCACATGGACTGGGAGGGGCCGCTCAAACAGCAGCTGCTCGACTCCGGGCTCACCGAAGACGATCTCGCCACCCGCGGGCTCGCCGAAGACCCCGAGGGCAAAGGCCCGCGACTGTTCTTCCACCACGCTGACGGACCCAAGGCCGGGCGCAATCGACTGCACCTGGATGTGTCGGTCTCCCCCGGCGCCGGCGCAGCCGGAACGTCGGCGGAGGTGCTGGATGCCGAGAAGGATCGGCTGGTCGCCCTCGGTGCGGAGGTCGTGCGACTGGTAGAGCAGACGTGGGGCCCGTGGTCGGAGCGCTACTGGCAGATGCGCGACCCTGAGGGCAACGAATTCTGCCTGCAGTGAGGTGTCAGTCGGCCGCGGCGACAGGCGTCGGCAGGTCGATCGCGATGAGCGGGCAGTCCTTCCAAAGGCGCTCGAGGCCGTAGAAGATGCGCTCCTGCTCGTGGAACACGTGCACGACGAGGTCGCCGAAGTCCAGCAGGATCCAGCGGGATTCCTTGCGGCCCTCGCGACGCAGGCGCTTGTGGCCCGCCTCGAGCAGCTTGTCTTCGATCTCGTCCGCGATGGCGGCCACGTTGCGCTCGTTGCGCCCCGTCACCAGCATGAAGATATCGACCAGTGGCAGCGGCTCCGAGACGTCGAGAGCCATCAGGTCCTCGCCGCCCTTCGCGTCGGCCGCGAGAGCGGCGATTGCCAGCATGTCGCGCGAGTTGTCGGTTGCAGTCATCAAAACACCCCTGTAACGAAGGCGAGGATCAGAACGCCGACGAGAGCCAGCGCGAGTACGCCGGCCGTGATCGCGAGCGACAGCATGAGCTTGCCGCCCTTTTCGGGAACCGGCGGACGAATGATCTCGCCCGTCGTCTTCACCGTGGAAATAGCGGCACTGGCCGCAATGGGAGTCGGGGACGAGTGCGCGGGCAGTTCGCCGTCCACGAGGACCGCGTCCGCCTCTTTGCCGTCGGCGGCGCCGTGCGCGTGGCCCTGCGAACCGATCCCGTCGGGCAGCGACATCGTGCCGGTGATGAGGACTTCGCCGGTCGCCGTGACCGGGCCCATCATCACACCGTCGGGCGTCTGCGCCAGGATCAGCGCGTTCGGAGTCGCGCTCGAGCCCTCGGTCGAGGTCTCGCGAGCGATCAGCTCGTCGAACGACGGCGGCAGGGACAGCGCCGCGGGGTCACCCGCGAGCAGCCCCGAACCGAAGCCCGGGTTCACGACGGGGCGAGCGGATGCCTCGGCCTCGGCCGCTTCGTCCGCCTCGGTCGCGGCGAACAGGTCGTCCTGCGACTCGGTGTCGGTGTCGTCGTCCGTCTCGGTCTCGATGTCCGACGCTGCTTCGGCTTCTGCAGCCGTCGCATCCACCGTCACGTCGATGTCTGCGGCATCCGTCTGGGTGTCGTTCTCGACCGGCGCGTGAGCATCGTCGACCGGCGCGGGCGCCTCGTCGACGGGACGCGCGGATACGGGCGCAGAGTGCGCGGCCGCCACATCCGGCGTGATCACCGGAACGGACGCCGTGCGGATGCGCTCCTGCTGGCGCGCCTGACGGCGGGTCAGCGGGTTCACGCCGAGGTCGACCGAGTCGTCCGCGGCGGGCGCGGGTGCGACATCGACCGGCACGGCGGCGCGTGCCAAGGGAACGGCGGAGACGATCGGGGCGGGAACCTCGATCGGCGCCTCTTCGGCAGGCGCCTCTTCGGGCTCGACGTCGGGTTCGGTGGTCTGGTGTGCCGGCTGTGCAGCCTGCGCCTGTTCCGCCGTGATGATCGGGGTCGACGCAGTATTGCGAATCTCCCGCATCTGCTTGCGGGTGAGCTGGTTGTTGTCCGGCTGCTCGGGTGTTGTCATTCCTTGCTCCGGTATAGGTGGTGCTTCGCGATGTATTGGACGACCCCGTCGGGAACGAGGTACCACACGGGATTCCCGTGGTGGACCCGCTCTCGGCAGTCCGTCGATGAGATGGAGAGGGCGGGGATCTCGAGCTGACTCACCTTCTCCCCGGGGAGCCCGTCAGTGCTGAGCACATGTCCGGGCCGGGAGACTGCGACGAAATGGGCGAGGTCCCACAGTTCATCATGGTCCCTCCAACTGAGAATTTGCGCTATGGCGTCTGCGCCCGTGATGAAGAACAGCTCCGCGTCCGGCCGCGCCGCCTTCAGATCGCGCAGGGTGTCGATCGTGTAGGTGGTGCCGGCTCGATCGATGTCGACGCGGCTGACGGTGAATCGCGGGTTGGATGCGGTGGCGATCACGGACATCAGGTAGCGGTGCTCACTGGAGGTGACGACCTCCTTCTGCCACGGCATCCCGGTCGGCACGAACACGACCTCGTCGAGATCGAAGGACTGCGCGACCTCGCTGGCGGCGACCAAGTGCCCATGATGAATGGGATCGAACGTCCCACCCATGACCCCGATCCTCGGGGTGCGCGCCGCCGTCATTCGGTTAGACCTAGTGGCCGTGCCCCGCTTCAGGGATGTCGTTGGCGTGCGCTCGTGCGTAGGCCTCCGCCTTGCTGGCGTGGCGGTTCGCCACGTTCCGGTACGACAAGGTCACGAGTCCGAGCGCGGCGAAGAAGATGATGGCGACGATGCCGTAGCCGACCGTCTCTAGCGCGACATTGCCGTGGTGCTCAGACTCTGCAGCGGCAAGGGCGACGAGCGAGGCGAGGGTCATCAGGGACTCCGTTCGGGTTCAGCGGCGCGCGCAGGGACGCGCATGTTCAGTTTAGGCGGTCAGGCGCGTACTTGTCCCGAGCCGCGCGCAAGCCACTTGGTGCTGGTGAGCTCATTCAGGCCCATCGGACCCCGTGCGTGCAGCTTCTGGGTCGAGATGCCGACCTCGGCACCGAAGCCGAACTCGCCGCCGTCGGTGAAACGCGTCGATGCGTTCGCCATCACGACGGCCGAATCGACCTCCGCGAGGAACCGCTCGGCGTTGCCTGCGTCCTCGGTGATGATCGACTCGGTGTGGTGCGTGGAGTACTGCCGGATATGCGCGAGCGCCTCATCCAGGTCATCGACGACGCGCATCGACAGGTCGAGGCTCAGGTACTCGGTGGACCAGTCCTCGTCGGTTGCCGGCACCACGTCCGACGCGAGCGCCCGGACCGCGTCGTCGCCATGAACGGTGACTCCGGCCTCGCGAAGGGCGGCGACGACGGGACCGACCAGTCGCGGCGCGGCCTCACGGTGCACCAGGACGGTCTCGACCGCGTTGCAGACGCTCGGACGCTGGGTCTTGGCGTTGACCACGATGTCGCGCGACCATTCCAGTGGCGCGGTGGCATCGAGCAGGATGTGCACGACGCCGGCACCGGTCTCGATGACGGGAACGGATGACTCGGTCACGACGGTCTCGATCAGCTGCGCGCTGCCGCGGGGCACCAGGACATCGACGATGCCGCGGGCCTGCATGAGCTGGCGCGCGCCTTCACGGCCGAAGTCGTCGACGGTCTGCACCGCTTCGGGATCGACGCCGCGCGCGGCCAGTGCTCCGCGCATCGCCGAGACCAGGGCACGGTTCGTCGCCTCGGCGGCCGAACCGCCGCGCAGGATCACGGCATTGCCGGATCGCAGCGCCACGGCGGCGATGTCGACCGTGACGTTCGGACGAGCTTCGTAAATGGATCCGACCACACCGAACGGCACCGAGACTTTCTGCAGCTGCACGCCGTTGGAGAGGATCTTCTCCTCGAGGACACGGCCGACCGGGTCGGGCAGCTCGGCGACATCGCGCACCGCGGCCGCGAGCGACGCAATGCGGGTGCGGTCCAGGCGGAGCCGGTCCTGCAGGCCCTCGGCCATTCCGTCGGCGCGACCCCGCGCGAGGTCTTCCTCGTTCGCGGTGGCGATCTCGGCCGCAGCGGCTTCGATCGCGTCGGCGATCTCGCGTAGCAGATCGCGCTTGTCGACGTCGGACAGCAGCCCGATCTGGCGCGACGCGTCCTTGGCGAGCAGCATCCGGTCGCGCAGCGTCGTGGCGGTCGTGGTCATCGCCCCAGTGTATCGGCGGGCAACGGGGCGTTCATCGCGGTGCGGATCGGTCCCGTGACCGGCACGGCGGTGGCCTCCGGGTTCGGTGCGAACCACGTGCCGATGGCGTCACCGCCGAGGGCCTGATCGACGAGATCTGCGCTGGTGACCAGCACGCCGATCCCGGCGGCGGCGGCCACCCGGGCGGCGGAGACCTTCGTGGCCGCTCCCCCGGTGCCGACGCTGTTGACCACGACGGACCCGAACTCGAACCCGTCCAAGGCATCGCCGAACGCGACCTCATCGATGGGCACCGCTCCCGGCTCGTCCGGGGGTCGCGTGTACAGCGACTCGATGTCGCTGAGCAGCACGAGCGCGTCGGCGCCGATGAGCTCGGCAACCAAGGCGGCCAGGCGGTCGTTGTCGCCGAAGCGGATCTCGTGGGTCGCGACCGTGTCGTTCTCGTTGACGATCGGAAGGATGCGCAGCCCGAGCAGTCGCTCCATGGCGCGGCGCGCGTTCGAGCGGTGCGCCGGGTTCTCCAGGTCGCCGGCGGTGAGCAGTACCTGACCGGCGACGATGCGGAACGGACGCAGTGCGTCCTGGTAGCGGTAGATCAGCACGTTCTGGCCGACCGCGGCAGCGGCCTGCTGGGTCGCGAGGTCGCTCGGTCGAGACTCGAGGGCGAGGTACGGCATGCCGGTGGCGATGGCACCGGAGGAGACCAGCACCACCTCCGTGCCGCGCGCGTGCGCAGCGGCCAGCGCCTCGACGATCGGCTGGATCTTGGCGGCGTTCTCACCGCTGATCGAGGAGGAGCCGACCTTCACGACCACACGTCGCGCGGAGCGGAGCTCCGCGCGGGTGTGTGCCGTCATCCCTCTTCCTCGGTGGGCACCTCGCCGGCCGCGATCCGCTCGGCTTCCAGTTCTGCGCGCGCGTCCGCCTTGGCGTCCATGAGCTCGTGGTAGCGCTCGCGGCGCTCGACGGTGGTGCGCCGCGTACGTGGCACGACACGCGGGTCGGTGCCGCGCGGTGAGGTCATCAGCTCCGCGACGGAGCTCAGCGCCGGCTCCCAGTCGAACACGACACCGTCGCCCTCGCCGATGACGACCGTCGCGCCGGGTGCGGCACCCGCGCGGAACAGCTCGTCTTCGACTCCGAGCTTGTCGAGGCGATCGGCGAGATAGCCCACGGCCTCTTCGTTCTGGAAGTCCGTCTGCTGCATCCAGCGCACCGGCTTCTCACCGAGGATCCGGTAGATGTCGCCGTACGTGCCGCCTTCGACACGGATGCTGAACTCCTTCTGCGTGCCTCTCGGGCGGATCACGATGCGCTCCGGAGCGGGAGTCGCGGCCTGCATGATGCGGTGCTCCGCGATCAGGTCGCCGAGGGCGAACGTGAGCTGACGCAGACCGGCATGGCTGACCGTCGAGATCTCGAAGACGCGGTAGCCGCGCGCTTCCAGCTCGGGTCGGACGAGGTCGGCCAGGTCCTGCGCCTCCGGGACATCCACCTTATTCAGGGCGATGAGCTGAGGACGCTCCAGGAGCGGGATCTGTCCCTCCGGCACCGGGTAGGCGGCCAGCTCGGCGAGGATCACGTCCAGGTCGGTGAGCGGATCGCGCCCGGGCTCGAGCGTGGCGCAGTCCAGGACGTGCACGAGCGCCGTGCAGCGCTCGACGTGACGCAGGAACTCCAGGCCGAGGCCCTTCCCCTCGCTGGCACCTTCGATGAGACCGGGGACGTCGGCGACGGTGAAGCGGGTGTCGCCCGCCTGCACGACGCCCAGGTTGGGGTTCAGCGTGGTGAACGGGTAGTCCGCGATCTTGGGGCGCGCGGCGGAGATGGCCGCCACGAGGCTCGACTTGCCGGCGGACGGGAAGCCCACCAGCGCTACATCGGCGACCGTCTTCAGCTCGAGGAGGACATCGCCCTCCATGCCGGGCGTGCCGAGCAGCGCGAAGCCGGGGGCCTTGCGCTTCTGGGTGGAGAGAGATGCGTTGCCGAGTCCGCCGATGCCGCCCTGGGCCGCGACGAAGCGCATGCCGGGCTCGATCATGTCGACGAGCGTGTTCCCCGCGGGGTCCTTGACGACGGTTCCCACCGGAACGGGCAGTTCCAGCGTCTCGCCGATCGCACCGTTGCGGTGATCGCCCATGCCGAACCCGCCGTTGCTGGCGGTGCGGTGCGGCGAGTGGTGGTACGACAGCAGGGTCGTCTCCTGCGGGTCGGCGACGAGGATGACGTCGCCGCCGTGCCCGCCGTTGCCGCCGTCGGGCCCCGCGAGCGGCTTGAACTTCTCGCGCTTGACCGAGACGCAGCCATTGCCGCCCTTGCCCGCGCGCAGGTGTAGCGTCACGCGGTCTACGAATGTGACCATGCGCTTCCCCTCACTGATCGGGATTCAAAAAATGAAAGGGGGCGGGCCAAAGCCCGCCCCCTCACTGAAGATCTGTGCGAGCCTCGGATTACTCCGCGGCTACGACGATGTTGACGACCTTGCGGCCGCCCTTGTTGCCGAACTCGACAGCACCGGGCGCGAGCGCGAACAGCGTGTCGTCGCCACCGCGGCCGACGTTGACGCCCGGGTGGAAGTGCGTGCCGCGCTGGCGGACGATGATCTCGCCTGCGCCTACGACCTGGCCGCCGAAACGCTTCACGCCGAGGCGCTGAGCGTTGGAGTCACGACCATTACGGGTGGAGCTTGCGCCCTTTTTATGTGCCATGTCCTAGTCTCTTCCGTGCTTACTTGATGCCGGTGACCTTGACGCGCGTGAGGTCCTGACGGTGCCCCTGGCGCTTCTTGTAGCCGGTCTTGTTCTTGAACTTCTGGATGATGATCTTCGGGCCGCGCTCTTCGCCGAGGACCTCGGCGGTGACGGTCACCTTCGCAAGCTTGTCGGCGTCGGTCGTGACGGCATCGCCGTCGACCAGCAGCACTGCGGGAAGTTCGATGTTGTCGCCGATCTTGGCGGACTGGCGATCCAGGACGACGATAGTGCCGACCTGAACCTTCTCCTGCCGACCACCGGCGCGCACAACTGCGTAGACCACTTCATACCTTGTTTCTTCAGGGAGCGCGCGGCTCCGGGTGCCTGGGAAAGACGTCGGTGCGGAAGCAAATGTGTCGTCGACGCACCAAAGGAATACTTTACCGGATAGGGGGGCCTATCTCCAAAAGCGCGGACCCGTGAGTCTGCCGTGTCGTGCGTAGGATCGGCCTATGGCGATCCTGATCGACGACCCGCGGTGGCCGGCACACGACCGACTGTGGGCGCACCTGATCAGCGATGCGAACCTCGATGAGCTGCACGATTTCGCGGCGGCCAACGGACTCCCCCGCCGCAGCTTCGATCTGGACCACTACGACGTCCCCGAAGAGGCCCACGCGCGCCTGGTGGCCGCCGGAGCCCGTCACGTGGACGGACACGCCCTGGTGCGTTCCCTGATCGCCTCCGGCCTGCGGGTGACCGCACGCGAGCGACGCGGGCTCTGACGCACGCAGAAGCCACCCGCATCCGATCGGATGCGAGTGGCTTCTGGATCAGTCTTCTGCGGGCGTGTGCGCGATCGGCGTGCCGGTGAGCGCGGCCGTGCTGACACGGCGGCGACCACGACCCTGCCCCGGAGCCTTCGGCTCGGGAAGGGCGTTGAGCACCGTGTCCAGGAGCTGTTCCTTCTCGGACTTCGGCGCGCTCTGCGACGGCGCGGCACGCTTCTTGCGCGCCTTCTTGGGACGCTCGACCGGAGCCTCGAGGACGAGCTCCACGGGCGCGGCATCCGCGACGGCGTGCTCCTCGTGGTGGATCGTCGAGGCGGCGATCTGGGCGAGCGCGGACTTCACGCCCTCCGTGATCACGTGCGTCCCGGTGGAGGCGCCGTTCGCGACGGGAGCACCCGCACGCGGCCTGCGGCCGTTGGGGGCGCCACCGGCGGCCGAGCGGTGCTTGACGACGGGATCGTGGTGCACGACGACGCCACGGCCGGCGCACACGTCGCACGGCTCGCTGAAGGTCTCGAGCAGGCCGAGGCCGAGCTTCTTGCGCGTCATCTGCACGAGGCCGAGCGAGGTGACCTCGGCGACCTGGTGCTTCGTACGGTCACGGCTGAGGCATTCGACCAGACGACGCAGCACGAGGTCGCGGTTGGATTCGAGCACCATATCGATGAAGTCGACGACGATGATCCCGCCGATGTCGCGCAGCCGGAGCTGGCGCACGATCTCCTCGGCGGCCTCGAGGTTGTTCTTCGTGACCGTCTCTTCGAGGTTGCCGCCGGAACCGACGAACTTGCCCGTGTTGACGTCGACGACGGTCATGGCCTCGGTGCGGTCGATGACGAGCGAGCCGCCCGACGGCAGCCAGACCTTGCGGTCCAGCGCCTTCTCGATCTGCTCCGTGACACGGAACTCGTCGAACGGGTCGTTCTCACCCTCGTACTTCTCGACGCGCTCCAGGAGGTCGGGAGCGACACTGGCGAGGTAGTTCGCGATCGTGTGCTGCGCGTCCTCGCCCTGGATGAGCATCTTCGTGAAGTCCTCGTTGAAGACGTCGCGGACGATCTTGACGAGCAGGTCCGGCTCGGAGTGCAGCAGCGCGGGCGCCTGGATCGACTCGATCTGGCGGCTGATGTGCTCCCACTGGGCGGTGAGGCGCTGCACGTCGCGCGTGAGCTGGTCCTCGGTCGCGCCCTCGGCGGCGGTGCGCACGATCACTCCGGAAGACTCGGGCAGCACCTCCTTGAGGATGCGCTTGAGGCGCGCCCGCTCGGTGTCGGGGAGCTTGCGCGAGATGCCGTTCATGGCGCCGCCGGGCACGTACACGAGGTACCGGCCCGGGAGCGAGATCTGGCTGGTCAGACGGGCGCCCTTGTGGCCGACCGGGTCCTTCGTGACCTGCACGAGCACGCGGTCGCCGGACTTCAGCGCCAGTTCGATGCGACGCGGCTGGTTGCCGGTCTCGACGGCATCCCAGTCGACCTCGCCGGAGTACAGCACGGCGTTGCGACCGCGACCGATGTCGACGAAGGCGGCCTCCATGCTGGGCAGCACGTTCTGCACGCGACCGACGTAGACGTTGCCGATGAGCGACGCGTCCTGGTTGCGCGCGACGTAGTGCTCGACGAGCACCTTGTCTTCGAGCACGGCGATCTGGATGCGCCCGTTCTTGGAGCGCACGATCATGACGCGGTCGACGGCCTCACGGCGCGCGAGGAACTCGGCCTCGGTCACGACGGTGCGGCGGCGTCCGGCCTCACGACCGTCGCGGCGGCGCTGCTTCTTGGCCTCGAGGCGCGTGGAGCCCTTGATGCGCTGCGGCTCGGTGATGAGCTCGACGGCGCGCTGGCGCGGCGGCTGCTGCTGCTGCACAGGCGGGGCGTCGGATGCCGCGTCCCGGTCTTCTGCGCCACCACGGCGGCGGTTGCGACGGCGGGCCGTGCTGGAGGCTGCGGGCTCGTCGGAGGGGATCTCCAGCGGGCCGGAGCGCTCGGTGACCGGCGGCGGCTCGGGCGCGTAGAACATCAGCTGCGTCGACACGGCCGACACGAAGTTCTCCGGCAGCAGGCCGAGGGTGGCCGCCGTCAGCGGCTTCTCCTCGACGACCGGCTCTTCCACCGCGGGCGCGACTTCGGTCTCGGTCACCGCTTCGGCATCGGCCTCGGTCGCGACCTCGGCTTCGACCTCGGCGACGGCTTCCGCGGCAACCTCGGCGGTGGCCTCGATTTCCGCGACAACCTCGACCTCGGCGACAACCTCGGCCTCAGCCTCGGCGACGATCTCCGCGACCTCGGGCTCGGCGACGACGGCGTCGCCGCCCTCGATCACCGCGTCGGCGACGGAGTCGGGCACGTCGAGCGTGACCGCCTCATCTGCCGGAGCTTCCGGTGTGTTCTCGAATTCGGACTGGTGGTTGGTGTCATCAGCCATCACTGGCGCACTCCCTGCGGGCGGCGCCGCGCGTCGCCCGGTGAAATCTCGTGCGGCACCTCACGTCGGTGCCGCAAACTCACTCGGTCTGCAGCCGGCCCGTGGCTCAGGCTGCGAAGGGCTCTCGTGGCCCGAAGTCTTTTCTGTGATGCTTTGTGCGGCGCGGCCGCTGCGCATCGGGATCTATTATCGCACTTTCCCCCGTTCGATGTGCGACGAGATGGATTCCGGGGATTTCTCCGGTCGTGCGTGCGCGCTTCGCACAGGCGGCGATGCCATAATCCGAGGCATGTCTTCGCCGCAGAGCCACACCCGCCCGACCGTCATGGCCGTCTGGCTGGTGGTCGCCGGCGTCATCGGCTGGTGGGCCGCGTTCCAGCTCACGCTCGAGAAGCTGCACGCGCTGGAGTTCCCCGGCACGGCGGCATCCTGCGACTTCAGCGTGCTGGTGCAGTGTACGGCGAACCTCGACTCGTGGCAGGGCAGCATCCTCGGGTTCCCGAACCCGATCATCGGCCTCACCGCCTGGGTCGCCCCCATCGTGGTCGGCGTCGCGATCCTGGCCGGAGCGCGGTTCGCCCGCTGGTTCTGGTGGCTGTTCGAACTCGGGATGCTGCTGGCGTTCGTGTTCGTCTGCTGGCTGATCGGGCAGAGCATCTTCGTCCTCGGCACGCTGTGCCCGTGGTGCATGGTGACGTGGGCCGTCGTGATCCCGTCGTTCTACGTCGTGACCGTGCACATCCTGCGCACCGGCATCCTGCCCGCACCCGCGAACATCCGCCGCTCCGCCGGCAAGCTCATGCCGTGGGTGCCGCTGATCACGATCGTGAGCTACGCGATCATCGTGGTCCTGGCGCAGGTGCGCCTGGACGCACTGACCAACATCTTCGGCACGCTCTTCGCCTGAACGAGAACGGCCCGGAAGGTGCGACTGCTGTCGCGCCTTCCGGGCCCTCTCACGTGCGGGCTACGGGAACCAGATGTCCAGTTCGCGCGCCGCGGACTCGGGGCTGTCCGAGCCGTGCACGAGGTTCTGCTGCACCTTCAGGCCCCAGTCACGGCCGAAGTCGCCGCGGATGGTACCGGGAGCCGCCGTGGTCGGGTCGGTGGTGCCGGCGAGCGACCGGAAGCCCTCGATGACGCGGTTGCCGGCCAGGCGGATCGCGACAGACGGTCCCGACATCATGAACTCGAGGAGCGGCTCGTAGAACGGCTTCCCCTCGTGCTCGGCGTAGTGCTGCTCGAGAAGGTCGCGGTCGGGCTCGACGAGGCGGATGTCCACCAGCGAGTAGCCCTTGGCTTCGATTCGGGCCAGGATCGCGCCGGTGAGGCCGCGGGCGACGCCATCGGGCTTCACCAGGATGAGGGTCTCTTCAGTGGACATGTTCAGTCTCCGTTCGGGATGCCGGGATCCTGCGCGAGACGCGCGTTGCGAGCGTCGAGGGACGCTCCTTTGATGGTGGCATACGCCCACATGCCACCGAAAATCAGAGCGACGATGAGGAATGCGGGAACCACGAATGCCGCCAGCGCGACGACCACCTGGAGCGCCCAGCCGACGGCGATCGCCCAGCGGTGCCGCAGCATCCCCGAAACCGCGATCATCGCGATGGCGAGCACGATGCCGCCCACAACACCCCACCACGGCGCAATGGGCTCGGGCAGGGCCTTGAGGCCGAACACGACGAGTCCGCCGAGGAACACGACGACCGACTCGAAGATCAGGACGATCGAGCCGAGCGATTCGGCGGCACCCCGACGACGACGCTCACGGCGCGGAGCCGGAACCTCCGCTGATTCGACGCTCACTCGCTCCACCCTGCCTTCCAGTCTTCCCGGGCCGCCACGGCCAGGGCTTCGCCGGCCAGGACGACCGAGCCGGCGATGACGACGGCCCGACGATCGGATGCAGCGGCCCATGCTCGGGCCGCCTCCGCCGCGTCGGACACGTTGTCGTGGACGGTCACGGGCATTCCGGCGGCCTCCGCATAGTCGGCGATGGCATCCGCCTCATTCGCCCGTTCCGAATCGGGGGCGGTGGCGAACACCTGGGTCGCGATCGGGGCGATCTCCGCGACGATGCCGGCGGCGTCCTTGTCCGTGAAGACGCCCAGCACGACACCCCACTCGTCGAAGTCGAACGAATGGCCCAGCGCCTCGACGAGCGCGTGCACGCCGTGCGGGTTGTGCGCGGCATCCACCAGGACGGTGGGGCTGACCCCGACCAGCTGGAGGCGTCCGGGCGAGGTCACCTGACCGAAGGCTTCGGTGAGGATGTCGCCGGCGATCGGCTGGGTCGCCGCCCCGATCAGCGACTCGACCGCGGCGATGGCCAGGGCTGCGTTGAACGCCTGGTGTGCGCCGTACAGGGGCAGGTACTCGTCGTCGTACGTGCCGGCGAGCCCGCGCACCGAGATGAGCTGACCGCCGACGGCGAGACGATCCGAGACGAGGCCGAACTGCTCGCCCTCGAACGCGATCGTGGCGCCGCGCGCGGCGGCGGCCGCGCGCAGCACGGCCTCGGCCGCGGGGTCCTGACGCGCGGACACGACCGCGGCGCCGTCCTTGATGATGCCGGACTTCACGGTCGCGATCTCGGCGATCGTGGCGCCCAGCCGGTCGGCGTGGTCCAGCGCGATCGGCGCGAACACTGCGACATCGCCGTCGGCCGTGTTCGTGGAGTCCCACGCGCCGCCCATCCCGACCTCGAGCACGAGGACATCCACCGGCGCATCCGCGAAGGCGACGAACGCCAGCACCGTCAGCAGCTCGAAGAACGTCAGCGCGGCATCGCCTGCGGCGGCGAGCTCGGCGTCGACGAGGTCGACGAACGGCTCGATCTCGTCCCAGGCATCCGCCACGGCACCGTCGTCGATCGGTTCGCCGTCGACCATCATGCGCTCCGTGAAGCGCTCCAGGTGAGGGCTGGTGAACAGACCGGTGCGCAGACCGTGCGCGCGGACCAGGCTCTCGATGAGGCGACTGGTGGAGGTCTTGCCGTTCGTGCCGGTGACGTGCACCACGCGGTAGGTGCGCTGCGGGTCATCCAGCAGCTCGAGCACCCGGCGTGTGCGCTCCACGCGCGGCTGCACCCACGCCTCGCCCTGACGGGTCAGCAGCGCGGCGTAGACCGCATCCGCTCTCTTGCGATCGTTCATGCGGGGACCTCCATCCGGGTGACGGCGACATGGAAGCCGCCGCGGTTCGCGTACGTCCCGCTGGGCACGTACCCGACGTGCTCCGGGACGGCCCCGAAAACGAGCGGGTGCCAGACCTCGGCGGGCGCATCGGCGGGCAGATGCACGCCCTCGCCCTCCACCAGCACGCCGTGATCCAGAGCGAGGGTCTCCCCCGCGACATCGGCGATGTCGAACGCCGACCGTACGGCGGCGGCGTCCTCGGCGTCGGAGAACAGCAGCTGGAGACGGATGCGGTCGCTGACCTCGAACGCGGCGGACTTGCGCGTCTCCTGCACGGCGCGGATGACGTCGCGGGCCAGGCCCTCGGCCTCCAGCTCGGGCGTGGTGGTGGTGTCCAGCAGCACGAAGCCGCCACCGGGCAGGGTCGCCAGAGCTTCGCCGTCCGGACGGCCGGTGGTCTCGAGCACGAGTTCGTACTCGGCGGGCTCGAGCGCCAGGCCGCCGGCGACGACGGCGCCGTCCTGTTCGGACCAGTCCCCCGCCTTGGCCGCCTGGATCGCCTGCTGCACCTGCTTGCCCAGACGGGGGCCGGCCGCACGGGCGTTCACCGACAGGCGATGCGTGATGCCGTACTCCGACGCCTTGTCGGTGTCGAACTCGACGAGCTCGACGCTCTTGACGTTGAGCTCCTCACGCAGGATGTCGTCGAACTGGGCCAGGGATGCGGCATCCGGGACCACGACCGTGAGTCGCGCGAGCGGCAGCCGCACGCGCTTCCCCTCACGCTTGCGCATGGCGTTGGCGACGCTGGAGACCTCGCGCACCGCGTCCATCGCGGTGCGGATGTCCTGCGCCGGGGCGAAAGGCGCCGCGTCGGGCCAGTCCTCCAGGTGCACGCTGCGTCCACCGGTGAGGCCCTGCCAGACGCGCTCGGAGATCAGCGGCAGCAGCGGAGCGGCCACGCGCGTGACCGTCTCGAGCACCGTGTAGAGCGTGTCGAAGGCCTCCGTCGAGCGGGGGTCGTCGGTGACGCCGGTCCAGAACCGATCGCGAGAGCGACGCACGTACCAATTCGTCAGCGCCTCGCCGAAGTCGCGCAGCTTGGCCGTCGCGCTGGTGGAGTCCAGCACCTCCAGATCGGCGGCGACATCGCGCACGAGATCGCCGGTGAGGGCGAGGATGTAGCGATCCAGGACATCGGTCGAATCCGTGCGCCAACGCGCCTCGTAGCCGGCACCGCCCTGCTCGCCCGCGGCGTTCGCGTAGGTCGAGAAGAAGTACCACGCGTTCCACAGGGGCAGCATGAACTCCCGCACGCCCGAGCGGATGCCTTCCTCGGTCACGATGAGGTTGCCGCCGCGCAGGACGCTGGAGGACATCAGGAACCAGCGCATGGCGTCGGACCCGTCCCGATCGAACACCTCGGACACGTCCGGGTAGTTGCGCAGCGACTTCGACATCTTCTGCCCGTCGCTGCCGAGCACGATGCCGTGGCATGACACGCCGGTGAAGGCGGGGCGGTCGAACAGGGCCGTGGACAGCACGTGCATCAGGTAGAACCACCCGCGCGTCTGGCCGATGTACTCCACGATGAAGTCGGCCGGCGAGTGCTCGTCGAACCAGTCGTGGTTCTCGAACGGGTAGTGCACCTGCGCGAACGGCATCGACCCGGAGTCGAACCAGACATCCAGGACGTCCTCGATGCGGCGCATCGTGCTGTTGCCGGTCGGGTCGTCCGGGTTGGGTCGGGTCAGGTCGTCGATGTACGGGCGGTGCAGGTCGACTTCGCCCGCGGCATTGCGCGGCAGGCGACCGAAGTCCTGCTCCATCTCGGCCAGCGAGCCGTAGGCGTCGATGCGCGGGTACTCGGGGTCATCGCTCTTCCAGATCGGGATGGGCGAGCCCCAGTAGCGGTTGCGGCTGATCGACCAGTCGCGCGCCCCTTCGAGCCACTTGCCGAACTGACCGTGCTTGACGTTCTCGGGCGCCCACGTGATCAGCTCGTTGTTCGCGATCAGGCGGTCCTTGATGTCGGTGACACGCACGAACCAGCTCGACACGGCCTTGTAGATCAGGGGGTTCCGGCACCGCCAGCAGTGCGGGTAGGAGTGCTCGTAGCTGGCGAGACGCAGCAGACGTCCGTCCTGGCGGAGCAGGCGGATGAGCGGCGTGTTCGCGTCCATCCACAGCTCGCCCGCGACGTCGGTCACGGCGGGCAGGAAGCGACCGCCGTCGTCGAGGCTCAGGATCGTCGGGATGCCCGCGGCCTCGGCGACCCGCTGGTCGTCCTCGCCGAAGGCCGGGGCCTGGTGCACGATGCCGGTGCCGTCCGAGGTCGTGACGTAGTCGTCGACGAGGATGCGCCACGCGTTCTGCGTGCCCCAGGTCTCGGCGTCGGCGTAGTAGTCGAAGAGACGGTCGTACGCGACATCGGCCAGGTCGGCGCCCAGCACGGTCTGCACGACGGCCTCGCGCGCGGCATCCGCCGATTCGTACCCGAGGTCCTTCGCGTACCCGGCCAGGAGATCCTCGGCCAGGAGGTAGCGGTGCGCGGTCGCCTCGACCGGGTCGTCGGAACGCCCGTCGGGGCCGTGGTGCACGTCCGCCGCACCGGCCGGTCCGCCGGGAACGACGACGTAGCGGATGCCGGGACCCACGGCGAGCGCGAGGTTGGTCGGGAGCGTCCACGGCGTCGTCGTCCACGCGAGGGCACGCACACCGGTGAGGCCGAGCGACTCGGCCTTGATGCCGACGAGCGGGAACGACACCGTGACCGAGGGATCCTGGCGCATCTTGTAGACGTCGTCGTCCATACGCAGCTCGTGACTGGAGAGAGGCGTCTGGTCACGCCAGCAGTACGGCAGCACGCGGTAGCCCTCGTACGCAAGACCCTTGTCGAACAGGGTCTTGAAGGCCCACAGCACCGACTCCATGTAGGAGGTGTCGAGCGTCTTGTAGCCTCGCTCGAAGTCCACCCAGCGCGCCTGACGCGTGACGTAGTCCTGCCACTCGCGGGTGTACTCGAGCACCGACTCGCGCGCCTTCGCGTTGAAGGTCGCCACGCCCATCCGCTCGATCTCCTCCTTCTCGGTGATGCCGAGCTGCTTCATCGCCTCGAGCTCGGCGGGAAGACCGTGCGTGTCCCACCCGAACACGCGATCGACCTTCTTGCCGCGCATCGTCTGGAAGCGCGGGAAGAGGTCCTTCGCGTAGCCGGTGAGCAGGTGCCCGTAGTGCGGCAGGCCGTTGGCGAACGGCGGGCCGTCGTAGAAGACCCACTCCGGGGCGCCCTCGCGCTGCTCGATCGACGCGCGGAAGGTGTCGTCGGCCTTCCAGAAATCGAGCACATCCTGCTCGATCTCGGGGAAGCGCGGGCTCGGCACGAGATCGGCCGCGGGGCCAAAGGCAGAGGGCTTCGGGTAGGTCATGTCACTCCAGCAGGTCGCGATGCTTCCTGCGAGGACGACTCTCCCGAATGGAAGAACCGCGGTACCACCCCGCGTGCCCCCGTTCTCTCGAGCAGGGGCCTCTCTCACTGCGGCTGTGACGGGCCTGACCCGTTCGGTTCTAGTGAGTCCCCGAGAGGACCGTTCTTCCGAAGACTCCCCGGTGATGGCCGGATCGATGTCTGTGAGCTCCAGTCTACCGGTTCGCCCTACGGCGGCGGTGGTCCGCTTTTCGGTGCCGGACTCTGCGCCGTCGACACAATTCTGGCTCCAGTCCATCAATGCCCGAACCCGTGCAAGGATGGATGCTCGTGACCGCTACCGCACCGCTGGATTCCGCCCGCTCCGCCAACACTCCCCGACGTGTCGCCTGGGCCTCGATGGTGGGGACCTCGCTCGAGTCGTTCGACTTCTACGTCTTCGCGTACTTCTCGGCGTTCTTCATCGGTCCGCTGTTCTTCGCTCCCCTCGGCGAGTTCGGCGGCCAGATGCTGGCATTCCTCACGATCGCGATCGCGTTCATCGTCCGCCCGATCGGCGCGGTGATCTTCGGCTACATGGGTGACCGGCTCGGACGCCGCTCCACGCTGCTGTGGACGGTCGGCATCATGGGCATCGCGACCGGCCTCATCGGCCTGCTGCCGACCTACGCACAGGCGGGGTGGCTCGGCGCTGTGCTCCTCTTCGTGCTGCGCATCGCGCAGGGCCTCTCGCTCGGCGGCGAGTGGGGCGGATCGATCCTGCTCGCGACCGAGCACTCCGGTCCGGTCAAGCGCGCCTTCTACGCCGCGATCCCCCAGCTCGGCTCCCCCGTCGGCTCGATCCTGTCTGCCGCGCTGTTCATCGTCATGACGATCGTGCTCCCGCCGGAGGAGCTCGCCGCATGGGGCTGGCGCATCCCGTTCCTGCTCGCGCTGCCCCTGCTGGCGGTTTCGCTGTACCTGCGCTGGTCGATCGATGAGACGCCGGTGTTCAAGGAGGTCGTGGCCGAGGGTCGCCGCGAGCGCGTCCCCTTCGTCACGATGTTCACCGCTCGCCCGGTCGCCGTCGTCATCGCGATCGGCGCGGCCCTGCTCGGCATCGGCTCGTACTCGCTGATGAACACCTACACGATCAACTACGGCGTGGCCGAGCTGGGGTTCAGCTTCCAGGACCTGCTCGTGGCCACCACGATCGGTGCGCTGCTGCAGCTGATCACCATCCCGCTCTTCGGCGCGTGGGCGGCACGCATCGGTTCGGCGCGCGTCGTCGCATGGGGCGCGCTCGGCACGCTGCTGATCGCCTTCCCGATGTACTTCGTGCTGCAGTTCGCGACGTTCCCGATCCTCGTCGCGACGATGATCATCGGCGGCATCCTGCCCACCATGTCGTGGGCGGCGCTGGGCGGACTCATGAACGATCTGTTCCCCGACCGCTTCCGCTACTCGGCGCTGTCGATCTCCTACGCGATCGCCGCAACGGTCAGCGGGTTCGTGCCCGCGGTCACGCTGTGGATCGGCGAGGCGAGCGGCTTCGCGTGGTGGCATCCGGGGCTCGTGCTCGCGCCGATGGCCCTGCTGACGTTCCTCGCTGCCCTCGCGGCGGCACGGACGGCACCGGAGCCGGAGTCCGCCGGACATCCGGAGAGTGTCACCGCCGCCGCGTAGCGTGGAGGGATGGCACGTTCTTCGACTCCCCTCGCTCCCCGCATCTCGGCTCCCGATCTCCCGGCCACCCTCGACCCCGCGACTCTCCGGCCGCGCATCGAAGTCATCGCCGCGCTCGTCGAGGGACTCAGCGGTGAGGTGGACGCGTCGAACGCGCATCTGAGCGAAAGCGTGCTGCGCGATGTCGATGTGGCCCGGCTGGACCTGTCTCGGTCCCGACTGGTGGATGTCGACATCCAGGAGCTCCGCGGCGTCGAGATCAACGGGCGCGAGACCCGCTGGCAGACGGTGCGGGTCACCGGCGGGCGCGTCGCGACACTCGATCTCTCGCGCAGCAGCCTGTCGGGCGTCGAGTTCCGCGGGCTGCGCGTGGACTACCTCACCCTGGCGGGCTGCGACGCCTTCGACGTGCTGTTCGTCGACTGCATCATCGGCTCGCTCGACGCACCGCAGGCCAAGCTCGGTCGCGTCGCTTTCGAGGGCTGCCGGGTCGACGACGTCGACAATCGCGGCTGGAAGATCGAGCACGTCGATCTGCGCGGGCTGGACGCCGTCCGCTATCTCGACATGGCAGGCCTGCGCGGCGCGACGATGGGCGACCAGCAGGTCACCGCCCTCGGTCGCCACTTCGCCGCCGCCGTCGGCGTGGACGTGCGCGACTGAGCCGACCCGCCGCGCGGCGCATCGAGCCCACGACATCCGTTCGCAATTCAGTCCCGACGTCACCGGCCACCGCGCTGAAGCCCGGATTCGCCGCGCAGCCCCGCGTCGCGCACGACGCAGAGACTGAATTGCGGCCATGTCGGGGCGCACAGCGCCGGGATGTGCCGGCGTGGGCGAGCCTGGCCGCGCGACGAGCGACTCCCCCATCCCGCCCGGGTAGAATCGCAGGACATCCCACACTCAGGCACGATCACACGGTGCCGCACATATCGCAGGAGATCTGATGGCCGACGCGCACATTCCCGACAAGCCCGCCCTCGAGGGTCTCGAAGACAAGTGGGATGCCTCATGGAAGGCGCAGGGCACGTACCTGTTCGACCGTATCCGTGCGGCCGAAGTCGGCCGCACCGGCATCTACTCGGTCGACACTCCCCCGCCGACGGCCTCGGGCAGCCTGCACATTGGGCACGTTTTCTCATATACGCACACCGACGTGAAGGTGCGCTTCGAGCGGATGCGCGGCAAGACCGTGTTCTACCCCATGGGGTGGGATGACAACGGGCTGCCGACCGAGCGGCGCGTGCAGAACTACTACGGCGTGCGCTGCGACCCGACGCTCCCGTACGACGTCGACTTCACGCCTCCGTTCGAGGGCGGCGACAACAAGAGCTCCCGCGCGGCCGACCAGATCGCGATCAGTCGCCGCAACTTCATCGAGCTGTGCGAGAAGCTCACGGTCGAGGACGAGAAGCACTTCGAGGACCTGTGGCGCAAGCTCGGTCTGAGCGTGGACTGGACCCAGACCTACCGCACGATCTCGGATGACACCATCCGCACCAGCCAGGGCGCGTTCCTGCGCAACCTGGAGCGCGGCGAGGCCTACCAGGCCATGGCCCCGACGCTGTGGGACATCGACTTCCGCTCCGCGATCGCGCAGGCCGAGCTCGAGGACCGCGACCAGCCGGCCGCGTTCCACCGCCTCGCCTTCCACGGCCCGAGCGACGACATCTTCATCGAGACGACGCGCCCCGAGCTGCTCGCGGCGTGTGTGGCCCTCGTCGCGCACCCCGACGACGAGCGGTATCAGCCGCTGTTCGGCTCGACCGTGCGCACCCCGATCTTCGACGTCGAGGTACCCGTGCTCGCGCACCCGCTCGCCCAGCCCGACAAGGGCTCCGGCATCGCGATGATCTGCACGTTCGGTGACGTCACCGACATCATCTGGTGGCGCGAGCTGGACCTGCCCAACCGCACGATCATCGGTCACGACGGCCGCATCCTCGCCGACGCCCCCGAGGCGATCACGACGGATGCCGGACTCGCGGCCTACGCCGAGCTGGCAGGCAAGACCGTGTTCAGCGCCAAGAAGCAGATGGTCGAGCTGCTGCAGGCCTCCGGTGAGCTCATCGGCGACCCGAAGCCGTTCACGCACGCGGTCAAGTTCTTCGAGAAGGGCGACCGCCCGCTCGAGATCGTCTCCACGCGCCAGTGGTACCTGCGCAACGGCGCTCGTGACGCCGAGCTCCGCGAGAAGCTCATCGATTTCGGCGGCCAGCTGTCGTGGCATCCCGAATTCATGCGCGTCCGGTACGAGAACTGGGTCAACGGTCTCACCGGCGACTGGCTCGTCTCGCGGCAGCGATTCTTCGGCGTCCCGATCCCGCTCTGGTACGGGCTGGACGAGAACGGCGACCGCGACTACGACCGTATTCTGACGCCGGATGCCGCGCAGCTCCCAGTCGACCCGACCTCCGATGTCCCGCCCGGCTACACGGCCGAGCAGCGCGGCGTGCCCGGCGGGTTCGACGCCGAGATGGACATCTTCGACACCTGGGCGACCTCGTCGCTCACACCGCAGCTGGCCGGTGGCTGGGACCGCGACCCGGAGCTGTGGAACCTCGTCGCGCCGTTCGATCTGCGCCCGCAGGGCCAGGACATCATCCGCACGTGGCTGTTCTCCACGATGCTGCGCAGCGCCCTCGAGGACGACCGCGCGCCGTGGACGGATGCCGCGATCTCCGGCTTCATCGTCGACCCCGACCGCAAGAAGATGTCGAAGTCGAAGGGCAACGTCGTCACGCCCGCCGACATCCTCGTCCAGCACGGCTCGGACGCGGTGCGCTATTGGGCGGCCAGCTCCCGCCTCGGCACGGACGCGGCGTTCGACCCGCAGAACCCGACGCAGATCAAGATCGGCCGACGCCTGGCGATCAAGGTGCTCAACGCGGCGAAGTTCGTGCTCTCGTTCCCGGTGCCCGAGGGCGCCGAGGTGACGCACGCGGTGGATGCCTCGATGCTCGCGACGCTGGACGGCGTCATCGCCGAGGCGACCAAGGCGCTGGAGAACTACGACCACGCCCGTGCCCTCGAGCTGACCGAGCAGTTCTTCTGGACGTTCTGCGACGACTACCTCGAGCTGGTCAAGGAGCGCGCGTACAACCAGACCGATGTCGGGCAGGCCTCGGCGGCGCTGGCGCTGCGTATGGCGCTCTCCGCGCTGCTGCGCCTGCTCGCGCCGGTGCTCTCGTTCGCGACCGAGGAGTCGTGGTCGTGGTTCAACGAGGGTTCGGTGCACACCGCGGCGTGGCCGACCTCGAACGAGAGCGGCGGCGACCCCGCCGTGCTGTCGGCCGCCAGCGAGGCCCTGATCGGCATCCGTCGCGCGAAGACCGAGGCGAAGGCGTCCCAGAAGACGCCCGTGTCGCGTGCGGTGGTCAACGCCCCCGCGGACAAGGTGGCGGCGCTGCGCCTCGCCGAGGGCGACCTGCGCGCGGTCGGCCGCATCGCAGAGCTCGAGTTCGTGACGAGCGACGAGGTCGCATTGACGGTCGGCTCGATCGAGCTGGCCCCCGTCGAGGAGGCCTGATGCAGCTCGGCACCCGCTGGACCGCCGGCGAGCAGCCTCCTGCCGCCGTACCCGCAGCCCTGCACACGGCGATCGCCGAGGCCGATGCCGCGGCACTGGCAGCACAGGATGGCGGCTATGCCCCGCGCTGGACGCTGACCTGGCTCGAGAAGCGCCCGATCGCAGAGCTCGACACGGGGGTCATCGTGCGCCTCACCGCGACCGGTGAGGTCACCGTCGAGCACGACGACGACCTGGACTGATCCACACACGAAGAATGGGCCGGCGCACAGGTGCCGGCCCATTCTGGTCTCGGTTCAGTCCTCGAGGGGACCGGTGTACTGCGACGCCCGCAGGATGAAGCGGGCCGCGATCGCCGTGGCGATCAAAGTCACGACGGCGGCGATCAGGTAGGGCAGCCGCAGGTCGTAGCGCGCGACCAGACCGCCCAGCAGCGTCGCGAACGGGAACAGCCCCCACGTGAACGAGCGGATGATCCCGAGGACGCGCCCGAACAGGTGCCCCGGCACGATCGTCTGCCGCAGTGCACCCCACGGGACGTTCCAGGTCGAGATGGCGAACGCCATGCCCGCGTAGGCGATGACGGCGGTGATGACCTCCGGGGCGAGCCCGACGCCGACCAGGAACACACCGGCCGCGATGTTGGCGAACAGCATCACGGCCCCCCGGCCGAAGCGCTCCACGAGCCGCGGCGCGACGAGCGAGCCGGCCAGCGCGCCGAGGCCGATCCCGGCCGTGACGAAGCCGATCGCCACCGGCTGCACGTGCATCACGTCGAGGAAGTACAGGATGGTGGGCGCCTGCGCGAACGAGAACGCACAGCCCACGACGGAGGTGAAGATCACCATCGTGCGCAAGTAGTGGTGCCGCCAGAGATAGCCGATCGCGTCGCGCGCCGGGGTGCGGGAGACCGCCACCGTCGACGCCGGATCGCGGAACGGCCGGGCCGCGGCGAGCGGCAGGAGCAGCGCCAGCACGATCGGCACGATGTAGCCGCCCGCCCCCACCCATAGCGGAAGCACCATGGACACGGCGAACAGCACGCCGGCGATCGGGGTGGCGATGAAGCTGTCGATCGTGATCTGCGCCGCCTGCATGAATCCGTTGGCGCGGTCCAGCGCCCGGTTCTCCACGAGCCCGGGAACGACGGCGTTGGTCGCGTTGTCGAACAGCGTCTCGCCGACGCCGAAGATCAGGGTGGCGACCAGGAGGCTCCAGATCGTGAGGTGCCCCGTGACGGTCATGATGGCCAGCGCTAGGGCGGTCCCGCCGCGGATCGTGTTGGCGATCGCCATCACCCATCGGCGATCGAACCGGTCGACGATCATGCCGGCCGGCAACCCGAAGATCAGCCAGGGCAGGAACGCAATGGCACCGATGGCGGCGATCGCGAGCGGGTCACGGGTGAGCGTGGTCGCGATCAGCGGGACCGCCGTGCGGCCGAGGCCGTCGGCCAGGTTGCTGAAGGCGGCGGCGGTCCACAGCTTGCCGAAGTCCCGCCCGAGCGGCGGTCGCGCCGCTCGGGCGGTCTTCTCGCTCGCCCCTGCGGGCGTGCTCACTGCGGGAGCAGTCCGCTGTGGACGGATGCCGCGGCATCGCGACGGCGTTCGTCATGGGCGGCGGCGCCCGAGGACGGACGATCGGCGGCACGCCGCTGCATCCGTCGTTCCACGGCCGCGGTCAGATGATCGGCGGTGTTGAGCAGAATTCGTTCGACCCGTGTCGCACAAGCGGCGGCGCGCGTCGAGACATGCGAAGAGCGGGGTGCGGTGATCGCGCTCATAGTGCTTCTCCTTCGGCGGGCAGCGGGAAGATGTCGGCCCGCATGGTGACGGGGCGGACGTTCTCGCCTTCTTGGTTGCGGTAGTTCTCGACGGCTTCATCGAGGAGCGCCTGGACGCGCTGGACGAGCTCCTGCGTCTGCTCCGGTGTCATCCGAGCGGTGGCGGTGGAGATCAGGCTGCCCTCCTGCCACGCCTCGGGCTCGCCGTTGATGCCGCGATTGATGTAGTCCATGAGGTAGGACTGGCGACGCTGGAACCACTCGGCCATGACGAGCTGTGTGGCGGCTCGTCCGGACGGCGTCTTCATGGCGTCGGGGTTGGCGAAGGAGACTCCGCCGACCGGGCGGTGCCACCAGCGCTCGCGACCGGTGCCGCGACCCTCGACCTCTTCGATCAGGTCATGGGCGGCGAGGGCACGGAGGTGGTAGCTGGTGGAACCGGACGACTCCCCCAGCCGGACCGCCAGCGAACTTGCCGTCTGCGGTCCGTACTGGCTCAGGATGTCGTAGATCTGGACGCGCAGCGGGTGTGCCAGCGCACGCAGGGCTCCGGCATCCAGGACGCGGTAGTCCTTCTCGCCGTGTCCTGCGCCATGTTCGACCGACTCATCTGTGCTCACGTTCCAAAGATAGCGTTGCAAAGAGTTCTTTGCAACTACTTCTTTGCGAAATTCTCTTTGCAAAGATTCGGAGGGATGCAGTCGTGGCCGATTAGGCTGAGCGCATGTCCGACTCCGCGAACCCCCTTCTCTCGACCTCGGCACTGCCCTACGGTCTCCCCGACTACTCCCTCATTCGTCCCGAGCACTATCTGCCCGCGTTCGAGCAGGCGTTCGACGATCACCGTCGCGAGATCAACGCGATCACCTTCGTGCGCTCGATGCCGACGTTCGAGAACACACTGGTCCCTCTCGAGCGCAGCGGAGACCTGCTGGGCCAGGTGGCGCGCACGTTCTACACGGTGTCCTCGGCCGACGCGACCGAGCCGATCCAGGAGATTGAAGAGAAGCTGGCCCCGCTGATGGCCGCCCACCAGGACTCGATCCAGCTCGACAGCGCGCTCTACTGGCGCATCAAGACCGTTTACGACCAGCTCGACACGCTCGGCCTGGAAGGCGAAGACCGGTACCTCGTCGAACGTCACTACCGGGAGATGACCCACGCCGGCGCCGGCCTCGATGACGACGCGAAGGCGCGTCTCACCGAGCTGAACCAGCGCCTGTCGACCTTGACGACGACCTTCGAGAAGAACCTCCTCGCCGACACCAACGATCTCGCCGTCGTCTTCGACGACGTCGCCGAACTGGACGGCCTGACCGAGGGCGAGCTGTCCGCCGCAGCGCAGGCGGCCACCGACCGCGGCCTGGAGGGCAAGTACGTCGTCACCCTCACGCTGTTCACGGGGCATCCGTACCTCTCCTCCCTGACACGTCGAGAGAGCCGTCGTCGCATCCTCGAGGCATCCCGTGCCCGCGGCTCACGCGGCGGGGACCACGACAACCGCGGAGTCCTGCTCGAGATCGTCCGGCTGCGGGCCGAGCGGGCCGAGCTGCTGGGCTACGCGTCGCACGCTGCGTACATCACGGCGGATGAGACGGCGGGCTCCCCCGAAGCCGTGCACGCGCTGCTGCACAAGCTCGCCGCCCCGGCCGCGCGCAACGCCGGCCGCGAGCAGGCCGCGCTGCAGGCGATCATCGACGCCGAGGCGGAGCCCTTCGCCCTCGAAGCCCACGACTGGGCGTTCTACACCGAGAAGGTGCGCGCGGCAGAGTACGACCTCGACACCGCCGCGCTGCGCCCGTGGTTCGAGGCGGAGCGGGTACTGCAGGACGGCGTGTTCTACGCCGCTACGCAGCTGTACGGCATCACCTTCACCGAGCGCACCGACCTCGGCGCGTACCACCCGGACGCCCGCGTCTTCGAGGTCCACAACGCCGACGGATCGGCACTGGGCCTGTTCGTGCTGGATCTGTATACGCGCGACACGAAGCGCGGCGGCGCGTGGATGAACTCGATCGTGCTGCAGTCGGAACTCCGCGGCACCGACCCCGTCGTGGTGAACAACCTCAACGTGTCCAAGCCCGGCCCGGGCAAGCCGACGCTGCTGACGCTGGACCAGGTGACGACGCTCTTCCACGAGTTCGGGCACGCGCTGCACGGCCTGTTCGCGACCGTGACCTATCCGCACTTCTCCGGCACCGCCGTGTTCCGCGACTTCGTCGAGTTCCCCAGCCAGGTCAACGAGATGTGGATCTACTGGCCGCAGGTACTGGAGAACTACGCCCGCCACGTCGACACGAACGAGCCGCTGCCCGCCGAGATCATCGCCAAGCTCAAGGCGTCCGAGGCGTTCAACCAGGGCTTCGCGACGAGCGAGTACCTCGCCGCCGCGTGGCTCGACCAGGTCTGGCACTCCGTGAGCGCGGCTGAATCGGCCGGCGACATCGACGTGGCGGAGTTCGAGGCATCCGCACTATCGGCCATCGGGCTGGACAACCCCGCCATCCCGACGCGCTACTCCTCCACCTACTTCGCGCACGTGTTCTCCGGCGGCTACAGCGCCGGGTACTACTCGTACATCTGGAGCGAGGTGCTCGACGCCGACACCGTCGAGTGGTTCACCGAGAACGGCGGCCTCACGCCGGCGAACGGCCAGCGGTTCCGCGACCGTCTGCTCGGCGTCGGCGGCTCGAAGGACCCGCTCGCCGCCTACCGCGACTTCCGGGGCCGGGACGCCGAGATCCAGCCGCTCCTGGAGCGTCGCGGCCTGACCGCCTGACGCCGGGGCTGCGGCTGGTCAGCCGCTAGGCCGCTGGACCGCGAGACTGCAAAGGAGCGTCGAGACTGTGGGTAAAACCCGCGGTCTCGACGCTCCGTTGCTGTCTCGCGAAGGATGGATGCGGGCGCGGGCGCCCGGACGTGCCGCTGGCGCGCTGATCGACCCCGACTCCCGGGGCGACTCAGACGCGGGTCAGGCGCTCTTGCGGGTGTCGCGAAGCTCGAACACCGGGGCGGCGCCGTCTTCGACGGCTGCTCGTGTCACCGTGACCTTGGCGACGTCCTCGGCCGAGGGGATGTCGAACATGATCGGTCCGAGCACCTCTTCGAGGATCGCACGCAGCCCACGGGCGCCGGTCTTGCGCAGCACGGCCAGGTCGGCGATCGAGCGCAGCGCGTCTTCCTCGAACTCGAGCTGGACACCGTCGAGCTCGAACATGCGCTGATACTGCTTGACGAGCGCGTTGCGCGGCTCGGTCAGGATCTCCATCAGCGCGTCCTGGTCGAGCGGAGTGACGGATGCCACGACCGGCAGTCGACCGATGAACTCGGGAATCAGCCCGAACTTGTGGAGGTCTTCGGGCAGCACTTCGCCGAACAGGCTGAGGTCGTCGCCCTTGTTGTGCAACGGGGCGCCGAAGCCGATACCGTGCTTGCCGACGCGCGAGGAGATGATGTCTTCCAGCCCGGCGAATGCGCCTGCCACGATGAACAGCACGTTCGTCGTGTCGATCTGGATGAACTCCTGGTGCGGGTGCTTGCGACCGCCCTGCGGCGGAACGGAGGCGACGGTGCCCTCGAGGATCTTCAGCAACGCCTGCTGCACGCCTTCACCCGAGACATCCCGCGTGATGGAGGGGTTCTCCGCCTTGCGCGCGATCTTGTCGACCTCGTCGATGTAGATGATGCCGGTCTCGGCGCGCTTCGTGTCGAAATCTGCGGCCTGGATCAGCTTGAGGAGGATGTTCTCGACGTCTTCGCCGACGTAGCCGGCCTCGGTGAGGGCCGTGGCATCCGCGACCGCGAACGGCACGTTCAGGCGCTTCGCGAGCGTCTGCGCGAGGTAGGTCTTGCCGCAACCGGTCGGGCCGATCAGCAGAATGTTGCTCTTGGCGATCTCGACCTCGTCGGCCCGCTGCTCTGCGGTCTGGAGCGTGCCGTGGGCGCGGATGCGCTTGTAGTGGTTGTACACCGCGACCGACAGAGCGCGCTTGGCGGCTTCCTGCCCGACGACGTACTCCTCGAGGAAGGAGAAGATCTCACGCGGCTTCGGGAGGTCGAAATCAGACACGACGCCCGAGGTCGACTCGGCCATGCGCTCTTCGATGATCTCGTTGCACAGCTCGACGCACTCGTCGCAGATGTACACGCCGGGGCCCGCGATCAGCTGCTGGACCTGTTTCTGGCTCTTTCCGCAGAAGGAGCACTTGAACAGGTCGGCGCTCTCACCGATGCGTGCCATCAGGCTCCTCCTCGTGCTGGGACCATCCCCAGGATGTCCTCCGAGCCTAGTCGCTGGCAGGGACAACGGCCGGGATTGCGGCGCGCATTGTGGAGGACGGTCCGACGGTTACGCCCTCAGCGCACGACGATGCCCCGCCGCACAGGGCGACGGGGCATCGAGGAACCGACCTACTTCGTGATGGCCGGCGGGTTGCGCTTGCGCGAGGTCAGGACCTGGTCGACAAGGCCGTACTCGAGCGCCTCGGCGCCGGAGAGGATCTTGTCGCGGTCGATGTCCTTGTGGACCTGCTCGACGGGGCGATTCGAGTGCTTGGACAGCGTCGCCTCGAGCCAGGTGCGCATGCGCAGGATCTCAGCTGCCTGGATCTCGATGTCGGACGCCTGGCCGTGGCCGGACTCCCCCACCGCGGGCTGGTGGATGAGCACGCGCGCGTTCGGCAGCGCCAGGCGCTTGCCCGGTGCACCGGCGGCCAGCAGCACGGCGGCAGCCGAGGCGGCCTGCCCGAGCACGACCGTCTGGATCTGGGGGCTGATGTACTGCATCGTGTCGTAGATCGCCGTCATGGCCGTGAACGAGCCGCCGGGCGAGTTGATGTACATGATGATGTCGCGGTCGGGGTCCTGGCTCTCGAGCACGAGGAGCTGGGCCATGACGTCATCGGCCGATGCGTCGTCGACCTGCACGCCGAGGAAGATCACGCGGTCTTCGAACAGCTTGTTGTACGGGTCCTGACGCTTGTAGCCGTAGGCCGTGCGCTCCTCGAACTGCGGGAGGATGTAGCGGCTGCCCGGCATCTGCAGTCCCTGGGGCGCGCCACCGAAGGTGGGTGTGTGCATGTGTATCGTTCCTGTCTTTCGCCTTCGGATGCCGGTCAGTCTGCGGTTCCGCCGCCACCGACGACGTCACCGAGGTGCGCGCGGATGTGGTCGACGAAGCCGTACTCGAGAGCCTCTTCGGCCGTGAACCAACGGTCGCGGTCGCCGTCCTCGTTGATCTGCTCGACCGACTTGCCGGTCTGGGCAGCGGTGATCTCGGCGAGGCGGTTCTTCATCGAGATGATGAGCTGGGCCTGCGTCTGGATGTCGCTGGAGGTGCCGCCGAAGCCGCCGTGCGGCTGGTGCAGCAGGACGCGGGCGTTGGGCGTGATGTACCGCTTGCCCTTGGTGCCGCTCGTGAGCAGCAGCTGGCCCATCGAGGCGGCCATGCCGATGCCGACGGTGACGATGTCGTTCGGCACGAACTGCATCGTGTCGTAGATCGCCATACCGGCGGTGATCGATCCACCCGGCGAGTTCACGTAGAGGAAGATGTCTTTGTCAGGGTCCTCGGCGGCAAGGAGGAGGATCTTCGCGCAGATTTCGTTCGCGTTCTCATCCCGCACTTCCGAGCCGAGCCAGATGATCCGGTCTCGGAGCAGCCTGTCGAAGACGCTCGTGGCGATAAGGGGTTCAGCGGCCATGTGTGCTCCTGAATTCGTGGTCTTGGCTACGAATCTACCGGCGGGCCGCGCGCCCACTCCCCGTGTTCGCCGTCGGCATAGCCGTGTCGCGCTCCGACCCGTGAAACGCGAGAGAGGCGGATGCCGCAGCATCCGCCTCTCCCTGAAACCGTGCGGTCTCTACTCTGCGTCGGCCTTCTTGGCCGGAGCCTTCTTCGCCGGAGCCTTCTTGGCGGGAGCCTTCTCGGCCGGAGCCTCGTCGGTCGCGGCCTTCTTGGCGGGGGCCTTCTTGGCCGGAGCCTTCTTGGCCGGCTTCTCTTCGGCCTCGATGATGGCGTCGGCCTCGGCCGCGGCGTCCGCGATCTCCTCGGCCTCTTCGACGACGTCCTCTTCAGCCGCGGCCTCGTCCTCGACGGCGATGAAGCCGGCCAGGTCGACCGTCTTGCCGGCGGTGTCGACGACGGTGACCTTGCCGAGCGCAACGGCCAGGGCCTTGTTGCGCGCGACCTCGCCGACCAGGGCCGGCAGCTGGCCGTTGGCCTGGATCGTCTCGACGAACTCCTGCGGCGCCATGCCGTACTGAGCTGCGGACTGGATGAGGTACTGCGTGAGCTCGTCCTGCGAGACCGAGACGTTCGCCTGCTCGGCGATGGCGTCCAGGATCATCTGCGTGCGGAACTGCTTCTCGCTCGCCTCGGTGACCTCGGCGCGGTGCACCTCGTCCTCGAGACGGCCTTCGCCCTCGAGGTGGGTGTGAACCTCGTCCTCGATCAGCTTCGGCGGAACCGGGATCTCGACCTGCGTGAGCAGCTCTTCGATCAGCTTGTCGCGCGCGGCCGAGCCCTGCGTGAAGACGGACTGCTGGGAGACGCGCTCCGAGAGGCTCTCGCGCAGCTCGGCGATGGTGTCGAACTCGCTCGCGATCTGCGCGAAGTCGTCGTCGGCCTCGGGCAGCTCGCGCTCCTTGACGGCCTTGACGGTGACGGCGACCTCGGCCTCTTCACCGGCGTGCTCGCCGCCGACCAGGGTCGAGCGGAACGTGGTGTCCTCACCGGCGGTGAGGGAGTCGATGGCCTCGTCGATGCCCTCGAGCAGCTCGCCGGAGCCGACCTCGTAGGACACGCCCTCGGCGCGGTCGATCTCGTTGCCGTCGATCGTGGCGACGAGGTCCAGCTCGACGAAGTCACCGGTCGCGGCGGGGCGGTCGACGGTCACGAGCGTGCCGAAGCGGCTGCGCAGGCGGTCGAGCTCCTCGTCGATGGCGGCGTCGTCGACCTCGACGGCGTCGACCGTGACAGTGATGCCCTCGAAGGCGGGAAGGTCGAACTCGGGACGGACGTCGACCTCGACCTCGACCTGCAGGTCGCCCGAGAAGTCCTTCTCGTTCGGCCACACGACGACGTCGGCGGCGGGACGGCCGATGACGCGGACGCCCTGGGCTTCGACGGCCTCGCGGTAGAACGTGTCCAGGCCCTCGCTGACAGCGTGCTCGAGCACGGTGCCGCGACCGACGCGCTGGTCGATGATCGGGGCAGGAACCTTGCCCTTGCGGAAGCCGGGGATCTGCACGTCCTGCGCGATGTGCTCGTAAGCGTGAGCGATGCTCGGCTTGAGCTCATCCGGCGTGACCGTGATGTGCAGCTTCACCCGGGTGGGGGTGAGCTTCTCGACGGTGCTGTTCACCATTCTGTTCGTTCTCCTCTGTGTTCCGCGCGTGAGCACGGCGGCTGAAGGTCTGGGGTCTGATGGGGCCAAAAGTCGGGGCGACAGGATTTGAACCTGCGGCCTCCCGCTCCCAAAGCGGGCGCTCTACCAAGCTGAGCTACGCCCCGGGCAGGATCCGCGCGAACGCGGACACGAAACGGCCCTGAGAAGTCTAGCCGACAAGGGTGGGAGCATTCTGCGCGTTGCTGTGCGACGGTTCGCGGCCGCCACCACGTCGGAGATCTGCACAATGCCGGACGATTCCGTGCCCACCCCTCCGACACTGTGGCTATGTCCGCTCCTGAGGACGACACCAACGCGGGGCTGACAAGGAGGGGCGCCGGCATCCGTTAGGATTGTGGATGCTGCGGCACGCCGCGGCGAGATACCGACAATTGAATACGCCTGATCCGGCGGAAACACGCCGGATTCGGGGCTGTAGCTTAGTGGTAAAGCCTTAGTCTTCCAAACTAATGATGCGGGTTCGATTCCCGTCAGCCCCTCCAATGCCCTGACGCGCCGACGAAGTCGGTACGGCAGGGCATTCGTGTTGCTGCCGTAGGAACCGACCCGCTTCGGGGGGTCCCGCTCCGCCCGCGGCTCCGCGCGCCGACGCAGTCGGCGGGTGGAGAGGCGGAGTGGCCGATTCCCGTCAGCCCCTCCGATTGCACGACGAAGGCCCCCTCCGCGGAGGGGGCCTTCGTCGTCGCAGTTCCGCTCACTCCTCCGGAAGCAGCGCCCGGACCTGACGCATGACGTCGGTGAACTCCTCGGACAGCGGATCCCGCGGGTACTGGATCGGCACGCGAACCTCGGCGGGAGCGCCGGCGGTGCCGTGGCTGAGCGCGATGACGCGATCGCCGAGATACACCGCCTCCTCGAGGCTGTGCGTGATGAAGAGCACCGTGCTGTTGGTCTCCTTGCGGATGCGCGTCAGCTCGCGGTGCATGATGCCGCGCTGGATCGCGTCCAGTGCTCCGAACGGCTCGTCCATGAGGAGGATCGCCGGCTCAAGAGCGAGCGCGCGAGCGATCGACACGCGCTGCTGCATCCCGCCGGAGAGGCGGTACACCTCGCGGTCGGCGGCATGTCCGAGACCGACGACATCGAGGTAGTGGCGCGCCTTGGCGAGTCGCTCCTGCTTCTTCATGCCCGCGATGCGCAGGCCGACGGCGACGTTCTCCAGCGTGCTCAACCAGGGCAGCAGCGCGTAGTCCTGGAAGACGACCGCCCGGTCGGGGCCCGGCCGGGTCACCGGTGCCCCGGCGACGGTCACCGTTCCCGAGTTCGGCTTGTCGAACCCGGCGAGGATGTTCAGCAGCGTGGACTTGCCGCAACCCGACGGACCGATGATGACGACGCACTCGCCGCGCTGGACCTCCAGATCGACGCCCCGCAGCACCTCGTTGCGGGTTCCGTCTGCGGCGGTGAAGGTGCGCACGATATCGGCGCAGTGAACGATCGTGTCAGCCATTCTGAATGCTCGTCTCTCTGTGCCACTTCAGTACTCGGTGCTGGATCAGGACGACCAGCCGGTCGGAGAGGAATCCGAGCAGCCCCAGCGTGATCATCGCGGCGATGATGACGTCGTACCGCCCCATCGAGTACGCGTCCATGAGCGTGTACCCGATGCCCGCTCGTACGGACAGCATCTCGGCGACCACCACGAGCACCCAGGACAGGCCCACGCTGAGGCGGATGCCGATGAAGATGTTCGGGAGGGATGCCGGCACGACGAAGTAGCGCAGCAGCTGGAAGGTGCTGGAGCCGAGCATCTTGCCGACGCGCGTCAGCGAGCCGGTGACGCCGCGGATTCCTTCCATCGTGTTCAGGAAGATCGGGAAGAAGGCTCCCAGGGCGATAAGGAACACCGCACCCTGGAACCCGAACCCGAAGAACACGAGCGTCAGGGGCACCCAGGCCGTGCTCGGGATCGGCCGGAGCATCTGGACGAACGGATCCAGGATCTCCCCGAAGGGGGTGAAGTACCCGGCGAGGACGCCGAGGGTCACCCCCAGGACCAGGGCGACACCGAACCCGAGCAGGACGCGGCCGCCGCTCGCAGCGACCGCCTCCCACCAGGTTCCGTCATACGGGCCGCCGCCGGTGCCGAAGAGCCAGGTGCCGAGTGCTTCGACCACCTTCCACGGCGACGGGAGCGAGGTACGGGGAATCAGTTCGAGTGCCGAACTGATCGACCAGACGGCCAAGAGGGTAACGGGGAGGATCGCCCCGTACACCAGCCGTCGCGCAAGACCGGGTTTCATGCCAATACCTCTGCTCTGTCGGCGGCCCGCAGGTGCGGAACCGGGTGCTACTTGGATGCTTCGTAGAACGATGCGTCGACGTAGTCGTCGACCTCGCCGCTCAGGTCGCGCTCCAGATGTCCGAGGTCGTAGAAGATCTTGGCGAAGACCTTGGTCTCCTCCACCCCCAGGTCCATCTCATAGCGGTTGTTCGACAGCGCCATCTCCGCGGTCTCGCGATCGATGCCCATCAGCTCCATGCCGACCTCGATGTTCAGCTCGTCGTCATCCGCGAGAGCGTTCGACGCTGTCGCGATCGTGTTGACGAACGCCTGCACGGCCTCGGGGTTGGCCTCGGCCCACGTGCGGTTGGCCACGAAGATCGTGTTGATGTCGCCCGCGGCGGTGTCGTAGGGCGTGGCGAAGAGGTTCGCGTAGCCGCCCACCTGCATCAGCGTGGCGAACGTCTCCATCGTGAACGCTCCGTCGAACTCGCCGAGGCGGATGCCCTCGCCGTGCTGCGAGAAGTCGGTGACGTTGACCAGTTCGATCGAGTTCGCGACATCGATGCCGTGGTGCTCGAACGTCGCGATCGCGAGCGCCTCGTTGATCGAACCGCGGGATGCCGCGATCGTGAGCTTGCGCTCCTCCAGGACATCCTTCAGCGCGTCCCAGTCGCCGTTCTCGATGCCCAGTTCACTGCTCAGCATGATGCCGGAGTTGCCGCGGGTGTTCCCCGAGATCTGCACCAGGTCCTGCCCCTGCTCGATCCCACGCAGCAGATGGACGGGAGTCAGCATCCCGATGTTGATCTGGTTGCTGTTCAGCGCGGTCTGCACGTCGACGGCCGTCTTGAACAACTCGGACTGCAGGTTGATGGGCTCGTCCTCCGCGACCGTCTCGGCGTAGTAAGCCGCGAGGTCTGCCGTGGACTTCAGCCAGCCGAACACGACTGTCGGGTTCGCCTCGGGTGCGGCGGACTCCTCCGTGGCCGCACCGGGGGCGCACGCGATCAGTGCCAGGGCCATGGCGGTACCGGTGACGACGGCGGCCGCCGCCTTGATCAGTGACTTTCTCATGATGCTCCTTGCGGGATGACGCTCTCGAGGATCGATGACGTCGCGAATATGGATCTCGGGTGTATCTCTGTTTCTCCTGAGCGGGTCAGGACGTTGCGGGGGTGTAGATGATGACCTTCATGGGGGTCGGGTTGTGGTTGTTGGTGACGGCGCGCTCGGACGGGCACGCCGAGGCGGACACGATGATGCGTCGCTCGGCGATGAGCTCGAAGACGTCGCCCGGCTTGCTCGGCGAGGGGTAGAGACGGGTTGTCCCGTCGTGGTCGTGCTCGAGCTTGAGGAAAGCGGTGAAGCATCCTTCTTCAAGATCGTCGGGGGTCATCCCATACTCGGCCATCGAGGCGACCAGGTTCTGCTTGCAGTTCGGGCTGCCCTCGATGCCGTAGCGCAGTTCGTTCACCGCGTCGCTGCAGTAGCCGCCGTCCGCCGCCGCCACGCCTGCGGTGTCCAGACCGACCGTGGCGAGCTTCTGGCCGTTCTTCGCGTAGACCGTCACACCGGTCGTGAGCTTGTTCGTGCCTCCGGCCAAGATCGTGTTGCTCATCGAGGCCACGTTCTTGATGTTGTCGGCGTCGTAGAGCATGACGTCCATGACCTGCTGGCCCGCCACGTTGACGATGCGGATGACATCGCCTGCCTCGACGACGCGGGCCCGGAGGAACCCTCGGGCGGGCACGACCACATCGTGGACGATCGTTCCGGGCACGTCCGCCGAGCCGAACTCGCGCAGCTGCCGGTCCCACTCCACGTGTTCTCCGGTGGCCCAGTAAGTCTTCAGATCCTGCTTCATTTCCATGACTCCATCGCTTGACTCCATGTGTTCCTCAGTCAAGCGAGAGGTTCGTTTCGGTGATGTTTCGATTTGGGGGTTCCGGGCAATCCGTGTCCGGGATCCCGGACTGCGCTCTAGAATCGACCCAGGGCGACCCGCCCGATCGCGAAGCGGAGTGACATGAGCGAGTCCAAGGCTCCGGCGGCGAGCGCGACCTTGGCGATCCTGCGTGTCCTCTCCCGGATGCAGCGCCCCACCGGCGCGAGCGTCATCATCGACGAGACCGGACTCCCCCGGTCGACCGTCTACCAGCTGCTGAAGATCCTCGTCGACGAGGGCTTCCTGGTGCGCTTGGACGGAACGCACCGGTATGCGCTCGGGATCGCCGCCTTCGAACTCGGCGCAGCATTCTCGTACCATCAGCCCCTCACCCGTCTGGGGCGTCCGGTCCTGAACCGACTCGTGCAGCAGACCCGGTTCAGCGCCCACGTCTGCGTCCTGCATGGACGGGACGTGCTGTATCTGGACGAAGTGCGCGATCCGTCCCAGTCGCCGCTGATCACCGATGTCGGCGTCCGCCTCCCGTCGCACCTGACAGCGAGCGGACGCGCCATCCTCGCCGAGCTTCCTCCGGCCCAGGTGCGCGCCCTCTACCCGGACAGGGGCGCGTTCACCACGCGCCATGGCACCGGACCGAACGGCCCGTCCGCTCTGATGCGGATCCTGCGGCAGGTGCGCACCCTCGGGTTCGGCTTCGTGGACGACGACGTCACCCCGGGCATCTCCTCGGTCGCGAGTGTGGTGCGCGATCCGCATGGCCACCCGATCGCCAGCGTTGCCCTCACCTTCGCCACCGCCGAGGTCGACCGTCCTGACGACGACTCGCCCGCCGAGGGTCTCAGCCGACGGCGACAGTACGCGGCGATGACGGCCGAGTGCGCACATGTCCTCGAGGAGCGCCTGCACGGCCGTCGCTGGTGACCCGGCGGGAGTCCCCCACGCCCACTTTCACCCTCCTGGGGTGATCCATCACGCGCGACCGTCGGCTGGTATTGACACCACGGGTCTCGTCTGGGAACTTCCAGATGGAGCCACGCCATCCGGGAAGGGGTTCGCGGTGGTCAAGAATGCCGAGAAGGCGTCATACCGCCATCGTGCACGGATGCATCCGCGCACGCCGGCGTCGGGACTGGCCGAGCGCTGGACCATGGTCGACGGAGTCGACATCTTCTACCGGGAGTCCGCCAATCCACCCGACGCGCGTGTGATCACACACCTGCACGGCTTCGGCCTGTCCGGGCGCTACCTGCTGCCGACCGCCGAACTGCTGGCGGACGAGTTCCACACACTCGTGCCGGATCTGCCGGGATTCGGCCGCAGCGGAAAGGCCGGTGTCGCGCTCGACATCCCGGATCTCGCGCACGCCGCGGCACGGTTCCTCGACGACCGCGGGATCGAGAAGACGAGTCTCGTCGGTAACTCGATGGGCTGCCCTGTCATCCTCGAGTTCGCGCATCATTTTCCCGAGCGCCTCGAGCGCGCCATCCTCGTCTCCCCCGCCGGAGGCATCCACAACCAGCCGCTGCGGCGGGCGATCGGCCAGCTGTCCAAGGACGGCGGGCGCGAGCCGATCAAGATGATCTCCGTCGCCACGCCCGACTACCTGCGCTTCGGGGTCCCGAGCACCTTCAAGATGTTCAAGGCGCTCACGCAGTACCCGACGCTGCAGCGCCTGATGGAGCTGAAGGTTCCCACCCTCGTCGTCCTCGGCACCCGGGATCCGCTGCTCCCCCACCCGACGCGCGTCCAGGAAGTCGCCGCGCAGGATCCGAACCACGTCCTGATCGTCGTACTCGAGGGCGCCGCGCACGCGATCAACTTCAGCCATCCGCACGAGCTCGCGCACCTCATCCGTCTTTTCATGGACGACAAGCCGATCGTCGACGTTCCCGGCCCGCATGGCGCGAAGGTCTTCGAGATCCACCGCGGCGAGCACCACCCGCCCGCGCAGACCGGCTAGTGCGGCGATGCCTCGGGCAGCGGGTAACGCCACGACCGGCGCGACGACTCGTCCTGCGGCGACTCCGCCCACACGACGGTGACGGTCGCGTCGGTCGTCAACGGCCCGATCTCCGCGCGGAACGCGGCGCCCTCACCCGGAGGCACGTCGAGTGACGCGGGCAGTCCGTCCGGCGTGATTACCGAGGCATCCGTCGACACCGTCGTCGCATAGGCGACGGCGTCACCGGTGTTCGTCAGCCGATAGACGTCGCCCGCGTCGTGCGTCAGTGACCAGGCTGCCTTCCCCGCCCGCTGTGCGAGAAAACCATACTCGGCGCGCCTCCGCTCGAGCCCTTCGATGCTCTCCGCGATGCGAGTCAGCGCGTCGATTCCCAGCGCCGCCGCGTGTTCCGCCCGCTCGGCCCCGGCTCGGGCACGCTCCGCCTCCTGCTGGGTGCGCTCGCGCTCACGTCGTTCCGCACGCAGCGACAGGTAGAACGTGAGCGCGACGCCCGCGAGGGCGATCACGGTCGCCACCGCCTGGATCAGCGTCGCTGTCGCTTCCCAGCTCCAGGCCTGCATCAGCCCGCCCCCAGCACGTCCACGAAAGACTCCGGCAGCACCACATTCGGCGGTGCGTCCGCGAAGAACCCGGCGACCTGCGCAGGCGTGTAACCCGCGATGCCGCAGCCGACCTCGGTCATGACGAATCGAAGTTCCGGATGCTGCGCCGCGAAGTCGACGAACCGTCGCGCCTGCTCGCGGAAGACCTCGAGCCCCGACATCGTGTCGATGCCGTACGACTGCCCCTGCAGCCCCTCGGACTGTCCCCACACCGCGCCGAAGCACTCGTAGGCGAACAGCGCCGCGCCACCGCCGTGGGCACCGGACGCGTTCGAGCCGAAGACGAAGACCTCGTCCGGCTGCAGCGTCTCGATGCGCATGATCGGCCTCGTTCAGCCCACCGACACCGCATTGACGTGGGTGGACAGGTGCGCCCGATAGGTGGCGGCGTTGCGGCGGATGCCGGCGCGCTCCTCCTCGGTGAGTTCGCGGCGCACCTTCGCCGGCACACCGGCCACGAGCGAGCCGTCGGGAACCACGGTGCCCTCAAGCACGACCGCGCCGCCGGCCACGAGGCATCCCGAACCGATCACGGCACCGGAGAGGATAACGCTCCCCATCCCGATCAGGGTGCCGTCCCCGATCGTGCAACCGTGCACAACGGCGTTGTGCCCGACCGAGACGTTCTCGCCGATGACGACGGGCTGCCCCATGTCGACATGGACCGCGACGTTGTCCTGCAGGTTGCTGCCGGCGCCGATGGTGATCGTGTCGCTGTCCCCGCGCAGGACGGCGTTGTACCAGACGCTCGCGCCCTCGCCGAGGGTGACCGCTCCGATCACCCTCCCCCCGGTCGCGACGAACGCGGTGGGATGGATGTCGGGGGTCTTGCCCGCGACGGACAGTACGGAAGCGCCTTCGGCAATCGTCATGCTCCGACCCTATTGCCGAGCGGCCGCCAATGCCGCCTCGATGGCCGCGGTGTACTGCGGCACGAGGGTGTCGACGAAGGTCACCGTGAGGTGGTCCTGGTCGCGATAGACGTTCGCGCCCCCCACCACGGGGAAGCACGAACTGTCGTCGCAGAACACGTCGGTGAAGTCGAGCAGGGTCACGCCGTCGAGGCCGGCCGCGGCGGCGCGCAGCGGGTCGTTCTCGACGAGCAGCTCGCTGCGGGGACCGTCGCACGCGCTCATGTCGCGCGTGCGCAGGCATTTGTTCGGATCGGTCTCCCACACGGGGTTGTCCACGACGGTGATGACGGGGATGCCGCGATCGAGCACCTCGCTCCACGCATCCTGATAGCCCGCGACGGCCGCGTCGTATGACGAGTCGAAGCCGGCAGAGGAGTACGGGGTCGTCGCGATCGCAGCCGTGAACACGGCGTCGAAGTCGCGATCCTGCATCGAGCGGGTCACGCCGTCGCGCCACTCGGTGCACGCCGCACCGAACGCTCCGGGCGTGGACAGCGGCGTCGTGTTCCAGGGACACGCGCCCTTGAAGTACGTCGTCAGGTGCCAGCCGTTCTCATCCGCCATCCGCTCGAAGGTGGAGAGCAGCTGGTACGCGTGACTGTCGCCGACCAGCGCGATGCGGGGTGCGTCGTCGGCGTCCGAACCGAATTCGCACGACACGGGCCGCGAGTCGTTCAGCTGCACGAAGCACTGCGCGTCCTCGGGCCGGTCGATGCCGGCGAAACCCGGCGCCGGCAGGATCTCGTCGCCGAAGTCGGTGCCGGCGCAGTCCGCGTCGAGCACGACCGCCGCACCGAAGCACGGCGGCGGGTCGGTGCGCAGCTGCGACAACGCCTGCTCGCCGGCGCGGTAGGCCGGGGCGTTGATCGCCCACGCCGCACCCGCGGTGCCTGCCACGACCAGCATCGCTGCCAAGGATGCCCACAGGGTGACCTTGGCGGGCCGGGAGGTGAGCACCTTCCAGCCGCGCATCGGATCTTCGACGAACTTCTTCGTGAGCCACGCCAGCACGAAGCAGATCGCCAGCAGTGCGACGCGGTGGTAGATCGTGAGGCCCCAGAACGGCACCGACGGCGCGATGATGATCAGCGGCCAGTGCCACAGGTACAGCGAGTACGAGATGTCGCCGGTGAACTGCATCGGACGGATCGACAGGAAGCGCGTCGGGTACCACCAGCGCTGCGTGTTCGAGGCCATCAGGATCGCCGCCGCAGACAGCGTCGGCAACGCTGCCGCGTAGCCGGGGAAGGTCGTCTGTCCGTCAAAGGTGAATGCCGTGTACACGAGCCCGACGATGCCCGCCCAGCCGAGCACGAAGCTGCCGATCGCGTTGCTGATCCGCAGCATCGGGATCAGGGCCACCAGTGCCCCGACGCCGAACTGCCACATGCGGCCGAACGTCACGAAGTACGCCGGTGCCGGGTCGGTCAGCGTGAAGACGACGCAGAAGATGAAGGATGCCACGGTCACGACGCCGATGGCGACGATGACGGCGCGGCGCAGCCCGCCCTTGAAGTACTTCACCGCGATCCATGCCGCCAGCAGCATGATCAGCGGCCACATCACGTAGAACTGCTCCTCGAGCGACAGCGACCAGTAGTGCTGGACGGTGGTCGGGTCGCCGGAGTTGTTCAGGTAGTCGGCCGAGTTGAGCGCGAGGAACCAGTTCTCGACGTAGAAGGTCGACGCGATGATCTCGCGCACCTCGTTCGGCAAAGCAGAGAGCGGCGAGAGGTACGGCGAGCCCGCCACGATCGCGCAGAAGAGGAGGACGAGGAGGGATGCCGGCAGCAGGCGTCGGGCGCGCCGCGCCCAGAACTGGCCGAGCCGCACCGTGCCAGTGGCGGTCAGCTCGCGCATCAGGTGTGACGTGATCAGGAACCCGGAGATGACGAAGAAGACGTCGACACCGACGTAGCCGCCCGGGAGGCGCCCGGGCCAGAAGTGGTAGAGCACGACCAGGAGCACGGCGATCGCGCGCAGCCCCTGCACGTGCGGCAGGAAGCGTGCCGGTTCGGCGTGTTCCGGGGATCGATCCAGCGGCTCGCGGCGCACACGGCGGCGGGGCTCCGAGAGATGCTGCGGTCCGAGGTCATGATCGGCAGAAGGCACCCCTCGACGGTAGTCGCTGAGCGGCTCCATCCTGGCATTCACGGCACCTCCGAGCGCGATTTAGCCGAGCCTCAGCTTGCTTGCGGAATGCGACGGCCTGAGTAGCGTTGTTCCTGCAGACATCACCCGCACACCACGGAGGACGAACAATGACGAAGTCACAGACCATTCCCGCCACCACGGCAGACCCGACGGTCGCCGCAGGTTCAGCGCAGTTCCTCGCGCCCGTCGTCATCGGACTCCAGGCGCTCGTCGTCAACGGCAAGCAGGCGCACTGGAACGTCCGTGGCGCGAACTTCATCGCGATCCACGAGCTGCTCGACTCGGTCGTCACGCATGCCCAGGACTGGTCGGACACCGCCGCGGAGCGCATCGTCGCCCTCGGCCTGCCGATCGACGCACGCCTCTCCACCGTCGCTGAGAAGGCCGGCAAGAGCGCCGTGCGTGCCGGCTTCACGCAGTGGGACGTCATGGTCCGCGACATCATCGCCGACATCGACGCCGTGCTCGTGGATGTCAAAGCCGCCGTCGACGGCCTGGATGAGGTCGACCTCACGAGCCAGGACGTGGCGATCGAGATCATGCGCGGCCTCGAGAAGGACCGCTGGTTCCTCGTCGCGCACCTCGCCGAATAGTCATTGCACAGACGAAGCCCCCGCCGATCCGGCGGGGGCTTCGTCGTTCAGGCTTTGTCGTTCAGGCGAGCACGTCGCGAAGTCGCGCGGCGAACCCGTCGGGGTCGCTGGGGAATCCCGGCTGGACGGTGAAGCCGCCGTGATTGCTCGGGAACTCCGTCGCGGGGATGCCGACGGCCGCTGCGATCGCTCGCGCTCCGCGCGCCGCCATCGTTTCGCCCGACTCGACGCCCGCAGCCAGCACGAGCCGGTCGCCGAGAGCGCGTAGGGCCGCGATATCCGGGCGGTAGGCGAGGATCGACGGCATGTTGCGCATGAGCGGATTGGTGCGCGAGCCGTCGTCGTCGCCCGACATGCCGAACATCGCCGGATCGGGGGCGGGCTGGTCGAGGTAGTCGTCCGGCACGGGCCCGTCGAACATCACGAACCCGATGAACTTCGCCATCGCCGCGCCATCGCCCTGCTCGGCATAGGTCCGCTTCATGTCTGCCACAACCGCGAGCACCGTGTCCGCATCGGGCAGCTCGGGCGCGCTGGGCGGTTCGTGTGCCACCACCTTGCGCACATCCTCCGGGTGCGCGGCGGCCAGCGCCAGCAGGGTCACCGCACCGCCGCTGCTGCCGAACGCGTCGACCGGCCCGACGCCGAGGGCGGAGATCACCCGGTGCAGATCTTCGGCGTGCTGTTCGGCGGTGATGTCGGCCGTCCCGACGGGATTGCGTCCCGCGCCGCGCGGGTCGTAGGTCACCACCGGCCGGTCGCTGAAGTGTGCGGCCAGTACCTGGAAGCCCGTGGCATCCATCGGCGCCCCGAAGAGGAACAGCGCCGGTCGCTCCGCCGTCGCGTCGGCGAGGTCTCCGTGAACGTCGTAGGTGATCGCGTCGTCGCCTTCGCCCACCACGTGCGTGGTGATGGTCATTTCCGTCATGTTCTTCCCTTTCTCGCGCCCACCTCACACGGAGGCGAGCACCTCGCGCTCAAGGCGCTCGTAGCTGGTTTCCATGCCGTCGAGCATGCCTGTGGCGAGCACGATGTCGCGGGTCGCGGCATCCGGGTACTCGATGAGCAGCGTGAGCAGCGTCGCGCCGTCCTCTTCGAAGAGCTGCAGGTCGTTCGTCGTCGACGGGTAGTCGGTGCCGGTCATGTGCTCGGTCGTGACGCTGCGACGCGGCCCATCCATGACGAGGTTCTCGCCATCGAATCCGAATGCCTGACCCTCCGTGCCGTCGACCGGCTCCCACGCATAGCGGTAGTGTCCGCCGACCGCCGGGTCGACTTCGCACACCGTCATTCGCCAGCCGTCAGGTCCGAGCAGCCATTGGCGGAGCAGGTCGGGCTCTGTGTGCGCACGCCAGACGAGGTCGCGCGATCCTTCGACCAGACGCGTGATGCGCACGTGCTGGTCGTCGAGCACCTCGAGCCGCGTGCCCTTGCCCTGGGCATAGTCGCGCAGGCTCTGCAGCACGGTGTCGAGCTGCGACATCGCCATCCGGGTGCCCTCGACCATGCCCATCGCGACGGACTGCTCGAGCGCCTCGAGCGACTCGAAGTGCGTGACGCCGTGAAGCCGTGTGCGAGCACCCTCGTCGACGAACGAGAACACCATGCGCATGGGCGGCATCTCGGTGAGCAGCTCCCCCGCCTCGTCCGCAAAGCCGTCGAGCACCTCGAAGGAGTCGGGAGCGTCGATACGGAGGAACTCCCAGCGGGCGTGGTGCGTCTCGCCGTCCGGCCCCGTCATCGAGTACTGGGCGAGCCCTCCGGGCGTGAAGTCGAACCGCGTGAAGGTGGCGGGCCACCCGGGAGGGCCCCAGAACCGCTCGAGCTGGCGCGGATCGGTGAAGACAGACCACACGCGATCGACGGATGCGTCGAACTCGGCGTGGATGTTCATCGTCAGTGTCGCGGGGTCACTGATGATCTCAGTCACGGGCATGGCTTCCTCCTGGGGTGTCAGGTTTCGGATCTGGCGTCTCGACCGGCTCGGCGAGGATCTCGTCGATGCGACGGATGCGGTGACGCCAGAGGTCCTGGTAGCGCTCGAGCAGCAACTGCGCCCGGGCGATCATGGCGGGATCGGTGCGCACGAGTCGCTCTCTTCCCTCGGCCCGCTTGATGATCAGGCGGGCGGCCTCCAGCACGGCGACGTGCTTCTGCACCGCCGCGAACGACATGTCGTACGCAGCGGCGAGCGTCGAGACCGACTGCTCGGCCTCGATCGTGCGGCGCAGGATGTCACGCCGCGTCGCGTCGGCGAGGGCCCGGAAGATCCGGTCCACCTCGTCGTCGCTGAGTTCAAGTTCTACAACCATTTGGTTGTAGATTATGAGCGGCGAGCGCGCCTGTCAACCCCCTCCGCTGATCGATCTGCGCGGGGGTACTCCCAGTGTGGGCACCATCCCCCTAGCCGCGGGCGACCTCGCTCATCGAGCTCGCCTCCGCAGCAGCCTCGAGCCGTTCGACCAAGTGATCGAGGAAGCCGTCGTAGTCGCGCCATCCGATGGCGACGTGCGCCGTGCGGCCCTCCGAGGCTTCCGCCACGACCCCGTCCTCGTCCACCACGAGAGCCAGGTCCACGATGTCTGCGGCGTCGTGGCGGTATGCGAGATAGACGGCGAGTGTGTCGAAGAGCACCGAGGTGAGCTCCTCCGGCGAGGAGATGACGGTCGAAGCGGTCGGGAACTCGCCCCACCACTCCCGGTAGTCGCGCATCACGAGCTGCAGCAGCGGGCTACGGGAGTCGCGGATGCGTGCGAACCGCTCCCCCTGGAGCTCGATGTCCCCGCAGCTGTCTACCGGCGTCAGGGTGAGGTCCCACTCGGATGCGAGGAGTGTCCGGAAAGCCGGGACATCGAGGATGACGTTGTACTCCTTCTGCGGTCCGTCCACGCCGGAGAAGACCCCGCCGCGCAGATAGGCGGCCATGCTGATCACACGGGACCGCGACGTGATCGCCGGCTCGCGGACCACAGCGGCCGCCACGTTCGTCAGGGGTCCGATCGCGATCAGCGTCACCGGCTCCGGGCTCGCCATGATCGTGTCGATGATGGCCGCGACGCCGTCCTCATGCGCGATGCCCTCGTACGCGGACAGCGGCATGGCCGCCGCGCCCGCCGGGATCGTCTGCACGGGGATTCCCTCGGGCAGCGCCGTCGCCGGACCGATCCCGATCGGGATGTCGGTGCGACCAGCCGCACTGAGGATGCCGGCGAGCAGCTGCGCGCGGTACGTCGTGTCTCCGGACGCCGTGGTGATCAGGCGCACGTCGAGCTCCGGGCATCCGAGGATCATCGCCACAGCCCAGTGATCGTCGATGTCGGTGCCGAGGTCGGTGTCCAGGATGACGGGGATCATGGGCCGAATCTATTGCGCAAGAGCTCCGATTCCCCTGTTCGGACCGCCAACTGCACGGCGTAGGTTTTGGCGTACAGCTCAGTCGGCTCGAGAAGCCGCCGACTGAATGACGTTGGCGAGGTCGCCGGGACGGCTCCACATGGGCCAATGGCCGGTCGGGAGATCGATGACGTCGAGGTGCTCGAGGTTCGCGACTTCGGCGAACATGGCGTGGCCTGCACGGGACAGCTCGAGCACCTGCGCGCTCGGGATCGAGCAGCACACCAGGGTGGTCCGGACTTTGCGGCGAGCGTCGTTCGTGAGTTCGACGGGCTGACGAAGCACGGGGCCGGGCTCGGGGACGGCCCGGGCCCGAAAACGCTCGAGGATCTCTGCGCTCAGGCCTTCGAGGCTCGCCTGTTGTCCGAGGACGTCGAAGGGCGGCAGCGGAACCTCCTCCACCCCCTCCGGGAGATCTGGGGCGAAGACGCTTCCCGTCGCCACAGGGCCGGAGTCGACCCACATCACCCGACGAACAAGCTCGGGGTGCCGGTCAAGGACGAGGCTGACGGGGGCGTTGGCCCCACTGTGAGCGACGACGATCGCGGGCTGATCCCCGGGAACCCGGAGCCGAGTGAGACCGTCGAGGATTGCTGCGGCTTGATCGTCGAGAGTCTTCTCTGCACGCTCGGGATCGTCCCCATCGAGACCGGGCAGCGTGATCGCGATGGCGCGAGAGTGGTGGGTGTTCAGGTGTTCAAGGACTTCGTCCCACGCCCACGCGCCCAGCCAGTGGCCGGCGATGAGGATGACGGTCGGACTGCTCGTAGTACTGGTCATGTCACTAGCTTCGTGGGCGGTCCGGGCAGGTGTATGTCACTATTTGTGTCATGAATTTGCTGCGGGCTGAACGGTGAAGCGAGCAGAACGACTCCATGCCCTGTCCGAGATGCTGCGCCGGAACGGATCACGGGGATGCTCCGCCGAGCGGCTGGCGAGAGAGTTCGGCGTATCCGTGCGCACAGTCAAGAGAGACCTCGCGGCGCTCGAGAACAGCGGCGCGCCGATATGGTCGCGTCCCGGTCCGGGCGGCGGCTACGGATTGGCCATCGGTGCATCCCTGCCGCCTGTCAGCCTGTCTCCCGCGCAGGCCGTCGCGCTCATGTCGGCCGTGTCCGCTGCACCCGATGCCCCCTACGCCGATCTGGCAACGGCCGGCATCCAGAAGATCCTGGACGTTCTCGACCCCAGAACCCGAGCGAGAGCCGAAGATCTGGCCGGCCGGGTCTGGGTCAACGCGGTCCCCTCATCCTCTTCGCGCGCGATCAGGTCGGCACTGGAAGAGGCGATGGCCGAGCAGCGCGTGATCCGCATGCGCTACACATCGGGAGACGGCGTCACGACCACCCGGGACGTCGAACCCGTGCTGTTCGCCTCCACGAACGGCCAGTGGTACCTCGTCGGGTGGTGCCGACTGCGCGACGCGATGCGCTGGTTCACGGTGTCACGCATCGAGCGAGCCAGCGTGACCAAGACGGCGTGCGTCGGCCACACCGTCCACGAGGTCGGAGAGCCCCCAGCGAACGCCAGACCGGTGCACGGTCGGGGCGAGCGAGTCACCCGATAGGCCTCTCCGGTCCGTGCTGCCGGCGAGCCGCCCCCGGCTCTGAGACCGGGAATGCTCGGCCGTCAGGAGCGCTGCAGGAACGCGAGGACTGCGAGGACCCGCCGGTGATCGGAGCCGGACTCCTCGAGGCCGAACTTCTGGAAGATCGAGCTCACGTTCTTCTCCACCGCACCGACGCCGATGAACAGCCGGGCCGCGATCGTCGCGTTGCTGCATCCCTCGGCCATGAGCTCGATCACGTCGCGCTCGCGCGGGGTCAGCGCCGACAGCGGATCGGGCCGTGCGGCCAGCAGCTGCCGCACCACCAGCGGATCCAGGACCGTGCCGCCCTCCTGCACCCGTCGCACGGCGTCGGTGAACTCCTCGAGTGACGTGACGCGGTCTTTGAGGAGGTAGCCGACCCCGCCCTCTCCCCCGGCGAGCAGCTCTCGCGCGTACACGCCTTCGACGTACTGGCTGAGCACGAGGATGCCGATGTCGGGCGCCTCCGCGCGCAGCTGCAGTGCCGCCCGGATGCCCTCGTCGCGGAACGAGGGCGGCAGCCGCACGTCGAGGATCGCGACATCCGCTCGGGCGTCACGCACGCGCTCGAGGATGTCCTCGGCGTCGCCGAACGCCCCGGCCGTGACATAGCCGGCCTCGTCGAAGAGTCGGATCAGCCCTTCGCGCAGCAGCACCGAGTCCTCGACGAGGACGACTCTGAGGGGATGCTCCGGCACGGTCATCCCCCCAGAATAGGTGTCGCTCATCCGGCGGTCGGCAGTGGCACGTGGGCGCCGACGGTGGTCGGTCCGCCGAGCGGGCTCTCCACCTTCAGCACGCCGCGCAGACCGAGGATGCGGTCGCGCAAGCCCTCGAGACCGTGCCCGGGCGCCATGTGCGCACCGCCGCGACCGTTGTCCACGACCCACACATCGAGCATCTCGGGCACGCCGGTCTCGGAGCGGCGGAGCGAGGCCTTGACCGTCGCCGCGGTGGCCCCGGAGTGCTTCACGGCGTTGGTGAGCAGCTCCGCCACGGTGAAGTACACCGTGCGGGCGATCTCCGGGCTGACGGCCTCATCGATCTCCGGGTCGAGGTCGGCCTGCACGGGCAGGCCGGCGAGCTCTGCGAGGCTGCTCAGCGCCGCGGTGAGCCCACGGTCCTGCAGCAGCGGCGGAGCGACCCCGCTGGAGAGGGCACGCAGTTCGTCGAGCGCGGCCTTGGCGTGGGTACGCGCATCGCGGGCGAGGCCGGCCGCGGCATCCGCGTCTCCCGACTCCGCGCGCCGCTCGAGGGCGGCCAGGTCCATCTGCAGACGCACGAGACGCTGCTGCGGACCGTCGTGGATGTCGCGCTCCAGGCGGCGCAGGGCGACGTCCTCGGCGTGCACGGCGGCGCTTCTGGCCCTCGCCTCGGCCCGCACCTCGACGGCGAGGTCATCGGAGCGCGAACGACCGAGCATGGCTGCGGCGATCGCGTGGTGCACGCGGGCCAGCCCGCCGAGCACCCACGGCATGGTCACGGTGAAGATCACACCGGCCACGAGGTACAGCACGACCTCGACCGCCCACGACGACCAGCCGCCGAACAGCCACGGAAGTGCGTCGGCGACATACACTCCCCAGTCGCCGTCGCGCCCCGCGATGTCGCCCCGCGGGAGGAAGGCACCCCAGAACCAGTAGGTGAGCCCACCGAGCCCGACGCTGAGCCAGACGACCGTCAGCGTGAACGTGACGGTGCTCACGATCGGGCTGACGATCATGCCGTGCAGCAGCGACCACCAGTAACGCGCAGTGCGCACCGGGCGGGTGAGCGTCATCCAGAACCCGGTCTTGTCGGGCGTGTCGTGGTTCCATTCCGGCTCGCTGATGGGCGGCAGACCGGTCAGCAGCAGGAGGAATCGGTCGGCGATGCCGAAGCCGCGGGCGATGAGCAGAGAGAGCACCACGATGGGCAGACCCACGATGATGACGAGCATGCCGACGCCCGCCCAGAACAGCGATGCGAGCACGCTTACGCTGATCATCGCCAGCGCGAAGACCAGCAGCAGGTAGGCGGCGCTGCCGGGCGTGCGCTTCCACAGTTCGCCGTAGGACCTCCACCCGGTCGGGCGGGTCTCAGTGGCCGTGATTGTCATCGTCGTCTCCCTCGATACGGTTCAGGGCGGGCTGCTGGCCCGGCTGGACGACCAGGAACTGTCCCATCATGCCCTGGTCTTCATGCCACAAGAGGTGGCAGTGGTACATATACGGCGTGGTCGGATCCGCGTAGTCCTCGAAGCGGACGAGCAGCCGATACTCGCGCTGCGACTCGAGCGCGATCGTGTCCTTCCAGCCCGCCAGGCGCGCCGGGGGTGCTTGGCCATCGATACTGACGACCCGGAATTGCGTGTCGTGCACGTGGAACGAGTGCGGCAGCGGATTCTCGTTCCGCACCGTCCACAGTTCGCTCGTGTCGACCGTCGCGACGAAGTCGACGCGATTCATCTCCATCTGCCGGTCGTTGATGTTGTGACCCGACATCACGAAGTTGCGCTCCTGGGCGATGTCGCTCAGATCCGGGGCGGGCACGTCGGCGAGCACGGTCGGCAGTTCCGCAGAGCGAGCAAGGGATGCCGCGGCACGAAGTTCGAAGACGTCGAAGGCCGCCGACCCGGCGTTCAGTGCAGGGTCCGGGGCGAGCGATCGCATCGCGACCGTCTCGCCGGGTCGCAGCGTCACGATGATCTCGGCTCGCTCCCCCGGTGACAGGGGCACCCGGTCGGTCGGCACCGGTGCGCTCAGCAGTCCGCCGTCGGTCGCGATGAGGTCGAAGTCACGGCCGTCGGCGAGCGCGAAGTCGTACATGCGCGCGCTGGAGCCGTTCAGCAGCCGGAGCCGCACCTTCTCCGTCGACACGTCGAGATACGGTGTCGTCGCACCGTTCACGAGGATCGTGTCACCGAGCGCCCCGTCAAACTGCGTGCCCAATCCACCCGAGAACGCGCCGTCGGTGCCGAAGCTGCGGTCCTGCACGATCACAGGGAAGTCGTCGACCCCGTAGGTGCACGGCAGAGCCAAGGCGCTCTCCGTGTCGTCACGGAGCAGGAACATGCCCGCCAGTCCGGCGTCCACCTGTGCGCGCGTGCGCTCGTGCAGGTGCGGGTGGTACCAGAGCGTCGCGGCGGGCTGATCGATGGCCCACTCCGGGTGCCAGGTGTCCCCCGGCGCGATCGGGTTGTGCGGGCCGCCGTCCATGGCGGCGGGCAGGTGCATCCCGTGCCAGTGGACCGTCGTGCTCTCGTCGAGGCTGTTGCCGACATCGACACGCACGGTCTCCCCGCGCTGGGCCACGAGTGTCGGCCCGAGATAGGAACCGTTGTACCCGAGGGTCGGCGTGCTCCCCTCCGGCACGAAGTCGGTGGTCCCCGTCTGGGCCTCCAGCGTGAACACCCGCACGCCGTCCTCGACGCGGGACTCGGCCAGCGGCGGGATCGGCATCGGCTGGGTGAACTCGACGGCGCCGGTGGCCGGCGGTGTGGGGCGCCCGAACGGTACGAACACCGCGATCAGGATGCCGACGACGACCACCAGCAGCACGATCGGGAGGGCGATGAGCATCGCGATCAGCGCACCGCGGCGGCGCGGCGGACGCACAGGCGTGCGTGGCGGCGCCGTCGGCGCGGCGGGGAAGTCGGGTGTCGATGTCACCGTTCCAGCGTCGCGAAAACGCCGGCCCTGCGGCATCCGACCGCCTACCGAGACGACCGGGGGGATAACCCCCTACGCGCGGTGCGTGAGCCGCCCGCCGAGCAGCGTCGCCACCACGGCCATGTCCCGCATCTCGGGCTCGGTCGCCGTCAGCGGATCGCGGTCGCACAGAGCCAGGTCGGCGAGCGCGCCGGGTTCGATGCGCGCCCCGGCGGTGGACCCGCCGTACGTCGAGGCCGCGAGCGCGGTCGCCACGTCCACGCCCTGCTCCGGCTGCCAGGCTTCGCGTCCATCGCGCGTGCGGAACACCGCTGCCGCGATCGCCGCCCAGGGATCCAAGGGCGAGACGGGTGCATCCGAGCCGAACAGCAGGTTGGCGCCGGTGTCGGCGAGCGCTCGCAGGGGATACGGGAGTCCGGTCTGCTCCGCCCACACCGTGTCGGTCAGGTCACGGTCATCGACCGCGTGCTCCGGCTGCACGCTGGCCCCGATGCCCAGCCGGGCGAATCGCGGGATGTCGACATGTGCGACGAGCTGCGCGTGTTCGATGGTGCCCCACGCGCCGGTCGCGGCAAAGGCATCGAGCGCGTGCGAGTTCGCGACGTCGCCGATGGCGTGGATGGCGCACGCCAGCCCGCCCGCCGTCGCGTCCGTCATCAGGGCGAGCAGTCGCTCGGGCGCCACCGTCAGCATCCCCCGGTTCGCGGGGTCGTCCGGGTATGCGTGCGAGCAGGCCGCGGTCCGCGTGCCGAGTGATCCGTCGGTGATGACCTTGAGCGATCCGACGCGCGCGAGTTCGGAGCCGCGCACCGGATCACCCGTGCGCAGTCCGGCGGCGAGGGCGCGCGGGAGGTACTCGGGGTAGATGCCGAACTCGACCCGGAGCGCATCGAAGCCCGAGGCCAGTCGCCGCGCCCAGGACTCCTCGTTCCAGGCCATGTCGAAGTCGACGAGCCCCACCACACCGCGGGTCGCGGCATCCTGCGCCGTCTTCGCCACGAGCGCATCGCCGATGACCGGATCGACGGCATTGAGGCGCCGCGAGATCTCGAACGCCGGCTCCTCGCGCAGCAGACCACTCGCATCGCGCTCATGTCCCTCACGGCGCAGGGCCGCTGTGTTGAGCCATACGCTGTGCACGTCCGCGTTGATCAGGTACGTCGGAATGTCGCCGGTGGCGGCATCGAGCAGATCCAGCGTCGGGATGTCGCTCCAGAACGCATCGCGGAAACCCGTGCCGATGCGCCGCCCGTCGGGCAGGACAGGTGCGTCCGCCATGATGCGCGCGGCATGGGCGGCCGACGTGGCCTCGCCCAGCGGCATGCGCTGGGCCGACAGCGCCCACTGCACGACGTGGACGTGGTGATCCCACAGGCCGGGGATGAGCCAGGTGCCGTCGGCGTCGACGACCTCGCCGCGTGGGCGGATCGCTCCCGCGGGCGCGATGTCGGCGATGACCCCGCCGTCGAGGAAGACGTCGTAGACGGTGTCACCGTCGGGCAGGAACTCCCGCCCGGCGCCGGCGATGCGTGTCCGGGTGATCGTGCCGATCTGGGCGCCGATCCCGCTCACGGACGCACTCGCGCGTCCTCGGCGCGACGCATCTCGGCGGCGAGCGCCGGGTTGGCGTGCGGCCCTTCGGCGGAGAGCTGGGCGATCACGGTCTCGATGACCTCCGGGGTCTTGTTCTGACTGAGCTTGCGCTTGGCGACGACCTTGGTGGGCGTGAGGCGGAACCCGACGGTCCCCCGTTCCAGCCGCTCCACGAACGCGGGGTCGTTAGGCGCCTGCCACATCAGGCGCGGCTCCGGCATGGGCTTCTCGAACCGCTCCACCAGACGCTCGAGCACGCGCAGGTTCTCCTCAGGGGCGAGGACCTCGGGGACGCCGGTCAGGTGGGCCGAGATGAAGTTCCAGGTGGGCACGGCCGCGACATCGCCGTACCAGCCGGGCGACACGTACCCGTGCGGTCCCTGCACGACGACGAGCAGCTCGCGCTCGCCGAGTCCGTGAACGAGGTCGTCCGGCTTGCCGACGTGGCCGACGATCGTCAGGTCGTCGCGGTCGGCGTCCAGCAGCACGGCGTAGTGGGACGCGACAAGCCCGTCATCGGTCGCACTCACCAGGGTCACCCACGGGTTGAGGTCGATCAGTCGACGCAGCTCCGCGACATCCGTCATCGCAAAGGAAGGGTTCTGACGCATGGGTTCAGCCTACGAGTGTTCGCCTCGGCTCAGGCCTGACAGGAGGGACACCAATAGAGCTTGCGGGCGCCCATCTCCTCCAGCACGATCTCGGTGCCGCAGATCCGGCACGGCAGCCCGGCGCGGTGGTACACCCAGTGCCGGTCGTCGCGGTGCGCCATCGCCTTGCGGTAAGCGGTCGGATCCAGGTCGTCCATCGTCATCATCTGGCCGGTCTCGACGCCGATCGACAACAGCCGCACCCAGTCGCGCCACAGCTCGCGCACGACCTCCTCGCGCACCTGCTTGCCCGGAGTGTGCGGGTTCTGGCGCGCGCGGAACAGCAGTTCGGCCCGATAGACGTTGCCGATTCCGCTGACGACGCTCTGGTCCATCAGCAGCAGCCCGATCGGGGTGGGCTTGCGCCGCACCACGGCGGTGAAGCGCTCCTCGCCCTCGGCGATGTCGTCCACCAGCGGGTCTGGACCGAGCTTGGCGATCGTCGCGGCGACCTCGTCGGGCGTCTGCAATTCGCACGAGGTCGGACCGCGCAGGTCCGCACAGGTGGAGTCGGTCATCAGCCGCAGCCGCACCTGACCGACGACCGGCGGCGGCCATTCCAGGTCATCGCCGGCAAGACCGGTGGTCTGCTCGGACATGCGCACGTGCACGCGTGTGCGCCGCGGAGCACCGATCGAGCTCAGCGAGTTCTCGCCCGCAGCATCCAGGATCGCGGCCTCATCCGTGCCGCGCTGGTTGGTCTGCCCCATCCGCCCGTTCGCCGAAGCGATCGTCGGGTCCACGAGGATCTCGCCGGCGAAGTCCCAGGCGCCGTACATGCCCAGATGCACGCGCAGCCACAGGTCGTCCTCGAACTCGAGGAACATCTGCTTGCCGACCGCGCGGACAGCGGTCGCGCTCGTGCCGTCGATCATCGCCGCGCCCTCGACGAACCGCCCCTGCGGACTGGATGCCGCGACCTGCCGACCGACGAAGTTGCGGTCGAATTGGCGGGCGATCCGGTGGACGGAATGGCCCTCCGGCATCAGCCTGCCTCGGGGTCGATCTGATCGACGTCCTCGCCGCCGCGCGCCACGAGCACCCGCGGGTCGGGCTCGAGCGAGCCGTCCGCCTCGAACGCGGCGATCTGCGCGATGCGGCGCACGTGGCGCTCCTCACCGGAGAACGGCGTGGCGATGAAGCGGTCGATGAAGGATGCCGCCTCCTCGAACGTGTGCTGGCGGGCACCGATCGAGATCACGTTGGCGTCGTTGTGCTCGCGGGCCAGTTCGGCGGTCGCGATGTTCCAGACCAGGGCGGCACGGATGCCGTGCACCTTGTTCGCGGCGATCTGCTCGCCGTTGCCCGAGCCGCCGAAGACGACACCGAGAGCCTCGATGCCGGCGGCCTGGTCGCGCACGACGGCCTGGGCGGCACGGATGCAGAAGGACGGATAGTCATCGAGCGGTTCGTACTCGAGGGGTCCGTGGTCCACGACGTCGTGTCCCGCCTCAGCGAGGTGGTGCATGAGCTGCGTGGAGAACTCGAGGCCGGCGTGGTCGGTCGCGATATGGATGCGCATGGCCCAATCCTAGAGTCGAGTCACGGGGCGACCCCCGCCGCGGCGGGCTTGAACCCCGCACGGATGTTCTCGCAGCACGCGGGACGACACACGTCGAACCACGGTCCGAGGTCGGTCGAGTGCGGGCGCTCACCGGGCGCGGTGCCGTTCAACCGCTCCTGGATGAGGTCGACCAGTCCCGAGACGAAGGCGGGATCCACCCCGGGCGTCGGGGTGCGCACGGCCCGGAGTCCCGCCTCGGTGGCCGCATCCAGCGCCTCGGTGTCGAGGTCCCAGAGCACCTCCATGTGGTCGCTCATGAAGCCCAGCGGCACCACCGCGACGGCCTGCATCCCGCGGCCGGGGAGCTCGCCGATCACGTCGCACACGTCCGGCTCGAGCCAGGGCTGCGACGCCGGGCCCGACCGGGACTGGTAGACGAGCTCCCAGCGCACTCCGTCGGCAACGGGCACCGCCGCTGCGACCTCCGCCATGACATAGGCGGCCACGGCGCGGTGCTGCGCCGCATAAGCGCCGCCCTCGCCGAAGTCCTGGTCGCGCGGGCCGGAACGCTCGGCGTCGGCGGTCGGGATGCTGTGGGTCGAGAACAGCACCGTGATCGCCTCGGGGGCGATGCCGTCGGCGAGGAAGCCCTGCACGGCGTCACGCACGCCTGCGACGAAGGCCGAGACGAAGCCGGGGTGGTCGAAGAACTGACGCACCTTGTCGATCGTCATCGGGGCCGGCAGCGACGGGTCGCCGAGTCCGGTGTCGGTCAGCACCCGGGCGAAGTCCTCGCGGTACTGCCGGCAGCTGGAGAAAGAGCTGTACGCGCTGGTCGCGACGGCGAGGAGGTTCGTGTGACCGGAGGCCGCGGCATCCGTCACCGCATCCTCCAGGTACGGCGCCCAGTTGCGGTTGCCCCAGTACACCGGCAGGTGCAGGTCGCGGCCGGCGAGCTCGGCCTCCAGCGCGGCCTTCAACGCACGGTTCTGCGCATTGATCGGGCTGATGCCGCCGAAGTGGCGGTAGTGGTGCGCGACCTCTTCGAGGCGTTCGTCGGGGATGCCGCGCCCGCGTGTGACGTTGCGCAGGAACGGGATGACGTCCTCCTGCCCCTCGGGACCGCCGAAGCCGGCCAGCAGCACCGCGTCATAGGCGACCGGCACCTCGACGAACGGCGCCCCGCCACGGGCTTCGGGTGAGGCGAACGGCACCGCTCCCCCACCGTCGAGGTCGGATCCGGACGGCTGCACATCGCTTTCACCCATGCGTCCATCCTGACACCGCCGCCGCCGCGTCAGGTCCCACGGGCGTCGACCCGGCATCGATCGAGCGCGGACACCAAGCGATATGATGATTTCATCATGCCATCAAGCAATGCAGAACGTCCGCTCTACGAAGTGAAGGCCGGGTTGTTCAAAGGCCTCTCTCATCCGTTCCGAATCCGGATCCTCGAGCTGCTCTCGGCGAGTGATGAGCTCACGGTCGGCGCGCTGCAGGAGGAGACCGGCCTCGAGTCCTCTCACCTCTCCCAGCACTTGTCCGTCCTGCGGCGCCACCGGCTGGTGGAGTCGGAACGGCGGGCGAGTCACGTCTACTACCGCTTGAGTTCACGCACGATCGCTGACCTGCTGGTGGTGGCACGTCAGCTGCTCGGAGAGGTGATGGCGGCGGAGCGCGACCGTGCGGACGGCGTCGGCGAGTTGCCGACGCTCCAGGTCCGTCGTTGAACAGGCTGCTGGCTTCGGCGCGCGCCCTGCTCCCCTCACTCGCCGACTATCGAGGCGTTCGGCGGTCCTGGCGGAGCGACCTCCTGGCCGGGCTGACGGTCGGCATCGTGGCCCTCCCCCTGGCACTCGGATTCGGAATCTCCTCGGGAGCAGGAGCCGAGGCAGGTCTGATCACCGCGATCGTCGCGGGTGTCGTGGCGGCCGTGTTCGGCGGCTCGCACGTGCAGATCTCGGGTCCCACGGGAGCGATGGTCGTGGTGCTCGCGCCGATCGTGGCCTCGCAGGGCATCGCGGCAGTCGCCCTGGTGAGCGTCATGGCGGGAATCATCGTTCTGGTGGCCGGCGTCCTGCGGCTGGGACGCGCCGTGTCCTTCATCCCGTGGCCGGTGATCGAAGGGTTCACCGTCGGCATCGCGATCATCATCTTCCTGCAGCAGGTACCCGCGCTGACGGGGCCGGACAGCCACAGCTCCGAGACGAATGTCATCCTCGCCGCCGTGGACTCGCTCGTCCATGCCGACGTGGGGTATCTGCTCTGGGCGCTCGGCGCCGTCGCGATCGTCACGGCATGCATGGTCCTTCTGCCGCGGGTTCACCGCGCGCTTCCCGGTTCATTGATCGGGATCATCGCAGTGACACTGCTGGCCGTGGTGCTGCCCTCGCCGCTGACGGTGATCGGCGCACTGCCGACCAGCCTGCCCGGCCTCGCCCTGCCCTCCTTCGACCCGGCCACGATTGCCGCATTGCTGCTGCCCGCGCTGACCGTCGCGGCCCTCGCCGCGATCGAGTCCCTGCTGTCGGCTCGGGTCGCCGCCTCCCTCGCCGATACGGGTGGCTACGACCCCGATCGCGAGCTGGTGGGCCAGGGACTGGCTTCCGTCGCCGCCGGGCTCTTCGGCGGGATGCCGGCCACCGGGGCCATCGCTCGCACCGCCGTCAACGTGCGTTCCGGCGGCCGCACGCGCCTCGCGTCGATCGCACACGCCGTCGTCCTCCTGCTGGTCGTGCTCCTTGCCGCCGGTCCCGTCGGCAGGATTCCCCTCGCCGCACTGTCCGGGGTGCTCATGGTCACCGCGGTGCGCATGGTGCACATCGGCACCGCGCGATCGATTCTGAGGTCGACCAAGGCGGATGCCGCGGGGTTCGTGATCACCGCCATCGTGACGGTCTCGGTGGACCTCATCGTCGCCGTGATCATCGGCATGATCGTGGCCGGCGCCTTCGCGATCCGCAGCCTGTCCCGCTCCACCGGCGTGCACCGGGAGGACCTCCCGGGCCCGCCCGTCGCGGGCGATGAACGGATCGCGGTCATCCGCATCGACGGGCCGCTGATCTTCGCGGCGGCCGATCGGGTGCTCGAGAGCGTGACATCGCTGCAGGGGGTGTCCGTCGTGATCCTCCGCATGTCGCAGCTCGAAGTCGTCGACGCCACCGGGGCGCACGTGCTCAGCGAAATCGTGCGGCAATGGGAGCGCCGCGGGGTCACGGTGCTGATCAAGGGGGTGCAGGAAGGGCATGTCGATCTGTTCACGACGGTGGGAGTGCTGCAGTCGCTCCGCCACCACAACCACCTCTTCGACGACCTCCCGACCGCCGTCGAACACGCGCGCAGCCATGTCCTTCGCGAGGATGCCGCCGCCGCGTAGGCTGTACGGGTTGCCGTCGGCGCCAGCAGCGCCATGCCCCGGCATCCACCCTCACCCCTTGGGAGCATCGCAGTGCCTGGAGAGAACCTCACCCGCATCGAGGCGCAGGAGCGCCGCACGATCGTCGACACCCACTCGTATGACGTCTCGCTCGACCTCACGAAGGGCGACGAGGTCTTCTCCTCCCGCACCGTCGTGCGCTTCAGCGCCGTCGCCGGCGCGAGCACGTTCATCGACCTGATCGCCCGCGACGTCCGCTCGATCACCCTGAACGGTCGCGACGTGTCGGTCTCGGCCTTCGCCGATTCGCGCATCGCGCTGACCGATCTCGCCGCCGAGAACGAGCTCATCGTCGACGCGGACTGCCTGTACACGAACACGGGCGAGGGCCTGCATCGCTTCGTCGACCCCGTCGACGGCGAGGTGTACCTCTACTCGCAGTTCGAGGTGCCCGACTCCCGCCGCGTCTTCACGGTGTTCGAGCAGCCCGACCTCAAGGCGACGTTCCAGTTCACGATCACCGCGCCCGAGCCGTGGAAGGTCATCTCCAACTCCCCCACCCCCGAGCCGAAGAAGCACGGCGACGGCCGGGCCACGTGGACCTTCGAGCCCACCCCGCGCATCTCCTCGTACATCACCGCGCTCATCGCGGGCCCGTACGAGTCCACGTTCTCGGAGCTGACCAGCACCTCCGGCCGCGTCATCCCGCTCGGCGTCTACGGCCGCAAGAGCCTGTGGCAGCACCTGGACGCCGACTACATCTTCGACAAGACCCGCGAGGGCTTCGCGTACTTCGAGAAGAAGTTCGACTACCCGTACCCGTTCGCCAAGTACGACCAGCTGTTCGTCCCCGAGTTCAACGCGGGCGCGATGGAGAACGCCGGTGCGGTCACCTTCACCGAGACCTACGTCTTCCGCAGCAAGGTGACGGATGCCGTCAAGGAGCGCCGCGTCGTCACGATCCTGCATGAGCTGGCGCATATGTGGTTCGGCGACCTCGTCACCATGAAGTGGTGGAACGACCTCTGGCTGAACGAGTCCTTCGCCGAGTGGGCCTCCACCATCGCCACTGCCGAGGCCACCGAGTGGACCGAGGCGTGGACCACGTTCAACGCGATGGAGAAGACCTGGGCGTACCGCCAGGACCAGCTCCCCTCCACGCACCCGGTCGTCGCCGAGATCAACGACCTCGAAGACGTGCAGGTCAACTTCGACGGCATCACCTACGCCAAAGGCGGATCGGTGCTCAAGCAGCTGGCCGCCTGGGTCGGCATCGAGCAGTTCTTCGCCGGCGTCTCGGAGTACTTCAAGAAGCACGAGTGGGGCAACACCGAGGTCGGCGACCTGCTCGCCGAGCTCGAGAAGACGAGCGGCCGCGAGCTGTCCGGCTGGTCGAAGAAGTGGCTCGAGACGGCGGGCGTCAACACGCTCACGCCGCTCATCGAGGAAGGCGTCGACGGCAGGATCACGCGCTTCGCGATCGTGCAGACCGCGCCGGCCGACTACCCGACCATCCGCCCGCACCGCCTCGGTGTCGGGTTCTACAGCCTGAAGGACGGCGCCCTGGTGCGCGTGCACCACGTCGAGCTCGACGTGGACGGCGACCGCACCGAGGTCACCGAGCTCAAGGGCATCGAGCGCCCCGACCTCGTGCTGCTCAACGACGAGGACCTCGCTTACGCGAAGATCCGCCTCGACGAGCGGTCGCTCAAGACGGCGATCGACCACCTCGGCGCGATCAGCGACCCGCTGGCCCGCTCGCTGGTGTGGGGTGCCGCATGGGATCAGACGCGGGATGCCGAGGCATCCGCCAGCGACTACGTCGACCTCGTGCTGCGAAACATCGGCGCCGAGACCGAGTCCACGACCGTTCGCACCACGCTCGGTCAGCTGCTGCTCGCCGCCAACGCGTATGTCTCCCCCGAGAAGCGGCATGCGACGCGCGTCAAGGTCGCCGAGGGCCTCTGGGCGCTCGCGCAGGCCGCCGAGGCCGGCAGCGACAGCCAGCTCCAGTTCGTGACGACGTTCGCCAGTGCAGCGGCGAACCCGGCGCAGTCGGAGCTCGTCCGCCAGGTCCGCGACGGTGACGTGACCTTCGAGGGTCTCGATATCGATACCGACCTGTCGTGGCAACTGCTCGTCTCGCTCGCGACGGCCGGCGTGGTCTCCGCGTCCGACATCGACGCCGCGCTGGCTGCCGACAACACGGCCAAGGGCGGCGAGTTCGCCGCTCAGGCGAAGGCCGCGCTGCCGACCGTCGAGGCCAAGCGCATCGCGTGGGACTCGCTCGTGGAGAACGACGACCTTCCCAACACGATCGTGCGTGCCGCCGCGGCCGGACTCGTCCACCCCGCGGGCGTGGACGTGCTGGACGCGTTCGTGCAGCCGTACTTCGACATGCTGCTGCCGATCTGGACGTCGCGGACCTACCAGATCGCGCAGTACCTGATCGTCGGGCTGTACCCGGCAGCGCTCGCGAACACCGTGCTGCGCGACGCCACGCGTGCGTGGCTCGCGGCCAACGGCGACGCCGCCCCGGCTCTCCGCCGCCTCGTGCAGGAGAACCTCGCGGGCGTCGAGCGCGCCCTCGCGGTGCAGGAGCGCGACGCCCAGTAGTACCCCGGTACCACCCGCACCACGCGAAAGACCCTCCTCCAGGCTGATGTGCCGGAGGGGGGTCTTTCCGTAACGTCGAAGCATGATCGTTGCAGAGAACCTCAGCAAGAGCTTCGGCAGTAAACACGCCGTCTCCGATGTCAGCTTCACCGTGCAGCCGGGCCTGGTCACCGGCTTCCTCGGTCCGAACGGTGCGGGCAAGTCCACCACCATGCGCATGATCGTGGGGCTCGACAAGCCCACGCAGGGCGGGGTCACCGTCAACGGCCGCGACTACTCCGGGCTGCGCTCCCCCCTCACCGAGGTGGGTGTGCTGCTGGACGCGAAGGCTGTCCACACCGGCCGCAGCGCCACCAACCACCTCCGCGCGATGGCCGCCACGCACGGTATCCCCCGTTCCCGTGTCGACGAGGTGATCGACATCACCGGACTCGCCTCCGTCGCGGGCAAGCGCGCCGGCGGCTTCTCGCTCGGCATGGGGCAGCGGCTCGGCATCGCCGCGGCCCTGCTCGGCGACCCGCACACCCTGATCCTGGACGAGCCGGTCAACGGCCTCGATCCGGAAGGTGTGCTGTGGGTGCGCCGCTTCGTGCGGCACGCGGCATCCGAAGGCAAGACCGTCCTGCTCTCCAGCCACCTGATGAGCGAGATGGCCCTGACCGCCGACCACATCATCGTGCTCGGCCGCGGACGGGTGCTGGCCGACCTGCCGGTCGACGAGATCGTGCAGCGCTGGACCCTCAGCACGGTGCGCGTCCGCAGCCCGCACGCCCTCGCCCTGTCCGAGTCACTGGCCCGCGACGGCGTGACGATCACCAACCTGGCCCCCGATCTACTCGAGGTATCCGGAGTCGCGGCACCCGTCATCGGCGATCTGGCCGCGGCACGCGGATTCGCACTGCACGAGCTGACCCCGGCATCCGGCACCCTCGAAGACGCCTACCTGCGCCTGACCGGCGACGACGTCGAGTACAAGACGAAGGACATCGCATGAGCACCCTGACCGCCGGATCGACGGCCGCACGCACCCACACCGTGGATGCCTCGCCCTACCGCCTCTCGTTCGCCCACCTGGTGCGCGGCGAGTGGATCAAGCTCGTGACGCTGCGCTCGACCTGGTGGTCGTTCGGCATGGTCGCACTCATCTCGATCGGCCTCAGCCTCTTGATGGCGACATCGATGAGCGCCTTCCTGGGCGACTCGGGGCCGCTCAGCGTCGCCGAGATCAATGCGCAGGCCGTGATGGTCGTACTGTTCAGCACCGTGCTGACGCAGCTGCTCGCTGTCGTCATCGGCGCAATCTCCGTCACGGGCGAGTACTCGACGGGCATGATCCGCTCGACGCTCACGGCTGCTCCGCAGCGCATCCCGTCCCTCCTCGCGAAGGCACTCGTCGTCGGGGTGAGCCTGTTCGTCAGCACGTTCGTGGTGTTCGTGATCGCCGCGCTGGTGACCGGCCCGATCCTCCCGACCGGAGCGATGGACCTCAGCGACCTCAACAGTTCGCTGATGCCCCTGCTCGGAGCGTCGTTCTACCTCGCGATCATCGCCATCCTGGGCGTCGGCATCGGGTTCATCATCCGCAACGGACCGGGGGCGCTGGCCGCCGGCATCGGACTCGTGTTCGTCGCACCGCTGATCGTCGGATTCTTCCCGCGCATCCCCGACCTGGAGTGGCTGCACACCCTCGCCAGCTACCTGCCGTCCAATGCCGGCCAGTCGCTGTTCATGGGATCGCCGATGTCGGGCGACGTCCTGGAGACGGTCCCGGCCGTACTGACGCTCATCGCCTGGGCCGTCGTCGCACTCGTGGGCGGCAGCACCGTACTGAAGACGCGCGACGCGTAGAGTCGAGCGAATGGCTCGATCGCGCAGACTCGTCCTCGACCAGGGTTCTTCCCCGGTCGAGGACGAGTTGCGTCTGCCCCGTCCCCCCGGGGTCATCCGGCGGTTCTGGGGGCGGCATCCGCTCTTCGCCGACATCCTGATCGCGGTCTTCGCGCTCCTGCTGACCATCCCCAGCCTCACCGTGCGGGCGACGATCCCCGAGACTGTCAACGGCGCGGCGATCGCACTGCTCGTGATCTTGACCGTCGCGAGCTGCGTCGCGCTGGTCTGGCGCCGACGCTTCCCGCGCACCGTGTTCGCACTGGCCATCCTGCCGAGCATCCTCGTCGACACCGCCTTGGCCGCGGGTATCGGGTTCCCCGCGGCGATCGTCGCGATCTACACCCTCGCCGTCTACCGCAGCGCGCGCTCCTGCTGGATAGGCCTCGGAGTCGCGTGTCTCGCCCTCGCGCTGAGTTGCGTGGCGCGCATCGGGGCAGACCCCGACAGCCTCAGCCTGTTCATCAACATCGCGGTCAGCACCGCCGTGGCGCTGCTGATCGCCGCTCTGATCGGCATCAACGTCGGAAACCGCAAGCGCTATCTCGCCGCGCTGATCGAGCGCTCCCGCCAACTGCTGGTCGAGCGTGATCAGCGCGGACAATTGGCCGCCGCGGCCGAGCGCACGCGCATCGCGCGCGAGATGCACGACATCGTCTCCCACTCGCTGACCGTCATCATCGCGCTCGCCGACGGAGCATCCGCGACCGACGACGCGGACCGTTCGCGTCAGGCAGCGCAGGCCGCCGCTCAGACGGCACGCGAGGCCCTCGGCGAGATGCGCGACATGCTCGGGGTGCTGCGCGACGACACGTCCTCCGACAGCCCGCTCGCACCGTCACTCGACGGGCGCGCGCTCGACGCGCTCATCGAGAGCGCCCGCACGGCGGGCCTGCCCGCGACGCTGGTGCGCAGCGGCGGGCCGGTGACCGAACCGCATGCGCAGCTCGCGGTGCATCGCATCATCCAGGAGGGTCTGACCAACGCCCTGCGCTATGCCCGGCAGCCGACCTACGTGCGGGTCACCCTCACCAACGACGATGAGGTCGTGACCGTGACGGTCGACAACGACGGGTCACGGCCCGACGCACCCTCGACCGGATCCGTGCTCGGGCTCCGCGGCCTCCAGGAGCGGGTCAGCTTTCTCGGCGGCGAACTGAGCTACGGCATCACGAACGGTTCGCGATGGCGGCTGTACGCCCGACTTCCGAAGGAGACCACGTCGTGACCGACATCCGCGTCCTGCTGGTGGACGATCAGCCGCTGATCCGGATGGGCTTCCGCATGGTGCTGGATGCCGCCCCCGGCCTCAGCGTCGTCGGCGAGGCCGGCGACGGAGGGGCGGCCATCGCGGAGGTCGCGAGCCTCCGGCCCGACGTGGTGCTGATGGACATCCGGATGCCGGGAGTCGACGGCATCGAAGCCACCCGCCGACTGGTGGCCGCGCAGTCCCCGAGCCGGATCCTCGTGCTGACGACCTTCGATGCCGACGAGTACGCCTTCGCCGCGCTGCGCGCCGGTGCCAGCGGCTTCATGCTCAAGGACGCCCTGCCGGCCGAGCTGATCGCCGCCATCCGGGCCGTGCACGAGGGCGACGCGGTGGTCGCGCCTCGGGTGACGCGACGGATGCTGGATCTGTTCGGCGACCGTTTGCCCGACGCGTCGGCCACCGGACCGGAGGACACCGGGCTGACGGATCGCGAGCGGGACGTGCTGACGGCGATCGCCGCCGGCATGAACAACACCGAGATCGCCGCGCACCTGTGCGTGACGGAGTCCACGGTCAAGACCCACGTGGGCCGGGTGCTGGCCAAGATCGGTGCACGCGATCGCGTGCACGCAGTGATCTACGCGTACGAGAACGGGCTCGTCGCGTAGCGATCCGCCGAGCATCCGCCCGCAAATTCTTCCAGCCGTTGCCGAGGCGCCCGCGGATAGGATCGTCCCGATGATGATCCCGCTTGGCACCTCTCCCGTGACTGACCCCACCCTGTGGGACAAGGTCCTCGCGTTCCTGGTCGGCGCGGGCCTCAACCTGCTCTCCGTCGCCGGCATCATCGTCGGCGCGATCCTGCTCGCGTGGATCCTGCGCATCATCATCCATCGCGTCGTCACCCGGATCGTCTCGGGCGCGAAGAACAAGGCCAACGTCGACGACACGCAGGCGTTGGAGCGCTCCCCGCTGTCCGCGGTTCGGCTCGTGCAGCGTACGCGCACGCTGGGATCGATCCTGCGCAACATCGTCAACGTGACGCTCGTGATCATCTCGAGTCTGCTGATCATCGGCATCTTCGCGCCGAACGCGCTCGGCTCCCTGACGCTGCTGAGCGCCGCCATCGGCGCCGGGCTCGGTTTCGGCGCGCAGAACATCGTGAAGGACGTCCTCAACGGCATCTTCATCGTCGCCGAGGACCAGGTCGGCATCGGCGACGTCGTCGACCTCGGTCTTGCGACGGGAATCGTCGAGTACGTCAGCGTCCGCGTCACCCACGTCCGCGATGTCAACGGCACGCTCTGGTTCGTCCGCAACGGCGAGATCACCCGCATCGGCAACATGTCGCAGGGCTGGTCCCGGGTCATCATCGACCTCGCCGTGCCCGCGGATGCGAACATCGACGAGGTCGAGAAGGCGATGCTGGATGCTGCGAAGAGCCTTGCGAAGGACCCGAAGTGGCGCACCCGCGTCCTGGAGATGCCCGAGATCTGGGGATTGGAATCCGTGTCCGGCGATGCCCTCGTCATCCGTCTCGTCATCAAGACGCGCGCCAACGCGAAGGACGACGTCGCCCGCGAACTGCGCATGCGCCTCAAGCACGCGATCGACGAACTCGGTCTGACGCTGCCGCAGCTCAACTCGATCATGCTCACGGGTCTCGAGGCCGCCGGACGCGTCCGCGGCGCCAACCCGCCCAAGACCCGACCCACGCCGGTCTCCCCCGCTGCCGCGGAGGGCGCCGTGTGGAAGCCCAAGAAGGGCCGCGGACGCGGCACGACCCCAGAAACGGATACCCCCGCATGAGCACCCCGGATGCCTCGCCCCTGAGCTACTACGACGAGATCGGCGGGCACGAGGTCTTCGTCCGCCTCGTCGACGTGTTCTACGACGGCGTCGCCGACGACGAGGTCCTGCGCCCGATGTATCCCGAAGAGGACCTCGGCCCCGCCAAGGAGCGCCTCACGCTGTTTCTCGAGCAGTACTGGGGCGGACCGTCCACGTACAGCGAGAACCGCGGCCACCCGCGCCTGCGCATGCGGCACGCGGCCTTCCATGTCAATCCGGACGCCCGTGACCGCTGGCTCGCGCACATGCGCACCGCGGTGGACGCGATCGAACTCCCGCCGCTGCATGAGGCGACGCTGTGGGACTACCTGCAGCGCGCCGCGTTCGCGATGGTCAACACCTTCGAGCCCAGTGGCATCGGACCGGCCGCCGATGGCCGGGCCGAGGCATCCCTCCCCGTGACCGCACAGACGACGAAGGAGTCGCCATGAGCACAGCCCCCACCCACTCGACGGACGTCCTGATCATCGGCTGGGGGCTCGCCGGCCTCGTCGCCGCCGGCGAGGCGCTCGCCGCGGGAAAACGCGTGACGATCGTCGACCAGGAGCCGCGCACGAACCTCGGCGGGCAGGCCTGGTGGTCGTTCGGCGGGCTGTTCTTCATCGACTCCCCCGAGCAGCGCCGCTTCGGCATCAAGGACTCGATCGAACTCGCGCGCCAGGACTGGTTCGGCACCGCCGGCTTCGATCGCGAAGAGGATGCCTGGCCGAAGCGCTGGGCCGAGGCGTACCTGCAGTTCGCCGCCGGTGAGAAGCGCGCGTGGCTGCGCAGCAAGGACGTCGGGTTCTTCCCGGTCGTCGGCTGGGCAGAGCGCGGCGGCTACACCGCCACCGGCCCCGGCAACTCGGTGCCGCGCTTCCACATCACGTGGGGCACCGGCCCGGGCATCGTTGCGCCGTTCCGTGCCGCCGTGGAGCAGGGCGAGGCCGAGGGCCGCCTCACGATCTTGCCGCGACACAAGGTCACGGCGCTCTTGAGCTCCGGCGGAGCCGTCACGGGTGCCGCAGGCGACGTGCTGGCGCCCTCCGGCGCGGCGCGGGGCAAGGCGAGCTCCCGCGAGGTCGTCGGTGCGTTCGAGATCCTCGCCGGTGCGACCGTCATCTCGTCCGGCGGCATCGGCGGCAACCACGACCTCGTGCGCAAGCAGTGGCCCGCGCGGCTCGGCACCCCGCCCGAGACGATGCTCACCGGCGTGCCCGCCTATGTCGACGGCTCCATGCAGCCCGTCAGCGAGGCGGCCGGGGCCCGGCTGATCAACGGCGACCGGATGTGGCACTACGTCGAGGGCATACAGAACTGGGATCCGGTGTGGCCGGATCACGGCATCCGGATCCTCCCCGGCCCGTCCTCGGTCTGGCTGGACGCGACAGGCACCCGCCTGCCCGTCCCCCTCTTCCCGGGCTTCGACACGCTCGGCACGCTGGCGCATCTGCGCGCCACAGGTCACGACCACTCCTGGTTCGTCCTGTCGCAGCAGATCATCGAGAAGGAGTTCACGCTCTCGGGCAGCGAGCAGAACCCCGACCTGACCGGCAAGGACCTGCCGCTGCTGGTCAAGTCCCGCCTCGGCAAGGGTGCTGCCGGTCCCGTGCAGGCGTTCATGGACAAGGGCGCGGACTTCGTCGTGCGCGACTCCCTCGGCGAGCTGATCGCCGGCATGAAGGCGCTCCCCGGCGGCGATGTGCTCGATGCCGAACGCGTGCGATTCGAGATCGAGGCGCGCGATCGCGAGATCGACAACGACTTCACGAAGGACGCCCAGATCGCGATGCTGCGCTCGGCGCGCGCCTATCGCGGCGACAAGCTGATCCGCACAGCCGCACCGCACCGCATCCTGGATCCGAAGTCCGGTCCGCTCATCGCCGTCAAGCTGCACGTCCTGACGCGTAAGTCCTTGGGCGGCATCGAGACCGATCTGGACGCCCGCGCCCTCGGTGCGAACGGCGAGCCGATCCCCGGCCTGTATGCGGCGGGCGAGGCCAGCGGCTTCGGCGGCGGCGGCGTGCACGGCTACCGGGCCCTGGAGGGCACGTTCGTGGGCGGATGCCTCTTCTCCGGCCGCATCGCCGGTCGGGCCGTCGCAGCCGCCCTGTAGGGCGTCTCGAGGGCCGGCGGTCCTTCTCCGCGCTGTCAGGTGTGCGTCAGGCGTGCGTTCCAGTGCGCCGGACGGCGGTCAGGCCGGTCGCGAGCGGGCCGCGCACCAGGACGTGCCCGCGGCTCAGACTCAGTCTCGTCCATGGTCCGCTCACGCGCACCCGCACCGGTTCCGCGCCGCTGATGAACCCGAGGGCGAACGCGGCGAACGCGACGCCGAGCGGCAACCCGGCCAGGTCGTCGTCGTTCTCGCCCCAAACCCGGGCCCGGACTGCACGCACGACGTCTTCTCCGGCATCCGTCGGAACCGTCTCCGCCACCTGCGCGATCCCGTGCTGCGCCTTGGCCGCCAGGGTCGCCGCATCGAGATCGGGCCGGTCGGCCCACCCTCCTCGCGGCGCCGATATTCCCGCCCATGCCGGTGCCAGTCCCGTCGCGGGCAGCACGAGCGCCCGCCGGTCATCGTCGCTCGCGGCCAGCGTCGACGCGGTGACCACGACGTCGCAGACCAGCTCGGGATCGGCATGCAGCGTACGCATGCCCAGCACGGTCGGCGTGGAGTCCCCGAGTCCCTTGGGCGCTAGAGGTGCGGCTGTCATCGCGAGCACCCCGCCGGAGGCCTGCAACCGCACCGCGTCCTCGGCGAGCAGGCTCGCGCGGCGCGCGAACGTAAGGGCATCGACCGCGGAGTCCGCGTCGGCGAGAAGCAGGCGATCGGACATCGTTCTAAGCTACCAAGGGTGACGATCGGGTGGCTGGTGCCCGCGGACAGGAGATGACGTGCCCGAGGCCGAACCCGTCCAGGACTCGATCGATGCGCTGCTCGCCGTGCTCGATCTCGCATCCTCCGATGCGAGGACCACGGAGGACATCTTCACCGGAGTGTCCCAGTCGATGCCGTTCGGCCGGGTCTACGGCGGACAGGTGCTGGCGCAGTCCCTCATCGCCGCCGAGCGCACCATGCCGCCGCAGCGGATGGCGCACTCGATGCACGGCTACTTCCTGCGCCCGGGCGATTCCACGAGGAGCATCACGTTCTCGGTGGATCGCATCCATGACGGGCGATCCTTCTCGACACGGCGCACGCAGGCGTACCAGGACGGACTGCCGATCTTCTCGATGATCGCGTCGTTCCAGGACGAGCACCCCGGCCTCGAACACCAGGCGCCGATGCCCGAGGGGCTGCCGCAGCCGGAGGATCTGCCGGATGTCGAGCAGCACTTGCTCGCCGTCGACCCGGCCCGCAAGCAGTTCTTCACGAACCACCCCGTGGAGCTGCGTCACATCCCCTCCCCCATCTACTTCTCCGTCGAAGGAGATCCGGCGCCATCACAGGCCGTGTGGATGCGCACGCGCGGTCGCCTCCCTGACGACCCCGCGATCCACCGTGCGGCGCTGGCGTATCTCAGTGACCTCAGCATCCAGGAATCGATCCTGCGCGCCCACGGTGTGGCCTGGGTGACCCCGGGATTGAAGGTCGCGAGCCTCGACCACGCCATGTGGTGGCACCGTCCCGGACGGGTCGATGAATGGATGCTGTACGTCCAGGAGTCGCCCAGCGCCCGCGGCGGGCGCGGCTTGGGCACGGGTCGCATCTACGCGCGCAACGGCGCACTCATCGCCAGCGTCGCGCAGGAGATCATGGTCCGGGTCCCGGACACGAGCTGATTCGGGCGGCGCTCAGCGCCGGTGGGCGTACACGATCGGCGCGCCGAGGTACGGCGCCCAGGCGGCCCGTTCTTCGGTCGTCAGTCGCACGGGGCGCCCGGTCGTGGCATCCGTCTTGACGACCACGGTCGTCGCCCGCGCGTACACGGTCTGGACTTCGTCGACCGCGGTCTCACGAGGACTGCGCACCTCGTAGCAGACCTCGATGCTGGACCCGCCGAGCTTGCCGAACCACAGCTGCACGTCCAGCGGATGCCGCTGGTACGGCACCGGGAAGAGATACTCGATCTCCTGGCGGGCCACCAGCGTCAGCATGCCGCTGGTGATGCCGGCATCCATCACCGCTGTCGGCGGTGCGTCCTCGCCGGCGGCAGGCCGCCAGAACGCCCGCACGCGCACCTCTTCGAGGAGCTTGAGCATCGCGGTGTTGTTGACGTGGTTGTACGCATCCAGATCGCCCCAACGGAGCGGGATCGGGATGTGCAGGCGCGGTGCGGATGCTGCGGCCGCCGCCCTCTCGTCAGTCACGCGTGAGCTTGCGGTAGGTCGACCGGTGCGGCTTGGCGGCGTCCGCTCCCAATCGCTCGACCTTGTTCTCCTCGTACGCCTCGAAGTTGCCCTCGAACCAGTACCAGCTCGCCGGGTTCTCCTCGGTGCCTTCGTACGCCAGGATGTGCGTCGCGATGCGGTCGAGGAACCACCGGTCGTGCGTGATGACGACGGCGCAGCCGGGGAACTCGAGCAGCGCGTTCTCCAGGCTGCCGAGGGTCTCGACGTCCAGGTCGTTCGTCGGCTCGTCGAGGAGCAGGAGGTTGCCACCCTGCTTGAGCGTCAGCGCGAGGTTGAGGCGGTTGCGCTCACCACCGGAGAGCACGCCGGCCTTCTTCTGCTGGTCCGGGCCCTTGAACCCGAACTGCGAGACGTACGCGCGGGATGGAATCTCGACCTTGCCGACCTGGATCCAGTCGAGTCCGTCGGACACGACCTCCCACAGGTTCTTGTTCGGGTCGATGCCGCCACGGCTCTGGTCGACGTAGGAGATGTCGACCGTCTCGCCGACCTTCAGCTCGCCGCCGTCGAGGGGCTCGAGCCCGACGATCGTCTTGAAGAGCGTGGTCTTTCCGACACCGTTGGGGCCGATGATGCCGACGATGCCGTTGCGCGGCAGCGAGAAGGACAGTCCGTCGATGAGGGTGCGGTCGCCGAAGCTCTTCTTGAGGTTCTTCGCCTCGAGCACCAGCTGACCCAGGCGCGGTCCCGGCGGGATCACGATCTCGTCGAAGTCGAGCTTCCGGGCGCGGTCCGCCTCGGCGGCCATCTCCTCGTAGCGGGCCAGACGCGACTTGGACTTGGTCTGGCGACCCTTGGCGTTGCTGCGCACCCACTCGAGCTCGGACGCGAGGCGCTTGGCGAGCTTGGCGTCCTTCTTGCCCTGGACCTGGAGACGCTCCTGCTTCTTCTCCAGGTAGGTCGAGTAGTTGCCCTCGTACGGGTACAGGCGGCCGCGGTCGACCTCACAGATCCACTCCGCGACGTGGTCGAGGAAGTACCGGTCGTGTGTGACGGCGAGCACGGCGCCGGGGTACTTGGCGAGGTGCTGCTCGAGCCACTGGACGCTCTCCGCGTCGAGGTGGTTCGTGGGCTCGTCGAGGAGGAGGAGGTCGGGCTTCTGCAGCAGCAGCTTGCAGAGTGCCACGCGACGCTTCTCACCGCCGGAGAGGTTCGAGACGATCGCGTCGGGTGCGGGGGTGCGGAGCGCGTCCATGGCCTGCTCGAGCTGCGAGTCGAGGTCCCACGCGTCGGCCGCGTCGATGTCCTCCTGCAGTGTGCCCATCTCGGCCAGCAGCGTGTCGAAGTCGGCGTCGGGGTCGGCCATCAGCGCCGAGATCTCGTTGAACCGCTTGAGCTTGCCCATGATCGGGCCGACGCCCTGCTGCACGTTCTCGAGCACGGTGAGGTGCTCGTCGAGCTCGGGCTCCTGCATCAGGATGCCGACCGTGAAGCCGGGGGTCAGCTTGGCCTCGCCGTTGCTGGGCTGGTCGAGCCCGGCCATGATCTTCAGAATCGTGGACTTACCGGCACCGTTCGGGCCGACGACGCCGATCTTGGCACCGGGCAGGAACGACATCGTGACGTCATCGAGGATGACCTTTTCGCCCACAGCCTTGCGGGCGCGAATCATCTGATAGATGTACTCAGCCATAGTGTGTGTTGCTCCTCCGCGCGACGACTCCAGCCCCCCAGCCTACCCGGCTCGAGTCGCCTCGAATTCGCGGGCGCACGCCACCGTCGCTACCAGTCGATGGCGCGCGTCGTGCCGACGAGGCAGGCGCCTTCGGGCAGTGCGGGAAGGACCTTCGTGACGACACCGCCGGTGGCCGGTCCGACCTGGCCGACGAGGCACTGCTCACCCCACAGCACGGAGAACTGAATGCTCTCCGCAGCGTTGCCGACGGTCGTCATGTCGCTCGTGACCTGCATCGCGGCCTTGTCGAAGCCGACCACCACGAGGGCGTCGATGTAGGCACGGCCCGTGACGTTCTCCGGGCTCGCCCAGACGGCATCGACGACAGAGGTGAACAGAGGCAGATTGTCTTCGGCCGTGCCGTCCGGCACCAGGGTCGGCACAGGCGGCGTCGTCTCGGTCGGAGTAGGTGCCGCCGACGCCGTGCTCGAGGCCGTGTGCGTCGGCGACGGAGGACTCGACGGGGTGAGGTTCGAGCATCCGGCCAATGTGAGGGCGAGGCCCGCAGCGGCGGCGGCGATCAGCGTCAAGGGCAGCCGCGCCCCGAAGGCGAGGCGCGGCGGGCGGGGCTCGGAGCGACGGGACACGGGGAGAGTCTAGGCCGCCACTCCGAGCAGTCGCCCAGAACGCTCAGAACGGTGGCTCTGCGTCGGCGCCGGCCGACACCAGCGCGAGCCGGTCGGCATCCTCCAGCGGGACCGCCCATTCGCCCGTCGCCGCGGTGGCATCCGCGCCGCCCGGCACGGCAACCGCCCACTCGTCGCCACTCCCGGTACCGTCCGGTGCACTCCCGGGCAGGGCCGGCTGAGACCGGACCATCCGCTCGTCGCGCCGGAACGACGTGGTGCCCCACAGCAGGTCGTGCCCGATGGCGTCGGCGTCGATCTCGGCGGAGATGCCCTTCTTCACCGGGGTCTCCCACTCCCGGAGCTTCAGCCGTCCGGTCAGAATCACCCGATGCCCCTTCCGCAACGACTCGTATGCGTGTTCGGCGAGACCGCGGAACGTCGAGACGGTGTACCAATTCGTGGCGCCGTCGACCCAGGTGTCGGTCGCCTTGTCGTACCGGCGCTGGCTGCTGGCGATTCGGAAGCTGGTGATCGGCACGCCGCTCGGCGTGCGCTTCAGCTCGGGTTCGGTCGCGATGTTGCCCGTGACCGTGATCGTGTCGCTCATGTCGCATCCTTTCGATCCGGAGACCTTCCCCGGCTGCGTCGGTGCCCGAGTGCCCGTCGGGCACCGACGCTGCGACCATCGTGCGACCCTGTCCGCAGGATCCCGCCGTCACTTCGACGGGTGGGGAGAACACGCGCTCGCATCGAGGCTGTGGAGGAGAGGTCGGCGCACTCGAGGCTGGTCAGACGGCAAATGTCGGAGGTCGGGGATAGCTTTTCGACACGGAAAGGAACCGCCATGGCGACCACGATCGAATCCCGCGTGACAGCACCCCCGCGGGCGCTGTCCGCAGCCGCTCCGTACCGACTTCTGCCCGCGGGCGGGTCGCTGTGGCGCGTGGTGGATGCGAGAGGACTCGTCATCGGCCACATCCAAGAGTTCACGGATGGCGGCGACACGCGATTCCGTGCGCGGCGCTATCGCCCGGCGAGTCGCTCTTTCCTCGAACTCGGTGACTTCTGGTCACGCGAGCAGGCGGTGGAATGCCTGCGCTTCACGCGCTGACACCGGCATCATCGAGCCGGCTCAGACGAGCGCCTCGACATGGTCGACCATGGTCAGCGGCGCGCCCGCCCGCACACGGGGCCACGCCTCCGCCAGCACATCCGCGGCACGCACAAGCTCCTCCGGCGGCGCCGTGAACGGAATGCGCAGGTGACGGTCATGCCCGCCGTCGACGGAGAACCTCGGGCCGGCGGACAGGAGCAAGCCGCGGGATCGCGCTTCCATGACCAGGCTTGCGCTCAGCGGCGCATCCAAACCGACCCACAGCGACACGCCTCCCGCGGTGCACGGGACGCTCCATTCCGGGAGTCGCAGCGAGAGCGCTGCCGTGAGCGCATCACGCCCCTGACGCAGCAAGTGGGAGCGCTGCACCACGATCTCGGGCATCAGCGGGAACAGCGCCGCCGCAACGGCTTGCTCGAACTCCGGCGTGCCCAGGTCCTGCGTCGATCGAGCCGCGGTGAGCCGACGAATCAGGTCGCTTTCGGCCCGGATCCAGCCGACGCGCAGTCCACCCCACACGGTCTTCCCGAGCGACCCGATACGCACGATGGTGGTCGGGTCCTCGGCAACGATCGCGGGAGGTGCGGCGAGCCGATCGATATCGAGGTCCGCCGTCGTCTCGTCGACGAGAAGGATCGCCCCGATCCTCTCCCCGGCGCGGACGAGGCTGTCCCGCTCGTACGCCGACATGGATCGCCCGGTGGGGTTCTGGAAGTCCGGCATCAGATAGGCCAGGACGGGCAGCGTACGCGCGAATGCCTGCTCGGCCCGATCGATGTCCCAGCCATCCTCGGTCGTGACCGGCACCCCGACCAGACGGGCACCTGCACGGCGGAGGGCATCCGCGGCGTGCGGATACGTCGGCGTCTCGATCAGCACGCGGTCGCCCCGCCCGAGCAGTACGGAGGCGAGGAGGTGGATGGCGCTCTGTGCGCCGGTCGTGACGAGAATCTCGCTCGCGACTGTCGGGATCCCCCGCTGCGCGTAGTGGTCCGCGATCGCCTCACGCAGGTCGTGGCGGCCGATGACGTCGTAGCCCACCCTCGAGACCAGGGCCGCCGCGGAGCTTGCGACGTCGGCGAACACACCGGTCAATCCCGGCCAGGCGGGAGGACTGGCCTGCTGGAGATCGATCGTGCCCTCGATGGACGACGCCTTGCCCGGGTCTTCCCGGCGCAGCGGCAGCGTGACGCTGCCCGAGCCGCGCGTGCTCTCGATGTGGGCGCTGTCGCGCAGGCTGCGATAGGCGGCCGCCACCGTGGTACGGCTCAATCCGAGGGACGCGGCCAGTTCGCGCTCGGCCGGCAGGGCTGTGCGCGGGGCGAGGCGATTATCAAGACAGAGCAGACGGATGCCGTCGGCCAGGGCTTCGTACGCCGGCTCTCTGGTGCGCCATCCGCCCAGCGCTGCGGACAGCATCCGCGCCGAGATTCGGGAGTCCATAGGGCCAGCTTATCCAGATTGGCCACTTCGTAAAGATCCACTTTTGCGATTGGATATGAACATGCCTCGTCGCGTCATCCAGCTCCTCGTCGGTCTCGTCCTCTACGGCACGGGGTGCGCGCTGACGATCGAGGCCGGACTCGGGGTGGACCCGTGGACCGTTCTCGCGGAGGGCATCTCGATCCACACCGGGATCGGGATCGGCTGGGTGACGAACCTGCTCGGGTTCCTCGTCCTGCTGCTGTGGATCCCCCTGCGCCAGAAGCCCGGCATCGGCACGATCGCGAACATCCTGCTCGTGGGTACGAGCCTGCAGCTCGCGCTCGGCGTCATCCCGCCGATCTCCGGAATCATCGGCCAGTTCGCCGTCTTCGCGCTCGGGCTGGTCCTGGTGGCCGTCGCGTCCGGCCTGTACATCGGCGCGCATTTCGGGCCTGGACCGCGCGACGGCCTCATGACCGGCATGCACGCGCGCCTCGGCTGGCCGATCTGGCTGTGCCGCCTCCTCGTCGAGGCGACGGTCCTGGTCATCGGCTGGCTGCTCGGCGGCACGGTCGGCATCGGCACGGTGCTCTTCGCGGCCCTCATCGGCCCGCTCGTGCACCTCGCGCTCCCGCTGCTGGACACGCGCCCGCGCGCCTTGCGCGCCTCAGCCACCGCGCCGGCATCCTGAGCCCGCGGGAGTGCGATCTGTTCTCAGTGCTCCCGGAACTGCGGCCAATCGGCGCCCGCCGGCAGATGGGCGTGCAGCGCGTTCTTGGCGATCTCCATCGTCGGATAGACCCCGACGTGCGTATCCGCGCCCGCCATGGTGACGGTGTACCCCTGCGGATCCTTGCGAATCGAGCCGACCACTCCCCCGGAGCCGTATGCCACCCAGAGTGCCTGTGTGTTCGTGTCAGTCATGACAGTCCTTCCGACTCTCCCGACGCTACGCCGACGCGGTCCAGGAAGCCAGGGTGAAAGCGCGGCGAACGGGCGAGAGATCCAGATGGTCACGCGGATGCGGCCGTCGGTGCTGCCGCGTCTCCCGGTGCGCGCCCGACCACGGCGATGGCGACGGCGGGGACCAACGCCAACAGGGCAGCCGCACTGATGGCCATGAAGGTCATCGTGAAGCCCGCTTCCCCGCTGATCGCCAGCAAGGCTCCGCACACCTGAGCGCCGAATGCACCCCCGATGTTGCGCACGTTGGTGTTCATCCCGCTGACTGAACCGACCTCGTTCTCGGGCACGATCGCGACGATGACCGACGTGAGGTGTGCATTGATGAGCCCGATCCCCGCCCCCATCAGAGCCGTGGCGCCGATCATCTGAAGCGGGGCTTCGTGCCAGAGCGTGTAGCCGCTCGCACCGGCTATCGCCAGGAGCACTCCCAGCAGGATGCTCAGGCGCGAGCCCGGCCAGCGATACATCGTCGAGGCGAGCAGGCTCATCGCCAAGAACATCATCGGCTGCGGCAACAGGTAGATCGCCGTCTCCGCGATCGTCGCACCGAAACCGAAGCCCCCGTCCTTGGGCGATTGAACGAACGCCGGCACCGCGATCATCGCGGCGAACAGGAGGAATCCGAAGAGGAAAGCCAGCATGTTCGCCCAGGCGACCGTCGACGAAGCGAGTAGTCGGACATCGACGATCGGTACGACCGCGCGAAGCTCGACTACCGTCCACAGCACGAACGCCGCCACCGTAACCAAGGTCAACACGATCGTGATCGGCGATGTCCACCCCCAAGACCCGGCCTGCGTGATGCACAGCAGCAGTCCGGTGAGCCAGCCTGCGAGCAGGAGCGCACCCGTCACATCGATCGGTCCCCGAGCTGTGAGCTTGGCGCCGAGCGGCACGAACACCCACACCATGACGGTCGCCGTAGCGACCACGGCGGCAGCGATCACGAAGACACTTCGAAGACCCGCTCCGGCGACAAGGGGGCCTGCCGCCACCACGGCGATTCCGCTTCCGACGGCGATCATCGCCGATACGAACCCGATAGCGCCGACCATGGCTCGCGGGCTCAGACGTTCGCGGAGAATTCCGAACGCGAGGGGAAACATGGCACCGGCCGAACCCTGAATGACGCGCGCAACCACCATCATGGCGTAGGTGTCCGCCAGCGCGGCGAGGATGGTGCCGGCGGCGAAGACGATCATCACGATGCGCAGTACTCGAGCTCGACCGAACATGTCGCCGAGTCGCCCCGCGATCGGCATCGCGATCGAAGAGGCGAGCAGAAAAGCAGTCACCAACCACGCGATCGCGGCGGCATCGGTGTCATAGACATGCCGGAGAGTAGGCAACAGCGGATTGAGGAAGGCCTGCATCAACCCATGGCTGAACGCGGCGGCTGACAGGGCAGCGACCAATCGGACGCGGTCGATGCCGCTGGCGGGGGTGCCCGTCACTGGCGCCTTCCTGACACCGAAACGTCGAAGTTGCCATCCGTGCACCAGCGCATCGTCACCTTCACGCTGATAGAATATCTCTGATCAGATAGAAAGGGCATCCAATGGCGTATGCATCCACCAACCCATTCACAGGCGAGGTCATCGAGAGGTTCGACTACGCGACCGACGCGGCCGTGGACGCGGCACTCGATCAGGCCCACCGTGCGTTCGCCTCCTGGGCACGAACACCGATCGGTGAACGCGCAGCCTTGGTCGCGCGGGCAGCGGAGCTCATGCGGGAGCGCCATGAAGAACTCGCACGCCTCGCGACCCTCGAAATGGGGGTCACCACCGCGGTGTCCCTGATGCAGGCATCCACTGTTGCGCCGGGCATCCTCGACTACTACGCGACACACGCCGAGGAGTTCCTTGCGCCGCTTGATCTCGGCGGCGGAGCGAAGATCAGCCGGGAGCCGATGGGCATCGTGTTCGCCATCGAACCGTGGAATGTCCCGTACTACCAGGCAGCACGCGCGGCCGCGCCGAACCTCGTCGCAGGGAACGTCGTCGTGCTCAAACACGCCAGCATCGTCCCTCAGACGTCGGCGGCTTTCGAGTCGGTCTTCGTCGATGCGGGATTCCCCCCGGGCGTGTTCACCAATCTCTACGCGACCCATGAACAGACCGCACGGATCATCCAGGATTCGCGGGTGCGCGGCGTCACTCTCACCGGCAGCGATCGAGCCGGACGGATCGTGGCGGCGCAGGCCGCCGCCGCAGTGACACCTGCCGTGCTCGAACTCGGCGGTTCGGATCCGATGGTGATCCTCGATGATGCAGATCTCGAGTTGGCTCTGACGCAGGCCATGAACCGATTCCGGCTGTGCGGCCAGGTATGCGTATCCCCGAAACGGATCATCGTCGCGGAGACGCGCTACGACGAATTCCTCAGCCGCTACGTCGAACGCTGCGAAGCACTCACCGTGGGCGACCCGTTCGACCCCACAGTGGACATCGGGCCACTTTCTTCAGAATCGCAGGCGGAGACCGTCAGGGAGCAGATCGCCGCGGCGATAGCGGCCGGCGCGACGGCGATCGAGGTGGGAGCCGAGATTCCGTCCGTGGGTGCTTTCGTGCAGCCCACGATCTTGACGAACGTCGACTCGGCCAGTCCGCTTTACGGTGAGGAGATCTTCGGTCCTGTGCCGATGGTCTTCTCGGCATCGAGTGACGAGGAAGCAGTTCGCATCGCCAATGACACCGAGTTCGGGCTCGGCGGGTCCGTGTTCAGTACCGATCCCGATCGCGCCGAACGCGTCGCACGTCGGATCGACGCGGGAATGGTGTGGATCAACCGCGCGGCAGGCAGCGAGCCACGACTGCCCTTCGGCGGCACCAAGGCATCCGGCTACGGAACCGAGCTGGGGCGCGAGGGGCTCTATCAGTTCCTCAACAACAAGCTGATCAACCGCCCCTGACATACAGGCGGCACTTTTCAGCGAGAGCGAGCCGGAGCCTGTTCTCGAAGCGCGCGCATGTAACGGAGCGTAAACGGCGGAGCCTCCGTAAGGCCCGGGCTAGTCTGGGCGGGCGATGCCCAGCGCTCGCAATTGCTGGATGTAGCGGAGGTCGTCGCTGGCGTACGCTGCGTGGGTGTCGGCGATGAGCGTCACGTCGTCCCAGTCGGATCGGACGAGTTCGTGGAGGGCGATCCTGAGCGAAGAGCGTCCTGGGTCGACCGCGCGCCAATCGAGAGTGTGCGCGGCCTCCGCGGTGACGACGGCCTGGAGTTCGGGGTTTCGACGGATGAACCGTGACGGGTATCCGCGGATGGTGATGTCCCCGGTGGCGTCGGTGAGGTCGAGCATCCATTCGGGGTCCTGCATGCGTTCGCGGTGCCATTGCGAGTAACGAGCGGTCGTCGCGGAGTCGGGGTCGTCGAGGGTCGGGTTGAGGATGAGTCCGCGCACTCGTCCTTTCAGAGTGACGCGGCGGAGTTCGCAGCCGAAGAGGAAGCCGGCCCCATGCGGGCACCGCAGGCCGTCGACGGTGACGTCTTCGAGTACGGCGCCGTTGAGGGAGCTGGACTGGAACTCGAGGTCGGTGACGTGCACGCGAGAGATCCGGGGACGCTCGTGGCGTTGCGTGGATCGCGCCGCGACGCAGTTCTCCAGGGTGAGGCGACGTGCGGTCACATCGGCCAGTTCGTCCCCCGGTTCGAGCCGGTGGTCACGATGGATAGTGCGCGGCGGATTTCGGCGGGCACTCTTCTTCAGAAGGTTCGCGGCCGATTCGTTCGCTGTGTGCACCAGCGCGGTGAGCGGTCGGGCCTCCGAATCGGAGACGCGCGGGATCAACCCGGGTATCGCAGTGAGGCTGCGGGCGCGTCCGATGTCCGGCCCCGCGGCGATCAGCCCGTCACTGACGACGTTCGCACTGTTCAGACCGAGCGGGAAGTCGACGGAGGTGATCGCCGAGAGATCCTCCGCAGAGAGCACGAGGAGCCGTTGGGGAGCCGACTCGCGAGCCTGGGTGGCGGCGATCAGAAGTCCTGATCCGCGATGCAGGATGCGTGCAGCACCTTCCCGCGCCGCGTCCACTGGGATCGGTTCCTGCAGAAGCGGACTTTGGCGTCGCCGCTTCAACAGAGTCATCGACGACAGGGAGATCAGCGATTCCATGGCAGCGGCGGAGTTCCCGACCGCGACGACGTCATCTGCTTCGGCGCGGAGGTATGTGTTGTACTTTCCGATCTTCGCCGTTGACCGGCGAGTGACCTCCGGTACCGTCAGATCGACCTCGGTCAGAGCATGGTCGGTCAATATCAGCGCACGTTCATTGGAGAGGGCGAGCGCGTCGCGCAGCATCCCGCGGAGCCCCGGGAGCACTCGCCACTGTCCGGTGCGTAGATTGAGAATGCCGAGTCGGTGCGTTGCGCGGCCCTCGACCCAGGAGGCGAGCAGGACGCGGTCGTCCAGCAGCACCGTGGCCGTGGGGAAGTGACGCGCTGCGTCTTCTGGCACCGGAACGTAAAGCTCGTGTACTTCGACAGGTGTCACGCTTGTCCGGAAATCCACGGATCACAGATTATCGCAGCCGCGCTTTCCCCATTCCTTGCACCGGCGCGGACGCTCGTCAGCGCTCGGCGGTGAACCACGCCGTTGGGCCATTGGTGAGCAACGGAGCATCCTTCGCCCCGAAACGGGAGGCGGCGTCCGGCCACGCGACGAAGTTCCTCTCCGCGCGACGCGCGATGTCCTTTGCGAGCGGGTCGACGGCGAACACGCCCATCCCGCTGGCGCGCACCAGGTTCATCAGCTCGCGAATGTACTCGACGGTGCGGGTATCGCCTGCGGGCACGGATGCCCGCAACTCCCCGTTCCGCAAGCTGTCATCCTCGAGGCGTGGTCGTACGAGGCTCGCGAGGCCGGTGCCGACGATCGCGTAGACCCACCCCCGACCAGACGGGTGACGCACCACATAATCGCGATGGAACATGCTCTCGGAGATGATGCTCGTGTCCACGAGGGTGACGTGAGGGCCCGCGCACTCGCCGAGCGAATCACGAAACGTCGGGGTGTCGGTCGTGGGTTGTTGAGATATGTCGACGAACCTCACTGTGGGTAGCAGGGTCCGAATTTCAGTACTGAACTGCGCTTCATCGGCGGGCGTCATGAAGACGCAGAGCCGGTGGAGCTTCGATCGTGTGCTCATGATGTCAGTGGTGACGTGATCCTGGTCGCCCGGTAGGACTGCCCGTCTTTCGTGGCTCGCCACCGTCGCCAGTGCTTTGTCGACAGGCGGAAAGGCAGATGCTCCTGCACGTGCGCGGCGGCATCGTGCAGCCGGTCGTCGGCGGGGAACGCGAGCCAGAGGGAAAGAGAGGAGGCGGTCGTGCCGAATGTGGCGCGTGCCCCGGAGGCGCCGAGGAGGCGCCCGTAGCCGTCCACGGCGAACCGACCGAACGCATCAGTATCGATCCCCTCGTACGGCGTTCGTGTCACGGGGTCGATCAGAGTCGCCTGCGCGTTCCAGACCAGTGAGGCGAGCGGATGCCCGTGGGCGGTCAACGCCCGCGAATTGGCACCGCTCAAGGCCTCGAGCGTGACATCGACGTTCTCTGAGCGAACGCGCCACTGTGTGTGCGTGCGCTGCCGGCTCTGCGGTCCGCCGAGGTGCGCTGCCGCGAACGCTTCAAGGCGATCTGTCACGTCGCTCGGGCCTCCGGCCCATAGCTGGAAGGACACTTCCGGCGCACCGATCGTCAGCACGGCGGCATCGAGGAACGCCCGCACACTCTCGTACGCGGTGCGGGGGTTCTTGGTGCGAAGCGAATGCGCACCGCCCGCCGAGGCCGGCAACCCGTCGTAGGTCACGACCTCCTGATTCACCGTCACGCCACCCATTATCTCGGCTACCGGGACTCGCGCGACGCGTCCGCGTGTGCTCGGGACGTGCGGGGCGCAGCAGGAACGACGGCAGCACGCACAGCTAATCTGAGCTGTGTGGCGCGGACGACAGCCGGCGGAGCCAAGGGTGAACGGATGAGGGCATCATGAGCAAGCGGACCATGGTGTTGCACAGCACGCATCAGGACCAGTTCGACGTGCCGGACAGGGAACTTGTGTTCTACGACCAGCCCTACGACGCCGAGCAGCTGTCGCGCATCACCGATGTGCACCTGTGGTCTCCACTTGACGGGCCCATCGGCCGTCTCCCGGAGATCATCACAGCGATGACGAGCTTGAAGACCCTCAGCATCGGCCCGGGGAGGGTCCTCCCCACCATCGTCACCCAACTGCGGCAGGGCGATCTCCCCGAGAGTTTGGAAGAGCTCTCGGTGCACATCGGCGATCGGACCCTGGTGTGGCCGGAGGTGGTGGTGCCGAACCTGAAGACCCTCTACGTCGGCGAGCCCTTCCGCTTCAAGAACGAGCACTTCCCCACACTCCGGGCGCTCTCCCTCTACCCGCAGAGATCTCTGAACAATGTGCGGCAGGCGCTCGAACTGCCGCTCGAAGAATTGAACCTGCTGAATGTGCCCACTGACGAGGAGATCTTCCGCCTCATCGAACCGGTCGGGCTCCGCCGTCTCGGACTGATCGGTGGACGCACGCTGACGAGCCTCACCGGGATCAGCGCGCTCCCCCAGTTGGAGTCGTTGCGGCTGAAGAACCTCACCGCCCTGGGTGACATCTCGGAGCTGGCGGCTCTCCAGCTACTCGAGATCGTGAACATCCAGTACTGCAAGAAGATCACCGGTATCGCGTCCATCAACGACCTCCCCCGACTGCGCAAGCTCACCCTGGTCGGATGCGGGAACATCGGCCTCAAGACCATCGAGGCCAAGTTGTCGGCACTGGAATGGGCCAACACAGGCGCGACCGCGTGACCGTCTGCCCATAGAGACTGCTCGGTAACCTTGGGAGCATGACGGAACTCTTCCGAAGTGCCACCGGATGCTTGCAGGAAGCCGGTTGGACGCGCGAGCCGCCTCCGTCCACGCAAGACGGTGTTCCCTCCGCGCTGCACACGGCACCCGAAACGGTGATCCGCTGGGTGTCCTCGTTCTCACTTCTGTCGAGCTCAGACGAGACGGTGTGGTTCTTATCCCGCCGCGACTACTCGACCGGCGCGGAGGGTGCGTTCGCGTGGAACGAGTGTGAACAGCTGAGCATTCAGGCTGCGACAACGGATGATGAGGCGGTCGCGGTTTCGCGTTTTTGGAAGCGCCACTTACCCATCCTGCTTTCCGTTCGCCACGGATACGAGTACCTGGCAGTGCGAGACGATGGAGCAGTCGTCCACGGAACGGAGCCAGAGTTTGAAGAGGCGGTTGTCGTGTTCTCCCACTTCGAGGATCTGCTGAGGTACATCAACGCGCGGCCAGCCCGACGCGACCACGTCGTCGACAGGCTACTGTTCGATGCCTCCCGCATCCCTGACACGACGCTAGGCCACTGACTCTCGGACTTCGGGTCCCAAGGGCAGATCGTCCGCACGCCCAGCAGCAACGGCACGCGCGTGGCGCTGCGCGTACGCTTCACGCGCGGCGTCTGCTTGCTCCTCGCCGTCCCATTGGTCCGGCAGCGGCTCGCCGCGACCGCACCGCCCTCCCCCGCGCCGCCCTCGCAACGCAAGAGTCCGAAGCCCCCACACCATCCATTTGGCTGCATGTTGGAACTTCGGACGTCAAGTGCCCCCGGTAGGAATCGAACCTACGACCAAGAGATTAGAAGGCTCTTGCTCTATCCACTGAGCTACGGAGGCGTGAAGCATCCAGATTATCGCGTCCCCCCGAAGGTTCCGTGTCGGACGGCTCGTTAGGATGGGAAACATGGTGGGGGCTTCCGAAAACGACCGACTCGTGTGGATCGACTGCGAGATGACAGGACTCGATCTCGCGATCGACGAAATCGTGGAGATCGCCGTCATCGTGACGGACTTCGAGCTGCGCGTGATCGATCCCGGATTCCAGATCGTGATCAAGCCGGATGACTCGGCAATGGCGAACATGAACGAGTTCGTCACGAACATGCACAAGTCGTCGGGGCTGTTCGACGAGATCCCCAACGGGGTCAGCCTGGCGGAGGCCGAGTTCCTGGCCCTGGAGTACATCCAGCGCTTCGTGGCGCTCGAGGGCAAAGCGCCCCTGGCCGGCAACACCATCGGCACCGACCGGATGTTCCTGGCGAAGTACATGCCGCGCATCGATCGCTGGCTGCACTACCGCAACGTGGACGTCTCCAGTGTCAAGGAGCTGTCCCGCCGCTGGTTCCCGCGCGCCTACATCCACGCCCCCGCCAAGAACGGCGGACACCGCGCTCTGGCCGACATCCAGGAGTCGATCCGGGAGCTCGCGTACTACCGTCAGGCCGTGTTCGTGTCCGAGCCCGGACCGACCAGCGATGACGCGCGGGCAGCCGCTGCATCCGTCGTGTCGTCGTTCGCCTCGGGCGTGTAATAGACTTGTCGGGTTGCCGCGAGAGCGGATGACATGGTGGGTATAGCTCAGTTGGTAGAGCGCGGCCTTGTGGTGGCCGATGTCGCGGGTTCGAGCCCCGTTACTCACCCCAAGTACTTCTTCGAGAAGACGGGGCATCAGGTGAGCGAGTCCCGATTCGCTCCCGCCCCGGGCAATCGAGACGAGCGATCCCATGATTGAGATGGATGCCGCGGCGTTCGAGTCACTCGTGATCGCCGAGCTCGACCTGCTTCCGGACGACATGATCGACGGACTCGACAACGTCGTGTTCGTGGTGGAGGACCGTCCCGAGGACGGCAGCCTCGACCTGCTCGGCCTGTACGACGGCTGGGCCCTGACCGAGCGCGACCGCTACGGGGTCGGCGAGCTGCCGGATCGCATCATCGTGTACCGCGAGCCGCATCTGCACGCCTGCGAGACGGCGGAGGAGCTGCGCGACGAGGTGCACACGACCCTGGTGCACGAGATCGCGCACTTCTACGGCATCGACGATGACCGGCTGCACGAACTCGGATGGGCCTGAGCATGTCGATCGCACTCCCCGAGGTCCACGAAGAGGTCCGCCTGGACGAGGCGGAGCAGACCATGCGTCCGTGGCAGACCGTCGTGTGGAACGATCCCGTCAACCTGATGAGCTACGTGGTGCACGTCTTCCGCGAGTACTTCGGGTACTCCGAGGCCGAGGCGACCCGCCTGATGCTCGCCGTCCACCACGACGGCCACGCGATCGTCGCCGAAGGGGCGCGTGAGCAGATGGAGCTCCACGCCCAGGCCATGCACGACTACGGCCTCTGGGCGACCGTGCGTCAGGTGTCGTCGTGACCGGCGACCGCACCGTGGTCATCGAGATCACCCGCATCGAGGCCGCGCACCTGGTCGGCCTCGTCGAGCAGTTCGTCGAGCTGCTCGAGGACACCGATCGCTCCGGCGCGCCGGTGGAGGACCCCGCGATCGCGCGTCTCGTCCCCGCCGCCTACGCCGACGACGACGAAGCGGCCCGCGAGTTCCGGTCACTGACCCAATCCGACCTACTCTCCCGCCGCGACAGCGATGCCCGCATCGTGCTGGCATCGCTGGGCTCGGACGACCTTCTGGCCGAGGATATCGAGCTCGACGACCCCCGCTTCGTCGAGGTCATCACGGTGAGGCTGTCACCCGACGAGATGCGATCCTGGATGCGCACCCTCGCGGCGGTACGGCTGGTCCTGGCGACGCGCCTGGGCATCGATACGGAAGACACCCACGACGACCACGATGCCCGCTTCGGCATCTACGACTGGCTGGGCTACCGTCTCGACGGGCTCGTGCGGGCGGCGTCGGGCGCGAGCTGAGCCTCAGGGCATCGCGAACAGCAGCGTCGCGTGCTGGTGCGGCTCGTCGCGCACGAGGTGCGCCTCCTCTTGCCGCGCCCACTGCTCCCAGTGCGGACGGTAGGTGTCGCCATCGCGGGTCAGAGCGCGCTGCTTGCGCGAGGCCGCGGGCGATTCGAGCCACACGCGCACGTCGCTGAGACGGGCCGTGACCGGTGTGAGCAGCCCGGAGCCCTCGATGATGAGCGGCAGCGACGGATCGACCGCGTGCGCCTCCGCCGGTTCGCCGGCCGCCCAGTCCCAGCGCTCCCACACGCCGATCAGCCCGCGCGCGTGCGGCACCAGAATCTGCTCCCGCGCGCGTTCGACACCTTGGTCGAGACCGTCCCAGCCCGGATAGATCGAATCGAGGGCAACGAGCTGCACTCGACCCCGCATCGGCCACTGCGCGACCAGGTCGCGCGCCAGCGTCGACTTTCCGGCGCCGCTGCGCCCGTCGATCAAGACGACGGGATTGGCGGCGCCGACAGCGCGCACCGCCTCGATGAGGCGTGCCAGCGCGGCTGCGCGCGCCTGGGCGACGGGGTCGGCGCTACTTCTTGAGGGCGCGGATGACACGGCTGAGTGCTCGACCGGCAACCCAGACGAAGGGGATGGCGACCGCGAGGAAGGCGACGATGTTCGGCTCGAAGCGCAGATCGTCACCACGACGGATGTAGGCGCCGAGCGGGATGGCGTAGCCACCGGCTCCCCCACCGCCGTTGCCCTCTTCGTCGGAGCCCCCGCCGAAACCGGACCACGTCATCGCCACCGGAATGAGGTGGACGCCCTCCAGCTCCCGAGGTTCGCCGTAGGCGCTGTTCACGCCGAGCGAGGCCGACTGCTTGCCGAGTTCCAGTGCGAGATTGGGCATGTCTCCACGGTACCGCGCGTGGGCGGCGATTCCCAGGGCGGGCCGCCGAGCGTCACGGCTCGGCGGTGGGCAGGGGGTTGGACGGCAGGGCGCTGATGGCGGGGCCACGGCCGAGGTGCGCCGCACGCGTGACCGCACCGCGCCCGAAGCGGGCGGTCGCGTCATCCAGTGCGCCTTCGACACGGCGCCACTCCTCGTCGTCGTCCCACAGGGCCAGGGCGGCGCCACCGGCGTGCTGCAGCTTTTCGGCGCGGACGCCCACCAGGCGCACGGCGCCCCGCAGATCGATGGCGTCGAACAGCTCGTGCGCGGCATCCCCGATCCGCTGCCCGACCGCGGTCGGCGACTCCAGCGTCTGCGAGCGGTTCACCGTGCTGAAGTCGGCGAAGCGCACCTTGATCGCGATCGTCGAGGCCTCCCACCCGTTCTTGCGGAGCCGGGCCCCGACGCGGTCCGCGAGGCGCCGCAGTTCGACGCGCAGCATCCGCAGATCGGAGACGTCTTCGTGGAAGGTCTCCTCGTGGCCGATGCTCTTCTCGACGCGGTGCGTGGACACCTCGCGCGGATCGACCCCGCGGGCGAGGGACCAGACCCGCTCCCCCATCGCCGGGCCCAGGGCCCTCGCGAGGACGTCCTGGGGTGTGTCACGGACGTCGGCGATCGTGTGGATCCCGCGTCCCTCCAGCGACTCGGCCGCCTTCGGTCCGACGCCCCACATGGCGCGCACGGAACGCGGACCGAGGAACGCAGCGGTGTCGTGCGCGGCCACGATGAGCAGGCCGTCGGGCTTGCTGATCGTCGAGGCCATCTTGGCGACGTGCTTGGTCGCCGCGACGCCGACACTGCAGGTCAGGCCGGTCTCGGCGAGCACCCGCCGTCGCACTTCGTGGCCGATCGCACCGGGCGAGCCCCACAGCCGGCGCGCGCCGCGCACGTCGAGGAACGCCTCGTCGATCGACAGCGGCTCCACCAGCGGGGTGAAGGTGTGGAAGATCTCCATCACCTGCGCCGACAGGGCGAGGTACCGCTCGAAGTGCGGCATGACGACGATGGCGTGCGGGCACAGCCGCAGCGCCTGCGACACCGGCATCGCCGAGCGCACACCGAAGCGACGCGCCTCGTACGAGGCGCTGGAGACCACCGAGCGCCCCTCGGGCGCGCCGATGATGATCGGCTTGCCCTTCAGCGACGGGTTGTCGAGCACCTCGACCGAGGCGTAGAAGGCGTCCATGTCGACGTGCAGGATGCCCGTGCCGGAGTCGTCGGCGCCGTCGAGTGAGACGAGTCTCCCCGTGCCGTCCCCGCGTCCCATGGGTCCATCCTCCCCCGCACCACCGACATCTGCGCGAACATGCGGAACGGGCATGCCCCCCGCCGAAGCCGGATGGACATGCCCGTTCGGCTACATCACAGCTGGGCGGCGCGCTCCAGCACGAGCTCACGGACGCGGGCGGCATCCGCCTGTCCGCGCATCGCCTTCATGACGGCGCCGATCACGGCACCGGCGGCCTGCACCTTGCCGTCGCGGATCTTCGCGAGCACGTCGGGCTGCGACACGAGGGCCTCATCGATCGCGGCGATCAGCGCACCGTCATCCGACACCACGGCCAGGCCGCGCGCGTCGACGACTTCCTGCGGCGTGCCTTCGCCGGCTGCGACGCCCTCGAGCACCTGACGCGCGAGCTTGTCGGTCAGCGCGCCCGCATCCACGAGACCCTGCAGCGCCGCCACGTCGGCGGGCGTAACCAGATCGGATGCCTCGCGCCCCTGTGCGTTCGCGATGCGGGTGAGCTCGCCGGTCCACCATTTGCGGGCGGCGGCGGGCGACGCGCCGGCGGCGACCGTGGCCTCCACCTCGGCGAGCAGTCCACCGTTGGCGACGTCCTGGAACTCCAGGTCGGTGAAGCCCCACGCGTCCTTCAGGCGGCGACGACGCACGGCCGGCGGCTCGGGAAGGGCGGCGCGCAGCTCTTCGATCAGCTCGAGCGACGGCACCACGGGCAGCAGGTCGGGCTCTGGGAAGTACCGGTAGTCATCGGCGTCGGACTTGGGGCGACCCGGCGAGGTCGTGCCGGTGTCCTCGTGCCAGTGCCGCGTCTCCTGCGTGATCGTGCCACCGGCGGCGAGGATGGCCGCCTGTCGCTGGATCTCGTAGCGCACGGCCCGCTCCACGGAGCGCATCGAGTTGACGTTCTTGGTCTCGGTGCGGGTACCGAGCTTCTCCTGGCCGCGCGGGCGCAGCGAGACGTTCGCGTCGCAGCGCAGGTTGCCGCGCTCCATCTTCGCGTCGGAGATGCCGAGCGAGAGCACGATGTCGCGGATCGTCTGCACGTACGCCTTGGCGATCTCGGGCGCACGGTGCTCGGTGCCGTAGATCACCTTGGTGACGATCTCGACGAGCGGGACGCCGGCGCGGTTGTAGTCGACCAGCGAGTGCTCCGCACCCTGGATGCGGCCGGTCGAGCCACCGACGTGCGTGAGCTTGCCGGCATCCTCTTCCATGTGCGCGCGCTCGATCGGCACCGTGACGATCGTGCCGTCCGCCAGCTCCACGTCGACCGAGCCCTCGAAGGCGATCGGCTCGTCGTACTGGCTGATCTGGTAGTTCTTGCCCATGTCGGGGTAGAAGTAGTTCTTGCGGGCGAAGCGGCTCGACGGCGCGATCGAGCAGCCGAGGGCGAGCCCGAGCGAGATCGAGTACTTCACGGCCTCGCCGTTGACGACCGGCAGCGAGCCGGGCAGTCCCAGATCCACCGGCGCGAGATCGGTGTTGGGCTCGCGACCGAACGAGTTCGGCGCGGCCGAGAACATCTTGGTCTTCGTGTTGAGTTCGACGTGGACCTCGAAGCCGAGCACCGGCTCGAACAGCTCGAGGGCCTTGTCGAAGTCCATCAACTTGTCCTTCGCCATGTCAGGCCTTCCCTCCGAGCAGGGGTGCTCGGTCCAGGAGCGGTCCGCCCCACTGATCCACCAGCAGCGCCTCGAGCGCGGCGCCGACGCGATACAGGCGCGCGTCCTCGCGGGCAGGGGCGAGGAACTGGATGCCGACCGGCAGTCCGTCCTCCTCCGCCAGGCCCGACGGGATCGAGATGCCCGGAACACCGGCCAGGTTCGCCGGGATCGTCGTGACGTCGTTCAGGTACATCTGCAACGGGTCGTCGATCTTCTCGCCGAGCTTGAACGCGGTGGTCGGAGCCGACGGGGTCGCGATGACGTCGACCTGTGCGAACGCCTGGTCGAAGTCGCGCTGGATGAGCGTGCGCACCTTCTGGGCCGACCCATAGTAGGCGTCGTAGTAGCCCGCCGACAGTGCGTAGGTGCCGAGGATGATGCGGCGCTTGACCTCGTCGCCGAAGCCGGCGTCGCGCGTGGCGGCCATGACGTCCTCGACGGTGCCGCGGACGTCGGCCCGCATACCGAAGCGCACCGAGTCGAACTTCGCCAGGTTGCTGGATGCCTCGGCCGGGAGGATCAGGTAGTACGCGGCGACGCCGTACTCGAAGTGCGGGGCGCTGATCTCGACGATCTCGGCGCCCTGCGCCTCCATCGTCGCCAGAGCGGCGCGGAAGGATGCCGAGACACCCTTCTGGAAGCCGCTGTCGGGCAGCTCGGTGATGACACCGACCTTGAGCCCCTTCAGCACGTCGCCACGGGCGCCCTCGCGGGCGGCATCGGCGAACGAGGGCCAGGCGTCGGTGAGCGACGTGGAATCGCGCGGGTCGTGCCCGCCGATGACGTCGTGCAGCAGCCCTGCGTCCAGGACCGACCGGGTGACCGGGCCGACCTGGTCGAGGCTGGAGGCCAGCGCGATCGCGCCGTAGCGGCTGACGCCGCCGTACGTCGGCTTGATGCCGACCGTGCCGGTGACGTGTGCGGGCTGACGGATCGATCCACCGGTGTCGGAGCCGAGGGCCAGCGGCGCTTCGAAGGCGGCGACGGCAGCGGCGGAGCCACCGCCGGAGCCTCCGGGGATGCGGTCCAGGTCCCACGGGTTGTGGGTCGGGCCGTACGCGGAGTGCTCGGTGGAGGAGCCCATCGCGAACTCGTCCATGTTGGTCTTGCCGAGCGGGATCAGGCCCGCGGCACGGGAGCGCGCCACCACCGTCGCATCGAACGGGGACATGTAGCCCTCGAGGATGCGGGAACCGCTCGTGGAGGGCATGTCGGTCGTGACGAGCACGTCCTTGACGGCCAGCGGCACACCGGCGACGGGGCCGAGGTCCTCGCCGGCAGCGCGGCGACGGTCGACGTCGGCCGCGGCATCCAGCGCGTGCGCGTTGACGTGCAGGAAGGCGTGGATGTCGCCGTCGACGGCAGCGATGCGGTCCAGGTGGGCCTGCGTCGCCTCGACGCTGGAGATCTCGCGCGCGGCGAGCTTCTCGGCCAGCGCGGCGGCGCTGAGTCGGGTGATGTCGGACACTACTGCTCCTCCCCCAGGATCGCGGTGACGCGGAATCGGCCGTCGGAGGCGTCGGGCGCGTTCTGCAGCGCCTGGGCCTGGGTGAGCGTCTCGCCCACCACATCGGGACGGTAGACGTTCTGCAGCGGGATCGGGTGGCTCGTCGCGACGATGTCGGGCGTTGCCACCTCGGACACCTTGGCGATGTTGTCGACGATGGCGTCGAGCTGCCCGGTCAGGCGCTCGACCTCCCCGTCGCTGAGCTGGATCCGGGCGAGCACACCGAGATGGCGCACGAGATCAGGGGTGATTTCAGACACCACACCATTCTAGGCGGGCGGGCACCGGTCTCCCGGCGGGGCGGACCGGCCGGGCATAGGGTGAGGGAGTGACGACGACGTATGACCCGCCTCGCCCCTGGATCGCCAGCTACGCCGAAGGCGTCCCCGAAGACCTCGCACCCGTCAGCGGTTCGCTCGTCGACATCGTGGAGGCATCAGCTCGGGACTACCCCGATGCCCCGGCCCTGCAGTTCTTCGGCCGCGAGACGTCCTACCGCGACCTGCAGGAGGCCATCGAACGTGCGGCCGCCGGGCTGAAGACACTCGGCGTCGGCCCCGGCGACCCGGTCGCGATCGTGCTGCCGAACTGTCCGCAGCACATCGTGGCGTTCTACGCGGTGCTGCGGCTCGGCGCGATCGTCGTCGAGCACAACCCGCTGTACACACCGCGCGAGCTGCGCAAGCAGTTCGAGGACCACGGTGCGAAGACCGCCATCGTGTGGAGCAAGGTCGTCGAGACCGTGCAGAACTTCCCGGCCGACCTCGCCATGGGCAACCTCATCTCCGTCGACGTCACGCAGGCGATGCCGTTCGGCACCCGTATGGCGCTCAAGCTGCCGATCGCGAAGGCGCGCGAGTCGCGCGATGCCCTGCATGCCCGCGTCACCGGAACCATCCGCTGGGAGCAGCTGCTGCGCGCCGAGCGGATCCCGGCGACGCACCCCAGGCCCGCGACCGATAACCTCGCGATCATCCAGTACACGAGCGGCACCACCGGCACCCCGAAGGGCGCCGCGCTCACGCACCGCAACCTGCTGGCCAACGCCGCACAGGCGCAGGCCTGGGTGCCCTCGATCGTGCGGGGCAACGGATGCGTCGTCTACGCCGTGCTCCCGATGTTCCACGCGTACGGCCTGACCCTGTGCCTCACCTTCGCGATGTCGATGGGGGCACGGCTCGTGCTGTTCCCGAAGTTCGACCCCGACATGGTGCTCGCGGTCACGAAGAAGCACCCCGCGACCTTCCTCCCCCTCGTGCCGCCGATCGCCGACCGGCTGCTCAAGGCGGCCCTGGAGAAGGGCGTCTCGCTCGCGGGCACCGAGGTCGCGATCTCGGGTGCCATGGCGCTCCCGCACGAGCTCGTCGTGCCCTTCGAAAAGGCATCCGGAGGGTTCCTCGTCGAGGGCTACGGGCTGAGCGAGTGCTCGCCGGTCCTGATGGCCAACCCCGTCGCCGACAACCGCGTCGCCGGCACCGTCGGCCTCCCCCTTCCCGGCACGGAGTGCCGCGTCGTGGACCCCGACGATCTGACCAAGGACGTGCCGCAGGGCGAGCGCGGCGAGCTCATCGTGCGCGGCCCGCAGGTCTTCCAGGGCTACTACGGCAAGCCCGAAGACACCGAGGCCGTATTCACGAACGGCTGGTTCCGCACCGGCGACATCGTCACGATCGACGACGCCGGCTTCGTGCGGATCGTCGACCGCATCAAGGAGCTCATCATCACCGGCGGCTTCAACGTCGCACCGACCGAGGTCGAGATCGCACTGCGCCAGCACCCGCTGGTGCAGGACGCGGCCGTCGTCGGCCTGCCCAGCGAGCACTCAGGCGAGGAAGTCGTCGCCGCGATCGTCGTCGAGCCGGGTTCGGACGTCGATGTGGAGGCGGTCCGCGAGTTCGTGCGCGGCATCCTGACCCCGTACAAGGTGCCGCGTCGCATCTTCGTCGTCGACGAGCTGCCCAAGTCGCTCATCGGCAAAGTGCTGCGTCGTCAGGTGCGCGATTCGCTGATCGCGCTGAACGCCGGTTCCTGACCCGCCTCAGTCGGCGAGCCCGTCGCGGGCGACCGCGACGGCGTAGGGATGCAGCGTCGCCGCCATGACTCCGCCGGCGACGGCGGGATCATCGCGCATGATCACGAGAGCGGATGCCTCGTCCGGCGCCTCGAAGATCGTGAGGCCGAACGTGCCGACGTCCTCCTGCGTGCGCCCGGCGAGGATCAGGACGCCGCGCTCCTTGAGCGCGAGCAGGTATTGGAAGTGCGCGGACACGACCGCGATCTCATGCTCGGTGGCCTCCGCGACCATCTCCGGCCGGGTCGGCACGATCTTGTAGAGCCACTGACTCATGCCGCGATCATCCCGCGTCGGGGACGAGGGCGTCCAGCGCGGCGGGGCCTTCGGTGACGAGGATGTGGAACTGTGCGGCGTCGATGATGCGCACGCCCAGCGTTTCGGCCTTCTCCAGCTTGGATCCGGCACCGGGTCCGGCAGCGACGAAGTCGGTCTTCTTGGACACGCTCGACGCCGCCTTGCCACCGGCGTCGATGATCGCCTGCTGTGCCCCGTCGCGCGAGTAGCCCTCGAGCGAGCCGGTCGCCACGACCGTGAGCCCCGCGAGCACACCCCCGGCGGCCACGGCCGCGCCGGGACCCGGGTGACCGGGAGTCTCCCACTGCACGCCCGCAGCGGTCCAGCGCTCGACGATCTCCTGGTGCCAGTCGACGGTGAACCACTCGAGCAGGGAGTCCGCGATGAGCGGTCCGACGCCCTCGACCGCCGCGAGATCTTCGATGCTCGCTGTCCGGATGAGCTCGAGGCTCCCGAACCACTCGGCCAGCGCACGGGCGGCCACGGGGCCGACGCGGCGGATGTTGAGCGAGACGAGCAGCCGCCAGAGCTCCTTCGTGCGTGCCCGCTCGAGCTCGGCGATCAGCTTGGTGGCGGCCTCGGACGGCGACACGACGACGAAGTCCTTGCGGATGCCGGCGGCCCGGCGCTCGGCCGCGGTCATGCCTTCGCTGCCCGGCGGGTAGTCCCTGCGAGTCTTCTGGAACGGCGCCCGCAGCTTCACGGTGCCGTCGTCGTCCTCCTTGGGAAGACCGGTCTCGGCATCCCGCACGACGACCTGGATCGGCACGAGCTCATCGACGGTCAGCTCGAACAGGCGCGCCTCGGTGACGAGCGGCGGCGTGCTCGGCTCGGCCGGCTGGGTGAGGGCCGCGGCGGTGACCTCACCGAGGGCCTCCACATCCAGCGCGCCGCGCGACCCGATGTGCTCGACGCGCCCGCGCACCTGCGCCGGGCAGGCCCGCGCGTTGGGGCAGCGCAGGTCGATGTCGCCCTCTTTCATGGCGCGCAGCGTGTGCCCGCACTCGGGGCAGGCCTCCGGCATCCGCCATTCGCGTTCACTGCCGTCACGGCGCTCGACCACCGCTCCGAGAATCTCGGGGATGACGTCACCGGCCTTGCGCAGCACCACGGTGTCGCCGAGCAGCACGCCCTTGGCCTTGACCACCTGCTGGTTGTGCAGAGTCGCCTGACGCACGGTGCTGCCGGCGACCTTCACCGGCTCCATCACGGCGTACGGCGTGGCCCGGCCAGTGCGCCCGACGCCGACGATGATGTCGAGCAGCTTCGTGTAGACCTCTTCGGGCGGGTACTTGTAGGCGATCGCCCAGCGTGGGGCACGGCTGGTGGCCCCGAGTTCGTCGTGCAGCGCGAGGTCGTCGACCTTGACGACGATGCCGTCGATCTCGTGCTCGACGTCGTGCCGGTGCTGACCACGGTCGGCGATGTAGTCGACGACCTCGTCGACCGTGTCGAACACGCGGGAGTACGGCGAGACCGGAAGACCCCAGCCGGAGAGGAGATCGTAGATCTCGGACTGATTGCGCAGCGGCGGCCGGGCCCACGCGCCGATGCCGTGCAGGTACAGCGCGAGCCGCGACAGCCGGTCTCGCATCAGCTCGAACTGCTCGGGCGACTTGTTGTCGGCCCGTTGGCGGAGACTGCCTGCGGCCGTGTTGCGCGCGTTGGCGAACTCCGGGAATTTCGTCGGCACCGACTCCGGGTCGCGTCCACGGCTGACCTGCTCGGCGAGATACGCCGCCTGCAGGGCGTGCTGGCGCTCGTTGAGCGCCTCGAAGTCCTCGGGGCGGAGGAACACCTCGCCGCGGACCTCGAAGAACTCGGGGAAGCCGGTGCCCTCGAGTTGACGGGGGATCGCCGGGATCCACTGCACGTTCTCGGTGATGTCTTCGCCCGTGCGGCCGTCGCCGCGCGTGGTCGCGGTCTCGAGCACGCCGTTGCGGTAGGCCAGGCTGATCGCGAGACCGTCGATCTTGAGCTCGCTCAGCCAGCGGATCGGCGCGCCCGCGGCGGCCTGGGTCTTGTGCGCCCACTCGCGGAATTCGTCGGTGCTGAAGACGTTGTCGAGGCTCAGCATCCGCTCGGCATGCGTGTGCGGCGGGAATCCGACCGATACGATGCCGGCGCCGACCTGCTGGGTCGGGCTGTCCTGGGTCAGCAGTGCGGGGAACGCCTGCTCGAGCGCTTCGAGGCGGTGGATGTCGGTGTCGTACTCCGCATCGCTGACGAGACTGACGCCCTCGGAGTAGTACGTGACGCGATAGCGCTCGATCCGCTCGCGGAGTGCGAGCACTTCGTCCCGAGCCTGCTGGAAGTCCTCTGGCAACTCGTTCACTCCGCCAGTCTAGGAGCCGCTTCCGACACCGACGAGACGGATTCAGGCGTCGACGGGAACCGCGGAGACCGTCCGGTCGATCGTGAACTGGCCGAGCACCCGTGTGCCGTCGTAGAGCACGGCGGTCTGGCCGGGGGCGACGCCGTCGAGCGGCGTCTCAGGCGTCACGACGAGGAATCCGGATGCCTCGTCCATGCGCGCCATCGCCGGCACCGGGTCGGCGTGGGCACGGATCTGCACGTGGCAGGCGTACTCGGAGGACTCGGGGGCGCGGCCGGCCCAGGTGTGGCGCGCGCCGGAGATCTCGCCGATGGCCAGGGCCTCCTTGGGGCCGACGATCACGGTGTTGGTGACCGGGCGGATCTCCAGGACGAACCGGGGCTTGCCGTCGGGGGCGGGTACACCGAGGTGCAGTCCGCGGCGCTGGCCGACGGTGTACCCGTGCGCGCCTTCGTGCGAGCCGACGACGGCGCCGGATCGGTCGACGATCTCGCCGGTGGCCGTGCCGACCTTCTCGGCGAGCCAGCCGCGCGTGTCGCCGTCGGGGATGAAGCAGATGTCGTGGCTGTCGGGCTTCTGTGCCACCGTCAGGCCGCGCTCGGCGGCTTCGGCGCGCACGATCGCCTTGGACGGCGTCGATCCGAGCGGGAAGTAGGTGTGCGCAAGCTGCTGCTCGTTCAGGACGCCCAGCACGTAGGACTGGTCCTTCGCCTCGTCGGACGCGCGGTGCAGTTCACGCCCTTCGGGGCCGTCGACCAGCGTCGCGTAGTGGCCGGTGCAGACGGCGTCGAAGCCGAGCTCGAGCGCGCGCTCCAGGAGCGCGGCGAACTTGATCTTCTCGTTGCACCGCATGCACGGGTTGGGGGTGCGGCCGGCCTGGTACTCGGCGATGAAGTCGTCGATCACGTCGTCGCGGAATCGCTCGGAGAAGTCCCACACGTAGAACGGGATGCCGAGGAGATCGGCGGCGCGACGGGCGTCCATCGCGTCCTCGATCGTGCAGCAGCCGCGGCTGCCGGTGCGCAGAGTGCCACCGGCGCGCGAGAGAGCCAGGTGCACGCCGACCACGTCATGGCCTTCGTCGACGGCGCGCGCGGCCGCGACGGCGGAGTCCACTCCCCCGCTCATGGCCGCCAGAATTCGCATTCGACCAGTCTACGTTCGCGCGCCTGAACGGGGCCCGGATGCGCTCGCCCGTGCATAGGCCTCGGGCAGCGCCGCGAGGAACGCGTCGACCTCGCCGTCGTCCGAGGTACGACCGAGCGTGAGTCGCAGCACCCGGTTCGCCGCGGCATCACCCCGTCCCATCGCCCGCACCACGTGCGAGGGCTCGGGCACGCCGGCCTGACACGCCGATCCGGTCGAGACGGCCACACCGGCACGATCCATCAGGAACAGCAGCGCGTCGCCCTCGGCGGCCGGGAACAGGATGTGGGCGTTGCCGGGCAGCCGGTCGACGGGATCGCCGAGCAGTTCGGCCCCGGGGACCAGGTCACGTATGCCGCGGACCAGCCGGTCGCGCAGCGCGGCCAGTCGCACTGTCTCGGTCTCGCGCTCGGCCTCGGCGAGTTCCGCGGCCACCGCGAAGGCGGCGGCTCCGGCGACGTCCTGCGTGCCCGAGCGCAGCCCGCGCTGCTGCCCGCCGCCGTGCTGCAGCGCCTGCAGCGTCGCGTCGCGGGACACCACGAGCGCACCGACGCCGGCCGGTCCGCCGATCTTGTGTGCGGACAGGCTCATCGCGACGAGTCCGGCACGGCGCGACCGGGTCGCTGCGCGCACGGCGCGGAACCCCATCGGCACGTGACCGAAGGCGCTGGTGGCGTCCAGGTGCACCGGCACCTCGGCGAGCGCCGCACTCTCGACGAGGGCTTCGACGGACTGGAGCGTGCCGACCTCGTTGTTCGCCGCCAGGAACGTGGCGAGTGCGGCGCCGGCGACGGCTTCGGACCAGGCGTCGGGGCGGATGCGGCCGACCTCGTCGACGGGCACCCAGGTGAGCTCGGCGCCCTCCGCCGCCGCGAGCCACTCGACCGTGTCGATCGTGGCGTGATGCTCGGCCGTGGGCACGACGATGCGGCGCAGCTCGGAAGCGTGGCGCGCGGCATCCGCCCACCAGAGCCCCTTCACGGCGAGGTTGATGGATTCGGTGCCGCCGGATGTGAAGACGATCTCGATGGGGTCGCAGTCGACCACCGCCGCCAACCGCTCCCGCGATTCTTCGAGCAGGCGCCGGGCGTCCTGCCCGCCCCCGTGGATCGACGCGGGGTTGCCGACGAGATCCGCCGCGGTCAGCCATGCCTCCCGCGCCTCGGGGCGCAGCGGGGTGGTGGCCGCATGATCGAGGTAGGCGCGCATGCCCCGCCTTTCCGCTCGTAACGCGATGGACTCACGTCATAACTACTGTAGAACGCATGCTCAGCCCGGAGATCGTCAGTCAGGATGCCGTGCCGCCGCCCGGTCTCTACGCGTCGCACTTCGACGGACTGGGCGTACGGCTGCACGACGGCGTCGGAACGCTCCGCATATGGTCTGAGCGCGCGTCCTCGATCGAACTCGTCATCTTCGACGACACCGACCTGGACTGGATCACCGACACCGCGTCGCTCGAGCCTGCCGGATCCGGCATCTGGACGGTGACCACGCCGCTGCTGCAGCCCGGCGCGCGATACGCGATCCGGGTCGACGGACCGCACGCGGTCGGCAACACGTTCAACCCGCAGACACTGCTGATCGAGCCGTACTCCAAGGGGCTCGTCACCGGCGGGATCGACGACTGGCGCTCCGTCGTCCTGGACGGCACCTTCGACTGGGGCGGCGTCGCGAAGCCGAACGTGCCCCTGGACCGCACGGTCCTCTACGAGGGCCATCTGAAGGGCCTGACGAAGCGGCATCCGCTCGTTCCTCCCGCTTTGCACGGCACCTATGCGGGCCTGGCGCACCCGGCGATGGTCGAGCATCTGCTCACACTCGGCGTCACCAGCGTCGAGCTGCTCCCGGTGCACGCCTTCGCCTCGGAGGCGCGCCTGGTGCACCAGGGGTTGTCGAACTACTGGGGCTACAACACGCTCAACTTCTTCACGCCGCACTCTCCGTACGCCACCGAGGCGAGCCGTCGCGAGGGGCCCGAGGCGGTGCTGCGCGAGTTCAAGGGCATGGTGAAGCTGCTGCACGAGGCCGGCCTCGAGGTCATCCTCGACGTCGTCTACAACCACACGTCCGAGGAGGGCATCGGCGGTCCGCGCACGAGCCTGCGCGGCATCGACAACCGCGCCTACTACCGCCAGCAGGACGACGGCGTCTACATCGACGTCACCGGCTGCGGCAACGCGGTGGACACGTCGACGGATGCCGCGGCACGCCTCATCCTGGATTCGCTGCGGTACTGGGCGAACGACGTGCAGATCGACGGCTTCCGCTTCGACCTCGCCGCCACGCTCGGCCGGGACGCCGCACACACGTTCACGCCGGAGCATCCGCTGCTGCAGGCGATCCTGGAGGACCCTGCGCTTGCGGACGTCAAGAAGATCGCCGAGCCGTGGGATGTCGGGATGGGCGGCTGGCAGACCGGTAACTTCGGCGCCGGGTGGCACGAGTGGAACGACCGTTACCGCGACCGCGTCCGCAACTTCTGGCTGAGCGACGTGGACTACGCTCGCCGTGCCGCCACCGCCCCCGTCGGCATCGGCGGCTTCGCCACGCGCCTGGCCGGCTCGTCCAACACCTTCAGCCCCGACCGCGGCCCGCTGGCCAGCGTCAACTTCGTCACCGCCCACGACGGCTTCACGCTGCGCGATCTCGTCAGTTACGACGTCAAGCACAATGTCGGCAACGGCGAGCACAATCGCGACGGCGCCGACACGAACCGGTCGTTCAACCACGGCGCCGAAGGCCCGACCGATGACCCCGGCATCCTCGCCACGCGCCGCAAGGCGATGCGCAACCTGCTCGGCACGCTCCTGCTGTCCGCCGGCGTGCCGATGCTGACCGCCGGCGACGAGTTCGCCCGCTCGCAGCGCGGCAACAACAACGCCTACTGTCACGACTCCCCGCTCACCTGGCTGGCGTGGGAGCACGAGGACTGGCAGAAGGACATCCAGGCGCACGTGCAGCGCCTCACCCGGCTACGGCGGGAGAACCCGGCGCTGCGACCGATGCGGTTCGCGCACGAGGAGATGCGGGTGCCCAGCGCGTCGGTGATGGACTGGTACGACACGCACGGCGAGACCATGTCGATCGAGAGTTGGACGAGCCCCGCGAACCGCACCCTGCAGTACCTGGCGGCCTCGACCCCCGAGAACGAGGCGTTCAACCGCATCCTGCTCGTCGTGCACGGCACGGAGCAGCCGACGACGGTCACGCTCCCCCGCGTCGAGGGCGTGACGCGGTACGTGTCGCTGTGGTCCAGCGCCGACGAAACGCCCGACAACGCGTACGTCGCGTACGCCCCCGGCGAAGATGTCCCGGTGGTCGGGACCTCGATGCATCTGTTCCGGGCGGAGTAGGACTTCTGTCTGCGGGCTCGGCTGCGCGGTAGGTTCAAGACGTGGCCACGACGACCCGAACACCAACCCCGCCCGCGTGCCGGAGCGCATCCGTGATCCCGCTCCGCGCGGCCGCCGATTCGCAGCCGGAGCGGGAGTCGATCACGCCGCGCATCCCGCTCGCGCTGCCGTCGCCGGCAGTGCCCGGCGGGCTCTTCCGACCGAAGGCCTACGTGGGCGAGGCGGTGCCGTTCCGCGTCACTGCATTCCGCGAAGGGCATGACCGGATCGGCGTGCACGTGCGCCTGTTCTCGCCGTCCGGCGAGGAGTCGCTGCATCGCCTCACTTCGCTGGCCGACGGCTTCGACCGCTGGGCGGCCGTGATCGCACCGCTCGAGCAGGGCGTCTGGGCGTTCCGCTTCGAGTCCTTCGGCGACGACTTCGCCACCTGGGAGCACGCCGCCGAAGTCAAGATCGCGGCGGGAGTGGATGCTGCGCTCATGCGTGAGCTCGGCGCGCAGCTGTTCGACCGTGCCGTAGCGGAGAAGGCCCGTCCGATCGGCGAGCGCCGCGTGCTCGAGGCGGCAGCCCTCACCCTGCGCGACCCGGCGGCCGATGACGCCGCCGCCCTGCAGATCGTGCGCAACCCGGCCATCGCCGGCTACTTCGCCGCCCGCCCACTCATGTCGCTGGTCAGTCTCGGCGCGCGCCACGAGCTCCTCGTCGAGCGCGAGCGCGCCGGCGTCGGCGCCTGGTACGAGTTCTTCCCCCGCTCGGAGGGCGCCAAGAAGCTCAAGGACGGCTCGATCAAGAGCGGCACCTTCCGCACCGCGATGAAGCGCCTGCCGGCCGTGGCGGCGATGGGCTTCGACGTCCTGTACCTGCCGCCCATCCATCCCATCGGCACGATCAACCGCAAGGGCCGCAACAACACGCTCGACCCGCAGCCGTGCGACCCGGGGTCGCCGTGGGCGATCGGGTCCGCCGCCGGCGGGCACGACGCGGTCCACCCCGATCTGGGCACGCTGGCCGACTTCCGCGCCTTCGTGCGCAGCGCCCGGGCCGAGGGCATCGAGGTGGCGCTCGACCTCGCTCTGCAGGCGGCACCGGATCACCCCTGGGTGACCGAGCATCCGGAGTGGTTCACGAGCCTGCCGGACGGCACTATCGCCTTCGCGGAGAACCCGCCGAAGAAGTACCAGGACATCTATCCGGTCAACTTCGACAACGACCCCGAGGGCATCCGCGCCGAGGTGCTGCGTGTCGTGCGGCACTGGATCGCCCAGGGCGTGCGGATCTTCCGCGTCGACAACCCGCACACCAAGCCGCTGCAGTTCTGGGAGTGGCTGATCGCGACCGTGACGGCGCAGGACCCCGATGTGGTGTTCCTCGCCGAGGCCTTCACCCGTCCTGCCCCGCTGCAGGGGCTGGCGATCGCCGGATTCCAGCAGAGCTACACGTACTTCACGTGGCGCAACACCAAGCCGGAGCTGGAGGAGTTCCTCACGGGCCTGGCCGACGACACCGCCGACTTCCTGAGGCCGAACCTGTTCGTCAACACCCCCGACATCCTCACCGAGTATCTGCAGTTCGGCGGACGCCCGGCGTACAAGATCCGCGCGGCGATCGCGGCGACGGCTGCCCCGACGTACGGCGTGTACGCCGGCTACGAGCTGTACGAAAACGTCGCGCGACCGGGTTCCGAGGAGAACCTCGACAACGAGAAGTACGAGTACAAGGTCCGCGACTGGGCCGGCGCGGAGGCGCACGGCGACTCGCTCGCCCCGTACCTGCGGCGGCTGAACGAGATCCGGGCGCAGCATCCCGCGCTCCGTCAGCTGCGCAACCTGCGCGTGCACTGGAGCGACGACGACGGGATCCTGGTCTTCTCCAAGCACCTGCCGGCCGCGCTCTCCCCGACGGGCCGCGCCGACACCCTGATCGTCGTCGTGAACGTCGATCCGCACTCGGTGCGCCAGACCATGGTGCACCTCGACACGCGCGTGTGGGGCGTGGAGCCCGGCGACCCGTTCGAGGTCGAGGACCTGTTCACCGGCGCGACCTGGACCTGGTCCGAGCACAACTTCGTCCGACTCGATGCCTTCACCGAGCCGGTGCACATCCTGCACGTCAAGGAGTCCCGATGAACACGCCCGATGCCGCAGTCCTGGACGCCGTCGCCGCGGGCACCCACCACGATCCGCACGCGGTGCTGGGCATCCACGCCGGCATCGACGCGTCCGGGGCACCCGAGTGGGTCGTCCGGGCGCGTCGCCCTCTCGCGCGAAGCGTCACCGCGGTGTTCGACGACGGCACCCGCATCCCGCTGGAGCATGTGCGTGCCGGGATCTGGGAGGGTGTGCGCGCCGGGACCAACGGGCCGTACCGCCTCGCCGCCACCTATGTCGACGGCCCGGACTTCGTGGCCGACGACCCGTACCGCCACGCCCCCACGATCGGCGAGCTCGACCTGCACCTCATCGCCGAGGGCCGCCACGAGCAGCTGTGGCGCGTGCTGGGCGCGCACGTCCGCGAGGACGCCGGCGCCACCGGCACGGCGTTCACCGTGTGGGCGCCGAATGCACGCGCGGTGCGCGTCGTCGGCGGCTTCAACGGCTGGGACGGCACCGCGCACGCGATGCGGTCGATGGGTGGCAGCGGCGTCTGGGAGCTGTTCGTGCCCGCGGTCGGCGCCGGCACGGTCTACAAGTACGAGATCCTGACCCGCCGCGGAGAGTGGATCCTCAAGGCCGACCCGATGGCACGGTTCGCCGAGGTTCCTCCGGCGACCGCGTCGGTGGTCACCGACTCCGCCTACGCCTGGCAGGACACCGCCTGGATGACCCGGCGTGCGGCCTCCCGGCCCGTGTCGGAGCCGATGTCGATCTACGAGCTGCACTTCGGCTCCTGGCGGCCGGGACTCTCCTACCGCGACGCCGCGGACGAGCTCATCGAGTACGTGACGGGTCAGGGGTTCACCCACATCGAGTTCCTGCCGTTGGCCGAGCATCCGTTCGGCGGGTCCTGGGGCTACCAGGTCACCGGCTACTACGCACCCACGAGTCGCTTCGGCCAGCCCGACGACCTGCGCTACTTGATCGACCGCCTGCACCAGGCCGACATCGGCGTGATCATGGACTGGGTGCCCGGGCACTTCCCGAAAGACGCGTTCGCGCTGGCCAGATTCGACGGCGAAGCGCTCTACGAGCATCCGGATCCCCGTCGCGGCGAGCACAAGGACTGGGGCACGTACATCTTCGACTACGGCCGCAACGAGGTCCGCAACTTCCTCGTCGCGAACGCGCTGTACTGGTTCGAGGAGTTCCACGTCGACGGGCTGCGCGTGGATGCCGTCGCCTCGATGCTGTACCTGGACTACTCCCGCGAGGACGGCGAGTGGTCGCCGAACATCCACGGCGGCCGCGAGAACCTCGAGGCCATCCGCTTCCTGCAGGAGGTCAACGCGACCGCGTACAAGCGCTACCCGGGCATCGCCATCGTCGCGGAGGAGTCCACCAGCTTCCCCGGTGTCACCGCGCCCACCGACCGCGCCGGACTCGGCTTCGGCTTCAAGTGGAACATGGGGTGGATGAACGACTCGCTGCAGTACATCGCGCGCGATCCGATGTACCGCTCGCACCATGAGGGCGAACTGTCGTTCTCCTTCGTGTACGCGTTCACCGAGAACTTCATCCTGCCGATCAGCCACGACGAGGTCGTGCACGGCAAGGGCAGTCTGTTCACCCGGATGCCGGGCGACCATTGGCAGAAGCTCGCCAACATGCGCGCCTTCCTGGCATATATGTGGGGTCACCCCGGCAAGCAGCTGCTGTTCATGGGCCAGGAGTTCGGTCAGCTGTCCGAGTGGTCCGAGGGCCGCGGACTGGACTGGTGGATCCTCGAGCAGCCGTCCCACGCGCAGCTGCAGAGCTTCGTCGCGGTGCTGAACCGCACCTACCGCGCCGAGCCGGCGCTGTGGGCGCGCGACGGCGAGGCGGCCGCCTTCACCCGGCTGGGCGCGCCGTCATGGAACCCGAACGTCATCGCGTTCGCCCGCCGCGATACGCACGGCCATGCGGTGGTGGTGGTGTGCAACTTCTCCGGCGAGCCGGTGCACGGGTACGAGCTCGACCTGCCCGAACCGGGCGTGTGGCACGAGATCCTGAATACGGATGCGGTCGCCTACGGCGGATCGGGTGTCGGCAACCTCGGACTGGTTCACACCCATGACGGTCGGCGGGCGTCGATGATCCTGCCGCCACTGGGCGTCCTGTGGCTGCGCCACGATCCCGAGGCGCACATTCCCTCACCGACGCAGGGTTAGCGCGTCAAACGCGCTGTGAGCGCGCCGCGGGGCTAGAAGAGCAGCGAGGTGAGGCGGCCGCGGGCGCGCAGGACGCGCGGGTCGCTGTCGCCGATGAGGCCGAACAGCTCCACCAGGCGCTCGCGCACCGGGGCACGCTCGTCGTTCGGCAACGCGGCGAACAGGTCGAGCAGGCGTCCGAACGCGTCCTCGACATGGCCGCCGGCCAGATCCAGATCCGCGGCGGCGAACTGCGCCTCCTGGTCGAGCGGGGCGGCGGCAGCAGCGGCGCGCACGGCCTGCAGATCCAGTCCCTGCACGCGGGCGAGCAGGCGCACCTGACCGAGCCCGGCGCGGGCGTCCTCGTCGCGAGGGTTCTCGGCCAGCGCCTGCTCGTACGCGGTCGCGGCGCGGGCGTAGTCGCCCGCCTCGATCGCGTCGAAGGCCTCCGCATGCAGCGGGGGAAGTTCCGGCTCAGCGGGTTCCGCCGCCTCGTCGGGCGCGGCCTCTCCCGTCACGTCGACCGTGCCGGTCACGCCGTTCTGCGCGGCCATCTGCAGCAGCTGGGCGAAGACCTCGCGCACCTGCTGCTCGGGCACGGCACCGGTGAACAGCGGCACCGGCTGACCGGCCAGGAGCGCGACGACCATCGGGATGGACTGCGCGCGGAACGCCTGCGAAAGCTGGGGGTTGGCGTCGACATCCACCTTCGCCAGGACGACGCGACCGCCGAGCTCGGCGACGACCTTCTCCAGGACGGGGCTGAGCTGCTTGCACGGTCCGCACCACTCGGCCCAGAGGTCCACGACGACGGGCACAGTGCGGGAGAGTTCGAGGATCTGCGCGAACGAGTCGTCGGTGACATCCATCACGAGCGAGTTCACGGCGGTCGGGGCGGACGGTGGCGCACCCCCGGCCGGTGCGGCCGGTGTCTGCGGACGGTTGCGCAGCGACGAGAGATCGACGGCGCCGCGCATGACGGCTCCGGGAGCGGAATCGGTCACTGGATCACCTTTGCGTCGAGGACATTGGAGGAGTACCCGAGCAACCGGATCTTCTCCTTGGAACCCGGACCCGGGACGTAGAAGAACAACTGGTCGCTGTAGGTGGTGGTGAAGCCGGTCGAGGACTGCTCCGCACCGGCGAGAGCCTTCACCGTCGGGTTGTTCGTGAGCTTGATGACGGCATCTTCATTCGTCGGCTTCACGGTGTCGGACTCGTTCAGGTTGATCGCGACGATCGCCCCACTGTCCAGCGTAGCCAGAGCCATGGGGGGCTGGGCGCCGGGAGCCGACTCGAAGGTGAGGCTTCCGGTGGATGCGGCGGTGGTGTTGAACTCGTCCAGGCGGCGTTGGCGGTCTTCGGCGACGCTCACCCGGAAGTGATCCGCGTCGGTGTCGAACTGACCGAAGAACTCGCTGTCGGCGCCCTTGTTCAGGATATCGGCGTACGCGGCGGCCAGCTCGTCGGGCGCCATCGCGAGGAACGAGGAGTCCGGCGGAACCTGCGACGCGCCGACGTACACGGCCGCGAGATCCGGCATCTGCGTCGAGGCCTCGAGGTTCGCGATGTACGACAGCTTGTACGGCGACCAGGCGTCCTGCTGCGTCACCATCATGATGCTGGAGACCTTGTCGGTCGGGTCATCGACCACGGCCATGAAGCTGCGCGGCCATTCGTCGTAGGTCTGCGGAAGCACGATCTTCAGAGGCTTGGTCTCGATCGCAGCCGGGGCCGCAACGTCGGGAACCGCGGCGCGCAGCGTGTAGTTGGTGGTGCGCTCGGCGAGCACAGCACCGTCCACGCGCGTGGCGGCCAGCGCCGGGTCGCTGGTCTCGTCCGCGGTCGCGACCGTGTCGGAGATGCGGGCCAGGATGCGGGCGGCCTGCGCTTCGGTCACGGCCGGCGCCATCTGCCCCTCGGGGACGATGACGGATGCCGTGGGCGTCGGTGTCGGCGATCCGGCGAAGCTCGGCCAGGAGTCTGCGGAGCAGCCCGTGAACAGGAGGGCGGAGACTGCGACGACCGGCACGACGGCGAACGCACGACGACCGGTGACGGAGCGGCGCGAGGACGGGCCGGAGCTGATGACGCCCTTGTCGGCGCCCTCCACGGCCAAGTCGATCGGCTCGGTCACGGGCAACGGGAGCCCCTTGCGACGGGGTCCGCGCGAGCGGCGGGCGTGACGGATGCCGAGGATGTACAGGAACACGCCGATCGCCATCAGGACGCCGCCGGCGACGATGAGGGGTCCGGCCCAGGGCGTGCCGTTGCCGATGGGCCACGACACGGAGATCTTCGCGGGGGCGGCGGCCGTGCCGTCCGAGGCGACCAGCACGCTCATCGTCTCGGGGAGCTGCAGCGGAGCGATCAGCAGGTCATCCTGCTGGAACTCGTCGAGCCACAGGTCGGAGCCGACCGGGCTCAGCGCGGGTGCGGCGTCTTCGGATCCGGCGGCCGGATCCGCGGCGGCATCGCCGGCTGCGGAATCCGCGGTCGCCTCAGGACTCGGCGCGGCGGTCGGGGCGACCTCGTCGGTGACGATCTCGCCCTTCTTGTCCAGGGAGACGTGCGTGAAGTCGGACTCGGCCAGCCACGCGGTCATGTCGTCCGTCCGACCGTACGCCGCGAAGATCGTGCCCTCCCCCTGCGCACGCAGGGTCTGAGCACCGGGCAGCTTGTTGAGGACCGCGCCGTCGATCATGACGTACGGAGCATCCTCCGTGACGGAGATCGCGGCGGTCTCGGTCTTCGGCCCTTGGAAGACCGTGCGTTGGGCGATGCCCGCACCGATCATCAAGGCGGCCAGGAAGAAAGCCGCCACGGCCCACACGAAACGCACGAATAACACCTCTCAGTGGTCCGTCTGCACACGCACGGACCCTTATCTCGACATTTCAGACTAGCGAACACCGCCTGAAAGGCCACCGGGAGGAGCCAATCACGCACCTGAGTCTCCGGTGTGCGTATCCTGACCTGACACCGATCCACGCCCGTGGAGACAGTCAGGAGCAGTTGTGAAGGTCCACAATCCATTCCGCGTGGCGTTCGTCGCGACGTTGGGCGTCGGCCTGGGGCTTCTGTTCATCGACAGCCTCGCGACACTGTCCACGATCCTGCTCTACATCGGCACCGCGCTGTTCCTCTCGCTCGGCCTCGAGCCGCTGGTCTCGTGGCTGGAGCGCCGCAAGCTCCCCCGCTGGGCGGCGGTGCTGGTCACGATCCTCGCCGTGCTCGCCGTGTTCGCCGGCATCGTGCTGCTGGTGGTGCCGATCATCGTCGAGCAGGTCGGCCAGCTGGTGGCTCAGCTGGAGAAGGTGTTCCAGAAGCCTGAGACGTTCTTCCAGGACGCGATCCAGTGGGTCAAGGACACGTTCCCCCTGCAGCCGCAGTTCGTGGACGACACGGTCAGCAATCTCCAGGACTGGATCCTGGGGCTGGACTGGGCCGCGGTCGGCGGCGGTGTGCTGCAGGCGGGCATCGCCGTGGTCGCCGGCATCGGCGGCGCGTTCATCGTCTTGATCCTGACGATCTACTTCACGGCCTCCACACCGAATCTGAAGGCCGCGGTCTACCAGCTGGTGCCGGCCTCCAAGCGGGAGCGATTCATCGACCTGGCCGAGCAGATCTCGGATTCCGTGGGCTACTACGTCATGGGCCAGGTCAGCATGGGTGTCATCAACGGTGTCCTGAGCGCGATCTTCCTGACGATCATCGGCGCGCCGTTCCCCGCCGTGCTCGCGGTCATCGCCTTCTTCTTCTCGTTGATCCCGCTCGTCGGAACTCTGACCGGGTCGGCGATCATCGTCCTCACGTGCCTCGGGCTGGGGTCACCGACCACCGCCCTGATCGCGGCGATCTACTACCTGATCTACATGCAGATCGAGGCGTACGTGATCTCGCCGCGCATCATGAACCGTGCGGTCTCGGTACCCGGCGCCGTCGTGGTGATCGCGGCGCTGGCCGGCGGATCACTGCTCGGACTGCTCGGCGCGCTGATCGCCATCCCGGTGGCCGCCAGCATCCTGATCATCTACCGCCAGGTCGTCATCCCGCGGATGAACGAGAAATGACGCTCAGGATGCCGCGGCCGCGGCATCCCACTCCGTCGGCAGCGGGAGCGCATCGGGGTTGACCGCGGCGACGATCTCGGTGAGCACGCGACGCGTCTGCGCCTCGCCCACCCAGAGGTGCTTGCCGCCCTCGACCGGGATCAGCACCGCCTCGGGGACAGCCGCGAACCGCTCCGCTGCGGCATCCGGGCGCAGGTAGTCGTCGAACTCCGGGATGAGCGCGATCAGCGGCGCGTCATGACCCGACCACGCCGCCACTTCGGCATCCGAGGCACGGTGCAGCGGGGGCGACAGCAGGATGGCGCCGGCGATGTCGTGATCGCGGCCGTACTTGAGGGCGATCTCGGTGCCGAACGACCAGCCCACCAGCCACGGGTCGGGCAGACCGCGGTCGCGCACGAAGTCCATTGCCGCGGCCAGGTCGAACGCCTCGGCGCGGCCGCCGTCGAAGGCACCCTCGCTCGTCCCCCGAGGAGAGGTCGTGCCCCGCGTGTTGAAGCGCAGCACGGCGAGGTCGGCCAGGGCCGGCAGGCGCGCCGCCGCCTTGCGCAGGATATGGGAGTCCATGAAACCGCCCGCGGTGGGCAGCGGATGCAGCGTCACGAGGGTCGCGACCGGCTCCCGCTCCAGCGGCAGCGCCAGCTCTCCGACGAGCGTGAGCCCGTCGATGGTGGTGAGCTCGATGTCCTCCCGGCGGGCGGGCAGCATCACAGGTCCGCGAATCTCCACGTCAGCCGATCCTCCAGCAATGGGTGTGCCAATGACGACGGGCCGCGATGTCGGCTCCGTCCCCCAGAACGCCGTCGGCGCGCCAGGCGACCAGGTGCGCAACGGAGGGCCCGATGCTGCGACCGCAGCCCGGGCAGGTGTAAGACTTCTGCGCCTGGGCGCCGGAGACGGGCTGCACGGTCCACTCCACGCCACGGCGGGTCTCGACGCGCTTCCATCCGGCCATGAGTCGCTCGAGGGGGTCGTCGCCCCCCGAATCGGAGCGACGCCGATTCGACCTCGGCATGAGCTCAGTACCAGCCGACGCGGTTCGAGTGGTCCCACGCCCCGCACGGCGAACCGTAGCGACCGCCGATATAGCCGAGGCCCCACGCGATCTGTGTCGCGGGGTTGGTCTCCCAGTCGGCACCCGCGCTACCCATCTTGCTGCCGGGCAGGGCCTGCGGGATGCCGTACGCACCGCTGCCGGCATTGTAGGCGTTGACGCGCCATCCGGATTCGCGGTTCCACAGTGCGACGAGGCAGGCGAACTGATCGTCACCCCAGCCGCGACCGAGCACCATCTGGTACGCGATGGACTGGGCCGTCCCCGGGTCGGGGGTGACGAACGGCGGGCGCCATCCAGAACCCGATCCGCCGCTGGAGCTGGCCGGGACCGCAACGGGCGTCGGGGTCGGCTTGGGCTTCACATACACGTCGTAGTTGCCGCGCGCCAGGGCCGGCGTCTCGGCATCGTCCGCCGCCTCGACCGCGACGTGGCTCTGCGCGTCGACGAGCGTGCTGGCGTACAGCGAGATGGGCGGCTCGACCGCCTCTGCCTGGGCGATCGCCAGACCGGTCGGTCCCACATAGGCGGCGACGAACCCCACGGCGGCGAAGGCGGCGAAGACGCCGAGCACACCGCGCCGGCGCGACCAGCGCGCGGGAACCGTGCGCTTCTTGCGGGCGACCTCGATGGTCGTGGTGGGGCTGAACTCACGCAGGGACGCCTGATGCCCGGTGCGCTCGGGCGCGGGAATCATCTCGTCTCCGGAAGTCACAGTGGGCCCGAGTCTACCCGGCACGGCCTACGCGTGCCATCCGGCGTGCCGCCGCGTGTCATCCGACCGCGAGCATGACCTCGACGACGGCGTCGAGAACCGCGTCGACCTGCACCTCGCGGTACCCACCGCGCTGCATGCGGAACGCGACACCGCGCACCTGCTCGACGGTGACCGCATCGCCGGTCTCGAGGTACCGGGCGACCTTGTCGCTGACCAGATCCACCTCGTCGATGCGGTAGCCGTACCGCAGCACGCTGACGCGCTGGAACCGCTTGCCGTGCGGACGGGCGAGCCGGTCGAGGATCACCTGCGCGGACTCGCGCGTCTGCTCCACCCACTCCGTGGCGCCCGCTGCGCTGACCGCCTGGGCGCGTTCCCGCGCGGCGAAGGCATCCTCGATGCGCGACAGGGCCGCGTCCACGGAGGCGATCACGTACCCGTGGCGCACCAGCGGGAAGGCTGCGTGGCGGATCTCGGCGGCGCCGATGGCCGGGGCATCCTGCGCCGTCTCGAAGGCCGTGCGCGCGTGGGCGAGGAACGCGTCGACGGCGCGCTTCTCGTAGCCCTTGGTGCGACCGGAGGTCTCGGGGAAGGCTGCCGCCTGTGCGGCCGCCGTCGAGGAGTCGTCGGAGGCCAGGTCTGGTGCGATGTCGCGAATGGTCATGATGCCGCCAGGGGTGAGAGCAGGTAGTAGAGCGCCAGCGCGCCGATGGTAGAGGGAAGGATCGAGTCGAGGCGATCGAGGACTCCCCCGTGCCCCGGGAGCCAGGAACTCATGTCCTTGATGCCGAGATCGCGCTTGACCATCGACTCGCCGAGATCGCCCGCGGTGGCGGTCAGGAGGATGACTGCGCCGCAGATCAGACCGGTCCACCACGGGAGCCCGAGCATGAACAGGGCCAAGAGCACACCGGCGATCAATGCCGCGACCGCGGCGCCACCGAAGCCCTCCCAGGTCTTCTTCGGGCTGATCTTGGGTGCCATCGGGTGCTTGCCGAACGCGAGCCCGGTCGCATACGCGCCCGTGTCGGAGGCCACGGCGATGATGATGAAGGACAGCACCCACCACTCGCCGCCGTCCTGTCGCAGCAGGACGATGCACAGCGCGGTGAGGAACGGCACGTAGAGCTGGATGAATCCGGCAGTCAGGACGTCCCGCAGCACGCCGCCGTACGTGCGGCCGTCCTTGACGAACATCTGCGCCACCAGGCGCCAGACGACGACGAAGGCGACCGCCGCGAACACGGCGACCCACAGCAGCCACAGCTCGAGGAACCAGCCACCGATCACGAGCAGGGTGCCCGCGATCAGCTGCGGGATCACATCGACCCGGCGACCCGCCCCCTGCAGCGCGCGACTGAACTCGAAGATGCCGAGCACGCTCGCCGCCACCGCGAAGATGACGAACACCCACTTCAGGAAGACCAGCGAGGCCAGCAGCAGCAGCCCGATCGCCAAGCCGATCAGCGTCGCGAGGATCAGGTTGCGACCGGTGCGCTCCTTGATGCGCTCGTTGGCCTGATCGAACTCGGCGCGGGCGTGCGCGACCTGGCTCTCGAACTCGTTCCGCGCGGCGCGGATCTGCGCGTGCAGCTCCGGTGCGATGGGCGTGGTGCGTCGGGTGTCGGCGGCGTCCCGCCTGGTGAGCGGCGCGTCCGGGTCACCCGGGGAGTCCCCGACCGGTTCTGTACCGGATGCGTCGGTCATGTGCGGTCCTCAGACTTCGAGGAGCTCGATCTCTTTGCGCTTGAGCGCCTCGTCGATCTGGTCGACGTGGGCCCGGGTGATGACGTCCAGCTCCTTCTCGGCGCGAGCCAGCTCGTCCTCGCCGATCTCGCTCTTGAGCGCGTCGAGCTCGTCCTTCGACTTGCGACGCAGGCCGCGCAGGTGCACCTTCGCGTCCTCACCCTTGGAGCGGACGATCTTCACGAACTCCTTGCGTCGCTCGGCGGTCAGTTCCGGGAACGTCACGCGCACGATGGTGCCGTCGTTCGTCGGGTTGACGCCGAGGTTCGGGGTGTCGCGGATGGCCTGCTCGATCGCCTTCAGCGCCGACTTGTCGTACGGCGTGACGATGATCGTGCGCGCCTCAGGGGTGTTCAGCGACGCGAGCTGGGCGAGCGGGGTCGGGGTGCCGTAGTAGTCCACCGCGATCTTCTGGAAGATCTGCGGATTTGCCCGCCCCGTGCGAATCGTCGCGAAGTCATCCTTCGCGGCTTCGACAGCGCGATCCATGCGCGATCCGGCATCAGCCAAGACGTCGGCGATCACAGTTGCTCCATTCGGTAGACGTACGCGTCACAGTCTAGTCGGGGGGTGCCCGTCAGGCTGTGACGAGCGTGCCGATCGAGTCGCCCAGAAGTGCCCGGGTGACGTTGCCCGCCGGCTCCATGCCGAACACCCGCATGTCCATGCGGTTGTCCATGCAGAGGCTGAACGCGGTCGAGTCGACGACCTTGAGGCCGCGCTGCAGCGCATCGAGGTAGGTGATGCGGTCGATCTTCGTCGCCGTGGGGTCCTTGTGCGGGTCGGCCGTGTAGACGCCGTCGACGCCGTTCTTGGCGACCAGGACCTCGGAGGCTCCGATCTCGAGCGCACGCTGTGCGGCGACCGTGTCGGTGGAGAAGTAGGGCAGACCTGCTCCGGCGCCGAAGATGACGACGCGACCCTTCTCCATGTGGCGCTCCGCACGACGCGGGATGTAGGGCTCGGCGACCTGGGTCATCGAGATGGCGGACTGCACGCGGGTGGCGGCGCCGGCCTGCTCGAGGAAGTCCTGCAGGGCGAGCGCGTTCATCACCGTGCCGAGCATTCCCATGTAGTCGGCTCGACCGCGGTCCATGCCGCGCTGGCTGAGCTCGGCCCCGCGGAAGAAGTTGCCGCCGCCGACGACGACCGCGATCTCGACCCGGTCCACCGCCGCCGCGATCTCGCGCGCCATCTGGCCGATGACGTCGGGGTTGACGCCCAGCTGCCCTCCGCCGAATGCTTCTCCGGAAAGTTTGAGCAGGACGCGCCTGCGCCCGGTCATTTCATCGATCACGTGGGAGTCCTCTCGTCGCGTGTACAAACTATCGAAGCCGGAGCTTCATGTGGGCATGGGAAAGGCCCGCATCGAAACCGATGCGGGCCTGTCCGAAATGTTACGCGCCGACCTTGAAGCGTGCGAAGCCGGTGAGCGTGAGCCCAGCGTCCTTCGCCACCTGCGCCACGGACTGCTTGTTGTCCTTGGCGTAGTCCTGGTCGAGCAGAGCGACCTGCTTGAAGAACGCGTTCACGCGTCCCTCGACGATCTTCGGCAGAGCAGCCTCGGGCTTGCCCTCGCCGCGGGAGATCTCGGTGACGATCTCGCGCTCCTTCTCGACGTCGGCCGCGGGGACCTCGTCGCGCGAGAGGTAGCTCGGGTTGGCGAACGAGATGTGCTGCGCGAGGCTGCGAGCGGTCTCGGCATCCGTACCCGAATACGCCAGGACAACGCCGACCTGCGGGGGCAGGTCCTTGCTGGTCTTGTGCAGGTAGACCTCGAAGTTGTCGCCGGTCAGCGTGCGCACGCGGCGCAGTTCGACCTTCTCGCCGATGATGGCGGCCTCGTCGGAGATGAGCTGCTCGACCGTGCCGTTGCCGGCGGGGGCAGCCAGGGCTGCCTCGACCGAGTCGGCGGCGACGGCGGCTGCGGCATCCGCGACCTTGTCGGCCAGGTTGATGAAGCGCTCGTTCTTGGCGACGAAGTCGGTCTCGCAGGCGAGCTCGATGAGCGTGACCTTTCCGTCCAGCTCGCGAGCGGCGATCAGGCCCTCGCTGGTGGAGCGGTCGGCGCGCTTGGCGTTGCCCTTCGCACCCTTCAGACGCAGGATCTCGACGGCCTTCTCGACGTCGCCGTCGGCCTCTTCGAGAGCCTTCTTGGTGTCGACCATTCCGGTGCCGAGCTGCTCGCGCAGCGCCTTGATGTCGGCGATGGTGAAGTTGGCCATGGTGGCGGCTCCTTGATGTGTAGAACGTTCGTGAGGATGCCTCGGCGGGGACGCGTTATGCGACCCCGCCGAGGCGAATGCTGTGTCCTGCGACTGCTACTTGGCAGCCTCGTCGGCGGCGACCTCTTCGGCCGTCTCGCCCGCGGCGGCGGCGATGGCCTCGTCGTGAGCCTCGGCTCCGGCCTCGTCAGCGGCGGTCTCGTCAGCGGCGACCAGGGCGACCTGCTCGTCGGCGACGATCTCGGCTGCGTCAGCCTCGGCGATGCCCAGGTCCGCGACCTTCTCGGTCTCGGCGGAGGACTGCTCGGGGGTGCTCTGCTCGAGCAGCTCGCGCTCCCAGTCGGTCAGCGGCTCGGCGACCTCGGCCTCAGCCTCGTCGGAGGGCTGGTGGCGCTGGATGAGGCCCTCGGCGGCGGCGTCGGCGATGATGCGCGTGAGCAGGCCCACGGAGCGGATCGCGTCGTCGTTGCCGGGGATCGGGTACTGGAACTCGTCCGGGTCGGCGTTCGTGTCGAGGATGCCGATCACGGGGATGCCGAGCTTCGAGGCCTCGTTGATCGCGAGGTGCTCGCGCTTGGCGTCGACGACCCAGATCGCGGAAGGCGTCTTGGTCAGGTTGCGGATTCCACCGAGCGACTTGTGAAGCTTGTCGAGCTCGCGCTTCTTGATCAACAGCTCCTTCTTGGTGAAGCCGCTGTTGGCCGGGGTCTCGTAGTCGAGCTCTTCGAGCTCCTTCATACGAGCGAGGCGCTTGGAGATGGTGCTGAAGTTGGTCAGCAGCCCACCGAGCCAGCGCTGGTTGACGTAGGGCTGGCCCACGCGGGTCGCCTGCTCGGCGATGACTTCCTGCGCCTGCTTCTTGGTACCGACGAAGAGCACGGTGCCGCCGTGGGCGACCGTCTCCTTGACGAATTCGTACGCCTTGTCGATGTACCCGAGCGACTGCTGCAGGTCGATGATGTGGATGCCGCTGCGCTCGGTGAGGATGAAGCGCTTCACCTTCGGGTTCCACCGGCGGGTCTGGTGTCCGAAGTGGACGCCGCTGTCGAGCAGCTGGCGAATGGTAACGACGGCCATGGTCGTCTCCTGTTCTCGGCGCCGAAGCGCCGTTTTGCGGTAATCCGCCGCGTCTGTTGACCGGCGAGCCTGGTGCCCGGCACACTCCCGCTCCCTCGAATGAACGAGTGAGACCGATGGGAGTGGATGCCACGCTCGATGAGCGCTGTGGGCACGCGTAGTCACCCCGACAAGCGAGGTGCAGGATCCAGTGTATCAGGAGCACTCGGTTCCCGACGTCGCACGGCTCCTCCCCATCGAGGGGCCGAGACGCCCACTCCCCCGGTGCGAGCGCCGCGGCGTCGCGGGCACCCGCTGACCCCCACACTCGGCGGATGCCTCGTCCTCCCGCGTCCCGCGCGCGCACCTGGTGTGCCGTGGCGGTGATCCTGCTCGTCGCGGCGCTCGTCGGACCGGGCGACGCGTCGGCCGGGGCCGCGATCGGTCCCCCTGTCGCGACACCGCACGTCGCTCCCGGCGACGACGACCTCGTTCGACGCGACTGGGTGTGGCCGCTTGCCGGGTTCCGCATCGCACGTGGGTATGCGGCTCCGGCGCATGAATACGGTCCAGGCCACCGCGGCATCGACCTGGAGGCGGTCGGCGGGCCGGAGGTCCGTGCGCCGGCGGCCGGAGTGGTGGCGTTCGTGGGATCGATCGCCGGGCGGGGCATCGTCACGATCGATCACGGCGACGGGCTGGTGACGACCCTGGAGCCGGTCGTTCCGGGCGTGGAGGTCGGGGCGTCGGTCGAGCGCGGTCAGGAGGTCGCCGTGCTCTCGGTCGGCGGACACGCGGCCACCGGGACCCTGCACTTCGGAGTGCGGCGGGATGGGGAGTACATCAATCCACTGCTCCTGCTCGGCGGGATCCCGCGGGCCGTGCTGCTGCCCTGCTGCGCCGACCTGCCGTGAGCGGCGGGCCGGTCAGGCGCGGGGTGCGCGGGTTCGTCCGTCCCAGTGACGCGACGTCAGGCGCGGGGGTGCGCGAGCTTGTACGTCGCGGTCAGTCGCTCGCTCGAGACGTGGGTGTAGATCTGGGTCGTGCCGAGGCTGGCGTGACCGAGCATCTCCTGCACCGCGCGGAGGTCGGCTCCGCCGTCGAGCAGGTGGGTCGCGGCCGAGTGGCGCAGGGCGTGGGGCCCGACGGCGCTGGACCCGATGACGGGACCGATCGTGCGTGAGACGACGTCGTAGGCGGTGCGCTGCGACAGCCGTCCACCGCGTGCGCCGAGGAACAGCGCAGGTGTCGCGGCTACGTCGGCTGCCGCGCGCGTGAGCAGAGCCGGTCGGCCGATCCTGAGGTACGCGTCCAGCGCCCGAGCCGCGGGTGCGCCGTACGGAACCACGCGCTCTTTCGCGCCCTTGCCGAGCACGCGGGCGGTGGCACGGGACGGATCCACGTCGTTGAGATCGAGGCCGCACACCTCCGAGACACGCACCGCGGCGGCGTAGAGCAACTCGAGCAGAGCGTGGTCGCGCAGCGCGATCGGATCCTCGGTCGCGGCCCGTGCGGCCGCGGCATCCAGCACCAGCGTCATCGCATCCGCGGTGGCCACGCGCGGCAGGGTGCGGCCGCGCTTCGGCGCGATGAGGCGCAGACTCGGGTCGGTCGGAATCTGCTCGGTTTCCAGCAGCCAATCGAAGAATGCCCGGGCAGATGCCGTGCGCCGCGCGATCGTGGAGCGCGCCTTCCCCGCCTTCGTGGCGCTCCACAGCCATTCGCGCAGATGCTCGAGATCGACCTGCTCGACCGGGAGGTCGCCGATCGTCTCGATCAGGTCTACGAGGTCCGACCGGTAGGCGCGCACGGTCGCGGGCGAGAGACGGCGGACATCGCTCAGATGCCCCGTCCATGCCGCCACGGCCGCGCTCATCTCCATGCCCCCAGCATGCCCTGCTGTGCCGACAGCGGAGGGCAGCCGCTCCGCGAACCCACGCGCGGCTCTCGCACCCACCACGGTCTCGCGCTGCGGCATTCCTCCGATTCAGCCTCGAGCGCGGGGTACAGGCGTCATTCGCCGCCAGCCCTGCACGCCCCCGTCGACCTCTCCCTCGAGTCGCAGCAGCCCGAGATGCGATTCGACCTCGCTCCGCGACATCCCACTGCGGCGGGCGAGGTCCTCGGCGTCGCGCCAGACCCGCACGCTCAGTGCATCCCGCACGCGGGTCCGATCGTCGGTCGCGGGCCGGGCCGACGCCTCAGGATCGACTGCCGCCGCCCGCACCGCCCCATCGAGCCCCAGAAGTTCGCGCACGTCATCGGCGCTCGTGATGCAGCGGGCATCGAACTCGCGCAGAAGACGGTGGCATCCCGCGGAGGCGGCGCTGGTGACCGGGCCGGGAACGGCGCCGAGTCCTCGGCCCAGAGACGCGGCGTGCCCTGCGGTGTTGAGCGAGCCGCTGCGCCAGCCCGCCTCCACGACGACCGTCACGTCGCTGAGCGCGGAAATCAACCTGTTCCTCTGCAAAAACCTCCATTTGGTGGGGGTCGACCCGCAGGGGACCTCGCTCACCGCGGCGCCGCTCAGAGCGATCCGCTCGATCAGCTCGGCGTGACCCGACGGATACGGCCGGTCGACACCACCCGCAAGCAGTGCCACCGTCAGTCCCCCGGCAGCCAAGGCGGCGCGGTGCGCCATCCCGTCGATGCCATACGCGGCGCCCGACACGATCGGAATGCCGCTTCCGGCGAGCTCGGCGGCGAGCTCCATCACGACGTGTTCGCCGTACCCGGTGGCCGCGCGGGCGCCGACCAGCGCGACGGACGGCTGCAGCCGCGCGAGCACGCCGGGATCGCCCTTGACCCACAGGCACAGCGGACCGTGCGCGCCGAGGTCGTCGACCTGCGACGGCCACTCCGGATCGTCGGGGACGACCAGCCTGACGCCGGTTCGGCGGGCGGCGGCGAGCGAGGCGTCGATCGCGGCACGCTGCATCCGCAGCCGCCATCGGGCCACCCCCTTCACGTACTCCTCGGACGCGACGCCTGCGTGGGCCGCTGCGGCAGGCGCACCGCCGTCGCGCACGATCGCGCGCAGCGCTTCCACAGGTCCGAGAACGCCCACCAGCCGCCCGGCGACCCCATCGCCGGGCTCCGTGAGCGCGTTCCAGACGACCGTCGCGAAACGTCGCAGGACGGCATCGTCATCCAGCCCGTCATCCACGACGCCGGACAGCGACGCGCGCAGCACACGCGGAGACAGATCGCCCACGCTCATGAGGTGATCCCCTTCTTCAGATAGAGCGCACGACCGATGTCGTGCACCGTCGGGGCGTCCCGGGCGTCCAGGTCGCTGATCGACCACGCCACGCGCAGCACTCGGTCATATCCGCGCAGCGTGATGGCACCACGATGCAGCGCGGCATCCAGCGGTCGTCGCGCGATCGGCGGGGGTGCATACGGCCCGTGGCGCAGCCATTCGCCGGAGACATCCGCGTTGACCCGCCACGGCGTCGACCGCAGCCGCCGTGCGGCCCGGTCCCGGGCCGCGAGCACTCGCTCGCGCGCCACCAGCGTCGACACGCCCGTGACTCCGGCGCCCGCGTGAGCAGACGAGACACGCGTCATCGCCAGCTCGATGTCGATGCGGTCGATCAGCGGGCCGGAGAGTCGTCCGAGGTACCGCCGGATCGCCTGTGGCGGGCAGATGCACGCGCCGCCGGGTACTCCGTAGTTGCCGCACGGGCACGGGTTGGTCGCGATCACGAGCTGGAACCGGGCGGGGAAGGACGCTGTCGCCCCGGCGCGATGGATGGTGATCGACCCCGTCTCCAAGGGTTGTCGGAGCGCGTCGAGCGCGGGCGCGGCGAACTCGCCCGCCTCGTCCAGGAACAGCACTCCCTCGCTCGCGCGGGCGATAGCGCCGGGGCGGATGACCCGGCTCCCCCCGCCGACCAGCGCCGCCACGCTCGCGCTGTGGTGCGGAGCTTCGAAGGGAGGGACGCGGGGCAGCGCGTCGATCGACTCCCCCGCCAGCGAGCGGATGGATGCCGCGGCCAGAGCCGCGTCGTCGGCCAGTGGCGGCAGGATGCCCGGGAGGCGCCGCGCCAGCATCGTCTTTCCCGCACCCGGTGGTCCGCTCATGAGGAGGTGGTGCCCGCCGGCTGCGGCGACGACCAGCGCCTCGACCGCATCCCGCTGGCCGATGACCTCGGCGAGCTCCAACGGCGAGGACGGCGATGCCGGGCGCCACGGCCCCGGCACGACGGCTTGCTCGCGCGCCTCGATATCGGCGCCGTGCCACCGGGCGACGTCGGCGAGACTGATCGCCCCGAGCACCTCGATGTCGTCGACCAGCTCGGCTTCGTCCAGGTTGGCGCGCGGCACCACGGCGCGGCGTTTGCCCTCACGGAGTGCGACGAGCACGGCCGGCAGCACGCCAGGGACCGGACGCAATCGACCGTCCAGTCCGAGCTCGCCGATGTGCACCGTCGCGGCCAGGGACGCGGCATCCATCGGGACGTCCGTCGCCAAGGAGGCGATCGCGATCGCGACGTCGAACCCCGAGCCGTTCTTGGGCAGGCTCGCCGGTGAGAGATTCACGGTGAGTCGCCGCCGCGGCAGCGGGAGGTCGCTGTTCGCGCATGCGTTGCGCACGCGCTGCACGGCCTCACCGAGGGCCTTGTCGGGCAGACCGATGAGCCGGAACTCGGGGATCTGACTGGACAGATCGGCTTCGACCTCGACGAGTTCGCCGGCGATGCCGGACAGGGCCACCGCCCACGTGCGCGCGACGGTCATGCGATGTCCTTGAGATGCTCGAGTTCGGCCGTCGCCGGATCCGGGCCGAGCACCGCGATCGCGTCGATGCGAAGCCGTCGGCCCTGCACGGCGTCGGGATGGGCCGCGATCCACGCGAGGGCCAGTCGCTGCAGACGTCGCTGCTTGCGCACGTCGATCGCCTCGAACGGATGCCCGTACCCGTCGCTGCGGCGCGTCTTCACCTCGACGATCACCAGCTCGTGCGCGGTCGCGACGACGATGTCGAGCTCGCCGTCGACGCCGCGCCAGTTGCGATCCAGCACCGTGTAGCCGCCGGCCGCGAGGTGTCGCGCCGCACGCTCTTCACCGGCTCGACCGAGCGTGTCCTTGTCTGCCATGACAACATCGTCGCGGCCGCGCACAGCACGATTCCGACCGGGTCAGCCGACGGGGATCACTCTGTCCCGCCAGCGCCCTGGGGAGGAGCCGAACTCAGTTGTCGAGGGACAGTTCCTCGGGCAGGTGGAAGTCGCGCCGCGTCAGCTCTTCGACGTTGACGTCCTTGAACGTGAGCACGCGCACGGACTTCACGAACCGGTCGGCGCGGTAGATGTCCCACACCCAGACGTCGGTCATCGAGATCTCGAAGTAGAAGTCGTGCTCGGTGTCCCGACGCACGACATTGACCTCGTTCGCCAGGTAGAACCGGCGCTCGGTCTCGATCACGTACTGGAACTGCGAAACGACGTCGCGGTACTCGCGGTAGAGCGCGAGCTCAAGCTCGCGGTCATAGTCTTCGAAGACTTCGTCATCCATGGTGCTTCCATCCTAGGTGCGCGGGAGCACGTCGTGCCTCAGTCGGGTGGGTGCGGGCTCAGAACAAGGTCGGGGCGTCGGCGATCGCCCACGATGCGCGGTGATGCACGCTGATGCCGAACGCCCGGATCGCCTCGCGATGGTCGGGGCTGGCGTACCCCTTGTTGCGCGCCCAGTTGTAGGCGGGCAGCTCTTGATGCAGGTCGGCCATCAGATCGTCGCGCGCCACTTTGGCGATGACGGATGCCGCGGCCGCACTCGCGCAGTCACGGTCGGCCTTGATCACCGGGCGCACGTTCAGACCGGTGCCGCCGGCCGGCGAGATGTAGTCGTAGTTGCCGTCGAGCAGGACAATGGCGTCCTCGACGATGACGCCCTGCCCGCGCAGGTCGGCGATGGCCCGGATCGCGGCGTTGCCGAGAGCGCGCATGATGCCGACCTGGTCGATCTCCGCGGAGCTCGACCAGCCGACCGCGCTGGCCTGCACCCAGGAGGCGGCCCGCGCGGCGACGTCGGCACGCTTCGGCTCGGGCACCAGCTTCGAGTCGCGCAGACCCTGCGGGATCCGGCGCCGAGCCCCCGAGGCATCCATCACCGCCGCTCCCACTGCGACCGGCCCGGCCAAAGCGCCACGCCCGACCTCATCGCACGCGATGACGAGCGTGTGCTCCTTCAGGAGCCGGCGCTCCAGAGTCAGCCGCGGCTCGACGACGGTCATGGCGCAGTGGCGGCCGGGGTCGGCACTGCGGACGCGGACGGTGCCGGCACTCCCGCGAACACCTCGTGGTGGAAGTCGAGCGTGCCGAAGCGGTTGAACGGCCACGTGATCAGGAACGCGCGGCCGACGAGGTTGTCCACCGGCACGAAGCCCTTGCCGGGCTGATCCGTGTTGAAGCGCGAGTCCTTCGACTGGTTGCGGTTGTCCCCCATGACCCAGAGCGAGTGCGGCGGGACGACGACATCGAAGGCGACGGCGGATGCGGGATCGCCTGGGCTGAGCTTGAGGTAGTCGGATTCATCGACGGGCACATCGTTCACGGTGAGCTGGCCGATGCCGTTGCAGCAGACCACGTGGTCACCGGGCAGCCCGATGATGCGCTTGATGAGGTGGTCGTCGCTGTCCGGTGCGGAGAGCCCCACCAGGGAAAGGAGCCAGTCGCCCGCCTCGAGGATCGGAGAACGCGCTGGCGCCGTCGACGGCGGCAGCCATCCGCCCGGGTCGCGGAAGACGACGATGTCGCCACGCTCGTAGTCGCCGAACCGCGGGGTGATCTCGTCGACGAGGATGCGGTCCTTGATGAGGAGGGTATCCTCCATCGATCCGGACGGGATGTAGAACGAGCGCACCAGGAAGGTCTTGACCAGGAAGGACACCAGCACCGCGATCAGGATGATCACGAGCACATCCCGCAGGAACACCAGCCAGCCGCGCTTGCGGGGTGGTGCCTTGGCGGCCGCCACCGGTGCGGAGCTCGGTTCGGCGGGGGCCGTCTTCTCGGTCGTCATCTGGGTCCTTCACAGGGCACGCCGCGAATCGGAGGGCCGCACCGTCAAGGGTCGCACACTCCACCCGCCGCGGAAGCCTGCGCGCGAGCGATTCCAAGGCACTTCGCGGCCCGGGATGCAGAAAACCCCACGACTGCTGTCGTGGGGTTCTCTCGGAGCGAGCGACTAGCGGTCGCGCTTCTCCTTGATCTTGGCCTTCTTGCCGCGGAGCTCGCGGAGGTAGTAGAGCTTCGCGCGACGCACGTCACCGCGGGTGACGACCTCGATGCGCTCGATCACCGGGCTGTGCACCGGGAAGGTGCGCTCGACGCCCACCTGGAAGCTGATCTTGCGAACGCAGAAGGTCTCGCGCACGCCGTCGCCCTGGCGGCCGATGACGACACCCTGGAAGACCTGGACACGGGAGCGGGTGCCCTCCGTGATGTTGACGTGAACCTTCACGTTGTCGCCGGGGGCGAAGTTGGGGATGTCGGTGCGGAGCGAAGCCGCATCGACGGAGTCGAGGATCTGCATGATCGTCACTTCCTGCAGCCGCCACAGGTCGACCGCGAGAGAGAGGGAAAAGGATGGAGCGTGCCCGATGCCGATCGAATCCGATCAGCGGAACTCCCCTGAGGCAGAGCCGGGTCAGGGCACAAACAACCATTCTGCCATGAATGCCGCAACCGGCCAAAACGGTCAGGGAGTGGGCGGGCTCTGCTTCTCGCTGATCACGAAGAAGTCCTGCTCCGCGGACGACGAACGCGGTCTCTCCGCGGCCGGCGGCGGGATGTACCCGACGCCCGCGGCGGTGTGCAGCACCATCGCGGAGGGCTTGGCCTCACGCCACAGCTGCCACAGCTCGAGCCAGAACAGTGCGACCGCGACGAAGATCGTCAGCACCATCACGGGGGCCCACCAGGCCTGGTTGAAGAAGCCGAGCGAGATCGTCAGCCCGTGCCACACGGTGAAGCCGAGCACATCCCACCAGGAGACCGCCCGTTCGACGCGAACCGTGCCCCGTGCGCGCACCAGCAGAGTCAGCGCCAGTTGCCCCAGGAAGACCGACGGGATGGCCAGGAAGAGAACCCAGAGGAACGCCCAGCCGCCCGCGTTGAAGACGCCCCAGCCGACCAGCAGCCACAGCGGCAACAGGAAGGCGGCAGGAAAGAGCCAACCGAAGAAAGCACGCCGCAACCACATGCTCCCGATCGTACGCCGATGGCGGCCGGACCGGTCGGTATCGGAGGTCCACGCGAGGCATCTTCACAGCCGCCACGGCGCTGCCCGGGCACCGCACGGGCGCTTCACGGGCCGCATCCGTCAGAATGGACTCGACGAGAGGATTCCGATGATCGAGCTGCGCACCCCCGCCGAGATCGAGGCGATGCGCCCGGCCGGTCGCTTCGTCGCCGAGACGCTGGCGACACTTCGCGACGAGACCAAGGTCGGCACCAACCTGTTGGCGATCGATCGCCGCGCCCACGACCTGATCCGTCGCGCCGGCGCGGAGTCCTGCTACATCGACTACCACCCGTCCTTCGGCGCGAGCCCGTTCGGCAAGGTCATCTGCACCTCGGTCAACGACGCGGTGCTGCACGGACTCCCCCACGATTACGTCCTGCGCGACGGCGACCTCGTCTCGCTCGACTTCGCGGTGTCCGTCGACGGCTGGGTCGCCGACTCCGCCGTCTCGTTCGTGGTCGGCACCCCGCGCGACGAGGACCTCGCGCTGATCGACACCACCGAGCGGGCGCTGGATGCTGCGATCGCGGCGGCGACGGTAGGCCACCGGATCGGCGACATCTCGGCCGCCATCGCCGAGGTCGCACACGGCGACGGCTACTCGATCAACACCGACTTCGGCGGCCACGGCGTCGGGCGCATCATGCACGGCGACCCGCACGTGCCCAACGACGGCCGCGCCGGCCGTGGGTACCCGCTGCGCCCCGGTCTGGTCTTCGCCTTGGAGCCGTGGTTCCTGGCGACGACGGACGAGCTCATCACCGACCCGGACGGCTGGACCCTCCGCAGCGCCGACGGCTCACGCGGCGCACACGCCGAGCACACGGTCGCCGTCACCGCCGAGGGCCCGATCATCCTCACCGATCGATCGTTCCTCGGGGTCCGCTGACCTCGCGGGTCACGCCGCCATCGCGAGGCTGCCGTAGCCGAGCGCGATCAAGAAGCTGAGGATCGCGAGCACGATCGAGATCGGCACCATGGCGTACCGCTCGGGCTTGCTGCGCGAGAGCGCGTTCATGACGATGCCCAGCGCGAAGTACGCGACGACCACCCACATCGCAACGATCGAGAAACCCTCGGGGAACACGTCGATCGCCCCGAGCCGGTCGTACGCGATGACCACGACGGCCGCGTAGATCACGATCGCGACGAGGCTGCCGATCCGCAGCCGGGTCGGCAGCACGCGGTGCTGACCTCCCCAGGCGAAGCGCCCCCACGGCGCACCGAGTGCCAGGGCGAGCTGGAAGATCGCGAGCAGGCCGAGGATGACGGTCAGCGCAAGAGCGAAGGGCATTCCGCCAACCTAGCGGGCGCGGCCTCGGCCGTGCCCGCCGCGATCTCACATCCGCGGCATCCGTGATGTGAGAGAAACGTTCGTTCGGGGTAATCCTTCGCACCCTCGAGCCGAAACACCGCGGACCTACCGTCGGAGAGCACCGGACCACCCGCTCGATCGGCAGGAGATGCCATGTCCTCCGCAGCTGCCCCCCGCTCCGCACCGACTGTCGAACAGTCGAAACACGATGCTGACAGCCCCGCAACATCCGCCGATTACGGTGACGACATGCTCCACCCCCGCTCCGTCTCCCACGATGTGGTCGTGGTGGGCGCCGGGATGGTGGCGCATCGGTTCATCGAAAGCCTGCTGAGCCGCGCCGGCGAAGACTGGCGTGTGACGCTCATCGGCGAAGAGGGACGCCATCCCTACGACCGCGTCGCCTTGACCTCCGTGTTCGGCGACGCCACCCCGGAAGGACTCGCCCTCGATCGGAGCGTGATCGATGACGACCCGCGCGTGCGATTCCTCCCCGACGCGACGGTCACGCGCGTCGACCGTGCGGGGCGGCGGGTCATCACGGCGGATGGCGCCGCGCTGGGCTACGACCGACTCGTGCTGGCCACCGGGTCGTATGCCGCGCGGCTTGCCGTGGAGGGGTTCGGGTTGGAGGGATGCTTCGTCTACCGCACCCTCGAGGACCTCGAGCGCCTGCGCGCCTTCGTGGTCCGGCGGTCGGCCGAGCTCGGTCGTCCCCTCAACGGCATGGTGATCGGTGGAGGCCTCCTGGGTCTGGAGGCGGCCGGCGCCCTGCAGGGCCTCGGTGTGGACAGCACCGTCGTGCAGTCCTCGGACCGTCTGATGAGCGCCCAGCTCGATCAGCCCGCGGGCGCGGCCCTCCGCCGACTCATCGAGTCGCGCGGCATCGGCGTGCGGACGGACAGCGTCACAACCCGCCTGGATGCCGACCGCAGCGGCCAGGTGGCCGGGCTCGAGTTCCGGGACTCGAGCTACGTCGCAGTCGACGTCGTCGTGTTCACCGTCGGCGTGCGGCCCCGCGATGAACTCGCCCGTGATGCCGGGATGACCGTGCACCCGCGCGGAGGTATCGTCATCGACGACGGATGCCGGTCCTCCGATCCGCACATCCTCGCGATCGGCGAAGTCGCGAACTTCGAAGGACAGTGCGTGGGCCTGGTCGCCCCCGGTTACGCCATGGCGGAGGTCGCCGCCACCCGTCTGCTCGGCGGCGCCGCGTCCTTCCCGGGCTACGACCTGTCCGCCAAGCTGAAGTTGTCCGGCGTCGACGTGGCGAGCTTCGGCGACGCGTTCGCGACGACCCCGGGCGCGCTGGACGTCGTGTACTCCGACCCCGTCGCCGGCGTCTACAAGAAGCTCGTCCTGTCGGACGATGCGCGCACGCTCCTGGGCGGGATCCTCGTCGGGGATGCCTCGGCCTACGGTTCGCTGCGGCCGTTGGTCGGCAGCGCGCTCGGCGCCGATCCCGCCGCCTACCTGATGCCCGCCGACGGAGTCGCCCCACCGACCGGCGACCTCCCCGACGACGCGCTGGTGTGCTCCTGCAACAGCGTCACTGCCGGCGCCATCCGCCACGCGGTGACCGACGACGGCTGCCATGACGTGGCTGCGGTGAAGGCGTGCACCAAGGCGGGAGCGGCCTGCGGCTCGTGCGTGATGATGGTCAAGAAGATCGTCGGCGGCGAGCTGGCGAAGTCGGGCGCGACGCTGAGTACCGCGCTGTGCGAGCACTTCGACCTGTCCCGACGCCAGCTCTTCGACGCGGTCCGCGTCGCCGGCCTGACCACCTTCAGCGCCGTGATCGAACGGTTCGGACGGGGGCGCGGCTGCGACATCTGCAAGCCGGCACTCGCCAGCATCCTCTCGACCCTCGTCGGCAAGCACGTGCTCGACGGCGAGAACGCGGCTCTGCAGGACACCAACGACCACGTCATGGCGAACCTGCAGAAGGACGGCAGCTACTCGGTCGTCCCCCGCATCCCCGGTGGCGAGATCACACCCGCCGGGTTGCTGGTCATCGGGCAGGTCGCGCAGGACTTCGGGCTGTACACGAAGATCACCGGCGGCCAGCGCATCGACATGTTCGGCGCACGCCTCGAGCAGCTCCCCGACATCTGGCAGCGCCTGGTCGAGGCCGGCTTCGAATCCGGCCACGCGTACGGAAAGTCGCTGCGCACGGTGAAGTCCTGCGTCGGATCCACGTGGTGCCGCTACGGCGTGCAGGATTCGGTCGGCATGGCGGTGCAGCTCGAGTTGCGCTACCGCGGGCTGCGCTCCCCGCACAAGATCAAGCTCGGTGTCTCCGGCTGCGCGCGCGAGTGCGCTGAAGCCCGCGGCAAGGACGTCGGAGTCATCGCGACGGAGGCGGGGTGGAACATGTATGTGGGCGGCAACGGCGGCTTCACTCCCCGACACGCCGTCCTCTTCGCCGAAGGGCTGGATGATGCCGCCCTGCTCCAGGCCATCGACCGGTTCCTGATGTACTACATCCGCACGGCCGACCGGCTGCAGCGCACGGCGCCCTGGTTCCAGGACATGGACGGCGGCATCGACGCCCTCCGCTCCGTCATCCTCGAGGACTCCCTCGGCATCTGCGTCGATCTGGACGCCGACATGGCCGCACACGTCGAGACCTACGAGGACGAGTGGAAGGCGACGCTGCAGGACCCGGAGAAGCTGCGCCGTTTCGCCTCGTTCGTCAACGCGCCGACGACCCCCGACCCGTCGCTGGCGTACACCGCCGAGCGCGGTCAGGCCCGACCCGCCACCGCCCAGGAGCGTGAAGACTCGCGCGTCCTCATCGCCGGATCGATCCTGGAGGTGCGCCGATGACCGATGTCCTGCTCTCACCGACCGCGACGGTCGAGCACGCGCCCTCGCCGTGGGTACGGCTCTGCGCCGCCGCGGACCTCGAGGTCGAGCGCGGACGCGCGGCCCTGCTGGGCTCGACGCAGCTCGCGCTGTTCCTCACACACGAGGGGCGCGTCTACGCGGTGTCGAACCTCGACCCGTACAGCGGCGCGCACGTGATGGCGCGCGGCATCGTCGGGACGCGTCAGGATGCCCCGACCGTGGCGTCGCCGATGTTCAAGCAGGTCTTCGACCTGCGCACCGGAGAGTGCCTCGACACGCAGGGCAAGGACGCCAGACCGCTGCGCTCGTGGCCGATCGCGGTGCGCGACGGCGACGTGTTCGTACGGTGGGAGGAAAGCACATGACGACGCTGCTCGGAGTCAGTCTGGCGGGGCGCGATGTCCTGATGGTCGGCGGCGGCACCGTCACGGCGCGCCGCATGGAACGCCTGCTGGAGGACGGCGCGGCCGTGCGTGTGGTCGCGCCGGACGTGTGCGACGCCGTCCGGGAGATGATCGACGCCCACGATCTCGACTGGGTCCGTCGCCGCGCCGACGTCGACGATGTCGCGGGCGCATGGCTGGTGCACACCGCCACGGGCGACCCGCACGCCGATGCCGCCATCGCCGCCGCGTCCGAGCGCCACCGCATCCTGTGCGTGAGCGCGTCCCACGGCGCCCATGGCACCGCGCGGCTGGCCGCGGAGACCCGCTCCGGTGATGTCGTGGTCGGGGTCGTCTCCGACGCGGGGGTCGACCCGCGTCGGGCCGGCGGCGTGCGGGACGCGATCGCTGACCTGATGGCGGCCGGCCGGCTCCCCCTGCGGCGCCGCCGTCGGTCTGCGCGTGGCCGCGTGGATCTGGTCGGCGGCGGCCCCGGACCCGTCGACCTCCTCACGGTGCGCGGGCGGCGTCTGATCGCCGAGGCCGACGTCATCGTCGTCGACCGCTTGGCCCCCGTCGGGGTCATCGCCGAGCTCGACCCCGACGTCGAGGTCATCGATGTCGGGAAGCGCCCCGACCATCACCCCGTGCCGCAGCACGAGATCAACGCCCTCCTCGTCGCGCACGCGCGCGCCGGACGCCGCGTCGTCCGTCTCAAGGGCGGGGATCCGTTCGTGTTCGGACGCGGCGGCGAGGAGGTCGCGGCGTGCCATGCCGCCGGCATCCCCGTCGATGTGGTGCCTGGCCTCAGCAGCATCGTCTCGGTCCCGGAGGCCGCCGGCATCCCGGTCACCCATCGGGGCACAGCGAGCGCGCTGCACGTCCTGAACGGGCAGGGAGAGCTCGGTGCGAGTGCGCTGGCCGCGCTCGCGGACGACACCGTGACCACGGTCGTGCTGATGGGTGTGGCGAGCATCGCCCGTCTGACCGCCGCCGCGCTCGCCGCAGGGGCCCCCGCCGATCGCCCCGTCGCGATCATCGAGAGCGGGCACACTCCCCAGCAGCGCACCACGCGCACGACACTTCAGCATGCCGTGGCGGATGCCGTAGCCGCAGGAGTGCGCAACCCCGCCGTGATCCTGATCGGCGAGGTGGCGCGCGAAGGCCTGCTGCTGCCCGACTCCGTGCACGACATCGTCGGAGCGGGGGCGCTCTGATGGCCGATCGCCCGAATCTCTCCGCCGCGATGGACGGCTGCACCGTCGTCATCGCCGTCGACCGGAGATCGGGCGAGCTCGCCGCCGCGCTGGAGCGCCACGGCGCCGTCGTCCGACACGCGCCGGCCCTGACGATCGTCCCCCACATCGACGACGAGTCCCTCATCGCGCGCACGCACGAGCTCATCGCCCATCCGCCGGAGATCGTCGTCGTGACGACAGGAGTCGGCTTCCGCGGCTGGATGGAGGCGGCCGACGAAGAAGGTCTCGCCGACGAGCTGCACGCGGCGCTGGTCGGGGCGCGCCTCGTCGCGCGCGGCCCGAAGGCGCGGGGCGCGATCCAGCAGGCCGGGCTCGTCGCCGACTGGGTGGCCGAATCGGAGACCTCGGTCGAGCTCGGCGAGTTCCTCGTGGCTGAGGGGATCTCCGGGCGCCGGGTCGCCGTGCAGCACCACGGATCCGGAGCCGATGGACTCGATGAGCTGTTCGCTTCGCACGGTGCCGACGTCGTGAGCCTCACGGTGTACCGGTGGGGTCCGCCGCCGGATGCCGCGGCCGTCAGCCGCTCGGTCATCAGCGCGGCCGGGGGCGAGATCGACGCGGTGCTGTTCACGTCCGCGCCCGGCGCACACGAATGGCTCGCCGCCGCCTCCCGCGAGGGGATGCTGGAGGGCATCGTCGACCTGAGCCGCTCCGGTCGCCTGCTGATCGCCGCTGTGGGGCCGATCACGGCCGGACCGATCCAGGACGCCGGGATCACCCCGCTCATCGCCGAGCGTGGCCGCCTGGGCTCGCTGGTGCGCGCCGTGGTCACCCATTTCGGGGGCGGCCGCGCCGTCGCCCTCCCCACCTCCGGTGGCAGACTCGAGCTGCGCAGCGGCGGCATCGTGCTGGACGGCTCCCTCATCCCGCTGTCCCGCTCCGGCACCGACCTGGTCGCCCTGCTCTTCGCCGCGGCCGGGGGCGTCGTGCCTCGCGCGCAGCTGCAGAGCGCGCTCCCCCGGTCCGGCGAGAACACGCATGCCGTCGAAATGGCCGTCGCACGTGTCCGTGAGGCGCTGGGCATGCCCGACCTCATCAAGACCGTCGTCAAGCGCGGCTATCGCCTCGACGTGCTCGACCCGATCGAGACCATCTCATGACCTCGATCGCCGACCGCTGCCGGCCGACCCTGACGCGCTACTCGAGCAGGTCGGGACGGCGCTCGCGCGTCCGCGCGATGCTCTCCTGCTTGCGCCAGGCCTCGATCGCTCCGTGATTGCCGCTCAGCAGCACGGCCGGGACCTCGAGGTCCCGCCACACCGGCGGCTTCGTGTAGATCGGATACTCCAGCAGCCCGTCCTCGTGCGATTCCTCGACCAGGCTCTCCGGGTTGCCCACGACTCCCGGCACGAGCCGCGTCACAGCCTCGATCATCGCCATCGCGGCGACCTCGCCGCCGTTCAGGACGTAGTCGCCGAGGCTGACCAGTCGCACGTTCGCACGCTCGGTGAAGTGGTCGACGACGCGCTGATCGATGCCCTCGTAGCGTCCGCAGGCGAAGACGATCTGCTCGCTCTCGGCGAGCTCGCGCGCGAGACTCTGGGTGAACAGCTCGCCGGCCGGCGATGGCACGATGAGGACGGCGTTCTCGCCGAGCACCTCGTCCAGGGCCTCGCCCCAGGGCTCCGGCTTCATGACCATGCCGGCCCCACCGCCGTAGGGCGTGTCATCCACGGTGCGATGACGGTCGCGGGTCCAGTCGCGCAAGTCGTGCACGCGGAGATCCAGGATGCCGCGGCCACGGGCCTTGCCGATGAGCGAGACATCCAGCACATCGAAGAACGCCGGGAAGATCGTGACGATGTCGATGCGCATGCTCTCAAGTCTAGAGAGGCTGCGATGTTTCGACCGTGTGACGGCGGCCTCACCGACCTCGGTCGGCCGCGGTGACGCGGTGGTGATCAAGAGGTAACCCTCCAGAGGCTCGACCCGAAACACGGGATCCGTAGCGTCGAAGCACACCATCCGGACGGCCTTCGAGGAGTCGGCATGACCATCTCAGAGACATCCCCCCGCACCGCCCCGCCCGCCGAGGAGACCTCGGCGCCCAGCGCAGACACGGTGGTGCTGAGTCATCGATCCGGACGGTGGGTCGACGGATGGAATCCCGAGAACACCGCCTTCTGGGAGGCGAGCGGACGCGTCATCGCACGCCGCAACCTCGGCTGGTCGATCTTCGCCGAGTTCCTCGGGTTCATCGTCTGGCAGTTGTGGAGCATCGTGGTCGTGATGCTTCCGGAGGCGGGCTTCGCCTTCACCAGCTCCGAGGCGTTCTGGCTGATCTCGCTCCCGAGCCTGGTGGGCGCGACGCTGCGCTTCCCGTACACGTTCATGGTCGCCAAGTTCGGCGGCCGCAACTGGACGATCATCTCGGCCGGCCTCCTCCTCATCCCGTCGGTGCTCCTGGGCATCGTCGTCGGCAGCCCCGAGACGCCGTTCGGCGTCATGCTCGCCGTCGCCGCGCTCGCCGGCGTAGGCGGGGGCAACTTCGCCAGCTCGATGGCGAACATCACCTACTTCTTCCCGCACCGCGAGAAGGGCTGGGCGCTGGGCCTGAACGCGGCCGGAGGAAATCTCGGCACCTCCGTCGCGCAGTTCGCGGTCCCCATCGTCGTGACCCTCGGCGCCGGCGCGACGCTGAACATCTCGCTCGCCGGCTGGATGTGGATCCCGCTGATCCTCGTCGCGATGTGGGGCGCCTGGCGCTACATGGACAATCTCTCCTCGGCGAAGGCGGATGTCGCGGGGTCGGCAGCGGCGCTGCGCGAGCCGCACCTGTGGCTGCTCGCTCTCCTCTACATCGGCACGTTCGGCTCGTTCATCGGCTTCGCGAGCGTCTTCCCCAAGCTCATCGCCGATCAGTTCCCCGCGTTCTCGACCATCCAGGTCGGCTCGGCATCCGTCTCCCTCGCCTTCCTCGGGGCGCTCATCGGATCGCTCGCCCGACCGTACGGCGGCAGACTCGCCGATCGTCTCGGCGGCGCGCGGGTGACCGTCGCGGCGTTCGCCACCATGGCGCTCGGCGCCCTGGCGTTGGTCTGGATCCTCCCGCTGCAGAACTTCTGGGCGTTCCTCCTGTGCTTCCTCGTGCTGTTCGCCGCGACCGGGGTCGGCAACGGCTCGACGTACCGGATGATCCCGAGCGTCTTCGCCGCCCGCGGGCTCGCCCTGGGCATCGATGCCGACGACGCCGCCGGGATCGCGCTCCGGCGCAAGGCCGCGGCGGCCCTCGGACTCATCTCCGCGATCGGCGCTTACGGCGGCTTCCTCGTGCCCCAGGTGCTCAACCTGTCGCAGACCGCATCCGGCAGCTACGTCCCGGCGTTCTACGGGTTCGTCGGCGCCTATCTCGCGCTGCTCATCCTCACGGCCACGGTGTACCTGATCCCCCGCCGCTCGCTCGCCGGACAGCGGATCTGAGCGCCATGATCGCGTCGGCACCGCTGAAGGTAGTGCTCATCGGGCTCGGGCCGGTCGGCGTGCGCTTCGCGGAGGAGCTCCTCCCCGCCGTCGCGGCCGGCTCCGTCGCGCTCACCATCGTCGCCGCCGAGGACGCCGACCCTTACAACCGCGTGCTGGTCGCGGAGTACGCGGTCGGAGCGGTGGCGCGCGAGGACCTTGCCATCGCGGACACGGACTCGCTCACGGACGCCGGTGTGCGGGTGCTCCGCGGACTGCGGGCCCGACACATCGACCGCGACAACCGCCGCGTCCTGCTGTCCGACGACTCGTCGCTGCCCTACGACCGCGCGGTGCTGGCCACCGGAGCACGGGCGAACGTCCCCGTCCTCGACGGACTCGAGCGCTGGAGCACCGGCGAAACCGTCGGCGCCGAGGGTCTCGACGACGGCACCACCGCCGGGGTCTGTGTGCTGCGGACCGCGGCGGATGCCGAGCAGGTGCGCGACGTCGTCGCGGCCGGTGGACGCGTCGTCATCCTGGGTGCCGGAGTCCTGGGCATCGAGCTCGCGCTGCTGCTGGCCGCCGCCGGGGTGGAGCCGACGATCGCGCACTTCGGCCCCACCCCGATGCCGCGTCAGCTCGATCGAGGAGCGGCCACGGTGCTCTGCGCCGCCCTCGAACAAGCCGGGGTCCATGTCGTCCCGCACATGCGCGCCGAGGCGATCATCGCGCGGACGGATGCCGACGGTGTGCGTCGCTTCCGCGCGCTGGTGGCCTCGGACGGCCGATCATTGGAGGGAGATCTGCTGGTGCTCTCCTGCGGCGTCACGGCGCGTACGGAGCTCGCCCAGGGCGCGGGCCTGCGCGTCGGCGGCGGTGTGCTGGTGGATCACCGGCTGCGTTCGTGGACGGACCCGTCGATCAGCGCGATCGGCGATTGCGCGCACGTCGCCGTTGCGGAGCTCCACGCGCACGATCGCGACGTGCCCGGCGGGCCGAGCGGGCTCGTGGGACCCGGCTGGCGCCAGGCGGAGTGGCTGGCGAAGGATCTGCTCGCCGGACTGGCAGGGCTCGGGCATCCGGTCTTCGAGGAAGATGTGCCCGGTGTCGTGATGCTGAAGGACGACCGCATCGGTCTCGTCGCGGCGGGCGACGTCTCTCCGGAGCCGTTCGCACCCGTCGTGCGCGGCGAAATCCCGGCCAGGGTCGCGCTGTGGGCCGACCTCGAGCACGGCACCTACACGAAGATGGTGACCCGGGAGGGCGTGCTGACCGGTTTCGTCAGCATCGGGATGCCGCGCGCCGCCGCCGAGCTGAGCGTGCTGTACAGCCGCCGCGGCGAGCTTCCGGCTGATCGCTCGCTGCTGCTGCGTCTGGATGCGGCAGACGACGGGGCGCCACGCGCAACGGGCCGGGACGCACCGGTGTGCCTCTGCAACGCTGTCACCGCCGGAGCGATCGAGGATGCCGTGGCGCACGGCTGCAGCACCGTTGCCGAGGTCGGCCGCGCCACGCGAGCCGGTACCGGCTGCGGTGGCTGTCGTGCGCGCATCGCGGAAATGATCGGGGACTTCGGCGCACTCGAGGGAGCCGCGGCATGATCCCGTCGACACCCACGGCGACCCACTGCCCGTACTGCGCGTTGCAGTGCGCCATGTCGCTCACCCTCCGCACCGACGCGTCGGTCGCGGTCGACGGGCGCGACTTCCCCACCAACCGTGGCGGGCTGTGCAAGAAGGGCTGGACCTCCGCCGACCTGCTCACCGCGCCGGGGCGTCTCACCGCCCCGCTGGTACGCGACGATGCCGGAGTTCTGGTGCCGACGTCGTGGCCCGACGCACTGGACCTCATCGCGACCCGGCTGCACGGCATCCGCTCGGAATCCGGCCCCGATGCGATCGGCGTGTTCGGTGGCGGCGGACTCACCAACGAGAAGGCGTACGCACTCGGAAAGTTCGCTCGCGTCGCGCTGGGCACATCGCGCATCGACTACAACGGCCGGTTCTGCATGTCATCCGCGGCCGCCGCCGCCAATCGTGCGTTCGGAATCGATCGCGGGCTCCCCTTTCCGCTGACCGACCTCGACATCGCCGACACGGTGCTGATGCTCGGCTCGAACGTCGGCGACACGATGCCGCCGTTCCTGTCGCACCTGCAGAGCGCACGGGCCGCCGGCGGGCTGATCGTCGTGGATCCGCGGCGCAGCAGCACCGCGCGTCTCACCGCGGACGGCGCTGGAATGCACATCCAGCCCGTCCCCGGCACCGACCTCGCCCTTCTACTCGGTCTCGCCCACATCGTGCTGACCGAAGGCCTGCACGACACTGCGTACCTGGCCGCGCGCGCCACCGGGTTCGATGCAATGCGACGGTCGGTGAGCGGCTGGTGGCCCGCCCGCACGGCCTCGGTCACCGGTGTGCCCGCCGACAGCCTGCGGGCGCTCGCACGCCGGCTCGCCGCCGGTCGATCGGTGTACATCCTCACCGGTCGCGGCGTCGAGCAGCACATCGACGGCACCGACACCGCGACCGCCGCGATCAATCTCGCGCTGCTGCTCGGTCTGCCGGGAACACCGGGCAACGGGTACGGCACACTGACAGGGCAGGGCAACGGGCAAGGCGGGCGCGAGCACGGACAGAAGTGCGACCAACTGCCCGGATACCGCAAGATCACGGATGCCGCCGCCCGAGAGCACGTCGCGCGCGTCTGGGGCATCGACCCCACGACCATTCCGGGGCCGGGCCTACCCGCCGTCGAGCTGCTCGCCTCCGCAGGCGAAACCGACGGCATCCGCGCACTCCTCGTGCACGGCTCGAACGTCGCGGTGTCCGCTCCGAACGTCCAGTCGGTGCGTGCCGCGCTCGGGAAGCTCGAGCTGCTCGTCGTCAGCGACTTCTTCCTCTCCGAGACCGCGCAGCTCGCCGACGTCGTTCTCCCGGTGCTGCAATGGGCCGAGGAGGAGGGCACGATGACCAACCTCGAGGGTCGCGTCATCCGCCGTCGTGCGGCCGTGGTGCCGCCGGCTGGAGCCCGCAGCGAACTCTGGATCTTCGCAGAACTCGCCAGGCGCCTCGATGCACCCGGCATCTGGGACACGGTGCCCGCCGACGTGTTCGACGAACTCGCGCGCGCGTCCGCAGGCGGCCCGGCCGACTATTCGGGTCTTAGCCACGCACTCCTGGACACCGGCATCGAGGCCCACTGGCCCTATCCCCCGCAGAGCTCGGGGACGCCGCACCTGTTCCTGGAGAGCTTCGCGCACGACGACGGGCGGGCACGGCTGATCGCCGTCCGCGCGCGGGCGTCAACAGACGTCGCGCACGGCGACACGCTCCTGCTGGTCACGGGACGGCTGCTGGAGCACTACCAGTCCGGCACGCAGACCCGCCGCGTCCCGGAGCTTCAGGATGCGCGCCCCGCACTCGTGGTACAGCTGCATCCGGACTCGGCGCGGGCGCGCGGGATCTCCGACGGAGATCCGGTCGCGGTGCGCAACCATCGCGGAGTCGTGCGGGCGATCGCCGGCCTGAGCGGTGACATCCGTCCGGATACCGTCTTCCTGCCGTTCCACTACCCCGGCGACGCGAGCGCGAACCTGCTCACGAGCGACGAGACCGATCCGATCTCAGCGATGCCCGAGTTCAAGCGTGCGACCGTGTACGTGACGCGGTCAGCATCTGCTCACGCCTCAGCGGTGTCCTGATCGGACTCGTCGCTGTCGGTTTCGTCAGCGTCGCCTTCGGGAGCGTCATCCCCGCCGGGGAGCTCTTCGAACAGCCCGGGCGGCGGCGTCACGACGACACGGCCGGTAGCGACATCCACCTCGGGCACGATCGCCTTGACGAACGGAACCAGTACCTCGCGGTCGCCGACCTTGACGGTGAGCAGATCCTGAGCCGGGAAGTGATCGATGCGGAGGATGCGACCGACGACGACGTCATCGCGCACGACATCGAGTCCGACGAGCTGGTGGTCGTACCAGGCGTCGTCCTCGGGGGTGGCTTCGTTCTCGTCCTCGTCGATCCAGAGGATCGCCTTGATGAGCTCTTCGGCGGTGGAACGGTCATCGATGCCGTCGAAGAAGGCCACCGGGTGGCTGTTCATCCAGCGGAATTCGCGGACCGTCAGCTGCTTGCCGTGCCAGGGCGAAGCCTCCGGCACCTGCAGAGTGAAGGTCGACCCCGGCGCGAAACGCCCATCGGGATCGTCGGTGTACAGCTCGATCTTGATCGCGCCCTTGAGGCCGTGGGCCTTGACGAGGCGCCCGACGCGCAGCTGATTGCGCGCGGTCTTGGTGCCGTCGGCTTGCGCATCCGACTGCTCGGTGTCCGCCTCCGAGGCGCCCGAGTCTTCCACAGTCACCACGTCAGTCGTCAGCGACATCGACGCGGACGCGTCGACCATCGGCGAGGGCGGTGATGAGAGTGCGCAGTGCCTTTGCCGTGCGCCCACCGCGCCCGATCACGCGACCCCGGTCATCGGGGTGCACGCGGACCTCCAGGACGTCGCCACGAGGGGACGAGCTGGAATGAATGGACACATCGTCCGGGTGATCGACGATCCCCTTGACGATGTGCTCGAGCGCGGCGGACAGCAACGGTCTACTACTCTGCGTCGGTCGCGTCGGCGGCGGGAGCCTCGGCCTCGGGCTCGTCGACCTTGGCGGCCTTCTTCTCAGCCTTGGGCTGAAGGACCGACTTCTTGGCGGAGTCGATCTCGAAGGGGACCTTCGGGGCGGCGACGCGCACGGTCGAGACCGCATCCTTGTCGCCCTTGAACTTGCCCCAGTCACCGGTGAGCTTCAGCAGTGCGGTGACCTGCTCGGTCGGCTGGGCGCCGACGGACAGCCAGTACTGGGCACGCTCGGAGTCAACCTCGATGAACGAGGGCTCCTCGGTCGGGTGGTACTTGCCGATCTCCTCGATGACACGACCATCGCGCTTGGTGCGCGAGTCGGCCACGACGATGCGGTAGTAGGGCGCACGGATCTTGCCGAGGCGCTTGAGACGAATCTTGACAGCCACGATTCTCCTGAATTGTGTGAAGTGAGACGAACCGATCGCCTGGAGAGTGGGGTGCACACCCGGCGGAAGCTCAAAGGGAGGACGACGATGCTGGATAGAGGGTCGAGCACCACGTCCGACCCTCTATTCTGCCAGATGACGAGGGATGCCGCGAACCAGTCGGTTTCGGACGCTCTCGTGCGACACTTGCCCGATGACGGTGCCCTTCGCCACGTCCGACCGCTCCTCCGTGGGATTGGAGTGGGAACTCATGCTGGCCGACGGCACCAGCGGTGACCTCGTCCCCCGCGCCCCCGAAGTGATCGACGCCCTCGAAGCCGACACGGCGCTCGAGCGCTTCACGGTCACCGGCGAGCTGCTGACGAACACCGTAGAGGTGACCAGCGGTATCGGTGACACCGTGGCTGCTGCAGTCGACGACATCGCCGACGCGATCGCCGCCGTACGGAGCGTCACGAATCCGATGGGGGTCGAGCTGCTGTGCGCGGGCAGTCATCCGTTCGCACAGTGGTACGACCAGGCGGTCACCGACAAGACCCGCTATCACACGCTCATCGAGCGCACCCAGTGGTGGGGACGAAACATGATGATCTGGGGCATCCACATCCATATCGGAGTGGATGACGTGAACAAGGTGTTCCCGATCATCAATGCCCTCGCGGTCTACCTCCCCCACCTGCAGGCGCTGTCCGCCTCCAGCCCGTTCTGGGCGGGCGAACGCACCGGCTATTGCTCGAACCGCGCGCTGGTGTTCCAACAGTTGCCCACGGCGGGGCTCCCCTGGCCGCTGCAGTCGTGGTCCGAGTTCGAGGACTACCTCGACGACATGACCTCCACCGGAGTGATGAAGGATGCCTCGGAGGTGCGGTGGGACATCCGCCCGGCGCCGCGCTGGGGCACCATCGAGGTCCGGGCCTGCGACGGGATGTCCACACTGCCGGAGCTCGCCGCCGTGGCCGCCCTCGTGCAGGTGCTCGTGGAGCACTTCTCCCGCGAGCTGGACGCAGGAAACGCCCTGCCCACTATCCAGCCCTGGTTCCTGCGGGAGAACAAGTGGCGCGCGGCGCGGTACGGCCTGGACGCCCGCGTGATCGTGGACCACGACGGCACCCAGGTCGAGGTCGCGCGGCACCTGCGCGCGACGATGGAGCGGCTGTCCGACATCGCGGTCGACATGCACTGCGCGCGCGAGTTCGCCGGCCTGGAGTCGATCCTCACGCAGGGCTCGAGCTCCACCCGGCAGCTGATGGTCGCCGACGCCGCCGACGGCGATCTCCGCGAGGTCGTGCAGCACCTCATGCGCGAGTTCCGCGCCGGCCCCACCCTCCGCGAGCACCTCGCCTCGCTCGGGCACTGAGACGGGGACCGCCCGGGCAAACGAAAAGCCCCCGGCGAACCGGGGGCTTTCGAAAGGCGTGCTCAGCTGTTGGAGCCGCCGAAGTTCTTGAAGCGCTGGTTGAACTTCTCGACGCGACCGGCCGAGTCCATGATGCGCTGCTTGCCCGTGTAGAACGGGTGCGATGCCGACGAGATCTCGACGTCGATGACGGGGTACTCGACACCGTCGAGCTCGATCGTCTTGTCGCTGGACACCGTCGAGCGGGTGAGGAAGGTCTCGCCCGAGCCGAGGTCACGGAAGACGACGGCGCTGTAGGTGGGGTGAATGTCAGTCTTCATAGGAAGTCCTTAGTAAGCGTGCCCTGGATTTTGCCAGGGCGGACAAAGTCTGCGGTGCGAGTGCACCAAGGATCGATTCTATCAGCCGAACGACCAGTCGCAGAATCGGGTTCAGTGGGCCGCGCGCGCGGCGTGTCGGCCGTCCTCGGACGAGAGCGTGATCGGCATGCCGAACGTGTCCGTGAGGTTCTCGGCGGTGAGCGTCTCCTCGATCGGGCCGGCCGCCACGATCGCGCCGTCGCGCATCAGCATGACGTGGGTGAAACCGACCGGAATCTCCTCGACGTGGTGCGTGACCATCACCATTGCCGGGGTAGTCGGGGCCTGCGCGTACCCGCTCAGCAGCGTCAGCAGCTCTTCGCGCGCACCCAGGTCGAGGCTCGCGGTCGGCTCGTCCAGGAGCAGCAGCTCGGGGTCGGTCATGACCGCCCGCGCGATCTGCACGCGCTTCTGCTCACCGTCGGACAGCGTCCCGAAGGTGCGGTCGGCGAGGTGGTCGAGGCGCCACTCAGCGAGCACGCGCAGCGCACGTCGCTCGTCGATGTCTTCGTAGCTCTCGTTCCAGCGACCGAGCACGGAGTAGGCGGCGGTCAGCACGACGTTGATGACGTGCTCCTCGGGCGGCACCCGCTTGGCCATCGCCGAGGACGCGAACCCGATGCGGGGACGCAGCTCGAAGACGTCGGTGCGCCCCATCCGCTCCCCCAGGATCGTCACCGCGCCCGAGGTGGGGTGCAGAAGCGTGTCGGCGAGCTGGAGCACTGTGGTCTTGCCCGCGCCGTTGGGGCCGAGGATCACCCACCGCTCGTCGTCATTGACCGTCCAGTCGATGGAATCGACGATGTTTCTGGCATTTCGGCGGACGACGACATCGGAGAACTCGAGCACCTGCGGCATACAGCTAGCCTATCGGCCGTCGCCGGTGACCTCCGCGTACAGCGCCGCCGTGGTCGCCGCGATCTTCGCCCAGCTGAACTCGGTCGCCGCCCGCTCGCGCCCGGCTGCGCCGTAGGCGCGTGCCCGCTCCGGGTCCGAGACCACCTCGGTCAGTACGCGGGCGAGATCGTCGACGAACCGTTCGGGATCGATCGGGGTCCCGGTGCCGTCCTGCATCTGCTCGATCGGCACGAGACGTCCGGTCACGCCGTCGGCGACGACCTCGGGGATGCCGCCGGTCGCGGTGCCGACGACGGCCGCGCCGCACGCCATGGCCTCGAGGTTGACGATGCCGAGCGGCTCGTACACCGACGGGCACACGAAGGTCGTCGCGGCCGACAGGACGGTGCACAGCTCGTGCCGGGACAGCAGCCTGTCGATCCACACGACGCCCTGCCGGGTCTGCTGCAGGCCGCGCACCAGCGCCTCGACCTCGGCCATGATCTGCGGGGTGTCCGGCGCGCCGGCGCACAGCACGAGCTGCACGTCCGGCGGCAGCTGCTCGGCCGCGCGCAGGAGGTACGGCAGCCCCTTCTGACGGGTGATGCGTCCCACGAACACGACCGAAGGGCGCGAGGCGTCCACACCGAGCGAGGCCAGCAGGTCGGGATCCTCGACGGGATGCCACGCCTCGACGTCGATGCCGTTGTAGATCACCCGCACCTTGGCCGGGTCCAGCGCCGGGTAGCTGCGCAGGATGTCGGCGCGCATCCCCTCGCTGACGGCGACGACCGCGGTCGCGCCCTCGTACGCGGTCTTCTCGATGAAGCTGGAAACCGCGTAGCCACCGCCGAGCTGCTCGGCCTTCCACGGTCGGAGGGGTTCGAGACTGTGCGCCGTCACGATGTGCGGAATGCCGTGCAGCAGGGACGCGAGGTGTCCGGCGAAGTTCGCGTACCAGGTGTGCGAGTGCACGACGTCGGCGCCGGCGACATCCGTCACGATCTCCAGATCCGTGCCCAGCGTCTGGATCGCGCCGTTCGCGGAGGCCAGTTCGGCCGGCACGCCGTACGACGTGGTGCCCTCTTCGTCGCGCTCGACCCCGAAGGCCCGCACTCGCACATCGAGGGTCTCGCGCAGTGCGGAGACGAGCTCCGTGACGTGCACCCCGGCCCCGCCGTAGATCTCCGGCGGGTACTCCTTGGTGACGATGTCGACGCGCATGTCTTCACGCTAGTCCCCGGGCTGAAGTGCGGCATAGTGTGGTGCCATGCCAGCAGCGCCGAAGATCTTCGGAATCATCCTCGCCGGCGGTGAGGGCAAGCGACTCATGCCGTTGACGGCCGATCGCGCGAAGCCCGCCGTCCCCTTCGGCGGGCAGTATCGCCTGATCGACTTCGCGATCTCGAATCTCGTCAATTCGGGGTTGAGACAGCTCGTCGTGCTCACGCAGTACAAGTCCCACAGCCTCGACCGGCATATCTCGCAGACGTGGCGGATGTCGCCGCTGCTGGGGTCGTACGTGACGTCGGTTCCTGCGCAGCAGCGCCTCGGCAAGCGATGGTTCTCGGGTTCCGCCGACGCGATCCTGCAGAGCCTCAACCTCATCAACGACGAGAAGCCGGACATCGTGGTGGTGATCGGCGCCGACCACGTGTACCGGATGGACTTCCAGCAGATGCTGGATGCCCACATCGAGTCCGGCGCACGTGCGACCGTCGCCGGCATCCGCCAGCCGATCTCGTTCGCCAACCAGTTCGGCGTGATCGACGTCGACTCCGCAGATCAGTCGAAGATCAACGAGTTCCTGGAGAAGCCGCAGAACCCGACGGGACTGCTCGACGCCCCGAACGAGGTCCTGGCCTCGATGGGCAACTACATCTTCGACGCCGACGCCCTGATCGAGGCCGTCGAGTCCGACGGCGAGCTTCCGACGTCCAACCACGACATGGGCGGCGACATCATCCCGTACTTCGTCGGCCGATCCGAGGCCGGCGTCTACGACATGAAGCGCAACGACGTGCCCGGGTCCACCGATCGCGATCGGGACTACTGGCGCGACGTGGGTTCGATCGACTCGTTCTTCGATGCCCACATGGACCTGATCTCGACGCTGCCGGTCTTCAACCTCTACAACACCGACTGGCCGATCCATGCCCAGGCGCTGAACTCGCCCCCTGCCAAGTTCGTGCGCGACTCGGTAGGCCGCATCGGCAACGCGATCGACTCGATCGTGTCGCTCGGATCCGTGCTCTCCGGCACACATCTGGAGCGCAGCGTCGTCGGGCCGTGGACGCTCGCGGGCGGGGGTTCCACGATCACCGATTCGGTCCTGTTCGATCACGTGCACGTCGGCCCCGGCGCGCGGATCCATCGCGCGATCCTCGACAAGAACGTCGAGCTCGCGGCCGGTGCGACAGTGGGCGTCGACCGCGAACGCGACCTCGAGCGTGGTTTCACCGTCACCGATTCGGGCATCACGATCGTCGGCAAGAACGTCCGCGTCGAGGCTTGACGGCCCGCACGGACGCGGCATCCGCTCCCGCTACGGTGGAGGGATGCCTGCCGCTCCCGCCCGTTTCGTCGTCGTTCTCGACGCCGATTCCACGCTCATCCGCAACGAGGTCATCGAGCTGATCGCCGATGAGGCCGGGCGCGGAGCCGAGGTCGCCGCAGCGACCGAGGCCGCGATGCGCGGCGAGGTCGACTTCGCCACCAGCCTGCGCTCACGCGTGCAGGCGCTCGAGGGCGTTCCGGTCGCGCGTTTCGCCCGCGTCCTTGCCCGCATCGAACCCACCCCCGGCGTGCGCGAGCTGATCGCCGAGGTGCACGCGCGCGGCGGACGCGTCGGCGTCGTCTCCGGCGGGTTCCACGAGATCCTCGACACCGTCGCACCCGACCTGGGCGTCGACTTCTGGCGCGCCAACCGCCTGCACGTCACCGACGGCGCGCTGACCGGCACCGTCGACGGCGAGATCGTGGATGCCGAGGGCAAGGCCACGACGCTGCGTCAGTGGGCCGACGAGTGCGGCGTACCGCTGTCGCGCACCATCGCGATCGGCGACGGGGCGAACGACCTGCGCATGATGGCGACCGCCGGCCTCGGTCTCGCGTTCAACGCGAAGCCCGCCGTGCGGGCTCAGGCCGATCTGGTCATCGCCAAGGTCGACCTGCGCGAAGTGATCCCCCTGCTGCCGTAGCGCGCGCGGGCGGGGCTCAGTGCCCCATGCCCAATCCCCCGTCGACCGGGATCACGGCGCCGGAGATGTACGCCGAGGCATCCGATGCCAGCCAGGTGACGACTCCGGCGACTTCGTCGGCGGTCGCGAAGCGCCCCGCGGGGATGTTGCGCTTGTACTCGGCCTGCGTGTCTTCAGGCAGCGCGGCGGTCATGTCGGTCTCGATGAAGCCGGGCGCCACGACGTTGGCCGTGATGCCGCGGGCACCGAGCTCGCGCGTGAGCGAGCGGGCGAAGCCGACCAGTCCGCTCTTGGAGGCGGCGTAGTTGATCTGCCCGGCGGAGCCGTACAGGCCCACCACACTCGAGATCAGGATGACGCGGCCCCAGCGGGCGCGCAGCATGCCCTTGGAGGCCCGCTTGACGACACGGAACGCGCCACCGAGGTTGGTGTTCACGACGCTGTCGAAGTCGTCCTCGCTCATGCGCAGCAGCAGCGTGTCCTTCGTGATGCCCGCATTCGCGACGACGATCTCCACCGGCCCGAGCTGCTGCTCGACCTGGGTGAAGGCGGCGTCGACGGACGCGGCATCCGTCACGTCCGCACGCACCGTGAGCGTACCCATGGGGCCGTCGCCCGAGCGCGCGGTCACCGCGACCTTGTAACCCTCGGCGACGAACCGCTCCGCGATCGCGCGGCCGATCCCCCTGTTGCCGCCGGTGACGAGTACGACGCGATCGCTGGACATGAAGGACTCCCGGAGGACGACGGACGGAACCGCACCAGCCTACCGGCGCGCGCGTTTGACACCCGGTCCCACCGCTGAAACGCTGGACCTACACCACCGCCGGCGAAAGGGCACATCATGAGCGACAACACCCCCGAGAACCCGGCGACCCCTGCCGTTCCGCCGCCCTACGGCGCCCCGGCCCAGCCCGGCTCCGCGCAGCCGGCCGCCTACCCGCCGCCGGCGTACGGCACCCCGCCGCAGCCGCCGCAGTACGCGGCCCCGCAGCCGCCGCAGTACGGCCAGCCCCAGTACCCGCAGGCGGCCTACGGCGCTCCGCAGCAGCCGTACGGCGCCTACGCCACTGGCCCCAAGACCAACGTCCTGGCCGTCATCTCGATGATCGCCTCGATCGCCGGTGCGATCTGGATCCTCCCGTTCGTCGGCTCGCTCGCCGGCGCCATTATGGGCCACATCGCGCTCAAGCAGATCGCCACGACCGGCGAGAAGGGCCGCGGGATGGCACTGGCCGGCGTCATCGTGGGCTGGGTCGGACTCGGACTCATCGTCCTGGCGACCATCGCGTTCTTCCTGTTCTTCATCGGGGTCGCCGCGAGCTCGTCCGAGTTCGGCTACAGCTGACCCGCGGGGGCGCCGACTGTGCGCTCCCGGCGTAGTCTGGAAGCACTGTGAAGAGTTCGACGCACGCGCAGTCTGCGACATCCCTCCCGCGCGCACCGCGGGACGATGTGAGCGCGCGCTCGGTGCGCTATCTGATCACGATGGGCGTGCGTGTCCTGTGCTTCGTGCTCATGGTCGTGATCACGCCGTACGGCTGGTACACGTGGGTGTTCGGGGCGGCCGCGGTCTTCCTCCCCTACATCGCCGTGGTCTTCGCGAACGTCGGATCGGACGGGCCCGAGAGCACCGCCGAGAACCCCGAACGCGCCCTCCCGGCAGAACCCGCGCCGCCCGCGCCCAGTGAGACCGACGATCGCGTCATCCGCTTGACCGAGACGCCGCGTCTCGACCCGCCGCGAGAGCGAGACGTTCCCGAATGAGCACCACCGACGACGCCCCCGAATGTTCGAGGGCCGGATGCCGGTTGCCTGCGTCGTGGCGGATCGACTGGCGGAATCCGCGCATCCATGCGGCGGACCGCACCAAGACCTGGGTGGCCTGCGACGAGCACGTCGACTACCTCCGTGAATTCCTCGCCGCGCGCGACTTCCCCGTGCAGGCCCACCCGCTGAATCCCGTGGGAGACGTCGCATGAGCCGCCGCACCGCTCCGGCCGCCGTCCGCTGGACGATCTACGTCGCGATCGCCATCGTGTTCGCGATCGCGTGCGCCTTCCTGTCGAACTGGCAGTTCGACCGCAACGCGAGCCGCAGCGAGCAGCTCGCACTGGTCGCCGCGAACTACGACACGGACCCCGTGCCCCTCGCCGATGTCATCCCCGAGGGCGGCAGCCTGACCGCCGCCGACCAGTGGCAGCCGGTCGAGCTGACCGGGACCTATCTCGCCGACCAGCAGCTCCTGGTGCGCAACCGGGCGCACGGCGGCACCGCCGCGTTCGAGGTGCTGGTGCCGTTCCAGCTCGATGACGGCCGCATCCTCCTGATCAACCGGGGCTGGGTGGCTCCCGGCTCGGAGCAGCCCGAGCCCGACGTGGTGCCGGCCCCGCCGGAGGGCGAGGTCACGGTGCTCGTGCGCATGCGCCTCGGCGAGCAGCTCCCCGCCTCGGGCCGCACGGCGCCCGACGGGCAGGTGCCGACGATCAACCTCCCCCTCGTGGCCGGCGTCGTCGACCCGCAGAACAGCGTGCCGATGGAGCAGAGCGCCTACGGCCTGATGTACTCCGAAGACCCCGCCCCCGCGACGCGTCCGAGCGCGATCGACCCGCCGTCGGAAGACCCGGGGCCGCACCTGTCGTACGCGATCCAGTGGATCCTGTTCGCCGTGATGGGCTTCATCTTCATCGGCTACGTCATCCGCAGCGAGCGCAAGTATCGCCTCGAAGAGGCCGAGGAGCGTGCGGCGTCCGCGCGCGCCGAGGCTGCGGGCACCGACCCGGGAGTCGCCGCGTACCTCCGTGCCGCCCCGCCGCGGCGCCGCGATCGCGACACCGAGGACGAAGACGAACTGCTGGACCGCACCCGCTAGGTCGCGGCGTCCGCTCCCCCTCGTGAGGCGGCATTCGCCGGGCTCGGGGCACGGCAGCCACCACGCTCCTCGCGCGGCAGCCGCTCACGGTCGGGCTAGGCGAGCTCGATGAGGTCGATGTAGTCGCGGCCCCAGATGTCTTCGACACCGTCGGGCAGGATCAAGACGCGCTCGGGGTTCAGCGAGCGCACGGCGCCCTCATCGTGCGAGACCAGGACGACGGCACCCTCGTAGTGCGCCAGCGCGTCGAGGATCTCCTCGCGCGAGGCCGGGTCGAGGTTGTTCGTCGGCTCATCGAGCAGAAGCATGTTGGCGGAAGAGACCACGAGCGTCGCGAGCGACAGGCGGGTCTTCTCGCCGCCGGACAGCACGCCGGCGGGCTTGAGCACGTCGTCGCCGGTGAACAGGAACGATCCCAGCACCTTGCGGGCGTCCGTCGCGGTGATGTCCGGCGCCGCCGACATCATGTTCTCCAGCACCGACCGATCTACGTCGAGGTTCTCGTGCTCCTGCGCGTAGTAGCCGATCTTGAGACCGTGTCCGGGGATGATCTCCCCGGTGTCGGGCTGGTCCACGCCGGCCAGCATCCGCAGCAGGGTGGTCTTTCCGGCACCGTTGAGACCGAGCACCACGACTTTCGATCCGCGGTCGATCGCGAGGTCGACGTCGGTGAAGATCTCCAGCGAGCCGTACGACTTCGACAGACCGGTCGCCATCAGCGGGGTCTTGCCGCACGGAGCGGGCTTCGGGAAGCGCAGCTTGGCGACGCGCTCCTCCTGACGCACCTCGTCCAGCCCCGCGAGCATCTTCTCGGCGCGGGCCACCATCTGGTGCGCCGCAGCGGCCTTCGACGCCTTGGCGCCGAACCGGGCGGCCTGCTGCTGCAGCACGGTCGCCTTCTTCTCGACGTTGACGCGCTCCTTCTTGCGACGCTCCTCGTCGGCGACCCGCTGGCGCAGGTAGTTCTTCCAGTTCATGTTGTAGACGTCGATGATCTGGCGGTTGGCATCGAGGTAGAAGACACGGTTGACGGTCTCCCCCACGAGCTCGACGTCGTGGCTGATCACGATCAGCCCACCCCGGTAGTTCTTCAGGAACTCCCGCAGCCACACGACGCTGTCCGCGTCGAGGTGGTTCGTCGGCTCGTCGAGGATCATCGTCTCGGCATCCGAGAACAGGATGCGGGCGAGCTCGATGCGACGGCGCTGACCGCCGGAGAGGGTCTTCAGCGGCTGATCGAGGATGCGGTCCGGCAGCGAGAGGTTGTGCGCGATCGTCGCCGCCTCCGCCTCCGCGGTGTAGCCGCCGAGGGCCTCGAAGCGCTCGGTGAGGTTCGCGTACTTGCGCATCGCCTTCGCCGCGACCGCCTCGTCCGCGTCGCCCATGGCGACGGATGCCTCGTGCATGCCGAGCGCGAGAGTGCCCAGGCCGCGGGCATCGAGGATACGGGTGCGGGCGAGCATCTCGGGGTCGCCGGTGCGCGGGTCCTGCGGCAGATAGCCGAGCTCTCCGGAGCGGTCGACGCGGCCGGCGGCGGACAGCAGGTCGCCGGCGAGCACCTTCGTGAGCGTCGTCTTGCCGGCTCCGTTTCGGCCGACGAGTCCGATCTTGTCGCCGTTACTGACACGGAACGAGACGTCCGTCATAAGCACGCGGGCACCCACGCGAATTTCAAGGTCGTGCACGGCGAGCACAGCTATCGTCCGTTTCGTTTTGGAGAGAAGAGAGATGACCGAACGGCCAGCCTCCCAGTATAGGTTGCGGCACCTGCGCGTCCGCCGAGCCGCCTCCGAGGAGCATGTGGACACCTCACAGTCGAATTCGGATTCCTTGGTGACATGCATCCAAGTCGCTCGCGTTACGCCCCTCTAGGCTGAGTCCCATGTCATCCATCGCAGCCTCTCCCTCCGCCTCCACTGGCGCCCGTCGGGTGCTCGCCGACGTCATCGCCCGCCCGTCCTCCCGCACCCGCGCATTCGCGCTCGACGCCGGCCTCGTGATCACCGGCGCGGCCGTCGTGGCACTGCTCGCCCAGGTCGAGATCCCGCTGTGGCCGGTGCCGATCACCGGCCAGACGCTCGGCGTCATCGTCGTCGGCGCCGCGCTCGGCGCCTGGCGCGGTGCGGCGGCCCTCACGACCTACATGCTCGCGGGCCTCGCGGGGCTTCCGGTCTTCGCCGGCTTCACCGGCACCGTCCTGGCGCTGGGCAAGCCGAGCTTCGGCTTCGTCATCGGCTTCATCTTCGCGGCGTTCGTCGCCGGCTGGTTCGCGGAGCGCGCGTGGGACCGCCGCCCGGCCCTGGCGTTCGTCGGCTTCGCCGCAGCGAGCGTCGTGCCGTTCCTGTTCGGCATCCCGTACATGGCGTTCATCTTGAACGGCGTCATGGGCTTGGACTACTCCTTCGCGACGATCCTCGGCGTCGGACTGCTGCCGTTCATCGTGGGCGGTCTGATCAAGGCCGGCCTCGCCGCCGCAATCATCCCGGGCGCGTGGGCCCTCGTGCGGAAGGCCGACGCCGGCAAGAACTGACCGGATTCCGGATGCCGCGGCATCCCGAATCGTGACGAAGCCCCGATCGCGGTCGGGGCTTCCGTCATGTTGCGATCGGATTCGACACAGTTCCGACCCGTGCGTAAGGTAAGGCTGTCCTTATCGGAACTCGGTCGACTGGAGATCCCCCCGTGCCTCGCACCCGCACCGCCGCCGCAACCGCCCTCGTCGCAATCGCCGCTCTCACCCTCGTCGGATGCTCCGGCGCCGGGGCGACCGACGCCGGGACCGCGCCGGACTCCGCCTCCGCGGGCTTCCCTGTGACGATCGAGCATGCGTACGGCGAGACCACGATCGACTCCGCACCCGAGCGCGTCGCGACCGTCGCGTGGTCGAACCAGGAAGTCCCCCTCGCGCTGGGCGTCGTGCCGGTCGGGATGGCGAAGGTCACATGGGGCGACGACGACGGCGACGGCGTCCTCCCCTGGGTCGAGGACAAGCTCGACGAGCTCGGCGCCGAAACTCCGGTGCTGTTCGACGAGACCGACGGCATCGACTTCGAGGCGGTCGCGGACACGCAGCCCGACGTCATCCTCGCCGCGTATTCCGGTCTCACGCAGGAGGAATACGACACGCTGTCGAAGATCGCGCCGGTCGTCGCGTACCCCGAGGTCGCGTGGGGCACCTCCTACGAGGACATGATCCGCCTGAACTCGACCGCGCTCGGCCTGGCCGATGAGGGCGATGCGCTCATCGACGAGCTGCACGGCAAGGTCGACTCCGCTCTGGCCGCGAACCCCGAGCTCGCCGATTCCACCGTCCTGTTCTCATACATCGACCCGTCCGACTTCAGCCGGATCGGCTTCTACACGAGCCTCGACACGCGCCCCGGATTCCTGGAGTCCCTCGGGCTCCCCCTCCCGACGGTGGTCTCCGAAGAGTCCGACGGCGAGCAGTTCTATGCCGAAGTGAGTGCGGAGCAGGCCGACCGCTTCGCCGATGTCGACGTTTTCGTCACGTACGGCGACGCGAGCGGCTCGATCATCGCGCAGCTGCAGGCCGATCCGCTGCTGTCGCAGATCCCGGCCATCGCCGAGGGGCGCATCGCAATCCTCGAGGAGTCGACGCCGCTGGCGGCTTCCGCCAACCCCTCGCCGCTGTCGATCGGCTGGGGCATCGACGAGTACTTCGCCCTGCTGGCCGGCGCCCTCCGCTGACGAGCGGGAAGCCTGCCGGGTGACCATTCTCGAGACCCGCACCACGGTGCCGGATGCCGCGACCCTGCGGCGTCCGGTCACGGTGCGGCTCGCGTGGCTCGGGGTCGCGATCGTGGTGCTCGCCGCACTGTGCGTCGTCTCCGTCGCGTTCGGGGTACGCACGGTCTCAGTCGGTGACATCTTCGCCGGGCTGTCCGGCGACACGAGTGGGGTCGCGCAGGCGGCCGTGGTCACCCGCATCCCCCGCACCGTCCTCGCCGTGCTGGTGGGGGCGGCGCTCGCCCTGTCCGGCACCACGATGCAGGCCGTGACCCGCAACCCGCTCGCCGATCCCGGCATCCTCGGGGTCTCCGGCGGGGCCGCCCTCGCCGTCGTGATCGGCATCGCCTTCTTCGGGATGTCGGACCCGTACGCCTTCATCGGCACCGCGATCCTCGGCGCCGCCGGGGCCGCCGTCTTCGTCTACGTCGTCGGGTCCCTGGGGCGCGGGGGTGCGACGCCGCTGAAGCTTGCGCTGGCGGGTGCCGCAGCATCCGCCGCTTTCATGTCGCTCGTGAGCGCGATCCTGCTCCCCCGGGTCGACATCATGGAGTCGTTCCGGTTCTGGCAGATCGGCGGTGTGGGCGGCGCGACGTGGGATCGCATAGCGATCGTGCTCCCCGTGCTCGCGATCGGGGCGGTCGTCTGTCTCGTCTGCGCCCGCGGCATGAACTCGCTCGCACTCGGCGACGATCTCGCCGCCGGGCTGGGCGAGCGTGTCGGCCGAACGCGGCTCATCGCCTCGGCAGGTGCAGTCGTGCTCTGCGGTGCGGCGACGGCCGTGGTCGGGCCGATCGCGTTCGTCGGGCTGGTCGTGCCGCACCTGTGCCGGCTGCTCGTCGGCACCGACCACCGCTGGCTGCTGCCGTTTTCGGCAGTGATCGGCGCGGCGCTGCTCGTCGCAGCCGATGTGATCGGCCGCGTCGTCGCTCGGCCCGGCGAGATCGAGGTCGGGATCATCACAGCGCTGATCGGAGCCCCCGTCTTCATCTGGATCGTCCGCCGCCAGAAAGTCCGCGAGCTGTGACCGCCCCCACCACCCCCGGCCCCTCCCGGACCGCGTCTCGCGAGACGCGGCAAACGGTCGCTCCGCGCGGGGCTTCAGGTACGGACCGCGAGCGTGCGGCCGCGAGCACCGCGCGTGCGATCGTCGCGGGGCGACGCCGGCGGATGCGGCGTCACGCGATCGTGACGGGAATGCTGGCGCTGGCATTGGTCGTCGCGTTCGCCGTATCGCTCATGATCGGCAAGAGCTTCTACGGACTCGACGAGGTCGCCCGGGTGATCCTCGGCGAAACCGTCCCCGGCGCGTCGTTCACCGTCGGCGAGCTCAGACTGCCGCGCTCCGTGCTGGCCGTGCTCGCGGGGTTCGCGTTCGGCATCGCCGGTGTGACGTTCCAGACCATGCTGCGCAACCCGCTCGCCTCCCCCGACATCATCGGCATCACCTCGGGAGCGAGTGCCGCCGCCGTGTTCGGCATCGTCGTGCTCTCCCTCAACGAGACGCTCGTGTCGCTGCTCGCCGTCGCGGGTGCGCTGCTGACCGCCCTGGCGATCTACCTCCTGTCGAACAAGGGCGGCTTCGCCGGCACGCGACTCATCCTCATCGGCATCGGCGTGGCCGCGATGCTCGACAGCGTCGTCACCTATGTCTTGTCCAAGGCTGTGGCGTGGGATCTCCAATCCGCCACGCGCTGGCTCACCGGCAGCCTCAACGGCGCCACGTGGTCAGTGGTACTGCCGCTCGCGATCACGAGCCTCGTGCTGGTGCCGCTGCTGCTGGCGCAAGGTCGCGCGCTCGGGGTGATGCGACTCGGAGACGATGCCGCAGCGAGCCTCGGCGTCCGGCTGAACGCCACCCGGGTGACCGCGATCGTCGCCGCGGTGGCCCTCCTCGCGTTCGCCACCGCAGCGACCGGGCCCATCGCGTTCGTCGCGTTCATGGCCGGACCCATCGCGGCGCGCCTGGTCGGTCCCGGCGCCGCGCTGCTGCTGCCGTCCGGCCTCGTCGGGGCGCTGTTGGTGCTCGTGGCCGACCTCCTCGGACAGTTCGCGTTCGACAGCCGCTACCCGGTCGGCGTCATCACCGGCGTGCTCGGCGCACCGTACCTCATCTACCTGCTCATCAGGACGAATCGCTCCGGAGGGTCATTGTGACCGCATCCCCCACCTCGACCGACCACCACACGCTCTCCGCGGAAGCGCTGACATTGGCCTACGGCGACCGCACGATCGTCGAAAGCCTCGACCTCCGGGTTCCGCCCGGGCGCATCACGGCGATCGTCGGAGCGAACGGATGCGGCAAGTCGACGCTGCTGCGCGCCCTGGCCCGCCTCATCACGCCGAAACACGGCCAGGTGGTGCTCGACGGCCGTTCACTGCACGGACTCCCGTCGAAAGAGGTGGCCCGCACCCTCGGTCTGCTCCCGCAGAGCCCGGTCGCTCCCGAGGGCATCGCCGTCGCCGATCTGGTCGGACGCGGGCGCCACCCTCACCAGAAGCTGCTCGCCCGGTGGAACGCGCACGACTACGAGGTCGTGGCACGGGCACTCGAGGCGACCGGCATCGAGGACCTCGCCGACCGCTCCGTCGACGAGCTGTCCGGCGGCCAGCGCCAGCGCGTCTGGATCGCGATGGCACTCGCCCAGGAGACCGACATCCTGCTGCTGGACGAACCCACGACGTTCCTGGATGTCGCACACCAGGTCGAGGTCCTCGATCTGCTGACCGACCTCAACCACGAGCGCGGCACCACCATCGTCATGGTGCTGCACGACATGAACCTCGCCGCGCGCTATGCCGACCACCTGTTCGCCCTGCGCGCCGGTCGCATCGTCGCCAGCGGCCCGCCGAACGAGGTCATGACGAGCGAGCTCATCCGCGAGGTCTTCGATCTCGACGCGCTCGTCGTGTCCGACCCTGTCTCGGGCGCGCCCATCGTGCTCCCCCGCGGACGGCACCACGTCTCCCCCGCCCTCACCACCGAAAGGACCCTCCGGTGACCACGACCGCTCTTGATGTCCACCGCTTCTTCCGCGCGACGGTGACCTCCATCACCGACCTCACCCCGAGCTTCCGCCGCTTCACGTTCGGCGGCGACGACCTCGCCGTCTACGGCGATCCGGGCCTCGATCAGCGCGTCAAGATCGTGTTCCCCACCTCGACCGCGAGCCTGGACGCGATGCCGACCGGTGAGGACTGGTACACCCAGTGGCGTGAGCTGCCCGAGGCGGACCGGCCGCCGTTCCGGACATACACGACCCGCTACGTCCGCAACGACGCGAATGAGGTCGACATCGACATGGTGTCGCACGACGTGCTCGGCCCCGCATCCGACTGGATCGCGAAGGCCGCGGTCGGCGACGATGTTCTCATCTTCGCCCCGACCTCGGCTCATAGCGGGGTCAGCTACGGGATCGACTTCGTCCCACCGGCGACCGTCGACCAGATCCTCCTCGCGGGCGATGAGACCGCCGCCCCGGCGATCGCGGCGATCCTCGAACAGCTGCCGCGCGAGGCCACCGGCGTGGTTGCACTGGAGGTCCCGCATCCCGACGACGCCGCGTATCTGCCGCACCACCCGGGTTTCGAGTATCGAGTCGGAGCCCGTCGTGACGGCGACCGCCACAGCCACCTGCTGACATCGGTGATGGATGCCGCGGCCACCCTCGTGCCGACCGGTGAGGGATCCGACGTCGAGGAGATCGACATCGACACCGACATCCTGTGGGAGGTGCCGCGCACGGCGAAGGGCGGCGCAGCGCTGAAGAGTGCCCGCCTCTACGCGTGGCTGGCCGGCGAGGCCGGGGCGATCAAGACCCTGCGTCGCCACCTCGTCAGTGAGCGCGGCGTCGATCGTCGCGCCGTCGCGTTCATGGGCTACTGGCGGCTCGGTCGCGCCGAGAACTAGCCGGCAGGCAGCCTGCGCCTATCTGTGCTGCTCGTGCGCGTGCCCCATCCGCAGTCCGGGGATCAGCGCCAGCAGCGTCAGGACACCGGCGATCGCGAACACGACCGGGAATCCGGCATGCGTGCCCGTGAGCGCCGTGAACACGACACCCATGACGGCGATCGCGGTCGCCGCCCCGATCGAGTCCGAGATCGACAGTGCGGATGAGTTGAAGCCCTGGTTCTGCGGCGTCGAATACGCCAGCGTCAGCACGGTGAGCCGCGGGTACATGAGCCCCATGCCGGCCCCGGCCAGCGCCCAGCCGATGATCAGCACCGCCGGATGCAGGTGCAGCAGCGCCGTCGCGCCCGCGAACAGCAGCGCGGCGAACAGCTGGGCGACACCGAACAGGGTGATCCGCGCGTTGCCGATGCGGTCGCCGTACCGCCCCTGGATCTCAGCGGCCGCGGCCCACGCCACGGCTGCGGTGGTCAGCCCGAGCCCCGCCCAGGTCGGCGAGAAGCCGTACTCGTCGATCAGCAGGTAGGGGACGTAGATCTCCGCGCCGAACAGCGCACCGGCGATCAGCCCGCGCATCAGGACCACACTGGGCAGCCCGCGGCCCGCGCGCAGCGTGCGCGGCGGAAGCAGCGGACGGGCGGCCAGACCGATCACGACAGCGGATGCCCCGACCACGACCCACGACCAGGCGCCGAACTCGCCGGCCAGGCTGAGTGTGAGCGCGCCGGCGGCGACCGCGACGGCGAACCCCAGCCGTGCGGCGATGCGCCCCTTGGCCGGTTCATCGGTGTGCAGATCACGTCCGCGGAGGCGCGACATCACGACGATGAAGAAGAGGATCGTCAGCCCTGCGACGCCGAGGAACACCCAGCGCCAGTGCAGGTACTCAGTGACGGCACCGGCGAGGAACGGGCCGATCAGCGAGGGCACCACCCACGCGGCGGAGAACGCCGCGAACACGCGTCCGTGCAGGGCTGCCGGATACATCCGCGCGACGACGACGTACAGCGCGACGGTCTGACCTCCCGTGCCGAGGCCCTGGATGAGCCGTCCGACGACCAGCATCTCCATGCTGGTGGCCGCCCCGGCGATGACGAGCCCGATCACGAACAGCGTGACCGCCGCCGTGAGCGCGGGCACCGGGCTGGATCGGTCGGCCCAGGCGCCGGCTGCGACCATGCCGATGACGCTCGTGGCGAGCGTGCCCGAGAACGCGACCGCGTACAGGGCCGCACCGTCGAGCTCGGCACTGACGATGGGCATGACCGTCGTGACGGCCAGGGACTGCATCGCCGCGAGGAAGACGAGCGCGACCGCACCCACCGTCACGCCGAGGTAGCGCCCCCGCCAGACGGACTCGGTCGTGTCGTTGGCAGTGCTCACGGTGTCAGGAGCGCACCGATGCGCTCCACTGCTTCGCGCAGGACCTCGGGTGCGCAGCCGATGTTGATGCGCACGTGGCCGTTGCCCTCGACGCCGAAGTGCGGACCGTAGTGCAGGGCGACCTTGGCGTCGCGGAGGATCTTCACGGCGGGATTCTCACCCCAGCCGAGCTCGGACAGGTCGACCCACGCGAGGAAACCGGCATCCGGCATCCGATAGCGTGCGCCCGGAACGTGCTCGGCGAGCATCTCGGCCAGCAGGCGACGGTTCTGATCGAGTGTGAGCAGCAGACTGTCGAGCCACTCGTCGCTCTCGGGGGCGAAGGAGGCAACGCCCGCGATCGCGCCGAACAGCCCGGTGCGCCACTCGACTTCGGCGGGGAGGCCGCGCAGCACGGCGGTGGTGTCCTCGGCCGCGGTGATCATCAGCGCGCACTTGAGGCCGGCGGTGTTGAACGCCTTGCTCGCACTCGTCACGGCGTACCCGACACGGGCGGCGGTTTCGGATGCTGCCAGGAACGGCGTGAAGTCGATGCCCGGCTGCGTCAACGGCGAGTGGATCTCGTCGCTGACGACGACGGCTCCGAAGCCCTGGGCGAGCTCGGCAAGAGCGGCGAGGCTCTCCCGGGAGTGCACCGTGCCGGTGGGGTTGTGCGGGTTGCACAGCAGGATCGCGCGCGCACCGCCGGCGAACGCCGCCTCGATACCCAGCAGGTCCAGCTCCCAGCCGTCGGCCGTCTCACGGAGCGGCACGGTCTCGACGACTCCCCCGGCTTCCGGGATGCAGTCGTTGAACGGCGGATACACCGGCGGGGTCGTGATGACGCGGTCTCCGGGCTCGATGACCCGGCGCAGCAGCTCGACGACGCCCATCATCACGTCGCACGTGGTGCGGATCCTTGCGGGGTCGACCTGCCAGCCGAAGCGGCGCTCGGCGAACGCGACATACGCGTCACGGATGCCGGGGTCCGGCGGCGTGTAGCCGGTGTCGCCGAGGCGCACGGCGCGCTCGAGGGCGGCGGTGATCGCGGGTGCGTGAGCGAAATCCGTCTCGGCCACGAACAGCGGGAGCACGTCGGGCGCGTAGGTGCGCCACTTCGTGCTGGACCGCTCACGCAGGTCGTCGATCGGCAGGGCCTGAAGGGGGGTGACGCTCACTACTCGAGCCTAGTCGGCGCGTCAGCGGGTGAGCTCACCGAGCTCATCCTGCGTCATACGACACAGGCCGCCGATCAGATGGCGAAGCCGAGCGCCCGCATCATGTCGCGGCCGTCGTCGGTGATCTTCTCCGGACCCCACGGCGGCATCCACACCCAGTTGATGCGGAACTGCTCCACGACCTCGTCGAGCGCCTGGGCGGTCTGCTCTTCGAGCACATCCGTCAGCGGGCAGCCGGCGCTGGTCAGCGTCATGTGGATGACGAGAGCATCGTTCTCGTCATCCCAGGCGAGGTCGTAGATGAGCCCCAGGTCGACGACATTGATCCCGAGCTCGGGGTCCATGACGTCCTTGAGAGCTTCGGTGACCTCGTCGTACTTCTCGGGTGTGAGCGTCGCGGTCATGATCGAAGTCTACGCGTCGGCGTCGACGGTGGCGTCGGATGCCGGTTCGATGAACCGGTCGTAGCCCTCGTCCTCGAGGCGCTCGGCGAGCTCGGGGCCGCCCTCCTCGACGATGCGACCCGCGACCATCACGTGCACGAAGTCGGGGTGGATGTAGCGCAGGATGCGGGTGTAGTGCGTGATGAGGAGCACACCGAGGTCGCTCTCCGCCTTGGCGCGGTTGACGCCCTCGGAGACGATCTTCAGCGCGTCGACGTCAAGGCCGGAATCGGTCTCGTCGAGGACCGCGATCCGCGGCTTCAGCAGCTCGAGCTGGAGGATCTCGTGGCGCTTCTTCTCGCCGCCGGAGAATCCCTCGTTGACGTTGCGCGCCGCGAACTTCGGATCCATCCGAAGGTTCTTCATCGACGCCTTGACGTCCTTGGTCCAGGTGCGGATCGACGGCGCTTCGCCGTCGATCGCCGTCTTGGCGGTGCGCAGGAAGTTCGTGACGGTGACGCCGGGGATCTCCACCGGGTACTGCATCGCGAGGAACAGGCCGGCGCGGGCGCGCTCGTCGACGGTCATCGCGAGGACATCCTCGCCGTCGAGCGTGATCGTGCCACCGGTCACGTTGTACTTGGGGTGGCCGGCGATCGTGTAGGCCAGCGTGGACTTGCCGGAGCCGTTGGGGCCCATGATGGCGTGCGTCTCACCGGTACGGATGGTCAGCGACAGGCCGTTGAGGATGGGGGTGGTTCCCGCATCGGTCTCGACCGTCACAAACAGGTCGCGGATCTCGAGGACAGACATTCAGGCTTCCTTCTTCAGTTCACATCTTTGAGCACGGCGGGATCGATGAGGACGTCATCGCCCTCGATCACGACGGCATAAACAGGGACCGGCTCGTAAGCCGGGAGGTTGAGCGGCTTGCCGGTGCGCAGCGAGAAGGCGGAGCCGTGGGCCCAGCACTCCAGCGCGTCGCCGTCGACGAACCCCTCGGCGAGCGAGATGTCGCCATGGGTGCAGGTGTCGCCGATGGCGTGCACCTCGCCGTTCGAATCGAGCACGACGGCCATGGGCACGCCGTCGACCTCCACGCGGATGGCGGTGTCCTGCTCGAGGTCGCTCAGGGCGCAGACCTTGGCCGCGGTCATCGATCCTGCCCTTCCTCGAGTTCGCGCTCGATCGCTTCGATGAGCTCGGCTTCCAGCACGGGGATGCCGATCCGCTGCACGATTTCGCTGAGGAAGCCGAGGACAACGAGGCGTCGCGCCTCCGGCTCGGTGATCCCGCGGGACAGCAGGTAGAACAGCTGCTCGTCGTCGAAGCGACCGGTCGCACTCGCGTGTCCGGCGCCCTGGATGTCGCCCGTCTGGATCTCGAGGTTCGGGATCGAGTCGGCGCGCGCACCGTCGGTGAGCACCAGGTTGCGGTTCGCCTCGTACGAGTCGGTGCCGGTGGCGTCCGGTCCGATCAGGACGTCGCCGATCCACACGCTGCGGGCGTCCGCACCCTGCAGGGCGCCCTTGTAGAGCACGTCGCCCTTGGTGTGCGGCCCCTTGTGGTGCATGTACACCTGGCTCTCGAAGTGCTGGCCGGCATCGGCGAACGAGACGCCGAACAGGCGCGCATCCGATCCCGCGCCGGCCAGTTCGACCGAGGGGTTGATGCGCACGACGCTGCCGCCGAGGCTCACGATCAGGTGAGTCAGGGACGCATCGCGATCGACGCGGGCCTGATGGGACGCCACGTGCACGGCGTCGCCATCCCAGCGCTGCACGGACAGCACCGTGAGGTTGGCGCCATCGCGGACGATGATCTCCACGTTCTGCGCGTACTGCGCGGAGCCGGAGTGGTAGAGCAGCACGGTGCCGCGTGCGTTCGGCATCGCCTCGATGATGATGTGCGAACGGCTGTGCAGGCCGGAACCGGCACCGCTCAGATCGATGCGCACCGGCTCGGCGAGCTCTTCATCGGCGGGGATCTGCACGTGCAGCGCGTCGGTGCTGCGCTTCCAGACGATCGCACTGACGACGTCTTCCGGACGGAAGACCTCGCCGCGCACGGCGGCGTCGACTCCTGCGGAGGGGACGAACAGCGTGTCCGGAGCGGTCGTGGAGATCAGCACGGCATCCGCGTCGGACTCGTCGTCCTGCAGCAGGGCGCCGAGGCGATCGATCGGCGTGTGCTTCCAGTTGACTTCGCGGCCGTTCGGCGTGCCGAAGTCGGCAGGGTCGAACGAGGTGGGGCGGTCAGAACGCGTCTGCACGGGGATCACGGGCGCAGACTTGTTGCCCCATCCTCCGTCGGTGTGCGCTTGGCTTCCCGGCAGGGGGGTGGTCGTGGTCGTCATAACTAGCCGACGGATCCTTCCATGCCCATTTCGATGAGCTTGTTGAGCTCCATGGCGTACTCCATGGGCAGCTCGCGGGCGATGGGCTCGATGAAGCCGCGGACGATCATCGCCATCGCCTCGTCCTCGGGCATGCCCCGGCTCATGAGGTAGAACAGCTGCTCTTCGCTGACCTTCGAGACCGTGGCCTCGTGGCCGAGCTGGACGTCGTCGACGCGGATGTCGATGGCGGGGTACGTGTCGGAGCGCGAGATCGAATCGACCAGCAGCGCATCGCAGCGCACGGTGTTGGCGGAGTGGTGCGCATTCGCATCCACCCGCACCTCACCGCGGTAGCCGGCACGTCCGCCGCCACGGGCGATCGACTTCGAGACGATGGAGGACTGCGTGTACGGCGCCATGTGGATCATCTTGGCGCCGGCGTCCTGGTGCTGGCCGGGACCGGCGAAGGCGACGGAGAGGGTCTCGCCCTTGGCCCGCTCGCCGACGAGGAAGATGGACGGGTACTTCATCGTGACCTTGGACCCGATGTTGCCGTCGATCCACTCCATGGTGGCGCCCTCGTGGGCGATCGCACGCTTGGTGACGAGGTTGTACACGTTGTTCGACCAGTTCTGGATGGTCGTGTACCGCACGCGGGCGTTCTTCTTGACGATGATCTCGACGACCGCGGAGTGCAGCGAGTCGCTCTTGTAGATCGGCGCCGTGCAGCCCTCGATGTAGTGGATGTAGGAGTCTTCGTCCGCGATGATCAGGGTGCGCTCGAACTGCCCCATGTTCTCGGTGTTGATGCGGAAGTAGGCCTGCAGCGGGATCTCGACGTGCACGCCCTTCGGGACGTAGACGAACGATCCGCCGGACCACACGGCCGTGTTCAGCGCGGCGAACTTGTTGTCGCCGGCGGGGATGACGGTGCCGAAGTACTCGTCGAAGAACTCGGGGTGCTCGCGCAGCGCCGTGTCGGTGTCCATGAAGATGACGCCCTGCGCCTCCAGGTCCTCGCGGATCTGGTGGTAGACGACCTCGGACTCGTACTGCGCGGCGACGCCGGCGACGAGGCGCTGACGCTCCGCCTCGGGGATGCCGAGGCGCTCGTACGTGTTGCGGATCTCCTCGGGGAGGTCCTCCCACGACTGCGCCTGCTTCTCGGTCGAGCGCACGAAATACTTGATGTTGTCGAAGTCGATCTCGCTGAGGTCGGCACCCCAGGTCGGCATCGGCTTGCGTTCGAACAGCTGAAGACCCTTCAGACGGTTCTTCAGCATCCATTCGGGTTCCGATTTCAGCCCGGAGATCCCTCGCACGACGGCCTCGCTGAGCCCGCGCTTGGCGATGGCTCCTGCAGCATCCTCGTCGTGCCAGCCGAACTCGTAAACACCGAGTCCGTCAAGCTCCGGGCGGTCGATCAGCACATCCGACATCGTCACACTCTCCTCTGGGCCTCAACGGTGTCATCCGCCCCGGCATTCCACACCCGAAGGGTGGGGTGCCGCTGGTGGGCCCTACTCAAGTGGCGCCGTCCTGCGCGCCTACACTGTCAGTGGAGCGTTGCGCATGACGCGCACGCATCCCGACCCCTTGATTCTACAGGTTCCGCCCCCGCCGCGGTCGCCCGACCGACGTGCGTGGACGAGGAGGCTTTGCAATGCCCGATGTCAGCGTCCGCCCCGGCACCCCTCTGCGCATCGCGGCGTGGGCCTCGTTCGTCGCACAGGTGACGATCATCGCGACCGGCGGCGCCGTGCGCCTCACCGGTTCGGGACTCGGATGCCCCTCGTGGCCGACCTGCACCCCCGAGTCGCTCATCCCGACCGAAGAGCTGACCTATCACAGCCTCATCGAGTTCGGGAACCGGATGATGACCGGCGTGGTCGGCATCATCGCGCTCGTCGTGGTGATCCTGATGCTCACCACCCGCCTCTGGCGCACCCGCAAGGACCTCTGGACGCTCGCGGTCATCGTCGGGGTGGGCATCATCGCGCAGGCCATCGTGGGCGGGATCACGGTCTGGACGGGCCTGAACCCCTTCATCGTCGGCTTCCATTACGTCTCCTCGCTGTTGCTGGTGTGCGTCACCGCCGCCTTCCTGGCGCGGATGGACGACGTGCCCGGCCCGCGCACGCTCGCGGTGCCCGCCTGGTACGCCAGGCTCACCCACCTCACAGCCGCGGTGATGGCCGTCTCCATCGCCTTCGGCATCCTGACGACCGGTGCCGGCCCGCACTCCGGCGACGCCGCGTCCGGCCGGAACGGCTTCGACGCCACCGTCCTCGAGCACGTGCACGCCTGGCCCGGGTACGCCCTGCTGGTGCTGACCGTTCTCCTCGTGGTCGCCGCCGCGGTCAAGGGGCTGCCCACGCGCAACTGGGCGATCACTCTGCTCGCGGTCGAATTCGTGCAGATCGCCGTCGGTCTCTACCAGGCGCGCAACGGCCTCCCCGTGCTCGCGGTCGGCGTGCACATGGTGCTCGCCGCGCTCACTGCGGCGGCCATGACCCTCGTCATCCTGCGCTTGAAGCGCCCCGCAGCCGCTCCCCTGGCCACCGCAGAGTCGGACGAAGCGACGGTCGCCGCGCACTGACCTTCGACTCGGCTGTCATTCATAGCCGACTCATCGACTCCGCATATGGTGCGTTCGGGACCGCGCACCAGGCTGGCACATGCCGCGGGTACCCGTGGTCCCGAATCTCAAGGAGCATCCGCATGCCCGTTCGTCCCTCGCTGTTCCGCAGCCTCCCCTACTGGTTCCTGCTGAGCGGATCGATCGTGAGCGCCGTCCTGGGCGGTGCGCTCGTCTTCACGAACATGTCGACCATGATCGCGACCCTCACCGACCAGACCGCGACCTCGGTCGAGGTCTACGGCGGTCAGTCGTGGGTCGTCATCGGCAGCGCCCTGCTGGCCGTTGGCCTCTTCGGCGTCATCACGACTCTGGCGCTGGCCGTCGTGAGCACGCTGATCCCGGCATCCGGTGGGCAGGTTCTCGAGTCCATCGCCTGGGCGGATGACGACCTGGACGACATCGACACCCCCGTCAAGTCGGTCGTGGATGCCCCCGTCACCGCGGATGCCGCGACCGAGGTCGTCGAGTCGGTCGAGGTCATCGAGGTCGTCGAGGTCGAGGTCACGCCCGCGCGCTGACCCCACTCTGCCGACCACAGCGTCGGAGATCGCCACAGCGTCGGAGCACCCCGCCGTCCGCGGAACCGACAAACGGTGGATCTCCGACGCTGTGGTGCGTCATCGGCACGTCGAGACATGTGTGTACGCGTCATCGGCACGTCGAGACATGTGTGTACGCGTCCTCGGCGCGTCGAGACATGTGTTCACGCGTCCCCGGTGTGCACGAGGTGCAATCCCTGAGCTATCGCCGCCATCACCGCATCCTGCACCGCCGGCCAATCCTCGAGCACCTGCCGATACCCCACGCGGATCACCGAGTACCCGAGCAGACGCAATGCCGCGTCATGCGCGTTGTCCCGCTCCCGCTGCGCACCTACGTGGTGGCCGCCATCGATTTGGACGATGAGGCGCTCGCCGATCAGGAAGTCGACATGATGCCCCCCAATCCAGGTCTGTGCGAAGATCCGCACGTTCAGCCACCGCAGCCGAATGCGGAAGATCGACTCCAGGCCGGAGTCCGAGAACGGCGATGCCTCCGCGAGCAACCGAAGACCGGCAGGACCCAGCGGCAGGGACGCCAGGCGCTCGCGAGAGATCAGCCCGATCCGAAGCGCTGATTCCCACGTTGCCAAGGCTGCCTCGAACGGCTGGCACGCCGCCACGAGCGCGAGGACGTTGTCGATCGGATCGACGAGATCGTCGGGATGCCGTGGCCGAACCGGCCGTGCCCAATGCACGACCGCAGGGCCGTTCGGTGCTCGCGCGTGGGTTGCGGCGCCGACATGTGCGCCGTCTTCCTCGAGCACCCACAGCCCGAGTCGCCGCGCCTGTGTGATGCAGGTCAGCGCAACGCCGCATCTCGCAGCCTGGACCAGTTCGGAGTCGGCCCCGGGAACCGCCACCCAGTCGCGGCGGACGCTGACGAGTAGTCCCCGACCTACCGCCAGCCGGACGAAATGGCGCGAGTGCCCCTCTGCGCCGAGCCGCGACACCCGCGCCACTCCGTCGCGCCCTCGAACTGCATCAAGGACGTTGCGCAGAGCGCGGGTCTGACGATCGGCGGGAGTCGGCGGCATCCCCCCACTCTTCCTGTCACCGACGCCACACCGCCCGCGGGTCCCGGGGTCTGTGGATCAGACGCGCACGCGACCCCGATGGGGAGGACGGATGCCGCAACACCCCGGCGGGAGGACGGATGCCGCAACACAACGTCGGCGATCGCCACGGCGTCGGCACGCCACGCCGGGCCCGCATCCGACGAACAGGTGATCTCCGACGAAGTGGCGAGGCCTGTCAGCCGCGCGGACGGGGAAACCCCGTAGCACCGCAACACCCCGGTGGGAGGACGGATGCCGCAACACAACGTCGGCGATCGCCACAGCGTCGGCACGCCACGCCGGGCCCGCATCCGACGAACAGGTGATCTCCGACGAAGTGGCGAGGCCTGTCAGCCGCGCGGAGACGGAAACCCCGCAGCACCGCTAGTCCGCGCAGCACGCCAGTCCGCGCAGCACCCAGTCACGGCGATGCCGGATCAGACCCCGAGAAGGATCAGACCCCAAGACGGACCAGACCCACAGAAGGACCAGACCGACAGATGGAGCAGACCCACCGAGGGATCAGAACGGCAGCAGCGGGTCGACCCCGATAGCGACGAAGATCAGCGTGAGGTACGTGATGGAAGCGTGGAAGACGCGCATCGGACGCGGCTCCTCGCCGCGGACGGCGCGCGAGTACAGGCGGTGCGACTCGTAGATGAACCAGCCGCCGAAGACGACGGCCGAGACCGAGTAGAGCAGGCCCATCGGCGCGACGGGGATGAGCAGCAGCGAGCACGCGACGGTGGCCCACGCGTACAGGATGACCTGGAGACCGACCTGCGAGCCGCTGCGGGTCGCGCCGAGCATCGGCACGTCGACTTCTTCGTACTGGTCCTTGTACTTCATCGACAGCGGCCAGTAGTGCGGCGGCGTCCACAGGAACACCAGCACGAACAGGATCATCGGGGTCCACGACAGCGAACCGGTCACGGCGGACCAGCCGATCACGACCGGGAAGCACCCGGCGATCCCGCCCCAGACGATGTTCTGCTCGGTGCGGCGCTTCAGGATGATCGTGTAGATCACTACGTAGAAGAAGATCGCGACGGCCGACAGCACCGCGGCCAGCCAGTTGGTGGTCAGCCACAGCCAGGCGATGGAGACGACACCGAGCGTCCAGGCGAAGATGAGGGCCGCGCGCGGGGTGATCTCACCGGTCACGATCGGACGGTTCACGGTGCGCTGCATGTGCGCGTCCATGTCGCGGTCGATGTACATGTTGAATGCCGCCGCAGACCCGGCGCTCAGCGAACCGCCGATGACGGTGGCCAGCACGAGCCAGAGGTTCGGCAGCCCGCCCTGAGCGAGGATCATCACCGGAACCGTCGTGACGAGCAGAAGCTCCAGCACACGAGGCTTCGTCAGGGCGACGTACGCCCGGATGGTGCGACCGATGCTCTTCGGTGCCGCAGATTCCGTCGTCTGCGACGTGGTCGAGATGTCCATCGCCCCCCACATCTTGCCGCTGTTCAGAACACCCTTGAGTCTAGAGCATCCACGACCACCGCTCTGGCGTCATACAGAGTGATCGCATCGCCGCCACGGCATGCTGCTTCGCTATGCTGAAACCACACGCGCGCCCAGCGCCGATCCCCCTTCTCCTCACGGACCAGGGCCGCGAACCGGACCGCTTTGGGTGCCACCTCGAGAAAGGCGGCCCGGTGTCGGATCTGCAGTGGGATGAAATCGATCGACGCGCAGTGGACACCGTCCGCGTATTGGCGGCGGACGCAGTGGAAAAGGTCGGAAACGGCCACCCCGGGACGGCGATGAGCCTCGCCCCGGCGGCGTATCTGCTGTACCAGCGCGAACTGAACCACGACCCGGCCGACACGCACTGGCCCGGTCGCGACCGGTTCGTCCTCTCGGTGGGACACTCGTCGCTCACCCAGTACATCCAGCTCTACCTGGGTGGCTTCGGTCTCGAGCTCGACGACCTGAAGGCGCTGCGCACGTGGGGCTCCAAGACCCCCGGCCACCCCGAATTCGGCCACACCGACGGTGTCGAGATCACGACGGGCCCACTGGGCCAGGGACTGGCCTCCGCCGTGGGCTTCGCCTACGCCGCCCGCTACGAACGCGGCCTGTTCGACCCGGAGGCGGCGCCGGGCACCAGCCCGTTCGACCACTTCGTCTACGTCATCGCGGGTGACGGCGACCTGCAGGAAGGCGTCACGGCCGAGGCATCCTCCCTCGCCGGCCACCAGCAGCTCGGCAACCTCATCGCGATCTACGACTCCAACCAGATCTCCATCGAGGACGACACCAACGTCGCCTTCACCGAGGACGTCGCGAAGCGCTACGAGTCCTACGGCTGGCAGGTGCAGACGGTCGACTGGAAGAAGACCGGCGAATACGTCGAGGACGTCGCCGAGCTGCACGCGGCGATCGCCGCGGCCAAGGGCGAGACCGACAAGCCGTCGCTCATCATCCTGAAGACGATCATCGGTTGGCCCTCCCCCGGCAAGCAGAACACCGGCAAGATCCACGGCTCGGCGCTCGGCGCCGACGAGCTGGCCGCGACCAAGAAGGTGCTCGGCTGGAACCCGGACGAGTCCTTCGTCGTCCCTGACGACGTGATCGCGCACACCCGTGCCCTTGCCGAGCGCGGCGCGCAGTCGCACGCTGCATGGCAGACCGCGTTCGACGCGTGGGCCGCCGCGAACCCGGAGCGCAAGGCGCTGTGGGACCGCATCAGCGCGCACGAGCTCCCCGCCGACATCGCCACGGCACTGCCCGTGTTCGAGTCCGGCAAGGAGGTGTCCACGCGCGCCGCGTCGGGCACCGTCATCAACGCCCTCGCCGCCGAGCTTCCCGAGCTGTGGGGCGGCTCCGCCGACCTCGCCGAGTCGAACCTCACCACGATCAAGGGCGCCAAGTCCTTCATCCCGGCCGAGTGGTCCACCCACGAGTGGTCGGGCAGCCCGTACGGTCGTGTGCTGCACTTCGGCATCCGCGAGCACGCCATGGCGGCCATCGTCAACGGCATCGTGCTGCACGGTCCGACGCGCGCGTTCGGCGGCACCTTCCTCATCTTCAGCGACTACATGCGCCCCGCCGTGCGTCTGGCCGCGCTGATGAACGTGCCCAGCATCTACGTGTGGACGCACGACTCGGTCGCACTCGGCGAGGACGGCCCCACGCACCAGCCCATCGAGCAGCTGGCGACGCTGCGCGCCATCCCGAACTTCACGGTGGTGCGCCCGGCCGACGCCAACGAGACCTCGGTCGTCTGGCTCGAGATGCTCCGTCGTCACGCGGGTCCGACGGGCATCGCCCTGACCCGGCAGAACGTGCCCGTCTTCGCACGCGGCGAGGGTGCGGCATCCGGGGACGTCTTCGCCTCCGCGGAGAACGCCGTCAAGGGCGCCTACGTCCTGGCCGAGGCCCCGGGCGGCACGCCCGACGTCATCCTGATCGGCACCGGCTCCGAGGTCCAGCTGGCCGTCGCCGCCCGTGAGACGCTCGCCGCCGAGGGCATCAACGCCCGCGTCGTGTCGGCGCCGTCGCTCGAATGGTTCGCGGAGCAGGATGCCGCGTACCGCGAGTCGGTGCTTCCCGCTGCCGTCACCGCCCGCGTCTCGGTCGAGGCCGGTGTGGCGCTGTCGTGGCGCGACATCGTCGGCGACCGCGGCCGCTCCGTGTCTATCGAGCACTTCGGCGCCTCGGCCGATTACAAGACCCTGTTCCAGAAGTTCGGCATCACTGCCGAGGCCGTCGTCGAGGCGGCCCGCGAAACCCTCGCCGCCGCGACAGCGGCGGAGTAGAGAAAGAAGAGCGCATCATGAGCACCCCCACCGCCCAGCTCGCCGCCGCAGGCGTGAGCATCTGGCTCGACGACCTGTCGCGCGACCGCATCGTGACCGGCAACCTCGCGGACCTCATCGCGACCCGCAACGTCACCGGCATCACGACCAACCCGACGATCTTCGCCGGCGCGCTGGCCAAGGGCGCCGAGTACGCCGGTCAGCTGCACGTGCTGGCCGGACGCGGAGTCTCCGCGGACGACGCGATCTTCGAGATCACCACCGACGATGTCCGCGCCGCGTGCGACGTGTTCCGTCCGGTGTTCGACGAGACCGGCGGCGTCGACGGCCGCGTGTCGATCGAGGTCTCCCCCGACCTCGCGCACGACACCGCAGAGACGATCGAGCAGGCGAAGCAGCTGTGGGCCACGGTCGACCGTCCGAACGCGCTCATCAAGATCCCCGCGACCAAGGCCAGCGTGCCGGCGATCACCGCGGCGATCGCCGCGGGCATCTCGGTCAACGTCACGCTGATCTTCAGCCTGGAGCGCTACGCCGAGGTCATCGACGCGTACCTGACCGGCCTGGAGCAGGCCAAGGCCGCGGGCCTGGACCTGTCGAAGATCCAGTCGGTCGCCTCGTTCTTCGTGTCACGTGTCGACACCGAGGTCGACAAGCGCCTCGTCGCGATCGGCACCCCGGAGGCCGAGGCGCTCAAGTCGAAGGCCGGCGTCGCGAACGCGCGCCTCGCCTACGAGCTTTTCGAGCAGGAGTTCGCCACCGACCGCGCGAAGGCGCTGACGGATGCCGGTGCCAACCTGCAGCGTCCGCTGTGGGCCTCGACCGGCGTCAAGGACCCGGCGCTGCCCGACACCCTGTACGTCACCGAGCTCGTCGCCCCCGGTGTCGTGAACACCATGCCGGAGAAGACCCTCGAGGCCACGTTCGACCACGGCGTGATCACCGGCGACACCGTCACCGGTGCCTACGCCGACGCGCACGGCGTGCTGGATGCTCTGGCCGCTGTCGGCATCGACTTCGCCGATGTCACGCAGCTGCTCGAGGACGAAGCGGTGGAGAAGTTCATCGCCTCGTGGCACGAGCTGAAGGACACGGTCACCACCGCACTGGAGAGCAGCCGATGAGCTTCGACATCCGCGTCACCGGGCACGTCAAGCACGTCGTCGATGAGACCCTTCCGGGCCTCATCGCCGACCTCGTCGCGTCCGGCATCACGGCCGGCGACGCGTCGCTGTGGGGTCCCGCGGCCGAGGCAGAGGCGTCCAAGCGTCTCGGCTGGGTGCAGGCCGTCACCGTGTCGCGCCCGCTGGTTCCCGAGATCCTGGCGCTGCGCACCGAGCTCGTGGCCAAGGACATCACCCGCGTGGTGCTGGCCGGCATGGGCGGCTCGTCGCTCGCGCCCGAGGTCATCGCCCAGACGGCCGGTGTGCCGCTGGTGATCCTCGACTCGACTGCTCCCGGTCAGGTGCTGGCCGCCCTCGACGGCGACGCCGAATCGGGCGGTCTCGAGCGCACGGTGCTCGTGGTCTCCTCGAAGTCCGGCTCGACGGTCGAGACCGACTCCGCGAAGCGCGCCTTCGAGGCCGCCTTCCGCGACCTCGGCATCGACCCGCTCGAACGCATCGTGGTCGTCACCGACCCCGGTTCGCCGCTGGACCAGGCTGCCCGCGCCGACGGCTACCGCGTCTTCAACGCCGACCCCACCGTGGGCGGGCGCTACTCGGCGCTGACCGCGTTCGGCCTGGTGCCGACGGGTCTGGCCGGCGTCGACATCGACGAGCTCCTCACCGAGGCCGAGGCGAGCCTGCTCGAGGTCGCCATCGACAGCCCGTCGAACCCCGCTCTGGTCCTGGCCGCGGCGATCGCCGGGGGCAACCCGCGTCGCGACAAGCTCGGCCTGATCACCGACGGCACCCACATCATCGGGCTGCCGAACTGGATCGAGCAGCTCGTCGCCGAGTCCACCGGCAAGAACGGCACCGGCATCCTGCCCGTCGTCCTGCTTCCGGTCTCCCCCGAGGTCGAGGGCAAGCCCGCCGACCTGCAGATCGTCCGACTGGTCGACGAAGCGCACCAGTTCCACCTCTTCGAGCACCACGAGGGCGAGATCCTGATCAGCGGATCGCTCGGCGGGCAGCTCGTCGTATGGGAGTACGCGACGGCCATCGCGGGACGGATGCTGGGGATCGACCCCTTCGACCAGCCCGATGTGGAATCCGCCAAGATCGCCACGCGCGGCCTGCTGGACGCACGTCCCGAGCCGACCGCACCGGCGTTCTCGGTCGAGGGTGTGGAGGTGCGCGTCTCGGATCCCGAGCTCGCCGCATCCGGCACCATCGCGGGCGTCCTGGACGCCCTGTGGGCGCGTATCCCGGCCGACGGCTACGTCTCGGTGCAGGCCTACGTCAACCGCCTGGAGCTGTCGCAGCTGCAGGGTCTGCGCGAGATGGTCGCCGCCGACTCCGGCCGCCCGACCACCTTCGGGTGGGGGCCGCGGTTCCTGCACTCGACCGGGCAGTACCACAAGGGCGGCCCCGCCAACGGTGTCTTCCTGCAGATCCTGGAGCGTACCGACGTCGACCTCGAGATCCCCGACCGGCCGTTCACGTTCGGGCAGCTGATCGAGGCGCAGGCCGCGGGCGATGCGAGCGTGCTCGCGGACGGCCACGGGCGTCCCGTGGTCACCCTCACCCTGACCGACCCTCAGCTCGAAGTGCTCGCACTCTTCGAGGCTGCACAGTAGGGAACTGATGACCGTTCAGATCTCGCGCGGGCACAACCCGCTGCGCGACCCCGAAGACGGCCGCCTCAACCGCATCGCCGGTCCGAGCGCGCTCGTCATCTTCGGGGTCACGGGAGACCTCTCCCGCAAGAAGCTCATGCCCGCCGTCTACGACCTGGCCAACCGCGGCCTGCTGCCCCCCGGGTTCGCCCTGGTCGGGTTCGCCCGTCGCGACTGGGAGGACCAGGACTTCGCCGAGGTCGTGCACGAGGCCGTCAAGCAGCACGCCCGCACCGAGTATCGCGAGGAGACCTGGAACCAGCTCCTGCAGGGCATCCGGTTCGTCTCGGGCGAGTTCGGCGACCCGGATGCGTTCCGGCGTCTCCGCGAGACGGTCGAGAAGCTGGATCTCGAGCGCGGCACGATGGGCAACCACGCGTTCTACCTGTCGATCCCGCCGAAGGACTTCCCGGTCGTCGCGAAGCAGCTGAAGGAGTCCGGACTCGTCGGCGAGAACGCCGACGACGAGGACCGCTGGCGTCGCGTCGTCATCGAGAAGCCGTTCGGGCACGACCTCGATTCGGCGCGCGCGCTGAACGACGCGCTCCGGTCGGCCTTCCCGGCCGACTCGATCTTCCGCATCGACCACTACCTCGGCAAGGAGACGGTCCAGAACATCCTTGCGCTGCGCTTCGCGAACGAGCTGTACGAGCCGATCTGGAACCGCAACTACGTCGACCACGTGCAGATCACCATGGCCGAGGACATCGGCGTGGGCGGACGCGCCGGGTACTACGACGGCATCGGCGCGGCCCGAGACGTCATCCAGAACCACCTCCTCCAGCTCTTGGCGCTGACCGCCATGGAGGAGCCCATCAGCTTCAACGCGAAGGATCTCCGCGCCGAGAAGGAGAAGGTCCTCGCGGCCGTCACCCTCCCCGACGACCTGTCGCGCGCCACCGCACGCGGACAGTACGCGGGCGGGTGGCAGGGCGGCGAGAAGGTCCTCGGCTTCCTCGAAGAGGACGGCATGGACCCGGAGTCGGGCACCGAGACGTACGCCGCCGTCAAGCTCGAGATCAACACGCGCCGCTGGGCCGGAGTGCCGTTCTACCTGCGCACCGGCAAGCGTCTGGGCCGCCGCGTCACCGAGATCGCCGTTGTGTTCAAGCGCGCGCCGCAGGTGCTCTTCGCGCGCAGCCAGAGCGAGGAGTTCGGCCAGAACGCCCTCGTCATCCGTGTGCAGCCCGACGAGGGCGTCACGATCCGGTTCGGCTCCAAGGTGCCGGGCGCCGGTACGCAGGTGCGCGACGTCACGATGGACTTCGGCTACGGCCACGCGTTCACCGAGGCCAGCCCCGAAGCCTACGAGCGCCTCATCCTCGACGTCCTCCTCGGCGACCCGCCGCTGTTCCCGCGCCACGAGGAGGTCGAGCTCTCCTGGAAGATCCTCGACCCGATCGAGGAGTTCTGGACGCAGCAGGGAGGCGCGCTCGAACAGTACTCCCCCGGTTCCTGGGGTCCGCCTTCCGCCGACGAGCTCCTTGCCCGCGACGGCCGTATCTGGAGGCGTCCGTGATCGTCGAACTGCCCGACACCACCGTCAGCAAGATCTCCCGGGCGCTCGTGAATGTGCGCGAAGAGGGCGGTGCGGTGGCCCTCGGCCGCGTGCTGACCCTTGTGATCGCGACGCGTCACGGCGCCGAGGAGCAGGTCATCGAGGCAGCGAACGACGCCTCGCGCGAGCATCCGATGCGCGTCATCGTGCTGATGATCGGCGATGAGGCGGGCACTCCCCGTCTCGATGCCGAGATCCGCGTCGGCGGCGACGCAGGCGCGAGCGAGGTCGTGCTGCTGCGCGCCTACGGCGACGCCGGCTCCAACACCGAGAGCCTCGTCACGGGGCTCCTGCTGCCGGATGCCCCTGTCGTGGCCTGGTGGCCGACCGACACCCCCGACATGCCGTCGAAGTCCGCGATCGGCCGCATCGCGCAGCGCCGGATCACGGATGCCTCGACGCAGGCGGATCCGGCGGCCTGGGTCGCCTCGCTCGGCGACCACTACGCGCCGGGTGACACCGACTTCGCGTGGACGCGCCTGACCCGGTGGCGCGAGCAGCTCGCGGCGGTCCTGGACCAGCCGCCGTACGAGCCGGTCACGGCCGTCGAGGTGCGCGGCGCCGCCGATTCCCCCTCGACCGGACTGCTGGCGGCCTGGCTGCGCCTGAAGCTCGACGTCCCCGTGACGTACGAGTACCTCGGGTCCGACGAATGGCCGCACGGCATCAAGTCGGTTCGGCTCGTCCGCCCGAGCGGCGACACGCTGCTGGAGCGTCCGGCCTCCGCCGTCGCAGTACTGACGCAGCCCGGACAGCCGAGCCACGAGCTCGTCTTCCCGCGCCGCACGCTGCGCGAGTGCCTCGCTGAGGAGCTCCGCCGTCTCGACCCGGACGTCCTGTATGGTCGAGTCATCACCGAGGGCTGGGAGCTCTTGGGCCCACCGGCAACGGCGACGGAGACGCATGGCTGAGTTTTCCACCGAGAAGCGCGTCGTGATCAGTCCTGACCCGGCGCATCTCGCAGATTCGGTCGCGGCACGCTTCCTGAGCCGGGTCGCGAAGAAGGCGGACCGCGGCGAGACCGTGCACATCGCCCTCACCGGCGGCACGATGGGCATCGCCGTCCTGCGCGCCGCCGGCCGGCACCCGCGCGCCGCCAAGATCGACTGGACGCGCGTGCACTTCTGGTGGGGCGACGAGCGATTCGTCGCCCGCGACGACGACGACCGCAACGAGAAGCAGGCCCGCACGGCCCTTCTCGACGGACTCGAGGTCCCCGCGGAGAACATCCACGCCATGGGCGCCAGCGATGGTCCACTGGAACTGGATGCGGCGGCGGTCGCGTACGCCGAGGATCTGGCGAGGTTCGCCCCCGCCGACGGCACCGATGCGTGGCCGTCGTTCGACATCTGCTTCCTCGGCGTCGGTCCCGACGCCCACATCGCGTCGCTGTTCCCGGACCGCGCCGAGATCGGCATCACCGACCGTTCCGTCGTGCCCGTGCGCGACTCCCCCAAGCCGCCGCCCGAGCGGATCAGCCTCACCCGGCCGGTCATCAACGCGTCGCAGCGCGTCTGGATGGTCCTGGCCGGCCCCGACAAGGCGTCCGCGCTCGGACTCGCGCTGGCAGGGGCGAGCTACACCAGCGTCCCCGCGGCGGGAGCCAAGGGGCGCAAGCGCACCATCCTCTTCGTCGATGAGGCCGCGGCATCCCAGGTCCCGCACGAGCTCATCGACCGCGAGTACTGAGCCGCACCACACGCCAGCCACATACGCCGAGACTGCACAGGGGCGTCGAGACTGCGGGTATCACCCACAGTCTCGACGCCCCGTTGCAGTCTCGCGGCCATCACGCCGCACCACACGTAAAAGGAACGCCGCCCCGAGGGGCGGCGTTCCTTTTACGTTACGGGTACGTCAGCTCTGTCCGCGACGCTCGCGGAGCTGGGTCAGGGCGTCATCGAGAAGGGCCTCGGCCTCTTCCTCGGTGCGACGCTCCTTCACGTACGCGAGGTGCGTCTTGTACGGCTCCGCCTTGGCGAGCGCAGGAGGGTTCTCCTTGTCGCGCCCGGCGGGCAGGCCGGAGTGGGGGGAATCGATCGTGTCGGGGATCTCCTCGTCGGCGATGCCCGCCGCGAAATACCGAACCGTCTCGTTTCCGAGTGCGTCCCAGTACGAGACAGCGACGCGCTCGGCGTGGAAGCCGTGGTCCTGCTCGCCCATGGGGCCTGCGCCTACGCGTGTGCCTCGGATTGCGTTACCTCCAGTAGCCATTCGTCAGAGTCCTTGGAACTTCGTGATCAAGCCCAATGCGACGATCGAGACGAACCATGCGAGCGCAAGGATCACCGTGAATCGGTTGAGGTTGCGCTCCGCAAGGCCGGAGGAACCCATGGCCGAGGTCATGCCGCCACCGAACATGTCGGAGAGACCACCACCGCGACCCTTGTGCAGGAGGATGAGGAGCGTCAGCAGGAGGCTCGTGATTCCGAGCAGAACCTGCAAGACGAACTGAAGGATATCCACAGTCGTTGAAGCCTTTCGCTGCGATCCCTCGGATCGCACAAGGGTCAAGTATACGGTGCAGTACGCCGAATGACGGTGATCGTCAGACGCCGACGTGTTTCTGGTAGCGGATGATCGCCGCGAACTCGTCTACAACAAGGCTCGCGCCGCCCACGAGTGCGCCGTCCACATCCGGTTCCCGCATGAAGCTGGCGATGTTCGCCGCCTTGACGGAACCGCCGTACAGCACACGCGTACGGGCCGCCGCATCGGCACCGAGCACGCGCCCGATGACCTCGCGGAGCTTCGCGCACACGTCCTGGGCCTGGTCGGGCGTCGCCGCCTGGCCGGAGCCGATCGCCCACACGGGCTCGTACGCGACGACGATGTCGGCATCCGCCGACACACCCGCCAGAGCGACCTCGAGCTGTCCCACCGGGACGGCGCTCGCGCCGAACTTCTCCAGGTCTTCTGCCGTCTCGCCGACGCAGATCACCGGAACGAGCTTGTGCCGCAGCGCGGCCTGCACCTTCGCAGCGACGACCTCGTCCGATTCGGCGTGGTACTCACGCCGCTCCGAGTGTCCGATGATGACGTAGCCGCAGTCGAGCTTGGCCAGGAACTGCCCCGAGATCTCGCCGGTGTAGGCGCCCGAGTCGTGCGTCGACAGGTCCTGCGCTCCGAGGGAGAACGGGATCTTGTCGGCGTCCAGCAGCGTCTGCACGGTGCGGATGTCGGTGAAGGGCGGGAAGATCCCGACCTCGACCGTGCCGTCCTCGTGCTTGGCGTCCTTGAGCGTCCAGTGCAGCTTCTGCACGAACGCCACCGCCTGCAGGTGGTCGAGGTTCATCTTCCAGTTGCCTGCGATGAACGGGGTGCGGGTGGTCATGCCCATCCGAGGACCTCCAGTCCGGGTAGCTTCTTGCCCTCGAGGAACTCGAGGCTCGCGCCACCGCCCGTCGAGATGTGGCCGAACTGGTCGTCCGTGAAGCCGAGCTGACGCACGGCCGCGGCGGAGTCTCCCCCGCCGACGACGCTGAGGCCGTCGACCTCGGTCAGCGCGGCGGCGACCATACGGGTGCCGGCCGCGAATGCGGGAATCTCGAAGACGCCCATGGGGCCGTTCCAGAACACGGTGCGGCTGTCGCGGATGAACTCCGCGAAGGCTGCGGCGGTGTCGGGTCCGATGTCCAGGCCCAGTCCGGAAGCGCCGAACGCGGTGTCCTCGATGCCATCGGCCGGGGTGATGACGTGCTCGGCGTCGGCCCCGAACTTGGAGGCGACCACGACATCGGTCGGCAGCACGATCTGCACGCCGGACTCCTGCGCGGTGCGCAGGTAGCCCTTGACGGTCTCGATCTGGTCGGCCTCGAGCAGGCTCGCACCGACCTTGTGACCCTGCGCGGCGAGGAACGTGAACATCATTCCCCCGCCGATGAGCAGGCGGTCCACGCGGGGCAGCAGGTGCGAGATCACGCCGAGCTTGTCGCTGACCTTCGATCCGCCGAGCACGACCGTGTAGGGCCGCTCGGGGGTCTCGGTCAGGCGATCCAGCACCTCGAGCTCGGTCGCGATGAGCAGACCGGCCGCGGACGGCAGGATCTCGGCGAGCTCGTACACGCTCGCCTGCTTGCGGTGCACGACACCGAAGCCGTCCGAGACCAGCGCATCGCCGAGCGTGGCGAGCTGTTCGGCGAACGCACGGCGGGCCGCGTCATCCTTCGCCGTCTCGCCCGCGTTGAAGCGCAGGTTCTCGATGACGGCGACGTCTCCGTCTTCGAGGGCCGCGACGGCTTCGCGAGCGGACTCGCCGACGGTGTCACGGCCGAAGGCCACGGGCTTGCCGAGCAGCTCGGACAGTCGCTGGGCGACCGGCTCGAGGCTGTACTTCGGATCGGGAGAGCCGTCGGGACGCCCCAGGTGGGAGCAGATCACGAGGCGGGCGCCCTGGTTGATGAGGGCGTTCAGCGTGGGAAGCGACGCACGCACGCGCCCGTCGTCCGTGATGACCCCGTCCTTGAGAGGAACGTTGAGGTCACAACGGACGACGACGCGCTTGCCTGCGAGCGACCCCAGTGTGTCGAGGGTGCGCAGAGCCATCGGGATCGCCTAGAGGCGTTCGCCGACGTACTCGGTCAGGTCGACGAGACGGTTGGAGTAGCCCCACTCGTTGTCGTACCAGGCGGAGACCTTGACCAGGTTGCCGCTGACGTTGGTCAGCTCGGAGTCGAAGATCGACGAGTGCGGGTTGCCCTGGATGTCACTGGAGACGATCGGGTCCTCCGTGTACTCCAGGATGCCGGCGAGGCGTCCCTCGGCTGCGGCGGCCTTGTAGGCGGCGTTGATCGTCTCGACCGTGAGTCCCTCGGTCGGCGTGACGATCGTCAGGTCGACGATGGAGCCGGTGGGCACGGGCACGCGGTAGGAGGAACCGCTCAGCTTGCCGTTGAGCTCGGGCAGGACCAGGCCGATGGCCTTGGCCGCACCGGTCGAGGCCGGAACGATGTTGATCGCGGCGGCACGGGCGCGGCGCAGGTCGCCGTGCGGGCCGTCCTGCAGGTTCTGGTCGGCCGTGTAGGCGTGGGCGGTCATCATGAAGCCGCGCTCGATGCCGAATGCGTCGTTGAAGACCTGAGCCAGCGGCGCGAGGCAGTTCGTGGTGCACGAGGCGTTCGAGATGATGACGTCGGTCTCGGGGTTGTACGTGTCTTCGTTCACGCCCATGACGATCGTCGCGTCGTCGCCGCTCGCGGGAGCGGAGATGAGGACCTTCTTCGCACCGCCGGCGATGTGCTTCTTGGCGTCTTCGGCCTTGGTGAAGCGGCCGGTGGACTCGATGACGATGTCGACACCGAGCTCGCCCCAGGGGAGGTTCGCGGGGTCGCGCTCTTCGAAGACCTTGATCTTCTTGCCACCGACGGTGATGGAGTCGCCGTCGTACGACACATCCTCGGACAGCGGGCCGCCGACGGAGTCGTACTTCAGCAGGTGCGCGAGCGTCTTGTTGTCGGTGAGATCGTTCACCGCCACGATTTCGATGTCCGCACCCTGCGCGAGAGCCGCGCGAAGGTAGTTGCGTCCGATACGGCCGAAGCCGTTGATTCCGATCTTGACAGTCACGGAGTTTCTCCTGGGATGTGTCGTGCGCAAAAGCGCGGTTGGTGCGGCTTCAGACGGTGGACAACGGCGTCCCGGCGGGGGCTCCCGCCGGGACGCCCACTCCGGCTACGAGAGTACCAGCAGGCCAGACGTCTTCTCGCGGGCGACCGTGAAACGGGTCTGCACGTTCGACCAGTCGGCGATGTTCCAGAACGCCTTGACGTAGTCGGCGCGGACGTTCTTGTAATCGAGGTAGTACGCGTGCTCCCAGACGTCCAGGAGCAGCAGCGGCACGGTGCCGGCGGCGAACGAGGACTGCTGGTCGAAGAACTGCTGGACGATCAGGTTCTCGCCGATGGAGTCCCAGAACAGGCCGGCCCAGCCGGAGCCCTGCACGCCGAGTGCAGCGGCGGTGAAGTGCGCCTGGAACTTGTCGAACGAGCCGAAGTGGTCGTCGATGGCCGACTCGAGCTCGCCGGTGGGCTTGTCGCCGCCGTTGGGCGACAGGTTCGTCCAGAAGATCGAGTGGTTGGTGTGTCCGCCGAGGTTGAACGCGAGGTCCTTCTCGAGCTTGTTGACGTTCGCGAGGTTGCCGGAGTCGCGGGCCTCGGCCAGCTGCTCGAGCGCGGTGTTCGCGCCGGTCACGTACGCCTGGTGGTGCTTGCCGTGGTGCAGCTCCATGATCGTCGCGCTGATGCTCGGCTCGAGCGCAGCGTAGTCGTAGGGGAGCTCGGGCAGCGTGTACTTCGCCATGTTCTCTTCTTCCAGTCGGCGCCGCGCCGAAAGACCTCGGAGCGGCGAGGGAAACAACTTCATCCTACTGACCGGCAACGTCCGAGCGAGGGGGTTGCTTCCCGATCCGACGACCGGATATGCGAAGGGTCAGTCGTCGGCGCCGACGGGCACGGCCGACTCGGTGTCGGGGATGCCGTCCACCTCGGCCTTCTTGTCGGCCATCGCCAGGAGGCGCCGGATGCGGCCTGCGACGGCGTCCTTCGTGAGCGGCGGGTCGGCGTGGTGCCCGAGTTCGTCGAGGCTGGCGTCGCGGTGCGCGAGGCGCAGATCGCCGGCCTGCTTGAGGTGGTCGGGAACCTCGTCGCCGAGGATCTCGAGGGCGCGTTCGACACGGGCGCACGCCGCCACGGCCGCCTGGGCGGAACGACGCAGGTTGGCGTCGTCGAAGTTCACCAGGCGGTTGACGCCGGCACGCACCTCGCGGCGCTGTCGGAGCTGATCCCACTCGCGGGCGGTGCGCTGCGCGCCCATCTCGGCGAGGGTCTGGCGGATCGCCTCTCCGTCGCGCACGACGACACGCGGCACGCCACGCACCTCGCGGGCCTTGCCCGGGATGCCGAGGCGGTGAGCGGCGCCCACGAGCGCCATGGCGGCCTCAGGGGTCGGGCAGGCGATCTCCAGCGCCGCCGAACGGCCGGGTTCGCTGAGCGTGCCGGCGGCCAGGAACGCGCCGCGCCAGATCGCCGCCAGATCGCCGCGCGACCCGGTGGTGAGCTTGTTCGGCAGGCCGCGGACCGGTCGTCGTCGCTGGTCGAGCAGACCCGTCTGGCGGGCCAGCGTCTCTCCCCCGTCGATGACGCGGACGGCGTAGTGGCTGCCGGCGCGCGCGCCCGAGCCCTGCACGTGCACGAGTTCGGGGCGGACCCCGTAGATCTCCATCAGGTCGCGCGCCACACGGCGGGCCAGGATGTCGGAATCGAGCTCGGCCTCCACCGCCACGCGATTGGCGATGGAGTGCAGACCTCCCGAGAAGCGCAGGATCGAAGTCAGCTCTGCGACCCGGGCGGTGGGCCTCGGGTCTCGGACAGCGATCAACTCTGCCTTGACGTCGGCGGTCAGCGGCACGGGACTCCTCAGGTTCTGGGGTTATCTGCTCTCGACGGTGAGACGACGGTGGGGCGGGGGAAGAGGATCTAGCCTACTCGCGGCCGAGGTCGCGATGTGTGACTCGCACCGCGACGCCGGGCAGTTCTGCGATCCGGGCGGCCAGTTCGAGGGCCATCACGACCGAGCGATGCTTGCCGCCGGTGCAGCCGACGGCGATGACGGAGTGGCGCTTGTTCTCGCGCTGGTAGCCCTCGAACACGGGCTTGAGCGCCGCCGCGTAGGCGTCGATGAACTCCTCGGCGCCGGGCTGCTCCAGCACGAACTCGCGCACCGCGTCATCCTGTCCCGTCAGGGTGCGCAGGTCTTCGTTCCAGAACGGATTCGGCAGGAAGCGGATGTCGGCGACCAGATCCGCGTCCGGCGGCAGCCCGTACTTGAAGCCGAAGCTCATCACGGTGACCGTGTGGCGGGCCGTGTTGATGTCGGAGAACAGGTCCACGACCTGAGTCGAGAGCTGGTGGATGTTGTAGTTGGAAGTGTCGATGATGACGTCGGCGCTCTCACGCACCGTCGCCAGACGGGTCCGCTCGAGGCGGATGCCGTCCAGGATCGTGCCGTCGCCCTGCAGCGGATGCGGGCGTCGCACGGCTTCGAAACGGCGCACCAGGACGTCGTCGGCGGCATCCAGGAACATCACCCGTACGTGGCGCGCGTCCCGCAGTGAACGGGTCACCTCGGGGAGCTCGGCGAACAGATCGCGCCCGCGGACGTCGACGACCACCGCCACCTTCGGCAGCGCTCCCCCGGCGAGCTCGGTGAGCTCGAGCAGCGGACGCAGCATCTGGGGCGGAAGGTTGTCCACGACGTACCAGTCGAGGTCCTCCAGCGCGTTGGCCGCGGTCGAGCGTCCCGCACCGGACATTCCTGTCACGATCAGCACTTCGCCCGGCTCTTGACGCGTCGCGTCAGTCATGACCACCCCCGTCGTCGGGTCCAGCCTATCGACTCGTGAGATGTGCGTGCACCGCCTCTGCGAGCTTCGGGCCGATCCCGGGCAGCTCGGCGATCTCGTCGGGGGTGGCCCCCTTCAGAGCCGTCACCGAGCCGAAGTGCCGCAGCAGCGCCTTGATGCGCGACTCGCCGAGCCCGGGCACCTCGGCGAGCACGCTGGTGATGTCGCGCTTGCGCCGACGGCGCTGGTGCGTGATGGCGAATCGGTGCGCCTCGTCGCGGAGCCGCTGCAGGAGGTAGAGCGCCTCGCTCGTGCGCGGCAGGATGACCGGGAAGTCCTCCCCCGGGAGCCACACCTCCTCGAGCCGCTTGGCGATGCCGCACAGCGCGATCTCGGGGTGCCCAGCATCCGCGAGGGCTCGCGCCGCCGCCGCCACCTGGGGCTGACCGCCGTCGACGACCAGCAGCTGCGGACGGTAGGCGAACCGCGGGCGCTTGCGCTCGGTCACGACCTCGCCGTCGGCCGCGGCATCCGGCACCTGCTCGACCTCCTCCGGCCGGTCGAGGTAGGCGAGCCGCCGCATCAGCACCTGGTGCATCGAGTCGGTGTCGTCCGTCGTCTCGGTGATCGAGAACGAGCGGTACTGGTCTTTGCGCGGCAGCCCGTCTTCGAAGACGACCATGGATGCCACCACATTGGTGCCGCTGAGATGCGAGATGTCGAAGCACTCGATGCGCAGCGGCGCCTCGGCGAGTCCGAGCGCCTCCTGCAGGTCGGTGAGCGCCTGGGAGCGGGCCACGTAGTCGCTGGTGCGCCGGGTCTTGTGCAGCATCAGCGCCTGCTGCGCGTTGAGGCTCGCGGTCTTCATGATCTCGGCCTTGCGCCCGCGCTGGGCCACCTGGATGCGCACGGCCTTGCCGCGCCGCTCGGACAGCCACATCTCGAGCTCGGCGGCATCCTCGGGCATCTCGGGCACGAGCACCTGCTTCGGGATGTCCGCGGCGGAGGCATCGCCGTACGTGCGCTGGATGACCTGATCGACCAGGTCGGCGCCCGAGATGTCGAGCTCCTTCTCGATCGTCGTCGCCCGCACACCGCGCACACGACCACCGCGGATCACGAAGTGCTGGACCGCGGCCGACAGCTCGTCCTCGGCGATGCCGAACAGGTCCGCGTCCGTGTCGGGAGCCAGCACCAGGGCGCTGCGGTTCAGGACGGCGTCGATGGACTGCAGCTTGTCGCGGTAGTCCGCGGCGGCCTCGTAATCCATCGCGGCGGAGGCCTCCCGCATCCGCTTCGTGAGGTCTTTCGTGAAGCGCTGATCACCGCCCGACATGAACGCGACGAAGTCGTCGACGATCGCGCGGTGCTCCTCGATCGTCACCTTCATGGAGCACGGTCCCCCGCACCGCCCGATCTGGCCGGGGAAGCACGGGCGACCGGTCTGCATCGCCTTCTTGTAGCTGGCGTCACTGCAGGTGCGGATCGGGAAGACCTTGATCATCAGGTCGATCGTGTCGTGCACCGCCCACACCTTCGGGTACGGGCCGAAGTACTTCGCGCCCGCGATGCGGCGGTTGCGCGTGACGATGACGCGCGGCGCCTCATCCCCGAGCGTGATCGCCATGAACGGGTAGGACTTGTCGTCCTTGTAGCGCACGTTGAACGGCGGATCGAACTCCTTGATCCACATGTACTCGAGCTGCAGCGAGTCGACGTCGCTCGCGACCACGGTCCATTCGACGGATGCCGCGGTCGTGACCATCCGCCGCGTGCGCTCGTGCAGCGACCGCAGCGGAGCGAAGTAGTTCGACAGCCGCGCCCGCAGGTTCTTCGCCTTGCCGACGTACAGCACGCGCCCGTCCGCGTCCCGGAACCGGTACACCCCGGGGTTGGTCGGGATCTCCCCCGGCTTCGGGCGATACGGGAGCTGCTCGAGCCGTTCGGATGCAGCCACGCTCAGCCGGCCTTGCGGGCCGCCTGCATGCCGAGCACCTCGGCGAGGAAGGCACCCGTGTGGCTGGCCTCGGCCCGCGCGACCTGCTCGGGGGTTCCCGTCGCGATGATCTCGCCGCCTCCGGACCCGCCCTCCGGACCGAGGTCGATGACCCAGTCGGCGGACTTGATCACGTCGAGGTTGTGCTCGATCACGATGACCGTGTTGCCCTTCTCCACGAGGGAGTTCAGCACCTCCAGCAGGCGTCGCACGTCTTCGAAGTGCAGACCCGTGGTCGGCTCGTCGAGCACGTAGATGCTTCGGCCGTTGGAGCGGCGCTGCAGCTCGGTGGCGAGCTTGACGCGCTGCGCTTCGCCGCCGGACAGCGTGGTCGCCGACTGGCCGAGCCGCACGTAGCCGAGGCCGACGTCGACGAGCGTCTTCAGGTACCGGTGGATCGCCTGGATCGGCTCGAAGAAGTCCGCGGCCTCCTCGATCGGCATCTCGAGCACTTCGGCGATGTTCTTGCCCTTGTAGTGCACGGCCAGGGTGTCGCGGTTGTAGCGCTTGCCGTGGCAGACCTCGCAGTCGACATACACGTCGGGCAGGAAGTTCATCTCGATCTTGATCGTGCCGTCGCCCGAGCACGCCTCGCAGCGGCCGCCCTTGACGTTGAAGCTGAAGCGGCCCGGCTGGTAGCCGCGCACCTTCGCCTCGGGCGTCTCGCTGAACAGCGTCCGTACGCGATCGAACACGCCGGTGTAAGTGGCCGGGTTGGAGCGCGGGGTGCGCCCGATCGGCGCCTGGTCGACGTGCACGACCTTGTCGAGGTTGTCGAGGCCCGTGACGCGCGTGTGCTTGCCGGGCACGCGGCGGGCGCCGTTCAGGCGCGAGGCGAGGACTTCGTACAGGATGTCGTTCACCAGCGACGACTTGCCCGATCCGCTGACGCCGGTGACGGCCGTGAGCACGCCGAGCGGGAAGTCCACCGTGACGTTCTTGAGGTTGTTCTCGCGCGCGCCGACGACCGTGATCTTGCGGCTCTTGTCGAGCTTGCGGCGCTTCGTCGGCGTCGGGATCTCGCGGCGGCCGGACAGATAATCGGCGGTCAGCGAGGCGCGTTCGGTCAGGAGCGCGCTCAGCGGACCCGAGTGCACGACGTTGCCGCCGTCGACGCCCGCGTACGGGCCGATGTCGACGATCCAGTCGGCGGCGTGGATGGTCTCCTCGTCATGCTCGACGACGATGAGCGTGTTGCCGAGGTCACGGAGGGCGACGAGCGTCTCGATCAGGCGGCGGTTGTCGCGCTGGTGCAGGCCGATCGACGGCTCGTCCAGCACGTACAGCACGCCGGTCAGACCGGAGCCGATCTGGGTCGCCAGGCGGATGCGCTGCGCCTCACCGCCGGAGAGCGACCCCGCGGAGCGGCTGAGGTTGAGGTAGTTCAGGCCGACCTGGATCAGGAAGTCCAGGCGCAGCCGGATCTCGCGCAGCACCTGCGCGGCGATCTTGGCCTCGCGGTCGCTGAGCTCGAGCTGCGCGAAGTACTTCTGCGCGTCGGCGAGGCTCAGGTGCGAGGCATCCGCGATCGAATGACCGTGCACGAGCACCGCCAGCACCTCGGGCTTGAGGCGATCGCCGTTGCATACGGCGCACGGCACCTCGCGGAGGTACTCCGACCAGCGCTGACGCTGCGCATCGGACTCGGCCTGCGTGTACTGGCGCTCGATGTACGGGACGACGCCCTCGAAGCCGGAGGCGTAGCGCATCTCGCGGCCGTAGCGGTTCTTCCACTTGACGGTGACCTTGTAGTTCTCGCCGCGCAGCACCGCGTCCTGCACATCGACGCGCAGGTCGCGCCACGGGGTGTCGAGCGAGAAGTTCAGGTCGGCGGCCAGTCCCTCGAGCAGCCGCTCGTAGTACTGGAACAGGCCCTTGCCCTGCGTGGTCCACGGGATGAGCACGCCCTCGCGGATCGAGAGCTCCTCGTCGCCGAGCATGAGCTCGACATCCACCGACATCCGGGTGCCGAGACCCGAGCAGGTCGGGCAGGCGCCGAACGGCGCGTTGAAGGAGAAGGTGCGCGGCTCGATCTCGGTGAGCTGCAGCGGGTGCCCGTTCGGGCAGGCCAGCTTCTCGGAGAAGGACTGCCACGCGGCATCCCCCTCTTCGTCCACGAAGTTGATCTGCAGGATGCCGCCGGCCAGCCCCAGGGCGGTCTCGACGGAGTCGGTGACACGGCTGAGGATGTCGGGGCCGGCGACGAGGCGGTCGATGACGACGGCGATGTCGTGCTTGTAGCTCTTCTTCAGCGTCGGCGGCTCGGCGAGCTGGATCATCTCGCCGTCGACGATCGCACGCGCGTAGCCCTTGGCCCCGAGCTCCTTGAAGAGGTCGACGAACTCGCCCTTCTTCTGCGAGACGACGGGGGCGACGACCTGGTAGCGGGTCTTCTCGGGCAGATCCATGAGCTGGTCGGCGATCTGCTGCACCGTCTGGCGCTGGATGACTTCACCGCACTGCGGGCAGTGCGGCACGCCGATGCGCGCCCACAGCAGACGCATGTAGTCGTGGATCTCGGTGATCGTGCCGACCGTGGAGCGCGGGTTGCGGTTGGTCGACTTCTGATCGATCGACACCGCAGGGCTGAGGCCCTCGATGAAGTCGACGTCGGGCCGGTCGACCTGTCCGAGGAACTGACGGGCGTAGGCGCTCAGCGATTCGACGTAGCGACGCTGGCCTTCCGCGAAGATCGTGTCGAACGCGAGGCTGGACTTGCCCGACCCGGAAAGGCCGGTGAACACGACCAGAGAATCGCGGGGAATGTCGAGATCGACGTTCTTGAGGTTGTGGACGCGGGCACCGCGGACACTGAGTTTCGAGGGCGCGGCGACGGGGACAATGGGCACCCGTCAAGTGTAGGCGGGGCCTCCGACACGGGGCTGGCCGTTCGCTCGGAGCACCCCTCCGCACGAGGCGGACGCAGCGGATGCCGCGGGGTCAGGCGACCCCGCGGCATCCGTGTGACGCGGCTGCTACCAGACGAACACCGGAATCTTCACGCTCGTCGAGGGCTTCACCTGATCATTCCCGGCGTAGGAGACCGACAGCTGGTGCACACCCTTCGGCAGCCCCTGCAGCTTCACCTTGACGATGCCGCGATCCTTCGCGGTCAGCGTCGCCGTCGCGATCGGGGTGGTCCCGTCGAACACGGTCACCTCTCCGGTCGGCGCCGCGCCCCGGGCCGCCACGATCACGGTGTATTGGATCGCCGAGTTGCTCTTGGCGAGCAGCTTGTTCGGAAGACCCAGCGCGACGCTCTCGGCGCGGTGGAACACCGGGACGGTGAGCTCGATGCTCGTGCCGCTCGGCGTGGTGATCGTCAGTGGCACGGTGACCGTCGCGCCGAACGGCGCTCCCCCGGCTGCTCCTTCGGGCACCGTGACAGACAGTGACGCTTGGCCGTTCACGTCGCTGATCGTTGTCGGCAGCGTGTTGTCGATGGCGGCGGACCCCACAGGAGTACCCGCGATCGCGACGTCGACCGTGCCGGCGGGCGGCTCGGTCGTACTGAACTCGAGCGATGACAGCGCGATGTCGACCGTGCTGCCTACCTCATAGCCCTGAGCGGTCGGGGCACTCAGCGTGGCACCGATCGACCGCTGCCCGTAGTCCGGCGTCGCGGTCTGGATCTCGGCCATGTAGGCGACCATCGATTCGAGGTCCACCTGCCCGGTGTCACGCTTGTCGGCGCCGTCGGCGAAGGCGAAGAAGTTGTCGCCGCCGGTGCCGAGGAACGAGTTGACGACGACTCGGTACGACGCCGTCGGATCGATGTCGACTCCTTCGAAGGTCATCCGCGTGATGCGCGAACCGGGTGCGGCGGCGGGGTCGAACGCGTACTCGAAGCCCTTCGAGATGCCGAGCTTCAAGAACGGACGCTGCGAGCCGGCCGGCTGCCACTGCTGCTCCAGAACCTGTCGGATCTGGTCGCCGGTGATCGACATCGTCACCAGCGTGTTCGCGAAGGACTGCACGGTCGCCGCTTCCTTGTAGGTCAGCACGCCGTCCGGCGCGAACGCCATGTCGGCGCGCAGTCCGCCGGGGTTCATGAACGCGATCTGCGTCGCGGTGTCGGTGCGTTGCGCGGACCACAGCTGCGCGTCGGCGACGAAGTTGCCGAGCGTGGATTCTCCACCGCGATTCTCCGCACCGCTCTGCAGCTTGGCCCGGTTGAAGTCCGCTGTCAGCGTGCCGAGCTGCACGCCTCCGGGGCCGGCAGCCGCCGCCACTGCGTCGGCGACCATTCCGGCGATCGGATCACCCGCGGGTACCGGATACTGCGCAGCCGCGCCGACGTACATGCTGTAGGTCGTGTTGACCATCGACAGCACCTGCTTGGAGTCGGGATCGACGTTGATCACCATGTCGCTGAACTTCTCGCCGTACTGACCAGAGGAGATCACCGGGCGCATGCCCGTGTCACCGGCGTAGGGCACCTGGTGGCTGTAGGCGAGGTGGGTGTGACCCGAGACGATGGCGTTCACCTTCGGGGTCACGGTGTTCACGATGTAGCCGAAGGGCGAGTTCGGGTCGGTGGCCGCGGCGTAGCTGGTGTTCGCGGCGCCCTCGTGGATGAGGAGCACGAGGACATCCGCCTCCAGGTTGGCTGCGTCACCGTCGGTGAGGCGGTCCGCTGCCGCGTTGACGCTGTCGACGATGTCGCGCACTTCGAGGTCCTGGATGCCGCCCGGGCTGACGAGGGACGGCAGCTCCTCGGTCACGGCGCCGATGAAGCCGACCTTGATGCCGTCCATCTCCTTGACCCACGACTCCGCGAGTGCGGTCTCGTTCGTCGACTTCTCGAAAACGTTCGCGGCGATGTACTCCCAGTTCGCACGGTCCTGGATGTGGCCCTTCAGATCGGCCCATCCCTTGTCGAACTCGTGGTTGCCGGCCGCGCTGACGTCGAGACCCGCAGCATTGAGGGTGTCGATCGTCGGGTTGTCATCCTGGATGAACGACGTGAAAGTGGATGCCCCGACCAGGTCGCCCGCAGCGGCGAAGACCGTGTTCGGGTTGGCGGTGCGAATCTGATTCACCGCGGTGGCGACGGCGGCGATGCCGCCGGCGGGTGCGCCCGCCTCGATCCGGCCATGGAAGTCGTTGATCGTGACGAGGTCGATCTTCACCGGATCGGCGGCCTGCGCTGCGGGGGCGCCGAGCACGCCGGCTCCGAGCGCGGCAACGGCGATCGCGGCCCCGAAGGCCAGTCGACGTCGGGAGCGCGATGGGTGAAGAACGGGATGTGACCGAGAGCGCATGTGAGACTCCTCTTCCGAACCGATGGGATCGGGTGGAGCCGCGCGGGGATCATGTCGGCGCGCCGCTCCCCCACCGAGAGCCTAGAAGTTTCCTGGGAGTTCGCCTAGTGATCCAGATGAGAGTTCATCGATCTGTCGCGCGTCGGTGCCGATCCGGTTCGCTACTGATCGTGCATGGATCCCGCGAAGGGCCCGAGCCCGTCACGCAGCGCGCTGAGCTGGGTGGCATCCATGCCGACGCTCCGCATGATCTGACCGGGGACTTCGAGCGCCGCAGTGCGCAAGGCGGCGCCCGCCGCGGTCAACTCGATGTCGAGCACCCGCTCGTCGCCGGCCCGTCGGCCACGGGTGAGCCGCCCCTGCGCCTCGAGCCGCTTGACGATCGGCGAGAGGGTCGCGGGCTCCATCGCCAATTCGTCGGCGAGATCGCGCAGCGAGCGCGGCGCGCGCTCCCACAGCGCCAGCATCACCAGGTATTGCGGATGGGTCAGCCCCAACGGCTCCAGGACCGGTCGATAGATCGAGACGATGTTGCGCGCCGCGGTCACGATCGCGAAGCACACCTGGTTGTCGAGCTTGAGCATCTCGTCACGCGGGTCCATGCCGGAATCCTATCTGCCCTATTAGTTAGTACACTAATGATCATGACACGACGTGAGGATGCCGCATCCGGTGATCGCGAACCACTCCGCAAGCGCGTGCGCGACGCCGGCGGCTGGTACCCGTGGATCAACACCCGGATCGTCCGTCTAGCCGGTCCGGCCGCGGTCGGGCCGTACGACACGACGCCCGAGCCAGTGCGCACCGAGCGGCCGTGCCCGCTGTGCGGGGCGCCGATGTCGCAGCACACGTTCGATCGCAGCGGTCCGAAGCCGCTGATGCACTGCCCCTAGTCCGACCTAGGCGCGACCCGCGCGCTCCCGGCGCGGCACGACGACGAGCAGAACCGCCGCCGCGGCGGCGCAGCCCGCGCACAACGCCACGATCGCGGCGACGCCCGTGGGGAGATGCCACGGACCGAAGGCCAGCACGACCACGAGCACGGCCGCCGCGGGGATCTGGATCGCGAGCAGTCGTCGCACCGTGGGCACCACCGCGCGCACCTGCAGCGTTCCCCGCCAGTCGACCACGAGCGTCAGCGCACCCAGGACGTGCAGGAGGTGCACGATCGCGAGCACGGCGAACGGCCGCAGATCGAGCGCCGGGGGAAGGCCGACCAACTGCGCGAGCGCGATGATCGCGGCGCTCGCCCACGTGCAGACCGAGATCGGCACGATCGCCCCCAGGACGGCCAGCGCGAACGCGACCCAGGCCATCGGGAACGGCACCAGCACGAAAGCGCTCGCCCCGAGCGCGACGATCGCGACCCGCAGCGCGACGGCGGGCACCGTCGCCTGCGCGTGCACCGTCGCATGCCGGTATCGGTTCACGAGCGCCTCCTCGGCCGCACGAGCGCCCGCAACGCGGCCGCACGTTCCTCGTCGCCGCCGGCGCCCGCCCACACCAGCACGTCGACGCCGCTCGCACGGACCGCGTGCAGGCGGTCGTCGTGCTCGCCCAGCACGATCCGCGCCGCCACCCGCTGCTCGCGCGTGAGTCCGCCCAGACGCGGCGCGGGGAGGGTGTCCACAGCGAGGGTCGTGTGCCCCGCCGCACGCCAGAGTGTCGCAAGGCGCGCCACATCGTCGTCGAGGAACGGCGAGAGGAGCACGACCAGCGCGCCCGCGGGGACCAGCGGCGCACGCACGCGCCGATCCTGACGGGCGTGCGCCGAGGCGGTCGCGATGGAGGCACGCAGCCGCTCGCGGTGCCGGGCGCCCGACCCGCGCGGCACCTGGCTGCGCGGACGGGACAGCACCTGGAACGAGACTTGATCGGACGCATCGAGGTAGGCCGATGCGAGGCTCCACGCGGCCTCCCGCGCGACATCGAGCGACCGCGCGCCGACCAGCGTGGGATCCTGCAGCGCCCAGTCGGACACGTCTGCGCCGACATCGTCGGTGTCGTCCAGGACCAGCGCAACGTCGATGTCCGACGTGGCGAAGGTGCGACGGACGTACAGGTCGCCGGGACTGCGCCCGAGTCGGGCCGTGGCCTTCCAATCCACCCGGCGCAAGCGGTCGCCCGGAGTGAACGGATGGATGTCGCGGAACTCTCCCCCGTCGCCCGGTCGAAGGGACTGGTGCGCGCCTGTGAGTCCCGTCGGGCGCGGCGGCACCGGGATGCCCCGCATGCGCAGCACCGGAGGGTCGAGTGTCATCGCGACCTGCACGTCGGGCCCTGTACCCGTCACGGTGAGGGCATCAGGCCCTGCCGCGCCCGCCGTGACCGCGAGCAGCGTCTGGCGTCCGGAATGCGCCACGGGTACACGGACCACGATGTCCGCGGTCGGGCCGGCGGCCGTGAGCCAGTGCACATCGACGCTCGATGCCGTCAGCCGCAGCGGGACGAGCTGGGCGCCTTCGGCGGCGACCTCGACGCGCACCGGCGCCACGGCCAGGTCTCCGTCGCGCTCGAGCGGAAGACGGGTGAGGGTCACGCTGGTCGGCATCCCCCGCATCCGGGTGAGTCCTGATGCGGCGACGGCGACGATCAGCACGACGCCGACCAACGCGACATCGGCACGCCCGGCGATGAGCGCGCCGGCGATCACGACGAGCCCGACTCCCACGCCCGCGGCGGCGGCGGGAGAAGGTCGCGCCTGCATCAGACCTCGACCGTTGCACGCGCCACGGCCGGCGGACCGGCGACGCGACCGACGATGCCTTCGACGATGCGTGCGGGGTCGGTGCCTGCCGCCCACGCGGCCGGCGTCAGGCTCAGGCGATGCGCGAGTGCCGGCACGGCGACCGCTTTGACGTCGTCGGGCGTCACGTAGTCGCGACCGTCGATCACCGCGAGGGCCCGACCGACGAGCATCAGCGCCTGCGAGCCGCGCGGGGACGCGCCGACCTCGACGGCAGGGTCGGTGCGCGTCGCAGCCGCAAGGTCGACGCAGTACCGCACGATGTCGGCGTCGACATGCACCCGCTCCACGCCCGCCTGCATCGCAGCGAGGTCATCGGCATGGACGACGGCGGCGACCTCCGCGACCTCCTTGCGGCGCGAGATCCGATTCGCGAGCACGAGCTCCTCCTGTGCCCGATCCGGATAGCCCACACTCAGGCGCACGAAGAAGCGGTCGAGCTGCGCCTCCGGGAGCGCGTAGGTGCCCTCGTACTCGATCGGGTTCGCGGTCGCGATGACATGGAAGGGACGCGGCAGCGGGAAGCTCGTCCCCTCGACGGTCACCTGTCCCTCCGCCATCGCCTCCAGCAGCGCCGACTGCGTCTTCGGCGCGGTGCGGTTGAGCTCGTCGGCCAACAGCAGGCCCGTGAACAGGGGCCCCGGGCGAAACACGAAGTCGGCCGCATCCGGTGCGTACACGAACGATCCGGTGATGTCCGACGGCAGAAGATCGGGTGTGCACTGCAGACGGCGGAAGGGAAGGCCCATCGCCGAGGCGAGGCTGCGCGCCGCCAACGTCTTGCCGAGCCCCGGGACGTCTTCGAACAGCACATGGCCACCGGCCAGGATGCTCGCCAGGGCGATCCGCAACGGTGCGGCCTGGCCGATGACGACGTCCTCGACGGCGGCGAGGATCGCCGCCGCCGCGCGAGCGATGGCGGGCGGGTCGAACGGGGCGGGCGCAGCGGCGGGAGTGTCGTTCACGGCGATGTCAGTGTCCTTCCGGGGAGACGGAGAGTCCGTCGAGCAGAATGATCGACCGCTCGACGGCGGGCAGTCGTGGGTGGGTGCGCGGGTCGGTGATGATCCCGTAGGCTTCGGCGCCGAGCAGCTCCAGGAGGGCGGCGCGGTCCGTGTCCGCGTCGAGGTCGTAGCCGAGCCGGGTCAGGCGCGCCCGGGCGAAGGACCGCAGGCGTCTGAGCCCCGCGTCGCCGACCGTGCCGCGGACGTTGCGCATCGACCAGGAGAGCTGCATGATCTCTGACCGGGTCCCCGGTCGCTGGTGCGGCGGCTCGGCATCCCACGCGAGAGTGCGGACACCGCCGTAGGCGTACCTGGTGAGGATCGCGACCATGGCGAGCGCGCCGAAGGCGACGGCGAAGCCGGGCGCGACGCCGAAGAGCCACAGCGTTCCCGTCGTCACGATGCCCGCGGCGACGATGGCCGCGACACGCCTCCAGGACAGCCAGGAACTCATCCCGGCAGCCCCGCGCTCTGCTGCCATGACGCGCGCAGCCGCACGAGGCTGCGCCGGGCGGTGTCCACGGATGCCGCGTCCGCGGGGTGCGCACCGAACCGCACGTCCTGGTACAGGGTGAGAAGCTGCTCGACGGCCGCCTGGTCGGCGTCGAAACGACCGACGATGCGCGCCGCATACTCTGCCGGAGTCTCGGCCGCCGACCGCGCGGCCCCCGATGCGGATGCCGCATCCTCGAGTCCGAGCCACGCCTGCACGACGGCATCGGCGGGTTCGCGCTCCTCGTCGAGGATGTCGAGGGCGCGTTCGATGCCCCGACGGACAGCGGGAGCGACATCGGGCTCCGCCGCGCTGACATCGGCGCCCACCTCGAGGCGCACGCTCGGCTCGTGGCTCCGCTCGATTCCGCGGAGCCTGCGCCACAGCAGGTAGGCGCCGGCCGCGAGGAGCGTGACCACGACGACGACCAGCACGACCATGACCCACTGCGGGATGTCCGTCGGCACCGGCACGGCGCGATCGGGCTCCGGAGGCGGGGAGAACTCTTCGCCGGTCGCCATCGGCGCCGGCGGAAGGGTGACCTCGGTCTGCGGGAGCGTCCAGTCCGGTGCGCTCCACTGGAGAGGACCGGCGAGGGCGATGCCCGCGACGGTCACAATGCCGAGCCCGATGACGAGTGCGAGCCCCCCGCGACCGGGGCGGTTCGCAGCATCCATTCCCCGACGCTACCCCCTGCGCACCGCGAACACCCGCCCTGCACACAGGGAAGTGCAAAGATCCAGCGGCGGCGCCTACGCGTGCCCTGCGCGCTCCATGGCGCGCAGCTCCTTCTTGAGGTCCTGCACCTCGTCGCGCAAGCGCGCGGCGAGCTCGAACTTCAACTCTCCGGCCGCCGCGAGCATCTGGTCGCTCAGATCGGCGATCGTCGCTTCGAGCTGGTTGGCGCCCTCCGCGGCGATCCCCTCGTGCCGCAGCCGCGGCGTCGGCGACTTGCCCTTGCCGGTCGAGCCGGCCCGCCCCTTGCGCGCGAGCATCGCGGCGGTGTCAGCCCCCTCGCGGGCGAGCGCCTCCGTGATGTCGGCGATCTTCTTGCGCAGCGGCTGCGGGTCGATGCCGTTGGCGACGTTGTAGGCGATCTGCTTCTCGCGGCGACGATCGGTCTCATCGATCGCCTTGCGCATGGAATCCGTCATGTTGTCGGCGTACATGTGCACCTCGCCCGACACGTTGCGCGCGGCGCGACCGATGGTCTGGATCAGGGAGGTGCCCGACCGGAGGAAGCCCTCCTTGTCGGCGTCCAGGATTGCCACCAGTGACACCTCCGGCAGGTCGAGACCCTCGCGCAGCAGGTTGATGCCGACCAGGACGTCGTAGACGCCCGCACGCAGCTCGGTCAGCAGCTCGACCCGGCGCAGGGTGTCGACGTCGGAGTGCAGGTAGCGCACGCGCACCCCGTGCTCGCTGAGGAAGTCGGTCAGCTCCTCGGCCATCTTCTTGGTCAGCGTCGTCACCAGCACGCGCTCGTCCCGCTCCGCACGGATCCGGATCTCCTCGAGGAGATCGTCGATCTGCCCCTTCGACGGCTTCACGACGATGTGCGGGTCGACCAGTCCGGTGGGGCGGATGATCTGCTCGACGACGGTGTCGGCGATCCCCATCTCGTAGCGGCCGGGTGTCGCGGAGAGGTAGACGGTCTGGCCTACGCGGTCTTTGAACTCGTCCCAGCGCAGCGGCCGGTTGTCCATCGCGCTGGGCAGGCGGAACCCGTGCTCGACGAGCGTGCGCTTGCGCGAGGCATCCCCCTCGTACATCGCCCCGATCTGCGGGACGGTGGCGTGCGACTCGTCGATCACGACGAGGAAGTCGTCGGGGAAGAAGTCCAGCAGGCAGTGCGGCGCCTCGCCGGGTTCGCGCCCGTCGAGGTGCCGCGAGTAGTTCTCGATGCCGGAGCAGAAGCCGAGCTGCTGCAGCATCTCGAGGTCGAACGTCGTGCGCATGCGCAGGCGCTGCGCCTCGAGCAGCTTGTTCTGCGACTCCAGCTCCTTCAACCGCGCCTCGAGCTCGGTCTCGATCGTGCCGATCGCACGCTGCACGGTGTCGGTGCCTGCGACATAGTGCGAGGCCGGGAAGATCGGGATGGCGTCGAGCTTCTGGATGACGTCGCCGGTGAGCGGGTGAAGCATGTAGAGCGCTTCGATCTCGTCGCCGAAGAGCTCGATCCGGATCGCGTACTCCTCGTACACCGGGATGATCTCGATCGTGTCGCCGCGGACACGGAAGTTGCCGCGGGAGAAGTCGACGTCGTTGCGGTTGTACTGCATCGAGATGAACTTGCGGATGAGGGCGTCGCGGTCGTACCGCTCGCCCACCTGCAGGGCGACCATCGCGCGCATGTACTCTTCAGGCGCACCGAGGCCGTAGATGCACGACACCGTGGAGACCACGACGACATCGCGGCGGCTCAGCAGGGAGTTCGTCGTGGAGTGACGGAGCCGCTCGACCTCGGCGTTGACGGACGAGTCCTTCTCGATGAACGTGTCCGTCTGCGGAACGTACGCCTCCGGCTGGTAGTAGTCGTAGTACGACACGAAGTACTCGATGGCGTTGTTCGGCATCAACTCGCGGAACTCGGTCGCGAGCTGCGCCGCCAGCGTCTTGTTGTGCGCGAGGATCAGCGTCGGACGCTGCACCTGCTCGATCAGCCACGCGGTCGTGGCGGACTTGCCGGTACCGGTCGCACCCAGGAGCACGACATCCGTCTCACCCGCGTTGATGCGCGCCGTCAGCTCGGCGATCGCCTGTGGCTGATCGCCGGACGGCACGTATTCGCTGACGACCTCGAACGGGCGGACGGAACGGGTGGCCTGCATCGTTCCAGCGTACGTGGGGGCTACGACATCGCGGGCGGCGTTCGCCGAGCGCGGAGGCTAGGGGCCTAACAGCGTCGACAATCCGGCATAGATGTCGCCGGCCATCCGAGCGGAGGTCGCCGGAGCGGCGACCGTGTGCGACATCGGGTACTCGTGGTGAAGAACGCGAATGCCGGCCGCGCGGAGTCGATCACGCCATTCGACACCGCCGAGAGCCACCTCGTCGAATTCGCCGGTAAGGATGATGGCCGGCGGAGCTCCCGATGCGGGCGCTCCGAGTGCTGGTGAGACGAACGGCGCCGTGGGTGGCAGGTCGGCTCCCAGGTAGCCGCGCAGTTGGCGCTCGCGCGCCTGGCGTGCGGCATCGCTCGTTCGATGGAGCGGGGCCGGATCGGCGAGATTCAGCGCCGGCACGACGAGCACCTGCGCCGCCAGCGGCGGATGCGGTATCGCTCGGTGGGAATCGATCACGGCGGCGACTGCCGCCACGTTGCCGCCGGAGGACACCCCGAGCACGGCAAGTCTTGAAGTGTCGGCCGCCAGTTCGGCCGCGTGCTCGCGCACCCAATCCAGCACGACGATGAGGTCGACGATGGATGCGGGGTACGGATGCTCCGGAGCGAGGCGATAGTCCAGTTCGACCACCGTTCCATGGATCGCCCGTGCGATCCACTCGGACATCGGCCCGTCCAGCTTTCGCGGCAGATCCCCTCCCCCCATCCAGAACGCGCCGCCATGGAGCGCGATGACGACAGGTCCGGACGTCACCCCGTGGGCGCGGTAGAGACGCACCGGCACCTCGACGACATCGGGAACCGTCATCGGCGGCACAGGACCGAGCGGTAGCGCCGACTCCTGCGCGACATCGAGATCATGCAGCGTCATCGCGGTCGGGACCGACACCGTCGACTCGTGGATCTCGATCCCGCCGGCTGCACCGATCGGCAGTTCCGGCAGCCGCGGGGCATCGGGACCGAACATCCGCTCGGACACCTCGTCGAGGAGGCGCCGCGCGAGGAGCGCGTACTCGTTGTGCGCTGCACGCGCGCGAGCCAGTTGAGCGGTCCATTCGCGATCATCGACACCCGCAGGCCTCTGGAACGGCGGCTCCGGCGGTGCGGAGAGCCCCTCACGCACCGTGAGGAGCTCGGACGCGAGAGCTCCGAACGGTGTGGAGGTGTCGATCATCATGTGGTGTCCCCTTCGACAAGTTCGACAGCCACGAATATCTGCTGCGTCGGCTGCGTCGGATCCTGCATGTGCTGGACCAGCTGCTGAGCACCGAGGAATCCGGACTGCTCGAGCGGTTGCCGGACGGTCGTGAGACCGAACGTCTCGGCCAGCGGACCGCCGTCATAGCCGACGACAGAGAAGTCCCCCGGAACGGAGGCGCCGCTGGCACGCAGTCCTGACACCAGGCCGGCGGCGATGAGATCGTGGTGGGCGAGGATGCCGAGCGGTGGACCGCTCTTGGCCAGCAACGTCCGTGCCGCGGCGCGACCGCCATCGGGGTCGCTGGATGCCGTGAGCCGTTTCACCGCGTCCCTCGGGAATCCGGCATCCACGATCGCCCGCATGAACCCCGCTGTCCGTCGCTGGCCCTGCGAAATGTAGTCCGTCGAGATCTGCCCTTCACTGACGTACAGGAAGCGTTCGATCCCCTTGTCCACCAGGTGGCGACCCGCCAGGTATCCGCCTCGTTCGTCGTTGACGATCACATTGGTGAAGAGCGGGTGGTGGGAGTCGATCAGTACTGTCGACAGCTCCCGTTGCAAGAGACGCTCGGCCAGATCCTGGTCGACGGGAACGCCCATGATGATCAACCCGTCCAGACGTCCCGACAACGGCAGCGCTGAGAGGAGCGGCGACGGTGTCCGTGCCGCCGACTCGTGATCGAAGACCAGCACCTCCCGTCCGCTCTCCCCCAGGGCTCGCAGCACGCCCTCCAATCGCACACCGAATGACGGATAGGAGGTGAACGGTGCGATCACCCCGATACGATCCAGCGCAGTGCGCGCGCGGTGCGCCGCGATCTGGTGGGGCACGAATCCGAGCTTGTCGATGACAGCGAGTACTCGTTGACGAGTGTCGGCGGCCACGCGCGCGGGACGATTCAGGGTGTTGGAGACGGTGGCGATCGAAACGCCCGCAGCCTCGGCGACCTCGTAAATGGTGAGCGAGCGCGTCACGAACCGACCGTTCGCTCCCTGGCCGCTGGGCCGGTGTGGACGTCACGCAAGAGCACTCCCGCACGCGCCTGCCACTCTTGCGCCGGTTTCCACACTCGGTCCAGGGACAGCACTCCGTGGAGGGCTCCCGCAGTGCACTCCTCATCGACCGGCACGCCCGCTCCACGCAGGCGTGCGGCGAAGCGCTCAGCTCCCGGACGCAGGGCGTCGAACTCCGAGACACGTATGTACGTGTACGGGAAGCGCGTGAGGTCGCTCGCATAGAGAGGCGAGACCCTGTGGTCCAGCGGTTCTGCGTTTCCCTGCAGATAGAGGGCGAGAAGCTGTTCGTACTCTTCGCGGGTCGACCTGTCCGCCAGGTCCGGCAGCGCCGAGGGCGAAAGGTCCACCGCCGGGACCTCCAGCAGCAGCACACGCAGGAGCCGGGCTCGCTCACCGAGCTCGATCGTTGCGGCGGCGGCGAGGTTCCCGCCTGCTGACACCCCTCCGAGCGAGACGTTTCGCGGGTCGTGGCCGATCCCCTGCGACGTCGACAACGCCGCGTCGAGCACGAGGAGCGCATCTTCCAAGCCTGCAGGAAACGGATTCTCGGGAGCGAGTCGATAGTCGACGGCGAGGACGGCGACTTCGCCCTCGACGGCGCGTCGTCGGCAGATCGCATCGGTCACGAGTTCATCGATGGTGCCCGCCCAGAAGCCACCACCGTGCAGATGAACATGCAATCCTCCCTGCCAGTCGTTAGGAAGATAGAGCCTGCACCGCACCGAAGCCGATCCTTCACCCATCACGACCTCCCGCACCGAGCCGACCGCGACCGCGGGTCGGCTGTAGCGCAGAAAGGTCAAGTCCGCCAAGGCGAGCGCATAGCGTCGCCGCTCGGACACCGACAGGTGGGACAGGTCGTCATCCGGGTGCTCGTGCACGAAACGGGCGACGGGCTCGGGGAGCAGCGCAGTCAGTTCTGCGGGGGCAGGCTTCATCCGGTGTACCTCACTGTATCCAGCGACCGGCCGCGCTGCAGCGCGGGGTCGGCGATCGGGGCGGCCTGCAGAAGTGACCGCGTGTACGGGTGGGTCGGGTCCGCGCACACGGACTCGGTCTCTCCCGCTTCGACGATCTCTCCGCGATACATGACCGCCAGTTCATCGCAGAAGTTGCGCACGACCGACAGATCGTGGGAGATGAACAGATAAGCGACGCCGAGGTCCCTTTGCAGTTCAGAGAGCAGATCGAGGACCTGGGCCTGTATCGACAGGTCCAGCGCGCTCACCGGTTCGTCACAGACGATCAGCTTCGGTTCGAGAACGAGAGCGCGCGCGATCGCGATCCGCTGACGTTGGCCGCCGGAGAACTGGGCGGGATATCTGGCGCCGGCCGAGGCGTCGAGCCCGACGCGCTCGAGAGTGGTGCGAACACGCTCCCTCGCCTGCGCAGCGCTCAGTCCGTGCGCGCGGGTCAGTGGTTCCGTCAGGGTCGCACCGACGGTCCGCACCGGGTTCAACGACCCGTAAGGATCTTGGAAGATGACCTGGATCTCGCTCGTGAGCTGCCGCCGACGCTGCTTGCTCGCGTGGGCGATCTCCTCTCCTCCGAACAGCAAGCTGCCGCCGGAGACCGGCACCAGACCAGCGATCGCCGAACCCACGGTCGACTTCCCCGACCCCGATTCGCCGACCAATCCGAGGGTGCGACCGCGTGCGATGCTCAGCGTCACGCCCTTGACCGCGTGGAGCGTGGTGCGGCGGCCCCCCGCGTCACGAGACGCGTAGTCCACACGCAGATCGTCCACGACCAGCAGTGGGCTCTCGATGGACTCCGTCGCGCGCGCTCTTCGGTCTTGGCGGTCGGGCTCGTGGTCGAGCATTCCCCGTGTGAATGCGTGCTGCGGCGCCGAGAACACCTCCGTCGTCGCGGCCTGCTCCACCACACGTCCGCGATACATGACGGCGACGCGGTCGGCGATATCGGCAACCACCCCCCAATCGTGGGTGATGAGGAGGAGGGAGAGCTCGCCCGACCCCTGACTGAGACGGTGCAGCAGCCCGAGGATCTCGGCCTGCACCGTGACATCCAGAGCAGTGGTCGGCTCGTCCGCGATCAGGATGTCTGGATTTCCGGACAGCGCCGCGGCAATGACGATGCGCTGCGCCATCCCTCCGGAGAGCTGATGGGGATATCGTCGCGCAACGGTCTCCGGCTCCGGTATGCCGACCGTCTCAATCAGTTCGATCGCACGCCGACGTGAACTGCGCACGCCGACGCCGGTATGTAGTCGGACAAGTTGGGCGAGCAGATCACCGACCCGGACCGAGGGGTCCAGCGAAGGCTGCGGGTCCTGCGTGATGTAGCCGAATCGAGCACCGCGCACGGCTGCGAGCTCGCCGGCAGGGAGATGCGAGATCTCCGTATCGCCGACCCAGATCTCACCGACTGTGACGCGCGGGCCGCGTGTGAGGCCGAGGATGGAGAGTGCCGTGATCGACTTGCCCGATCCGGACTCCCCGACGAGGCACAGTGTCTCCCCTGCGCGCACGTCGAAGGTGACGTCCTCGACGAGGGTGAGCGGTCCCGACGGGGTGTCCGTGACGACGGTGAGTCCTCGGACCCGAAGGATCGGAGCCGCCCCCGTTTCGACGCGGTCGGCATCAGCGGTTGTCGCTTGTGTTTTGGCGGCGCTCGCACGTTTGGCGGCCTTCCTGGCCTTCCGCAGAGACCGTGGGGTCGGCATCGTCCCGGTCCACCGCTCGGCGACGGCATCGCGCAGACCATCTCCGAGCAGAGTCAGGCACAGCACGACCGTGATGATGATGCCCCCGGTGGGGATGAGTAGCCACGGCTGACGATTGATGTTCTCGCTCGCCGTGGTCACCAGGTTTCCCCAACTGGGATTGGGGAGCCGCTCCCCGAATCCGAGATAGCCCAGTCCCGTCTCGACCATGATCACCGCGCCGGCGAAGATCGTCGCCTGGACGATGATCGGGCCCCCCAATCGCGGCAGGACATGACGCACGGTCACTTGCGTCTCCGACAGCCCCATCGAGCGCGCCGAGCGAACGTAGAGCTCATTTCGGATGATGCGGGTGTTCCCACGGACGACGCGCATCAGCAACGGACTCGTCAGAATGCCGACCGTGATCATCGCCGTCGTCATGCTGCCCGGAATGATGGTGAGCACCACGAGGATGATGATGAAGCTCGGGATCGAGAGCATCACTTCCGCTCCACGTGTCAAGACCCCGTCGGCCATGCCCCGTGACATGCCGGCGACGAGCCCCGCGGTCGCTCCGACCACGAGAAAGACGACCACTGCCTGCACGACACCGAGCAGAGTGGTTCGTCCGCCGTACAGCAGGCGGGAGAGGACGTCTCGTCCGAGGTCGTCTGTCCCCAGCGGATACGTGCTGCTCGGACCCTGCAGGATCGCTGTCAGGTTCTGGGCCAGAGGGTCGTGCGGGGCGATCCAGGGCGCCAGCGCCACCGCCAGCACGACCACCACCAGAATCACGCCGCACGCCCAAACCTGTGGTCGTTTGGCAAGCAGCCGCCGAAGTGGCTGCACCGTGCGCGTATCTGTGGGGCCGATGGGCGGATCCGGCGGCCGCTGCGAGATCGGGCCTGCCGTGGTGAGCTCGGTCATGCCGTGGTCTCCTTGACGTTCAGCCTGCTGTAGACGATCTCGACCACCAGGTTGGTGACGACGATCACGACCGTGAAGATGAGCGTGATGATCTGCACGACGGGCAGATCATGCAGCAACGTGGCGTTGACCGAGTACCCCCCGAGCCCGGGTATGACGAAGACCGTTTCGATGAGGACCGTGCCGGAGGTCAGGCCGATCATCTTCATTCCGAGGATCGTCACGATGGGAACCGCGGCGTTGCGCAGCGCGTGCCGCCACACGATCGTGCGCTCCGAGACACCGTGCGCCCGCAAAAGCACCACGTACGGTTGCGCCAACTGCTCGGCCACCGCGTCACGGGTCTGTTTGGCCAGGAGAGCAGTCCCGCCGAGCGTCAGCGTGACGACGGGGAGAATCATGTGCTGCAGCCAGGGGCCGAAGCCGTCCACCAAAGGGGTGTAGCCGCTGGTCGGCAGAAGTCGGAGCTGGACGGCGAAGACGGCCGCCAGCACGAGCCCGATCCAGAACGTCGGTACCGCCATCCCGAGCAGGCTTGCGACATCGGATGACTTTCCGAGCCACCCGCCCTTGGAGGCTGACAGGACACCGAACGTGATGCCCAGCAAGGAAGCGCACACGAACGTGCAGAGCATGAGCACGATCGTCGGCTCGATGCGGTCCTGGAGGATCTCGCTGATGGGGACGCCGGTGACCAGGGAACGTCCGAAGTCACCCCTCAGGACACCGCCGATCCAGGTGATGTACTGCTCCCAGACCGGAAGGTCCAGGCCGAGCTGCGCCCGGACCTGTTCGTATTTTTCTTGACTGGCGGTGGGACCCACGACCGTGCGCGCAGCATCGCCGGGCGTCAGCGAGACGAGGACGAACGTGAGCGCCGAGATCGCGAAGAGCAGCACAACGCTCATCGCGAACCATTTCAGGAGCCTTCTGAACAGCATTCGGGTCCTCAGCAGTTGGGTGGACACAGGGATCGGTATCGCGGGTGCCCACTCCGAGGGGTGGGCACCCGCGACTGTCGGGCTACTCGGCCGGCGCGATCTCGCGCAGCGGTACCTGAGGCCTCGCCGGCGTCGAGACGATCGGCGCGAGGTCTGTGCTGGCGAAGACGAAGACCGGGAGGTACACCATCGGGGCGAACCACGCGTCTTTGACCAGAATCGACTGGATCTCCTCTTCCAGGCCGCGACGCTTCTCCGGCTCGGCCATGGCCGCCTCCGTGTACAGCGCGTCGATCTCGGCGCTCTGCGTGTGGAACGGGTTGAAGACCGCGGACGGACCGAACAGTCCGTCATACTCCATCCACATCGGCTGAGAACCGTATCCGACCACGGCGGCGGGGAACTGTGCGCCGGCCATGCCCTGGAAGTAGTCCGCCGACGGACGCGCATCCAGTTCGATCGTGATGCCGACCTCCGCCAACTGCTGCACGATGACCTGAGAGATCAGGGCCTGAGTCGCCGAGGTACTGGCCACCACGGGCAGCGTGAATCCATCCGGATATCCGGCCTCGGCGAGAAGCTCTTCGGCCTTCTTCGGATCGTATTCGTAGTGTCCGGCGAGCGCTTCGACATATCCGGACTCGGACGGCACGACGGTCTGCTCCGACGCGAATCCGTACTCCCCCACCAGCGCATCCGCAACGGTTTCACGGTCGAGCGCGAAGTTGATCGCCTGACGGACTCGAACATCGTCGAGCGGCGACATCGTGCCTGCACGGTCGTTGAGTGCGAGTCCGACAAAGATCGTCGGCGCGAATGCGACCTGGAATCCCTCCGACTCCGCAGCGGATGCGGTCGTCAGATCTCCCGATACGTAGTCGAACTCGCCGGTCTTCAAACCGTTCAGCCGCTGATCCGTGGTCTCCACGACCGTGAGCACGATCTTCTCCCAGTGCTGATCCTCCGGGGCCCAGTAGTCATCTCGTGCGACGTAGGTGTACTTCGACCCTGACACCGTGGCCGCGGCATCCAACACGTAGGGTCCTGCCCCCGCGGTCTGAGTGGCGAGGCCCTGTGGGTCCGACTCGATCGCTTCAGCCGAGATGACCATCCCCGCGACCCAGCGCTGAGTCAGCGTGTTCGGTACGAGAGGGTGCGGGGTGTCCCACGTCATCGTCACTGTGTACTCGCCGGTCGCCTCGTAACTGCCACCGGAGATCAAGGTGCCGACGTTGCTCGTGCCTTCGTTGAAGTACTCGAAGTTCGTCACGAGCGCCTCGGCGTTCAGGGGGGATCCGTCGGAGAAGGTGACCCCTTCGCGAAGCGTGAGCTCGAACACCTTGTTCTCGTCGTCGAGGTATTGCCACTCGGTCGCGAGACCCGGCAGCAGCTTCCCGTCGGAATCCTCCAAGATGAGAGCGTCGTAGGCCGGCTGGGCGAACGTGCTCGTGGACTGCTCCATGTTCGCGGGGTCGAGACTCGTCGGCGCCGCGGGGACCGCGACGTTGAGGGTGTCACCCTTCGTCGCGGTCGCTTGGGGTTCAGGGTTCTTCGCTGATCCGGCACAACCGGCCAGCAGCGCAACGGTCGCACCGATAGCAGTCACCATCGTCAGGGTGCGCGACAGGCGCATCATTCTCGTCGTCTTCAACATTGACCTCCTCGTCGTTGAGAGTTCGTGGTGTCACCGATGCGGACGCTGTGTGCCACTCTCGGTGCGCGTCGTGCGCCGTCACCGTGACAACTCAAACACGGCGAGACGGCACGTCCCACCGCTACATGTGAAGCTCTTTACATCCTCGGTTGCGCGGATCCCCGGGCAAGATGCGCACGGCGGAGCCGCCCCGGCGCCGAAGCGCGGGGGCAGCCGAGCCGTATCAGCCGAGCGCGGAGGCTGCCGCCTCAGATCGAGTCGTCCTCGCCGGACTCGAAGTCGCCCATGGCGAAGTCGTCCCAGTCGCCGTCGTCCGGTGCGGGCGGCATCGCGTGCCGTCCCTGTGTGCGCAAAGTCATCTGTCCCGCTCCCTCCGCCGGTCGTGCCGCGTCCGTGCGGGGACTCTACGCCAGGGTCGTGAACGCGACGTGACAGGGCCGTATCAGACGGATGTCGCGTTTTAGGCCGAGCCGGCGGCCCGTTCCGCGATGCGCGTCGGCAGCTCCGACCAGAGCGCGTCGACCTGACGGAGGGTGTCGTCCATCGTTCCCGCCGTGTCGATCACGACATCCGCGATGGCGAGGCGGGCCTCGTCCGAGACCTGTGAGGCGATCCGTGCGGTGGCGTCTTCGGCAGTCATCCCTCGCAGGCTGACGAGCCGTTCCAGGCGCACCTCGGCCGGCGCGTGCGCCACGATGATCAGCTGCCAGGGATCGGATGCTCGTGCCTCCACCAGCAGCGGCACGTCGTACACGACGACCGCGGCGGGATCCGCGGCCAGTGCCTCCTGCATCCGTCGCGTCGACTCCGTGCGGACGGCGGGGTGCACGATCGCGTTGAGCCGGCGCACCGCGTCGGGGTCGCCGAACACACGGGATCCGAGCGCCGCCCGATCCAGCGAGCCGTCCGGCAGCAGCACATCCTCGCCGAACTCCGCCGCGATCGCATCGAGCACAGGACTGCCCGGCTGCTGGACCTCGCGGACGAGCGCATCCGCGTCGACGAGCACGGCACCGTGCTCGACGAGGCGGCGCGCGATGGTGGATTTTCCGGAGGCGATGCCCCCGGTGAGCGCGACAATCGGCATGCATCGAGGATGCCACGACCGCGGTCGCCTCATCCGCGAATCGCGATTTTGGCTCAGTTTTTCCTCAGGAACCCGATCCTCGGGATCGCTTGGTACTTCCCTGAGGCTGCCTTGAGGCGCGGCTCATAGCGTCATTCCTGTCGCACCACGGCACCAGCCGCGACGCACACGATGCCGAACCGGTCGAGGGAGGGACAGTGATGGGAAAGTTGCGACGCGTCGCGCGGGGGCCCATGACTGCTGGCCGGCATCGACACGCTGTGCGCTGTGGCTCGGGGGGTCACCACGGTCGGTCTGGGGCTGATGTCATGGTGCGACGCATGCCCGCTCCCGTACGGGGGCGCAGAGACGCGCCGAAGCCGCGTCACTCGCTGGGGGCGAGCGACGCGCAGGGCGCCACACCGGGGCGGCCGTGGGGGCGGCCTCCCCGGTGACCTTCACGACGACACGGCCGGCCGGTCCGTCGATCCGGCGGGCGGCACAGTGAGGGGCATCGAGCATGGCCGGTGAACCGTTCTCGCGTCTGTTCTGGGATATCCTGACCGAGGTCGCGGACCCCCACACGACAGCAGGTCCGCGCGCAAGGGGTGGATCGGTGGAGGAAGCGCGCGTTGCCGTGGTGATCGAGGATGAGGCGGATATCCGCTCTCTCCTGGCCGATGTGCTGGAACAGGCCGGTTTCACGGTCCACACCGCGATGACGGGGCTCGAAGGCATCGAGCTCGTCCAGCGGGTGCAGCCCATCGTCACCACGCTGGATGTCAACATGCCCGGCATGGACGGGTTCGAGGCGGCCAAGCGCATCCGCGCCTCCAGCACCACGTACATCGTCATGCTGACGGCCCGCACGGAGGAGATCGACGCCCTCATCGGACTCGAATCCGGTGCCGACGACTACGTGACCAAGCCGTTCCGTCCTCGTGAGCTGCGCGCCCGCATCGAGGCGATGCTGCGTCGGCCGCGCGTGCACACCGCCACCGTCGCGACCGCCCCGCCCACCGCGGCTCCGGTCGTGCCGTCCACTCCCGCGACGAGCCACCCCGAGACGGGATGGCTCCACCACAAAGGCCTCCGGCTGCACCCCGACAACCGGATCACGATGCTCCACGAGGATGAACTCGATCTCACACGCAGCGAGTTCGACCTTCTCGCTGAGCTCCTCGAGGGTGGGCGTCGCGTACGCACCAAGGGCGAGCTCGCGCTGATGCTCCGAGGCGAACGCTACACGGGGACCGAGTTCCTCAGCGACAGCGATGCCCGCGCGATCGAGGTCCACATGGCCAACATCCGCCGCAAGCTCGGCGAATCCCCGCGCGATCCGCAGTGGATCGAGACGGTCCGCGGCGTCGGCTACCGTCTCACCGCCGACTGACGTCCTCCCTGACGGCCTCGCCGACCAGGACCGACGACTCGACGCTCAGCGCGGCGCTGGTGGCGGCATCCCGCGCCACCCGCACCAGCTCGTCGATGTCGAAGCCGGAGGTGTCGCTCAGGGCTACGCCGACCCCGACGACCGGGATGATCCCGTCTGTCACCGAGCCGAGCTCCTCGAACAGTCCGCGATAGATCTGTGCCGCCTGTCGACGGGCATCCGCGGCGGAGACACTGACCACGCCGACCACGAGCCCGTCCGGGCCGTCCTCGCCCACGAGCGAGCTCGACGGTGCGTATCGGCGCACCCCGGTGCGCCATGAGCCGATGACGGACCGCACGACGTCGCCCCCGAAAGCGGTCGAGATCTGCTCGAGATCGTCGATGCGGACCGCGATGACCGCGACGAGCTCCGACCGGCGCTCGGCGCGGAGCGCGACCTCCTGGAGCGCACGGGTGAAGGCGAACGAGGGAAGCACGCCGTCGTCGGGCCATTCGATCTCGCTGGCGCGCATGTAGCCGCGGATCTGTGCGCGCCGGGAGCGCAACACCGAGGTCACGACGAGCGCCACGATCGTGAGTGTGACGGTCACGAAACTCATGCTCACGGTGCTGAACCAGACTTGGAACAGTTCGCTCTCCGGACCGGCCACCCGGAAGACGATCATGCGCACCAGGCAGTACACGGCCTCGAGCCCGAGGACGAATGCGAGCCCCCACGCGGTCCGGATGCCGCCCATCTCGCCGCGCAGCGCCTCCGCCGCTCCGACTCCGGCGAAGACGATCAGCCCGACGAACATCCAGAGGGCGCCCGCCCAGTCGCCCCCGTCGGGGCCGCGCAGGAATGCCGCGAGGAAGGTCGCCACAACCATTCCGACAACGGCGAGCGTCGCGCCGGTCATCCGTCGATCGTTGTAGCTGCGGCATCCGAGCCACATGCATCCGGCGTTGGCGACGAAGGCTGCGTTGCCGATCGCGATCGCCCACCATGCCGATGAGTCGTACGCCCAGACGAGATAGGCGAGCGTCGTGAGCATCCCGGCGAGGAAAGCCAGCGCCCAGATGCGGCCGGCGCCCTCGTCGCGGCGGATCAGCGTCTCCACGAGGAAGACGATGCCGCTCACGTTGATCACGAGCGCGCTCATGATCGACACCGACACGAGATCCAGGTTCATGCGTCCATTCCTTCATCGGTGAGCTGAGTGAGCGTGGTAGGCAGGCGCGGGGCCAGCGATGCGGATGCGCGGGAGGACGGCAGCCGCACGATGAACGTCGAGCCGGCGCCGGCGATACTGCGGACAGTGATGTCGCCACCGTGTGCCCGAACGATGTCGCGGCTGATCGCGAGGCCCAGTCCGGTCCCGTGCACGCCAGCCTGGCGCGCGGACTGGCCGCGGTAGAAGCGCTCGAACAGGCCGGCGATCTCCTCCTCGGTCATCCCCACCCCGGTATCGCGCACGAGGATCCAGGAGGAGTCGCCGTCGACCGTGCAGCCGACGGTGATCGATCCCCCGTCGCGGTTGTACTTAACGGCGTTGGCGAGCAGGTTGTCCACGACCTGCCGGAGACGGATGGGGTCGGCGTACGCGTGCGCGGGCTCGAGGCCGGCCTCATCGATCGAGACGGCGCGCTCGGCGGCCCGCGGCTGAAGCGACTCCACCGCCGCCCGCATCACCTCGGCGACATCGACGTTCTGCGGGGTGATCGTCAGCTCGACCGAGCTCTGCGACGCGCTCGAGGCGCGCAGGATGTCGGCCACGATCTGCAGCAGCCGCTCCGCGTTGCGCTCTGCGATCTCCAGGCCCCGCCGCGCGGATGCCGGCACCGCGGCGTCGTCGAGGGCGAGGTCGAGGTAGCCGAGGATCGAGGTGAGCGGCGTGCGCAGCTCGTGCGAGACCGACGCGACGAGCTCATCGCGCGCGCGCAGCGCGTTCAGCTCGATCGTGACATCACGCGAGACCAGCACAGCGCCGGCATCCGCACCGTCACGATCGGTCAGTCGCCGCACGGTCACGCTGAGCGCGCGGCGGTCGTCGCGGGACTCGCCGAACCAGGTGATCTGCCCGTCGAATGCTTCGCCCCGCAGCGCCCGCTCCAAGGGCAGCTCCCCCTCGGGCACCGGCGTGACGCCATCGGCGCGGAACGCGGATCCCGCACGGGGCTGATCGTGCTGGACGGCCTGCTGGATGCGGGCGTGCGCCTCATTGGTGACCGACACCGATCCGCCGGGCGCGATGCGGATGACGCCGAAGTCCACGGCATCCAGAACCTCGGTCACCATCTGCTCCTGGCGGCGCGTCCGCTCCAGGGCACGCCCGAGCAGGCCAGCCTGTTTGCCGAGCAGGCTGCGCTGCGCGGCGGAGCGGCGCGCGGTGAGGTAGCTCGACCCGCTGACCGCGACGATCACGAGTGGCAGCAGCACGCTCGAGTAGCCGAAGGCCTCCTCCGGGTTGGCCACGATCGTCAACACGAACAGCACCGTGATGGAGACTACGCCGCCGATCAGCCCCAGGATGCCGAAGCTCACCGGAAGCCACAACGCAGGGAACACCCAGAGCAGCCCGAACCCGGAGGTCGAGCTCGATGCGCGCAGGAGGGCGATCGCCAGGATGTCGACGGTCGGAATGATCGCCATCCACGCCAGCGGTATCCGGCTCCACGGCACCATCAGCGTCGCCCCGGTGGTGAGGAACACGATGACCACGCCGAGAAAGAACAGCGTCATGTCGCCCGGGAAGTCCGTGACGGCGACGAGGATCGTCAGCACGAGGACGACGCCGCCGAAGAGGAGCTGATTGAGGGATGCCGTGCGCCCGCGCATGTTGTCGGTTTCGGCCGTGACACCACGCGCGGCGGCGCGCGAACGCGCGGCGGCGAAGCTCCGGGCAGTGGACATAGGACGACGTTATCGGCCCGGAGACCCTTTCAGTCGCACTGGCACGTCGGGATCTCAGCCGCGCAGCGCGAGAGCCTCGCTGTACCAGCGGGCGTAGAGGTCCCACGGGCCTTCTCGGCCACCGCGCAGGGTGTCGATGTGGGCGCGGATCGCGTCGGAATACCGGAACCACTCGGTCCGGTCGAAGCGCTCGTCGGTGAATTGCGCATGACGATGCTGCTCGAGGCGACGGTCTCCACGTTCGAACGCGAGGAGCTCGTCGTGCCAGATGGCGGTCAAGCGCTGGCGCGGGTTCGCGGTCGTGCCGATCTTCACGCGGCCCTCGGCACGCAGGTAATAGACCACGTCGACGCGCGGCGGCGGAAGCTCCTGGTCGATCACGTCCCCCGCCTGCCAGTCGCAGATCGCGCAGACCCATCCGGACGGGTAGCGCACTCCGACGCGCGAGCCGCACAGCCGACAGGGCATCGGCAGCAGGTCCGTGACGCCCTGTTCACGCGCGGCCCAATCCGCCGCGACGGCGAGGTGGTGCTCGCAGAGCGCGATGGGGGCGTCGACGGACACCGCGCCGCGGCATCCCTCGTCGACGAGGCAGCGCGAAGAGTCCGAGGTCGGGGGCACGGCCTCAGGCTACGCGCGGCCACGGACATCCGCGGGGACGCCGAAAGGGCCGGAACCCGGAGGTTCCGACCCTTTCGTTGCTGTGAGTGCAGATCTAGTGGATCAGCGACCCGAGAGCTTCTCGCGCAGAGCGGCGAGGGCCTCGTCATCGGCGAGCGTTCCGCCGCCGGTGCTCTCCGAGGAGAACGAGGACGAGCCGGACTCGATGGCCGGAGCGTTCGCCTCGGCCTCGAGGGCCTTGGCGACGGCAGCCTTGTGCTGCTCCCAGCGAGCCTGAGCAGCGGCGTACTCCTGCTCCCACTTCTCGCGAGCCTCGTCCGAGCCTTCCTTCCAGGCGTTGGTCTCGGGGTCGAAGCCCTCGGGGTACTTGTACTCCCCGTTCTCGTCGTACTCCGTGACCATGCCGTAGAGGGCCGGGTCGAACTCGGTGCCGAACGGGTCGATCGCCTCGTTGGCCTGCTTGAGCGACAGCGAGATGCGACGACGCTCGAGGTCGATGTCGATGATCTTGACGAAGACCTCTTCGCCGACCGACACGACCTGCTCGGCGAGCTCGACGTGCTTGCCGGAGAGCTCCGAGATGTGCACGAGACCCTCGATGCCGTCTGCGACGCGCACGAACGCACCGAACGGAACGAGCTTGGTGACCTTACCCGGTGCAACCTGGCCGATGGCGTGGGTACGGGCGAAGACCTGCCACGGGTCCTCCTGCGTCGCCTTCAGCGACAGGGAGACGCGCTCGCGGTCAAGGTCGACCTCAAGGATCTCGACGGTGACCTCCTGGCCGACCTCGACGACCTCGGATGCGTGCTCGATGTGCTTCCAGGACAGCTCGGAGACGTGCACGAGGCCGTCCACGCCGCCCAGGTCGACGAATGCACCGAAGTTGACGATCGAGGAGACCGTGCCCTTGCGAACCTGACCCTTGTGCAGGTTGTTGAGGAACGTGGTGCGCGACTCGGACTGCGTCTGCTCGAGCAGGGCGCGGCGCGAGAGCACGACGTTGTTGCGGTTCTTGTCGAGCTCGAGGATCTTGGCCTCGATCTCCTGGCCGAGGTACGGCGTCAGGTCGCGGACGCGGCGCAGCTCGATGAGCGACGCCGGCAGGAAGCCACGGAGGCCGATGTCGACGATGAGGCCACCCTTGACGACCTCGATCACGGAACCGGTGACAACACCGTCGTTCTCCTTGATCTTCTCCACGTCGCCCCATGCACGCTCGTACTGAGCACGCTTCTTGGACAGGATGAGGCGGCCTTCCTTGTCCTCCTTCTGGAGAACGAGGGCCTCGACCGCGTCGCCGACCTTGACGACCTCGTTGGGGTCGACGTCGTGCTTGATCGAAAGCTCGCGGGAGGGGATGACACCCTCGGTCTTGTAACCGACGTCGAGGAGGACCTCGTCGCGGTCGATCTTCACGACGGTGCCTTCGATGAGGTCTCCGTCGTTGAAGAACTTGAGGGTCTTCTCGACCGCGGCCAGGAAGTCCTCAGCAGATCCGATGTCGTTGATGGCGACCTGCTTGGTGGCCGGGGCGGTCGTTGCGATAGTCATGTAGTGGGTTGTCCTTGTTGGGTTGGGGTCTCGGGCTCAGCACGCGATGGCGTTCATCTCGATCGCGGAGCGAACAAGCGAAACGACACGCAAGCCGAAGCAAGTGGATTTTGATTGCGGTGTCACGAGCGCATGACAGAAGAGCCACGCGCGTGACACTCCAGGGTATCAGAATCCGGGCCCGCGCTGCGGGACGATCAGGCAGCCTCTCCGAGGGGTCCTTCCGGGGCTGTTCCCACCCGTCTCATCAGGTCCTGAGCGCCGCGCACGCGACGCAGAATCGCGCGGCCGGACGGATGCGCAGCCGCTCGGGCGGGATGCCTCGGCCACAGCCCTCGCACACGCCGTAGCGGCCGTCGCGTAGGCGCTGCTCGGCGTGCGCGACCTCCTCGAGCTCACGCACCGCGCCCTCGTGCAGTCCCTCCGCCCGCGACCACTCCGCCGACAGGGTCGCGCCTTCCGGATCGTGCTCGTCGTCGTCGTTGGCGTCCGACCGCGCCGACCGGATCGCGTCCAGCCGTGCATCGTCGGTCGCGACGGTCGCCTCGAGGTCGCGTCGGAGCTCGGCGAGCAGCCGCTCGAACTCGGCGAGGTCGCCGGTCGCCATCGTCACGCGGATGCCGCGGCGATCGCCTCCGCGATGGGAACCTCGCCGGAGTTGAAGCGGATGGTGCGGCCGACGGTCGACGGGTCCGCCAGGGCAGCGGCGACCACGCCGGCGACGTCGGCACGGCTCACGCTCCCTGAGACGGCGGATGCCGCTTCGATGCGGCCCGTCGGCGGGTCCGACGTCAGAGCGCTGGGCGCGAGGATCGTCCAGTCCAACTCGGACGCGCGCAGGTGCGCATCGGCGGCGGCCTTGGACTCGGCATACGCGAAGAAGGAGTTGTCCGCCGGGACACCGTGATCGATCGCCGCGCCGAAGTACGACACCATCACGTAGCGACGGACACCGCTCTCCGCCGCCGCGTCCATCGACAGGATGGCCGCGTCGCGGTCCACCGCGTAGGTGCGGGCCGGGCTGCCTCCCCCGGCGCCGGCAGCCCACACGACGGCATCGTGTGAGGCGAGGAGCCGGATCCACTCTTCGCGATCGAGGCGCTCCACGTCGGCCACGACGGGCTCCGCGCCCGTCGCCGCGACGTCTTCGGCATGTGCGGCGTTGCGGATGACCGCGCTGACACGGTCTCCCCGCGCGACCAGGAGCGGCGCCAGCAGCAGGGCGACCTTTCCGTGTCCGCCGATGAGTGCGATCCTCGCCATGGCAGCTCCTCCGTGTCGTGTCCCCGCCCGTTCCCCCGACGCTACCCCCGAATCGGCGTCCCGGACTCGGGATGCCCTCGTGGCCTGCGTAGGCTCGACGGATGACCGACGTCGAGCCCGGTGTCTACCGGCACTTCAAAGGAGCCCGCTACGAGGTGATCGGGACCGCTCTGCACAGCGAGACCGAGGAGGAGCACGTCGTGTACCGCCCGCTCGACGGTGACGGCCGCCTGTGGGTGCGCCCGCGCTCCATGTGGGACGAGCTGGTCGACCGCGACGGCTATCGGGGGCCGCGGTTCCGCCGGGAACCCTGACGACTACGGCCGCAGCAGCACCTTCGTCGCCTGACGCTCGTCCATCGCGGCGTAGGCCGCGGCGGCCTCGGTGAGCGGAAGCTCGAGGTCGAAGACGAGCCCTGGCTGGATCGCCCCGGACCGAACATCGGGCAGGAGCTCCTCGATGTAGCCGCGGACCGGCGCGACGCCGCCGTTGACACCGACGTTGCGGTTGAACATCTGGCGCACCGGCAGCTCGGGGCCGCCGTTGGGCACGCCGACATATCCGACCATGCCGCCGGGCCGGGTCGAGCGCAGCGCCTGGTCCATGGACTCCTTGGTGCCGACGCACTCCAGGACGCGGTCGGCGCCGATGCCGCCCGTGAGCTCGCGGACGCGCGCGACGCCGTCGTCGCCGCGCTCCTCGACGATGTGGGTCGCGCCGAACTTGCGGGCGAGCTCCTGACGCTTCGGGTGCCGCGACATGGCGATGATCGTGGTCGCGCCGAGCCGCTTCGCCGCGATGATCGCGCACAGTCCGACCGCGCCGTCGCCGACCACGGCGACACTGTCGCCTGCGACGACGCCGGCGGACACGGCCGCGTGGTGGCCGGTCCCCATCACGTCGCTCAACGTCAGCAGGCCCGGGATCTCGTCGTCGGCGATCGGTCCGGGCACGACGGCGAGCGTGCCGTCCGCGAGCGGAACCCGCACCTTCTCGCCCTGACCGCCGTCGGCGAAGCCGCCGACGGCGGCATCGCTCCCCCACCATCCGCCCTGCACGCACGACGTGCTCACGCCGTTGCGGCAGTTGATGCAGGTGCCGTCGCAGACGTAGAACGGGGCGATGACGAAGTCGCCCACCCTGACCTGGGCGACCTCGGGGCCGACGGCCTCGACGATGCCGACGAACTCGTGTCCGATGCGGTGCGGCTGATCCGTCGGCGTGACTCCGCGGTACGGCCAGAGGTCGGAGCCGCAGACGCAGGCGGCCACGACGCGCACGATGGCGTCGGCGCCGGTGGACAGCACGGGATCCGGGACTTGTTCGACACGGATGTCACGGGGAGCGTGGATGACGGTGGCAAGCATGGTCCGAGCGTACAAGTCCACGATCGCCGGAGCGACGAGCGCGCTGCCGGCCGCGGCATCCCTCAGTTCAGCGGGCGCAGCGTCCGCGGGACGGAGCCGTCCGCGTACAGATCCGTGGCGAGGTCGTACAGCGCGTTGAGCGAGACCCGCTGCGGGAGCGGACCATACGAGATGCGCGCGACTCCGAGCGCCTCGTACTCGGCGGCGGTGAGGGCTCCGGGCAGGCCGATGACGCTGACCTTGCGCTCGCCGATGCCGGCTACCAGTTCGCGGGTGACGTCGGCGTTCAGGATGCCGGGCACGAACACGAGGCTCGCTCCGGCATCGAGATAGGCACGACCGCGCTCGATGGCGTCGGCGATCGATTCGGCCAGCGGCCGATCTCCGGCGCGCACGAAGGCGTCGGTGCGGGCATTGAGCACGAACGGCACGCCCTCCTGCTCGCCCGCCCGGATGACGGCCTCGACGCGGGCGACCGACTCGGCGAGCGGTCGGAGGCGGTCTTCGACGTTCGCACCGACGACACCCACCTGGATGACGCGTCGCACGGTCTCGCCCGGGTCCGCGTAGCCGTCGTCGAGGTCGGCCGTGACGGGCAGCTCGGTCGCCTCCACGATGCGCGAGACCATGCCGAGCGTCAGATCGAGCGGGATCTCGCCGTCGGCGTAGCCGTACGACGCGGCGATCGAGTGGCCAGCGGTCGCGATGGCGCGCGACTCCGGCATAGCGGCGACGGCGCGGGTCGATACGACATCCCACACGTTCACCAGGCGGACGATCGCCGGTGCCGCGTAGAGGGCCGCGAGGGACTGTGCTTTCTCGAGCTGAGTCGTCATGGAACGACGCTACCGCGCCCTCACGCCGGTGGGTCAGTCGATGACGCCGTCGAGGTACCACCAGCGGTCGCTCTGGAAGACGAAGCGACTGCGTTCCCGCAGCGCCCCCTCCTCGCGACCGTCGCGCCAGCGCGCGCGGAACGCCACTAAGCCGCGCTTGTCTCCCGCGACCCCGGACTCGACATCCTCGATCTCGAGTCCGCGCCAGCGCAGCATCGGATCCAGGTCGAGCGTCTCAGGACGCGTGCCGGGATGCCACGATCCGAGTAGGTACGCCGCATCGCCCAGGACGAACGCGGTGTAGCGCGAACGCATCAGGGCTTCGGCCGTCGCCGGCGGGGTTCCGCGCAGCGCCGGGCCGCAGCATCCGTCCAGAGAGCGACCTGTGCCGCACGGGCACCGGTCCGTGCCGCGGATCAGGGCGAACCCCGGACGGGAGAGGACGGCATCGGATGCCTCGTGCTCGATGTCCATCCGTCGTCCCCTTCCTCGTGCGCGGGAGCGCCGTTCCAGCCTACGGTCGCGCCGTGGCCACACCGCGAGCGACCGCGGGCCTACCGTGGAGCCATGCGCATGCCCGCCGCCATCCGAGCGACTCACCGGACGCCACTGCTCCAGGTGACGAAGTCCGCGGTCGCAGCCGTGCTGGCCTGGCTGGTGGCGGGCTGGCTCATCGAAGGTCCGCCGCCGGTGTTCGCCGCCATCGCGGCGCTGCTGGTGGTGCAGCCCAGCCTCAACCAGTCGCTCAGCAAGGCCGTAGAGCGCAGCATCGGCGTCATCACGGGCGTTGTGGTCGCATCGCTCCTCGGTCTGCTCCTCGGGCCGGCCACGTGGGTGGTACTCCTCGCGATCGTCGCGGCGCTGATCGTGGCGTGGGCGCTGCGGATGACCTCCGCCACGACGAACCAGGTCGCGATCAGCGCCATGCTCGTCCTCGCACTCGGCGCCGCCACCCCGAACTACGCCGTCGACCGCATCCTCGAGACGATCATCGGCGCCATCATCGGCATCGTCGTCAACCTCGCCCTCGTACCGCCGGTCGCGATCAAGCCCGCGCGGGACGCCGTCGACGGCCTCGGAGAAGAGCTGGCCGTGTCGCTCGAGCGCCTCGCGGCCGCCCTCGAGCGTCCCCAGACGTCCGGCGAGCTCGAGGGGCTGCTCCTGGAGGCGCGACTGATGCGGCCGATGCGGGACGCCGCGGATGCCGCGATCGTCGCCGGTGCGGACTCGCTCCGGCTCAACCCTCGCGGCCGGAAGTACCGCGACGAGTATGCCGAGCTGGCCCAGCGCCTCGACCGCTTCGGCCCCATCGTGACGCAGGTGATCGGCATGACCCGGGCCGTCCGGGATCGCTACGACCCCACGCTCGTGTCCGAACCCGCCGTGCGCGCGATCGCCGAACAGCTGCGGCGCGCCGCACACGACACCCGGCTGTGGATCGCGCAGACCGAGGGCGCGGCATCCGCTCTCCCGGAGGTTCCTGCGCTCACCGCGCCGCTCACGATCGCCACCCCGTCGCGCGACCACTGGATCCTCATCGGATCGCTGCTGGAAGACCTGCGTCGCATCCATGAAGCGCTCGGCGACGATGCCTGAGAACCGGTGGGAAATGGCGCCGAGTAACGGATCGCGACATTTCCTGTATCACGAAGTGCGAACGTGTAGGCTCAAAGTTGATCCACACAGGGAAAAGAGCCTCGGTTCCGCTCCCCGTGGCACGTCGGAGATCGACCGAGATCACCCCCGCAGACGGCTTGCGCCGACTTAGAAGAACCTCCAGACGCCCCAGGCGCGGAGCGAGAGAAGACCGAATTCGCATTTCCCATACGCCGCTCCAGGCGTCTCCTGCGTCCCTCCCGACCGGGCACCGCGCCGACCACGCTCTGTGGTCGCGACGCCTCACACTTCGGCCTTAGGCCGACCCCACTGTCCACACCTTGCACGGCGTGGTCATTAGGCACCGCAGCAGCCGTGCCGAACACCTAAAGAAAGAAGACATCATGGCAACTGGAACCGTGAAGTGGTTCAACTCCGAAAAGGGCTACGGCTTCATCGCCCCGGCCGACGGCACCCCCGACGTGTTCGCGCACTACAGCGCGATCGTCTCCTCGGGCGGCTTCCGTAACCTCGAAGAGAACCAGCAGGTCGAGTTCGACGTGGCACAGGGCCCCAAGGGCCTGCAGGCGGAGAACATCCGTCCGCTCTGAGCCACCTCGTCTTGAGCTTCGGCTCTGAACGACGAAACGGTCGTCCCACCTCGGTGGGACGACCGTTTTGCTGTGTCCGGAGGTCTCAGACCTTGCGGAAGCGCTCGACGATGTAGCAGTCGAACGGATCGCGCGCGGCGAGACCGACCTTGTTCAGATACTGGATGACGATCCAGTAGGACTGCAGGATCGTGGTCTCGGTGTACGGGACGCCGAGGGTGGCGCAGTGCTCGCGCACGATTTCGCGCGTCTTGGCCAGATGCGGGCGCGCCATGCTCGGGAACAGGTGGTGCTCGATCTGGTAGTTGAGCCCGCCCATGAAGATCGTGGCCATCCAGCCGCCCGAGACGTTGCGGGAGGTGCGCACCTGCTTGGTGAAGAAGTCGAGCTTCGCATCGGCGTCGATGATCGGCATGCCCTTGTGGTTCGGCGCGAACGAGGCGCCCATGTAGACGCCGAAGACCGCCAGCTGCACGCCGATGAACGCGAACGCCATGCCCACGGGCAGGAAGAGGAAGATCGGGGTGAGGTACAGCGCGAAGCGCAGCGCGATGAGGCCCAGCTCGGTCCAGCGGTTCTTGACCTCGCCTTTGCCGAGCAGGTGCTTCAGGCCGAGATAGTGCAGGTTCAGGCCTTCGAGCGTCAGCAGTGGGAAGAACAGCCAACCCTGGCGGCGGGTGATGAAACCCATGGGGCCGGTGACCTTCGCGGCATCCTCTTCGAGGAAGCGGATCGTGTCGACTTCGATGTCGGGATCCTTGCTGACGCGGTTCGGGTTCGCGTGGTGACGGGTGTGCTTGGAGTTCCACCAGCTCAGGCTGATGCCGACGACGCCGGCCGCGAGGAAACGCGCCAGCCGCTCGTTGCCGGTACCGGAGACGAGGATCGCCTTGTGCGCGGCTTCGTGGGAGAGGAAGGCGACCTGCGTGAACAGGATGCCGAGGGCACCGGCCATCAGCAGCTGGTACCAGGTGTCACCCAGGAGGATGAAGCCGGTGATCACACCGCCGAAACCGAGCAGGAGGGCGGTGCCCACCAGCGCGTAGAACCAGCGCTCGCGTGCGAGGAGGCCGGTTTCGCGGACGAGCTGCGACACCTCCGTGTACGCGCGCGTGATCGGCGGGAACGAGTCTTTTCCGGCGTACGTCGTCCGAATCGGGCCGAGGCGGGATTCGGGTACGGAGATAGTTGCGATGGCAAACCCACTCGATCGGGCAAACTCGCGGAACGCGGGTCCGGGGGTGAAAGCCAAAGGCAGATGCCGATCGCTGAGGTCAGTCTAAGCAGGTGTACATGCCGTCACGGGGATGTGACAGCCGTGAATAAGCCCTATTTCGCGGCTGTGACGTCCACCGTGAAGGTGACGTCCTGGATGCCGCCGTCGCTGTTGGAGAGCACGACCTTCGTCGTGCCCTCGGCGAGCGCCGTCACGCCGGGGTTGAAGGTCGCGCTGCCATCTGTGCGTCCGGCGACGAACTCCGCCACCGAGGTGTCTTCGACGGCGCCGGAGTAACTGTCGACGGCGAGGTCGCCCGTGTTGATGTTGAGTACCTGCCCGACGACGAGATCCACCGTCGTTCCCTGCAGGTCGCCTACGTCCTTGGTCACGGGTGCGATCACGGGAGTCTCCTGCTGCGCGCACGCGCTGAGCCCGACCGCGAGGGCGATGACGGCAGCGGTCGCGACGAGTCTCGAGAGCTTCATGCGCTCAGTATGGCAGTGGGCCTGCGACGGCGGTTGTGGATAACTCGGCCGCGTCGAGAGCCGCCCGGTTACGGTAGTCGCGTGAAGATCCCCCGCGCCGTCGCGATCGTTGCGATTGCGCTCGTGTGCGCCGTGATGAGCGGATGCGGCGGCCAGCCGCAGCCGGTCACCTCCACTCCCCTCTTCTCCAGCGAGGACGAGGCATTCGCCGCCGCCGAGGAGACGTACCGGAGCTACGTCGACGCGCTGAACCAGGTGGATCTGAGCGACCCGGAGACGTTCGAAGAGGTCTATGCGTGGACGACCGGGGATGCCAACGCGGGTGAGCGCAAGTCGCTGTCCAAGATGCACGCGGACGGTTGGACTGTGAGCGGGGAAACTGCGATCACCCGCTTTCAGGGGCAGTCGATCGCAAACGACACGGCAGCCGTCGTCGCGCTTGCCTGCACCGATGTCTCGGCCGTCACCGTCAACGACGGTGAAGGAAAATCCGTCGTCGCCCACGATCGGCCAACGAGCTACACGGTCGAGATCTCGTTTGTCTCCGACGATCAGTCGGACACAGGGTTGAAAATCTCCGCCAGCAACGCGATCGAGACCAACTCGTGCAGCATCTCATAGCGTGCGTCGCAACAATTCTGCTCGCTTCGCAGCTCGGCGCGATGGACGTCTCGACGTGCGACGGGTCGACAATGTGGACGCAGTGCACTGTCGAGAACTCCGGCACCCAGATCGACATCGGCGGCTACGTGACCCAGCCCGGCACCGGTGACGCCGCACCGTCGCGACCGACCGGACCCGAGGCATCCGCTCCAGAACCGGCGCCGGAACCGACCGATTGCCCGCTGAACCGCTGTGACATCGTGTACGACGTCGTCGGGCTGCCCGATGTGACGCTGGCCGATCTGGTGTCGTTCGTGCCGGCGCGCCCGACGCTGACGGGTGAACCGCTCGGTCTCGGCGTGGTGGGCATGCCGACGAACCTGGTGGCGGCGGCATCCGAACAGCAGATCCCCGGAGTGCTGTTCGACTATGACGTCGTCGTGCGGTTCGTGCCCGCCGGGTTCCGCTTCGACTACGGCGACGGCAGCGTCCGCACGACCTCGACCGGTGGGGCCGCGTGGTCCGCACTCGATCAGGCCGAATTCACTCCGACTCCGACCACCCATGTCTACACCGCACGCGGCACCTATCCCGTGGGCGTCACGGTGCTGTACTCGGCCTCGGTCAGCTTCGGGTCGGGATGGAGACCCGTGCCCGGCACGGTGGCGGCGACCACGACGGGCTACGACGTGCGGATCGTGGAGGTGCGCACGGCGTTAGTCGACAAGACCTGCCTCGAGAACCCTCGCGGGCCCGGCTGCTAGCTGCGCAGCGGCGACCCGACCACCTCGAACCGCGTGCCGCCCATCTCTCCGGAGAGCAGCGGCATCGCCTGGGCGATCGCCGCCCGCACCGACGGAAGCTGCAACGACGCCTGATGCGCTTCGGCCGTCGTCCACAGCTCGGCGACGAACACCGTGTCGGGCTGCTCGTCGGACACGCCGACTTCGTAGAGGAGGCATCCGATCTCGCTCAACTCCGCGCTGGGACGAGTCAGCAGCGCAACCAATTCGTCTCTCGCCCCGGGCTTGGTACCGAGGTGTCCGATGTTCGCGAACGTCATGACGGGAGTCTGGCACCCCGCGCCGACTCGCGGCAGACTGGCGCCATGACGGTGATCACCGCGGATCTCTCACTGTCGCTCGACGGATACTCGACCGGCTACGGTCAGCGCGAGGATGCCCCGTTCGGCGACGGCACCGGCGAGCGCATGCACGAGTGGATGTTCGATCATGCCGACGAGAATCGCGACGAGATCGACGCCATCCTCACGGCGAAGGCGTACATCATGGGCCGGAACATGTTCGGACCGATCCGCGGCGCATGGCAGGGCGACTGGCGCGGGTGGTGGGGCGACACTCCCCCGTACCGCTCCCCGGTGTTCGTACTCTCCCACCATTCCCGCGAGCCAGTCGTGATGGAGGGCGGCACCACCTTCCACTTCGTCACCGACGGGGTCGAGTCCGCCATGGAGCAGGCACGGGATGCCGCGGGCGACGGTGACGTCTCGATCGCGGGCGGTGCCGCCACGCTGAACCAGTTCCTCGCGGCGGGGCACCTCGACATCCTCCGCCTGCACGTCGTCCCGTTGACTTTCGGCCTGTCCGGCCACCCCGAGATCGTCCGGCTGTTCGACGGTGTCCCGCCGCTGCATCTCACCCCGGTGCAGGCACGCACGACGCCGCACGTCACCCACCTCACGTACGATCTGCGCTGACGCCTGACGCGTCCCGCCCGCTGTCCCGACTTCCTGGCAGACTGGCGGCGTGACCGACCGCCTCATGCTCCTCGACTCCGCCTCGCTGTACTTCCGTGCGTTCTACGGCGTGCCCGACACGGTGAAGGCACCGGACGGGTCGCCCGTGAACGCCGTGCGCGGCTTCCTCGACATCATCACCAGGCTGGTCATCACCTATGAGCCGACGCACCTGGTCGCGTGCTGGGACGACGACTGGCGGCCGCAGTGGCGCGTCGACCTCATCCCGAGCTACAAGACGCACCGCGTCGCCGAGGTCGTCGAGGCCGGACCCGACGTCGAGGTCGTGCCCGATCCGCTCGAGGTGCAGGTGCCGGTGATCCGCGAGGCGCTCACCGCCGTCGGCATCCCGATCGTCGGCATCGCCGAGCACGAGGCCGACGACGTGATCGGCACGCTCGCCACGACCGCGACCATGCCCGTCGACGTCGTCACCGGCGACCGCGACCTGTTCCAGCTCGTGGACGATGCCCGCGATGTGCGCGTCATCTACACCGCGCGCGGCATGAGCAACCTCGAGATCCTCACCGATGCCACCGTCGTCACGAAGTACGGCGTTCTGCCGACCCAGTACGCGGACTTCGCCGTCCTGCGGGGCGACTCGTCCGATGGACTGCCCGGTGTCGCCGGCGTGGGCGAGAAGACCGCCGCCACTCTGCTCGCCGCTCACGGCGACCTGACCGGCATCCTCGCCGCCGCCGAAGCAGGCGAAGGCATGTCCGCCGGTGTCCGCGCCAAGATCCTCGCGAGCCTCCCCTACCTCGCGGTCGCGCCGACGGTCGTCGAGGTCGTGCGCGACCTCCCCCTGGGCGAAGTCGACTCCCGCCTGCGGCCACTCACCGACGCGCAGCGAGCGGATGCCGCGGCCTTGGCCGAGCGCCGCGGTCTGGGCACCGCGATGGATCGCATCATCGCCGCCCTCGCCACACGGTAGCGCCACGTCGACGTACTCCCCAGGGAGTACGTCGGGGCCTCCACCGGTCAGACGACTCCCAGCGACGCGCGGCGTAGCATCGACCGCATGCCGAGCGCCATGTGGATGGGACCCCCGTCCGAGGTGTCCCCGCGCTTCCGCCCGCCGCCGGCGGTGACCCTGTTCGTGCCCGTCGTGATCGCGTTCCTGGTCCAGGTGCCCGCGGCAATCGCGATCTCGGCCTGGCAAGGCGTGACTCCCACGGCCGCGGCGATCAGCATCACGCTGGCCGCGGCATCCGCTCTGCTGCTGCTCGCCGCACGCCGGTGGCCAGGTCCGACCGTCGCCGCCATCGCCGCGCTGACCGCGGTCGACCTCTTCATCCCTCCGGACATCGGCCCACCGATGCTCGCCCTGGCGTTCGCGATCGTCGGCGCCGTCATCCGCGGTGCACGACTGTGGGCACTCATCTCGGTGGGCACCGCGTGGGCCGCCACGCTCATCACCGCAGGCCTGTGGGGCGTGACCTGGCACCCGTTCCGCGTCGTCGCGACGACGGTCGGGCTCGCGCTGTGCTTCGCGATCGGTCAGGGCATCCGATCCCGCTTCGAGCATGCGGTCACGCGCCGCACCCAGCTCGCGGAGCGGCGGCGCGTCGCGGACCAGGACGAGCGCAACCGGATGGCGCGGGAGCTGCACGATGTCCTCGCCCACTCGCTGAGCCAGATCGCGGTGCAGTCCGGCGTGGGGCTGCACCTGTTCGACCGCGAACCGGAGCGTGCGCGCGAGGCGCTCGCGAACATCCGTGCACTGAGCGCGACCGGACTCGACGAGGTGCGCGGCGTGCTGTCGTTCCTGCGCGGCGACGAGCTGCGCGATCCGACGACCGCGCCGCTGACACCGCAGCCGCAGCTGGCCGACCTCGCCGCACTCACCGCGCAGCGCAGCGGCCTGGGCCTCGCCGTGCACCTCGTTGACGAACTCGACGGCGTGCTTCCCCCGAGCACGGTGCAGACCACCGCGTACCGCATCGTCCAAGAAGCACTCACCAACGTCGTGCGGCACTCCGCCGCGACGCGCGCCACCGTCACCCTCACGCACGAAGGCTCCGAGCTGGTCGTGCGGATCGAGGACGACGGCACCGGCATCCGTCCTCCCGGTGCCGAAGGCGGCGGCATCCGCGGCATGCGGGAACGCGTCTCGCTCATCGATGGCACGCTGGAGCTGACCCCCGCCGAGCGCGCCGGCACCATCATCACGGCTCGAGTTCCCTGGGGCGGTGTCGCATGATCCGCGTCGCGCTGGCCGATGACCACCAGCTCGTGCGCGCCGGATTCCGCGCCCTTCTGGACTCCGAACCGGACATCGAGGTCGTGGTGGAGGCGTCCGGCGGGGAGGAGCTCCTGCGCGCGATCCGCGCCACGCCGGTGGATGTCGCCCTGCTGGACATCCGGATGCCCGACGGCGACGGGCTCTGGACCACCGAGCAGATCGCGGCCGATCCGGCCCTCGCCGGGGTGCGCGTCGTGATCGTCACCACGTTCGAGCTGGACGAGTACGTCGCCAGGGCGATCCGCGCCGGAGCGGCCGGGTTCCTCGTCAAGGACACCGAGCCGATCGACCTCATCCGCGCCGTGCGGGTCGTCGCCGACGGCGAGGCGCTGCTCTCCCCCGGCGTGACGCGTCGCCTGCTGGAGCGCGCCGCAGAAGGGCTGCGGGATGCCGCGCCCATCGGCGCACTGTCGGTGCTCACAGAGCGCGAGGTCGAGGTGCTCCGCCTGGTCGGCCAGGGGCTGTCCAACGAGGAGATCGGCACTCGTCTGTTCGTCTCGCCCCTCACCGCGAAGACCCACGTGTCGCGCATCATGCAGAAGCTCCATGCCCGTGACCGCGTGCAGCTCGTGGTGCTCGCGTACGAGTCCGGCCTGGTCGCGCGCGGTTGGCAGTAGGACGCGACGCCTCGCCCTACTCCCCCGGGAGCAGGGCGATTCACTCCCGGCGGCAGATCCGCTGAACGCGGCGTCGGCGTTGACTCGAGGCATCCGATCGCCGCCACCCGGCCGCGATCACGACCGAGAGGGCTCTCATGTCTGTCATCCTCGCCACCGCCGCCTCGACCGCGGCGGTCGCCACCCATTTCGTCGGACCGTGGGGGTTCGGCTGGTGGTTCCTGCTGATCCCGCTGTTCTGGATTCTCGTCTTCGTGCTCATCTTCGGGGTGTTCGGCCGCCGCTGGCGCCGCAACGCGATGGAGAACGGCTACGGCCCGCGCGGCTGGGCGGCCCCCAGCCGCCAGGCCGAGACCACGCTCGCCGAGCGGTACGCCAAGGGCGACATCGACGAGGTCGAGTACCGGGCACGGCTCGAAGTGCTCCGCGCGAACGCCGGGCCCTCCGCCTGAACCGACGCGCCGGGCGACCGCTCAGGCGGTCGCCCGGCGCGACTCTCCGATCGCGGCCAGCAGCGCGACACAGTACGCGACCGACAGGACGACGAGACCGATCAGCGGGACCGTCCAGCCCCCGCTCAGCTCGTGCAGGGCGCCCATCAGCGGAGCGCCGAGCGCGCCGACGGCGTAGCCGCCGCCCTGCACGAATGCCGACATCCCCGCCGCCTCCGAGTCCGAACGGGCGACGCCGACGAGCGTGGTGAAGATCACCACGAAGCCACCGGCATGACCGATCGCACCGATACTGAGCCACAGCCACAGCAGCGCGGGATCGACGAGGGTGCCGATCGTGAGGATCAGCCACGATGCGCAGATCGTCAGCGCCGGAACCAGTCGCGGGGTGAATCTCGTCAGCAGCGGGACGAGGAATGCGCCCAAGATCGCGGCGCCTTGGAAGATCGAGGCGAGCGCGCCGGCCGCCGTGCGATTCAACGACAGCTCGTCGGCGACGATGGTCGGCAGCCACGTCGACAGGGCGTAGTACATCGTCGTCTGTCCGGCGAAGGCCGCCAGCAGCAGCCACGCGATCGGGCGACGCAGCACCGATCTCTCGCGGCCGCCTCGGGGTACGACGGGCATCGGGCCCGTCAGCGTCGTCGGATCGAGGTCGGGGCGGGCGGTCGCGACCGGCTCCTCGCCCGAGAACCGTTCACCCCACTCGCCCTGCCGACGCGAGCGTCGCAGATGCACGCTCCACACTGCGATCCCCACCACGGTGATGCCCGACCACGCCACCAGCGCGAGCGGCCACCCGATCAACGCCGCGAGCGGCGCGGTCAGCAGCGACGTGATCAGCGAACCGGCGTTGAGCGTGGCCGTGTAGGCGGCGGTCGCGATGCCGACCCGTTCGGGAGGGATGTCGCGGCGGATGATCACCGGCACGACGATGTTGCCCACGGTGATCGCGGCGCCGATCACCAGCATCCCGACCAGCATCCAGCCGAAACCGGGCAAGGCGCGGATGAACGTCCCGATGAGCACACCGCTCAGCGAGATCAGCAGGGCGAGCTCTGCCCCGGACCGACGGATCAGCAGCGCGGCCACCGGCGTCAGCACAGCGAACATCAGCACGGGCGCGCTGGTCAGCAGCCCCGCCGTCGCGGCACCGACGCCGAGGTCGGCGGCGATGTCGCTCAGCACCGGCGTCGGTGCGACGATCGGGCCGCGCAGGCTCAGTGCCGCGACGAGCACGCCCGTGAGGACGAGCCACGGGACGCCGCGACCCGACCGGGAGGCGGGGTTCGCGGACACCCTTCGATCCTAGGCGGGGCGCCCCGTCGTCAGGCGGCGCGTGCCAGCCCGGCCCTGATCACGCCGTCCGCCCACAAATAATGGTTGCCGGCGCACTCGTGCGCGAACTCTCCGAGCGGTGCGCCGCCGGTCCACGCGAAGCCCGCCGGATCGAAGAGCTGCTCGTCGTCGAACTGCAGGAGCATGTCCTGCAGCTGCGCGTGCGAGGTGGCGGTCAGCGCGCGCATGTCCTCGAGGCCGGTGTCCTGCCACTGCTGGCGGAGTACTTCGTTCAGCTCGTCCAGCTGCTCCCACGAGTACCCCTCGGCGGGGATCGCGGGCGAGCCGCCGGCCGTGCCGCTGACGTACCAGTCCTGCAGGATGAGGTGCCACGCGTGCAGGTGCGCGACGATGTCGCGCAGATTGCGGTCGCGGCCGGATCCCTCGAACGCGGCATCTCTCTCTTCGAGCGGGACCGAGTCGATGAGCGCGTTCAGTGCGGCGAGTTCACGGTCGTTGGTGGCGATGAGCTCATCGCGGCGTGGCGTCTTTGACATGGGAGTGACGTTAGCGTCTGCGGCGGACGTCGGTCGCATCGGGTCACCGCCGCAGGGCGGTCCACTCCCGCAGCCGCTCGAGCGGCCACGTCGTGACGATCCGCTCGGCGGGCACTCCGGCGCGCTCGGCGCGCTCGGCCCCGTGATCGATCAGCGACAGCTGTCCCGGCGCGTGGGCGTCGGAGTCGATCGAGAAGAGGCAGCCGGCCTCCAGGGCGATGGCGATGAGCTCGTCGGGCGGATCCTGGCGCTCGGGGCGGGAGTTGATCTCGACGGCGACGCCGTGCTCCGCGCACGCCGCGAACACGGGCTCCGGGTCGAGGGCGGACGGCGGTCGGGTGCCGCGCGAGCCCTCTACGAGCCGGCCCGTGACGTGACCGAGCACGTCGACGCGTCCGCTCGAGACGGCGGCGACGAGCCGGCGCGTCATGGGGCGCCGTTCCATCCGCAGCTTCGAGTGCGCCGAGGCCACGACGATGTCCAGCTCCCGCAGCAGGTCGGGCTCCTGATCGAGCCCGCCGTCCTCGAGGATGTCGACCTCGATGCCCGACAGCAGCGTGAAGCCATCGCCGCTCATGCCGGCCACCACCTCCAGCTGTGCTCGCAGCCGCTCGGGCGACAGGCCGTTGGCCACGCGAAGCCGCGGCGAGTGGTCGGTGAGCGCAAGGTACTCGTGGCCGAGCGCGCGGGCCGCGTCGACCATGAGGTCGATCGAGGTGAGCCCGTCCGACCATTCGCTGTGCGAGTGCAGGTCGCCGCGCAGCTGGGCGCGCAGCGCCGATCGACGCTCCCCACCGGCCTTCGCACGCAGGTCCGTCAGATAGCCGGGCACCTCTCCGGCCAGCGCCTGCTGGATCACCGCGAAGGTCGAATCGCCGATCCCCTTGCGACGGCGGAGGGATGCGGCATCCCGCAGCTGTTCGTCGGTGAGGCCGGTGATCGCGTCGGCCGCGGCGCGGAACGCCTTCGACTTGTACCGCGACGACCGCTCCCGCTCGAGGAGCGTGGCGATCTCGTTCAGCGCCTCGAGCGGGTTCATGCGTCGGCCCCGGAGCGACTACGCCGCGTTCGCGCGGCGGATCACCACCGGCGCGGTCGCCAGGCGGCGGATCGCCCAGCCGAACAGGATGGAGAGGATGCCCATGCCCATGGCGAAGGCGGCGACCCCGAAGGAGACCACCGACGTGAAGAGGGAGGCACGCAGGAAGGACGCGTTCATCAGCGTGGCGCGGATCGGGTCGTCCATCGGAAGTTCGGCATAGGTCTTGCCGTCCGACAGCTCCAACGCGTGGTGCTGGATGATGTCTGCCTGCACGAACGCGGTGAACGGACCGGCCACGACCTGGCCCTGGAAGGCCATCGCGTCATCCGGGACGACGATGTTCTCGGCGCGCAGCTGCGAAGACACCATGACCCAGACGACGATCCCGACGACGATCAGCGCGATGCCGCCGAGGATCCCGAGGATACCGACGACCTTGACGAAGCCGAGCGGGCGGGCAGGGGGTTCGATGGCATCTGTGTTCGGGACGGGGGTTGCCGGAGCGGCGGACGTGGTGTCGGACATTGCTGCCTCCTTGAAGGATGGGTGCTGACGCTCACGCTAGCGCGCGGTCCGTCATCCTCGCGAGGGCACGAGCCGTGTCAATTCACTCGGGTGCCGCGTCCCCGCCGAGCTCCTGGGTCACCGCGACCCATTCGTCGAGCTTTGCGGCGGCGGCGCCGGTGTCGACGGCCGCGGCGGCCTCGGCCTGGGCGATCGCGAGCCGCTCGAGGATCGGGGTCTGCACCTGCGTCGCATCCTGTGCCAGTCGGTAGGACACGATGCCGGCGGCCGCGTTGAGCAGGACGATGTCGCGCACTGCCCCCTGCTCGCCGTTCAGCACGCGGTGCACGACCGCCGCATTGTGATCGGGGCTCCCGCCGAGGAGATCGTCGATGTCGGCCAGCGGAATGCCCAGGTCACGCGGATCGAGGTCGTGCTCATGCGTGTCGCCACGGCTGATCTCCCACAGGCGGCTGTGGCCGGTGGTGGTCAGCTCGTCGAGCCCGTCGTCGCCGCGGAACACCAGTGCGGTCGCACCGCGGGTGCGGAACACGCCGGTGATCAGGGGCACCCGGTCCAGGTGCGCCACGCCGACCGCGTTGGCCTCGGCACGCGCCGGGTTGCACAGCGGACCGAGGATGTTGAAGACGGTGGGTACGCCGAGCTCGGCGCGGGTGGCGCCGGCGTGACGGAAGCCGGGGTGGAACGCCGAGGCGAACGCGAAGGTGATGCCCGTGCGCGCGAGCGAGGCGGCGACGGCGTCCGGCGACAGGGTGAGGTCCACTCCGAGGGCGGCCAGCACATCCGAGGACCCGGATGACGAGCTCGCGGCCTTGTTGCCGTGCTTGACGACGGGGATGCCGGCTGCCGCCGCCACGACGGCGGCCATGGTCGACACGTTGACGGTGCCGAAGCGGTCGCCACCGGTGCCGACGATGTCGAGCACGTTCGCGTGCACGGGCAGCGGAACCGCCGCCTCCAGGATCGCGTCGCGGAAGCCGACGATCTCGTCCACCGACTCGCCCTTGGCGCGCAGGGCGATCAGGAATCCCGCCAATTGGGACGGCGTGGCCGTGCCCTTCATGACCTGGCGCATCGCCCAGGTCGCCTCCGACACGCTGAGATCGCGCGCGTCGAGCAGCGTCGTGAGGATCTCGGGCCAGGTGTGCAGCTCAGCCATGCCTTCGAGCGTACTGCGAGGCGGCAGCGCTGCCCGCCAGGTCCCGTCTCACGCGCTCACCGCTCGATCAGCGGACTCAAGGCAGACTCGCGGCCAGTTCTTAGGTGACCCTAAGTCTGCGCAGTATCCAAACTGGGCCGCGTGATGCGAAAAAGCTCCGCCGAGTTCGGCCATAATGGGATCGTGACGACCACGCCAGCTACCTACGCCCAGGCGATGCGTTCCGTTAAGCGGCCCGATCCGGTCGCCGTCGGCACCATCGTGTGGCTCGGCAGTGAAGTGATGTTCTTCGCGGGACTCTTCGCGATTTACTTCACCCTGCGGAGCACCTCCCCCGAGTTGTGGGCTGACCGCACGCAGCTGCTGAACATCCCTTACGCCACGGTGAACACGATCATCCTCGTGCTCTCCTCTGTGACGTGCCAGATGGGTGTGTTCGCGGCTGAGCGGTTCCAGCCCTATTCCACGAAGAAGCGCGGAATGCTCGGCTGGGGAATGGTCGAGTGGTTCTTCCTGACCTTCGCCCTGGGCGCGATCTTCGTGTCCGGCCAGGTCTGGGAGTACGCCCAGCTCGTCGCCGAGGGCATGCCGATCAACTCGGACTCCTACGCATCCGCGTTCTACATCACGACGGGCTTCCACGCCCTGCACGTCACCGGTGGCCTCATCGCCTTCCTTCTGGTGATCGGCCGCGCGTACGCCGTGAAGAACTTCGGGCGCAAGGAGATGACCACCTCGATCGTCGTGTCGTACTACTGGCACTTCGTCGACGTGGTCTGGATCGCCCTGTTCCTCGTCATCTACTTCCTGAAATAGAGCGGAGCTGTACCCCGACATGGCACAAGAGAAGAAGCGCCGCTCGACCGGTCGCCGGAGCCCCTTGGCCGCGGCCGCTCTTATCGGTATCGGACTGCTGCTGACCGGTGGCATCTACGCCGGTGCATCCGCCGCGATGGCCGCCACGGCCGACACCACCGCGACAACCGCTCTCACCGTCGATGACGGCAAGAAGCTGTTCCAGGCGAACTGCGCCACCTGCCACGGTCTGGACCTCCAGGGTTCCCAGTCCGGCCCGTCGCTCTTCGGAGTCGGCGAGCTCTCGGTGCACTTCCAGGTGAGCACCGGACGCATGCCGCTGCAGATGCAGGGCCCGCAGGCTCCGCAGAAGCCGGTCCAGTTCACCGATGAGCAGATCGCCGCGATGGGCGCCTACGTGCAGTCGATGGCACCCGGACCGACCTTCCCGTCCGACGAGACGCTCGACGCGAAGGGCGACGCCGCTGCCGGTGGCGAGCTGTTCCGCATCAACTGCGCCATGTGCCACAACGTCGCCGGCGCCGGCGGTGCACTGACCGAGGGCAAGTACGCCCCTGCTCTGCACGGCACGACCCCGCTGAACATGTACGCGGCCATGGTGACCGGCCCGCAGAACATGCCCGTCTTCAACGACATGAACCTCACGGCCGAGGACAAGCGCGACATCATCACGTACCTCGTGTGGCTGCAGGACAACGAGTCGCCGGGCGGATTCAGCCTGGGCTCGCTCGGCCCGGTCTCGGAAGGTCTGTTCATCTGGATCTTCGGCATCGGTTCGCTCATCGCCCTGACCGTATGGATCACGGCGAAGTCCAACTGATCTCTCACTGAACAAAGCACGGAACGAACGAGGAGCACCATGGCACACGAGGACGACGCGCTCGAGCACGAGAGGGCTTCATGGAAGCCTTCCCCGGGGCTCGCCGTCGCTGTCAGCGACCCGGTGCAGACCCCGGCACTTCCGCCGCACCGCGAACGGGTGACCGACAAGGACCCCGCCGCGATGAAGAACGCCGTGCGGACGGTCTACACCCTGTTCTACCTCTCGGTCGCCGCGAGCATCTGGGCCGTTGCGGCCTACATGATCTTCCCGATCGAAAGCGGACAGATCGTCGACATCCGCAACAACAACCTCTTCATCGGTCTGGGAATCGCGCTCGCGCTGCTGGCCATCGGCATCGGTGCGATCCACTGGTCCAAGGCGATCATGTCCGACAAGGAGTTCATCGAGCCGCGTCACGCGACGCGTGGTCGCGACTCCACTCGTGAGGCCGTCGTCGAGGCGTTCACCGTCGCGAACGAAGAGTCCGGCTTCGGCCGCCGCGTGATGATCCGCAACTCGCTGTTCGCCGCGCTCGTCGCGTCGATCGTCCCGGGCATCGTCCTGTTCCGCGGCCTCGCGCCGGAAGGCGTGGACCCGGTCCACCAGCTCAGCCACACCATGTGGAAGAAGGGCATGCGCCTGGCGCACGACCCCTCGGGCGAGCCGATCCGCGCCGCCGACCTCACGCTCGGCGCCGCCGTCCACGTCATCCCCGAAGAGCTGGCCTCGTTGGGCCACCACGAGGGCTACCTCGACGAGAAGGCCAAGGCCATCGTCCTGCTCATGCGGCTCCTTCCCGAGGACCTCATCGAGACGGATGAGCGCAAGAGCTGGTCGTACGACGGCATCGTCGCGTACTCCAAGGTCTGCACCCACGTCGGCTGCCCCGTCGCGCTCTACGAGCAGCAGACGCACCACCTGCTGTGCCCCTGCCACCAATCGCAGTTCGACGTATCGGACGGCGCTGCAGTGATCTTCGGCCCCGCTGCACGCGCACTGCCGCAGCTGCCCATCGCCGTTGACGCCGAGGGCTACCTCGTCGCACAGAGCGACTTCCTCGAACCCGTCGGCCCGAGCTTCTGGGAGCGTCATTGAGCACCGCAACCGTCCCTCAGGGGACTGAGACCCGCGAGCCGAAGGCCTCGACGAACGACAAGCCCCTCGGCGGTCGATTCGTCGCCGGCGCGGCCAACTACATCGACGAGCGCACGAGCCTCTCCGGACTCGTGAAAGAGCTCGGGCGCAAGATCTTCCCCGACCACTGGTCCTTCATGCTCGGCGAGATCGCGCTGTGGAGCTTCGTCGCGGTGCTGCTGTCCGGCACGTTCCTGACGTTCTTCTTCCAGGCGTCGATGGTTCCGACCCACTACGCGGGATCCTTCATCCCGATGCGCGGTGTCGAGATGTCGGCCGCCATGGAATCCACGCTCCGCCTGTCGTTCGACATCCGCGGTGGCCTCCTGGTCCGGCAGATCCACCACTGGGCCGCCCTGGTCTTCGTCGCCGGCATCGGCGTGCACATGCTCCGCGTGTTCTTCACGGGTGCGTTCCGCAAGCCCCGCGAGCTGAACTGGGTCATCGGATTCATCCTGTTCATCCTCGCGATGGCCGAAGGCTTCACCGGTTACTCCCTCCCCGATGACCTGCTGTCGGGCAACGGCCTGCGCATCATCGACGGCATGGTCAAGGGCATCCCCGTCGTCGGCACCTGGATCTCGTTCCTGCTGTTCGGCGGAGAGTTCCCGGGCGATCAGATCGTCGGACGCCTGTACACTCTGCACATCCTGCTGCTGCCCGCGATCCTCGTCGGCCTGCTCGTGCTGCACCTGATGCTCATGGTCATCAACAAGCACACGCAGTTCGCCGGTCCGGCACGCACCAACAGCAACGTCGTCGGCTACCCGATGATGCCGGTGTACATGTCGAAGATGGGTGGCTTCTTCTTCATCACCTTCGGCCTCATCGTGCTGATCGCGTCGCTGTTCACGATCAACCCGATCTGGAACTACGGCCCGTACGACCCGTCCCCGGTCTCCGCCGGAACCCAGCCCGACTGGTACATCGGCTTCGCCGACGGCATGCTGCGCCTCATCCCGCCGCATCTGGAGAGTGTGATCTGGGACCGCACCTGGTCGTGGAACATCCTGATCCCGCTGGGCATCATCGGCATCTTCATCATCCTCGTGCTGATCTACCCCTTCATCGAGGCCTGGGTCACCGGAGACAAGCGCGAGCACCACATCGCCCAGCGCCCGCGCAACGCGGCAACGCGCACGGCCATCGGCGCCGCCGGTGTGACCATGTACGCCGTCATGTGGGCCGCCGCATCCTCCGACATCATCGCGACGCACTTCTGGGTCACGATGGAGGGCGTCATCCACACGCTCCAGGTCCTGCTCATCGCCGGCCCGATCATCGCCTACTTCGTCACGAAGCGGATCTGCATCGCGCTTCAGAAGAAGGACCGCGAGATCGCTCTGCACGGCTACGAGTCCGGACGCATCGTCCGCCTCCCCGGTGGCGAGTACATCGAGGTGCACCAGCCCGTCGACGAGTACGAGCGCTGGAAGCTGGTCGGACACGAGGAGAACGCTCCCCTGGTCGTCCGTCCCAACTCGCGCGGCAACATCCCGTGGCACGAGAACCTCCGCGCCTCGCTGTCGCGCTGGTTCTTCGAGGACCGCCTCGCGCCGATGACGCAGTCCGAGATCGATGCGGCTGTCGCGCACCAGACCCACCAGCTCGACCACATCGCCCACGATGAGGCCGAAGAGCTGCAGGGAGCCCACGAGCGCGCAGGCGTTCCGGATGCCCCGCTGCACCCGATCGACGACGGTCACAACTCGGAGACCGCGGTGCGACCGAGCAACGTGGTGGTGCCCGAGCCGGAGGCCGGCACGAAGCCTCCCAAGAACCGTGAGAAGGAGGGCGGCCAGTAACAGGCCCGCTCTTCCCGGACGCCCCGTCCACGACCCCGCTTCGGGTTCTCGTGGACGGGGCTTTCGCATGTGCGGCAGGAATCCGGCGAACCCTGACCGGCACAGGGCCGCGACGCTCCCCCGCGGCCGCGTAGCGTGACATCCATGACCGACGCCCTCGCCTACTTCTCCGCCAAGCTCTCCCATGAGACCGATCCGTCCGACGTGTACGCCGCCCAGAAGGCCGGCGAGGCGCTCGTGCTGGTGGACGTGCGCGGCGTCGAGGCGTGGGCACAGGGGCACGTCGTGGGCGCGCTGCACATGCCCTACGCCCAGATCGCCGCACGCGCCGCGACCGAGATCCCTGCGGGCGCCCGCGTCGTCGTGTACTGCTGGAGTCCGGGATGCAACGCCGGCGCGAAAGGCGCGCTCGAGTTCGCCCGGCTGGGCTACGACGTCCGCGAGATGATCGGCGGATACGAGTACTGGGTCCGTGAGGGACAGCCCACCGAGGACGCGGCGGGCCCGCTCCCCCGCACCTTCGATGCGCAGGTCATGGTGGTGCGCACGATGACGACCGCCTAGTGCGGGCTCGTTGATACGGTCGGAGGATGAGCGTGCACGAGGAATGGATCGAGCACCGGCGCCCCGACGGCGAACTGGTGGGATGGATGCGGCCCGAGTCCGACGGATTCGTGGTCATCGATCTGCTCGGTCGACCCGTCACCCCGGTGGTCGACTGGCTCACCGCCGAAGAGACCCTCGAGTCGACGGGGATCGGCTATCTCGCCGATCCGTTCGAACTGCAGCTGGCGGACGGCAGCTGGCTCCGGGTGCGCATCGTCGAGGTGTCGCAGACCGCGGTCCGCCTCAAGAAGGAGGACGGCGGCGCCATAGGAGGCCCCAGGAGCGAGTTCGCCCTGCCGTTCCCGGATGCCCGCCTCCGCCCTCTCGGGGCCGTGTAGCGCGACACAGCGCGCGTGGCGGGACGCTGACGGGCGCTCAGGCGCTGAGCGGTCCCGAGTCGAGCTCTTCGCTGAACATGACCGCTGCGGCGCCCGCGAAACGGGGCTCCTCCTGCAACGGCAACGCGCCGGCTTCCACGTCGCACACGACGGCCGTGACGTTGTCGCGCGTGCCCGCCTGAATCGCCAGCTGTACGATCGCGTCCGCCGCCTCGGCGGCGACCGCCACGCCGCGCAGCAGATCGGCGAGCATCGGCTCCGGCACGTAGTCAGTCACCCCGTCGCTGCACAGCAGCCAGCGATCGCCGTGCTGCGCCTCGACCAGCGCGACCCGCACGACGTCGTCCTCCGCCCCGCGCAGCGAGGCCGTGATGATGTTGCGACGAGGATGGGATGCCGCATCCTCCGACGAGACGAGGCCGCGCTCCAGCAGTTCCTGCACGTACGAATCATCGCGCGTCATCCGCGTCATCGTCCCGGAGCGCAGCAGGTACCCGCGGGAGTCGCCGGTGTGCGCCATCAGCAGTGTGCCGGGGACACTCGATCCGAAGAGTCCGGTGAGCGTCGTGGACATTCCGACCAGGCTCTGGTCGCGCGCCGCGTGGGCGCGCAGGTCCCAGTTCGCCAGACGGATGCGGGTGCGCAGATCTGCCGCGTCGTTCACCGTCCCGCGGGCGCCTGCGACGAGGCGATGCAGCAGGGCGGCCGAGGCGAGATCGCCTGCGGGTCCGCCGCCGACCCCATCCGCGACCGCGGCTCCCCAGGACGCCGCGAATGCGGAGTCCTGGTTCGCCGAACGGTAGGGGCCGACGTCCGAGACGGCGGCTGCGTCGAGCCGCACGACCTCAGCGTGCGAAGTAGCCGCGGTAGTACTCGTACACCCAGCCGACGATCGCGATGACGAAGACCGCGAGGCCGATCGGGAACATCCAGGCACCGACCGCGAGGCCGATCATGCCGAGCGCTGCCGAGAAGGCCAGCACGATGGGCCACCAGGACCAGGGGCTGAACTCACCGAGCTCGGGGTCGCCGTCGTCGATGTCCGCCGTCAGGATGTCGGACGGCAGTTCGCCGCCCTGCGCCGCGTGCACGCGCTGAACGAAGAACGCGATCAGACCGGCCATGAACGCGGAGAACAGCAGGGCGATCGTGCCGACCCATTCGATGCCGTGGTACCAGGCCACGTCGGGCTGGGCGTGGGCGATGATGTTCCACACCGTGTAGGTGCCGGCGACGAACAGGAAGAAGATCGCCAGCAGCCACCAGAGACTGAAGTTCGTACGCACTTACTTGGCCTCTCCTGCGACTCCACCGGCCGGGACGAGATCGGGCTCGTCCGCTCCGGGTCCGACTCCGTACTCGGGGCCCGCTTCGGGGTGGTTCAGGTCGAACGCGGGGCGCTCGCTCCGGATCCGCGGGATCGACGTGAAGTTGTGACGCGGCGGCGGGCAGGATGTCGCCCACTCGAGCGATGCGCCGTAGCCCCACGGGTCGTTGACCGTGACCTTCGGCGCCTTGCGGGCCGTGATCCACACGTTGAACAGGAACGGGATCATCGAGGCGCCCAGAATGACGGCACCGATCGTCGAGACCTGGTTCTGCCACGTCCAGCCGTCTGCCGACGAGTAGTCCGCGTAGCGACGCACCATGCCGTCGACGCCCAGCCAGTGCTGGATGAGGAACGTCATGTGGAAGCCGATGAACAGCAACCAGAAGTGCACCATGCCGAGACGCTCGTTGAGCATGCGACCGGTCCACTTGGGCCACCAGAAGTAGAAGCCGGCGAACATCGCGAACACGACCGTGCCGAAGACCACGTAGTGGAAGTGGGCGACGATGAAGTACGAGTCGGACAGCGCGAAGTCCAGAGGCGGCGATGCCAGGATGACGCCGGTGAGTCCACCGAAGACGAACGACACGAGGAAGCCGAGCGAGAACATCATCGGTGTTTCGAAGGTCACTGACCCTCGCCACATCGTGCCGATCCAGTTGAAGATCTTCACACCCGTCGGAACCGCGATGAGCATCGTCATGAGCGCGAAGAACGGCAGCAGGACGGCGCCGGTGACGTACATGTGGTGGGCCCACACGGCGACCGACAGAGCCGCGATCGCGATCGTCGCGTAGACGAGCGTCTTGTAGCCGAAGATCGGCTTTCGGCTGAACACCGGGAAGATCTCCGACACGATGCCGAAGAACGGCAGCGCGATGATGTAGACCTCGGGGTGGCCGAAGAACCAGAACAGGTGCTGCCACAGCAGGACACCGCCGTTGGCGGGGTCGTAGATGTGAGCGCCGAGCACACGGTCGGCGGCGGCGGCCAGGATGGCGGCGGCCAGGACCGGGAAGGCCATCAGGATCAGGATGCTGGTGACCAGCGTGTTCCAGGTGAAGATCGGCATGCGCCACATCGTCATGCCCGGGGCACGCATCGTGATGATCGTGGTGATGAAGTTCACCGCACCGAGGATCGTGCCGAAGCCGCTCATGCCGAGGCCGAGCATCCAGAGATTGCCTCCGGCGCCTGGTGAGAAGCTCGCACCCGCCAAAGGTTGATAGGCGAACCAGCCGAAGGCGGCCGCACCCTGCGGGGTGAGGAAGCCGGACACCGCGATGAGCGAGCCGAACAGGAACAGCCAGAACGCGAAGGCGTTCAACCGCGGGAACGCGACGTCGGGCGCACCGATCTGCAGCGGCATGATCACGTTGGCGAAGCCGGCGAACAGCGGCGTCGCGAACATCAGCAGCATGATCGTGCCGTGCATCGTGAACAGCTGGTTGTACTGCTCCTTGGTCGGGATGATCTGCATGCCCGGCTCGAAGAGCTCGGCGCGGATGATCAGCGCCATCACGCCGCCGAGCATGAAGAAGATCACCGAGGCGATCAGGTACATGTACCCGATGGTCTTGTGGTCAGTGGAGGTGATCCACTTGACGACGAGGTTGCCCTTCTGGTCCACGCGCGAGGCGCTCAGCAGAGCGGCCTGACGCGGGGGCAGCGTCGTCGGACGCCCGTGTGTCTGTTCCTCGAGAGGAAGTGTCGTCGCCATGATCACTCGCCTTCTGTGGCGTCGGTAGTCCCCGTGCCGGGCAGGTTCTGCAGCCGGTCGTAGGCGTCGTTGATGTCACCGGTCTGGCCGGCTTCCTGCAGAGTCGCGAGGTAGTCCTCGTACTCCGCTTCGCTGACCACCTTGACGTTGAAGAGCATGGCGGAGTGGTATTCGCCACACAGCTCCGCACACTTTCCGGCGTAGGTGCCTTCGCGCGTCGGGGTGAAGGACCAGTAGTTGTCCCGCCCGATGTACATGTCCTTCTTGTACAGGAAGTCGACCACCCAGAACGAGTGGATGACATCGCGCGACTGCAGCTGGATCTTGACCGTCTTGTCGACGGGCAGGTAGAGCGTCGGAAGCGCTTCCTGGTCGACGTCGCCGTTCGCGGCGGGCTCGGCCTGGACGCCCATGGTCCACACGGTGTCTTCGGCGTCATCGGCGTTGTACTGGAAGTCCCAGGCCCACTGCTTGCCGATCGCGGTGATCGACACGTCGGGGTTCTCGGTCTGCGTCTCGAGGATGACCTGGTCACGCGCCGTGAAGGCGAAGAACCCGATCACGAGGATCAGCGGAACCACCGTGTAGAAGATCTCGATGGGCATGTTGTACCGCATCTGCACGGGAAGGCCGGTCTGGCCCTTACGGCGGCGGTATGCGATGGCGGCCCACAGCAGGAGACCCCACGTGACGACGCCGACGGCGAGCAGAACGATCCAGGAATTCACCCACAGACCGGACACCATCTCGGTGTGGTTGGTCGCAGGGGTGCCGTCTTCGACGAAGCCCGGCAAGAAGCCGTTGAGCTCGGTCGGCGTGCAGCCTGCGAGAATGACGGCTGTAGCGATCCCGATGGGAACGACAGCCCAGCGGAGGCGGCGTTTCGAGGGCACGGTGCACCTTTCCGGGTCGCGAATAGGACAGTCGCCAGTCTAGGGCAACCTCCCACCCGATTCAGGCCAACCACCCAGGTCGAGCCCATCTCGAGCCAGATTCGGCAGGCCCCACCGGGGACGCCGAATGGCGCCTGCGGACGAGTCCGCAGGCGCCATTCAGGTCGGTCAGATCAGTGGAAGCTGTCGCCGCAGGCGCAGCTGCCGCCTGCGTTCGGGTTGTCGATCGTGAAGCCCTGCTCCGCGATCGTGTCCTTGAAGTCGACCGTCGCACCATCGAGGTACGGCACGCTCATGTCATCGATGATGACCTCGACGCCGTCGAAGTCGACGGTCGTGTCGCCGTCGAGGTAGCGCTCGTCGAAATAGAGCTGGTAGATGAGTCCGGAGCATCCGCCCGGCTGGACGGCGACGCGCAGACGGAGGTCATCGCGACCCTCCTGCTCGAGCAGGCTCTTCACCTTGAGCGCTGCGGCATCGCTGAGCGACACGCCGTGCGCGCGTACGGACTGATCGGTCGACAGTGCGGTGTCGGTCATGACTCTCCTTGACGGCAGCCCGGGACGGGCATCGTGAAACAGTCGCAGCGGAACTCTGCGTGTCTCGATTCTACGCCCCGCCCCGGCATCCGGCCCTGAATCAGCTCACAGTGCGTGCGTTGAGACGCTCGAGCAGCAGCGCCTCGGAGACGACGGCGTTCGTGAACGTCTCCAGATGCAGCGACTCGTTCGGGCTGTGCGCCCGCGTGTGCGGGTCCTCGACACCCGTGACGAGGATCTGCGCGGCCGGGAACTCGCGGACAAGGTCGGCGATGAACGGAATCGACCCGCCCACTCCGATGTCGACCGGCTCGACGCCGTATCCGTCCTGCATGGCGCCGCGTACGGTGTCGATCGCCCAGCCGCTCGTGTCGACCAGGAAGCCGTCTCCCAGGTCCACATCGCTGAACGTGAGCTGGGCGCCGAAGGGCACGTGCGCGCGCAGGTGAGCCTCGATGGCCTCGTATGCGGCGCGGGCCGGCTGTCCCGGAGCGACGCGCGCGCTGACCACGACGGTGATCTCCGGAGCGAGGGTGTTGGATGCCGCGGCCACACTGGTCGCGTCGATGCCCGTGACCGTGATCGAGGGCTTGTTCCAGATGCGGCTCAGGATCGTGCCGCGCCCGATCGGGCTGACACCGTCCGGCAGGCCGGCCTCGTCGCGCAAGGTGGCTTCGCTGTACTCGGGCGTCGCGGCATCCCGTTCCGTCATCCCGGCGACGGCGACCGCGCCGTCCTCATCCCACAGCGACGCCAGCAGCTTGACCGTGGCCATCATCGCGTCGGGCACAGCGCCGCCGAACATCCCGGAGTGCGACGCATGGTCGAGGGTGCGGACAGTGAGGGAGAAGCGCGCGTTGCCGCGCAGCGAGACGGTGACGGCCGGCGTGGTCGCGTCCCAGTTGCCGGAGTCGGCCACCACGATGACGTCGGAGCGGAGCGCGTCGGCGTTGTCGGAGAGGAACTGTCCGAACGAGCGGGAGCCGAACTCCTCCTCGCCCTCGATGAACAGGGAGATGCCGAGGTCGAAGTCGTCGCCCAGCCCTTCCTTGAGTGCACGGATCGCGCCGATGTGGGCCATGACGCCGGCCTTGTCGTCGGCGGCGCCGCGGCCGTACAGCCGCCCGTCGCGGACGGTCGGCTCGAACGGCGGGGTGTCCCACAACGCGTCGTCTCCCGGGGGCTGCACGTCGTGGTGCGCATAGAGCAGCACGGTGGGTCGCCCGTTCTTGGCGGCCCGCGAGGCGAGCACGGCCGGCTGCCCCTGCTCGTCGGTACCGGGGATGGCCGCGGTCTTGACGGTGACGCTTTCGAAGACCCCGGTCTCCTCCGCGAGGGCGGCGATGGCCGCGGCGCTGCGGACCAGCTGAGTCTGGTCGAACGCCGGCCAGGCGATCGACGGGATGCGCACCAGGTTGCCGAGATCGGCGAGTGCGGCGGGGATTCCGGCCGTCGCGGCATCGCGCACGGACTCGGGGCGGGACAGGTCTGAGCTCATGCGGGTAATCTTAAGGGAATCCCATTCACGTATCTCTCGAGGATCACTGTGGCCAAAACCCCCGCCGTCCCTGCATCCGAGGACGCCGCCGCCGAGGCGACCGCCTCCGGCGCGTCCGGAAAAGGACGCGCGACCCCGTCGCGCGCCGAGCAGGAAGCCGCGCGCAAGCGCCCCCTCGTCGCCGACACCAAGGAGGCGAAGGCCCGCGCCCGCGCGGATCTCGCCCAGCAGCGTGAGAAGGCGCGCCTCGGGATGGCCTCGGGTGACGAGCGCTTCCTGCCGGTGCGCGACAAGGGCCCGCAGCGCCGCTTCGTCCGCGACTTCGTGGACTCCGGCTGGCACCTCGGCGAGGCGGTCATGCCCGCGATGGTGCTCGTGATCGTCGCGACCTTCATCCCGCTGCCGGCGATCCAGTACTACTCGTTCATCGCGCTCTGGATCTTCATCCTCTTCGTGATCGGCGACATGATCATCACGTCGATCCGGGTGAAGAAGGCGGCGCGCGACAAGTTCGGCGCCGACCGCATTGAGAAGGGCCTCGGCTGGTACGCCGCGATGCGCACCATCCAGATGCGCTTCATGCGTCTGCCCAAACCCCAGGTCAAGCGCGGTCAGCACCCCGCCTGATCGCGGTCGCGGTCGCACCGACTCCGGTCGGTCTTTCCAGCGCGCCACGGTGTTTCCCTGGCGCGCCGGCGATTCCAGTGCGCCAGGGTTATTCCAGCGCGCCACAGCGTCGGAGGTCACCACATCGTCGGTCGCGGATACCGCGCGTCGATCCGACACAGTGGCGATCACCGACCGTGGGGTGCCGTGAACGGGGCGAGCACCCACTCAGGTCCGGCCGCGCAGGCAGGCCCCAGTGTCCAGGGTCGGGCGCTGGTCGGTCGGTCGCGCGCGCCACAGCGTCGGAGATCACCACATCGTCGGTCGCGGGCACCGCGCGTCGATCCGACACAGTGGCGATCACCGACCGCGAGGTGCTGCGGCCGCACGGGCGATGCGCGGACCCGGACACCGCGCAGCTACCGGGCGAGAGCCCGGTTGATCTGGCGACCCCAGAGCGGGCCGCGGTAGATGAACGCCGTGTAGCCCTGCACCAGCGTCGCACCGGCCTGCAGCAGCGCGCGTACGTCATCCGCGGTCTCCACTCCCCCGACCCCGATGACGCAGAAGTCCGGATCGGGGGCGGTCTCGCGGACCAGACTCACGACCTCGAGCGCGCGCTCGCGCACCGGACGACCCGACAGCCCGCCGGCCCCGGCAGCTTCGACGACTGCCGCGTCCGTGGCGAGGCCCTCGCGGCTGATCGTGGTGTTCGCGGCGATGACTCCGGCCAGACCGAGCTCGACGGCGAGCCGCGTGATCGCGACGACCTCGTCGTCGGTCAGGTCGGGCGCGATCTTCACGAGCATCGGCGTGGTGCCGGCGGCATCCTTCACGGCCTTCAGCAGCGGTGCCAGTGTCTCCACCGCCTGCAGCGTGCGCAGGCCGGGCGTGTTCGGTGACGACACGTTGACCGCGAGGTAGTCGGCCAGGGGCGCCAGCAGCGTGGCGCTGCGGACGTAGTCGGCGGTCGCGTCAGCGACGTCGACGACGCGGCTCTTGCCGATGTTCGCACCGATCACCGGACGGCGCTTGCGAATACGGAGCTTGCGCAGGCGGCGGGATGCCGCATCCGCTCCTTCGTTGTTGAAGCCCATGCGGTTGATCAGTGCGTGGTCCGCGACGAGGCGGAACAGCCGCGGACGGGGATTGCCGTCCTGCGGGATCGCCGTGACGGTGCCGATCTCGACGTGGCCGAACCCGAGTGCACCGAGCCCTGCGGCGCCGATGACGTTCTTGTCGAAGCCCGCGGCGATGCCGAACGGCGAGGCGAACTCGAGTCCGAGGGCGCGCGTGCGCAGCTGCGGCGCCGGCGCGGTGAGGCCGCGCGCGATCCAGGAGAACGGCGGCACCCCCGCGAGACGGATGACGAGCATCGCCGAATGGTGGGCGGACTCGGGATCCATGCGCGACAGAACAGCGCGGAAGAGGAGGGGATACATCCCTTCCAGATTACCGGGCCTACGCCGGGCTGCCTCTCGGAGGTTCAGGCGTGGTGGTCGGCGCGGAGCTGACCGATCGCCGTCTCGAAGTCTTCGAGCGAGTCGAACGCCTGGTAGACGCTGGCGAACCGCAGGTAGGCGACCTCGTCGAGCTCGCGCAGCGGTCCGAGGATCGACAGGCCGATCTCGTTGGCATCGATCTGCGAGGCACCGGTCTGGCGTACCGACTCTTCGACGCTCTGGGCGAGCATCGCGAGGTCGGCGTCGGTGACCGGTCGGCCCTGACAGGCCTTGCGCACGCCCGCCATGACCTTCTCGCGGCTGAACGGCTCGATCACGCCGGAGCGCTTGATGACGTTCAGACTGGCGGTCTCCGCGGTGGTGAATCGTCCCCCGCATTGCGGGCACTGACGGCGGCGGCGGATGCTCAGGCCGTCATCGCTCGTACGGGAATCGATGACGCGGGAGTCGGGGTGGCGACAGAAAGGGCAGTGCATGGCATCGACAGACTACGCCTCGAAGCGTGCCTCGACCGCTTCCCCGTGCGCCGGCAGCACCTCGGCGTTGGCCAGCGTGACGATTCCATCGCGTACCGCGGCCAGCGCTTCGCGGTCGTACTCGATGACCTGCTGCGGACGCAGGAAGGTCGACGCCGAGAGACCTGAGGCGTACCGGGCCTGCCCACCGGTGGGCAGGACGTGGTTGCTGCCGGCGAGGTAGTCGCCCAGGCTCACGGGCGAGTGATCGCCGACGAACACCGCGCCCGCGTGCACGAAATCCTCCGGACTCGGGTCCGTCAGATGCAGTTCGAGGTGCTCCGGGGCGTACGCGTTGCTCAGGGCGGTGGCCGTCGCGAGATCGTCCACCAGGATGATGGCCGACTGCGGACCCGCCAGGGCCACGGCGACGCGCTCGGCGTGCAGGGTGCGCGGTGCCCGGACCGCGATCTCGTCCGCCACGGCGGCCGCGAGCGTTGCGGATGCCGTCACCAGGACGGCGGCGGCCTGCTCGTCGTGCTCGGCCTGGCTGATCAGGTCCGCGGCGACGAGGCGGGCATCCGCGCTGTCGTCCGCGACGATGAGGATCTCGGTCGCTCCGGCCTCGGCATCCGTTCCGACCAGACCCGCCACCGCGCGCTTGGCCGCGGCGACGAAGTTGTTTCCGGGGCCGGTGACGACGTCCACCGGCGCGAGGCCGATCGAGGCGACACCGTGGGCGAGGGCGCCGATCGCACCGGCGCCGCCCATCGCGTACACCTCGGTGACGCCGAGCAGGCGTGCCGCGGCGAGGATCACAGGGTGCACGCGTCCACCGTGCGAACGCTGCGGCGGCGAGGCGAGGGCCACTTCGGTCACACCGGCGACCTGCGCGGGCACGACGTTCATGACGACGCTCGACGGGTAGACGGCCTTGCCGCCGGGCACGTACACACCGACGCGGCGCACCGGCTGCCACCGCTGGGTGACGCGCGCGCCGGGGCCGAGATCGGTCACGATGGCGGGCGGAATCTGCGCCGCGGATGCCGCGCGCACCCGTCGGATGGCCTCTTCCAGTGCTGCGCGCACAGTCGGGTCGAGCGCGTTCAGGGCCTCCTCGAGGTGAGCCTCGGGCACGCGCACCGCGTGTCCGGAGACGCCGTCGAAGCGCTCCGCCTGGTCGCGGAGGGCGGCTTCGCCGGTCTGCGCGACGTCATGAACGAGGGCTGCCGCCGTGGCCAGGGCCTCCTCGCGCGCTGCGGAGGCGCGCGGAACGATGGCGAGGAGCTCGGCCGCGGACAGCTCGCGCCCGCGGAGATCGATGGTGCGAAGCATCCCTCCAGGCTACCGCGTGCCGGTGGGCGGCTCGGCCGTCGCCGACACGGGAGGACCCGCGAGGATCAGCCGCGTGTGACGCCGCTGACGTCGTGCAGGTAGCCCACGCGTCCGTCCTCGTGACGCACCACGAAGGCCGATCCGCGGTCCTCGATCACCAGGGCCCACGCGGTCGGTCCGACGCGGAAGATCGGCGCCCCCGACTCGTCGTACACGTCGCGATCTACCGGCACGAGCGCCCAGAAGGCCTGGTGGCTCGTGGTCGGCTGCGGGCCGGTGTAGGTCTGCTCTGCCGTGCTCTGCTCGGCGGAATCCCATCCGGCCGCCTGCGCGCCGGTGTCGCTGAACTCGGCACTCGCCGGGGCATACGCGTTCTCGGACGCGGCGAACCCCGCGGCGGCGAAGTCGACGGGCTGGTACTCCCCCGTCGGGTACGCCTCGGGCTCGCCCGCGGCCGGTCGCGCCTCGGGAGCGGGGCGTGCGGAAATGGGGCGGATCGGGCGCGCGTTGCGGTGTGCCGGCACCTCGCGGCGATCGCGGAAGTCTTCGCAGATGACCGGGATGAACGGCGCCAGCACGGTGAGCACGACACCGGCCAGCATCATGACGAGCTGCACCCACATGACCCAGGAGCGCACCCAGGGTCCGTCGGCGACGACGATCGCGATGCTCTCCCAGAGGAGCTGGATCCACAGCACGGCCGACACGGAGAACGCGACCGACGCGAACTGGTCGATCCCGAGCGAACCCACCCGGCGGATGCCGTCGGGCGAGAGTCGACGCAGGACGATCAGGAAGACCGCGGCCGTGGGGACGCCGATCGTGAGGATCCACAGCAGCCCGGAGGTCCATACCGAGTCGAAGCGGAGGGCGCTGACGGAGAAGAAAGAGACCACGAAGGCGACCAGCCACACGCCGGCCAAGGCGACCTCACGGATCGAGAACGGGCCGACGCCGTACTGCGGGGGCGTCTCCGGGACCGACTCGGGGTTCGACTCGACGTCGATCTCGATGTCCTCGTTCAGCTGCTCGTCGTTCACGATCTATCCTTCCGGGTCGCGCACGCACCGCCACGCACCGTCCGATACTACCCGCGGCGCCTATGAGCGCCAGGAGAACTCAACCCAGGCACTGCGGCCCGAGAAGTCCCTTCAATTCGCCGTAGAGATCGGCCGTGACCCGGACCGGATGCGGGACCTCGAACACCTTCGCCATCGACCCGGCATGCAGCTTCACGATGACCTCGGTGTCGCCCTGATGGCGACCCAACGTCTGGCGCAGCTCCTCGATGAGGTTCTCGCTGGCGCGCCGCTCCGGAATCACCAGGGTGAGCGGTCCGGACTCCTCGACCGCACCCAGATCGGGGGTGAACGCGGACTGGCCGTGCAGGTTCAGCCCGTCGTCGCGCCGCGACACCCGGCCGCGCACGACCATGATCGAGTCGGCGATCAGCATCGACTGGAACTCCGTGTAGGTCTTGCCCATGAACATGACCGTGACCTCACCGTTGAAGTCCTCGACGGTGATCATGCCGTACGGGTTGCCACTCTGCTTCGCGACGCGGTGCTGCACGCTCGTGACCAGCCCCGCGACCGTCACCTGGTCGCCGTCGTTGATGTCTTCGGAGGCGAGCAGGTCGTGGATGCTCGTGGACGCGTGCTTGGCCAGCGGGATCTCGAGGCCTGCCAGCGGGTGGTCGGACACGTACAGGCCCAGCATCTCGCGCTCGAACGCGAGCTTGTCCTTCTTGGTCCACTCCGGCCGTTCCGGCACCTTGGCCGGGGCGACTTCGTCCCCCTCGTCGTAGAGGCTGTCGAAGTCGAAGCCGATGGCGCCGGTGGCGGCCTTGCGCTTCACCTCGACCGCGGCCTCGGTGGCGTCCTCGTGGATCTCCATGAGCGCGCGCCGGGTGTCGCCGAGCGAGTCGAACGCGCCCGCCTTGATGAGCGATTCGACGGTGCGCTTGTTGGCGACGTGGATCGGCACCCGCCCGAGGAAATCGTGGAAGGAGGTGAACTGCTCCTCGACGCGGGACGCCACGATCGAGTCGACGACGTTGGCACCGACGTTGCGGACGGCGCCGAGACCGAAGCGGATGTCTTCCCCGACGGCGGCGAAGTACCGGATCGACGCGCCGACGTCCGGCGGGAGCACCTTGATGCCCATACGGCGGCACTCGTTGAGGTAGACCGCCATCTTGTCTTTGGAGTCGCCGACGCTGGTGAGCAGCGCGGCCATGTACTCGGCGGGATAGTGCGCCTTCAGGTATGCCGTCCAGTACGACACCAGACCGTAGGCGGCGGAGTGCGCCTTGTTGAACGCGTAGTCGGAGAACGGCAGGAGGATCTCCCACAGCATCTTGACGGCCTCATCGGAGTAGCCGTTCGCGTGCATGCCGGCTTCGAAGCCCTCGAACTGCTTGTCCAGCTCGGACTTCTTCTTCTTGCCCATCGCGCGGCGGAGGATGTCGGCCTGGCCGAGGCTGAAGCCGGCGACCTTCTGCGCGATGGCCATCACCTGCTCCTGGTAGATGATGAGGCCGTAGCTGGTGTCGAGGATCTCGGAGAGCGACTCCCGGAACTCCTCGTGGATCGGCGTGATGTCCTGCTGGCCGTTCTTGCGCAGCGCGTAGTTGATGTGCGAGTTCGCGCCCATCGGGCCCGGTCGGTACAGGGCGATGACGGCCGAGATGTCTTCGAAGTTGTCGGGCTTGAGCAGACGCAGGAGCGAGCGCATCGGCCCGCCGTCGAGCTGGAAGACGCCGAGTGTGTCGCCGCGGGACAGCAGCTCGTACGACTCCTTGTCGTCGAGCGTGAGATCTTCCAGGACCAGGTCGACGCCGCGGTTCGCCGTGATGTTGTCGAGGGCGTCGTTGATGATCGTGAGGTTGCGCAGCCCGAGGAAGTCCATCTTGATGAGCCCGAGGGACTCGCACGAGGGGTAGTCGAACTGCGTGACGATCTGGCCGTCCTGCTCCCGCTTCATGATCGGGATGATGTCGATCAGCGGGTCGCTGGACATGATGACGCCGGCGGCGTGCACGCCCCACTGGCGCTTCAGGTTCTCCAGGCCCACCGCGGTGTCGAAGACGGTCTTGGCCTCGGCATCCGTCTCGATCAGGAGACGGAATTCGGATGCTTCCTTGTAGCGCGGGTGGTCCTTGTTGAACATGCCCTCCAGCGGCATGTCCTTGCCCATCACGGCCGGAGGCATCGCCTTGGTCAGGCGCTCGCCCATGCTGAACGGGAAGCCGAGCACGCGACCGGCATCCTTCAGCGCCTGCTTGGCCTTGATGGTGCCGTACGTGACGATCTGCGCGACGCGCTCGTCGCCGTACTTCTCGGTGACGTACTGGATGACCTCGCCGCGACGACGGTCATCGAAGTCGACGTCGAAGTCGGGCATGGAGACGCGGTCGGGGTTGAGGAATCGCTCGAAGATGAGGCCGTGCTGCAGCGGGTCGAGGTCGGTGATGCCCATCGCGTACGCCGCCATCGAGCCGGCACCGGAACCACGGCCGGGGCCGACGCGGATGCCGTTCTTCTTGGCCCAGTTGATGAAGTCGGCGACGACGAGGAAGTAGCCCGGGAAGCCCATCTGCAGGATGACACCGGTTTCGTACTCGGCCTGCTTGCGGACGGCGTCCGGGATGCCGGCGGGGTACCGCACGTGCAGGCCCACCTCGACCTCCTTGACGAACCAGGAGTCCTCGGTCTCGCCGTCGGGCACCGGGAAGCGCGGCATGTAGTTCGCGCTGGTGTTGAACTCGACCTCGCACCGCTCGGCGATCAGCAGCGTGTTGTCGCAGGCCTCGGGGTGGTCGCGGAAGACCTGGCGCATCTCGGCCGGGGACTTGACGTAGTAGCCGTCGCCGTCGAACTTGAAGCGCTTCGGGTCGTCCAGGGTCGAGCCGGACTGCACGCAGAGCAGGGCCGCGTGACTGGTGGCGTCGTGCTGGTGCGTGTAGTGCAGGTCGTTCGTGCCGACCAGCGGGATGTCGAGGTCTTTCGAGATGCTCAGCAGGTCGGACATGACCCGGCGCTCGATCGAGAGCCCGTGGTCCATGATCTCGGCGAAGTAGTTCTCCTTGCCGAAGATGTCCTGGAACTCCGCCGCCGCGGCACGCGCGGCGTCGTACTGGCCGAGGCGGAGGCGGGTCTGCACCTCGCCGGAGGGGCATCCGGTCGTCGCGATGAGCCCCTTCGAGTACTTCTGCAGCAGCTCGCGGTCCATGCGGGGCTTGAAGTAGTAGCCCTCCATGCTCGCCAGGGACGAGAGCCGGAAGAGGTTGTGCATGCCCTCGGTCGACTGCGAGAGCAGGGTCATGTGCGTGTACGCACCGGAGCCCGACACGTCGTCGCTGTTCTGCTCCGGGGTGCCCCAGCGGACGCGCGCCTTGTCGCTGCGGTGCGTGCCCGGGGTGACGTACGCCTCGATGCCGATGATCGGCTTGATCCCGGCATCCTTCGCCGTCTTGTAGAACTCGTACGCCGCGAAGGTCTGTCCGTGGTCGGTGACGGCGATCGCCGGCATCCCCAGCCGCACGGCCTCCTGGATCATCGGGCCGATACGCGCAGCCCCGTCGAGCATCGAGTATTCGCTGTGCACGTGCAGATGAACGAAGGAGTCGGATGCCACGCATCGAGTCTACGTTTGAGGGCCGACATTCCGGCCCTCCGCGGGGGTCCGTCGGGCACAGCTGCGGGCTTCTCGCGCGACACGCCGGGGGAACGGATGCCCGCGCCCGGCGTGTCGCAGGAAAGCCCCGAAGCTGTACCCGGTGCCGACCGCATCCGTTAGCGTGACGGCATGCCCACGCCCGAGTTCGTCCTGGCCCTCCGCGAGAAGATCGGACACGCCCCGCTCCCCCTGATCGGCGTCACCGCGGTGGTGTTCCGCGACGAGAAGGTGCTCCTCGGGCGCCGCAGCGACAACGGCGAGTTCGCGCCCGTGTCCGGCATCCTGGAACCGGAAGAAGAGCCCGCGGATGCCGTCGCTCGCGAAGCCCTCGAGGAAGCGGGCGTCGTCGTCCGCGTCGATCGCCTGGCCTGGGTGCACCGACTCCCCCGCACCGTCTACGCGAACCTGGACGAGGTCGACTACCTCGACCTCGTGTTCCGCTGCACATGGGTATCGGGCGACCCGTATCCCGCCGACGGCGAGCTGGCCGAGGTCGGATGGTTCGGGCTGGAGGAGCTCGACGGCGTCGGGCCGGACCACCGGCGCCGCATCGCTCTCGCACTCGCCGAGGACGACCCCACGCGCTTCGAGGGCGGGCGCTGGACCTCGAGCCCGGCCGCGTGAGTCCGCCGGCGCGTCACGGGACTGCTCCGCCGCTCGGCACGGCGGAGCAGTCGCGGGCGGAGCCTCAGGGCACCGGGACCTGCACGGTGGAGGGGATCGAGTCGACGATCGAGACGACCACGCGACTGGACCAGAGGTCGTCGTCGAGGTTTCCCCGTCCAACCATGAGACCGGTCGCGGTGTCGACATCGACGGTGTTCATCCAGTCGCTCTCGCCCCCCTCGGGGAACGCGATCGTCGTGACGTCACCGTCCACCCCGACCACCCGGGCGCCGTCGGTCAGGGCGAGCGCTTGGAGCATGGCCGCACGGAGATCCGGTGGGGCGAGGTTGAACTCGTCCGGCTCTGTGAAGCGCGGCGGCGGACACGACTCCGTCTGGCTCCACTCGTACCCGTCCACCCACTTCGCGAGTGCCGCCGGATCGCGGGGCATCTCGTCGTAGTAGCACTGCAGCCCGTCCACATGGCGGGGGGCATACACGCCCCTCAGCGTGAGCTCAGGTTCGTTGAACATGCCGCCCGGGTACACCTCGACACTCAGCCCGGCAGCCGGGCCCGCGGTGAGCAGTGCCGGTCGCGCGGTCTCTGCCTGCGGCCCCGAGATGTCCAGAACCTGCAGCGACGAGTTGTAGTCCCGCACCCAGTCCCCCGAGCGATCCGCCGGGATGTAGAGCGCCCTCGTGAGGAGCACGGTCGCTTCCGTCGTCGATGACCGGCTGTCCCAGAAGCCGCCGTTCGGGTCGTCGTCGACGGCAGTCCAGCCCAGGCGGTACCTCGCGATCTCCTCGATGCGGATGTACTGCCCTGGGCCGGGCGTGATGGCGGTGGTGGTGAGCGTGGCCTCCGCGGCCCTGTTCAGCACCTCCGCCGCGGATGCCACGGGTGCGGCCGCCGGATTCACCACGACACCGACGACCACCGCGGCCGCCGCCAGCCCACCGATCACGGCCGAACCGCCGATCCAGCGTCGGCGATGCCCCGCGGGCGCCCGATTCTCCTCGCGTGCGATCTCGCGCAGCAGCGCCTGCCGTGCGGTGTTCAGTTCCCCGTCGCCGAGGGGCGCAGCATGTGCGCCGACCTCACGCGCTCGTTCCAAGATGTCCATCGAGTTCCTCCTTCGCGATCCACGTGAGCCGGGCAGACGAGTGCGAACCCGGGGGCGCGAGCTTCCGACGCACCCGATTGAGGCGCGACCGAACGGTGCCGACCGGAACCCCCATCGCGACGGCGACCTCCTCGTAGGTGAGGTCGCCCCAGGCATACAGCAGCAGCGTCTCGCGATCGCGCGCAGCCAGCGCTGCGATCCGCGGTGCCAACGCGCGGACGGCTGCCGAGGCATCCGCTCTCGCCCCGGCCGCATCGATCGCGCCATCGCTCACGTGATCACCCCGACCGGCGGATGCCTCGAACGACCGCCACTGCGTCGCCTCCTGTGCGTGGTGCTTCTTGATCACGCGGGAGGCGATTCCCAGGAGCCATGGCTTGGCCGACTCCCACGTCGCGTCGAAGTCGCGGCGGCGTCGGAAGGCGACCAACATGGTCTCGCTCAGAACGTCCTCGGCCGCGTGGGATCCGACCCGTCGCGCCGCGAACGCGCCGATCACTCGCGCGTGCCGCTCGAACAGCTCCGCGAACGCTGCGGGGCTCTCGATGGAACGGCGGATGATCTCTGCGTCTGTGCTCACAAGGGGTATTGCCGCATACGGCGGATTCGGTTCACGATCCATGTCGCCCCGAGCCTAGAGGCGGAGTGTGAGGGACCGCGGACGCTTCTGTGGAGCTCCCCGATGACAGGCCGAGACCGGATGCCGCGGGCCGGCGTGTCGCGTGCGGGCCCCGCCACGCGCGCAGCGAGTGCGGGCTACGGACCCTCAGCGCAGGTCGAGGCGCATCAGGACCCGCGGGAAGCCGCTCAGCACCGACGTCGTATCGGCCGCCTTGACGAAACCCGCCTTCTCGAACAGGGCCCGCGTGCCGACGTAGGCCATGGTCAGATCGATCCGCGCGCCGTCGTTGTCGATCGGGTACCCCTCGATCGCGGGCGCATCGTTCTCCCGTGCGAACTCGACGGCCCCGTCGAGGAGCGCGTGCATGACGCCCTTCTTGCGATGCCCCGGCCGCACACGGAAGCACCACGCCGACCACACGTCGAGATCGTCGATGTGCGGGATCTTCCGGAAGGTCGCGAAATGGGTGTCTCGGCGTGGATGAACACCCGCCCATCCGACCGGCACATCACCGTCGTACGCGAGCACGCCGGGCGCCAGCGGCTCGGCGAGCAGCTCCTTGACCCGTTCGCCCCGCGCCGGACCGCGCAGCGCGAGCGCTTCCTTCGACGGGATGCGGTAGCTCAGGCACCAGCACACCGTCGAGTTCTCCCCCTTGGGCCCGATCACCGCACGGGTGTCGTCGAACTCCCGCGCCGGACGCACGTCGATCGTCATGACGACACTGTGCCACCTGCATCCGACACCGTGAACGGGAACGGTGCACGGTCAGTCGCCGCGCAGCACCTCGAGCGCGTGCGCCAGGTCGGCCGGATAGTCCGAGGTGAAGGTGACCCATTCGCCGGTCTGCGGGTGCGTGAACGCCAGCTGGTGCGCGTGCAGCCACTGGCGGATGAGGCCGAGGCGTGCCGACATCGTCGGGTCCGCACCGTAGAGCGGGTCGCCGACACACGGATGCCGGTGCGCGGCCATGTGCACGCGGATCTGGTGCGTGCGGCCGGTCTCGAGATGGATCTCCAGCAGGGATGCCCCGGGGAACGCCTCGAGCGTCTCGTAGTGCGTGACGGAGTCCTTGCCGTCCGGCGTGACCGCGAACTTCCAGGAGTGCGTCGGGTGCCGCCCGATCGGCGCATCGATGGTGCCCGCGAGCGGGTCGGGGTGGCCCTGGACGACCGCGTGGTAGATCTTCTCGACCTCGCGCTCCTTGAAGGCGCGCTTGAGAGCCGTGTACGCGTGCTCGCTCTTCGCGACGACCATGAGCCCACTGGTGCCCACGTCGAGGCGGTGCACGACGCCCTGGCGCTCGGCCGCGCCGGTGGTCGCGACACGGATGCCGCCGGCCGCGAGTGCACCGAGGACCGTGGGGCCCTCCCACCCGACGCTGGGGTGGGCAGCCACGCCGGAGGGCTTGTCCACCACGACGATGTCGTCGTCCTGGTAGACGATCCCCAGGTCCGGCACGGCGATCGGCACGATCTCGGGACCGCGCTTGGGCACCCACGACACCTCGAGCCAGGACCCACCGTGCAGGCGGTCGGACCGCTCGAGCGTGCGACCGTCTACGGTCACACCGCCCGCATCGGCGACCTCCGCGGCGAAGGTGCGGGAGAAGCCGAGCATCTTCGCGAGTGCCGCATCCACCCGCACGCCTTCGAGCCCGTCGGGAACGGGCAGACTGCGACTCTCCACGTCAGTCCTTCGACGTGGGGTCGGTCGGCGGGGCGTCGGCGGGATCCACGGCGGCCGCAGCATCCGGTTCCGTCTCGACCGGTTCGGAGACCTCGGATGCCTCGGCGGGCACGCCGATCTCCGCATCGGCCGTCGGGAACAGGGCGTCGCGGTCATCTCCGACGCCCTCGATCGCGGGCGCGGCGACAGCGGCTTCGCCGGTATCCCCGCGCGGCTCGCGCGTGCCGTCGAAGCGCAGCCCCATGAACACGAGGATCGCGACCCCGATCATCATCGTCACGATGAAGATGTCGGCGACGTTGTAGATCGCGGGCATCATCCACGGCGTGCTGATGAAGTCGATGACGTGGCCGACGCCGAAGGACGGCTCGCGGAACAGCCGGTCGGTGAGGTTTCCCAGCACGCCGCCCAGCAGCAGTCCGAGCACGATCGCCCACACCCGGGAACGGATGCGGGTGAACATGAACCAGATGATCGTCAACGCGACCGCTGCCATGGCCAGCGTGAAGATCCAGGTGACGCTCTCGCCGAGCGAGAAGGCCGCACCCGAGTTGCGGATCAGGTAGAAGATCAGGAAGTCGCCCAGGATGTGGACGGGCTCCTCCGGCGGGAGGTTCTCGATCGCCAGGTACTTGGTGAACTGGTCGGCGGCCAGCACCAGCACCGCGAGAATCGCGATGATGGAGCCGGCCGCCGCCGTACGAAGGGGGGCTCGGTCTGTCAAAAGACCGGCCTAGAGACCGATGGCCGAAACCGGGGTCGCGCCGGAGGACGTCGTGGTCGACTCGAGGTCGCGGAGCTTGCCCTCCATCCAGCTGCGCAGCTGCGTGCGGTAGTCACGCTCGAACTGGCGGAGCTCGGTGATGCGGCTCTCGAGCGCGGCACGCTCCTTGTCGAGGCGCGCGATCTCGTCGCGGCCACGGGCCTCAGCCTCGGCGAGGATCGAGGCGGCCTGGGCCTGCGCGTCCGAGACCAGCTGGTCGCGCTGCGCGATGCCTTCGGCGACGTGCTCGTCGTGCAGGCGCTGGGCCAGCTCGATGATGCCGGCGCTGGCGGCGGCCGGTGCCGCACCGCTCTCGATCACGGGGGCGGCGGCGACGGGCGCGGGCACCTCGATGGGTGCGGCGGCCTCGACGGGCGCTGCCTCTCCGGACTCGAGCGCAGCCAGCTTGGCCTTCAGCTCATCGTTCTCGGCGATCGTCTTGCGCCACTCCACCACGATCTCGTCCAGGAAGTCGTCGACCTCATCCGGGTCGAAGCCTTCCTTGAATCGCACGTGCTGGAACTGCTTGGTGACGACGTCATCGGGGGTCAAAGCCATGGTGTTTCCTCTTTCGAGAGTTCAGGTCGCGGGCCGATGTCGGGGCCGGGCAGCCGTTGCCTGCCGACCGTACCAAGCCAGCATAGTCGCCGCAGATTCACCGTGCGAGAGAGCCGGTGACCCCTAGCAGCACGAAGCACAGCAACATCGTCACTGTGAAAGCGAAGTCGATCGAGACCGCGCCGATGCGCAACGGAGGGATGAATCGGCGGAACAGCTTGATCGGCGGGTCCGTCACCGTGTACACGAGTTCTGCTGCCACCAGGCCCGGACCCTTGGGCCGCCACTCGCGATTGAGTACCGGCATCCAATCCAGGATCAGGCGCGCCAGAAGTACGAGGACGTACATCAGCAGCAGGAAGTTCAGTATCGAGGCGATGAGGCCTACGAGGTCCACCGCGGGCTACGGGGCGAACGAGACCGAATCGGGGTCAGCCGGTGCGAGCGCACCTTCACCCGATACAGCGACATTCTCAGGCGAGAGCAGGAAGACCTTGCTCGTGACGCGCTCGATCCGCCCGTACAGCCCGAGCGACAGTCCGCTCGCGAAGTCGATGAGGCGGCGCGCATCGGCGTCGCTCATCTGCGACAGGTTGATGATGACCGGAATTCCCTCGCGGAAGTTCTCGGCGATCACCTGGGCGTCGCGATACTGCTTGGGGTGCACCGTGAGGATCTCACTGATCGCCGAGGGTGCCGGCTGACGCACGACGGTGGGGCGGTGAAGTGGAGTCACGGTAGCGGCCTTCTCGACTGTCTGCATCTTGCGACTCGTCGGCTGCGCAGCCGGCTCGTCGTAGACCTCTTCCTCGTCGGCGAGGCCCAAGTACACCATGGTCTTCTTGAGGGGGTTCGACATCGCATCCTCCGTTCGATCGTCTGTTTCGAGGTTAGTCGCGGGGCGGCCTGGGGCCGGTGATTGCCGACCCGATCCGCAGGTGTGTCGCGCCGACGGCGATCGCCTCGGCGAAGTCCGCGGTCATGCCCGCGGAGATCCAGTTCGCGTCCGGCACGACGGTGCGCACGCGGTCCGCGTAGCCGCGCAGCCGCTCGAAGGCGGCGGCGGGCGCCTCATCCAGCGGGGCGACCGCCATCACTCCGCGCACCCGCAGCGTGCGGCACGCGGCCGTGTGCGCGGCGAGCGATTCGAGTTCGTCGGGGGCGACTCCCCCGCGGCCAGGGTCGGTCGTCAGGTTCACCTGCAGCAGCACGTCGAGGGTCGCGGCATCCGCCTCTCCGGCCGTCTCGAACGCGTCCGCGATGCGCGGGCGATCGATCGAGTGCACGACGGATGCCGCCGCCCGGATCGCGCGGGCCTTGTTGGCCTGCGCCTGCCCGATGAAATGCCAGCGCAGTGCCCGATTCTCCGCGAAGACCGCTGCCTTCGCGGAGAGCTCCTGCTGCCGGTTCTCACCGACGTCGCGCACCCCGAGGTCGAAGAGGTCCTGCACCAGCGTGGCCGGATGGAACTTGGTCACGACGATGCGGGTGATCTCCGCGGCATCCCGACCCGCCGCACGGGCGGCGTCCGCGATGCGGGCATCGACGTCGGCGAGACGTGCGGCGAGGTCGGTGTCCACGCGGGACGCCCTACTTCAGGAAGTCGGGGATGTCGAGATCGTCGTCGCCGAAGGCCGAGTCGTAGCTCGAGTCGGGCACGACGGCGCCGACCGAGACCGACTCCTTCTCTTCGACGTCCAGCTCGCGCGCCGCGTCAACCGCCGGCGTTGCCGGGATGACCGGTGTCGCGACCGGGCGCGAGACCGTGACCGGGTCGAGCCGCAGCGAGGGACTGCCACCATCGAAGCCGGCCGCGATGACCGTGACGCGCACCTCATCGCCGAGCGTGTCGTCGATGACCGTACCGAAGATGATGTTCGCCTCGGGGTGGGCCGCTTCCTTGACGAGCTGCGCGGCGTCGTTGATCTCGAAGATGCCGAGGTTCGATCCGCCCTGGATCGACAGGAGCACGCCGTGCGCGCCCTCGATCGAGGCCTCGAGCAGCGGCGATTCGACGGCCAGCTCGGCGGCCTTGATCGCGCGGTCTGCACCGCGTGCCGAGCCGATGCCCATGAGCGCGGAACCCGCACCCTGCATGACCGACTTGACGTCGGCGAAGTCGAGGTTGATCAGACCCGGGGTCGTGATCAGGTCGGTGATGCCCTGGACACCAGCGAGGAGCACCTGGTCGGCCGTGGCGAACGCCTCGATCATCGAGATGCCGCGGTCGCTGATCTCGAGCAGGCGGTCGTTCGGCACCACGATGAGGGTGTCGACCTCTTCCTTGAGCTTCGCGACGCCGGCCTCGGCCTGGCTCTGGCGGCGACGTCCCTCGAAGGAGAACGGCTTGGTGACGACACCGATGGTCAGCGCGCCGATCGACTTCGCGATCTTGGCCACGACCGGAGCGCCACCGGTACCGGTTCCGCCACCCTCGCCCGCGGTCACGAAGACCATGTCGGCGCCTCGCAGCGCCTCCTCGATCTCTTCGGCGTGGTCCTCGGCGGCGCGACGGCCGACCTCGGGGTCTGCTCCGGCACCGAGTCCGCGAGTGAGCTCGCGTCCGACGTCGAGCTTGACGTCGGCGTCGCTCATCAGGAGCGCCTGCGCGTCGGTGTTGATCGCGATGAACTCGACACCACGAAGGCCGAGGTCGATCATGCGGTTGACGGCGTTCACGCCGCCGCCGCCGACGCCGACAACCTTGATGACCGCGAGGTAGTTCTGGTTCTGGCTCATGCCGGCCTCCGTGCCCTGGACCTGTCTAACCTTCAACCTCTAGTAGAGGTCTAAAGAAATGCTCGGTATGCAATTCCTGAATTGAAAGTATGCGGCGGTCGGCGCGCGGCGACGAAGGCGCACCGCGTGTCGCGACATCCCCTCGCGAATTGCCTCGTCAGAGGGCTCAGCGGACGACTATCGCCTTCGGAGAGGTCACGTCGTAGACGCTGACGGATGCCGGGGGCCGGGCCGCCATCATCTTCTCGAGCGCGACCGCCTTCTCCGCGGACTGGTCCGCACTGCCCCACACGATCTGCGCGTTGGCACCGCCGAGGGTGAGCGTGACGTCGTCGGGGGTCGTCGCCGAGACCTCGGTGACCTGCACCAGGATCGACTCTGGCAGCGCGCGCATGACCTTGCCGACCGAGGCGAAGGTCGGCGAGTCGACGCCGTCCGCGACGGTGATGATCGCGTGCCCGGCGGGCGGATCCGGCGTCGTGGAGAGCGCGACTCCTGCGGCATCGACGAGGGTGTAGCCGGCGCGGCCGGCGATGACGCCGATCGGGGTGCGCTCGACGATGCGCACGACCAGTTCATGCGGGGGTCGCGCTTCGAGCGAGTACGTCTCGACGAGCGGGAAGCCGACGAGGACGGCCTTGATCGCGCTCTCGTCCACCAGCGGCAGTGGGGTGCCGAGCTGGTCGGCGAGGGCTCCCTCGACGGCCGCAGTGTCGAGCTGGGCAGTACCCACGATCGTGATCTTCTCGACGGCGAACAGCGGGCTGTAGGCGGCGCCGAGCGTCGCGAGCACGAGAAGGACGAGGGATGCCGTGACGCCGATCCAGACCATCCGCCGGCGCCGCTGGCGCACGGTGAATCGCCGCACCTCGGCCCGCAGCGCCTTGCGCCGCGCCCGGGAGGCCCGCCACACGTCGCGCAGCCCGACCGGCTGGTCCGTGCTGCCGGTGCTGTTCGCGCCCACAGTGTCGGGGTCGCCGCTGCCGCCCGGCTCCATCCCCGGCAGCGGCGCCGGCGCGCCGAAGTGCTCCTCGCCCAGATCCCGCGAGATCGCAGAAGTTGCCGCTTCCGGCGCCGGTTCGCGTACCTTTTTGACGTCTCGCGTGGCTTCAGAAGCAGGAGCGGGAGCGGTGGATGCGGGCGACCGCGGCGCGGCGGCGGGCGGCAGCGCGGACGGCCGACGCACGCTCCGCTACTCCCCCGCGCTCGGGGCGACCGGCGCGGCCAGCGCGGCGAGCACCTGCGGGATGATCAGGTTCACGTTTCCGCAGCCCAGGGTGATGACGTAGTCCCCATCGCGGGCGACGGAGGCAGTGTAGTCCGCGGCCGCCTGCCAGTCGGCGACGAAGTGCACGTGCTCCGGATCGCCGAACGCCTCGCTGACGAGGGCGCCGGTGACGCCGGGAACCGGGTCCTCCCGCGCTCCGTAGACGTCGAGCACGACGGTGTGGTCGGCGTACTCCTCGAGCACGTCGGCGAACTCCTGGTACATCTGCTGCGTGCGCGAGTAGGTGTGCGGCTGGTGCAGGGCGATGATCCGCCCCTCGCCGACCACCGTGCGCGCCGCCGACAGCGCCGCGGCGACCTCGGTCGGGTGGTGCGCGTAGTCGTCGAACACGCTCACGCCGCGCTGCACGCCCTGCAGCTCGAACCGGCGCGCGGTCCCCTCGAAGCCCTCGACCGCGCGTGCGGCCGGCTCGAGGTCGTAACCGAGCGTCAGCAGCACAGCGACAGCACCGGCGGCGTTGATCGCGTTGTGCACGCCCGGCACCTTGAGCTGCACCCCGACGGATGCCTCGCCCCGCCGCAGCGTGAAGGCCACAGGTCCGTCGGTGCGGACGTCGACGACACGGAGGTCTGCGGCGTCCGCCTGCCCGAACGTGAGCACGTTGGCATGGGTGATCCGCTCGGCGACCCGCTGCGCGCCTTCGTCGTCGGACGAGATGACCACGGCCTCGCTCGCCTCGTTGGCGAAGCGGGCGAACGCGTCGACGAACGCGTCGTCGGTGCCGTAGTGGTCGAGGTGGTCGGGGTCGACGTTCGTGATGAGCGCGATCGAGGTGTCGTAGAGCAGGAACGTGCCGTCGGACTCGTCGGCCTCGATCACGAACAGCTCGTCGGCGCCGCTGCCGCTCGAGGCGCCCAGTCCCGCGATCACTCCGCCGTTGACGAAGTTCGGGTCGGCGCCGAGCTCGCGCAGGGCGGTCACGATCATGCCGGTCGACGTGGTCTTGCCGTGCGCCCCGGCGACCGAGACGAGGCGACGCCCGCCGATCAGCCAATGCAGCGCCTGCGAACGATGGATGACCGGCATCCCCCGTTCCTTCGCCAGGACGAACTCGGGGTTCTCCGGCCAGATCGCGCCGGTGTGGACCACCGTGTCGGCATCGCCGAGGTTCGCCGCGTCGTGCCCGACGTGCACCTGCGCGCCGAGCGCGGCGAGGTCCCGCAGCGCCGGGCTGTCCGCGCGGTCGGACCCCGAGACGCGGATCCCGCGCGCCAGGAACATCCGCGCGAGGCCAGACATGCCGGAGCCGCCGATGCCGATGAAGTGTGCGGCCTCGATGGACTCGGGGATGGGAAGGCTCAAATCGGGTCTGATCATGACCCTCCAATCCTAAGTTGGGCGACGGATGCCTCGGCTCAGGGCGCGCCCGGTCCAGCTGTGCGTTCCATGTTTGTGTTGACACATTGCTACAAAGCGCGTACAAAAGGAGCCATGCCTGGATCGTTCTACATGCCCATGGAGATCTTCAACGGCATCGCTCTGGCGCTGTACGCGCTCGTGCCGATCGCCTTCCTCTTCGTGACGGCTCGCCCGCAGTGGGGAGCCCGTCGCGTCGCGCAGATGTCGATGCGAGCTCGCCTTCCGGTCGGGTTCCCATCGACCGAACACAGCATCCGTGTCCGCACACGCGCCCTCACCCGGGCGAACATGTGGGGTCTCCTCGTCGCCATCGCGGTTGTGGGATCGATGTTCATCCTCACGCCGCTCGGCGCGAGCCCCTACTTCCTCTGGTTCTTCGCCATCGCGATCTTCTTCGGCGTCCTGACGATCTCGGCCGCGGTCGTGACCACGCGCGAGCGACTGTTCTCCCCTGCGCCGGCAGCGCCCCGCGTCGCGCGTGTGCAGTCGCTCTCGATCGGCGACTACATCGGCCAGTGGCGCGTGTGGACCCCGACGGCCCTCCTCGCGGCGGCCGGTCTGCTCATCGTCGCTGTCGTCGCCACGGTCGCGGTCGGAGCCGTCGCCCCCGACCAGCTCGCGTGGGTCGGCGCGACCGCGGCGCTCGCCGTGGCGGCCGTCCTCACCGGGCGCGCAGCGGAGCGGCGAGTGCTGAGCCAGCCGCAGCCCGCGTCGGACACGGTCGAACTCGCATGGGACGATCTGTTCCGCAAGGATGCCCTCTCGACACTTCGCATGGGTGCCGCCATGGCCGCGTGGCTGCCGTTCGGCCTGTGCGTTGCGATCCTCCTCCGGGCTGGGCTTCCTTTCGCCTCCTCGGGGTGGGAGGCGACGCTCGGGCTGTTCCCCTGGTGGGGCATCCCCGTCCTGCAGGTGGTCTACCTCCTCGGTCAGGGACAACTGCCCGCCGCCCTCTACCCCGAGTTCCTGAGGGCTCCGGCTCTCGCCCCCGAAGGAGAGCCCGCATGATCGTCATCGACCCGTCGTCCCCGGTGCCGCCGTTCGAGCAGCTCCGCGCGCAGCTCGTGGATGCCGTCGCCACCGGCGAGCTCGTCGCGGGCGAGCGTCTCCCGACCGTGCGGCGCCTCGCCGAAGACCTGGGCCTCGCGCCCGGCACGGTCGCTCGCGCATACCGCGAGCTCGAGGCATCCGGATTCATCGAAACCCGTGGACGCAACGGCACCTTCGTCTCGCCGCAGGGCGATGCAGCGATGCAGCAGGCGCAGCGGGCCGCTTCGGTATTCGCGGAGCAGATCCGCACCCTGCGCCTGGATGCGGATCAGGCGATCGCCCTCGTGACTGCAGCTCTCCGGGCACCCGGCGAGGCGACGCTCACCAGCTGATCAGCGGGCGAGAGCCTCGTCGATCATCGCGATGACGTTCTCGGTGCCGGTGCGTGTGCCGACGGATGCCGCGGCATCCGCCATCTGCGCGATTCTGGTCTGATCGCCCAGCAGCGGGACGACCTCGGTACGCACCCGGTCGGCGGTGAACTCACCGTCCGGGATCAGCACGGCGGCCCCGGCGCGTACGGCGGATGCCGCGTTGAGCGCCTGCTCACCGTTTCCGACCGCGTACGGGACGTAGACCGCCGGGATGCCGAGGGCGCTGACCTCGCTGACGGTGGCGGCTCCGGCACGGGAGACGATGAGGTCGGCGAGGGAGAACGCGAGGTCCATCCGGTCGACGTATCGGCGCAGCGAGTAGCCCGGGACCTCGGGATCGGCGAGTTCGGACCGCTCCCCCGTCACATGGATCAGCTGCCAGCCCGCGTCGAGCACGTCGCGCCACGAGCCGCCGAAGGCCTCATTCAGGCGCTGCGCGCCGAGCGAGCCGCCGAAGACGAGGAGCGTCGGGCGTGCGGCATCCAGTCCGAAGTACTCCGCCGCCTCGGCACGGGTCGCGTCGCGATCGAGGTCCACGATCTCGCGCCGCAGCGGCATCCCGACGATGCGGCTGCCCTTCAGCGGCGTGCCCTCGAAGGCGACCCCGATGCCGGCAGCGCGGCGGGCGCCCAGCACGTTGGCCAAGCCGGGCTTCGCGTTGGCCTCGTGCACGACGAACGGCACGCCCTCGCGGCGGGCGGCGACGTACGCCGGTGCGGAGGCGTAGCCGCCGAATCCGACGACGACATCGACCTTGTGCTCGCGGATGTGCGCGCGCACCTGAGCGATCGCGCGGCGGAAACGACCGGGGAAGGACAGCGCGGCGGAGTTCGGGCGCCGCGGGAAAGGCACCTTGTCGACGATCAGGAGCTCGTAGCCGCGGAGCGGAACCAGCCGCGCCTCGAGTCCTTCACGGGTGCCCAGCACGAGCACGGTGGCCGCGGCATCCCGCGCGCGGAGTCCATCAGCGACGGCCAGCAGGGGGTTCACATGCCCGGCGGTACCGCCGCCGGCGAGGAGGTAGGTCGTCACCTGGAGATTCTTCCACGCCCGCCTGTGGGTCTCTCACACGCACACCAGCACCCCGGCCACCAGCGCACCACGTGCGCCCAGGACCGCGAGCTCACAAAAAGGGGCCGCTCGAGCCACCTAGAGCGCGCACTTTCTGCGAGCTCGCGAGGATGGGGGGCGGCGGATGCCGCGGGCTCAGCGGGCGGCGGGCACCGGGGTGCGGGCGGGACGCCGTGGAGGCGCATCCGTCCGTTTCACCGGCAGGGAGCGCGCGAATGACAGCAGCACGCCCGAGGCGACGAGGGCGGACAACAGCGACGTGCCGCCCTGCGACATGAACGGGAGCGGCACGCCGAGCACCGGGAAGAGCCGGAGCACGACGCCGATGTTGATGAGCGCCTGACCAACGATCCAGACCGTGATGCCACCGGACACGATGCGCACGAACGGGTCGTTCGTCTTGCGGATGACGTGGAACGCGCCGACCGCGAACAGGGCGAACAGGGCCAGCACCACGGCGCAGCCGATGAGGCCCAGCTCCTCGCCGACGATGGCGAAGATGTAGTCGTTCGCGGCGGCGGGCAGCCAGTCGTACTTCTCCTTGGAGTTACCGAGGCCCAAGCCGAAGATGCCGCCACCGGCGAGCCCCCAGATGCCGTGCAGCGGCTGGTAGCAGTCGCCGTAGTAGTCGGCGAGGCAATCGGTGTTCAAGAAGCTCATGATGCGGCGCATACGGTCGGGACTGGCGACGGCGAAGAACGTCACAACTGCGACGGCGGCGACGAGCGGCAGGAGGAAGATCCGCAGCTTGACGCCGGAGAAGAACAGCGCGCCGAGCATGATCAGCACGAGGATCATCGCTGTGCCGAGGTCACGGCCACCGAGCACTGTCGCGATCACCAGTGCGGAAACGGGCACGAGCGGGATGAACACGTGCCGCCAGAGACCGAGCAAGGTCTGCTTGCGGTACAGCACGTATCCGATCCACAGAGCGAGCGTCAGCTTGAGGAACTCGGCGGGCTGCATCTGGAACCCGAGGATCTGGATCCAGTTGTTGTTTCCGTTGGCATGGACGCCGATTCCGGGCACGAACACGAGCAGCTGGAAGAACGTCGCGAGAATCAGCGCGGGCCAGGCCGCCTTCTTCCAGAAGGAGATCGGCAGACGGCTGGCGACGAACATCAACGGGATGCCGATCACCGCGAACACGCCCTGCTTGATGACCGTTTCATACGGCGACTGCCCCGCCGACGTCGCCGACAGCACCATGACCAGGCCGAAGCCGGTCAGCAGCAGCGCTGTCGAGGCGATCAGGAGGAACTCGCTCGGCACCGGCGCGAACACGCGGCCGAGCGAGACCCGGGCGGAGAGCCCGCGCTTGGGCGAAGCGTCAGGCGCCGGTACGGGGGGCGTCCGTGTCGTTGCCATCGGTCCCCCTTCCGATCCATTCCTGCACTGCGGCGGCGAACTTCCGGCCCCGATCGCCGTAGGAGTCGAACTGATCGAAGGATGCCGCGGCGGGGGCGAGCAGAACCACGTCCCCGTCACGGGCGACCTCGGCAGCCAACTCGACGACCCGCGCCATGACCTCTCCAGTCTCAGCGTGGTCGACCTCGAACAGGGGCACCTCGGGCGCGTGTCGTGCGAACGCCGCCCGAATCGGCTCCCGGTCCACGCCGATCACGATCACGGCCTTGACCCGGCTCCCCCGGCCCGCGACGAGATCGGTGATGTCGACGCCCTTCAGCAGGCCACCCACGACCCAGACGGCGCCGGGGTAAGCGGACAGCGACGAGTCGGCCGCGTGCGGGTTGGTGGCCTTGGAGTCATCGACCCAGGTCACCCCGGCGGCGACTCCGACGACCTCGATGCGGTGCGGGTCGAGGCGGAACTCGCGCAGGGCGTCGCGGATCGCGATCGGCTCCACACCGAGCGAACGCGCCAACGCGCCGGCGGCGAGGATGTTCGCGACGATGTGCGGCGCGGCCAGGCCGTGCGCCGCAAGATCTTGCAGCGTGGTCAGCTCGAGCGCGCTCTTGTGGCGGTCCTCGAGGAACGCGCGGTCGATCAGCAGTCCGTCGACGATGCCGAGGTCGCTCGGCCCCGGCGTGCCCAGGTCGAATCCGATGGCGCGGGCGCCGTCGACGACCTCGGCCTCCTCGACCATGCGCAGCGTCGCGACATCCGCTTTGTTGTACACGCAGGCGACCCGCGTGTGGGCGTAGACGGTCGCCTTCGCGTCGCGGTACCCCTCGAACGAGCCGTGCCACTCGAGGTGGTCGTCGGCGAGGTTCAGGCACACGCTCGCGTGCGGTGAGAGGGGTTCGGGGCCGGTCTGCAGCGACAGATACCAGAGCTGGTGGCTGGAAAGCTCGACCACGAACACGTCGAAGCCGGACGGATCGCGCACGGCGTCCAGCACCGGCACGCCGATGTTGCCGCACGGCACCGCGCGCAGTCCGCCCGCGACCATCATCGTCGCGGCCAGCCGCGTGGTGGTGGTCTTGCCGTTCGTGCCGGTGATGAGCACCCAGTCCGCCGGCGCGCCGTCGGCGCGCACGACCTTGTCGCGCACCCGCCACGCGAGCTCGATGTCGCCCCACAGGGCGATGTCGGACTCCCGGGTCCAGGAGACGATCGGATGCCGCGGCGCGAATCCCGGCGAGGCCACGACGACCTCGGGGTCGAACGCGCGCAGCTCTTCGGGCACGGAGTCCAGGCTGCCGGTCCACAGGCGCACGCCGATCACAGGCAGCAGTCGTGCGTACTCCTCGTCGGCGCCCTCGGTCACGACCAGGACGTCGGCGCCGAGTTCGGCGAGCGTGTCGGCGACGGAGAACCCCGTCACCGACAGGCCCAGCACCGCGACCCGAAGGCCGGTCCAGTCGGCGTACCAGCTCGTCAACTCGTCGAGGCGAGCAGCGGTCATGTCTGTGAGAGCCATTCCACGTAGAAGAATCCGATGCCCGACACGGCGAGCAGGCCGGCGATGATCCACATCCGCACGACGATCGTGATCTCCGACCAGCCGCGCATCTCGAGATGGTGGTGGAACGGACTCATCAGGAACAATCGCTTGCCGCGGGTGATCTTGAAGTACAGCCGCTGCAGGATGACGGATCCGGGGCCGATGACGTAGACGCCGGCGACCAGAACGGCCAGGATCTCGGTGCGGGTGAGGATCGCCATGGCCGCGATGACGCCGCCGATCGCCATCGAGCCGACATCGCCCATGAAGATCTTCGCCTTCGGCGCGTTCCACCACAGGAACCCGACCAGGGCGCCGACGAAGGATGCCGAGACGATCGCGAGGTCGAATGGATCCCGCGTGGGATAGCAGCCGGGCAGGGCGTCGGCGCCGCAGACCTGGTTGAACTGCCAGAAGGCGATGAGGCTGTAGGCGCCGGTCACGAAGATGCCCGCGCCCGCCGCGAGACCGTCGAGGCCGTCGGTGACGTTCGTGCTGTTGGAGAACGCGACGCCGATGAAGGAGACCCACGCGAGGTAGACGATCCAGCCGAGGATCGGGCCGAGCGCCAGGAAGTACAGCCACGGCACGTCGCGGAACACCGAGACATACGGCGACGCGGGCGTCTGGCCCAGCGCGTCCGGGAAGTTGAGGGCGACCACCGCGAACGGCACGGTCACCATGATCTGACCGGCGACCTTGCGCCATCCGCTCAGCCCGAGGCTGCGCTGACTGCGCACCTTCATGTAGTCGTCGATGAACCCGACGACGCCGAAGCCGACCATCATCCACACGACGAGCCAGCCCGAGATCGTCGGCGGGTTGTTGCCGGTGTAGCTGCCGACCAGATAGCCGATGATCGTGCCGACGATGAAGATCGTCCCGCCCATGGTGGGCGTGCCGCGCTTCGCACTGTGCGAGGGGTTGCGGATGTCTTCCGGCGTACGGATGACCTGACCCCAGCCCCACTGGCGGAACAGACGCACGAACACGGGCGTCAAGAACAGCGTGAAGGCCAAAGAGATCGCCGCTGCAGTAAGGAGGGATCTCACGAGAACGATTCTCCCAGACGATCGCCCAGGAAACGCAGACCCGCCGAGTTCGAGGACTTCACGAGCACGCGATCTCCGTCACGGAGCTCGCCCATCAGGTAGTCGTAGGCCTCATCCGCGGTCGCGAAGAAGACGGCCTCGCTGTCCCACGAGCCCTGGGCGATCGCCTCGAGGAACATCCGGCGCGCGTCATCGCCGACGACGACGATGCGCTGGATGCCGAGACGCACCGCGAGCAGGCCGACACGGTCGTGCTCTTCCGCGGCGTACTCGCCGAGTTCGCTCATCGGGCCGAGGACGGCGACGCGCCGCTCCCCCGGGCCGGTGATCTGAGCGAGGGTGCGCAGTGCGGCCGCCATCGAGTCGGGGCTGGCGTTGTAGGCGTCGTTGATGATGCGCACACGGTCGGAGCCCATCGGCTGCATCCGCCAGCGTTCGGCGATCTCGACGGTCTCGAGACGTTCGATGCAGTCCGCAAGTGAGACGCCCAGCGCGGTCGCCGTGGCGATCGCCGCGAGGGCGTTGGTCACGTGGTGCTCGCCGAGGACGCGCAGCCGCAGCGGCAGGCTCTGCCCGCCGGCCGTGATGGTGCAGTTCGTGCCGGCCGCCGTGACCTCGACGTCGCCGGCCGTGACATCGGCGGTGCCCCGCCCGAACCAGCGCACGGCCATGCCGCGGTCTGTCGCGATGTCCGCCATGGCGGCGACGCGGGGGTCGTCGGCGTTGAGCACGGCGAGACCGTCGGGACGGGCGGCGTGGATGAGCTCCGCCTTCGCCGCGAACGTCGCCTCGATGCCGCCGAAGCCGCCGGCGTGCGCCATCCCGATCATGAGTTCGACGGCGATGTCGGGCTCGACGAGTCCGGCCAGCCGCGCGATCTCCCCGGGGGCACTCGCGCCGAACTCGCTCACCAGGAAGCGCGTGTCGTGCGTGACCCGCAGCATGGTCAGCGGCGCGCCGACCTCGTTGTTGAACGACGCCCGGGGCGACACGGTCTCACCCTCGGACTCGAGGATGCGCGCGAGGAGGTTCTTGGTCGTCGTCTTGCCGTTGGAGCCGGTGATCCCGACGACCTGCAGCGCACCGTTCGCGCGGACGCGGGCCACCACGTCGCGTGCCAGGTCGGCGAGGGCGCGGACGGCGTCCGCCACGACGATCTGAGATACGGATGCCTCGACCGGGCGTTCGACGATGGCGAGTACCGCGCCGGCTTGCGCGACGGCGTCGACGAACAGGTGTCCGTCGGTGGTCTCGCCGGGCTTGGCGACGAAGATGTCGCCCGGTCCGATGAGGCGGGAGTCGGTGTCGACCGTGCCCGACACGACGGTGTCGGGCGTGTCGTCGCCGGCGAGGCGAAGGTCGCCGCGCACGGCGCTGGCGATCTGGGAAAGAGTGAGGGCGATCATGGTTCTCCGGCCGGGTCTGCCAGGCTCACCCGAACTTGGGGAGCAGCGTTGCCTGCGACGTGGAGGGCATGACGCGGTAGGTCTTGAGGACCTGCGTCATCGCCTTCTGGAACGCCGGCGCGTTGGCCGCAGACGACCTTACCGCAGTGGGTTCGTCGAACGTGACGGCGACGACGTACTGCGGGTCGTCGGCCGGCGCGAACCCGATCATGGTCGTGAAGTAGAGCCCCTGCTTGTAGCCGCCGTTGCCGTCGGTCTTCTCACCGGTGCCCGTCTTGACCGCGAGGCGGTACCCCGGGATCTCGATCTGCTTGCTGTAGTTGGCCTGCAGCGCGACGTTCTCGAGCAGCTGACGCACCTGGGCGGAGGACTCGGGGCTGATCACCTGCGTCGGCTCGGGCAGCTCCGGCTCGACGACGGTGCCGTCCGCCTTCGTGCATGATTCGACGAGGGACAGCGGCATCCGTGTGCCGCCATTCGCGATCGCCGAGTACGCACCGACGAGTTCAGGGACCGTGGTCGTGAGTCCCTGTCCGAACGACGTGTTGTACATCGTCTGGTTGTCCCACTGCGTGGCCGGTCGCAGGTCGCCGCGGAGCTCACCGACGAAGTCGATCGCGCTGCCCTGCCCGATGCCGAACTTCTGGAAGTAGTCGAACCGGGTCTCCTTGTTGACCCTCTCGCTGAACTTCGAGATGCCGGCGTTCGACGAGTCGATGAGCACTCCGGCGAGCGTGTAGTCGTAGGCGGGGTGCACGAAGGCGTCCCGCACGCGCGCTCCGTTCGCGAACGTCTCCTGGCTGGATGCCACGACCGTGGAAGTAGGACTCTGGCCGCCCGCATCGATGACGGTTGCCGCGGTGAGCGCCTTGAACGTCGAGCCCGGCTCGAACGTGCCCGTGAAGATCGAGCTGTTGCGATCCTCGACGGTGGAGGCGTCGACGTTGTTCGGGTCGACGGTCGGCCACTCCGCCGCAGCGCGGATCTTCCCGGTCTTGACCTCTTCGACAGTGATCGTGACCCGCTTGGCACCCATGTTCTGGCCCTGCTCGGCCGCGAGCTGCTGCAGGTACCACTGCAGGTCGCGATTGATCGTCAGCTGCAGGGTGCCGCCGTCGACCGCGGGCTTGGACACCTCAGTACCCGGGATCGTCACTCCGTACTTGCCCTTTTCGAAGGTGAGCGACCCGTTCGTGCTTGCGAGGCAGGAGTTCTGGCTCATCTCGAGACCCGCGAGCGGGTCGCCGTCCACCCCCATGAAGCCGACGATGTTGCCGGCGACGGCTCCATCCGGATACGTACGGGCGGGACGCTGCGGGCAGGACATGTAGGACGTGTAGGGGGCGCCGAGCGCCATGAGGTCGCGGTACTGCTCCGTGCTCAGGCCTCGCTTCAGCACGGCGTACTGCGTCGACGGATCGTTCGCGATCGCGTCGGCGACGATCTTCTGCACGTCTTCTGCGGTCTGACCGGTGATCGTCGCGATCTTGCCGGATGCCACGCTCCACGGGTCGTCCTTGGACTTCTTCTCGGCGACGAGCTCGTCGATCTGCGTGATCAGCAGCGGGTCCAATTGACAGTCGTATTCCAGCACGCTGCCGGCGAGGGTTTGACCGTTCTCGTCCGTGATCGATCCGCGCGAGCCATAGAGGGTGCGGGACGCGCCGAGGCTGTACGACGACGCCTGGTCGTTGTACTCCTCGGCGCTGACGACCTGTATGTCGACCAGTCGGACGATGAAGCCGGCGAGTACCGCCAGCACGACGGCCAGGGCGACGACCGTGCGGCGGCGCGGGCTGCGCGTTGCTCTGGTGGTCATGGCCTCAGTGTGTGCTCGGGGTCGGTAGACCGTCGGTGAGGGGCGGCGGCGTGTTGACCGCTTCGCCCGGGGGCGCATCCTCCGCGACCACGGGCGCGCCCTCGATTGTCGCGCCCGGCGCGGTCACGAGCGGCGTGTCGGTGATGAGGGCGTTGGGGACGGATCCTCGGCCGATCGCATCGATCGAGGAGGCGCCGAGTGCCGCCTGGCCCGTGCCGAGGATCGCCCCGTCACTGAGTCGCAGATAGCTCGGCGACTCGTTGATGACCATGCCGAGGGCCGCGGCGTTGGCGGCCAGGTACTGCGGCGAGCTGAGCCCTGCGACGTCGTCGTAGAGGATCTGCTTCTTCCACGTCAGCTCGCGCTGCTGCGCGGCGAGAGTCGCCAGTTCGTACGATCCCTGAGTCGTGAGGATCGACAGTCCCATCTGGGTGCCGCCGATCAGCAACGCGCCGGCCAGGGCGATGATGCCGTAGGCGAGCCGCGGGCGACGGCGGCGGGCCGTGCCCTCCAGCGCGCGCAGACGGCGGGCCGGGGCATCCTGTGGTCCGCGAAGGGGTGCGACGGTGGTCAGCGGACGCGCTGCGGTGCTCACACGTCCTCCCTCAGTCGTTCAGCGGCGCGCAGCCGCACGGGGGTGGCACGCGGGTTGCGGGCGATCTCTTCGGGGGAAGCGAGTTCGGCACCCTTGACCAGGAGCCGGAAGCGCGGCGCGTGCTCGGGCAGTTCGACCGGGAGTCCCGCGGGGGCGGTCGAGGCGGTCACGCGTGCGAATTCGCGCTTGACGAGGCGGTCCTCGAGCGACTGGTAGGACATGACGACGATGCGTCCACCGACCCGCAGCTGCGAGAGCGCGGCCGGGATGGTGTGCTCCAGCACCGACAGCTCTCGATTGACCTCGATGCGCAGCGCCTGGAAGACGCGCTTGGCGGGATGCCCCGCCTGCTTGAGTGCGGCGGGCGTCGCCGCCTGCAGGATGTCGACGAGTCGTCCGGATCGGTCGATCGGCGCTTCGTTGCGCGCGGCGATGATCGCGCGGGCGTAGCGGCCGGCGAGCTTCTCCTCGCCGTAGCGCTCGAAGATGCGGCGCAGATCTCCCTCACCGTAGGTGGCGAGGATGTCGGCGGCGGTCGTACCCGTGCTCTGGTCCATCCGCATGTCCAGCGGCGCGTCCTGCGCATAGGCGAACCCGCGGTCGGCGACATCGAGCTGCAGCGAGGAGACGCCGAGATCGAACAGGATGCCGTCCACCGCGGTGAACCCGGCGTCGACGACGGCCTCGGCGATGCCGTCGTACACGGTGTGCACGAGGTGCACCCGGTCGCCGAAGCGGGAGAGCCGCTCCCCTGCGATGCGGAGGGCGTCGAGGTCCCGGTCGAGGCCGATCAGCTGGAGTCCGGGGAAGCGTTCCAGGAACGCCTCGGAGTGGCCGCCCATGCCGAGCGTGCCGTCGACGAAGACGGCGCCGTCGGCGGCGAGGGCAGGGGCGAGCAGCTCGACGCAGCGCTCGAGCAGAACGGGAGTGTGAATGTCGCGGGGTTCCATGATGTTGGGGCGGATCTCCTCGACCCTGATCTCCATCCGCTCCGACCAGACACCGGGGAAGTGTGTCAGGGCGCGAGCGGCGGGAGATCACGATCGAGGAGTCAGAACAAGCCCGGGATCACCTCCTGCTCCATCTCGGAATAGCTGTCTTCGTTTCCTTCGGCGTATGCGTTCCACGCATCCGCATTCCAGATTTCGGCATGGGCGCCGACGCCGGTCACGACCAGATCGCGACCCAGATCCGCGTACGTGCGCAGCGCGGGAGGGATCGTGATGCGGTTCTGGCTGTCGGGCTTCTCGGCGCTGGCGCCGGAGAGGAACATGCGCAGGAAGTCGCGGGCCTGCTTGTTGGAGAGCGGCGCCTCGCGAATCCGTTCGTGTACCCGCTCGAATTCCTCCGTGCTGAACACGTAGAGGCAACGCTCTTGACCACGGGTGACGACGATGCCGGCACCGAGGTCATCACGGAACTTTGCCGGGAGGATGACGCGGCCTTTGTCGTCGAGCTTGGGAGTGTGCGTGCCCAATAGCAATGCCACCACCCCCTCCGCCGGCCCCCCGGGTTTGTGTCCGCCACTTTACTCCACTTCCCTCCACTTTGCTATCACTTCACTCCCCGAACAGGGCAAACGCTCCCCCAGCGCCCTCCGACGCGTTTCATCGACAGGAGTCGTGGCCGGCTTGGGGCCGACGTTCGGGCACAAAAAAGAGCACCGACCCGAAGGTCGGTGCTCGAAAGGCTGGGGCGCGGCGGACCGCGCAGTTCAGTGGTTCAGGAGGTCAGCGGTCATCCTGACGACGGTCCCATCGGTCGTTCATGCGGTCCATGAACGAAGAGGATGACGGCGCCTTCGCCTTGGTGGGACGACCGGGCTCTTCGACGACCCGCAACGCGGCACGCGTCGGGGTGACGGCGAGCACGACTCCGGAGAGCATCGCGATGAAGCCGATGACACCGACGACGACGAGCGGAATCGACACCCCGACGATGAGGGCACCGAGACCGACGAGCACGAGAACAGTGCCGTAGACGATGTTGCGATAGCTGAGCGTGCGTCCGTCGCGCGGCGCGCTGACGACGTCCGCGTCGTTGTGCATGAGATGGCGTTCCATCTCATCCAGCAGACGCTGCTCCTGTTCGGAGAGTGGCATGCATCCCCCTCTATGTCCAAGACCCATATCCAAAGACGTCACAAGTCTACGCGTGCCGTCGATCACTAGGCTAGGCCCGTGTCAGCGACTCTGGATTCGATCGAGGCGGTTTCCCAGCGTCTCGACATCTTCTTGTCGGCGCAGCGCGCCGAAGCAGCCGATTGGGGGCCGGAAGCGGCCGCCTTGATCGACGCAGGCGCGTCCGCCGTGAGCGGTGGAAAGAGGCTCCGGGCGCGGTTCTGCCTGGCCGGATGGCGAGCCGTCGCCGAGGCATCCCGTCCCCCAGCCTCCCCCGCGGCCGACGTGATCTCGGTCGCGACCGCGCTCGAGGTCTTCCACGCCGCAGCACTCGTCCACGACGATCTGATCGACAACTCCGACACCCGGCGCGGCAACCCGGCCGCGCATCGCGCGCTCGAGGCCATGCACCGCTCCGCCGGATGGGTCGGAGATGCCGCGGCGTTCGGCCGGTCCGGCGCGATCCTGCTCGGCGATCTGCTCGTCGCCTGGAGCGACGACCTCGCCGAGGACGGCTTCTCGCACGCCCCCGCAGCGACGGCCGCCGTGGTGGCCAGAGCGGAGTATGCGGCGATGCGCCGCGGCGTCACGATCGGGCAGTTCCTGGATGTCGCGGAGGAGTCCGCCTTCAGCACCGAGCCGGATGAGCGGCACGCCGAGCGCGCACTGCGCGTCGCGTCGCTGAAGTCGGCCCGCTACAGCGTGCAGCAGCCGCTGACCATCGGAGCGGCCCTCGCTGGCGGCGACGAGGCGCAGCTGTCCGCACTGACCGCGTTCGGGCATCCGCTCGGCATGGCGTTCCAATTGCGCGACGACGTCCTCGGTGTGTTCGGCGACGAATCCGTGACGGGCAAGCCGTCCGGCGACGACCTGCGCGAGGGCAAGCGCACCGTCCTCATCGCGTACGCGCGGGAGAACCTCTCGCTCTCGGCGCGCCGCCTGCTCGACGAACTCATCGGCGACGCGACCCTCGAGACGGACCAGATCGCCGCGCTGCAGCGGACGATCGTCGACTCCGGCGCGCTGGATCGCGTGGAGGCGCTCATCACCGACTATGCGACGCGCGCCGATCGCGCCCTCTCGGGGGCACGACTGGGCAACGCCGCCGTCGGCGAGCTGCGCGATCTCGCACGGGCCGCGACGGCACGCACGGCCTGACCTGCATCGCGTCGCGCCCTCGGCCGCTGTCCGCGCGTGCGGATCGGCGGCGGGCTCGACTAAAGGGTCTGAGCGACCCGGCGCACTTCGGACTTGCGTCCGGCGCGCAACGCCTCGATCGGCGGCATCCCGATGGATTCGTCCGAGTCGAGGAGCCAGTCGATGGCCTCCTCGTCGGAGAAGCCGCCGTCGTTCAAGACGATGATCGTGCCGCGCAGGGCAGCGATTGGATGGCCGTCGAGAATGAAGACCGACGGGACCGCGAACACGCCGTCGCGGCGGGCACCGATGAGGTGCTTGTCGTCGAGCAGCCGTCGGACGCGGCTGATTGGTTCACCAAGCGCCTCCACGAGCTCAGGCATGGTCAGCCAGTCGGTCACGGTTCGCGGGGTGCTGTCTCCGGTCACTCAGCAACTATCTCACCTTTGCCGGAGCCCCGCGGACCCTGCTCCGAAATCACTTTGGCCACACTGTTCACATAAGCACCGCGTATAACACTGGTTGACACTAGTTGACATCCGTGACACGGTTTTGACAGTCAACTGAGGGGGAACTCGTGCGGCAATCCAACGGAATTCTGCGTTTCGGCACCAGCGCTCCACCTCCGCGCGCCCTCAGCGCCGGCGTGCCCGCACTGATCGTCGGTTCCATCGCGCTGTCGTTGACGGCGAGCCCCGCACATGCGGCCGAGGCGACTCGGGATGGCGCTGCCCACCTGCCGCGCACGCTCGCCCCCGTCATCCCGGCGTCCTTGCCGGTCGTGAGGATGCTGCCCACCGCCAACGCTCCGCAGACGCACACGGTACAGCGCGGCGACACGGTCAGCTCGATCGCCGCCCGCTACGGGCTGCGCACGGTGGACGTGCTCACGCTCAACGGCCTCAGCTGGAAGTCGATCATCTACCCCGGTCAAGTCCTGGTGCTCGTCGGCGGTGCCGCTGCTGCGGCGCCCGCCCCGGCCGCACCCGCCCCGGCCGCACCCGCCCCGGTCGCAGCCGCCGCCGTCGTCGATGTCGTGCGCGCCGGTGACACCATCAGCGCGATCGCGCGACGCAACGGCGTCAGCATCGCAGCCGTCTTCTCCGCGAACGGACTCGGGTGGTCCTCGATCATCTACCCGGGGCAGAAGATCGCGATCCCGGGCGCCGCCACGTCGACCCCGGCTCCCGCACCCGCCCCGGCGGCACCCCCCGCGATGGTTCCGGTGGCCGCGACCGGCGCCGCGTACACGATCCGCGCGGGCGACACCATCAGTGCGATCGCCCAGCGCCACGGCGTGACGACAGCAGCTGTGCTCAGCGCCAACGGACTGTCCCGCGAGTCGATCATCTACCCCGGCCAGACGCTGACCATCCCCGGCGCGGCGGCCGCACCGGCACCGGCACCGGCCGCGGCGCCCGCGCCTGCGGCATCCGTGGCTCTCGACGCCGAGCAGTCCGCCAACGCGCAGCTGATCATCCGCATCGGCCGCGAACTCGGCGTCCCCGAGCGCGGGATCGCGATCGCCCTGGGCACCGCGATGCAGGAATCGTGGCTGCGCAACCTCGACTGGGGCGACCGCGACTCGCTGGGTCTCTTCCAGCAGCGCCCGAGCACCGGTTGGGGCACCGACGCGGAAGTGCGGGATGCCGCACGAGCGACGCGTGCGTTCTATGGCGGGGCGTCCGACCCCAACGGCTACCGCACCCGCGGGCTCCTCGACATCCCGGGCTGGCAGGGCATGACGTATGCCCAGGCGGCACAAGCGGTGCAGATCTCCGCGTACCCCGATCGCTACGCCCAGTGGGAGCAGCCGTCGTTCGCGTGGCTCGCCGCGTTGGGTTGACAAGGTCTCGAGGCGGTCACGGAGGGTGAGCCGCTGCCAGGTGGGTGCCCGGAGCGTCCGTAGACTCTCAACGTGAGCACGAGTCAGCAGGCCGACCCGCTGATCGGCCGTCTGGTGGACGGCCGATACAGGGTGCGCGCGCGCATTGCGCGCGGCGGCATGGCGACCGTGTACGTCGCGACCGACCTGCGACTCGAGCGCCGCGTCGCGCTCAAGGTCATGCACGGACACTTGAGCGACGACTCCGTGTTCCAGAGCCGGTTCATCCAGGAGGCCCGTGCGGCCGCCCGTCTGGCCGATCCGCACGTGGTGAACGTGTTCGATCAGGGCCAGGACGGTGACATGGCGTACCTCGTCATGGAGTACCTGCCCGGCATCACCCTGCGCGAGCTCATGCGCGAGCAGCGCCGGCTCACGATCCCGCAGACCGTGACGATCATGGATGCCGTGCTCTCCGGGCTCGCCGCCGCCCACCGCGGCGGCATCGTGCACCGCGATGTGAAGCCGGAGAACGTACTGCTGGCCGAGGACGGCCGCATCAAGATCGGCGACTTCGGACTCGCGCGCGCCACCACCGCGAACACCGCGACGGGCCAGATGCTGCTCGGCACGATCGCGTACCTCGCCCCAGAACTCGTGACCCGCGGCACCGCCGATGCCCGCAGCGACATCTACGCGCTCGGCATCATGCTGTACGAGATGCTCGTCGGCGAGCAGCCGTACAAGGGCGAGCAGCCGATGCAGATCGCATTCCAGCACGCCACCGACTCGGTCCCCCGACCCAGCGTCAAGAACCCCGGCGTTCCCGAGTCGCTCGATGAGCTCGTCCTGTGGGCGACCGAGAAGGCACCGGACGATCGACCCTCCGACGCGGCCGAGATGCTGCACCGCCTGCGCGAGATCGAGCGCGAGCTCGGGATCACCCCGCAGGTCGCGCGCACCGTGGCCGCGAACGGCCCCACGGTCGACGACGGCATCGACTCGGGCGAACTCACCCGGGTCCTCCCCTCGACCATCACGGCGCCCATCGTGGAGGCCGAGACCGTCGACAACGCCACGCGCCTGCGCACCCGGACACGGCGCCGCGCGGTCAAGGGCGGCTGGCTCTTCGCGATCGTCGTCATCCTGGCCGCGCTGGCGGCCGGTCTCGGCTGGTGGTTCGGCTCCGGACCGGGGTCGCTGGTGGCGGTGCCCTCCGTCGACGGCAAGTCGTTCGCGGAGGCCCAGGAGATCCTGGGCGCGCAGAGCCTCATCGCCGAGCAGCGCGACGTGTTCAGTCTTGAGGTGGCCGCGGGTCTCGCGGTCGGCACCGACCCCGACCCGGGCACGCGAGTCGAGAAGAACACGACGATCGCGGTCTTGATCTCGCAGGGTCCGCAGTCGCAGGACATCCCGGTGCTCGCCGGGATGACGGCCGACCAGGCCCGCGAGACCCTGACCGGGCTCAAGCTCACGGTGGTCGACCCCGACCTGCAGTTCTTCACGGATGCCGCATCCGGCACGGTGATCGGAGTTTCGGTCACGCAGAAGTCTGACGGCACCGTGCTCGACTGCTCCAACGCCTGTACCGCGCACCAGGGCGATTCCGCGACCCTGTCCGTCTCGGTCGGCCCGGTGCCCGCCGTTACGGGCGAAAGCGTCGGCAGCGCCACCAGCATCCTGGAGAGCGTGAATCTCGCGGTCTCGGACTCGACGATCGAGGACTTCAGCAACGACATCGACAGCGGCAACGTGATCGGCATCGCCGACCGCGAGGGTGGCGGGTCGTGGGCCCCCGGCGAGACGGTGACGCTCATCGTGTCGAAGGGGCCGCCGCTGTTCCCCGTGCCGGACGTGGTCGGGCTGACGCGCGACGCCGCGAAGAAGAAGCTCACGGATGCCGGATTCAAGGTCGAGTACAACACCTTGTGGGACGTCGTGGTCGACTCCGCGACCTCGGTGGAGGGCCAGAAGCCCGAGGGCGGCTCGCAGCAGCCCAAGAACACCGTCATCTCCCTGCGGATCAAGGGCGCGTTCTAGTCCCTCGAGCCGTTCGCTGGTTCTCGCGAGCTCACAGAAGTGGCGCGCTCAAGCTCTCGCTACCGGCCGATTCCCCAATCTCGCGAGCTCACAGAAGTGGCGCGCTCAAGGGGATCCGGCCGCGCACTTTCTGCGAGCTCGCGTGCTGGTCAGGGCGCGAAGCGCGCGCCCGCCAGTGCTCGACGAACGCGTTGGGCGAGCGCGCGGAGCCCCGAGCCGAGGTCGTCCGCGGTGACGGCGATGACCCGGTAGCCGGCATCCTCGAACAGTTGGGTGCGCGTGAGGTCCTCGCGCCACTGCGACCGCGACGTCCGGTGCCCGTCTCCCTGATACTCCAAGAGGAGCCGCGCCTCCAGGAAACCGAGATCCGCGTGGCGGTCACCCGCCGAGGTGCGGACAACAGGCTGCACCTCGGGCTCGGGCAGGCCATGCTCCATCAGCCCCAGTCGGAGAAAGGTCTCGGGTGGGGAGTCGACGGGGCTGCGGACACGCTCGAGCGCCCAGCGCAGCGCTTTGACGCCTCGTTTGCCCTGCCGACGGGCCAGCGCGGCTTCGAGCTCCGCGAGCGTGGCGAGCGGTCTCCGAGGCACCGCACGCGGCCCACTGAGGATGAAGTCTCCGACAGCGACCAGCCACTCCGGACTCATCGGCGGGTGCGGTCCGAGCGCGCCGGGCATCGACAGCTGCGCCCAGACGTCTGCGGGCGAGATGATCGGTGTGAGCCCGAGCATGGTCCGCGGGAGCGCCGCGTCGTCGGTCTCCCACTCGACGACGCCTCCGCGACGCAGCCGGCGATGACTCCCGAGCGCGATGACGTGGACGGGCTCCGATGGAGATTCCGGATAGGGCAGCGGCATCCCCCATCGTCGTGCCGCCGTCACGTGGCTCACCCAGTGCTCTTTTCGAAACACGTGTTGAAGGGCGAGGCACCGCTCGGCCAGATCCGAGAGGTCCACTCCGTTCGCGTAGATGCCGTGGAACGGCCGCGCGACGTCCACCCGTTCCAGCCGGCGCCGGGTGACACCCTGGCGAAACGCCTCCGCTCGCGTGAACGACGCACCGTGGAGACCGTCCGGAAGCTGTGCACATCGAGGCATCCCCCGATCCTGTCGATGCCCGCCGCAGCCAACCGGCGTTGTCCACAGCTCCTCCCCCTCGCGAGCTCACAAGAAGTGCCCGTTTTGGCCCCCGCAAGCGCGCACTTCTTGTGAGCTCGCGAGGGGATGGGGCGGACGCACAACGCCGGAACGGCCCCGCCGGGAATCCGGGCGAGGCCGTTCTGGGGAGGAGTGGATGCCGCTACAGCACCGTCACCCCGGGGAGGAGTGGATGCCGCTACGGCACCCCGCCTCAGGGTCAGCGCTTCTCGAGCTCCTCGGCCACGAGGAAGGCGAGCTCCAGGCTCTGCATGTGGTTCAGGCGCGGGTCGCACAGCGACTCGTACCGGGTCGCCAGCGCGGCCTCGTCGATCTCCTCGGAGCCGCCCAGGCACTCGGTCACGTCGTCGCCGGTCAGCTCCACGTGGATGCCGCCGGGGAAGGTTCCCGCGACGCGGTGCGCCTCGAAGAAGCCGCGCACCTCGTCGACGACATCGTCGAAGCGACGCGTCTTGTAGCCGGTCGGTGTGGTGATGCCGTTGCCGTGCATCGGGTCGGTGACCCACAGCGGCGTCGCGCCCGAGTCGCGGACGGCCTCCAGCAGCGGCGGCAGTGCATCGCGGATCTTGCCCGCGCCCATCCGCGTGATGAAGGTCAGGCGTCCGGGCTCGCGCTCGGGGTCGAGCTTGTCGATCAGCTCGAGCACGGTGTCGGGCGAGGTCGAGGGACCGAGCTTGACGCCGATGGGGTTGCGGATCTTCGAGAAGTAGTCGATGTGCGCACCATCGAGGTCGCGCGTGCGCTCCCCGATCCACACGAAGTGGGCCGAGGTGTTGTACGGCGTGCCGGTGCGCGAGTCGATCCGCGTCATCGGGCGCTCGTAGTCCATCAGCAGGCCCTCGTGACCGGTGTAGAACTCGACGCGCTTGAGCTCGTCGAAGTCGGCGCCGGCCGCCTCCATGAACTTGATCGCGCGGTCGATCTCGTTCGCGAGGCGCTCGTACTGCTGGTTGGCCGGGTTCTGCGCGAAGCCCTTGTTCCAGGAGTGCACCTCGCGCAGGTCGGCGAAGCCACCCTGCGTGAACGCGCGGATCAGATTGATGGTGGATGCCGCGGTGTGGTACCCCTTGAGCAGTCGCGCGGGATCGGCCCGGCGCGAGCCCTCGGTGAAGTCGTAGCCGTTGACGATATCGCCGCGGTACGCCGGCAGCGTGACGTCGCCGCGGGTCTCGGAGTCGCTGGAGCGCGGCTTGGCGAATTGGCCCGCCATGCGGCCCATCTTCACGACCGGCATCGACGCGCCGTACGTCAGCACGACCGCCATCTGCAGCACCGTCTTGATGCGATTGCGGATCTGCTCGGCCGTCGCACCGGCGAAGGTCTCGGCGCAGTCGCCGCCCTGCAGGAGGAAGGCACGGCCGGAGGCGGCCCGGGCGAGCTTCTCGCGCAGGTTGTCCACCTCGCCCGCGAAGACGAGCGGCGGCAGCGAGGCGATCTCAGCCGAGACGGCCGCGACCGCGTCTGCATCGGGCCACGCGGGCTGCTGTTTGATAGGCAGAGTCCGCCAGTGGTCCAGGGGGTCGAGCTGCTGAGGCATCCGCCCAGTCTATCGGCGTGAAAACACCACTCGACGCCCTATGACGCCGGGATGCGATCCTTCACCGACGAGGCGTACACGTCCTCGTACTCCTGCTCGCCGAGACGCTGCAGCGCGACGATGATCTCGTCGGTGATGGAGCGCAGGATGTACCGGTCGCCCTCCATCCCGGCGAAGCGGGAGAAGTCCAGCGGCTCGCCGATGACGATGCCGACCCGCACGATCCGCGGCACGGTGCGGCCGATCGGCATCATCGTGTCGGTGTCGACCATGACGACCGGGATCACCGGCACATGCGCCTCGAGGGCCATCCGTGCGATGCCGGTGCGGCCGCGGTACAGCTTGCCGTCGGGACTGCGGGTGCCTTCGGGGTAGATGCCGAGCAGATCACCACGGCCGAGAACCTGGAGGCCGGTGTTGAGGGATGCCTCGGACGCCTTGCCCCCGGAGCGGTCGATCGGGATCTGCCCGGTGCCCTTCATGAACATGCGGGTCGCCCAGCCTTTGAGCCCCTTGCCGGTGAAGTAGTCGCTCTTGGCGAGGAACGACATCGGCCGGTCGATCATGAGCGGCAGGAAGACGGAGTCACTGACGGAGAGGTGGTTGCTCGCGAGGATCGCCGCGCCCTCGACGGGGATGTTGCGACGGCCGACGACCCAGGGACGCCAGATCGCTTTCACGATCGGGCCGATCACCACGTACTTCATCAGCCAGTAGAACATCGCCTAGTCGCCTCCCACCGCCAGGTCGGCGGCTCCGATGAGTCCGGCGTCGTTGCCGAGCTGCGCGATGGCGAACTCGGCGATCGGACGATCCCCGTACCCGGGCAGCGAGGTCTGATAGGCAATGCGCACCGGCTCGAGCAGGTCGTCGCCGAGCTGGGCGACTCCCCCGCCGATGACGAACATCTCGGGGTCGAGCACGGCCTGGAATCCTCCACAGGCCTCACCCAGCGCAGTGGCGACGCGGCGCAGCGCCTCGACGGCGCCTTCGTCCCCGGCGAGGATCAGCCGGGAGATCGCGGTGCCCTTCAGCTCGCCGGTCTCGGCGCGCAACGCGGCCAGTCCTGCACCGATCCCGCCGGCGTCTGCGACCGCGTTGGCTTCGCGCTGCAGGGCGCGCCCCGATGCGTACTGCTCGAGGCAACCGTTCTGTCCGCAGCCGCAGGCCCGTCCGTCGCGGATGAATCGGGTGTGCCCCAGCTCCCCCGCGATGCCGTGGCCGCCGCGGTACAGCTGTCCGCTCGCGATGACGGCGCCGCCGACGCCGGTGCCCATCGTCAGCATGATCATGTCGTCGACGTCCCGACCGGCGCCGAAGCGGAACTCGGCCCATCCGGCGGCGTTGGCGTCGTTCTCGATCGTGACGGGCACGGCGATGCGCGCCTCGAGGATCGCCCGCAGCGGCTCGTTGTGCCACGCGATGTTGGGGGCATGGATGACGGTGGCCCGGTCGCGATCGATGAAGCCGGCCGCGGCGACACCGACAGCGACGACATCGTGGTGGGCGGCGAGGTGGTTGGCCATGTCGACGACCGCATCGGCGATCTCGCGGACGTCCAGCGGCGTGTCCACGCGGAGCTTCTCGATGATCCGCCCATCGGCGTCCACGACACCTCCGGCGATCTTCGTTCCACCGATGTCGATCCCGACCTTGAGCACCACGTGTCCTTCCCGGCCGTGCACGCGCACAGCGTTGTGAAGTCTATCCGGGCGAGGGCTTCCACAGCCCGGGGTGGGGCCGGAGGGCACCCGATACACTTGGGGGGTACCCCCCAAAGGAGAGTCCGACCGGTACCGAAGGAGCTGCCGTGATTCAGTTTGAAGTCCCACCGATCGTGCCCGCCGACCCGCAGGCGAACGTGACAGATCTGCTCGTCGAGCGGGTGAAGAAGACCCCTGATCTGGCATTGTTCGCCGTTCCCGACGGGGACGGATGGCGCGACATCTCGGCCAAGGAGTTCCAGCGTCAGGTGATCGCCCTCGCCAAGGGCTTCGCGGCGGCCGGCATCGAGCCCGGCGACAAGATCGGATTCATCGCGCGCACGACGTACGACTGGACGCTCGTCGACTTCGCGCTGTTCTTCGCCGGTGCGGTGATGGTGCCCATCTACGAGACCAGTTCGCCCGCGCAGATCCAATGGAACCTGTCCGACTCCGGCGCGATCGCCTGCATCACCGAGTCGACCGACCACGCCGCTCGTCTCAACGAGGTCCGTGCCGAGCTGCCCCTGCTGCGCTCCGTGTGGTCGATGAACGACGGCGACCTCGACAAGCTCGTCGCAGAGGGCGCGTCGGTCTCCGACGAGGAGATCGAGCGCCGCCGCAACCTGGCCAACGGCGCCGACATCGCGACCCTGATCTACACGTCCGGCTCCACGGGGCGTCCCAAGGGGTGCGTGCTCACGCACAGCAATTTCGTCGAGCTGACCCGCAACTCATCGGTGGCGCTCAGCGAGGTGCTTACCGTGCCGAACGCCTCGACGCTGCTGTTCATCACCACCGCGCACATCTTCGCCCGTTTCATCTCGGTCCTGACCATCCACTCCGGAGTCAAGACGGGGCACCAGCCCGACACGAAGTTCCTGCTCCCCGCGCTCGGCTCCTTCAAGCCGACCTTCCTGCTCGCGGTCCCCCGCGTGTTCGAGAAGGTGTACAACTCGTCCGAGCAGAAGGCCGAGGCCGGCGGCAAGGGCAAGATCTTCCGCGCGGCGGCCCACACGGCGGTCGAGCACTCCAAGCTGCTGCAGGACGGCAAGAAGATCCCCCTGGGCATGAAGATCAAGTTCGGGCTCTTCGACAAGCTGGTCTACAGCAAGCTCCGTGCCGCCATGGGTGGCCGCGTGCAGTACGCGGTCTCGGGCTCGGCTCCGCTCGGCGAGCGTCTCGGACACTTCTTCCACAGCCTCGGCATCGTGATCCTGGAGGGCTACGGCCTCACCGAGACCACGGCTCCGGCGACCGTCAACCTCGCCACCAAGTCGAAGATCGGCACCGTCGGTCCCGTGCTGCCCGGTGTCGGCGTCCGGCTGTCCGACGACGGCGAGATCGCGGTGCGCGGCATCAACGTCTTCAAGGAGTACTGGCGCAACCCGGAGGCGACGGCCGCCTCGTTCGACGGCGACTGGTTCGTCACCGGCGACATCGGCTCGTTCGATGACGAGGGCTTCCTCACCATCACCGGTCGCAAGAAGGAGATCCTGGTCACTGCGGGCGGCAAGAACGTCGCTCCGGCCGCCCTGGAGGACCCGATCCGCGCCAACCCGATCATCGGCCAGGTCGTCGTCGTCGGCGACCAGAAGCCGTTCATCTCGGCGCTGATCACCCTCGACCCCGAGATGCTGCCCACGTGGCTCGCGAACAACGATCTTCCGGCGGACATGTCGCTGGCGGATGCGGCGACCAACGAGGCCGTCAACGCCGAGGTGCAGCGGGCCATCGACATCGCGAACAAGCACGTCTCGCGTGCCGAGTCGGTCCGCAAGTTCACGATCCTCGCGACCGAGTGGACCGAGGCCAGCGGCCACCTCACGCCGAAGATGAGCATCAAGCGCAACGTGATCATGGACGACTTCGCCACCGAGGTCGAAGACCTCTACGCCGTTCCCGTCAACACCACGAACGTCTCGCTGCCGTAAGGCGCGACGTACGAGAACGGCCCCGGGAGATTCTCCCGGGGCCGTTCTCGTGCGAGCGTCAGAACCAGTCGGACTCGCGCACCTCGCGCATCGCGAGGCGCCGCGTCTCGGCCGGGAGCCGGTCGAGGTAGAGCTTGCCGTCGAGGTGGTCGGTCTCGTGCTGCAGGGCTTGGGCGAGCAGACCCTCCCCCTCGAGCACGATCTCGTTTCCGTCCAGGTCCGTGCCGACGACCTTCGCCCGCGGGTAGCGGATCGCGTCGTGCCACAGTCCGGGCACGGACAGGCAGCCCTCGCCGACCGGTTCGGGCTCGCCTGAGACTTCGGTCAGGACCGGGTTCAGGATGTATCCGATGTCGCCGTCGATGTTGTAGCTGAACGCGCGCAGGCCGACGCCGATCTGCGGCGCCGCGACGCCGGCACGACCAGGCAGCTCGACCGTGTCGACCAGGTCGCGCACGAGGGCACGGACGCCGTCGTCGATCTCATCGATCGGCGCGCTGGTGGCGCGAAGGACGGGGTCGCCGAAGAGACGGATGGGACGAACCGGCATGACTCAGGCCGCCGGGGCAAGGGCGCGCAGGCCCTCGATGACCGATGCCGCCAGCTCACGTGCCGCCAGGCGCGTGGCGGGCTGCAGGTCGCGGAACGTGATCGTGCTGCCCGCGGCGATCAGCGGGTCGTATGGCATGCGCACCACGGCCCGAACACGGGTTTGGAAGTGCGCCTCGAGCTCGTCCTGACGGACCAGCGGTGCGCCCGGGCGGGCGCTGTTCAGGACGACCACCGCGTTGCGGACCTGCTCGGCGTAGCCGTTGGTCTCCAGCCATGTGAGTGTCTCGGACGCGAGACGCGCCTCGTCGACGCTGAGCCCCGACACGATCACGAGCTCGTCGGCGACGTCGAGGGTCGCACCCATGACCGAGTGCACGATGCCGGTTCCGGTATCGGTGAGCACGATCGAGTAGTAGTGCGCGGCGAGCGTGGCGACGTCGTGATAGTCGCGGTCGTTGAGCGCTTCGGACACGCGGGGATCGGTGTCCGATGCCAGCACGTCCAGGCGGGTGTCGTCGCGACCGACGATGGTCGAGATGTCGTTGTAGCCGGTGACCTCGCCGCGGGCGCGCACCAGGTCGCGGATCGTCTTGCCGTTGAGCTTGGTGATGCGCTCGGCGAGGGTTCCGCGGTCGGGGTTCGCGTCGATCGCGATGATGCGGTCGTCGCGGGCGTCGGCCAGCGCCATCCCGAGCAGGGTCGTCACGGTGGTCTTTCCGACGCCGCCCTTGCGGGAGAGCACGGGCACGAACCGCGCACCTCCGGTCAGGGGCACCGCGATACGACGGTCGAGCTCCTTGCGGCTGCGGGCGCGCTTGCCGTCGCCGAGGTTGATGCGCTTACCGGAGACCGAGTACAGCAGGTGCTGCCACAGCCCCTCGGGCTCGGGGTGCACCACGTGGCTGGGATCCAGCAGGCGGTCGGGGGTCAGCAGGTCGGACGTCTCGCGGCCGGCCTCGAACTCGCCGAGGCGCTTCGAGGTGAGCGTGACATCCACGCGCGGCTGGATGCGCTCGACCGAGTGCTGGCGATCGGGGCGGTCGGTCTCTTCGGGGTGCTGGGCCTCCCACCGTGTGGCCGGCGTCGAGCCCGTCGTGGTGCGGGGTTCGCTCGCCGGAGCGGCAGGAGCCACCGGCGCAGCCGGAACTACCGGCGCAGGCGGAGCCATCGGAGCGGCTGCGGCGGCCGCAGCGGTAGCGGCGGGCGCGACGTGCGGGGCTTCGGCAGCGGCTGCAGCGGCAGCGGCGGCCTCCTCGGTGGCGGCGATGCCGCCGCGCACGAGCGCGTCGAACGCATCGATCCGGTCGATCTCCTCGACCGGTGCGGTCTCGACGGGCGCGGCATCCTCGCCGCCGTCGATGGGAGCGTTGTCCTCCACGACTTCCTCCACGATCACTTCGTCGACGGATGCCTCGGCAGCGGGTGCCTCGACCTCCACATCGATCTCCCCGGTGAACTCCTCCACGAATTCGACCTCGGCCTCGGCAACTTCTCCCTCGACGTCAGCCTCGTCCACGACCTCAGCCTCAGCCTCGTCCTCAGCCGGCTCGACGTCGGCCGCAGCGTCGTCCTCGTCGGCGAGGTGCGCCTCGATCGATTCGAGCGACACCTCGTCGTCGATGACGTCATCGTCGACGAAGTCGTCGTCGTCGGAGTGCACGGGCAGCTCGACGCTGACCTGTGCGGTCGCGCCGCCGAGGATACCCAGTCCGGAGGTGTCGATGCTTTCCGTGTGGGAGAGCACGCCGTTCTCATGGTCGTCGTCAGGCGTGTGTTCGGTGCGATCGGGCGTCACAGCAGTTCTCCAAAACAAGGGGTGGGCGCAGATGCCCACCCCTCAGGCTAATGCGCCGGACGGACGACGACCAAAAGGTCTCCGGCATCCACTTGCTGCGTCTCGGCGATCGCGACCCGCTCGACGACCCCGTCGACGGGCGAAGTGATGGCCGCTTCCATCTTCATCGCTTCGATCGACGCCACTGGCTGACCGGCCGCGACGGTCTCGCCGACGACCGCTTTCAGCGTCACGACGCCCGAGAAAGGTGCCGCGACCTGCCCCGGCTTGCTGGTGTCGGCCTTCTCCACCTGGCGCGATTCGACCTGGATGCTGCGATCCCGGGCGAAGACCGGGCGCAATTGTCCGTTCAGCGTGGTCATGACCGTGCGCATGCCCTTGTCGTCGGCCTCGCCGATCGCTTCGAGCCCGACGAACAGCTGCACGCCGCGCTCGATCTCCACGACGTGCTCCGAGCCGGACACGAGGCCGTACAGGTAGTCGACGGTGTCGAGCTTGCTCAGGTCGCCGTACACCTCGCGCACCTGCTGGTACGACTGGGTCGGCACGGGGAAGAGCAGGTGGTTGAGCATCGCGCGGCGGGACGTGGCATCCGATTCCAGCGCCGCGGACTCGTCAGCGGTCAGCGGCGTCACGTCGATCTTGACGTCGCGACCGGCCAGGACCTTGCTGCGGAACGGCTCGGGCCATCCACCGGGCAGGTCACCCAGCTCCCCCGCCATGAAGCCGACGACCGAATCGGGCACGTCGTACTTGTGCGGGTTGGCCTCGAAGTCGGCCGGGTCGGCCTTGACCGCGGCGAGGTGCAGCGCCAGGTCGCCGACGACCTTCGAAGACGGCGTCACCTTCGGCACACGCCCGAGGATGCGGTCCGCCGCGGCGTACATGTCCTCGATGAGTTCGAAGTCCTCCGCGAGGCCGAGCGCGATCGCCTGCTGGCGCAGGTTGGACAGCTGCCCGCCCGGGATCTCGTGACGGTAGACGCGACCTGTCGGCCCGGGCAGGCCAGACTCGAACGGCCCGTACAGGTGGCGCACGGACTCCCAGTACGGCTCGAGGTCGGAGACCGCCCCCAGATCGATACCGGTGTCGCGCTCGGTGTGCGCCAACGCCGCGACGAGGCCCGACAGCGACGGCTGGCTGGTGGTGCCGGCCAGGGGCGCGGCGGCGACGTCGACGGCGTCCGCACCGGCGGCGCTGGCGGCGAGCAGGGTCGCGAGCTGTCCGCCGGCGGTGTCGTGCGTGTGCACGTGCACGGGGACGTCGAAGCGGTCGCGCAGGGCCGTGACGAGACGGGATGCCGCGGCCGGGCGCAGCAGGCCCGCCATGTCCTTGATCGCGAGGATGTGCGCGCCGGCGTCGACCATCTGCTCGGCGAGACGCAGGTAGTAGTCCAGCGTGTAGAGGTTCTCGGCCGGGTTGAGGAGATCACCGGTGTAGCAGAGGGCGACCTCGGCGACCGCGGTGCCGGTGTTCAGCACGGAGTCGATCGCCGGGCGCATCTGCGACACGTCGTTGAGGGCGTCGAAGATGCGGAAGATGTCGATGCCGCTGGCGGCGGCCTCGCGCACGAAGGCGTCGGTCACCTCCGTCGGGTACGGCGTGTATCCGACGGTGTTGCGGCCGCGCAGCAGCATCTGGATCGCGATGTTCGGCAGCGATTCACGCAATCGATCGAGGCGCTCCCACGGGTCCTCGCCGAGGAAGCGGAGCGCGACGTCGTAGGTCGCACCGCCCCAGGCCTCCACGGACAGCAGCTGCGGCGAGAGCCGGGCCACGTACGGGGCGACGGCGACGAGGTCCTTCGTGCGCACACGCGTGGCCAGCAGCGACTGGTGGGCATCGCGGAACGTGGTGTCGGTGACGGCGAGGGCCGTCTGCTCGCGCAGCGCCTTGGCGAATCCCACGGGACCGAGCTCGAGCAGGCGCTGGCGCGACCCGTCCGGCGCGGGCGTGGTCAGATCGATCGCGGGGAGCTTCGCACGCGGGTCGCCGTGAAGCGGGTTCTCGCCGTTGGGCTTGTTGACGGTGACGTCCACGAGCCAGTTCAGCATCTTGGTGCCGCGGTCCTTCGACTCGCGACCGCGCAGCAACTCCGGGCGCTCGTCGATGAACGACGTGCTCAGGTCGCCGGCGACGAAGTCGGCGTCATCCAGGACTGCCTGCAGGAACGGGATGTTCGTGGAGACGCCGCGGATGCGGAACTCGGCCAGCGCGCGACGGGCACGGCTGACCGCGGCCGGGAAATCACGGGCACGGCAGGTGAGCTTGGCGAGCATCGAGTCGAAGTGCGGACTGACCTGCGACCCCGCCGCGGTGGTGCCGCCGTCCAGGCGGATACCGGCGCCGCCGGGTGAGCGGTACGTCGTGATCTTGCCCGTGTCGGGGCGGAAGCCCTGCGTCGGGTCCTCGGTCGTGATGCGGCACTGCAGCGCGGCACCGCGGAGGTGGATCTGGTCCTGCAGCAGTCCGAGCTCGGCGAGGGTCGCGCCGGCGGCGATCCGCATCTGCGACTGGACGAGGTCGACATCGGTGACTTCTTCGGTCACGGTGTGCTCGACCTGGATGCGCGGGTTCATCTCGATGAAGACGATCTCGCCGGTGCGCGGACCGGCCGTCTCGAGGAGGAACTCCACGGTGCCGGCGTTCTGGTAGCCGATCGACTGCGCGAACGCGACGGCGTGGCGGTGCAGGGCGTCGCGGGTGTCGGGGTCGAGGTTCGGCGCGGGCGCGATCTCGATGACCTTCTGGTGGCGGCGCTGCACCGAGCAGTCGCGCTCGAACAGGTGCACGGTCGCGCCGGCGCCGTCAGCGAGGATCTGCACCTCGACGTGACGCGGACGCAGCACAGCCTGCTCGAGGAACATGCGCGAATCACCGAAGGCGCTCCCGGCCTCGCGCATCGCCTCGGCCAGAGCCGGTGCGAGGTCGCCGAGAGTCTCGACACGCCGCATCCCGCGTCCGCCGCCGCCGGCGACGGCCTTGGCGAAGAGGGGGAAGCCGATGTCCTCCGCCTGCGCGACGAGGGCATCGATGTCGTCGGATGCCTCGGTCGAGCGCAGCACGGGAACCCCTGCTGCGATGGCGTGGTGCTTGGCGGTGACCTTGTTGCCGGCCATCTCGAGCACGGACGAGGGCGGGCCGATGAACGCGATGCCGTTGGCGGCCGCCTGCTCGGCGAGTTCGGGGTTCTCGGAGAGGAATCCGTAGCCGGGGTAGATCGCGTCCGCGCCGGCCTCCTTGGCCACACGGATGATCTCATCCACGTTCAGATAGGCGCGCACCGGATGCCCGCGCTCGCCGATCAGGTAGGCCTCGTCGGCCTTCAGACGATGCAGGGAGTTGCGGTCCTCATATGGGTAGACCGCAACAGTGCGGGCTCCCAGTTCGAACGCGGCGCGGAAGGCGCGAATCGCGATCTCACCACGGTTGGCAACAAGAATCTTGCGGAACATGCACACCTCATTGGGGGGCCAAGCGTCAGGCAGAGTGTGCTCTCAGCCTAGGGGACGGTAACGTAGACGCTTGTGCACGTACTCTCCGTCAGCTCGCTGAAGGGCGGGGTCGGTAAGACGACCGTGACCTTGGGGCTCGCCTCTGCCGCTTTTGCGCGCGGTGTCCGAACCCTCGTCGTCGACCTCGATCCCCAGTCCGACGTCTCGACGGGGATGGATATCCAAGTCGCAGGCCGCCTCAATGTCGCCGATGTCCTGGCCAATCCGAAGGAGAAGGTCGTCCGTCAGGCGATCACCTCCAGCGGATGGGCCAAGGTCCACCCCGGCACGATCGATGTGATGATCGGCAGTCCATCCGCCATCAACTTCGACGGGCCACATCCCAGCGTCCGGGACGTCTGGAAGATGGAAGAGGCGCTCGCGACCATCGAGGCCGACTACGACCTCGTGCTCATCGACTGCGCGCCGTCGCTGAACGCCCTGACCCGCACGGCCTGGGCGGCATCAGACCGCGTCATCGTCGTCACCGAGCCCGGACTCTTCTCCGTCGCCGCCGCCGATCGCGCCCTGCGGGCGATCGAGGAGATCCGCCGCGGCCTCTCCCCCCGCCTGCAGCCCCTCGGCATCGTCGTGAACCGCGTACGCCCGCAGTCGATCGAGCACCAGTTCCGCATCAAGGAGCTGCGCGACATGTTCGGGCCGCTCGTGCTGTCGCCGCAGCTGCCCGAGCGCACGTCGCTGCAGCAGGCTCAGGGTGCGGCCAAGCCGCTGCACATCTGGCCCGGCGACTCCGCGCAGGAGCTCGCAGCCGACTTCGACGCCCTGCTGGATCGCGTCATGCGCACCGGACGCATCCCGGTCCCGGGCGAGACCACGGCGTAGCCGCACCCGGTCCGTTACAGCGGGCCGAGCACGCCTGTCCCCTGCCGCACCTCGAACACAAGCTGCGTCTCGGTCTTGGTGACGGCCGGATGGCTCGTGATGTGCTGCAGGATCAGATCGCGCAGCCGCTCCGGGCTCGCGACGGCGACCTGCAGGTGGAAGTCGTTGTCGCCGGCCACGTGTGCGACCGACAGCGCGCCGGGGATGGCGACGAGGCGATCGAACAGCTCGTCGATGTGCGGACGGCTGTGGCTGGACAGATGCACCCGGATGAGGGCCTGGATCGGTCGTCCCACCGCGGCGAGATCGAGCTCGGCGGCGATGCGGGCGATGACACCGGAATCGCGCAGACCCTTGACCCGATAGGCGCAGGTCGACTCGGCCACCCCGACGCGCGCGGCGAGGGCGGCATTGGACATCCGCCCGTCGATCATGAGCGCGGCGAGGATCGCCCGGTCGGTGCCGTCGAGCGGCGCCGGGGCGCGTTGCGGATTCTTCGACGGTTCCGACATCCGGATGCCCCTCCTTGCGGATTCTTCGGCATTTCAGGTCTTGTGACCCATTGATGCCCAGATCTGCTTGCACATTGTTGCGGTATCGCCGACTATAACGGCATGACACCGAGGACGCTGCATCCCGATAGCCTTGCCGTCCACGCCGGCCGCGAAGACCTCACGAGCCTCGGCGTGCATGCCCTCCCCCTCGACCTCTCGTCGACCAATCCCCTGCCCGATATCGAGACCGGCGGGCTGTCGTACGAGGTCCTCGCCACCGGCGGGCTCCCGCTCGAGGGCGGCTCCCACGTCTACGCGCGACTGTGGAACCCCACGGTCGCTCGCTTCGAGACCGCGATCGCCCGGCTCGAGCACGCCGAGGAGGCCGTCGCGTTCTCCTCCGGCATGGCGGCGATCACGGCCGTGCTGCTCTCCCTCGGCGAGAGCGGGAAACGTCACGTCGTGGCCGTGCGGCCGCTGTACGGCGGCACCGATCACCTCCTCGCGTCCGGACTCACCGGCGTCGAGGCGACGTTCTGCACGCCTGACGGCGTCGCCGCGTCAGTCCGACCCGACACCGGGCTGGTCATCCTCGAATCGCCCGCGAACCCGACGCTGGAGCTCGTCGACATCCGCGCCGTCGTCGCGGCCGCCGGCGATGTGCCGGTCGTCGTCGACAACACGTTTGCCACGCCCGTGCTGCAGCGCCCACTCGACCTCGGCGCGGCGATGTCGCTGCACAGCGCCACGAAGTACCTCGGCGGCCATGGTGACGTCGTGGGCGGTGTGGCGGCCTGCGACGCCCGCACCGCAGCCGCGCTGCGCCGCACCCGGGCTATCACGGGGGCGATCCTGCATCCGCTCGCCGCCTACCTGCTGCACCGGGGCCTGGCGACGCTGCCCCTCCGAGTCCGCGCGCAGCAGGCCAGCGCGCAGATCATCGCGGAGTGGCTCACGACCCGGCCCGAAGTGGTCGCGGTGCACTACCCCGGTCCGCCCACGGGCGATCCGCACGGGCTCATCGGCACTCAGCAGGACGGCCCGGGCGCGATGATCTCCATCGAGCTGGCCGGCGGGTTCGCCGCGGCATCCGCTCTGACTTCCGCGGTGGAGCTGTTCACGCACGCGGTGTCGCTCGGCAGCGTCGACTCGCTCATCCAGCACCCGGCGGCGCTCACGCACCGTCCGGTACAGAGCGAGGCGAAGCCGTCGGAGGCGCTCGTGCGGCTCTCCATCGGCCTGGAGGCCACGGAGGATCTCATCGCCGACCTGGCGCAGGCGCTGAGCATCGCCGGGGCGGACAGCGCAACCGGGGCCGATCAGGCCACGATGTCGCGCGCGTACTGAGGCGCGTCAGGCCGAGCGGACGGCGCGGCGCGCCGCGAGTTCGTCCAGCGCCTCGAGCGTCTGCGCGTCGAAGTCCACGAGCGTGGATTCGACCTCGCGGAGGACCTTGCCCACCGCGATCCCGAAGACGCCCTGACCGCGGCTCACGAGGTCGATGACCTCGTCGTTCGAGGTGCAGAGGTAGACCGACGCACCGTCGCTCATGAGAGTCGTGCCCGCGAGATCGCGGATGCCGGCGGCGCGCAGCTGCTCGACGGCGGTGCGGATCTGCTGCAGCGAGATACCGGTGTCGAGCAGGCGCTTGACGAGCTTCAGCACGAGGATGTCGCGGAAGCCGTACATCCGCTGCGATCCGGAGCCGCTGGCCCCACGGACGGTGGGCTCCACGAGCTCGGTGCGAGCCCAGTAGTCCAGCTGGCGGTACGTGATGCCGGCGGCGCGCGCGGCGACTGCTCCCCGGTACCCGACCTCGTCATCCATTTCGGGCAAGCCGTCGGTGAAGAGGAGGTCAGCGGCGAACGAGTGCTCGCCCGCTGTTTCAGGAGCGGTCATGCGCTTCCTCCTCAAAGGTTCGGGTTGTACTTCAAAGTTAGATCAGCCGAGGCCCCCGGGCAACGACATCCGCGTGTCGGGTTCGGCGTGTCGCGCGACGCGCCGGAATCAGGAGACGAGACGCTCGATCGCGGCACGCACGTAGATGGAGCGCACCTCGTCGAGGCGCGCGGCGAGCTCCGGTCCGATCTCGCTGGCCTTGGCCCGGGATGCCGCGTCCGGACGTCGCAGCAGGGCTGTGATGGCGGACTCGATCAGCGCGACCTCGCGCTCGGCGCTCTGGCGCAGAGTGCGTACGTGGCGCGGTTCGATGCCGTGCCGATCCAGGGCGACCAGCGCCCGCAGGATCGCGACGGACTGGTCGGTGTAGGCGTCGGTGGCCACCAGCACGCCGGTGCTGATCGCGTCGTTCAGCAGCTGCGGGGACGCTCCGGCCGCCGACAGCAGCTCGGCGCGACGGTAGCGCCGCGGCGCGGGCACGATCGAGGGCACCGCGGTCGGCGGAGCGGGGTTGCGCCCCGCGTCGACGTCCTCGAGGTACTCGCGGATCACGACGAGCGGGAGGTAGTGGTCGCGCTGCAGCGTGAGGGCCAGCCGCAGCCGCTCCAGGTCGTCCTGGGAGAACTTGCGGTAGCCGGACTCGGTGCGCACGGGCGTCACGATGCCCTGCACCTCGAGGAAGCGCAGCTTGCTCGAGGTCAGCGACGGGAACTCGGGACTCAGTCGCGCCAGCACCTGACCGATGCTCAGAAGAGCCGCAGACGATGAACGTTCGCGGGCTTGTACGGCCGGCATCAACCGTCAGTGGTCAACGGCAGGTCTGCCGGGGAGACGAAGAAGTTGAGACGGAACTTGCCGATGCGCACCTCGGAGCCGTTGATCAGCGTCGCGCGGTCGACCCGCTCGCCGTTGACATACGTGCCGTTGAGCGAGCGCTGGTCGACGATCTCGAAGGACGTGGCATCCCGCGTGATCTCGGCGTGACGACGGGAGACCGTGACGTCGTCGAAGAAGATGTCCGCCTCGGGATGCCGGCCCACCGTGGTGACGTCGGTGTCGAGCAGGTAGCGGGCACCGGCGGTCGGGCCGGAGCGCACGATCAGCAGGGCGGAACGGGTCGGCAGTGCGCCGATCGCTTCGATCTCGGCCTCGCTCAGGTCGCTGCCGAAGGGCACGAACGACAGATCGGAGTCGTGTCCGAAGGTCTGCGTCGTATCGGTGGCTCCATCGGAGTTCCCCGCATCGGCGCCCCGCCGGATCTCGTCCGGCTCGCGTTGGCGGTCTTGCTCCACGATGTACCCCTCCTGGTCGACGTCCAGACTATCCGATCGATCGGTCGCAGAAACAGTCGATCTGCGATCGGATCGCGCCCCGCGCATGTTTCGGCGTGTGTCGTCGTCCTACCCGCGGCTCGGCGTTCCGCCTAGCCTGTCGGGTATTCGAACCTACTGACAGGAGACACGTCGTGTCGAGCCCGCACAGCCACATCCCGCCCGTTCCGGTGCGTGAGCGTGCGGCGTGCATGTGCGTCCACGGCGAGTCCTGCTCCACGTTCGCGCCGGGTCACGCGCTGCATCTGATCCAGACGCGGCTCGTCTCTGCCACGCCGTCGGAGTGGGTGGACGCGATCGTCGAGTCAGTCGACGCCGCATCCGTCACACTGCGGACCGTCGCGGATGCCTCGCTCGTCGAGGTCTGGAACGGCGACGGCGCCGGGGCGCAGCTGCTCCCGGGCGCGCCGGTCGCGCTCCATGAGCGCTACCACGTGCTCGCCGTCGGTGCACGGTGGTTCAACGTCCTGCTCGGCTGAGGCCGCGGCGGGTCACGCCATCATCATGGAGTCCTTGACCGCCATGCAGGCGTCCATGCAGGCCTGGCACGCCTGAGCGCACATCTTGCAGATCTCGCTCATGTCCGCGTGCTCCATGCACTCGTCCATGCACGTCTGACACATCGCGATGCAGGCGTTGAGCATCGCCATCATGCTCGCGGGGGTCATCCCCTGCATCCGCATCATCGATCGCATCATCGTGTTGCACATGTCGGCGCAGTTCATGCACGCGGGCGCGCACGACATCATCTGCGTCGAGCAGACCGTGCATGCCTGCTCGCAGGCCGAGCAGGCGTCCATACAGGCCTGCAGCAGGGCCATGTCCATCGTCTTCATGCCGGGGGTCGACATCATGTCCTTGGACATCATGTCCATCATCATCGAGTCCATCGTGCGCACCGCTTCCGTCGGGGGCAGCGGGCAGTTCTCCCGCCGTTTCGAACGTTACTCCGCGCGAGGGCTCCCGTCACGAGGTCCGCGCGATCCTCAGCGGGATTTCACACGGCCGTCATTTTCGGCACCCGGCCTAGGCTGGAGGAGATGAACACCTCGACCTCCTCCCCCGCATCCTTCCGCCGGATCCTGGCTGCGACGGCCGCCGCCGCCGCTCTGACCGCCGGTTCGCTCCTGCTCGCCGCCGCGCCCGCCAGCGCGCACGACGAGCTGCTCTCGACGGACCCCGCCGCCGACTCGTCGGTCGAGGCGCTCCCGGAGCAGCTGACCCTCACCTTCAGCGGACAGCTGTTGGGCGAAGCGGGCGCGAGCGAAGTGCAGGCGACGGATGCCGCGGGCACCGCCCTCACCGACGGCGCTCCGATCGTGACGGACAACGTCATCACCCAGACCCTGACCGGCACCGCCTCCGGCGCGGTCACGGTCCTGTGGCGCACGGTCTCCAGCGACGGCCACCCGATCTCGGGGGAGTTCACGTTCACCGTGACCGCCGCGCCCTCCCCGACGGCGTCGGAGAGCCCCTCCGCGACCCCGAACCAGGAGACGACGCCGAGCGAATCACCGTCGCCGCAGGAATCCCTCGTCTCGCCGCCCGCCGACGAGCCCTCGTCGTTCTCCGACGTGTGGCCCTGGGTGATCGGCGGCATCCTCATCGTGGGCCTCGGCGGCGCTGTGGTCTACCTCCTCGTCTCGCGCGCACGCCGTGAGAAGGCGCTGGCCGGCGGTGCGGTCGACGGGTCTGCGATCGACTCCGCCGATGGGGCACCGGACGGTGCGGGAACAGCCTCTCCGGGGACTCCCCCGACCGGTTCCGAGCCCCCCGCCGAGCGATAGGCTTTTAACCATGCCTCACTACGATGTCGTCATTCTCGGCGCGGGCCCCGGCGGGTACGTCGCAGCCGTCCGCAGCGCTCAGCTCGGCCTCTCGGTCGCCATCATCGAGGAGAAGTACTGGGGCGGTGTGTGCCTGAACGTCGGGTGCATCCCCTCGAAGGCACTCCTGCGCAACGCCGACCTGGCCCACGTCTTCCACCACCAGGCCGAGCTGTTCGGCATCTCCGGTGACGTGACGTTCGACTTCGGCACCGCGTGGGACCGCAGCCGCACGGTGGCCGAGACGCATGTCAAGGGCATCCACTTCCTCATGAAGAAGAACAAGGTGACCGAGTACGAGGGTCGCGGTTCGTTCGTGGACGCGCACACGATCACCGTCGCGAAGGCCGACGGCTCCACCGAGCAGCTCACCTTCGACAACGCGATCATCTCGACCGGCTCCAAGGTGCGCCTGCTTCCCGGCGTCACGCTGAGCGACAACGTCGTGACGTACGAGGAGCAGATCCTCACGCGCGAGCTGCCGCGCTCGATCGTCATCGTCGGTGCCGGCGCGATCGGCATGGAGTTCGCCTTCGTCATGGTCAACTACGGCGTCAAGGTCACGATCATCGAGTTCCTCGACCGGGCGCTCCCGAACGAGGACGTCGACGTCTCCAAGGAGATCGCGCGCCAGTACAAGAAGTACGGCGTCGACATCCTCACCTCCACCAAGGTCGAGACCGTCGTGGACTCGGGCGACAAGGTCACCGTCACCTACACGCCCAAGGACGGCGCGCCCGCGTCGATCGAGGCCGACAAGGTGCTCATGTCGATCGGCTTCGCCGCGAACGTCGAGGGCTTCGGCCTGGAGAACACCGGCGTGAAGCTCACCGACCGCGGTGCGATCGACATCGACGACTACATGCGCACCAACGTCCCCGGCATCTACGCCATCGGCGACGTCACGGCCAAGCTGCAGCTCGCCCACGTGGCCGAGGCGCAGGGCGTCGTGGCCGCCGAGACCATCGGCAAGGCCGAGACCCAGACGCTGGGCGACTACCGGATGATGCCCCGCGCGACGTTCTGCTCGCCGCAGGTCGCCTCGTTCGGACTCACCGAGCAGCAGGCGCGCGACGCCGGCTACGACGTCAAGGTCGCGAAGTTCCCGTTCAGCGCGAACGGCAAGGCGAACGGCCTCGGCGAGCCCATCGGCTTCGTCAAGCTCATCGCCGACGGCGAGCACCTCGAGCTGCTCGGTGGCCACCTGATCGGCCCCGACGTCTCCGAGCTGCTCCCCGAGCTCACGCTCGCGCAGAAGTGGGACCTCACGGCCCTCGAAGCGGCCCGCAACGTGCACACGCACCCGACGCTGTCCGAAGCCGTGCAGGAGGCCTTCCACGGCCTCGCCGGCCACATGATCAACATGTAGCTCACGCTGCGAACGCAGAAGCGCCCCGACATCCCAGCGATGGCGGGGCGCTTCTGCTTTGTGGTGCGGCCACTGCGGCGGGTGGCGGGGCGTTGCGGGTCGGCGCGGGGCGTTGCGGGGCGGAGGGTTGCGGGGCGGCGGGTTACGGAGCGTTGCGGGCGGGCGCGGCATCCGCTCGTCGCTCACCACGACGTCGGAGAAAACAACCCTGTCGGACGAGCCACGCCGAAACCGATCCGACCTTGTGGCTATCCCCGACTGGGGATGTGCGGTTCCAGGGCCGACGGAAGATCGCACCCGCGACCGGACTCGGACTCGGACCGCGGCATGAGGCAGTGCGGCAACTGGCGCAACCACGGCGACAGGCGCGGTCGCGGCATCCCGTCGCTCACCACAACGTCGGAGAAAACCACCCTGTCGGACGAGCCACGCCGAAACCGATCCGACCTTGTGGCTATCCCCGACCGGGGGATGCAGAGGATGCGCGGTCTGCGGACACGGCTACCACAGCCTCGGCACCGGCGGTCCGGCCACCAGCGCGGTCGCGGCATCCGCTCGTCCCCACCACAACGTCGGAGAAAGCCGTCCGGTCGGAAGAATCGGGCCAGACCGATCCGACCCAGTGGTTATCCCCGACCGGAACGACCGGCGGCACACACGACGCATGGGATGTAGTCGCCGCGAAACGAGCGAGCGAAGCCCGACGACCCGAACGTGAGCCGAGCGAGACGAAGCGTCAGTAGCCGAGGGCGCGGGCGAGTTTCGATGCGGATGCCGCGGCTCTGCCGCCGGCGGCCAGCACAGCGTGCTCGACTGCCGCGAAGAACTCCCGCGGGTCGGCCGGTGCGGCGGGTCCGAGCTCGATCTCCCACTCCCGCCAGGTCCGCTCCACGCCGGTGCGCTCGTCGGTCGCGGTGACACGGTCATCGACGAACTCGGCGACCTGCCCGCCTTCGGCGTCGAGCAGCGCGTACGCCGTCCGGGCGTTGCGGATCCGCGCGATGGGCTGGAACGGGGCATCCGTCACCGCTGCCAGTTCCGCGACGATGACGGCGGGCACGGTGTCGTCGTCGCCGAGAGGCCAGCCCAGTTCGACGCGGCCGCCGCCGATGCGCGGACCCTTGATGTGCCAGCCGGCGTCTCCGCCGCCGGTGCGGCGCCGCAGCGCGTAGCCAGCACCGGCGAGGGCGAACTCGGCGGTGTCGAGGTACCGGGCGTCGAGGTCGCGCTGCTCGGCGGCGCCGAGCGACGCCACGCCGGGCAGCCCGGCGAGGTCGGGCAGCGGCGTGTCGTCGTCGGCGTCGAACTTCAGCTCGATCTCGAGCGAGCGCGTGGGCTCACCCGGTGCCGCCGGGTCGTGGTCGGTGGCGCTCACGTCTAGTCGTCGGACGAGGGGACGATGTCGTCCTCCGCCTCGACGAACCAGAACTCGGCCTCGGTGGGGCCGTCGGTCGTCCCGGTGCGCTCGAGAGCTCCCCTCCGCGCGTAGACCACCTGGGTCTCGCTGTAGGGGACGATGAGTCGGTCGAGGTCGGAGTTATCCAGCGGCAGGAGCTGCCCGTCGAGGGGTCCGCCGTGCAGACGCGCGATAGCCATAGTTCACCATAAACCCGGCGACCCGCCCCGGCCTCGAACGCGGCCGATCGGGTCAGCCCGTGGGGCCGAGAACGAGCAGCGACGAGGTCGCCGTCGCGAGGACCGTGCCCGCGGCATCCGTCAGCTCGCCCTCGGTGAAGATGACCCGGCGTCCGCCCTTGACCACCCGACCGGTCGCGCGCAACAGACCCGACGCGTGCGTGATCGGCCGCAGATACCGCACGTTCAGATCGACCGAGGTGTAGCCGATGCCGCCGGGGAGGATGGTGTGGCCCGCGCACCCGAGGGCCGAGTCCAGCAGTGTGCAGGCGAGGCCGCCGTGCACCGCACCGATCGGGTTGTAGTGGAACTCTGCGGGGGTGCATTCGAACACCGCGCGTCCCTCTTCGACCTCGACCAGGGTGAAGCCCATCATCTGGGCGATCGGCGGCGGCGGGATCAGTCCGTCGATCATGCCGCGCAGAGCCTGGAGCCCGGTCTCCGCACTGCGGGTCTGCGCGAGGGCTTCGGCCGGATCGGCCCAATCGAACGTACGGGAACGGCTGTCAGTCATGCTCCGATCCTGCCGCACGACCGGCACGCCGTGGTCACCGTTCGTTGTGCAAGCGTTTGCAGTTCGTGCGCTTAGAATCGCACCGTGAAGGCCATCCGAACGTTCACCGTCCGCCCCGTCCTCGCCGCGCCGCTGGCTCCGCTGGACCGACTCGCCTCCAATTGGCGCTGGTCGTGGAGCCGCTCCACGCACGCGCTGTTCGCGTCGATGGATCCGCAGCAGTGGAGCGAGATCGGCGAGAACCCGGCACGGATGCTGGGAGCGATCGGCCAGCAGAGGCTCGACGAACTCGCGCACGACGCCGACTTCGTCGCCCGGGTGCGCGAGGAGGACGACCGCCTCAGCGCCTACCTCACCGGCGACCGGTGGTTCCAGCAGCTCCAGGGCGACAAGCCGACCGGCATCGCCTACTTCTCCCCCGAGTTCGGGGTGGACGGCTCGCTCCCCCAGTACTCCGGCGGTCTCGGCATCCTGGCCGGCGATCACCTGAAGAGCGCCAGCGACCTGGGCGTGCCGCTCACCGGCGTCGGGCTCTTCTACCGCGCCGGCTACTTCCGGCAGTCGATCGGCGACGACGGGTGGCAGCGCGAGAGCTATCCGCTGCTGGATCCGTACGGCCTCGGCCTGACCCTGCTGCGGGACGACACCGGTGCCCCGGTCGAGATCTCGCTCGCCCTCCCCGGCGACCGGCACCTCGCCGCGCGCATCTGGGTCGCGGACATCGGCCGCATCCCGCTTCTGCTGCTCGATTCCGCGACACCGTCCAACACCGAGGAGATGCGCCGCGTCACCGACCGCCTCTACGGCGGCGGCGGCGAGCACCGTCTGCTCCAGGAGCTGCTGCTCGGCGTCGGCGGCGTGCGCGCGGTGCGGGCGTACTGCGCGATCACCGGTCGCAGCACCCCTGAGGTGTACCACACCAACGAGGGCCACGCCGGATTCCAGGGCCTGGAGCGGATTTCGGAGCTCATCACGCAGCAGGGACTGGGGTTCGACGAGGCCCTCGCCCAGGTGCGCGCCTCGACGGTCTTCACGACCCACACCCCGGTGCCGGCCGGCATCGACCGGTTCCCGCGCGATCTCATCGCGTCCTACCTCGCGAGCGGACTGTTCGCCGGGCTCGACTCCGAGCGCGCCCTCGCCCTCGGACTCGAGGAGTGGGAGGGCGGCGACCACGGCACCTTCAACATGGCGGTGCTGGGCCTGCACCTCGGCCAGCACGCGAACGGCGTCTCCCAGCTGCACGGCGAGGTCAGCCGCGGCATGTTCGGGATGCTCTGGCCGGGCATCGACACGGACGAGGTGCCGATCACCTCGATCACGAACGGCGTGCACGCGCCGACCTGGGTGCACCCCGCCCTGAAGGCCGTCAGTGAGCGGGCCTTCGGCGACGCCTACACCGACACGCACGATTGGACGGATGCCGCGGCCGTCAGCGACGGCGAGCTGTGGGGCGTGCGGTCCCTGATGAAGAGCGAGATGGTGGCCGAGGCGCGACGCCGGGTCGCGGCATCCGCCGTCGAACTGTCGGGACGCGCACCCGCGTGGATCGACGACCTGCTCGACCCCGAGGTGCTCACGATCGGCTTCGCCCGCCGCGTGCCGACGTACAAGCGCCTGACCCTCATGCTGCGCGACCCGGAGCGGCTGACGCGACTGCTGACAGACCCGGAGCGTCCGGTACAGATCGTGATCGGCGGCAAGTCGCACCCGGCGGATGACTCGGGCAAGATCCTGATCCAGGAGCTGGTGCGCTTCAGCCGCGATCCGAAGGTGCGGGGGCGCATCGTGTTCCTGCCCGACTACGACATCACGCTCGCCAAGACCCTGTACCCGGGCTGCGACGTGTGGCTGAACAACCCGCTCCGTCCGCTCGAGGCGTGCGGCACGAGCGGGATGAAGGCGGCGCTGAACGGCGTGCTGAACCTGTCGATCCTCGACGGCTGGTGGGACGAGTGGTACGACGGCGAGAACGGCTGGGCGATTCCGACGGCCGACACCGCGTCGGGCGACGAGGAGCGCGACGATGTTGAGTCGGCGGCGCTGTACGACCTCATCGAGCACCAGTTGGTGCCGAAGTTCTATGAGCGCGAGGGCGGCATCCCGCTGGCCTGGCTCGCGATGGTGCGGCACACGATGACGACGCTGGGGCAGAAGGCCACGAGCGACCGCATGGTGCGCGACTACGTCACGCGGCTGTACGTGCCGGCATCCGAGCACGACGCCGCGCTGCGGGCGGACGGGTTCGCTGAGGCGAAGGCCCTCGCCGCGTTCATCACCCGGGTGAAGGCGTCCTGGCCGGCGGTGCACATCGAAAGCGTCGACAGCTCCGGCATCCCCCAGCAGGCGCAGGCGGGCGACACGCTCGAGGTGCGCGCGAGTGTGCGACTCGACGGGCTCTCGCCCGACGACGTCGCCGTCGAACTCGCGTACGGCCGCACGGATGAGGACGACGACCTCGCCGCCGACCACTCGGTGCACCGGCTCGCGCCCGCAGGGCCGGCCGTGGACGGCATCACGACGTTCTCGTGCACGCTGCCACTGACCGTGACGGGCACGTTCGGGTACACCGTCCGCGCCGTGCCTGCCCACTCGCAGCTCGTCTCCCCCGTCGAGCTCGGCCTCGTCACGTACGCGTCGTAGTCACCCGTACGCTGGTCCCGTGAAACCGTTCGTGCTGCTGGCCACGCGGGCCGAGGACGGCCCCGCCGATGAGGAGTACGACCTGTTCCTCCGCGCGACCGGGCTGACCGAGGCCGAGCTCGTGCGCGTCCGGCTCGAGGCCTTCCCGATGCCGCGGTTCGACCTCGACGAGATCTCCGGCATCTTCGTCGGCGGCGGGCCGTTCAACGCGTCGGATCCGCCGGAGAAGAAGTCCGCCGTGCAGCACCGGGTCGAGGCCGAGTTCGGCACGCTCCTCGACCGTGTCGTGCGCCGCGACTTCCCCTTCTTCGGCGCCTGTTACGGCATCGGCACGCTGGGCTCCCACCAGGGCGCCGTGATCGATCGCACCTACCCGGAGCCGATCAGCGTCGTGCCCGTCACCCTCACCGACGCCGGGATCTATGATCCGCTGCTGCTCGGGATGCCGCGGCGGTTCGCTGCGTTCGTCGGACACAAGGAGGCCATCACCGCGCTGCCGCCGTCGGCGGTGCTGCTCGCGTCATCCCCCGCCTGTCCGGTGCAGATGTTCCGCGTCGGCCACAACGTCTACGCGACCCAGTTCCACCCCGAGCTCGACGTCGACGGCATCACGACGCGCATCCACGCCTACGCCGACCACGGCTACTTCGGCGCCGGGGAGCTGGAGCTGACGCTCGAGTCGGTGCACACCGAGCCCGTGGAGCACGCGAGTCGGATGCTGCGCACCTTCGTGGAGCGGTACGCCCGCTAGCCGACTCAGGCCTGGGAGCTCTTCTTCGCCGCTGCGCGCCGCGCGTCCTCGCGTTCACGCTTCTCGTCGGCGCGTGCGTCGCGCAGCTCGTCGGTCGCGACCCGCACAGCCGTCTCGGCCTGCTTGAGTCGCCGCTGGGTGAAGGTGGACGCGCCGAAGCGCTCGCGCACGCGATCGGTCTCTTCAGCGACGCCGATCACGATGTACGAGGCCGCGATGAGGATGACCTGCGCCGACAGGTTCAGCCACAGCAGCAGGGCTATCAGCGCGGCGAACGACGTCAGCAGCGGGTTGGCGGAGGCTCCACCGACGAACAACCCCGATAGCTGCTGCAGCACGGTCAGGCCCAGGCCTCCCAGGATGGCTCCCGGCCACAGCACACGTGCCGAGGGACGTAGACCCGACAGCATCCGGAACAGCAGAGCGACCAGCACAGTGTCGAGGATCAGTACGACGACGACCGAGACGCTGCGCGTCGCGAAGTCGGTGAACTGATCGTTGCTGATGCCGAGCGCATCGAGCACCACCCCGACGAACGTCGTTCCCAAGAACGTGGCTGCAGCAGAGACGACGAACCCACCGCCGATGATCACCGCGAGCAACAGGTTGCGCAGGATCACCCACACCCAGAAGACATCGTCGTGCACGCGGTCGGCGAGCATGCGCAAAGCGGTGCGCAGCGATCCGATCGCGCCGATGGCAGCGCCGACGAGACCGATCAGTGACAGCACGGTGGCGATCGTCAGTCCCGTCGGCGCTTGGATGTCTCTGGGGTCGATGATGCCGTCTTCACCGATCAGCCCCGGGATCGCGGCGTTCACGGCATCGATGAGCGCCTGCCACGCAACGGGGTTGCCGACCAGCCACAGCCCCGCGAGCGAGAAACCGAGCAGCACGCCGGCGAACACCGAGAACAGCGTGCGGTAGGTGATGCTGTCCGCCAGGATCGGGCCACGGTGCTCGATGTAGTGCAAGAAGGCGCGCACCGGCTTGAGCCGCAGCGCCCAGGCCGTGACGACCGCAATCAGATTGCCCATTGACTCACCCTATCCAGGCTCAGTTTCGGCGGTTGTGCGTCGCGGCGATTCTGCGGCCGATCGGTGACATTCCCTCACTTGGCAACTCCCCACAGTCTCGTCTCGAGACTCTCAGGCACACTAAGATGATGCTCGGAGATTGGGGAATCTCCTGGGGAAATGGGGATCACCGTGCGAGGACTCGCTCAAACACTCGTGCTCACTGGAGCAATCCGTGCCACGGAAATGTCGGCCGCGCTCGGCGAGCATGGCGATACACCTGAGATGCATCGCGTATTGGTCGCTCAGGGGTTGGTATCGGAGGCGCAGCTTGCCGAGGCGATCGCCGTGCACACCGGCCACCAATACGTCGACCTCACCGGCGCGACACTCGATCCGACGATCGTGGCGCTCGTGTCAGGTTCACTCTGCCGCAGGTACCAGGTGCTGCCGATCGAGCTTCGCCGCGGGCGTCTGACCGTGGCGACCGTGGACCCGACGAACATCTTCGCCCTCGACGACATCGCCAGCGCCACCGACCTCGTCGTCGAGCCGGTGGTCGTCGCCGCAGATGCGCTGAAGCAGGCGTTCGAGCGCTATCTCCGCTCCGACGAGGAGCTCAGCGAACTCTCCGTGGCGCTGGAGGAGACCGCGACGGCGAGCATAGACTCGTTCACCGAGTCACTCGACGACCAGGATGTCGACGCACCCATCGTGCGTTTCGTGAACCTGCTCATCACGCAGGCTGTCAACGACCGCGCCAGTGACATCCACGTCGAGCCCGGAGAGCAGCAGCTCACCGTCCGCTACCGCATCGACGGGGTACTGCACGAGATGCAGCGGGCCGACCGTGGCATCCAGGACGGCGTCATCTCTCGGCTGAAGATCATGTCGCAGATCGACATCGCCGAAAGGCGGCGTCCGCAGGACGGTCGCCTGTCGATCCTGCACGAGGGTCGCCAGATCGACCTCCGTGTCGCCACTCTGCCGACGGTGTGGGGCGAGAAGATCGTCATGCGCATCCTCGACAACTCGGGCCAGGCGATGGCGATGTCCGACCTGCGGATGTCGTCGGGCAACGACGCGCGGTTCCGCGCCGCGATCAGCCGCCCTCACGGCATGGTGCTGGTCACCGGCCCCACAGGCTCGGGCAAGTCGACGACTCTGTACACCGCCCTGCGCGAGGTCGCGAACCCGCGGATCAATGTCATCACCGTGGAAGACCCGGTGGAGTACCGCATCCCGGGCATCAACCAGGTGCAGGTCAACAACAAGGCGGGCCTGACGTTCAGCTCGGCACTGCGCTCGATACTGCGCAGCGACCCGGACGTCATACTCGTCGGCGAGATCCGTGACAATGAGACCGCGATCATCTCGATCGAGTCTGCCCTCACGGGCCACCTCGTGCTCTCGACACTGCACACGAACGACGCGCCCAGCGCGCTCACACGTCTCACCGAAATCGGCGCCGAACCGTTCCTCGTGGCTACCGCGCTCACGGCGGTCGTCGGCCAACGCCTCGCACGCAAGCTGTGCACGCGATGCCGCGTCGCCTACGTCGAACCCTCCGAGGTGCTCCAACATCTGGGGTTCCCGCACGACCCGCACGACCTGCCCACCATCTATCGGGCGGGTGGCTGCCAGTCGTGCTCGAACACGGGGTACCGCGGTCGCGTGGGCCTGCATGAGGTCATGGCCGTGACCGAAGAGATCGAACAGCAGGTCGTGCTTCGGGCCACTGGCAACGAGATGCGCCAGCTCGCGCTCTCGCAGGGCATGGTCCCGCTACGTGAGGACGGTTGGTCGAAGGTCGTTCAGGGGCTCACCACAATCGAAGAAGTGCTGCGCGTCAGTGTGTGATGGGCGGCCGCATGCCCGTGTCATCGGACATGCGGCTACACGACGCTGCTAAGCCCCACCCGTCCCGTTGAGCTGGCCGTAGATGCTGAAGATCGGCATGTAGAGCGCGAGCACCATACCGCCGATGATCACGCCCATGATCACGATGAGCACTGGCTCGATCGTGCTCGTGAGCTGCTCAGTGGCGGCGGTGACCTCGGTCTCGTAGAAGTCGGCGATGCTTTCGAGCATCTCAGCGAGCGTGCCTGATTCCTCACCGACCGACACCATCTGCGGCACCATCGTGGGGAAGACTCCGGCCTTCGCAAGCGGCGCCGCGAACGACTTGCCCTGGCGCACCGACTCTTGGATCCGCGAAACGGCATCCTCGATCGCCCAGTTGTTCGATGCCTGCCCGACGATCGACAGCGCCTGCAGCAAAGGGACGCCGGCGTGGAGCATCATCGACAAGTTGCGGGCGAAGCGCGCAACCGCGATCTTGGTCGCGAGCTTGCCGAAGATCGGCATCTTCAGCTTGAGCGGATCCACGAACTTGCGCGTCGCCTCGGTATGGCGGTTGCGGACCCACCAGATCCACGCGACCCCGAGGACGATGATCAGCAGCGGCAGGATCCAGATCATGTTGTGTGAGATGTTCACGAGAAGCTGCGTCGGAAGCGGTAGTTCACCGCCCAGGCTCTGGAACATGTTCTCGAAGATCGGCACGATGAACGTCACCATGCCGACGACTGCGATCAGCGCGATGATGAGCACGATGACCGGATAAGTCGTGGCCGACCGGATCTTGTCCTGCAGCTGGCTCTCGGACTCGTACGTCTTGGCGATCGAATCCAGCGAATCGGCGAGGAAGCCTCCGGTCTCGCCGACCTTCACGAGGTTGATCGCCAATGGTGGGAACACCTGCGGCTGGTTCGCCAACGCCGTCGAGAACGAGTGCCCCGCCTCGACGTCACCTTGAACCGCGAGAAGCGCCGTCTGCAGCGTCTTGTCCTCGGTCTGCTCGACGAGGATCGAGAGCGTCCGCATCAGCGGCAGACCCGCCTTCGTCAGCGTTGCCATCTGCTTCGCGAAGATCGCCAGGGATTTCACCTTGACGCGCTTGGTCAGACCCGGGATGCGGATCTCCCTGTGCAATCCGGTCTTCGCGACCGCCGTGATGTCCAGCGGCGTCAGGCCCTGAGCCTTGAGCTTGGTGGCAACTGCTCCTTCGCTGGTCGCCTCGAGCGTGCCCTTGACGATCGGCCCGCCCTTGGGGTCGATGGCCTTGTACGTGTACTCCTCGACGAGTGCCATCTCACACCCCCCGGGGTGCGTAGGCGCGATCGGTGTTGTGCGCCATCCACTCCGCGGCATCGAAGTCCCGCGGCCGGACCCGAACGTTGTCCAGCGCCTGCGGGTCGATGAGGAAGTTCTTGGCGACCTGGTGTGCGACGCGGCCGTCCTCGACGAGCCCGCGCAGACTTTGATCCATCGTGTGCATCCCCATCGCGGAACCGGATTGCATCGCAGAGTAGAGCTGCGTCACCTGCCCCTCACGGATGAGGTTGGCCACGGCCGGGGTCTGCACCAGAACTTCGGAGGCCAGAGCGCGCCCGTCGCTCTGAGAGAGCGGAAGCAGGGTCTGACTGATGACCCCTTGCAGCGTGTCACCCAACTGAGAGCGCACCTGGTCCTGCTGATGCGCCGGAAATGCGTCCACGATGCGGTTGATGCTCTTGGCGGCGCCCTGTGTGTGCAGTGTCGCGAGCACGAGCTGACCGGTTTCTGCCGCCGACAGTGCGACCGCGATCGACTCCGGGTCCCGCAGCTCACCGATGAGGATCACGTCGGGGTCCTGTCGGAGGACGCGACGCAGCGCCTCGCTGAACGACGCCGTGTCGGTGCCGATCTCGCGTTGGTGGACGAGTGACACCTTCGAACGATGGATGTACTCGATCGGGTCTTCGATCGTGATGATGTGCGAGGGCAGCTCGTTGTTGATGATGTCGACCATCGCGGTCAGCGTCGTCGACTTGCCCGAGCCGGTCGGGCCGGTGACGAGCACGAGTCCGCGCGGGCGCAGAGCGAGGTCGCGCGCAATGGCGGGCACGCCGAGGTCGGCAAGCGTGGCGACCTTCTCCGGGATGAGTCGGAACGCCGAGGCGATCTGGCCGAGTTGACGGAAGACGTTGACGCGGAACCGGCCGACGCCGGCCACCTCGTGCGACATGTCGACTTCGTTGTCGTCTTCGAACATCTGACGCTGGTGCGGCGCCATGATGCCGAGGAGTGCCGACTCCAGCCATGCTGCGGAGAGCACCTCGGTGACGTTCGCCATCGGTTCGAGCGCGCCGTCGACACGGATGCGTGGAATCTCGCCTGCGGAGAGATGGATGTCGGAGGCCCGCTCGCGCGCGGCGTCGTAGAGGAGGCGGTCGATGCCGGCGTATTCAGTCATGGCGGAGGTCCTAGCTCGATGTCGCCATGAAGGCGTCCGCGGTGAGGTTCAGGTAGACGATGCCGCCGCGCCCGCTGTAGCTGGCCGCGATGTTGCCCACGAGTCGCGGCCCCTCACGGAGCGTGTCGATGAACTCCAGGGCCGCATCGAGGTCGGTCGTGCTCACCTGGAACTCGATCGGGATGCGCAGACGCCCGGTAGCCGCGCCGGCATCGGTCGAGGCCCCCACGTCCTCGGTCGTGGTCCCCGTCGTGTCACCACCGACGACGCCGTCCGACGCGTCGGCCGCATCAGCGTCGATGGGCGAACCTGGAGTGATGCTGACGACCGTGACCCCGCTCTTCGCTGCGGCCGACGCGATGAGCGCAGACACGCTGTCGAGCTCCGCCCGAGCGGGGATCTCTTGGCGCAGGTGGTCCGCCCCGTCTTGAACACTGCCGACGTTCTGCGCAGCGAGGGCGTCGATCGAGGCCTGCGTGTTCGCGTTCTGCGAGGCGACAGCGCGGCTGTCTGCATCGGCACCGACCGACTGGAGGTAGATCGGCAACGCGACCAAGAACGTGGCCGCGGCGATGATACCGAGCACGAGCAGCAGTCCGACGGTGTTGATGAGTTGCTTGGGCATCAGTTCCCCGAGCCCTTCGTGTGCGCGCCGGTGAACACCGACTGATCGAACGAAATCGTGACGGTGAACTCGAAGCCCGCTTCGCCGCCCTGATAGAGGGTGGCGGCATCGACGGCGAGGATCCCTGGCACGAGACGCAGCGCTTGCACAGTGGCTGCCTGCGCGTCAGCGCTGGCCGCGGAGAAGGTCAGTAGTCCGCTGTAGCCGGCGCCGGAAGTTGGGTCTTCAAGGACGCTGGCGGCCGGGTTGAGACTGAACTCGAGCATCGTCACCTCAGCGGGAATCGCGCTGGTAACGAGATGCAGCATGGCCGTCCAATCCGTATCGGTGCCCATGGCGCTGGTGCGGAACTCCTCCAGTCCGCGTTGCGTCGCAATAGCCGCCGACACGTCCGAGTAGCTCTGCAGTTCGGTGAGCAGGCCGGTGGTGCGTGCCTGCTCTGCGGCGAGGTGCTGGTCGGCCAGGAGCTTCAGTGCAAATGCGCCTCCGATGGTGAGCACACCGACCACGAGCGCGGCAACGGCAAGCAGCGACCACGTACGAGTCAGCGAAATGCGCTCACGTCGATCCGTCTCAGCGCGAGGCATCAGGTTGACGCGCGGCACTCCCGCAAGCGCCAGCACAGGTTTCTTGGCGGCCATCATTTGTCCTCTCCCAGCACGATGCCGATCGTGCCGACCAAGCTGAACGCGACTTCGCCGTCGATCGCGGCCTTCGTGCCGAGCACCGCGGCGAGGTCGACAGCGCGCACCGGATAGTCCAACGCCGACTGCAGCGCGGGCAGGACGGCCGGGTTGGCCGCGCCGGCGCCGCTGACGAAGACCCCCGTTACCCTGTCGGTCCCCGCGCGCGAGGCGTAGAAGTCAATCGTGTTGCGCAGGCGATGGGCGAGATCGGTGACGGATGCTGCAGCCTCCGTCGTGACGGCGATCGCGGCCGCTTCTCCGGACTGCACGCGCATGCTGGCACGCCCGCGGCGGTCGGTGACGACGGCGACCTCGACCGGCTCCTCCTCGAGGATCTCGACGGTGTTGCGCCGCGCCGTAGCCCCCGTGGCGATCTCGGCCGGGATGATGCGGACAAAGCGAGGCACACCGTCGACGGCCACGACGACGTACGTCGTGTGGTCACCGATGTGGATCATCACGACGGCCTCGTTCGCCTGGCCGACGACCTTGGCGACACGAGCGAGTCCGAAGGGCGCCAAATCGACCCGCTCGACATGCAGCTTCGCCTTTGTCACCGTCTCGACGAGATCCTCGATCGTCTCGGACACCGCTGCGATGAGAAGACCGTGGACGTTTCCGCCCTCTTCCGACACCGGGTAGAAATCGAGAACGGCTTGATCGACGGGCACCGGCAGCAGATCCTGCACCTGGAAGGGCAGCGCCTGCCTGATGAGTTCGAGACTCATCAGCGGGGTGGCATACTCGCGCACCAGGATCCGGCGGCTGCCGACACCGAGCACCACATTGCGCGACTTGATGCCGGACTGCGCCCATAGTCGCTGCAGCGCGACCGCGACAGCGTCCCGGTCCACGATCTCAGAGTCTTTGGCTGCGCCATCGGGAAGCGGCACCTCGCCGAAAGCCACCAGCGTGGGCGATGGACCCGTCGTCACTTCGGCAGCGCGGACGCTCTCCTCCGTGATCTCGAGACCGACGACAGTTCTCGCTGCCATTTCAGTCACTCTCCCTTAGATGCCGAGCGAGTACCCACTCGCACGATGTGATGTCACGACACATAGAGTCCTCCGTAGAGCCTGCCGACGATCTCGCCGGCGAAGATTCCGGTCCAGGCGCCCGCGATCATCCACGGCCCGAAGGGGATCGCGGTGCGGCGGCCGGCCTTACGGGTGGCGAGCAGGATGATGCCGAAAACCCCGCCGAGCAGGAACGCGGCGAAGGCGCCCACGATCAGAGTCGACCAGCCGAGCCAGCCGAGGTACAGTCCCACAACGCCGGCAAGCTTCACGTCTCCGCCGCCCATGGCCCGAGGCTGCACCAGCCGCAGAAGGAAGTAGAAGGCGTAGAGCGCGGCCATGCCGATGCCGGCTCGGCCCAACGCCCACCAATCGGCGCCGAGCAGGCAGGCGATGGTGAAGAGTACGATCGCGACGAGGTAGCTGGGCAGCACGATGGCGTTGGGCAGCCGGTGGGTGTCGAGGTCGATGAGCGTCAACGCGATGCTGATCGCCGCGAAGTACAAGAAGGCGACGAGCACGACAACGGTCGCGCTCATCGACGTCGAGGAAACGACGTGAGACGAAACGTCCGTCGCAAGCACCCACCACGCGATCCCCGCGAACGCGAACCCGGTGAAGGCCTCGACGAGCGGATACCGCGGTGAGATCGGAGCGGAGCAGTTCGCGCATTTCCCGCGCAGCACGATCCACGACACCACCGGCACGTTCTGCCACCAGCGCACGGCCGTGTCGCAGTGCGGGCAGCGGCTCTCACGTGTGAGCGGAATACCGGCCGGCACGCGGTACACGACGACGTTGAGGAACGAGCCGATCACGAGGCCGAACAGGCCCGCGACGACGACGAGGTAGACGAGAAGAGCGGTCGACACGGTCACGGCTCCGTCTGCGTGAGTCGGTCGCCGATCGCGTATGCCGCGATATTCATGTGTCCCGTGTCGGTGATCGTGTCGATGTCGCAGGGCAGGGAGAGGATTCCCGGGATGCTCATGTCGACGCAGCTGTACTTGGAGAGAACGTTCGTGTCGACGGACGCGCTGCCGTTCGCGTAGATGTGCCCCTGCCAGTTGTTGAGCCATCCGCCCGACACGCCGCACGGAGTGTAGAGCAGCACGTTCGCCTTGAAGGCGCCATCGCCGAAGATGCCATCGCCGCTGATCGAGATCCTGTTCTGACCTGGGCTGCAGTTGGGCACCGCCTCCACCACCCCGCGCGGCGAGCGTTGCGGGCTTTGGTCTTTGTCTACCTGGACGACGAAGAGCTGGCGCGTCGCGCTCTGCGATCCCATGGATGCGAGATCGAAGCTCGCGTTGTTCACCAGGATGACGGCGTCGCGCTTCAGGTTCGTTGCCGCCCACGACATGGTGATGGTGTTGGTGCACCCTGTCGCATCGATGACGATGTTCTTCGCATCGCCGGGCACCAGGACTGCGCCGGTCGCGGTTTCGCGGACCTCTCCGGCGGTGTTGAGGATTCTCGTCAATTGGCCACTCAATCCCAGCCACGATGTGCAGCGCGTGCCCGAGAGAGTGACCTTGAAGTAGTCCGGACCCCAGTCCGTGTAGGTGCCGAGGTCGAGCCACGTCGTGCGCAGCTGGAGGTCGTCGATGTCGGACCACGTCTTCACCGTGCGCTCATTGAGCACGAAGGGCGGGGCGGATGGCGGCGTCACATCCGGCACGCCGACGACGGGTGCGATGGCGGTGAGCGCGGTTCCATCGGTCGAGGTCAAGGTCATCGTCCCGCTCACCGGCGCGGTGAACGCCGGAACAACGGTGGGGGCTGCCGGCTTCGGATTCGTCGTGGTGTTGGAGTTCACCGTCGGTGACCCCACGTTCGTCGTTCCGTTCGCCGGAGTCGTCGAAGCCGTGCCCTTGAGGTAGCGCGCGTTGCCCGATCCGCTGGGGATGCCCCAGCCGTTGGCCACCGAGTTGGCAGCGGATTCGACTGTGGAAGCCGAGGTCGTGCCGACGCGCACACGCCAGTTGCTTCCTGCGAATATCGACTTCGATGTGCTGGCCGACTGCAGCTTGCCGCCGATCGTGCAGTACGGGTAAGCGGTCGTGTTCGCGTTCCACGAGTTGCCCGCCTGCGGAAGCGTCAGGATCCCGCCGGCACGGAAGTCTCCCGTGACGGAGCACGCGGTCGATTGCGTCGTCTTGATGTCGCCCACGGCAGTCACGCTCGCCGTGGGCGCGGTCGTGGTGAGGCCCGCAGTGCCGCCGCTCGTGTTGAGGTTGATCAGTCCGCCGACGAGGATGCCGGTCTTCGAGCTCACCGCTCCGGTGGCAGGCGCGGATGCCGAACCGATGTTCTGGCTCACCGCGATGCGCCCGTTGACGGCGGCCAGGCCGCCGCTGCCTGTGACGCTGCCGGTGATCTCGAGATTGCCGGCCGTGGCGTTCACGGCTCCCCCGCTCACGTCTCCTTGAATGAGGACAGTCCCCCCGGTCTTCGCACCGCTGCCGGGCGCACCCTTGATCGAGAGGGTGCCGTTCGTCGCCGTCACCGCCACATTGTTCGTGACGTTGCCGACCACGATGAGGTTCTCCGTAGCGGTGACGGAATTGCCGCTGGCCAGGTTGCCGTTCACGAAGATGTACTTCGCCGACTTTCGGCCGCTGCCCGAGAGGTTGCCGGAGTTGTCTCCCCACAGCGCACCGCCCAAGGCTTGCCGCGCGCCGTCGCCGGAGATGGTGCCGTTGACGGTGAGGTTGCCGGTGGCCAGCGCATCTCCGCCACCGAGGTTGCCGGTGACGATGAAGTCGGTGGCATTCTTCGCACCGGTGCCGCCCAGGTCGCCCTTGACCGACATCGTGCCTCCGGTCGCGGTGCGCGGGCCGTTGCCGGCGAGAGCGCCGTTGGTGATGAGGTTCTCCCCGGCTGTGACGGCGCTTGCTGTATTGATCGGCTGCGTGGTGGTGATGCTGCCACTGGCTTCGCGAACACCGCCGTCGAGCGTGCCGCCCGTCTGCAGATGTCCGCCGTTGGCGTCCACCTTGCTGGCAGTCACGATGTTGCCCAGAACCTTGACCGCACCGCCTGCTGTGACGGCTCCCGATGCGGTCGTGATCGCCCCAGCGACCGAGATGTCGCCCAATGCGGTGGTGCCGCCGGAGTTGGCGATGTCGACACCGACGGTGATCGGACCGCCGTTCGCCTTGACGACGCGCGAGCCGCCGATGCTGCCCTTCACTGTGATGCCCAGACCCGCTGTGACGATGCCGGAGCCGAGGATCGAACCCGCGGTGGTGATGTTGCCTGAGGTGGCCGTGCGCGCGCCCGAGTCTTGGATATCGCCTCCGGCGAGGATCGATGCCGAAGCAGTCACGCCGTTGGCGCCGAGGATCTTGCCGACGACGGAGATGTCGCCGCCGTTCGCGGTGACGGCCGCGGTTGCGGTGAGATTGCCGCCGGTGGCGATCCCACCCGCCGCTGTCAGTGCCTTGCCCGCGGTGATGTAGTCCACGGCTTCGATGGACCCGCCGTTGGAGGTCGTGATCGTGGGACCACCGCTGCCCGTGGCGATATGGCCCGCGAGGGTGAGATCGCGCGTCGTGTAGGTGTCTTCGACATCGTTGATGCTCGGGTTGTCGGCGATGGGGTCGGTGCCGACGTTGAGCGTGCCGCCGTCGGCTGCCTCGATGCTGCCCTGCACGTGAGCAGGGCCGCCGACCGACATCGTGCCGAACGCGTAGCTGATGCACACGATGAACCACGCAGTGCACTTGCGCTCGAAGTTGATTGTTCCGGCCACGACGAGCTCACCATTGATCGTGCAGGCGTCGCCACCCCATCCGAAGAAGGCGTCGGCACCGACGTTGACGTTGCCGTTGAGCACATAGACGCTGCCATCGAAGACGGTGCCGTAATTGCACTCGAGGTTGCCGTTCTTGACGATCATGTCGCCCTTGATCGTGCTCGCCGTCGCAGCGTACGACACACCCTGATAGCCCAGGCCGCCGCCCGCGACGGTCTCCTTGCCGAGTTGCCACTTGTACACGGCGTCGATGACCTCTGTGCCGCCACCGGCGCTGCTTCCGATCGAGCGCACGACGATGTACTTCGTGCCGTCCGTGGGGCAGCTCGGCACCGCGGGAACGTCGTCGGCTCCCACTGACCCCTGCCATGAGGTCGGCGGGGTGCCGCTGTCGATGGCCTGAACCCACGCCTGATAGACGGGGGTCTGGCCGACGGCTGACGTGAAATGGCCGATACCGGCCGCGCTGTTCGTGCACAGCGCGGAAGCCGTCTCTTGCGAGAGCACAGAAACGACGGCGTCGCGGCCGGCTTCGGCGGCGGCAAAGCTCTGCGCATCCGTCCTGCCCTGAGCGGTCTGCGCGATCGTGAACATGCACGCGGCGGCGATGATGGCGGACGCGATGAAGCCCACTGCCATGAGAGTGAGTACGGCGACGAGCGTGGCGCCGGAGTCGTCGCGGGTGGTGGTGCGGAGGCGATCACGCACGCGGGCGAGGACTATGTCGGTTTTCACGAACATGAGGCGATGACTCCTCCCGTGCCGCGCGGGGTGATGGTTCCGCGAAAGTCGACGTTGGGGCTGTCAGGCGCGGATGCCTTCACGTCTGTGGCGAACCAGAGGGTGTAGTCCAAGGATTTGCCGTCAAGGACGAAGGGGATGCTGGTGTGATGGTCGGCGTCGACCAGCACCACACCCGAAGTGAGGGCTCCCGTCGACGCTGTCGGCCACGTGCCCACGGGCAGCTTGGCGCCCTGGTAGAGGAACAGATCGTAGACGTCGCGACTGCCTGTACTCGCCGCCGCGTTGCGCTGGAGCGTGAACTGCTGGCAAGGTTTGTCCAGCGTCGTGAGCACCGTGAGCGTCTTGCCGCCGTCGGCGATGGCGAAGGCGGTGGCGTTGCGCATGGCTCTCTCGATGGTTGTGGCCGCGAGCTGGCCTTTGGTGGTGGCCTGCGTGGTGGAGGTCACCTGGTCCTGCCCCTTGAGGGTGCCGATGAACATCGATACGACGATCGTGCCGACGACGACGGCGAGGGTCATATAGATGACGAGCTCGATGAGGGTGAGCCCGGATTCGTCAGAACCGACACGCTCTCGGAGCGAGGCGGTCACGGGGTCTCGCCCGGAGGCTTCGGCAGGAAGATCAACGTCTCGACGGCGGCGAGGACGTCTCCGTCGCCGTTGGTCGCCGTCGCCGTGTACTTGACCGCGAGAGGACGCAACGTGTCGTTGCACGCCGCATCGACGACACCGGTGATGAGGATGTCGTCACCACGATCGGTGGTGAAGCTGCTCGTACCGTTCAGTGCGCTGCATCCGCCGTCCGCGCGTGAGCGGACTTCGTCGATGAAACCCGACGTGGCGTGCGTGGCGCCGGCGACGGCGCTCTGCTCGGTCGCCACTCGAAGGCCCGTCCAGATCAACGGAAGAATCGCGACGGCGAGGAGCCCGAGGATGAAGATCGCGACGATTACCTCGACGAGGCCGAAGCCGTCGTCGTTCGTATCGGATGCACGCGTCATGACATTCCCCAAAGTCAGCGGTGTACGGATGGCTCCGTGGTGGCGTCGAGGCCGGCGCGAGTAGTGCGCGCCGGCCTCAACGAGATTGGTTACGGGCAGGGGCCAGCCTCGGCCTCTGCGGCGCCATCGAGCGCGCCGGCCCCGGTCGCCGTCACACAGAAAGTCGTGAGCGTGTCACCCGCGAGCTCAAATGTGTAGTCCGCGGTCTCGCTCAGAGCCAACTGCGCTTCGGGATCGCCATCAGCGCCACGAGCGATCTCTGCGGCAACTACGGTTGCCCCAGAGGCGGCCGCGTTCTTGAGCGAGTTGTCCTTGGCTGACTGCTGGATGGCACCGAACACCGGAATGGCGATGGCGACGAGGATTCCGAGAATCGCCACGACGACGATGAGCTCGATGAGCGAGAAGCCCGCCTCACCGTCTTCGCGTCGCTGCTTGGCGGTCTCGAGGTAGTTGTGAATTGTGCGCATGACGAAGTACTCCCCAGTTAGATGCGTTGACAGAACGCCCTGGATCGCGCAACGGAATCCCCAGATTCCCAGTCTCCCCAGAGCTGGTGTCTGACGTCGCCCCCATAGCGACGCCTTCCCCGGGACTAATAATGAGAGGCTTCTCATGATTAGTCAAACCCCAATTCTCACGTTTGAGTAACGCAGGGTGCCTGAAGCCCGGAATCTAGCCGTCGAGGACCTCGAGGCGCACCGAAACTGGTCCGCCGTCGACGAGGGACTCGGCATCCCGCACCGCTTTTTTCAGTGGCAGGACGTAGCTGCCGGTGTCGCTGTCCGGAAAGATCGACGTCACCCACTCGGACTTTCCCACCCGCGCACGCACACGGACGGATCCGAATCCGCGGTAAGGACGCGGGATTTCACGGACCATTTCAGCCAGCTCGAGCGGGAGCGCGGTGAAGTACCAAGACGAGTCGGTGCGGGCAGCCCACTGGAACACGTCACCCTCGAACTCGATGATCATGCTTTGCACAGTAGCGAGGGGATGTGACAGGCGGCGAATGGGCCTTCACGCGATGCGGCTCGCTCACGGCCGGGGATGCGGCGTCTCCCCGCGCGCGAGCATGTCGACAAGACGCGCGACGCGATTCGCTCTCGTCACGGCAGTGGGGGCGGTCATCACGCGATGGAGCACGGCGTACCGGTTCGTCGCATCGAGCTGTGCGAACAGAGCGGATGCCGCGGGTTCGGCCGCGAGCGCCGCCGCAAGGTCGTCGGGCACCTGCGCAGTCGACGCACCGGAGTAGGCGCGATCCCAGCGTCCGTCTCCCTTCGCGCGGTCGATCTCCGCCTGTCCCCGCGGACGCATCCGGCCCTCGTCGACGAGCCTGCCGACGATTTCGACGTTCCGCTTCGACCACAGCGAGGCCTTGCGCCGCGGAGTGAACCGCTGCAGAAAGGTCGCAGCATCCATACTCGCCTTCTGGCCGTCGATCCACCCACTGCAGAGTGCGTGCTCAAGTGCCTCGGCGTAGGTAAGCGTCGTAGGCGCGGTCGCCCCCTTCTTGGCGAGCACGAGCCAAACGCCCTCCGAAGTGTCTTCGTTCGCGTCCAGCCACACCCGCCAGGCGGCGGCATCCGTCACGACGAAAGGATCCTTGTCGGCCATCCGTCGAGGGTAGCCGGTGACCTCGGTGCGCTGCTCCACGACGGCTCGCCATCGAACGATGTGCCCGCGAGCAGAAACCCTCGATGACGAACTCGATGGTTGGTACAACCGGTCGACACAGTCGGATCGCGTCCTGAGGCGGGCCGGCGACGACGCTTCGACAGATTCAATCATCGGGGTGGGTTCAGGGTCCGGGGGTCATGTTCGGAGGGCGAATCGTTCTCGCATCCGCACCGGCGATTTCGTGATCGGGCGCCATTGCCCCGACCCGTCCCACCACGTGGGCCCGCGGACTTCCGGGATGCCGTCACGCATCCGGACTTTCCAGCCGCCTGTGTCGAGGGTGCGATGGTGGTGCCAGCACAGCAGCACCCCGTTGTCGGTATGCGTCGGTCCACCTCGCGCATGTTCGTGCACATGGTGGATTTCACACCAGCTCGCATCGACATGGCAGCCCGGGATGACACATCCGCCGTCGCGCAGCGCGATCGCGAGTCGCTGGCGGTGGTTGAACACCCGATCGGAGGTCTCGATCGACACGATCCGCCCTCGGTCGTCGGAGGTCACTCGTTGCACCGCGCGGCAGCACGCAATCTGCCGCGCCGCGCCCACCGATACCGGCTCGTCGCACCCGTGGAGGTGCGCGTATCCGGAGCCGTTCTGAAGGTCTTCGGCACGCACCGACACGACGAGGGTGGGCGCGGCGCCACCGAGCGTCGGCAGTACGCCCGACCCGGCGACCCGTTCCAGCACCATGGCGAACACATCGTGCAGCTTCTGTGCACGGGTGCGACGATCAGCAAACGTCTCGGCTTCGGTGTCGGGTTCTTCGGTGAACCATGGCCCCGTGGGTGTCGGCGCTTGGTCGACCTTGGGATTGAGGATGCTGTCGGCGACCAGCTCAAACTGCGCCGCGACGTCCGCGAGCAAGTTGCCGTGAAAGGGCACGACCCCGTCGCGGCAGACACCGAACGTCACTCCACGCCTGCGCAGCGCCACTCGCTCGCGCGGCTCGGCGCCGTCTTGATCGAGGTACATCGCCCACACGGTCGCGAGCGCCCGCAGATCGTCGGCGCACGCCGCGGGGGCTCCATCCACACCCTCACCCCGGGAGGCCGCGGCCAGTTCGTGATCAGCCGCGAGGAGCGCGGCATGACCCGCCGTCGAAGCGACCCCTGACAGCGGGACGGTGACCGCGAGCACGCCGTCGACCCCGATGTGTCCGGCTGCCAGTGCCGCGCGCATCGCCGGGTAGTCCGCCGGCAGCACCTCACCCGAGCTCGGCGCCGTCTCGCGGATGACCGCGCGCCCCGCCTTCACCAGGTCGGCCGCCGAACGGGACGAAACCTGCGTGACCCGCTGCACGAGCTCCCCCGCCGATCGGCATCCGAACCTGGTACTCATCCGCTCGTCGCGCACGGGCACGCTCGAGCGGTAGTCGATCTGCGCGGCCCCCTCGATCATCAGCGCCTCAGCCCGGCGGGCCACGCGCGCAGCCACCGCCATCACCTCGAGCAGACTCTCGTCCGTCGCTACCCGCAGCCCGTGATCGGTGAGAGCCTCATCGACCGCACCGCCGAGCGCAGCATCAAGTGTTGCGAGGGTGGCGACGAGGTCTTCCATACCCCTATTCTGCCGAAGGCCTCCGACATTCCTGACCTAGAAAACAGCAGATCAGCACACTAATTTCCTGTTGATATCTCCGCTCTGGAGCCGCTTGGGGAGGAGCCGTCGCACGGCTGTTCCTGAGCCCGACACCAGGGCCGACGATGCTTCGACAGGCTCGGCGAACGAGAGGCGTAGAGGGCACCCCGGGAGTGCACGCGCGGGCATGTCGCCTCGGTCGCTTCGCTCCCTCGCTCAACAACCGGGGCGGGCAGGGGCGGGCGCTTCGTCTCGCTGCGCTCGCTCAGCGACCGGGGGTGGACGTACGTCGGCGGGCGCTTCGTCTCGGTCGCTTCGCTCCCTCGCTCAACAACCGGGACAGGTCAGCGGCCGAAGCCGGGGGCCCAGTCCTCGTCGGTGGGCGACCACGGGTCTTCGCCGTCGACGATGGTCACGCGGCGCGCATCCGCCAGCTCGCTGCGCCGGCGCCACGCGGCACCCTCGGGCCAGCTGGCGGCGAAGGTCGGGACCACGCGCCACACCCGTCGCCACAGCCCGCGCTGCGAGGTGAGCGGGCGCGAAGACACCGGCATCCGCAGTGTCGGGTCGTACCGGATGCCGTCGGACGGCCGCAACTGGATCGTCAGGTCGAGGTCATCGTGGATCTTCGCGTTGCTGCGATCCACGCGGTCGCGCACGCGCTCCCACACCGACGCGCGCATCGCGAAGTTCGAGCCGAAAACCAGCGGATGCCCCAGCCACTTCTTGATCCAGTAGTGCCCACCGCCGATGTACCAGTGCTCACCGAGATAGTGGACGAGCGGCGTCGCGCCGTAGAACTCCGCACCGCCGGTCAGCACCCCGAGCCCGGGGTCCGACACGAACGCGCGCACCAGCCGGGCGATCCAGTCGTCATGCGGACGTGAGTCCGCGTCGATCCGCGCGATGATGTCGGCCGACCCCATCGCCTCGTCGTATCCGCGCGCCGCGGCGGGCCAGATCCCGACCTCCGGCTCCGGGAACACCTCGGCGCCGAATCGACGTGCGACCTCGGCCGAGGCATCCGTACTCGCGTTGTCGATCACCACGATCCGGTCGGCCTGATGCGTCTGCAGGGCCAGTGCCTGCAGGCAGGCCTCGAGGAACTCGGCATCGTTGCGGCACGGGATGACGACGGTCACGCGGGGTGGGAGCGACACGAAAGTCACCCTACTCGTAGGCTCAGACCGTGGATGCGACGACGCGGGTATTGGACGAATCCGTCGATGCGGCGATCGGATCGGGCGTGCCTCTGATCATCGCAGGACTGACCGACACGAGCGAGACCCGCTATCTCCACCCCGCAGGCCGACGCACCGCGGACGGGGATGCCGCGGCATCCGACACCGTCCTCGCACTGTTCTCGGCGACCAAGGCGTTCACCGCGACCGCGGCCCTCCAGTGCGTCGAGGACGGCCTGCTCGACCTGGACGCCCCGGCCCGCGAGTATCTGCCCGAGATCGGCGATCTGCGGGTGCTGGAGGAGCTGGGTGCCGACGGCTCGGTGCGCACCCGCCCGCCCAGCCGCGACATCACGGCGCGCATGCTGCTGCTGCACACGTCCGGACTCGCGTACGAGATGTTCGACCCCCGCTACGCCGTGCTCGCGCGGCAGCGGATGAGCCATCCCTCCCCCACGCCGATGCGGGACTCGCTGTTCTCGCCGTTGCTGCACGACCCGGGCGAACGCTGGACGTACGGCATCTCGATGGATTGGCTCGGGCTCGTCGTCGCCGCCGTGCGCGGGCAGCGCCTCGACACGGTCGTGCAGGAGCGCATCTGCGCACCGTGCGGCATGACGTCGACCTCGTTCGACATGCGCCCCGACATGCGCCCGCGGCTCGCGACCCTGTTCCGCCGCACGCGCGACGGGTCGCTCGTGCCGTCCACGGCCGAGGTGCCCGATACCCCCGAACTCGACATGGGGGGCCAGGGGCTGTACTCGACCGTGCCCGACATGCTCGCACTGCTGCGGGTGTGGCTGGGCGACGGCTCCGCCCCGGGCGGACGCCTGCTGCGCCCCGAGACGATCGAGTGGGCGGCGCGCGGGATGCCGGGGCTCGAGGTCACGCCGCTCCCCTCCGCGATCCCGGCCTTGACCCGCGACGCGGACTTCTTCCCCGGCTCGCGCAAATCGTGGGCCTACTCGTTCCTCGTGACGGAGGACGACGTGCCCGACGCCCGTCGCGCCGGCACACTGTCGTGGGCGGGCCTGGCCAACGTGCACTACTGGATCGACCGAACCTCGGGTCTCGCCGGCGTCTGGGCGGCACAGATGCTGCCCTTCTTCGACCCGGCGTGCGCCGCCGGTGTGGACGCCTTCGAGCGGGCCGCGTACGCCGAGCTGAGCTGACCGCAGCCGGGCGGGGTACGTCGGCACCCTAGGATCGAGCGCATGTCGTCCCCGTCGCCGCGTCGCACCGCCGCTCCCCCGGTCCGCCCCGACCGCGACCTGTCGCGACCGCTGCCCGCCGCGCTGAGCTGGTCGGTCGTGCTGCTGTTCGTCGCCGCATTCGCCGCTGCCGTCGTGCTCGTGCCGCTGCCGCTGTGGCTCCCCGCGATCTACGGCGTCCTCAGCGTCCTCGCCTTCGCGACCTACGGCATCGACAAGGCCGCGGCCAAGCGCGGGTGGTCGCGGGTCTCCGAGCAGACGCTGCTGCTGCTCGGCTGGGTGGGCGGATGGCCGGGCGCACTCATCGCTCAGCAGCTGTTCCGCCACAAGACCCGGAAACGCTCGTTCCGCCGGGCGTTCTGGACGAGCGTCGTCGGCAACATCCTGGTCCTGATCGGGGTCATCGTGCTGGCCCGACAGGCGATCTGGGACATCGGCGCGCTGTTCGGCTGAAGCGCGGCAGCCCTACGGCCGGATGATCACGGGTGTGCCGAGCGGAAGCTGGGCGAGCCGGGTGATCGCGTCGGGGTCGACGCGGAGGCATCCGTTGGAGATGTTGCCGGAACGGTCGTCGTGGTAGTGGAAGGCGGTCACCGCGGCCTCCGCCCCGCCGAACCCGTCGAGGGTCGGCGACTGCACGGAGAGGTACACGAGCGGATGCCCGCGGGTGTACCAGAACGACGGTTCGGTGCGGATCGTCATGACGAACGCGCGCCCCACCGGAGTGGGCGTCCCGTCGGCGCCCCAGCCGAAGTCGGTCGCGATGCGCTCGGGCACACCGGCCCGCACGATGTCGATCGTCCGCGCCGAGATGCTGACCTCGACGGTCGCGTCGAGGGGGGTCAGCTCGACGTCCTGCATCCGCAGCCACCCGGTCACCTGCGCGGGGTTGCCCTGTGACGGCACCGCCTCGCGCCCGACCAGGAGCACCTTGACCCAGTTCTCCTGCTGCTCGATCACCGGCACGGTGGTGCCGTCGAACGGGAACTCCCGCGGCAGATAGGCGATCGGCTGCCCGGTCGGGTCGGCGAACACCGGCGCTCCCCAGTCGATCGGCCGCGCGGCGAGGCCGGTGAAGGCGCCATACGGATCGTCGTCGACGGGCAGGCTCCCGAGCACCGTGAAGACGTTGATCTGCGTAAGCTCGCTGAGGCCGTAGCCCGTCGTGTTCGCCGGGAACCCGGTCGGAGTCGGCGTCGGGGTGGGTGTGGGCGTCGGCGTGCGGGTCGCCGTCGGTGTGGCCGAGGGGGTCGGCGCTGCGGCCGGCGCCGCCGCGGGGCGCAGCATCCACGCCGTCGTCCCGGCCGCGATCAGCACCACGACCAGGGCGATGATCAGCCACACCCGAGTCGACCGTCGCCGGGCAGGCGCGACGGATGCCGCATCCGTCGTCGCGGACGCGTCGTGCGGCGCCTCATCCCCCATCACCCCATGGTCGGCCCCGCGAGCGGATGCCGCAACTCGGGCAGGTCAGGTGCGCTTGGCCGACGGGATGTAGTGGGCGATGATCAGGAACACCCACGTGGTCAGGATGTACGGCCAGGTGTAGGTCGGGCCGGACAGTTGATGCATGAACAGGGTGACGAACGCGGTGACGATGGTGCCGATGACCGCGAGGATCCAGGACGTCGGGCTGCTCTTGAGAAACACAACCGCCAGTGCGATCGCGGTCAGCACGCCGGAGTAGCCGGCCAGCCCGTTCGCGGTCTCGGTGAGGGTCTCTCCCATCAGCAGCGCGCAGACGCTGCCGACGGCACTGCCCATGATCGCGGCGAGGCCGACCTTCCAGCTCGCGACGAACAGTCCGAGGAGGATCAGTGCACCCGCCCAGAGGTTGTCGATCAGCACCACCTGCGACACGTTCGTCAGGAGCGACCGTGCGAAGGCGAGCGGCACGGAGTCGACCGTCGGTGACGCCGCGGCGGTCACATGAAGCGCCTGGGTGCTCACCAGCACACCGGTCGCGACGATGCAGAACGGCGCCGTCGTGGACGGCAGCTGGAAGACCTTGAGCGGGGTCTTGGTGAACAGTGCCACCACGAGCCACGCCACTGGTGCGCACAGGGCTCCGCCGACGACGGCGATCGGGTAGGCGGGCCACTGCTCGCCCCCGATCGCGGCGAACGTGGCAGCGCCGACGAGCGCGCCGCAGAAGCCCTGCAGACCTGCGGTGATGTCGGATGCCTTGGCGCCCAGCATCCGTCCCGCCAGCGTCGCCGCGACACAGCCGAGAACGGCCAGGATCGCCATACGCCAATCCGCCACGACGAACGCCGCGATGATCAGCAGCGCCGTGATGATGTTGACCTGGAAGTAGATCTGCGAGAACCCGCGGCCGAACCCGAGCAGCCACGCCCGGAACGACCCCACCGAGTTCGCTGTCGCGGCCTGGCTCATGTCGGTCCTCCTAGCTCTTGCGGATGATCGGCGCCGGCGCACCGGTCAGAAGCTCGTGGGCCGCGGCGGTCGCGGCGGTGTTCGCGCGCGCCATCGCCACCGGGTCGTTGCCGACCAGTCGCACCCAGACACCGGCGTCGCCGGGCAGCGCGCTGACCCCGAACATCAGGTCGTCGTCGTACTCGTCGGCGAGCGCGGCGTGCAGGCAGTCGGCGAGCGCCGCCACCGGCACACGGGACGTGAACACGTAGAGCATCGCGAGGATGTCGTGGTCGGCGAGCACGCCGAGCCCCTCGACCCCGCCCTCATCGCCGGGGCAGAGCCGCACCCGGTCCAGCGCGACGAGGCGCCCATCGGGGCGGCGCACCTCGAGATCGGATGCGTACACGTCGTACTCGTGCCGTTCTCCGCGCGCCAGGCGCCCGGCGTACACGATCTCGCCGAGCAGCAGGGTCGCGGACTCGTCGAGCACGACCTCGGTCTGCTGGTACAGCCGCGACTGCGCGAACGGCACGACCGGCTCCGGCAGGTACTCGACGTACGCATCCGCCTCCACGGTGATGTTCATGAGCGAGACCGCGTAGTCGTGCTCCATCCGGTACGCCCGCGTGTGCGCCTGAGTGGTCACGTACGCCGATGTGCCGGGACCGAAGGCCAGGTCGGTGCGCAGCCGGTCGCCCTGCACGATCCCCCCACCCGTCGACATCAGGTACGTGTATGCCATGTCGGGGCGCTCGGGGTTGAAGTACAGCGGGTGCATGATCTGCAGCGGGGACTTCTGGTAGTGCTGCACCAGCTCGGTGCGGCCGCGGTTCTGCGCGAAACCGAGCTGCAGGATGCCCACCTTGCCGGGGCTGCCGACCGGCAGGATCGGCTGCGACCCGGCGTGCCGCTGCACTTCGATCGGCACCCGTTTCGGTTCGTAGTACTCGGGCTGCAGACGGTACCCGCCCGCGTTCGGCGCGCGCAGCGGCACCACCGGCGCGAGTTGCTCGGCGGGCTCGTCGGTGTCGATCTCCGCCGCCACAGCGGTGGGGGCCGTCATCCGACCAGTTCGGCTCGGGACTGCGCCCAGTGCGACATGATCTGCTCGTGCAGCTGCGCCAGGCCCTCGCCGGTGAGCGAGTTGGTCAGCACCACGGGCTTGTCATCGCGCACCCGGAGGGCGTCGCTGTGCATCACATCGAGGTTGGTGCGCACGTACTGCGCGATGTCGATCTTGTTGATCACCAGGATGTCGCTCTCGGTGATGCCCGGACCCCGCTTGCGGGGCATCTTCTCCCCCTCGGCCGTGTCGAGCACGAACACGAACACGTCGGCGAGCGCCGGCGAGAAGGTGAGCGTCAGGTTGTCTCCGCCGGACTCGTAGATGAGCGTGTCGATGTCGGGGAACCGCTGCAGCATCTCGGCACCGGCGGCGAGGTTCATCGTCGGGTCATCCCGCACCGCGGTATGCGGGCAGGCGCCGGTCTCGACGCCGACGACGCGTTCGGGATCCAGGATGCCGGCGAGCTCGCGCCGCACGTGCTGCGCGTCCTCCTGCGTGTAGATGTCGTTGGTGATGACGCCGGGCGTGCGCCCCGCCGCGATCAGCAGCGGCACCAGCGCCTCGGTGAGTGCGGTCTTGCCGGACCCGACAGGGCCCCCGATGCCGATCCTCAGGACGTTCTCGCTCATGGTCTCCTCTTTCCCTCTGTCGTGCGGGTGAATCGTGGTGAAGCTCAGCTGGCGAACAGGCGCGCCTCGGCTCTCTCGTGCTGGGCGGACATGATGTCGGCGACGGGCGCGCAGCCGCCGAGATCCGCGAGATCCCGAGCCACGGCATCCGCCGCCACCTGCTCGATGACCGCGCCGGTGCCGTGCAGCATCACCTGCGCGTGCCGGTGATCGGTCAGTCGCAGACGCAGCGCGGCGCCGACGAAGCTCACCGCGAAGGCGAACAGATCGGATGCCACGGCCTGCTCCGTCTCGACCCCGCTGTCCGCGTAGACCATGGCCGTCGCGACGGGTTGGCAGCCCGGTGTCGTGCCGGCCGTGACGCGTCGCCCGTACTCGGCGAGCGCCGGTCCGCCGATCACCTCTCCCGCGAGATCGGTGAGCTGATGGCCGCTGCGCACCGATGCCCGGCGCATCTCGGCGTTCAGTTTGGACGCGAACAGCCGCTGATCGACCTCCTGCACCAGCCCCCAGTCCGCGGCGAGAGCCGCACGGTGCGCGGCGGCGAGCGCGGTGGCATCCCCCGGCCCCACCGAATGCGTCAGCAGCTCCGCGAGCAGCTCCTGCACGTCGCCGCGCTCCACGAGACGGGCCTGCGCATACCCCTCCAGTCCGTGGGACATCGTGTAGAAGCCGCTCGGGAACGCCGAGTCGGAGAACTGCAGGCTCGAGAGCAGCTGACGCACATCCGAGTTCGCCATGCCGCCCCTTACGCGAGGAAGAACAGCTGGGTGAGCGGCAGCGACTGCGCCGGGTCGATGGTGGCGACCTTGCCGTCGTACGTCACGACGTACGTCTCCGGGTCCACCTCGATGACCGGTGTCGCGCTGTTGCGCACCATGTGCTCCTTGCCGACCGTGCGGCACTTGTGCACCGGCAGCACCTGGCTCTCCAGCGACAGCTTCTCCGGAATGCCCTTGTCGATGGCCGCCTGCGACATGAAGGTTACGCGCGTGGATTGCAGCGCGCGCCCCTGCGCCCCGAACATCGGCCGGAAGTACACCGGCTGCGGCGTCGGCAGCGATGCGTTCGGGTCACCCATCAGCGCCCAGTTGATCAGGCCGCCCTTGACGATCAGCTTGGGCTTCGCCGCGAACGAGTCCACCGGCCACAGCACGATGTCGGCGATCTTGCCCACTTCGAGCGACCCGATGTAGTCCGAGACGCCCTGCGTGATCGCGGGGTTGATCGTGATCTTGGCCAGGTAGCGCAGCACGCGGAAGTTGTCGTTGTCCTCCGCGTCCTCCGGCAGCTTGCCGCGCTGGTCCTTGCAGTGGTGCGCAACCTGGAAGGTACGCATGAACGACTCCCCCACGCGGCCCATCGCCTGCGAGTCGGACGACACCATCGAGATGATGCCCTCATCGTGGAAGACCGTCTCGGCCGAGATCGTCTCCGCACGCACGCGCGAGTCGGCGAACGAGACGTCCTCCGGGATGTCGTGCGAGAGGTGGTGGCAGACCATGACCATGTCGAGCAGCTCGTCGACCGAGTTCACCGTGTACGGCAGCGTCGGGTTGGTCGAGGACGGGAGCACGTTGGGATGCCCCGCGACCTTGATGATGTCCGGCGCGTGCCCGCCGCCCGCACCTTCGGTGTGGAACGTGTGGATGGTGCGGCCGTCGATCGCGTCGAGGGTGTCCTCGACGTACCCGGCTTCGTTGAGGCTGTCCGAGTGCAGCGACACCTGCACGTCGAACCGGTCGGCGACGTTCAGGGCCATGCTCAGTGCGGCAGGTGTGGCACCGAAGTCCTCGTGCACCTTGAGTCCGGCTGCGCCGGCCTCGATCTGCTCGATGAGCGCCTCCGGCAACGATCCGTTGCCCTTGCCGTGGAAGCCCATGTTCACCGGCATCGCCTCGGCGGACTCGAGGAGTCGGGCGAGGTTCCACACGCCCGGCGTCGTGGTCACGCCGTTCGTGGCATCCGTCGGCCCGGTGCCACCGCCGAACAGCGTCGTGATCCCGTTGGAGAGTGCGGCATAGGCCTGCTGGGGAGAGATGTAGTGCACGTGGCTGTCGATGCCGCCCGCGGTGGCGATGAGGTGCTCGCCGGCCAGGATCTCGGTGCCCGTCCCGACGACCAGCCGGGGGTCGACGCCGCTCTGCGTGTGCGGGTTGCCGGACTTGCCGATGCCCGCGATCTTTCCGTCGCGGATGCCGATGTCGCCCTTCACGACGCCCAGGATCGGATCCAGGATGATCGCGTTGGTGATCACCAGATCCAGCACCATCTGGTCGTTGGTGGCCTGCGGGTCCGCGGCCATGCCGTCGCGGGCGGTTTTGCCACCGCCGTAGACGACCTCGTCGCCGTAGTGCCCCTCGTTGAAGTCCTTCTCGATCTCGATCACGAGGTTGGTGTCGGCCAGCTGCACCCGGTCGCCGACCGTGGGGCCGAACAGGTCGGTGTACTGCTTGCGCGAGATGATGGCCATTACTTCGTCCCCTTCTTCGCCGTGGTGGTGCTTTTGGCGCGGCTGGAGCTCTTGCGCGCAGTCGGCTTGCCGTTCTTGAACCCGAGCTCGGTCATCAGCGCCATCGCGCGCACCTTGGTGGAGGCGGCATCCAGCCCGCCGTTGACGAGACCGTTGAAGCCGATGATGTGCCGGTTGCCCGCATACGCCGTCAGCGTCACTTCCTTCGTGTCGCCGGCTTCGAAGCGCACACCTGTGCCGGCGGGCATGTCCAGATGCATGCCGTACGCGAGCTCGCGCTCGAACAGCAGGGCCTTGTTGACCTCGAAGAAGTGGAAGTGCGACCCGATCTGGACGGCGCGGTCGCCGGTGTTGCTGACCAGCAGCGTCACGCTCGGGCGCCCGGCGTTGATCTCGATGTCGTCGGTGCGGTGGTGGTACTTGGGACTGCCTAGCATGATCTTTTCCTTCCCTCGAAGAGGTTCAGTGCTTCATGTCGCTGTGCGTATGTCGTCCGTCAGTGTGCGTGGACGTGCTCGCCCTGTGAGTGGGAGTGGGTCTCGCCGCCGCCGTGGCTGTGCGAGTGTCCACCGTGGGAGTGGGTGTGGCCGGTCGATTCCTCGAACGCATGCGAATGCGCGTATCCGTGCCCGTGGTCGGCCTGCAGCCCCGCCTCGATGCCGGTGCGGCCGTGCCCGAGTTCGTGCAGGGCATCCCGGACACGCTCCTGGATGACGCGGACCACCGCGGATTCACTCATCAGCGGCCCGAAGAACTCGGCGTACCCGCGCTCGTCCGCGGGGATCGGCGACTCGCGCCCGAAGCCCGCGGGCACGACGACCGCGCTCGTGCTGCCGAGCATCCGAAGCCGGCTCAGGGCCTCGATCATGCCGGCATCCCCATCCGTGATGGCGACCTCGACGACGTTGCCGGCGCCGTGCGTGCGGACGAGGTGCGCGATCCGGTACAGCTCCGCGTCGTCGAACGGATTCGCGGCCGCCGCCCAGACCGCCAAGGCGGCATCGGGTGCGGTGCGGTGCACCGCGCCGGCGGCAGTGCGCAGCCACGCCGTGAGGTGATCGTCGGTGCCGAACGAGTCGGCCAGTGCGAGCCGGCCGTGCGCGCTGCCGGCCAGCCACTTCAACGTCTTGGCGGTGTCCGCGACGAACGTCGGGTTGCGACCGAACGTCATCGGAATGACGACGATGGGTGCGTCATCTGCGGCGATCAACCGGGTGATCAGGTTGTGCAGCGGCCGCCCGGCGGGGGTCACGATCGAGTGCGGCACGAGGTCGGTGAGGTACAGCAGATCGGCGCCGTTCGCGCTCTCGTGTCCCCCCACCAGCACCACCGTCGCACTCGGCGCGGCGGGCTGCGTCACGTCATACCCCGATCGGATCGTGGCAGGAGACGAGCTTGCTGCCGTCGACGAAGGTCGCCTCCACCTGCAGCAGCGGCAGGCGCTCGCGCACCCCGTCCATGCAGTCCTTCTCGGAGACGATCGTCTTGCCGAGCTCCATCACCTCGGCGACGGATCGTCCGTCGCGGGCCCCCTCGAGGATGGCCTCCGAGATGAGGGCGATGGCCTCGCTGACGTTGAGCTTCGTGCCTCGCTCGCGTCGGCGCCGGGCGAGTTCCGCCACTTGGTACACGTAGAGCTTGTCGATTTCCCGTGGAGTGAGGTTCATTTCTTCCCCGCCATTCGCCGTCGTGATCGAGTCGATACTCCCGCGCCAGGCTCCGAGCCAGGCCCGTCATCCGCGACCCTACGCCCCTCCTCAGGGGCTTGGCTACTGGTCTGCGAGAAGTTCATCCGGACGCGCGAGCGGTCGCGCGAGGCTCATGCCGCGCGGGGTATCGGGCTACTTCGACGCGAGCGCGGAACGGATGCGCGCGAATCGGCCGGTGTCGGGCTGGGCGTTGTCGATCATCACGGCGAGCGTCTGATCGATGCGCGCGATCGAGCTCAGCACGGCCTCCAGCGTCCTGCTGTCACCGGAGTCGTCGCGATCGGCGAGCGGGATGTCTTCCTGCAGCGCAGCCGGCAGCCGCCCGTCGAGCACCGTGAGCAGCACGTCGAAGTCGTCCTCGCACACGGTGCGCACCTGGTCCCACTCGTCGGCCGTCAGCGTGTTCTCGGCGGGTGCCAGCGCGTCTGTGGCGGCGATCAGGTGCCGTGTGTACAGCAGCAGCGCCCACAGCGCCGTCAGCTGCCCCTCGATGCCGTGGACGTCCAGAGCGCCGGACGCGCGTCGCAGCGGTGCCGCGGTCGCCTGCACGCGGCGCAGCTGGGCGGTCATCTGCAGTTCTTCGTGCGCGAAGGACTTCCTGTCGAATCCGGCTGCGGCGGGGTCGTTGCTCAGCCGCTGCAGGCACCGCTCGGTGACGTCCTTCACCGTGCGGACGAGGCGCATCGTGTCGGTGTTCAGGCGGGTACGGGTGCGGGTCGGCAGGATGAGGGCGGCCACCACGAGGGCGATGACGGCGCCGACGACGGTCTCCAGGATGCGCAGCTCGATCGTCTCGGTGTCGAGCTTGCCGAGGTACTCGTAGAGCATCGCGAACATCATCGTCTGCCAGAAGGTCGACAGCGGCGCCGACACCGCCCGGAAGTAGGTGGAGGCGAAAAAGGTCAGCGCGAGCGCCGGCAGCAGCACGGCGGGATTGCTGCCGACGGTGATGGCGAGCCCGAAGCCCACGGTGGCGCCTGCGACGGTGGCGAGGATCCGCTGCGTCCCCTTGCGGTAGGTCTCCCCGTCGGTCTCGCCCAGCACCTGGTGCGCGGGCATCACAGCCCAGTACTGGTAGCTCGTCGAGATCAGCGACCCGACCCACAGCGCGAGCCCGGTCGACAGCGCGGCCTGAACGGCGCGTCTCAGCGGGGCGGCGAACGGCGACGCATCGGCATCCGACGTGGGCGACGTCGCACCGGCCGGACCGGCTGCGGCGGCGGCATCCGTCTCCGCTTCTCCCTCGGATGCGGGATCCTCCGTCGCGTCCGTGGGCGACGCCGTCCCCTCCGACGTGGCATCCGCGGCCGGTGGGGCCCCCCACGCCGCGGTCGCATCCGCCGGCTCCTCCTGGTCATCGGTCGCCGTCACGTTGCTGCCGAGCTCAGCGCTGCCCGCGGTGTGCAGCGCATCCGTGGCGGTCACCAGCTCGTACAGGGCACGGTGGACCTGCCGGGCCTGCGGGGGCCAATCGACGGGCGGGTCGCGGAACGCGAGGGCGGGGTGGACGGCTGCCGAGGAGTCGTCGCCGGAGGTCGCCCACGTCGGGCGCTCCGGGTATTCCCGCACGTGCTTCTGCACATGCTCCAGCTCGCCGGCGAGGAGCGCCCGGATCGGCACCGGCACCCGCAGCCCGGTGGCCGATCGGGCCGCCGTCGCCAGGTTGACGACCGCGAGCTCGACGTCGAACACGCGCATGCGCAGGGCGTCCAGCTGCCCCGGCGTGAGGCCGAGCTCGGAGTCCGGCTCCACCAGCTGCCCGCTCAGGAAGGATGCGGCGTGGTGCAGCTGCTTCAGTTCGGCGTGGACGCGGCGGCGCAGGTCCGGATCCCACCGCGCGGCCGAGACGGTGTCGATCAGCGGGTCCATCACGCGAGCGATGCGCAGCTCGAGCGCATTCACGCCGCCCACCACGACGCGGGCATGCGCGTTGCGGTTCGGGATCGCCTGGATCAGGACGGCGACGATGACGCTGAGGGTCGCGGTGAGGGCATAGAGCAGCCACTCCCTCGGACTCAGGCGCAGCAGCAGGATGAAGTAGAACGTCACGAACGCGAGCTGACCGAACCCGCCCCACATCGGACCGAATCCGGCCAGGATCATCCCGACGAACGCCAGGAGCACCAGCACGATGGCGGAGATCAGCGGTCCCGCGGGCACGATCGCGTCGAGGCCGATTGCCGCGAGCACCGGAATGATCACGACCACCCCGGCGAACCTGCCCCAGCCGGATCGTCCGCGGCCGGCGCCGGCCGCGGAGGCCGCGAACATCGTGATCATGCCGCCGAAGATGGCGATCTGCATCGGCGCCGATCCGGTCGCGGCGAACCCCACGCCGACCACTACGACGACCGTGAAGATGGCCGCACCCAGCACCCGCAGCGCATCGATGGCCCTCGACAACCCCGGGTCGATCAGCGTCATGCGGCGGTGGAAGAACGATCGGATGCGGGACGGGAGCTTCTTCGGAGACGGCGGGATCAGCACCGCATCCTCGACCTGATCGGTGCCGTTCGAATAGACCGGCTGGTAGTCGAGATCCTTGCTCACCGCGATGGTGAACTGCCGCGCGTGATACGCGAACGGCAGCCACTGGAGGTACCGAGCGTAGGCCTCCTCGAGGTCGACGAAAGGGGCCTCCTGCACGAGCTCGCCCATGTCGCGGTTGACCCCGGCGAATCGCGTCACCCACGGGTCACCGGCATCCGCCAGCTTCGCCGCACGCCGGCGGTTCATCGAACCGTGCAGCTTGCGGTCGGCCTCGATCAGCCGGTCGAAGTCCGCACGCGACAGCGCCTCGGGCACATCCGTGCTCTTCCAGTTCAGCAGCGGGTGCATGTACGCCTGGAACTTGTCGAACTGCTCGGTGAGGGGCAGCAGCGTCGGCTCCTGCGTGACGGGGTTCGAGGCCGGCAGCCCCCAGCGCAGCCCCGCGATCACGCCGCTGAGCATGCGGACCGAGTACGGCAGTGAGAACGTGTCGCGTCCGCTCTGGAAGTAGTACGCGGCGTGGTGCAGCCGCACGCCGTCGGTGTACGAGCCGAAGCTGTCCGAGATCGAGTCCAAGTGCCCGTCCAGTCCGCGCGACCTGCCCTCCGGGAAGTACGGCTTCAGGCTCGCGATCGGCTCGCCCACCCCGCGTCCCGCGCTGAAGAACTGAGACGAGAGGCTGCGCAGCGAGCTGATGACGTCGTAGATGCCGAGCAGGAACGTGAGGATCAGCGAGACCAGTACCACCCCGGTCAGGGTCTCGGCGATGGAGAGCACCCGGAGCACGTCGGTGTTCGGCGTCAGCTGCGACGTGCCGACCGTGGCCAGCTGCGCCGCGCTGAAGTAGATCGCGCCGAACAGGTCGGCGTGCACCCCGTCGTAGAGGAAGCTCTTGCCCTGCATCAGACCGAGGTAGATCAGGCCGAAACCGAGGATCACCCCGCCGATCCACGCCAGCACCGTCACCATGATCTGCAGGCCGGTCACCTGGCGCAGCACGACCGGCCGCCAGCGACGGGAGAGACGGCGCGTGATCTGCCGGATCAGGCTCCACTGCCACGAGGCGAGACGCCCGGCGAAGAAGCCCGCCTCGTCATAGTTGAGCGCAGTGAGAAAGACGTCCAGGAGGGTCAGTCCCAAGACGGCAATTCCCAGGCCCACCCAGACGGCGTCCACGCGGCCAGCATAGGGGTACGAGGTTCTCGCGTCGCGTGTCACCGCAGGATCGGCCTCGGCACGCCGCCGGGCACAACTGCGGGACGTCCGCTCGACACGCCGCCGCTACGGGCCGCACAACCGGCGCGTCGGCCCGAACCTCCGCAGTTCGGCACGCCGGGGCGTACCTACTTCGGTGCGGGCTCCGCGGGGAAGGTCACGATCACGCGCAGTCCGCCGGTGGGGCGGACCGTGAGCTCCAGGGCGCCGTGGAAGCGGGTGACGATGGCCGACACGATCGAGAGCCCGAGGCCGTGCCCCTTGGCCGACGTGGACCGGCGTCCCGCCGCGCGGGTGAACGGCTCCGCCAGGGCGGTGACGGCATCCGCTTCGAGGATCGCGCCGCTGTTCTCGACCTCGATCACCGCGGATCCGTCGGGGGCCGTGCGGGTGACGATCGTGAGGAAACCGTCGGATGCCGCGTTGTGCCGGATCGCGTTCTGCACGAGGTTGGTGACCAGTTGACGCGCCAGCACGGGTTCGCCGTCGAAGGGCGCGGGCTGCAGATCGAGCGCCACTGTGACCCCCGCTTCGACCGCTTCGTCGGCGCAGAACTCCGCGACCTCCGCCGCGACTCTCGCCAGGTCGATGCGCTCGCCGGTGACCGTCGACCCTTCGATCTGCGCCAGGCCGAGCAGTGCTTCTGCCGTCTCGATGCTGCGCTCGTTCATCGCCCGCAGTCGGTCGAAGAGCGCGCGCTCGGCAGGATCATCGCGCTGGGCGATCGCGACATCGAGCATCGCCCGGGTGGTGGCCAACGGGGTGAGCAGCTCGTGCGACGCGTTCGAGGCGAACCGCTTCGACGCGGCGAAGGAGCGCTCGAGCTGCGCGAGCATGTCATCGAAGTTCGCCGCCAGCTCGGAGATCTCGTCGCGCGGCCCCTCGAGGCGGATCCGCTGCGCAAGGTCGCCGTGCGCGGCCTTGCGGGCGGCGCCGTTGATGTACTGCAGCGGCCGCAGCATGCGCCCGGCGACAGCCCAGCCGACCGCGATGCCCACGAGGGCGAGCACGATGAGCACGATGAGGGAGACGATCAGCAGCAGGTTCAGCAGCTGCTCGGTCGAAGTGATCACGATCTCGGAGGCAGGGGTGGTCGTCGACGCGGGGGTGGTGCCGCCCGTGACCTCGGGCATCGGCGTCGAGATGCCCGGCTCCATCGGTTCCGTCGGGAAGGAATCGGATGGCACGAGGTCGTAGGTGGGCACGAATCGCATGAACACGTAGACGATCGTGAGCATCACGAGGCCGGCACCCGTGAGCAGGGCGGAGTAGGTCAGCGCCAGGCGCGTGCGCACGGTGGCACGATAGCGCCGGGTCTGCGGCTCAGTCGTGGTCTGTGATGGCATAGCCGACCCCCGGGACCGTGGTGATGATGCTGTGCTCGCCGAGCTTGCGACGCAGGTTGCTGATGGTGACTTTGACCGTCGCGGTGAATGGATTGGCGTTCTCGTCCCATGCCTTTTCCAGGATCGTCTCCGCGCTCACAACTCCGCCGTCCGCCCGCAGGAGCAGCTCGAGCACGGAGAACTCCTTGCGCGTGAGCTGCACGAACCTGCCGTCCCGGGTGACCTCGCGGCGGAACGGATCCAGACGCACCCCGCGCTTCTCCAGCACGGGCGGGAGCGCGGTGAACGTGCGACGGTTCAGTGCGCGCAGCCGGGCGATCAGCTCGGGGAACTGGAACGGCTTCGTCAGGTAGTCGTCGGCGCCGAGCTCGAGCCCACCCACGCGGTCGTCCAGGGCACCGGCCGCGGTCAGCATGAGAACAGCGGGACTGCTGGGGTCGGCGGCCAGGGTGCGGCAGACATCGTCACCGTGCACACCCGGGATGTCGCGGTCCAGGAGCACCACGTCGTAGTCGTTGATCTCCACCGCGGCGAGTGCGGCATCCCCGTCCCCCACGATGTCCGCCGCGATCGACTCCATCTCGAGCCGGGTGCGGATGGCGTCGGCGAGGAACTCTTCGTCCTCCACGATCAGCACGCGCATGCGCTCCCCCTCCGGTCGGTGATGTCCGCACCGAGTCAAGCAGACCGCGGGTTGGAGAAAGGTAAAAGGGACGCTTTACCGTCTCGCAACCGCCGCTTTGGTGAGGTGGAATCTGCCAGGTCGCCAGAGCCTGGCCAGATGTCGCAAGGAGCAAACACATGAGATTCTTCACCACCACCCGCAGCCGCCGCGCGACCACCGGCGTCCTCGCCCTCGCCACCGGCGCGGTGCTCGCCCTCGGGTTGTCCGCCTGCGCACCGGCAGGAGGCGCCGATCCCGAGCTCAAGTCCGGCGATCTGCAGACCTCGATCGTCGAATGGCGCCAGGCGATGGACGACTGCATGCTGAAGGCCGGCTTCGACCTGGCACAGACGTCCGCGGACGGCAGCCCCTCCGACTCCATCGACACCTCGCAGTGGGACATGAACGAATTCGACAAGGCGTACGCCTCGTGCACCGCCGAGGTCGGCGAGGCGCCCGTCGATGACAGCCTGCCCAGCGAGGACGAGCTCTTCGAGTCGCAGCTCGTGTTCGCGAAGTGCATGCGCGAGTTCGGCTACGACTACCCGGACCCGGTCAAGGGCTCGGGCGGCATGGGACAGGCGTTCGGTCCGGAGACCAACGGCGACGACGTCGACACCTGCACCGAGAAGGCCAACCAGCCGGTGGGGTCCAAATGAGCACGGACACCACACCGACCACCCCGCGTCCCCGGCGTAAGCGCGCGCTGCTGCTGACCGGCCTCGGCGTGCTCGTCGTCGCGGCGATCGTCGCTGCCGTCGTGCTCGTGCAGCGGCCGTCCTCGGCCGAGCCGAAGGTTGACAAGGTCTCGGTGGAGACCGTCATCATCACCCGCGGCGAATTGACCGAACAACTGCGCGCACAGGGCACGCTCGGGTTCTCCTCGCCCCGCGACATCGGCTCGACGCTGTCGGGCATCGTCACCGGCGTTCCGGCCGGCGGCACCGTCGTCACCGCCGGACAGGAGCTCTTCCGCATCAACGACTCCCCCGTCATCCTGATGCACGGCAACCTCCCCGTCTGGCGCGCGTTCACCGAGGGGATGACCAACGGCGCGGATGTCCTGCAGCTCGAGTCGAACCTCGCCGCGCTCGGCTTCTTCGGTCGCACGCCGGACGCGCAGTTCACGTGGCACACGATCGACGCCATCAAGAAGTGGCAGAAGTCGCTCGGACTCGAGCAGACCGGGATGATCGAAGACGGCCGGATCGTGTTCTCCCCCACCGATGTGCGCATCCAGTCCGCAAAGGCCTCCGTCGGCGACGCCGCGAGCGCGGCCATCGTCTCGGTCACCGGCACCTCCAAGGAGGTCCTGGTGTACATCGACACCCCCGACCAGGCCATCGCCCCGGCGGGCAAGAGCGTGACCGTCGTGCTGCCCGGCGGCGTGGAGACCACAGGCACCATCGTGACCGTCGGCGCGCCGGTCGAGCGCGACGGCACCAACGGCAAGACGCTGAAGGTCCCGGTGACGCTGACCCTCGATGACCCCGCCGTCGGGGCGGACCTCGACAATGTGACGGTGAGCATCCTGCTCACCCAGAGCAAGGGCACCGACCTGCTCCTCGCTCCCGTCACGGCACTGCTGGCTCAGCCCGGCGGAGGATTCGCCGTCGAGGTGATGACGGGCAAATCGGGCAAGACGAAGCTCGTCCCCGTCGAACTCGGCGCCTTCGCCAGCGGCCTGGTGGCCGTCACGGGTGGTGACCTCGCGGAGGGCGACAAGGTCGTGGTGGCCAAATGAGCGCCCCGATCGTGCAGCTGCGGGGCGTCACCCGCAGCTACGGCTCTCCGCCCACCGTGGCTCTCAACGGCGTCGACCTGACGATCGAGGAGGGCGAGATGCTCGCGATCGTCGGGCCCAGCGGTTCGGGCAAGTCGACGATGCTCAACATCATCGGCTCGCTCGACCGCGCGTCCGCCGGGAGCACCGAGATCGCCGGTCAGGATGTCATGAGCATGAGCGACAACGAGCTCTCCGCGCTGCGCGCCTTCACCATCGGGTTCGTCTTCCAGCAGTTCCACCTCTCGGACGGCGTCACCGCACTCGACAACGTCGCCACCGGCCTGCTCTACACCGGCATGCCTCCGCGTGAGCGCCGCCGCCGGGCCGCGATCGCCCTGGAGCGTGTCGGCCTGGGCGATCGCCTGCACCACCATCCGCGCCAACTGTCCGGCGGCGAGCGCCAGCGCGTCGCCATCGCCCGCGCGGTCGTGGGTGAGCCCAAGCTGCTCCTCGCGGACGAACCGACCGGCAGCCTCGACACGAAGTCCGGAGCCGGAGTGATGCAGATCCTCCGCGAGCTGCACGACGCAGGCACCACCGTCGTCGTCATCACGCACGACCAGGGTGTCGCGGCGGGCATGCCCCGGCGCGTCCACATCAGCGACGGCGAGATCGTGGCCGACGAGCGGGAGGAGGCGGCATGAGCATCGACCGACGTTCCCGTCTCCGCCCCGCCGACCTGTTCTCGCTCGGGTTCCACGGGCTGCGGGCACGGCCGCTCCGCGCAGTGCTGTCCTCGCTCGGCATCGCGATCGGCATCGCGGCGATGATCGCCGTCATCGGCATCTCGACATCGAGCCAGGCGCTCATCAAGGACAAGCTGGCCGCGCTGGGCACCAACCTGCTCACCGTGACCGGCGGCACCGACATGCTCGGTGCACCGGCGCCTCTCCCCGAGGATGCCGTGGCCCAGGTAAGGCGGATCCCCGGCGTGCTCCACGCGAGCTCGACCAGCACGCTGGACAAGGTCAACATCTACCGCAACGCGGAGATCGAGCGTACCCGCACCGGCGGGCTGTCCGTCGCGGCGGCGGATCTGGACCTGCTGGCCGCGACCGGCACCACGATGCTCACCGGTGTGTGGTTCAACGAAGCCACGGCGCAGTTCCCGACCGTCGTGCTCGGGCGGACCGCCGCCGAAAGACTCGGCATCCTGAATGAGGGTTCGCTCGTGTGGCTCGGCGAGCGTCAGTTCACCGTCATCGGCATCCTGGATTCGTCACCGCTCGTGCCCGAGCTGGACTCGGTCGCCTTCATCGGCGAGCCGATCGCCCGCCAGGCGTTCGGCTACAAGGGCAATCCCACGATGATCTACGAGCGGTCCGAGGAGGACCGCGTGGCCGAGGTCCGCAAACTCCTGCCTCCCACCATCAGCCCGCAGGCACCGACCGAGGTGAAGGTCAGTCGACCCTCGGACGCGCTCGCGGCGAAGAACACCGTCGACCAGGCGTTCACCGGGCTGCTCATCGGCGTCGGTTCGATCGCACTGCTGGTCGGCGGCATCGGCGTGGCCAACACCATGGTCATCTCGGTGCTCGAGCGCCGACGCGAGATCGGCCTGCGCCGTTCCCTCGGGGCGACCAAGCGCCACGTGCGCCAGCAGTTTCTCTTCGAGGCCATGCTGCTGTCGGCATATGGCGGGATCGCCGGAGTCGCACTCGGCTGGATCATCACGGCCATCGCCGCCAAGGCGAACGGCTGGGTCGTCGCGATCCCGCCCGAAGTGCTGGTCATCGCCGTCGCGGTCACCGTGGTCGTCGGAGCTGTCGCCGGGCTCCTCCCGGCGGTGCGCGCCGCACGCACCTCCCCCACGGCGGCGCTCAGCACCTAGGTCCTTCCGCGGCACAGCTTCGGGGCATCCGCTCGACACGCCGGTGGTGCGATGGCATCCACCGGCGTGTCGCGGTCTTGGCCCGAAGCTGTGCGGCGCGGCGGCCGACCGGGCAGAGGCGCGCCGGCTACTCGCCCGCCGTCAGCGAGTAGTCGCCGTCCGCACAGCCGCCGATCAGCCAACCGCCGGGCACCTGTGTGGTCGTGAGCTTCGTGATGCCGTCGACCTCGACGTTGGTCGCGGCGTCACCCGGGATCCACACCTCGAGGTCGCACCCGCGTTCCGGCGTCATGCCGGAGAACGTGAGGTTCGCGCCCTCGCCGTCGAGCGCCGTGAGATGCCCGGGCGCCACGCGCGGGTAGGCACGGCTCAGGATCTCGAGGATCGCGGTCTTGGGCGGGGCATCCCCACCCGTCTCGCAGTCCTGCACCATCAGGCCGTCACCGATCGGCTGGATGCCGTTCTGCGGGTCGCCGCAGGCCTGCTTCCATACCCAGTACGCACTGCCCAGGATCTGCGCGTCCTCTTCATCGGCGTAGCGGTTCAGGCGTGCGAGCACATCGGCATCCTCACCCCAGTACCCGTACTCCCCCGACCATAGTGGCGCGTCGTATTCGTCGGCCACGCGCTGCGCGAGCGTGAACTGCCGCTCCAGGCTGACGATCGGCGGAATCCCGAGGTCGCGGTCCATGGTGATCGACTCCGCGTACAGGTGCGGCGAGAACACGATGTTCTCGTCGTCGGTGAATCCGGGGGTCGGACCGGTGTCGAACCCGAGCCCCGACCACAGGATGCTCGGCTCCACGAACACGATCTGCGGTGCTCCGGCATCCCGGATCTCGGTGATCGCCTTGTCGTAGAACCCGCCGAGGAGGTGGGCTGTCGTGACCGGCGCGGTCTCGCCGAAGCCGGGTTCGTTGAGCAGGTCGAATCCGGCGACCATCTGCTCGTCGGCGAACTCCGCCGCCAGCTTTCCCCATGTCTCGGCGAGCGCCGTCTGGATGCCGTCGGTATCGAAGTAGAAGTGCTGGAAGGCCCGGTCGCCGGCCGGCGAGATGTCTCGCCCCTGGAACTGGCAACGCGGGGCGTTGTCGGTGATCGTCGCCCACTCGGGTGCGCCGTCGAAGCCCCACATCGGGTCGGTGCCGGGCCGGCAGACCGTGCCGTCGGCGGTGGCGCCGTTCCACCAGCCGTCCTGGTGCATGTCGAGCACCGTGTAGATGCCGTAGTCCTTCGCCCACTCCACGGCCTGCGTGATCTTGCCCAGATACTCGGGGTCCAGCGTGCCGCGCTCCGGCTCGAGCGCCGACCACGAGATGTTCAGGCGCACGACGTTGAAGCCTTGCTCCGCCATCCCGGCGTAGTCGTCCTCGGTCAGCGGTCGGTTCACCGGCACGTCGGGGCGCGCCTGGTAGAAGTCGACGAGCTGGTTCACGTTGACGCCGCGCAACAGCACCTGGTTGCCGTTGCCGTCGGAGATGATGTCGCCGTCGGCGCGGAGGAACCCGGCCGGCACGGCCTCCTTCGACTCGGCCGCCGACGTCGCCGATGCGGACCCGGTCGGCACCAGCCCGAGGGCCGCCACCACGGCGATCAGAGCGACGGATGCCGCGACCACCTCGGGCACGCGGGCCGAGCGTCCCGCGCGCACGCGGTCGACGATGACGGCGCTCACGCCGACGATCCAGCCGACGCACGCGGCGAAGGCGATCCCGTCCGCGACGGCGATGTAGGCCACCATCAGCGGCCAGATGTCGCCGCGGAATCCGCCGTCCACGACGAGGCCGACCAATGCCTGGATCAGCCCGACCATGCCGCCCGCGACGACCGCGGCCAGCCAGCCGCCCAGCACGCCGGGTACGCGCGCACGCATCCAGCGCAGGGACAGCAGTGTGGCGCCGACGATCAGCAGCATGGCCAAGATCATCGACAGCGGACCGCGGTCCAGACGCGGAGCCGGGATGCCGGGGGCATACACCGCGCCGGTCCACCACATGCCCGCAAGGAGCGGAGCAACGACGCCGAACAGGATGGCCGGTAGCCACACCGCCCCGCGCTCGCGCCGCACGCGGGTGGACGCACCGCCGAACCAGCGGGCGAACGCCGCCACGATCAGTGCCGCCGGCACGGCCTTCGCCGCAATGAATCCGGCGGCGTAGCCCGCCACGGCGAGGTTCCACGTCATAGCGAAGCACGCGGCCGCCTGCGCCAGCAGCACCGCGAGCACCAGACCGGGCACCAGGGTCCAGTAGCGGTCCCCGGCACGCAGAGTGACCCACCACGTCATGCCGAGCAGCACCGGCACGAAGATCACATACGGAGCGAGCGGCCACAGCCCGAGATCGAAGCGCAGGTCCGCGCCGGACCAGCCGACCAGCGCCAGCAATCCCGTCGGATCGGCGACCGCCTGGATGATGACGAGCAGGACCATCGCGATGAGCGCGACGGTGGGACGTCGTACCGAATTCATGTCACTCCGTCGTGGCAAAGATGTGTGCGGGACCGTCCGGATGACCTTCCATGAGGCTGGAGGGAGGTCAATCCCAAACGGTGCTTATGTTTACGATCACATTACATCGCATCGCTCGTCCACATCAACGGAGAAGCCCTGGCGACTCCGTCGAGTCTCCAGGGCTTTTTCGTGTGAGCGATTCGCGTCAGCGCCGCGGCGTCATCCGTTGTACGTGAGAACCCTTTCGATCGACTCGACGGGCTTGCGCTCGCCCGCGAGGATTTCGATCTCGACCGAGTTCTCGCGCGGCGGGATCGGGCACGTCACGAAGTTCGTGAAGGCGCACGGCAGCGGCGTGAGGTAGTTCAGGTCGATCGACTCGATCGACTCGGGCGCTTCTCCGGGAAGCCCCAACTCGACCACGCGGCCGGCGCCGTACGTCGTGCGGCCGCTCGTCTGGTCGCGCAGGTGCACCACGGGCTGGATGCCGGTGGCGGTCTCCTTGCCGATGACGACCAGGTCGTACGGCTTGCCGCCGAGCTCGACGCGCAGCGTGCCGATGCGAGTGGTGGTCTCACGGACGCCGGTCTCGACGGTGGCCTGCTCGACGTCGAGCGCCGCAGTCGGGGTGAACGTGGCCGGCAGTCGCCAGGCGAGGTCGTACTCGTAGGACTCGAGGTTCGAGAAGTCCTTGGCGGCCGACACCTTCGGGTCGCGCACACGGACGGCGAAGATGCGCTCGTCGGCATCGTTGGTGCGCACGATGGTCTCGATCTCGCGGTCGCCGAAGTACACCGGGACGCTCTTGCCGTGGCCGTAGGTCTGGTTGCGACCGGGGACGATCGCGACCGGCGCGCTGGGGTGCTCACCATCGACCGACAGCGTGGGGCCCTCGACGGGCGGAAGGAAGGTCACCTGTCCGTCGATGACCTGCCACTGGCCGGGGAGGTCTTCGAGGGCCTTCGGCTCTTCGCCTTCGTGCAGCCAGTACTGGGCGACCAGCGACGTCCATCCGTACGGCCGCGACAGCTCGGCGACGCGCGCGTGGCGCCATTCGCGCCACTGACCTTCGAGGTGCTCTTTCACTGGCATGCGCAGTGTTCCTTTCAGTGAGGTGGATCAGGCGGATGCCGCGTCGCCGGGCAGGGCGGGCAGCATCCGTTCGTCGATGGTGAGCGTCGCCGGAAGATCGGCGAGTCGCGAGGGCAGCAGGTCGAGGCGACCGGGGACGTGACCACCCGCGGCTTCCCAGCGCTGCAGGAGGTCGACACTCCCCTGCGCCGCCTCGTCGGACGGGGGCCGGAACGCGATGACGGTCACGCCGCGCAGGGCGTGCGGGCCGCCGCCCGCGGTGCCGCTGGTGCTGCCGGTCGCGACGCCGGCGAGCATCTGCACGAGCAGTCCGACGAGCGATGACATCTTGGTCGCGGGGAGGAAGGCGGCCAGCGCACTCGCGTCGGTGGTGAGTGCGCCGTCGGCGTCGATCCCGACACCCTCGGCCAGCGGCTCGCCCGTCTCGCGGTGCCCACGCAGGGCGGCGAGCGTCATCGGCGCCGTCGCGAAGTCGACGACGAGCGGCACGTCGCCGGCACGCGGCGCGGCGAAGGCGATCGGGTTCGTGCCGATCGCGGCGGCGGTCCCGCCCCAGGGCGCGACCATCGGTGCCGACTCGGCCAGCACCAGGGCGATCAGGCCCTGCTCGGCGAGACTCCGCGCGACGCAGCCGAGGATGCCGGTGGCTCCGACGTTGCGCAGACCGATGACCGCGGCGCCGTGCGCGTCGACCATCTCCCCGGCTCGCCGCGATGCTTCGGCCAGCGCGACGATGCCCGGCAGGCCGAGCGCGTCGAGGTTCGCGACGGCGCCCACCGCCGCGAAGGCCGCCGTACCGGTGCGATCGGTCGATGCCTGGAGGCGCTCGAGCTCTGCGCGCAGCATCCCGATCCCGAACCGTGGCTGACCGAGCAGCTCGGCGGTGAGGAGCCACAGAAGGGCCGTGTCACGGTCTTCGGCGTCGCCGCCGAATCCGGCCAGCGCAACGCGCAGCCGCGCGACGACCTCGTCGGTGGGAACGGATTCACCGGGCATGGTCACTCCTCACGCCTGCGCCGGCGCGACGGGTTCCGGCAGCGCCGGGATCGCGGCGAGCAGAGACTTCGTGTACTCGGATCGGGGTGCGGTGAACACGTCGTGCACCTCGCCGGACTCGACGACCGCGCCATCCCGCATGACCAGCACCCGATCGGCGATATGGTGCACGACCCCGAGGTCGTGCGAGATGAAGACGATTGCGACGCCGGTGGTCACGCGCAGGCGGCCGAGAAGCTCGAGCACCTGCGCCTGGACGGTGACATCGAGCGCCGACACGGCTTCGTCGCACACGATCACGTCGGGCTCGGGAGCCAGCGCCCGGGCGATCGCGACGCGCTGGCGCTGCCCGCCGGACAGCGTGCGGGGCCGTCGCTCGAGGTGCTCCTCCCCCAGCCCGACCGAGCGCAGCAAGTCGATCGTGCGGGTGCGGCGTTGCGCACGGCTCAGCGCCGGAAGTGCCTCGCCGATGATGCGGGCGACGGTGTAGCGCGGGTCGAACGAGCCGAGCGGATCCTGCGAGACGGTCTGGATGCGGCGGCGCAGCGCCCGGCGCTGAGCACCGCGGACGCCTGCCCACTGCTCGCCGTGCACGCGCACCTCGCCTGCGTCGGGCGCGACGAGACCGAGGACGATGCGGCCCAGCGTGGACTTGCCGGAACCGGACTCGCCGACGACGCCGAGCACCTCGCCGCGGGCCAGGTCGAACGACACCCCATCGAGGGCGGTGAACTCGCCGCGCGCGCCGGTGCGGTATCTCTTGACGACGTCCCGCACCGACACGACCGGGGCGGCATCCGGATCGATCGGGGGTGCTTCAGGCAGTGATTCGCCGGTGATCAGCGACCGGCCGCGGGCATCCGGTGTCGGGACGGCGCGGATGAGCTCACGCGCGTAGTCGGTGCGCGGCGCGGTGAGCACGTCGCGGGCGTCGCCTTCTTCGACGACCTCGCCGTGGCGCATCACGATCACCCGATCGGCGAGGCGCCCGACGACCGCGAGGTCGTGCGAGATCAGCACGAGGCCGGTGCCCTGGGCCTTGAGCGCGCCGAGCAGGTCGAGGATCCGCGCCTGGACGGTGACGTCGAGGGCGGTCGTCGGCTCGTCGGCGATGACGATCTCGGGCGAGCCGGCGATCGCGGACGCGATGAGGGCGCGCTGGCGGAGGCCACCGGACAGCTCGTGCGGCAGTTGGCGGGCGCGCAGCTCCGGTTCGGGGATGCCGACCTCGGTCAGCAGCTCGCGGACGCGCTCGGCACGCTCGGAGCGTGACCCCATGTCGTGCACGGCGAGTGTCTCGCCGACCTCGGCGCCGACGCGGCGGAGCGGGTCGAGCGAGCCCAGCGCGTCCTGCAGCACGAGCCCGATGCCGCGCCCGCGCACCTGTCGCCATGCCCGCTCGTCGAGCAGAGTCAGGTCGGTGTCGCGCCAGCGCAGCTCGGTCGCGGTGACCGTGGCGTTGCGACCGGAGACGCCGAGCAGGGCGCGCGCCGTGACGGACTTGCCCGAGCCGGACTCGCCGACCAGCGCCACGCACTCTCCCGGCGCGAGCGAGAACGAGATCCCGCGCACGACGGTCGAGGCGCCGCCGTCGAAGCTCACCGAAAGGTTCTCGACGGAGAGGATCGAGGCATCCGTCATCGCGTCACCCCCGAGACGAAGCGGCGCTGCAGCCACCGGCCGACCAGGTTGATCGACACCACGGTGACGGCCAGGAACACTCCCGGCCAGACGCCGAGCCACGGCGCGAGGGCGAGGTAGTTGCGGCTCTCGGACAGCATCAGGCCCCACTCCGGCGTCGGTGGCTGGGCGCCGAGTCCGACGAAGCTCAGCGCGGAACCGGCGATGATCGCGGTGCCGATGCCGATCGTGGCGAGCACGAGCAGCGGACCGATGGAGTTCGGGATGATGTGGCGGATCGCCACGAGTACGCCCGGCACGCCCAGCCCGGTGGCCGATTCGACGTAGCCCGACGACCGGACCAGCTGCACCTGGCTGCGCAGGATGCGGGCGTAGCCGGGGATCGCGCCGATGCCGATAGCGATGAGCAGGGTGGGGAGGCTGACCCCGAGGATCGCGACGAGCACGATCGCGATGAGCAGGTCGGGGAAGGCGAAGAGGATGTCGAGGATGCGCGAGAGCACGCGATCCACGACCCCGCGCGACATGCCCGCGAGCACGCCGATCACGATACCGCCGACGAGGGCCACGGCGACGGCGCCGAGGCCGAGCAGCAGGCTCGTACGAGCGCCGTAGATGACGCGCGAGTAGACGTCGCGACCGAGCTGGTCGGTGCCGAGCAGATGCTCCGGGCTCGGCGGCTGCAGGGCGTTGCCGGCATCCGCCAGCAACGGGTCGTAGGGGGCGAACACCGACGGGAAGAGCGCCATGATGACCACGCCGAGCAGTACGATCCCGGCGAGGATCGCGACGACCGTGTGCCCGGTGACCGCCCGACGCGGGCGGTTGATGCTCGTTTCGAGCGCAGCGCTGGAGATCACCATGCCGATCGCACCCCCGAGTCGATGCGGGTGCGCGGATCGATCGCCGCCGAGAGGACGTCGATGATCGAGTTGACGATGACGAATACGAGGGCGCCGAAGATGATGATGCCCATGATCAGCGGCATGTCGTTGGCGATCACCGCGGTCAGCAGCACGCGGCCGAGGCCGGGGCGGGCGAACAATGTCTCGATGACCGCGGTGCCGATCAGCAGCGAGCCGAGCACGGCGCCGGCGTAGGTCAGCGCGGGCAGCACCGCGTGACGCAGGGCGTGCACGATGCGGATGCGCATGTCCCCTGCGCCGCGGGTGCGCGAGGTGACGACGAAGGGCTGGTCCAGCGCCTCCTCCATCCGCTCCCGCAGGATCTGCGCGAGCACGCCGGTCACGGGGATAGCGAGGGTGATCGCGGGCAGGACGAGAGCGCTGAAGCTGCCCGCACCGCTGGAGGGGAAGATCGGGATCATGAAGGAGAAGGCGGTCAGCAGCAGCAGGCCGATCCAGAAGGACGGCACCGAGATCGCCAGCAGCTCGAACGTCTGCGTCAGCAGCAGGGCGATCGGGCCGCGACCAGAGGACAGCGTGGCACCCACGACGGAGAGCACGATCGCCAGGATCAGAGCGGATGCCGCGAGCGCCGCGGTCGGGCCGATATTGGCCGCGATGATCTCGGTGACCGGCTGGCGCAGCAGGTAACTCTGCCCGAGGTCACCGCGGAACATGCCCGTCATGAACTGCCAGTACTGCTCCCACACCGGGCGATCCAGGCCGTAGTTCGCGATCACTTCGGCGCGCAGACCGGGCGTGATCTCGAAGACGCCCTTCAGTAGCACGTCGGCGGGGTCCCCCGGCATGAGCTGCAGCATGAGGAAGACGAACGTCGCCGCGACGAGCATGACCACGACGATGTCGATGAGCTTGCGCAGCGCCACCCGCCCGATGGCGCGGGCGCGGAGGTTCGCCGACGGGGCGGGCGGCACGATCGCGCCACCCACCCCGTCGAGCCGAACCGGCGTCGTCACTGAGCGGAACCCTTTTGCACGCCGTAGAACGCGGTCGGGTAGCCCACCGGGTCGAACTCGATCCCGCTGATGTCATCCGCCGTCGCGACGATGAAGTTCTGCACGTACAGCGGCATCACGACGCGCTGATCGCTCAGACGCTCCTGGATGCTGCGGTACAGCTCGGCGCGGTGCGCGTCGTCGTCGAGGGTCTCCCAGGCTTCGAACAGCCAGCCGGTGACCTCGTCGTCTTCGTACTTCGGGTAGTTCACGATCGGACCGGCGACGGTCAGCATGATGTAGGCATCCGACTGGCCCCACGACTCTGCCGCGATCTCGAAGTCGCCGTCCTTGATGCGAGACAGGTAGCTCGCGGTGTCGAGCTTCTCGATCTGGATGTCGATGCCGCTCTTGAGCACATCGGCCTGGATGGCCTCGGCGAGCACATCGCGCTGGTCGCGGATGTCACCGCTGTCGAACACCCAGCGCAGCACGAGCGGCTCCCCCGTGGCGTTGACGCGGATGCCGTCCTCGTTCACCTCGGTATAGCCCGCCGCGACGAGCAGCTCCTCGGTGCGGGCCGGGTCGTAGGCGTAGCTCTCGACGACGTCCTCGTTGTACGAACCGGCCGGGGCCGTCGTGGGTGCGAGGGTGGTCCAGGCCCGGTCGTAGCGGCCGGCGTAGATGTTCTCGACGATGCCGTCGAGGTCCGCAGCGGAGAACAGCGCGTCACGCACGGCGATGTCGCTGGTCGGGCCGGTGGCCGTGTTGAGCATGGCGACGAACGGCACGCCGGCGGCCGGGGCATCCACCGTCAGGAAGCCCGCGGATTCCAGCTGCGCCGCGTTCAGCGGAGGAACAGCGGATGCCGCGTCGGCCTGACCGGACTGCAGCGCGCCGATGCGCGCCTGGGTCTCGGGAACGAACCGGATCTCGACCTTCTCCACGTTCGCCGGTCCGGTGTGGGTCGCGTACTCCGGTCCCCACTCGTAGTCCTCGTTGCGTTCGAGCTTCAGCGACTCGCCGTGCACGTACTCGACGGGGATGAACGGCCCGGTGCCGACGAGGTTGGTCGGATCGGCGCAGCGGTCGGCATCGGAGAACTTCTCGATGGACTCGCTGGAGAGCACCGGGAAGTCGGGGGTCGACAGCTGCTGCAGGAGGTTGGCCTGCGGATTGGGGAGGGTGGCCTCCCAGGTGTTGTCGTCGATGACGCGCGAGCTCTCGAGCCAGTCGATGTTCAGCAGCGTGGTGTCTTCGGCGGTGAAGCGATCGGCGCTGGCCTGGACGTCGTTCGCGTCGAGTGTCGTGCCGTCGTGGAAGGTGATCCCCTCGCGGATGTGCAGCGTCCAGGTGATGCCGTCTTCGGCGACGGACCATTCGTCGGCAAGGCCCGGCGAGTAGCTTCCGTCTGCCGCCTGGCGCACGAGCGGGTCGAAGATCTGACGCGCGACACTGTAGTTGGCGAGGTTGCGGTAGCCACCGGTGTCGAAGCACACCGGCTCGAGGTCGCTCAGGAAGACGAACGTGTCGGCGTCGCTGGTCGCGGGACCCGCGCAGCCGGCCAGCACGATGATGAAGCCTGCGGTGGCTGCTGCAGCGCCCGCACGACGGGTGTTCCGGATCATTCGCGATCTCTCTGTTAGATGGAGCTGTCGGACGTCGCGCAAGGCGACAGCCGGGTGACGGCACGCGCGCACGAGCGACTGCGAAACACGTCTGGGAATGAGGACGCCGGGGATGTTGTGCACCCGATCACGTCACGCATCCGCATCCTCTCCAGTGGGGGTATCGCTGGGGAGGATCACAAATCGTTCGCCGTCGCCGTTGACCTATCGGAGGTCATACGGAGGCAGGGCCTGCGGATGGTCGATTCCGAGCAGCGGCGCCCTGAGGCGGCGGTGCGTGACCAACGTATCGAGCCGCCGAGCATTCAGACAAACTGATGATCACAATTGGTGACAAAAGGGGTCGGCGGGGCCTGTCGCGCCCGGGCGCGGGCGCCCGCCCGAGATGTCGTTCCTCACCCCGAGGCGCGACGGCTCATCGGCCCGCTGCCCCAGCGCTGGGAGAGACCGACAGCGGCGCGTCGAGAAGGTTGTCCCGCGCCAGCCAGTCCGGGAGCATGGCCGCGATCGTCTGGGCGACATCGTCGACATCGGACTCCGCCGCCTGCAGGTCCGCGTGCAGCAGTGCGAGTATCCCTCCGACGAGGAACCGCGCACCACGCTGCACGTCGAATCCGACGGGCTTGGCGGGCGCCTGCTCGATCGCGGCGACGAGGTGCGCCACCAACGCCCCGTGCAGTTCGGCGAGCGCCGGCATCTGCCCGTCCAGGACGAGGACCGCCACGCACAGATCCCGGTGCTCGGCGAGGTGGCCGAACAGATCGCGGAAGCTCGCGGCCGTCGGCCCGACAGGCCGGCCGGGCTCCCTCTCCTCCTGGGGCGGGTCGAACGCGTCGAGAACCGAACGGAGCGCCGCGACACCCACGTCCTCGATGCCCGCGAAGTGCGTGTAGAACGAGCTTCTGCTCACGCCGGCCACGCGCACGAGCTCCGCGACCGTCGGCGTGCTGCCCGATTCGAGGAGCTGCTCGTAGGCCGCGAGCAACTGGCTGCGCGTCCGCATCGATCGCGGATCGGTGGGGTCGCCCTCACGCATGAACGCCGCGGGCGGAATTCCGGTCAATCCCATCGGTCACCTCCTCACTTTGAGAGTAGTGGACAACAATCGGACAGATGTCCGTTAGTGTGTTCTCCAACCTCCACCGAAAGGAAGTCGAGATGTCAAAGATGATGCTCGATCCACAGATCACCGCGATCTACACGGCCATGGCCGAGACCCTCCAGTCGTTCGGCGACTTCACTCCCCCGGCTCGCGGCGATGTCCAGGCACTGCGCACGATGATCGACGCGTCGATGCCCGCATGTCCCGCACCCCCGTCCACGGGTGTGAGCCTCACACAACATATGGTCGCGTCCTCGAACGAGGGGCAGTTCGAAGTCCGATGGTTCACGCCTGAGAACCTGGCGACCGACACGGCGGGCCCCGCCGTGGTCTATCTGCACGGCGGCGGCATGGTGGCCGGCAAGGCGGAGTACTACGACGATCTGGTCAAGTACTACGTGCAGCAGTCCGGTGTGCCGTTCGCCTCGGTCGACTACCGTCTCGCCCCGGAGAACCCGGGTACGGGGATGGCGACGGATGCGGCGGACGCGATCGACTGGCTGATCGCGCGAGCCGCCGAGCTGTGGATCGATCCCCAGCGGATCGCCGTGATGGGCGACAGCGGCGGCGGCGGCGTGGCCGCGGGTGCGGCGATCCTCGCTCGCGATCGGGGCGTCGCGCTCGCGAAGCAGATCCTCGTGTACCCGATGCTGGATGACCGCACGATCACTCCCGATCCCTCCATCGCCCCCTACGCGGCGTGGGACTGGGACTCCAACTGGACGTGCTGGACCGCCGTACTGGGAGACGACATCGCCGGCGACGACGTCTCGCCGATCGCTGCGCCCGCGCGCCTCCGCGACTTCAGCGGCCTTGCGCCGGCGTACATCGAGGTCGGCGAGCTCGACATCTTCCGCAACGAGTCGATCTCTTACGCCCAACGCCTCCACGCCGCCGGGATCTCGTGCGAACTGCACGTGCTCCCCGGCGTCACGCACGGGCACGACCGCGTCAGCGTCGACATCGATGTGTCGCGCCGCTCGTTCGCGGACAGGTGCCGCGTCCTCGCCGCGCTCTAGCCATACCACCACCCCAGCACCCAAGGAGGACTCACAACGTGGTCAGAACTTACGCCATGACCGGCTCAGCATCGGGAATCGGCAAGGCAACAGCGTCGCTCCTGCGAGCGGCGGGCCACAAGGTCATCGGAATCGACCTGCGCGATGCCGAGATCATCGCCGATCTGTCGCTCAAGTCCGCGCGGGATTCGCTCGTCGAGAAGGTGCACGCGCTCTCGCCGGGCGGGATCGATGGCATCCTCGCGATCGCCGGCGGGCCCGCGGAGGTCAACTATCTCGGCGCTGTCGCGACCCTCGACGGACTGCGACCGCTGCTGGCTGATTCGCCCGCTCCCCGGGCGGTGGCGGTGTCGTCCTTCGCCGCCGCGCTCGAGGTCGATGAGGCCCTGCTCGAGGCGTATCTGAGCGGCGACGAAACCGTCATCGCCGAGGAGTCGGCGGCTGCGGCGAAGGATGGGCGCGAGCAGTTCCTCTACGCGACGTCGAAGCGCGCGGTATCGCTCTGGGTACGTCGTCAATCGATCACCGCCGAGTGGGCGGGTGCAGGCATCCCGATCAATGCCGTGGCGCCCGGAGTCATCCGCACGCCGATGACCGAAGAGATCCTCTCCACTCCGGAAGGGCACGCGATGCTCCTCGGCATGGTGCCGGCGCCCCTCAACGGACCGGCCGAGCCTGAGGTTCCCGCCCGACTGCTCGCGTGGTTGGTGAGCGAGGAGAACTCGCACGTGACGGGTCAGGTCATCTTCCTGGACGGCGGAGCCGACGCGACGGTCCGCGGGGACAGCATCTTCTGAAACCGCCCCGCACCATTCGAGCGGCCTCACCCCTCCGGGTGGGGCCGCTCGTCTTCGGCTCTGGAGGCCGAATCGAGTGCGCTCGCCGTCACTCCGCGTCCAGCTCGTCGAGCAGATCGACCGCGGCGTGCATGTACTCGCTGATCCAGCGGTCGTGGATGCGCTTGATCGGAAGCGGCGCCAGCGCGAGGTGCCGCTCGCGACCCACCTTTCGACCGATGACGAGTTCAGCCCCCTCCAGCACGCGCAGATGCTGAAGCACCGTAGTGCGGTCCAGCTCGGGGAACAGCGCGCACAACGACCCCGTGGTGTGGGATGAGCCCTTCAGCGCGTCCAGCATGCGGCGACGCACCGGCGACGCCAGCGCCTTGAACACGCGGTCATCGTCGGCATCCTTGTCCGTCGCCTCATTCATGTTGTATAAATATAACATGAATGACGAAATGAACCTCACCGAACTCTCCTTCTCCGTCTCCGGGCGAGTCGCCCGCACGCCGGAGGAGGTGTATGAGGCCGTCGCCGACCCCGCACAACTCTCGCGCTACTTCACGACGGGTGGGGCGCAAGGCAGGCTGGAGTCCGGCACGAAGGTCGCATGGGACTTCGCCGACTTCCCCGGCGCGTTCCCCGTCACGGTGGTCGAAGCCGACGCGCCCCGCAGGATCGTCGTCGAATGGGACGGCAAGGCATCCGCCCGGGAGAACGGCGCCACTCGGGTCACCTTCGAGTTTGAGCCGATCGACGACGGCTCACGGACCCTGGTGACGATCACTGAATCATCGTGGCTGCCGACCCCCGAAGGAGCGACCGCGGCGTTCGGCAATTGCGAAGGCTGGACGATGATGCTGACTGCGCTCAAGGTCTGGGTGGAGCACGGCATCAACGTGCGCGAAGGTTTCTACCGCTGAGCCGATGGCGCGATGCGCAGAGGACGGACCTCCGCAGCACACGACGCTCAGAGCCGGCTCGCCGGGGCGGCCGAGGGGCGAGAGCCCAGTTCTCAGCAGAGATACCGTAACTCGCGGCAACGAGCGGCAGCTTGGTCGCGTCGTAGTTGGTTCGCCGATTCGATCAGATCCGGGGCTCCACGCCCGCATTGCGACTGGTCTACAGACGCGCTCTGCCAGGTTTCCGAGCTTTCTCCGCCATACTTCGAGCGTTGTACCGTGAAGCTCGTCGCGCCGACTTCGCGTCGGCGAGACTCCGCGGGTACGCCTGATCACAAAGGAACCTCGATGATCACTGTTCATCTTCGCTATGAGATCGATCCCGACAAGCTCGACGACTTCACCCAGTACGGCCGCACGTGGATCCGACTCGTGAACAGGCTCGGGGGCACCCACCACGGCTACTTCATGCCCAGCGAGGGCGACAGCGACGAGGCGTTCGCGTTGTTCACCTTCCCGTCGCTGGCCGAATATGAGATCTACCGGAACGCTTCGAAGACGGATCCGGAGTGCCAGGAGGCGTTCGAGTTCGCACGTGCGACCGGCTGCATCCGTCGCTACGAGCGCCGGTTCCTCTCTCCCGTGTTCTCCTAGCGGTCGACGACCGCGACACCCGCGCGGCCGGAGGCGGCCCCAGGTGGATGCTGGTTGCCGCGCACGCGGATCCATGGCCTTGATCAGCGATCGTCGGCGATCGTGTCCCGACTCTGGCTGAGGCGCTGCGCCTGGCGCAGCAGGTGCTCCTGTTCGAGGATGCTGGTCGCTAGGCGTGCGGCCTCCGCGTACTCGGCGGCAGCTGCATCCGTGGCACCGCTCCGCTCCTGGAGGTACGCGAGCGCGGCGTGGTACCGCGGCACATCATCGCCCACGAGGTCGAGGGCGGCCAGGCCCGCGCGCGGCCCGTCCGCCTCGCCGATCGCGACCGCGCGGCCGAGTCGGATGACGGGCGAGTCCCCGAACACGAGAAGCTCGTCGTACCATTCCACGATCTGGACCCAGTCGGTCTCGGCGGCAGTCGGCGCATCCGCGTGCAACGCCGCGATCGCGGCTTGCGCCTGGTACTGCCCCAGCCGGTCCCGTGCCAGCGCCGACTGCAGGATGGCGACGCCTTCGGTGATCGCATCCACGTCCCACAGGGAACGATCCTGCTCGGCGAGCGGCACGAGCCGGCCACCTATGACACGGGCCGGCCGCCTCGCATGGTGCAGCAGCATGAGCGCGAGGAGCCCGGCGACTTCAGGCTCGTCGGTGAGCGCGGCGAGCTGGCGCGTCACGCGAACAGCCTCAGCAGCGATGTCGATCTCGCCCGAGTACCCCTCGTTGAACAGGAGATAGAGAACGCGCACCACACGGGACAGATCGCCCGGCTGATCGAGCGGGATGCCGACGAGTCGCTGCTTCGCGCGGCTGATGCGCTGGGCCATGGTCGCCTCCGGCACCAGGAAGGCATCCGCGATCTGCCGCGTCGTGAGGCCGGCGACCGCACGCAATGTGAGTGCGATCGCCGACGTCGAGGTGAGGACCGGATGTGTGCACAAGAAGTAGAGCCCGAGCGTGTCGTCATGCTGCGGCACGAGGCCACGTTCGGGTTCTTGCGCGAGTCTCTCCTCCCGGGCGGCGCGCGCCGTATCGCTGCGCACCTGATCGAGGAACGCACGCCACGCCACCGTGACGAGCCACGCGCGGACGTCGCGCACTCCCCCGAGGATCGGTCGCTCGAGCGCTCGCACCAGAGCGGTCTGCACGGCATCCTCGGCCGACGCGAAGTCCGCGCCGCGCCGGACGAGGATGCCGACGACCTCTGGAATCGCACGGCGCAGTGCCGTGGCTGGGCCCACGCGCCCGGAGGCTCCGGATGACGCGCCAGCGGCATCTGGAGGGGGCGTGGGGACCACCGACGTCATCCGACCTCGGCCGGTGGAGCGCTCATCACCTCGCGCAGTTCCAGCCACTCGCCGAGAGGGGTGCCGCCTGCCCACGGCGCAGCCGACAGCTCAGAGGCGAGGTCGAGCGCCCGCTGGTAGGAGTCGACTTCGATGAGCATCCAACCCGCGATGAGATCCTTCGTCTCGGCGAACGGACCGTCGACGACGGGCGGGCGCCCCTCGCCATCGAAACGGACCCACGCGCCTCCCATCGAGAGTCCCTCCGACGAGACCAGTTCTCCCGACGCGAGCAGCCGCTCCTCCATGTCCAGCATGTACTGCACGTGCGCGGCCCACTCATCCGGCGTGAGCTGATCCATCGGGACCGCATTCGCCGCGGGGCGACCGCCCCGGTAGTGCTTGAGCATCAGATACTTGGCCATGACAGCCTCCCATTCTGTGCGGCCATTCTGGCCGCTTCAGATAGGAGACGGAACCGACCCGGCGATCTCGACATCGGCCGGGGAAATTCTCCGGGGTACCGCATCGGCCCACTCACGCAAGCACCCGCGCGATCAGGTCGCTCGGCGTGAGGCCGCGCCGCGTGCCGAGCCCTCGAGCGGCGCGGGCCCCCGTGAAACCCGGTTCATCCATACTTCAGCGCAACGCAAAAGACGAAGAGCCGACCCAAAGGCCGGCTCTTCGTCATTTCTGTCGGGATGACAGGATTTGAACCTGCGACCCCCTGACCCCCAGTCAGGTGCGCTACCAAGCTGCGCCACATCCCGAGGCCCGCGCTCTCGCGCAGACAACTCCCCTATCCTACCGGGTCCGCGGAGCGCCCGCGAACCCACACGGTCCCTTGTCGGTGTCCGAGCCCGCCATTACCGTCGGAACATGAGTGAGATCCTCATCGCACCCGCGACGTCAGACCGCGTGGCGGATGCCGAGTACGCACTGTCGGGCGGCGGTGACGGCCGCAGCTGCCAATGCCAGTGGTGGACGATCACGAACGCCCAGTTCCAGAACACCACCCAGGACGAGCGCGCCGGGTTGCTGCGCGACGAGATGGCGTCCGATCCGCCACCCGCGCTGATCGCCTACGTGGACGGCGAAGCGGCGGGGTGGGTGCGCGTCGGTCCCCGCACCGCACAGCCGCGCCTCGCGCGCACACGCGAATTCGCGACCAACTCCCCCGAGCCCTTCGACGATCCGAGCGTGTGGGCGGTCACGTGCTTCGTCGTACGCAAGGAGCACCGCGCGACCGGGCTGAACTCCCGCCTGCTGGACGCGGCCGTCGACTTCGCGCGCGATCACGGCGCGCGCGTGATCGAGGGGTATCCGATCGACGTCTCAGCCGGACCGAAGCGCGCGAACGACCTGTTCCGCGGGATCCTGTCGGTGTTCCAGGATGCCGGTTTCCGCGAGGTCGCCCGTCCACGCCCCGACCGTGCGATCGTCGCACTCGCCCTCGACTGAGCGGGCGCGCGAATACGATGGGGCGGTGACCTCACCCTCCATCGCGCGCCGTAGCGCGGCATCCGCTCTCCCCGGCTCCTGGTGGTGGGGTTTCGTGCCCTTCGTGCTCGTATCGATCGTGCATGTCGCCGCGCTGGCCGCAGACGCCGATGCCTTGGCCGCCCCGACCAAGCTCGCGCTCATGCCGCTGCTGGCCGTCGCCGTGTTCTGGGGCGGGCGCGGTTCGACGTGGGGCACGCCCTTCGCGCTGCTGTTCACCGCGATCGCGCTGTCGTGGCTCGGTGATGGCGCGGCCACGTTCTTCCCGTTCGCACCCACCCTGCCGATGATGCTGCTCTGCTTCGGGCTGGCGCACCTCTGCTACATCTGGCTGTTCTGGCGACGCCTCGCCGTACGCCGACTGCCGGCCTGGTCGATCGTGTACGCCCTGTGGTGGGGTGTCCTGGTCGCCGTCTTGTGGCCGTTCCTCGGCGCTCTCGCGATCGCCGTCGCCGTGTACGGCCTCGTGCTGGGCGGCACCGCGGCCGCGGCATCCCGCTGTCATCCGCTCATCGTGTGGGGCGGGGCGTTCTTCCTCAGCTCGGACACGATCCTGGCTTTCCGCCTCTTCATGCCCGACGCGATGCCCGATTGGACGAGCCCGGCGGTCATGTTCACCTACTGCCTCGGGCAGGGTCTGATCGCCGCCGGAGTGATCGTCGCGACGCGTAGCGGGAAGGTCGCCACGGAATGACGGATGCCTCGGCCCGCGTCGACGCCTGGCTGTGGGCGGTGCGGATCTACAAGACGCGCTCCGCCGCGACCACCGCGTGCCGGGCCGGTCATGTGCGCGTCAACGGCGAACGGGTGAAGGCGGCGCAGCCCGTGCGACCGGGCGATGAGATCCGCGTGCGGATCGCCGGGTTCGACCGGCAGCTGGTCGTGCGCACGCCGATCTCCAAGCGCGTCGGCGCCGCAGTCGTCGCCACCGCCATGGAGGACCGCACTCCCCCGCCGCCGCCGCGCGAAGAGGTCGCCGCCGTGCCGGTGCGCGACCGCGGAACCGGACGCCCGACCAAGCGCGAGCGTCGCGACATCGACAAGCTGCGCGGCTACTAGGCCCGGGACGTCGTACGCCGCAGGATCGCCGTATCGATCAGCAGGAGCGCAACGGCCGTCAGGGCGTAGACCACCAGGTCGCGTCCGTCGAAGACCGTGCCCAGCACGAGCATCGCGGGAGGGAAGACCGCGCCGACCTGCTGCGGGATGCCCGTCAGCTGGAACAGCTCGATCCCCATGCACCAGACCAGGGTGATCAGCCCCACGATCCACGACCGGAGTCGGGGCGCGACCAGCACGAGGGCGGCGTAGACCGCGGCGACGTACAGCGCATCACCCGCGATGTCGGCGAACGTCGACTCGGGCAGTACCCGGTGCACCGCGAGGCCCGCGACGATCACGAGCGCGAGCACGACACCGGCCACGATGCGGAGCTTCGACGCCGCCGCGCCGCTCAGAGCCGGTCGCGCAGCCACGAGACCGACTGGACGCGCGCGCCGAGTGCGGCGACGCGTTCCGAGAGGCCGCGGTCGCTGGTGACGACGGTCACCGTGCGTCCGGCGGCGAGGAGTGCAGCAGTCTGCGCGACGATCTCGTCATCGCCGGATGCCTCGGCCGCGACCACGCGGACCGTGCCGGTCGCCGTGGCGGCGCTGCGCGCTTGACCCTCGACGACGGCGACGAACTCGGGGAACCAGGTCGTGGCAGGAAGGTCGAGGGACGCGGCATCCATCCCCGTCTCCGCGAGCGTCTCGATCCGCGCGATGAGGCGCTCGGCCGCACCCGCGCGGTCCTTCCACCAGCCGTCGGGCACCGACCCCACCACGTTCGCCACATCGACCACCACGGCCGGTCGCAGCGCGAGCGCGGGTCTGAGGCCGACCCAGGAGGCGGCGAATCCGGGATGCAGCGGCAGCGCGTCGATCTCGTCGATCGGCACCCACGCCAGGGCGTGGCTCTCGGGGTCGCTGATCACCGGCTCGAACGGGGTGACCACGTCGCCGACCAGCGTGGCGTACGTCCAGACGTCGAGATCGAGGACGCTGGAGAAGCGCGACACGATCGCCGTCGGCGGTACGCCGGCCTCTTCGGCGGCTTCGCGGAGGGCACCGTCGCGCGCGGACTCGTGCTCGTGCCGCGCGCCACCGGGCAGCGCCCACGTGTCGCCGAAGTGGCTCCACGAGACGCGGTGCTGCAGCAGCACGCCGCGCTCGGGGTCGAGGGCCAGGAGTCCCGCGGCGCCGAATCTGCCCCAGAACCGCTCACCCGACTCGGCCACGACCCAGGCATCGCCGGGGTCACGCGGACCGAGTGGTCGGCGCGGCTCACCGGGCCGAGGGGGTTCGATCGTCACCTCTCCACCTTGTCATATCCGCCTTCGCCCAGCGCCGACCCCCGGCTCGCGAGCTCACAAACCAGCCCGCAGCTTTCGTGAGCTCGCGCGCGGGCGGCGTTCCCGGTCTCGCGAGCTCGCAGAAACGGCGCGCTGGAGCCGCCGGGAGCGTGCCACTTTTGTGAGCTCGCGAGACAGCGGCCCGGCCCACACCATCCGTGGACGCAGCCAGGGGCCACGTGTCCCGGATTGGCCGCGGCCCGGATTCGGCCGGTCCCGGCAGACTGGGGCGATGGACTATGTGCTCGACGACGACCCGAGCCGCATCCAGCGCGATCTCGTGTGGGAGTGGCTTTCGACCGACGCCTATTGGGGCCGCTGGCGCTCGCGCGCCGACATCGAGGCGCAGCTGGACAGCGCCTGGCGCGTGGTCGGTGCCTACGACGCCGCAACCGGCGCCCAGGTCGGGTTCGCCCGTGCCGCCTCGGACGGGGTCGGGTTCGCCTACCTCGCGGACGTGTTCGTCCTCGAGGCTCACCAGGCCCAGGGGCTCGGCAAACGGCTGCTCAGCCTGATGATCGACGAGGGCCCCGGGCGGGACTTCCGCTGGACGCTCTTCACGAAGGACGCCCACACCCTCTACGAGGGCTTCGGGTTCGCCGCTCCCGATGAGACGGCCATGGTCCGTCCATCGGGAGCAGCGAAGCGCTGATCAGCGCGTGCGCTTCTCGCGCACCCGCATGTTGACGACGATCGGCGTGCCCTCGAAGCCGTAGATCTCGCGCAGACGACGCTGCACGAAGCGGCGGTAGCCCGGGTCAAGGAAACCGGTCGTGAACAGCACGAATGTCGGCGGACGGCTCGCGGCCTGCGTGCCGAAGAGGATCCTCGGCTGCTTGCCACCGCGCAACGGGTGCGGGTGCTCGGCGACGAGCTCGGAGAGGAACGCGTTGAACTTGCCGGTCGGGATGCGCTGATCCCACGACTCGAGCGCGGTCTCCAGCGCGGGGACGAGCTTCTCGAGGTGGCGTCCGGTGCGCGCCGAGATGTTCACGCGCGGGGCCCAGGCGACGTGTGCCAGGTCCTGCTCGATCTCACGCTCGAGGTAGCGGCGGCGGTCGGCGTTCTCCAGGTCGTCGTCGCTGAGACGGTCCCACTTGTTGAACGCGAGCACGAGCGCACGGCCCGACTCGATCACCATGTCGATGATGCGGATGTCCTGCTCGCTGATCGGCTGGCTCACGTCCAGCACGACGACGGCGACTTCGGCCTTCTCGAGCGCGGCCGAGGTGCGCAGCGACGCGTAGAAGTCGGCGCCCTGCTGCAGGTGCACACGACGACGGATGCCGGCGGTGTCGACGAGACGCCACAGCTTTCCGCCGAGCTCGACGATCTCATCGACCGGGTCACGCGTGGTGCCGGCCAGTTCGTTCACGACGACGCGCTCTTCGCCGGCAGCCTTGTTCAGCAGCGACGACTTCCCGACGTTCGGGCGACCGAGGATCGCGACGCGGCGCGGGCCGCCGATCTCGTGCTTGGCGACGGCGGAGATCTCCGGCAGCACCTTCATGATCTCGTCGAGGAGATCCGCGACACCGCGGCCGTGGATGGCCGAGACCGGGTAGGGCTCGCCGAGTCCGAGGTTCCACAGGGCAGCCGCTTCGGGCTCCTGGCGGGCGTCGTCGATCTTGTTCGCGACGAGGAAGACGGGCTTGCCGCTGCGGCGCAGCATCTTGACGACTGCCTCATCCGTCGAGGTGGCGCCGACCATGGCGTCGACCACGAAGATGACGATGTCGCACAGGTCGATCGCGACCTCGGCCTGCGCGGCGACCGCGAGGTCGATACCGCGGGCGTCGGGCTCCCACCCGCCGGTGTCCACCAGCGAGAAGCGGCGGTCCATCCACTCGGCCTTGTACGTGACACGGTCACGGGTGACACCGGGGGTGTCCTCCACGACGGCCTCGCGGCGACCGAGGATGCGGTTCACCAACGCGGACTTGCCCACGTTCGGGCGACCGACGATCGCGACCACCGGCAGCGCCGGCAGGATCTCGATGCCGTCGACGCCGCGGGTGCCGGAGTCGAGGATCTGCGCGTCGGTCTCGTCGAGCTCGTAGTCGGCGAGGCTCGCGCGGAGGGTCGCCGCACGGATCTCGGCGAGCTCCTCGTCGATCGCGGCGAGCTTCTCGGCGAGGCGGTCGGGGCCGCCTTCGTATTCGTCTTCAGCGCCCATTGTGCGCTCCTGTCTTCAGCGAGTGATGCCCGTGCCGATGACGTTCAGCACGGCATCCACGGTCTGGTCGAAATCCAAATCCGTCGAATCGACCACGACGACGCCGGGGGCGGCGGTCAGGAAGTCGACGACGGTCGAGTCGGATGCATCGCGACGGTGCAATGCGGCTGCCACGGTCGCGGCATCCTGGGTCGTCACCTCGGCGCTGCGGCGGGCCGCACGCACCTCCGGCGATGCGGTGAGCAGGACGCGCACGGGCGCGTCCGGAGCCACCACTGTGGTGATGTCGCGTCCTTCGACGATGACACCGGGCAGGCCGGAGCCGGCCACGAGGGCACGGAACAGGTGGTTGATGCCCTCGCGCACGGGGGGAACGCGTGCGACGCCGCTGACGGCGTCGGACACCTCGGGCTCGCGGATGGCGGCGGTGACGTCGGTCTCGCCGACGCGCACCCAGTAGTCATCGGGGTCGAGCGAGATGGCGTAGTCGAAGTCGCCGGAGACGTCCAGGACGGATGACGCGTCCGACGTGTCGACGCCCCGCTGGATCGCGAGCCACGCCAGCGCCCGGTAGGCGGCGCCGGTGTCGAGGTAGCCGTAGCCGAGGCGACGGGCGACCTGCTTGGAGACGCTGGACTTGCCGCTGCCGGCGGGTCCGTCGATCGCGATGATCGCCGGAGCCTCGTGCGATGTCGAGAAGTCAGTCATTGGAGGTGCTCGCAATCTTCCAGCCGCGGGCTTCGAGACCCTCGACGGCCCGGCGCACCGCGCTCGGCTCGACGCTGATCTCGGCGAGGCCGAACTGGGCGCCCGGCGAGTGCTCCAGGCGGAGGTCCTCGACGTTGACGTCGAGCTCGCCGAGCTCGCCGAACAGGCGTCCGAGCTGACCGGCGGTGTCGTCGACCATCACGACGATGGACTCGAAGCGGCGGTTCTGGCCGTGCTTGCCGGGCAGTCGTTCGACGCCTTCGTTGCCGCGGCGGATCGTATCGGCCACCGAGCGACGGGCGCCCGGCGCATCAGGGGCGCGCAGGGCATCGGCGACGGAGGTCAGGTCGGCGGCCAGTGCGTCGAGAACGTCGACGACCGGTGCCGCGTTGGCGCCGAGGATCTGCACCCACAGTTCGGGGGCGGACGCCGCGATCCGCGTCGTGTCGCGCACACCCTGTCCGGCCAGGCGCAGCGAGCCGTCCGGCGCGTCGACGAAGCGTCCGGCGAGCAGGCTCGCGACGAGCTGCGGGACGTGCGAGACGAGCGCGACCGAACGGTCGTGCTCCTCCGGGGTCATCTCGATCGGCGTCGCGCCGAGGTCGAGCGCGAGCCCTTCGACCAGCGCGAGGTCGGCGGCGGAGGTCTCTTCATCGCGGCAGACGACCCAGGGGCGCCCGACGAAGATGTCGGCGCGGGCGGAGATCGCCCCGCCGCGCTCACGGCCGGCGAGCGGGTGCGAGCCGATGTAGCGGGTGAGGTCGACACCACGGGCCCGGAGCGCGTGCAGCGGCTCGAGCTTGACGCTGGCGACATCCGTCACGACGGCGTCGGGATAGGCGGCCAGTTCGCGGGCGATCACGTCGGCGGTGACATCGGGCGGAACCGCCACGACCACCAGCGACGGGGCATCGGTCTCAGCCGCGGCGCGACCCGCGCCGTAGTCGATCGCGAGACGCAGCTGCGACGGCGAGGAGTCGGCGAGGACCACGTCGACGCCGAGGGCGGTCAGCGCGTGACCGATGCTCGAGCCGAGCAGGCCGGCACCGACGATGCGGACCGTGCCGCCGACCCGTGCGGCGACGCGCGCGCGCACGGATGCTGCGTTCGATTCGCTCACGGCTACTTCTCCTGGTCCCCCGGCGCTGCGCGCGACAGGGTCAATAGCGCGCCACGTTCTACTTTAGTCAACTCGCGGGCCTTCCCCACTGGGAGGCTTCCCAGGTGGAGCGGGCCGAACTGACGTCGGACCAGCTCGAGGACCGGGTGACCGACCGCCGCCATCATGCGCCGCACGATGCGATTGCGTCCGGAGTGCAGGGTCAGCTCGACCAGCGAGCCCTCTCCCTCGGCCGAGGACGACAGCAGCCGCGCCTTGTCGGCGGCGATGTGGCCGTCCTCCAGCTCGATGCCGCGCGTCAGCGTCGCGATGACCTGCGGCGTCACGCGGCCTTCGACCTTGGCGATGTAGACCTTGGTGACGCCGAACGACGGGTGCGCGAGCACGTGTGCCAGATCGCCGTCGTTGGTGAGCACGAGCAGACCGCTGGTGTCGGCATCCAGACGCCCGACGTTGTAGAGCCGCTCGTCCCAGTCCGCCGTGAACTCGCGCAGATCGCGCCGGCCACGGTCGTCGAGCATCGAGCTCACGACCCCGGTCGGCTTGTTCAGGATCACGTAGCGCTTGGACTGGTCGAGCTGGATCGCCGTGCCGTCCACGTCCACGAGGTCGACCTCGGGATCGATGCGGTTGCCGAGCTCGGTCACGACCTCGCCGTTCACGCGCACGCGACCGTCCACGATCATCTCTTCGGCCACACGGCGCGAGGCGACGCCCGCGTTCGCGAGGACCTTCTGCAGCCGCACGCCCTCTGTCGGCCGGTCTGTCGAATCGTCGTTCATCGTCCCACCTCGTCGAATCCGTCCGCGCCGTCGTCCAGGAGCGGTGAAATGTGCGGCAACTCGTCGAGCGAGTTGATCCCGAGGTTCACCAGGAGCGCGTCGGTGGTGCCGTAGTTGATGGCCCCCGTCTCCGCGTCTGTGAACACTTCGGTGATGAGCCCGCGCGCCAGCAGCGTCCGGACCACGGAGTCGACATTGACCGCCCGGATCGATGCGACCTGGCTGCGCGAGACCGGCTGCTTGTAGGCGATCACGGCGAGCGTCTCCAGGGCCGCCTGCGACAACCGCGACGGCGCCTGCGTGTTGACGAACTCCGACACCACGTCGTCGTGCTCCTCGCGCACGTAGAGCCGCCAGCCGCCGCCGACCTCGCGCAGCTCGAACCCGCGTCGCGGTCCGCCGGCGAGGCCGTCGTAGTCCTCGACGAGACCCTCGATCGCCTGTCGCACGGCCGGGACCGGAGCAGAGACCGCCGCAGCGAGGCTCACGAGGCTCTGGGGCTCCTCGATCACGAGCAGTATGGCCTCGAGCCGGCGGGCGACGGAAACCACGTCGTGCGGGCGCGCAGGGGCTTCGGACGACTCGGATGCCGCGGCATCCGTCTCGCGCATCGTCTGCTCAGTCGGCTCATCGGTCATAGTCGGCCCCCAGGGTCGCAAGGTTCTCTTCGGACCACCGCTCGGCGGTCCAGCGCAAGGTCAGCTCGCCGAGCGGCTCGAGCTGCTCGAACGACAGCGCGGCGTGGCGGTAGAGCTCGAGCACGGACAGGAAGCGCGCCACGAACACGCCGGGCTGCGTGACGCCGGCGACCAGTTCGCGGAAGGACAGAGCGCCCGCGTTGCGCAGCAGCGCGACCACGACGGCGGCCTGCTCGCGGATGCTGACCAGCGGCGCGTGCAGGTGGTCCAGGCCGACGTGCGGGATCTCGCGCGGCGTCATCGCGAGCAGCGCCAGCGCGGCGAAGTCGTCGGCGTTGAGCGTCCAGACCAGCTCGGGCGCGGCGCGGCGGTACTTCTCGTCGAGACGCACGGCCCGCACGTGCCGGCGATCTTCGGTCTGCAGCTGCGCGGAGAACCACGTCGAGACCTGCTTGAACGCGCGGTACTGCAGCAGGCGCGCGAACAGCAGGTCGCGCGCTTCGAGCAGCGCGACGGATTCCGCATCGACGAGCTCGCCCTGCGGCAGGAGCCCGGCGACCTTCATGTCGAGCAGGGTGGCGGCCACGACGAGGAACTCGGATGCCTGGTCCATGTCGTCGTCGGAGTCGAGCTGGCGCAGGTACGCGATGAATTCGTCCGTCACCTTGCTCAGCGCGATCTCGGTGATGTCGAGCTCGTGCTTGGAGATGAGGGTCAGGAGCAGGTCGAACGGTCCGTCGAACACGCTGAGCGAAACGCGGAATCGGCCGTTGTCAGCGGCTTCGTCCGGTTCGGTCCGCTCAGCGACCGGGTCGATGGGGCTCTCCTCAGGCGACGGCGCCACGAGCGACCAGCTCCCGCGCCAGCCGCAGGTAGGCCTGGGCGGCTGGATGCTCGGGCGCGAACTCGGTGATCGGCATGCCCGACACCGAGGCATCCGGGAACTTGACCGTGCGACCGATGACCGTCTCGAGCACATCGTCGCCGAAGGCCTCCACAACGCGCTCCAGCACCTCGCGCGAGTGCAGCGTGCGCGGGTCGTACATGGTGGCGAGCAGCCCGTCCATGGTGATCGACGGGTTCAGGCGGTCGCGGACCTTCTCGATCGTCTCGATGAGGAGGGCGACGCCGCGCAGGGCGAAGAACTCGCACTCGAGCGGAATGACGACGCCGTGGCTGGCCGTGAGCGCGTTGACCGTGAGCAGCCCGAGCGACGGCTGGCAGTCGATCAGGATCACGTCGTAGTCCGGTGCGACCTGACGCAGCACGCGGGCCAGGATCGTCTCGCGGGCGACCTCGTTGACGAGGTGCACCTCGGCCGCGGACAGGTCGATGTTCGCCGGGATGATGTCCAGGTCGGGGGTCGCCGTGTGGACGATGACGTCCTTGGCGTTGCGCTTGGTATCCAGCAGCAGGTCGTAGATCGTGGGGACGTCGTGGGTCTGCACGCCGAGGCCCGCCGAGAGGGCGCCCTGCGGGTCGAAGTCGACGGCGAGCACCCGCCGGCCGTAGTGCGCGAGCGCGGCAGCCAGGTTGATCGTGGTCGTGGTCTTGCCGACCCCGCCCTTCTGGTTGCACAGGGCGATGATCCGAGCCGGTCCGTGCCCGTTGAGCTTCGGAGGGGTCGGGAAACCGTGGTACGGACGCCCGGTCGGCCCCATGGGGGTTTCGGACTCCGAGGTCTTCGTCGACCTGGTCTTCGTTCTGCTCTCAGCCACCGTGGTCTCGCTTCCTCATGCTCGCTCGATAGTAGTCGGCAACAGGCCTCCGTACGGGCAGAAACGGCGTCGCGGCGCCTACCCGAGGGGTAAGCGCCGCGAACACGGACTCAGCGCGCTGCGCCGGCGAGGGTGCCGGTGAGCTTCGCGCCGGACGGATCCCACGCGATGCACAGCACTTCGCGGTCGCCCGAGTCCCACGAACCCTCGGTGGGGTACATGGGCCAGAGGTCGAGCGCCGACTCTTCGTAGGCGAGACCGACGAACGTCGTGAACTCGACCGCGCAGGCTTCCTGGGCATCGGCGATAAGCGCTTCCTCGCCCGGGAAGGCGCCGTCCGCGACCTGGTACGAGAAGTAGACCTCGTCGTCGTGCGGCTCCGTGCACGGGACGATCGGGAGGCTGCTGACCTCTTCCGTGTCGATCCCGGCCGTGTTGAGGCAGTCGCCCACCTGGACCGCGAAGACGTCGGCGTTGCCGGCTTCCTCGGTCACCTCGCCGGTCTCGGCGTCGCGGACGGGCTGCGACGACGGCAGGAACTGGTCGAGCATCGAGCAGCCGCTCAGCGTCACCATGGCCGTCAGCACGATGGCAGCGGCGGCAAGGCGCGCGCGTGTGTTCTTCATGTGTTCCCCCCGGGAATCCTTGAGGCCGCCCCAGTGACGGCGCCAACCGCCCAGTGTGGCGAAGATCTCAGGTAGACGCCAAATCGCTTCAGCGCGCGCGGGGGTGAGAGGTCGCGTAGACATCGCGCAGCGCGTCGACGGTGACGTGCGTGTAGATCTGGGTCGTGGACACCGAGGCGTGGCCGAGCATCTCCTGCACGACGCGCACGTCGGCGCCGCCCTGGAGCAGGTGCGTGGCGAACGAGTGGCGCAGCGTGTGCGGCGAGACGTGGGCGGTGAGATCCGCGCGCGCCGCGGCATCCCGGATGATCAGCCATGTGCTCTGTCGCGACAGCGGCGCGCCACGGGCGCCGAGGAAGAGCTTCGGGGTCGCGCGTCCTCGGCGGGAGAGTTCGGGGCGCACCCGCGTCAGGTACGCATCGATCGCCGCCCGGGCGTACGACCCGACCGGCACGATGCGCTCCTTCGATCCCTTGCCACGTACGCGGAGCGCCTCTCCGTGCCCGACGTCGTCTACGTCGAGCTGCACGATCTCGGACACGCGGGCCCCGGTGGCGTACAGCAGCTCGAGCAGCGCGCGGTCGCGCACGCCGATCAGCTCCCCCGCCGGCGCATCGGCCGGAGCGGGTCCGGAGGCGTCCAGCAGGCGCTCGACCTGCTCGATCGTGAGGGCCTTGGGCAGGCGCCGCGGAGCCTTCGGCGGGCGCAGCCTTCCGGTCGGGTCCTCAGCCTCGATCCCTTCGCGTACGAGGAAGCGGTGCAGCCCGCGCACGGAGCTCTGCAGGCGGGCGAGACTGGATGCCGCGGGTGCGGGCTGTGCAGATGCCCTGTCGGCGATGAACTCGCCGACGAGGGCGGGCGTGACCTGTGTCGATTCGTCCACGCCGCGCTCTGCCAGCCAGGCGAGGTACCCGGACAGGTCGCGCCGATACGCCGAGACCGTGTGCTCGGACAGCCCGCGCTCGATCGAGACATGGCGCAGGTACGCGTCCACCGCCCGATCCAGCCGCATGTCAGCCCGCGGCCTCGCGCCGGAGCTTCTCCGCGGCGGCGAGGACGCCGGAGGCGAGGATGCCGTTGCGCATCCGTCCCTCCAGCACGGCCGTCACGGCATCCGCCAACGGCACCCATTCGATGCGGATGTCGGCCTCCTCCGCCTCGCGCGCGTGCGGCTGGTCGCTGGGGGCGAGGCCGCGCGCCAGGAACACGTGCACGATCTCGTCGTTGCCGCCGGGCGTCGTGAAGACGCTGACGAGCGACTCCCACTCGGCGGCGACCAGGTCGACCTCCTCGGCGAGCTCGCGGCGCGCCGACTCGAGGGGCGACTCCCCCGCGACGTCCAGGAGCCCCGCCGGGATCTCCCAATCGCGATGCCGGATCGGATGCCGGTACTGCTGGATGAGCAGGACCCGGTCCTGCTCATCCAGCGCGACGATGGCCGCGGCGCCCGGGTGCGCGACGTACTGGCGCACCAGGTCGTGCCCGTTGTACCGGAACGTATCCGAGCGCACATCCCAGATCCGCCCCTGGTACACGCGCTCGCTCGCGACGATCGTCGGCTCGACGATCTCGTCGCGCAGCTCAGAGTGGTGCGACGCCGCGGTGTCAGTCATTCTCGACGTCGTCGAACAGCTCGCTGGCGCGGTGCCGCTCCAGTGCCGCCCCGACGAGCCCGCGGAACAGCGGGTTCGCGTCGGTCGGACGCGAGCGCAGCTCCGGGTGGGCCTGGGTGGCGATGTAGTACGGGTGCACGTCGCGCGGCAGCTCGACGTACTCGACGAGGTTGCGGTCGGGCGACAGGCCGGAGAACACGAGGCCGGCCGCGGCGATCTGATCGCGGTAGCGGTTGTTCACCTCGTACCGGTGACGGTGACGCTCGGACGCCTGCGAGGCGCCGTAGACCTCTGCCGCGATCGATCCCTCAGCGAGATCGGCCGGGTACAGGCCCAGGCGCATGGTGCCGCCGAGGTCGCCGCTCTCGATGATGTCGACCTGCTCCTCCATCGTCGCGATGACCGGCGCCGTGGTGTCCGGGTCGAACTCGCTCGAGGACGCGTCGGTGATGCCCGCGACGTGACGGGCGTATTCGATCACGATGCACTGCAGGCCGAGGCAGATGCCGAGCGTCGGGATGCCCTGCTCGCGCGCGAACTTGAGCGCGCCGATCTTGCCCTCGATGCCGCGGATGCCGAATCCGCCCGGGATGACGATCCCGTCGACCGGTGCGAGCGCCCTAGCGGCACCTTCGGGGGTCTCGCACTCATCGGACGGGATCCAGCGGATCTTGACGTGCGTCTCCTGCGCGAACCCGCCGGCCTTGAGCGCCTCGGTGACCGAAAGGTAGGCATCCGGCAGGTCGATGTACTTGCCGACCAGGCCGATCGTGACCTCGTGCTTCGGGTTGTGCACGGCCTGCAGCACACGCTCCCAGCGCGTCCAGTCCACGGCCGCGGCCTTGGTGAGCCCTAGGGTGCGCACGATGTACTCGTCGAGGCCCTGCTCGTGCAGCATCGTCGGGATGTCGTAGATGCTCGGCACGTCGACGGCGTTGACCACGGCGTCCTCGTCCACGTCGCACATGAGGGCGATCTTGCGCTTGTTCGCCTCGGTGACGGGACGGTCGCTGCGCAGCACGAGTGCGTCCGGCTGGATGCCGATCGAGCGCAGGGTCGCGACCGAGTGCTGGGTCGGCTTGGTCTTCTGCTCGCCCGACGCGCCCATGAAGGGCACCAGCGAGACGTGCACGAAGAAGACGTTCTGACGTCCGAGCTCGTGGCGGATCTGACGCGCCGACTCGATGAACGGCTGCGACTCGATGTCGCCGACCGTGCCGCCGATCTCGGTGATGATCACATCGGGCTTCGGCGACTCGTCGGCCTGCAGCCGCATGCGGCGCTTGATCTCGTCCGTGATGTGCGGGATGACCTGCACGGTGTCGCCGAGGTACTCGCCGCGACGCTCCTTCGCGATGACCTGCGAATAGATCTGGCCGGTCGTGACGTTGGCGGCCTGGCTGAGCTCGATGTCGAGGAAACGCTCGTAGTGGCCGATGTCCAGGTCGGTCTCGGCCCCGTCATCCGTCACGAAGACCTCGCCGTGCTGGAACGGGTTCATCGTGCCGGGGTCGACGTTGAGGTACGGATCGAGCTTCTGCATGACGACGCGCAGTCCGCGAGCCGTGAGGAGATTGCCCAGGCTCGCGGCCGTGAGGCCCTTCCCCAACGAGGAAACGACACCTCCGGTCACGAAAATGTGCCTAGTGGTGTCGTTCGAATTAGCAGCCGTTTGAGAAGTGTCCGTCACGGGCTTTTATCCTATCAGTCGCTATCGGGAGGAAGCTGCGAAACACGTCGGGCGGGCCGCGCCGATGCGTCGTCAGCGGTTGTGAGCGAGCGCGAGCAGTTCTCGCGCATGGGTGAGGGCGGCATCGGAGTCGGGCAGTCCGGACAGGAGCCGCGCCATCTCGGACTCGCGGTCGGCACCGCCTAGCCGCCGCACGCTGGACGCGGTGACCGAGCCGTCATTGGCCTTGACCACCGTGAGGTGGTTGCCGGCGAAAGCGGCGACCTGCGCCAGGTGGGTGACGGCGATGACCTGCGAGGTCTCGGCGAGCCGGGCGAGCCGGCGCCCGACCTCGATCGCGGCGGCACCGCCGATGCCGGCGTCGACCTCGTCGAAGACGAAGGTGGGTACCGGGTCGGTGCCGGCGATGACGACCTCGATCGCGAGCATGACGCGGCTGAGCTCTCCGCCGGAGGCACCGCGCGATACGGGGCGGGGTTCGGCGCCCGGGTGCGGCGCGAGGAGGATCGCGACGTCGTCGCGTCCGGAAGTGGACAGCGCGCCCTCCGTGACTTCGACCGAGAGTCGGGCGTCCGGCATGGCGAGCTCGCGCAGCTCCGCGCTGACGGCGTCGCCCAGTCGACCGGCGGCCTCGATCCGGGCCGCGGTGAGCAGACCGGCAGCGGCGTCGAGCGCGGTGGCCGCGGCATCCCGTTCCGTCGTCAGTCGCTCGATGCGGTCGCCGTCGTCATCCAGCTCGGCCAGGCGCGCGGACCCGCTCTGCAGCAGGTCGATCGCGGCGTCCAGCGTGCCGTGGGTGCGGATGAGCGTACCGAGGACGGCGCGCCGCTCCTCGACCGTGGCCAGTTCGTGCGGGCCGCCCTCATCGAGGTCGGCGAGGTAGCCGGCGAGGCCCGCGGCCGCATCGGCGGCACGGTAGCCCAGATCGGCCACCTGCTCGGCCAGAGCCTCCAGCGCGGCGTCGCTGGACGTAGCGCGCTCCAGCGCCCTGCGCGCCTCGGCGAGCAACGTCCCGACATCCGGGGCGTCGTCCTCGCCGGAGAGTGCGTCGTGGGCCGTGGCGGCCGCCACGCGGAGGTCTTCGGCATTCGCCAGACGCTCCGCGCGCTGATGGAGCTCGAGATCCTCCCCCGGCTGCGGGTCGGCTGCTTCGATCTCGGTGATGGCCTCGCGCAGCTGTGCAGCCTCGGCCCGTCGCGCATCGCGGTCGGTGAGCAGCGTGGTGAGCTCGCGATCGGTCTCGCGCCAGTGATCGAACGTCGCACGATACGCGGCCAGGGCCTCGGCCACCGGCACACCGCCGAAGCGGTCGAGCGCATCGCGCTGGGCGACGGCGGAGCGCAGCCGCAGCTGGTCGGACTGGCCGTGCACGACGACGAGTTCATCCGCCAGGTCGGCCAGAACACCGGCGGGGGCCGCGCGGCCGCCCACCGAGGCTCGGCTGCGTCCCTCACTGGAGATGGTGCGGCCGACGAACAGCTCCGCCCGCCCATCGCCGAGCGGTTCGAGTTCGCCGCCGGCGTCGCGCACCCGGTCGGCGACCGCGCCGCGCTCGGACACGATCCAGACTCCGTCGACGGATGCCTGTTGAGCACCGGCACGCACCGCGCCGGAATCGGCGCGCTGGCCCAGGAGCAGCCCCAGACCGGTTACGACCATGGTCTTGCCGGCGCCGGTCTCGCCGGTTATCGCGGTGAATCCGGGCCCCATCGGCAGTGTCGCCTCTGCGATGACGCCGAGGTCGCGCAGCCGCATCTCCTCGATCACAGTGCGCCCTCGCTCACGAGGTCGCCGAACGCGTGGTGATGGTGCCCGTGATGGCGGCGGGGCCGCGCCAGCCCTCGACGGGCAGGCGGAACTTGCGCACCAGACGGTCGGTGAAGGCGGCGGGATGCAGCCGTGCGAGACGCACGGGACGCTCGGAGCGCCGGACGACCACACGAGCGCCCGGAGGCAGGTCGTGCGAGCGGCGACCATCGCACCAGAGGATGCCGGTGCCGTTGGTGCGCTCGAGCACCTCGATCGCGATCGAGGCTTCCGGACCGACCACCAGGGGCTCGGCGAACAGCGCATGCGCCGACAGCGGCACGACCGCGATGGCCTCGACCGTCGGCCAGATGACCGGACCGCCGGCGGAGAAGTTGTATGCAGTGGACCCGGTGGGCGTGGACACGACGACACCGTCGCAGCCGAAGGTGGACAGCGGGCGTCCGTCGATCTCCATGACGACTTCGAGCATGCGCTCCCGGCTCGCCTTCTCGACCGTCGCCTCGTTCAGCGCCCAGGTCTCGTAGATGACGGAGTCGGCGGAGTCCTTGACCCGCACCTGCAGCGCCAGACGTTCCTCGACGGTGTAGTCGCGGTCGATCACACGGCGGACCGCGTCATCCATGTCGTCGCGCTCGATCTCCGCGAGGAAGCCGACGTGCCCCATGTTGATGCCCAGCACGGGAGCCGTGCCGTCGCGCACGAGTTCGGCCGCGCGCAGGATCGTGCCGTCACCGCCGAGCACGATCGCGAGCTCGATGGCGTCGACTGGCACGTCGATGCCGAGACGAAGGACATCGGGGAGTTCGCCGAGCACCTCGATGAGCTCCTCGCGATCATCCGGAGGAACTACGGCACGAGCCCCTGCGACGCGCAGCGCCTCGAAGACCCGCTGCGCCGCCTCGACCGTGTCGTCGCGGCGCGCGTGCGCCACCACGAGGATGTTGCGCTCGTGCGTCATCGCTCTCCCGTCGATCGGCTGGTTGTCCTCAACCATTCTGTCGGATCGATCCCCCTCAACGCCCGAAAGTGCACAGGCGATGCGAAGGATTCGAGATCGACGTGCGCGATCGAATCCGGAGGCCACCCGCAGACGCGGGGCGGCGCAACTTCGCGTGTTAACGCGAAATGGCCACCCAGCGTTGGGTGGCCATTTCTCGAAAGAAGTCCGGCGGTGTCCTACTCTCCCACAGGGTCCCCCCTGCAGTACCAT